>NZ_LRSE01000009.1 GCF_001634625.1 Croceicoccus bisphenolivorans | reverse complement strand
GGGGGGGGGGGGTTAGCCCAGATTTTCGGTAAAGAAGGCGGCGGTCCGGCTGTCTGCCAGTACGGCGCCTTCCTCGTTCCGGCGATTGCCGGTTTCGGTGGCAAAGCCGTGGCCGATCCCTTGGTAATCGTACAACGTCACCTTGGGATGATCATCGAGCCCTTCGTGCATTTTTGCCTGTGCGTCGGGCGTTACGACGTGGTCTTCAGTCGGTATGTGCAGCAGAAGCGGGTGCGCGATGGCGTGGGATTCGTTCAACATCTGGTCGATCATCACGCCGTAATAGCCGACCGATGCATCGATATCGGTGCGTGCAGCTGCCATGTAGGCAAGCCGCCCACCCAGGCAATAGCCAACGCACCCGACTTTCGCGACGCCCTGTTCGCCACGGATCCAGTGGATGGTTGCCTCTATATCCTTGATATTACGGTCGCAATCGTTCTTGCCGAAGAAATCGAAGGCGCGCTGCATATCGGCCTCGACATCGGGGTCCAGCTCTACGCGGCGTTCCATGTACCAGAACAGATCAGGCGCAACGGCGAGGTAACCGGCCTCGGCCAGCTTGTCGCATTTCCGGCGGATACCGGGGTTCACGCCGAAGATCTCTTGCATCACGATGATGGCCGCACGCGGTGTGCCGGAAGGCCGGGCGACATAGGCTCCGAACGTGTCGCTGCCATCCAGTGTCTTGATTTCGGCGTTCAGGCTCATTTCTATCTCCGGTTGCATTGCGCGTTATGAATCAGGCGTATGATGGACTTTGCAGCGCGGCTGTGACAGCTTCGCACCGGTATCACATCGGTTTCCTCTGGATGAGGGGCCGTTGCAATCAGGGAACATGCGCCGATGAAAGTCAATGTAGAGATCGAGTGCACGCCGGAAGAGGCGCGGCGCTTCATGGGGCTGCCCGATGTTTCCCGTGCAAACGACGTCTACGTCGACAGTCTGGTGCAGGCGATGAAGGGTGCAGGAAGTCTCGACCAGGTGCAGGACCTGATCAAGGGTTTCGCACCGATGGGAGAGATGGGCCTGCGCATGTTCCAGCAGATCATGGAAAGCGGGACCAAGGCCGCCTTCGGCTCCACGAACAACAAGTAGAACCCGCTTTCGCCGCCCCGCGCGACAGGCTAGTGCGCGCGGGATGAAGGGCGAAACCATCTTCGCATTGTCCAGCGGCAGTCCGCCCGCGGCCATCGCCGTCGTGCGGCTGAGCGGGCCGGCCTGTGTTTCCGCGCTGGAGCGGATTGCCGGTTCTGCGCCGGAACCGCGCATCGCCCGCCTTCGCACCTTGCGCGATCCTGCCACCGGTGATGTGCTGGATCGGGCTCTGGTCCTGTTCATGCCCGGTCCGCAAAGCGCGACGGGGGAGGATTGTGCCGAGCTGCATCTGCACGGGGGCAGGGCGGTCGTCATGGCAGTCGAGCGTACGCTTGGCGCGATCGAGAGACTGCGCAAGGCCGAGGCCGGCGAGTTCACGCGGCGGGCGTTCGCCAACGGAAGGCTGGATCTGGCTGAGGCGGAAGGGCTGGCCGATCTGCTTGCTGCGGAAACCGAACTGCAGCGCCGCAACGCGCAGGCGCTGGCAGAGGGTGCGCTTTCGCACGCGGTCAACCGTTGGTTGGAAGAATTGCTGGCCCTGGCTGCTTTCGTCGAAGCCACGCTGGATTTCGCGGACGAGGATGACGTTGCGGAATTGCCCGCAGATTTCACGGCGCGATGTGCAACACTTGCCGAAGCGATCGGCGCATGGCTGGCCGTGCCCCGTGCCGAAACCTTGCGCGACGGTTTTCGCATTGTCATTGCCGGACCGCCGAATGCAGGGAAAAGCAGTCTTTTCAATGCTTTGGTTGAATATGAGGCAGCTATTGCGACCCCGATCGCGGGAACGACGCGTGATGTCCTTTCGCGGCCCGTTGCGATTTCGGGGGTACCCTTCGTTTTCACCGATACTGCGGGTATCCGCGATGAAACCGACGATGTGATCGAACGCATCGGAATCGACCGGGCGAAGGCGGAGCTGGAGCGCGCAGACCTGATTCTGTGGCTTGGACCCGATGGTGGAGCGCCGGCGGGGGCGTGGGATATAGAGACGATGATCGATGTGGCCGAACGCTTCCCGAAAGCTGCGCCGCACTATCGTGTGTCGTCTGCGTCTGGCGAGGGGATTGGCGATCTACGGCAAGCGCTGGTGAATCATGCAAGGCAGTCGATGCCGCGCGCAGGTCAGGTGGCGGTCTCCAGGCGGCAGGCCGAATTGTTGCGAGATGCTCGAGACTCGCTCGGTGATATTGGATCGCATTCCGATCCGTTGATCGTTGCCGAACACCTCCGAATCGCGCGGACAGCATTTGATCGACTGACAGGCCGTGCAGCACCGGAGGACATGCTCGACGCGTTGTTCGGGCGGTTCTGTATCGGCAAGTGATGTTCCACGTGGAACATCTTACAGTCTTGAGCGAACATTTTGACCTCAATCCGGTGAGGCATTACAGCGCCCATCATGCGTGAATACGATGTCATCGTGGTCGGAGCCGGTCATGCCGGTTGCGAAGCTGCTGCTGCTGCTGCGCGTACTGGCGCGCGGACGGCACTCGTCACGTTCGACAAATCGCGCACCGGCGCAATGTCCTGCAATCCCGCAATCGGTGGATTGGGGAAGGGGCACCTAGTTCGTGAAGTGGATGCGTTCGATGGTTTGATCGCTCGTGCAGCTGACGCAGCGGCAATTCATTACAGGATGCTCAACCGTTCGAAGGGTAGCGCGGTTCACGGCCCTCGTGTCCAAGCGGATCGTCGACTGTTCCTTGCCGCGATTCAGGCGATGCTGGCTGCGCAGGATGGCCTTGATCAGATTGAAGGTGAAGTTGCCGCGCTGAAGCTGGCTGGCGGATGCGTGCAGGGCGTGGTCCTTGCTGACGGGGAAACGCTTCTTGCGCCTGCGGTGGTGCTGTGTACCGGCACATTCCTTGGCGGACGTCTGTTCCGGGGTGAGGAAATACTGGAGGGTGGCCGCATCGGTGAAGCCGGTGCCCATCGCCTCGCTGCACAGATGCGGGAGGCGGCTTTACCGATGCAGCGGTTGAAGACCGGCACGCCGCCACGGCTTGATGGCCGCACCATTGATTGGTGCAGGCTGGAAGAACAGCCGTCCGATCCTGACGGCTGGACGATGTCGGCGATGAACCGAAAGCGGGTCAATCCGCAGATCTTCTGTGCCATCACGCGGACCAACCCGCGCACGCACGATATTATCCGCAGCGGGCTGGACCGGTCACCGCTTTTCACGGGCGCCATCGATGCGCGTGGGCCGCGATATTGCCCGTCTATCGAAGACAAGATCCATCGCTTCGCCGATCGCGATTCCCATCAGATCTTCCTCGAACCGGAAGGGCTGGGCGATCACCTCGTCTATCCCAACGGGATCAGCACATCCTTGCCCACGGACATTCAGCTAGGCCTGCTGCGATCGATAGAGGGGCTGGAAGACGTCACCATGGCCGTGCCCGGATATGCGGTTGAATACGACCATGTCGATCCACGTGGATTGCACCGGTCGTTGGAGCTTCAGGCGATCCCCGGTCTCTACTGCGCAGGACAGATCAACGGCACGACCGGCTATGAGGAAGCAGCGGCGCAAGGGTTGATCGCAGGGCTTAACGCCGCTTGTGCAGTGACCGGCAAGGCGGCACCGGCCATCGATCGGGCGAACAGTTACATGGCAGTCATGATCGATGATCTGACGCTGCACGGTGTCAGCGAGCCCTATCGCATGCTGACCGCGCGGGCCGAGTATCGGCTGCGGTTGCGTGCCAGCAACGCGACGAGCCGTCTGACCCCGCTGGCAATCGCGACGGGTTGTGTGACACCGGAGCGTCTCCACTGGTTCGAGAAGAAGGAAGGGCGTCGTGCCGCTCTGGCTACTGAACTCGAGGCGATGTGGACGCCTGCCCAACTTCTCGAAAACGGCGCCGATGTGCGTCGGGATTTACCCGCCGCGCAATTGTCCGACTGGCTCCGCTTCGACAGCGTTGCCGCGATTTGCGGTGAACTCGTGCCCGCGCCACTGGCTGAAGAAGACCCTGATCTTTTCGAAGAGATGATCGAGGATGCCCGATACGCACCCTATCTCGCACGGCAGGACGCGGAGCTTCGCGATCTGCGGGCGAGCGAGAGTTTGGCTTTGCGCCCGGATTTTCCCTATGCGGCCATTCCGGGGCTTTCACGTGAAATGGTTGAACGACTATCGACTGCCCGACCGGACAGCCTCGCTGCTGCGGGCCGTGTGCCGGGAATAACGCCGGCTGCGCTTTCAGCGGTTCTTGTCCATGCCCGCCGTCTCGCCCAAACGGATGCCGCATGAGCCATCCGTTCGATCGCAATGACGAGCAGTGGGCGCTGGCTTGGCTCGATAACAACCTGTCTGTCACGGACGCCCAGATAGGTAATCTGCGCCTCTTACTCGAAGCGCTGACAGTCGAGAATGAACGACAAAACCTGATTGCGAAGGGTACCGTACCATTCGCATGGACCCGCCACATCGTCGACAGTGCCCAGTTGCTGACCCATGTTCCACGTGAAACATCGACCACATGGCTGGATATGGGGACGGGGGCGGGTTTTCCCGGTCTGGTCTGTGCAGCCCTCGCGCCGAATGTCAGCTTCACGCTGGTGGAGCAAAGACCGCTGCGCACGGAGTGGCTGGAACGTGCCCGCGATGTGATGCGACTCGGGAATGTTGAGATCCTGACCCAGAACGTTTCGGCGCTGACGGATCGCAATTTTGATGTAATTAGCGCCCGCGCATTCGCGCCATTGCCACGTCTCCTCAACCTATCCGCCGCCTTTTCCACAAAAGCCACCGCATGGGTCTTGCCGAAAGGGCGCTCTGCCACGCAGGAATTGCAAGAGCTGAAGGGATGGCGACATTTTTTCCACGTGGAACAGTCGGTAACGGATCCGCAATCGGGCATCATTATCGGAAACCTTCTAGGGCGCACATAGAGCGAGGTTCCAGGGCACATGATCACGATCGCAGTCGCCAACCAGAAGGGCGGAGTGGGCAAGACGACCAGCGCGGTCAATCTTGCAACGGCAATGGCTGCAATCGGATGGAGGACGCTGCTCGTCGATCTCGACCCGCAGGGCAATGCCTCCACCGGCCTTGGTATCGAGCGTGATCAGCGTGGCAAGTCGAGCTATGAGCTGCTCGTCGATGCGATCCCGCTGGACGAGTGTGTGATCCCGACCCAGATCCCCGACCTGGATATCGTGCCGGCAACGGTCGACCTTTCTGGTGCAGAAATCGAACTGGTCGAAATGCACGACCGTACCGGCCGGCTTCGCGCAGGTTTGGCCGATTCACACCACGACATCTGCTTTATCGATTGCCCGCCTTCACTCGGCCTGTTGACGTTGAACGCGCTGGCTGCCGCTGATCGCCTGCTCGTCCCCTTGCAGTGCGAGTTCTACGCGCTGGAAGGACTGAGCCAGCTTCTCAGCACGGTCGAGCAGGTGAAAGAGCGGTTCAATCCGCGGCTGGAGATCGTGGGGATTGCGCTCACCATGTTCGATCGGCGCAACCGTCTGACCGACCAGGTTTCGGATGACGTGCGCAACGTCCTTGGCCAGTTGGTCTTCGAATCGGTCGTGCCCCGCAACGTCCGCTTGTCCGAAGCGCCCAGCCACGGGATGCCCGCCATCGTGTACGACCATAATTGCACCGGCTCGCGCGCCTATATGGATCTGGCACGTGAATTGATCGGACGCCTGCCTGAAACGAGGAAAGCCGCATGACCCAGAACGCCACCGCCCGAAAGACTGACGCCAAGGCTTCGCCCAAGGGTCGTGCGGCGCTTGGCCGCGGCCTTGGCGCCTTGCTGGGCGATGCACGGCGCGAAGAACCGGTCGCGCCAACGGGTGCCTCTGTTCCCGCCCTTGCGGCGAACGGGGAAGGGCTGGCCCTGCTTTCCGTTTCCAGTATCGAGCCGCACCCGGAAAACCCGCGCATCCATTTCGAGGAAGGTGCGCTGGAGGATCTGGCAAAGTCAATCGCGGCGCGCGGCGTGATCCAGCCGGTCATCGTGCGTCCGGGTGAGGGCGGCAAGTACCAGTTGGTGGCCGGCGAGCGCCGGTGGAGGGCTGCGCAGAAGGCACAAGTCCATGAAATCCCAGCAATTGTTCGTGATCTGAACGACCGCGACGTTACCGCACTGGCCCTGATCGAGAATATCCAGCGCGAGGATCTTAATCCCGTGGAGGAAGCACGGGCCTACAACCGTCTTGCATCGCGCGACGGCATGTCGCAGGCCGATATTGCCGAACTGGTCGAGAAATCGCGCAGCCACGTCGCCAACCTGATGCGCCTGCTCAGCTTGCCCGAACCGGTGCTGACATTGGTGGAGAAGGGCGACCTGTCGATGGGCCATGCCCGCGCGCTGATCAATTGCGACGATGCGGAAGAGATCGCAAAACAGGCCGCTGGCGGGAAGCTGTCCGTTCGTGACGTGGAAAAGCGGGTGCGCAAGGCCGCTGCCAAGGATGCGCCCAAGCGCCGCGCCGCGCGTCCACCGCGCGACGGCGACAATGCCGACATCATCGCCGTGCAAAAGCACCTTGAGGATTTTCTGGGCCTGCCGGTGCAGATCAAGGTGGATGCCGATCCGACATCGGGCCAGGTGATCGTGGGTTACAAGACGCTGGACCAGCTAGACCTTGTTTGCCAGCGCCTTTCCGGCGGCGAGATCTAGAACAGTTCCGCCAGTATCCGCGCAATCGTTTCCACGCCCTCGCGGTCAATTTCGTCGAAACGGGCGGGGCTGGGGCTGTCCAGATCGATGACCGCGATGACCGCGCCGTCCTTCAGCACCGGCACGACCAGTTCCGAACGGCTGGCCGCGTCGCAGGCGATATGGCCGGGGAAAGTGTGCACGTCGTCGACCAGCATGGTGCGTGCCTCTGCCGCAGCCGTGCCGCATACGCCCTTGCCGAAGGGGATGCGGATGCAGGCGGGGCGGCCCACGAACGGGCCAAGCACCAGCTCGCCATCGATCACGCGGTAGAAACCGGCCCAGTTCAGATCCGGCAGGAATTCGCCCATCAGCGCTGCGCAGTTCGCCATGTTGGCCACTGCATCAGGTTCCCCCAGCGTGATAGCGGCCACGGCATCGGCCAGATCGCGATAGAGGGCCGGCTTGTCGTTTGGGTCTGCGGGCGTGAAATCGTACATTTCGCCGCCTTAGCGGCCCATCGCCAGATGCGCCATTGCCCGCATTGCGCGTGCCGCCTATCTAGCGGGCATGTCTTCGAAATTGCGCAACACGCTTATCGCCGTCGGGATGGTCGTCCTCATCCTTGCTGGGATCGCCATCTATTTCATTCACGGCAATCCGGCGGAAATGACGCTGGATGCGGTATCCGGCACCGATCCCGTGATTGCCGAGCCGAACTATGAAAAGGTGCCCACGGTCAAGCTGCTGGGCGCCAGCGGCTGGCCGGATGGGGCGACGCCGGTTGCGGCAGACGGGTTGCAGGTCGCCCGCTTTGCGACGGGGCTGGATCATCCGCGGGCAATGCTCACGCTGGAAAACGGCGATGTGCTGGTGGCGGAAACCAATTCCCCCCCGCGCGAAGCAAACGGCCTGACCGGAAAGATCATGGAATGGATGATGGACAAGGTGGGTGCGGGCGTCCCGTCTGCCAATCGCATCATCCTTTTGCGTGACGGGGATGGCGACGGCGTTGCCGAAACCCGCAGTGTCCTGCTTTCGGGGCTGAATTCGCCGTTCGGCATGGTGGCGCATGATGGCAAACTCTACGTCGCCAATACCGATGCGCTGGTCTCTTTCCCGTTCGAGCCGGGGCAGGTGAAGATCGAGGCGGAAGCGACGAAGCTGATGGACTTGCCAGGCGGCGGCGGTCACTGGGCGCGCAATATCGTGCTCAGCCCCGATGAAGAGCATCTCTATATCAGCGTCGGTTCGGCATCGAACATCGGCGAAAGCGGCATGGACAAGGAAGCGGGCCGCGCCGCGATCCATGAATTCGACATCGCGAGCGGCACGCACCGCCTGTACGGATCGGGCATCCGCAACCCCACCGGCCTTGCCTTCAACCCCGACAGTGGCGAGCTGTGGACCACGGTGAACGAGCGGGACATGATGGGTTCGGACGGGCCGCCCGATTACCTGACCAACGTGCCGATCGGCGTGCACTACGGCTGGCCGTGGATCTACTGGCGCTTTGAATATGACGGGCGCGTGGAAGCGCCGATGCCGCAGTACCTGCAGGAATACGTGCGGTATCCCGAATATTCGCTGGGCGCGCATGTCGCGCCGCTGGGGCTGGTATTCGCCGATGGCGGCAAGTTGGGCGAGAAATTCGCCAGTGGTGCATTCGTGGCGCGGCACGGTTCGTGGAACCGCAAGCCGGTTTCCGGTTACGATGTCGTCTTCGTCGGCTTCGACGATCGCGGCAATCCGCTGGAACAGTTGCCGGTGCCGGTGCTGACCGGTTTCCTGGACGGGAACGACGATGCGCATGGCCGCCCGACGATGCTGGCGTGGGACCAGACCGGCGCCCTGCTGGTCAGTGACGATACCGGCGGCATCATTTGGCGGGTGACTGCACCCTGATCGCTGCGGCTAGTCGAGAGAGCGACCGGCCCGGCCCGCCAGTTCCGTGATGTAGTGGCGGGCGACGCGGCCCGATCGCGCGCCGCGACGCTTCGACCACTCGAGCGCGTCGGCTTCCTCCCACTCCAGCCCGTATTGCCCGGCATAGGCGGCGATGATGGCGAGGTAATCGTCCTGGCTGCAGGCGTGGAAGCCCACCGACAGGCCGAAGCGGTCTGCCAGCGCCAGCGAATCGTCAACCGAATCGCGCGGATTGATCGGGTCATCCTGTTCCGACATATGCCGGGCAAGGATGGCGCGCCGGTTGGAGGTGACGGCAATCCGCACATTGGCGGGGCGAGGGGATACGCCCCCTTCGAGCAGAGATCGCAGGACGCGCGCTTCGCTTTCCTGCCCTGCGCCAAAACCCATATCATCGATGAACAGCAGGAAGCGCCGCTCGCAACCCCGCAGCAGCGCCATCAGCGCCGGAAGGGTAGCAAGGGCATCCCCTGCCGCCTGAACCAGTGCAATGCGGCCGGAATCACCCGCAGCGGCCACGACAGAGGCGCGGACGAGCGCCGACTTGCCCATGCCGCGTGATCCCCACAGCAACATGTCATGCGCGTCCGCGCCCGCGGCGTGGCGGGCGACATTGTCGGCCACGGTGTCGCGTTGCCGGTCGATCCCGCGCAGCAGGGAAAGGGGCGGGGCCACGATTTCGGGAATGGCGGCAAGCGATCTGCCGTCCCAGCCATAGGCGGGCGCGGCGTGAAGATCGGTGGGGGCCGAACGGGGCGGGGCAATCCGGTCCAGCGCGTCGGCGATGCGGGCAAGGGTATCGTTGCTGGTGTCGATCACGTTTTTGCCGGTCCTTCTTGCCCGAATTGCCCGCCGGCTATAGCGACAGCGCATGAACGAAGCCACCGCCCGCAACGAAGGCCCGATGCCGCGTATCGCGCAAGCTGACGAGAGCGGGCTTGCCGGTGCGGTCACCCTGTTGCGCGAAGGCGTGCCGGTGGCCCTGCCGACGGAGACCGTCTACGGCCTTGCCGCCCGTGCCGACGATGCCGGGGCCGTTGCGGCGATCTATCGCGCCAAGGGGCGGCCCGATTTCAACCCGCTAATCGTGCATGTACCGGACTATGCCGCGCTGGAACGCATTGCCGTGCCGGACGAACGCGTGCGCGCACTGGCCAATGCGTTCTGGCCGGGTGCATTGACGCTGGTGCTGCCGCTGCGCGCGGATTCGGGGCTGGCCTCTGCCGTGACGGCGGGGTTGCCGACCGTGGCGGTGCGGATGCCGGCCCATCCGGTGATGCGGGAGGTGCTGCGCCGCTGCGGATTTCCGCTGGCGGCCCCATCGGCCAATCGCAGCGGTGCGGTCAGCCCGACCAGCGCCGCGCATGTGGCAGCATCGCTTGCAGGCCGGATCGAACTGGTTCTGGATGGCGGGCATACCCAACGGGGCCTTGAATCGACCATCGTGGCGCTTCGCCCGTCAGGCTGGCAGGTGCTGCGCCCGGGGCCGGTGACGGAGGAGCAGGTTGCCGCCGTGCTTGGCCCGCCGCTTTGCGGGGACACGGACGGGATCGAGGCACCGGGACAACTGGCCAGCCACTACGCGCCGGGAAAGCCGGTTCGGTTGGACGCGGCGGATGAACGGGAAGGGGAGTTCCGTATCGGGTTCGGAAGCGATGACGGGCACTTCAACCTGTCGCCGGAGGGTGATCTGAACGCGGCTGCGTCGCGGCTTTATTCCGCGCTCCATGCCGCGGCGGCGGCACCGCAGGAACGGATCGCGGTCGTTCCCCTGCCCAGGGACGGGATCGGGGAAGCGATTGCCGACAGGCTACGTCGCGCCGCAGCCTGAACACCGCTACGATTCGACCGGAACTGTGGGCAGGATCGCCTGGATTTCGGCGTAGGTTGCCCGCGCGGCGGCGCAGGATGCCGCATCGCCATTGTCGCAACGATCGATTTCATCGCGGTAGCGGCGGTCGAGCTTGCCAAGCCGTTCCTCGCGCTTGCGGATTTCCCGCCCGCGTTTCTCGTCCGCTTCCGACTGGCTGGTCGTGGCCAGATCCACGGCCTTGCCTGTCATGCGGACGGGGGCCGTCGCGACATCCAATGCCGTCTTTGCGATGCAACCGCCAAGGGTCAAGCTGGCGGCAATAGCAAGGCAGGCGGCCGGTAATGGCAAAGTGCGTCGCATCAGTATCCTCGTCCACGTTCGATCCCGTGAACCGGATAGCACCCCGCATATGGCAGGCGGGTTAACCGGTGCGCACGAACCGCCCGTCAGCCCTCCTCGCAGACCAGTTTGCCTGAACCCATGGCTTGCACTTCGCATTTGGCACGGCCGAAGACGCGCACGGTGCCCGAACCCATGATATTGGCCTCGACCCTGCCGTCGGAACGGAATGCGCCTTCGCCCGATCCGGCGATGTTCACTTCCGCCTTGTCCGCCGTCAGGTCCTTCATCGGCGCGGAACCGCTGCCGGCGATAGACAGCTCCAGATCACCCGTCCGGCCCGCGCCGGTAAAGGAGCCGGAGCCGATGATGTTCACTTCCAGCTCTTCTGTGTCGATCGCCTTGCTGACGGCGGAACCGCTGCCGGTGACGGTGATGTCCGCCTTCTTGGCAAGCGATGCGCTCTCGACAGTGCCTGATCCTGCGATCACGATGGATTCGGGGGCAGGCATCGTGACCAGCACGATCGCCCGCTCGCCATCGGGTGCGCTCCTGCTGCGCAGGATGCCGAGCGTATCGCCATCGAGCGCGAAACGCATGGCGGCGATCATCTCGTCGGACCCTTCGATCTCTATTGCCAGCTTGTCGCCCTCGCTCAGTTTCACCGTGTCGGGGCCCATCAGGGCAATCGCGGTGGGCGCATCACCTGACATGTCGAGTTCGGAAAGCGGCACGCCTTTCTTGTCGCCGAACGAGATGTTCTCGGCATCGCAGGCCGCGACAGTACCGGCCAGCATGGCTCCGGCTGCGATCCCGATAGCCTTGGCAAGGCCGGGCAGCTTGATGTGGAACGACATGGCTTGCTCTCCAACTGTATTAACGACGTAATACAGTAATGCGCTGTGCCGGGCAAGAACCGTGCCCTATCGATCAACCGTCAAGAGCGGTCGATGAGCGGCATGTAGTGCGGGAGAGGGGGCCTGAACAAAAGAGGCCGCCGGTTTCCCGACGGCCTCTCTCGTGCGAGTCATGCCTGATTTGGGGGCTCAGGCAGTCTGCTCGTAGTACTTGGGGGCATACTCGTTCAGGATCTCGAGGATCTTGGCGAGTGCCGACGGTTCGTCCGTCTTTTCCATCGCGGCCAGTTCACGGGCGAGGCGGCTGGAAGCTGCCTCGAAGATCTGGCGTTCGGAATAGGACTGTTCCGGCTGGTCGTCGGCGCGGAACAGGTCGCGGGTCACTTCGGCGATCGACACGAGGTCGCCCGAATTGATCTTCGCTTCGTATTCCTGCGCGCGGCGCGACCACATGGTGCGCTTCACCTTCGGCTTGGACTTCAAAACGTCCATCGCCTCGCGCAGCGTCTTGTCCGAAGACAGCTTGCGCATGCCGATCGATTCGATCTTGTTCATGGGCACGCGAAGGGTCATCCGTTCTTTCTCGAAACGGAGAACGTAGAGTTCAAGCTGCATGCCGGCGATTTCCTGGCTTTGCAGCTCGATCACGCGGCCAACGCCGTGCTTGGGGTAAACGACATAGTCTCCGACGTCGAAGGCAGGAGCCTTGGCAGTCATGCATTGTCCTTTCTATGGCCGAACTTCCCCGCATGTTGCATCGCAACCGGGAGGGACCGGTCGATCTGCGCGGCAGTCATTTTCACCTGCCGAAAAGCCCGGCCGGATCCGAATTATGCCTGACGGGAAAAACGCCTTTCCTGACGCACCGAGGGCACATCACCCACCGGTTCGACAGAAGTTTTACCACAATTTGACGGAAAATGCGAATCCTTCCTGCTGCCGTTCGCAATAGGCAGGCGCAATCAAGGCACGGCGCGTCGCGCCATGCCGCGATGCAGCAAAATCATCAGCGATGATAAGGGCTTAGTCGCCTTCGCCCGGCTCTGCCGAGAAGTACTTGTCGAACTTGCCCTCTTCGCCCTTGTGCTCGTCGGCATCGGCGGGAGATTCGCGCTTCACCGTGATGTTCGGCCATTCCGCCGAATACTTGGTGTTCAGTTCCAGCCACTGTTCAAGGCCGCTTTCGGTGTCGGGCAGAATGGCTTCGGCCGGGCATTCCGGTTCGCAGACGCCGCAGTCGATGCACTCGCTGGGATTGATCACCAGCATGTTATCGCCTTCGTAGAAGCAGTCGACGGGGCAAACCTCAACGCAGTCCATGTATTTGCATTTGATGCAGGCATCGGTGACGACGTAGGTCATGGCGCGTGAACTTTCCTTCTCGTGCCGGCGCAAAAAGACCATGCGCGCCGGGCCGTGCTTTGGCGACTATGCACGCTGAATTGCTTCGTCAAGCCATGCGGGCTTAATGCGAAACACTCTCAATTTCCTCGTAGAGCCGTCGCGCCTCTTCCGCAGGGCCGCGACGGACGGGCAGGGCCAGCATTCGCACCACGCGCACGCCGTGTCCGTGCGGCATCGTCACGACATCGCCAGCGCCCACCGGCTGCGCGCAGCGCACCACGCGCCGCCCGTTCACGCGCACATGTCCTTCACCGACCAGCGCCTGTGCCGCGCCGCGTGTGGGCGTCAGGCGCAGCATCCACAAGACGCGGTCGATGCGCTGCATCGGGCGCGGACCGGCTTGCGGGCCGCTGCCCGGCTTCACCGGATCAGCTCGGCAAGACCGGCGAAGGGATTGCCCTCTGCCACGGTGGGTGCGGGTTTGCCGCGTGCGGGGTTCCGGTTTTCGGGCTTGCGCCGTTCCGCGGGTGGGCCGCTGCGCCGTGGACGCCATTGCCACAGCGGGGGTTCGGGCGGGCCGAACTGCCCCTCGGTCAGGGGGCGCGGGGCAGTCGCCGTGAAACCGGCCTGGCGCAGCAACTCGGCGAACGTCTGCGTCGACAGGCCCATGGATAGCGCCAACGTCGGATCGAGCGCGAAGCGGGGCGGCGGCGTGTCGCCGCGTTGGCGCCGGCGCGGTGCACCCCCGGCCCAGCGAGCGCGCCGCTGGTGCGCGGCGTGGAGCAGGCGCTCGGCCAGATCGATGCGCACGAATTGCTGCCCGACACGGCGGTAGAAAGCGGGAGGACGCCCCTTGGCCGGAAGGGTGGCGGAAAGCTCGCTTGCCAGCGGCTTTGCGCCCCTGTCACCAAGCCATGCAAGTGCTGCCCAGTCCGCCAGAGTTGCTGCGCGTGCCATTGCGGGCATGAAGATATCGATCGCGCCGACTTGTACGCCCAGCTTGCGCAGGCGCTGCCGCTGGGCCGGATCGAGTTCCTCGACACGCGAATCGCGCCGTGGCAGCGCGCCGCCCGCATCGTGCAGGGCGATCAGCAGGGCGCGAAGGTCGGGCCCGCCCTCGCTGTCCTGTGCCGCCTCGTCGATCCGCACCATCGGTTTCAGGCGCGCGGCGATCGTGCGGGTCAGCCATTCCTGCAGCGCCTTGCCCAGTTTTTCGCGCAATGGCGCGGGCAGCGCGGCAAGGCCGGGTTCCAGCCGGATCTGCGGGTCGAGCACCTTGCGGCCTGCCTGTAGCCGGGCGACGATGTGGCCTTGCCAGACGATCGTGTCGTCAGCCCATGTCAGCGCTTCGTCCCCCGGCTCTTCCCTTGGTCCGTTCGCATCGGCCAGCAGTGCATCGGCGCGCGCGTTCAGCAGCACCGGCAAGTGTTTCTCCGCCGCGGCAAGCAGCAGCCTTCGCGTTTCCAGCCGCGCCTGCGGATCGACATCGAAGCGGAAGCCTTCCAGCTTTCCGATCTCTTCCCCGTCGACCAGAACGGCCCCGTTTTCACCCATCGTTACCGGTAGCAATCCGGCGTCTCCCATCTTCTTCATCAGCACTGCGGTGCGCCGGTTGACGAACCGCTCGGTCAGCCGCTCGTGCAGCGCATCGGATAATTTCGCCTCCACCGCGCGGGCGCGTTCGGCCATGTCCTCCCGGTCCAGTACCCAATCGGGGCGCTGCGCGATATAGGCCCAGCTGCGGATCGCGGCGATGCGGCCCTGCAGTGTGTCGATATCGCCGCGCGCGTCATCCAGATGGGCGATCATGCCCGCGACATAGTCATGCCCCAGCCTGCCGGTGCCGGTCGAAAGATCCTGCCACAACCGCGCCACGAAACGCGCGTGGTTTTCCGCGCCAAGCGAGCGGAAATCCGGCAGCGAACAGGCATCCCAGAACCGGCCGACCATCGCCTTGCCTTTTGCCCGTTCCCGCACGTCAGGCCGTTCTGACAGGATGCGGGCGACGGCAAGATCGATGGCTTCGGGCGCAGGGGCCAGCGCGGGATCGGCGGGCGGGGCGGACAGATCGTCGATCAGCGTGTCGATGGATGTCAGCCGCGGCTCCGCATCGCGCCACATCAGTTTTTCGATCGGCGGAAAGATATGTTCCTCGATCGCGTGGATCTCGTCCTCGGAAAACTCGGCCCCTCGCTCTCCGGCAAGGGTGCCGAAGGTGCCGTCCTTCTGGTGCCGGCCGGCGCGGCCCGCGATCTGGGCCATTTCGGCGATCGTCAGGCGGCGGCGGCGCTGGCCGTCGAACTTGGCAAGGCCGGCAAAGGCGACATGCGCGACATCGAGATTGAGGCCCATGCCGATGGCATCTGTGGCCACGAGATAGTCGACCTCTCCCGACTGGAACAGTTCGACCTGGCGGTTGCGCGTCTGCGGCGACAATGCGCCCATGACGACAGCTGCGCCGCCGCGAAAGCGACGCAGCATTTCGGCCACGGCGTAGACTTCCTCTGCACTGAACGCGACGACCGCGCTGCGCGGCGGCAGGCGCGACAGTTTCAGCGATCCGGCATGGCTCAGCGTGGAAAAGCGCGGGCGGGTGACGATTTCCGCTTCCGGCACCAACGCATCGACCATCGGCGCGAGGGCGGAGGAGCCGAGGATCATCGTCTCCTCCCGCCCGCGTGCGTTCAGCAGCCTGTCCGTAAAGACGTGGCCGCGTTCGGGCGTTGCGCCCAGCTGCGCCTCGTCCACCGCGACGAAGGCGAGGTCGGCATCGCGGTCCATCGCTTCTACCGTGCACAGTTTCCAGCGCGCGTTGGGCGGATCGATCCGTTCCTCGCCGGTGATGAGAGCCACGTTATCGGCCCCCTTTATGGCGACGACGCGGTCATAGATCTCTCGCGCCAGCAGACGCAGGGGAAAGCCGATCTGGCCGCTGGAATGCGCGCACAGCCGCTCGACCGCGAGGTGGGTCTTGCCGGTATTGGTGGGGCCTAGCACGGCCTTCACGATACTGCCGTGTGATGCAGCGCGGGGCATGATGCCTTCCAATCTGGCAGCGGCCATGCCCTGCCGCAAGATGCGCGCACGGCGTCATCAACGGACGAACGGGCATTTGACGGTGCGGTTCGTCGCATCCTTGCGGCATCTCGTCGCGGCGGTCTGTGGAAGCAGCACTTTGGCAACTTTGCGGAAAGCATGATTTGGGCCATCGAACCCGCCATGCTGCGTGCAACGGATCGGCGGGCGGCAACGGATACCAGTGTGAAGGAGCCTGCGGTGGACGCACCGCGCATGACCACACTCGACAAGGTCGGGGCGAAAGACGGGGACGTTGCGCAGACCGCAGAGGTCGAGCGCCGCGATTTCGCGACCGTGCTGCGCCAGTTCGGGCTGAAGAAGGGCGAGGACGAGCCCTGGGTTTCCGATCTTGCCGACGGCATCGGTTCGCCGCGCTGGTATCGCAGCCTTGCCTTCATGCTGGTGCTGATCGCCATTGCGCTTGCGCTCTGGCCCGATTTCAACGCGGTGCAGGCCGCGCCCGACATTCGGCTGACGGATGACGAACGCGAGGAATACCGCGCGCAGATGATCACCCCGCTGGCGCTGGGTGCCGACACCGGCAAGCGCATGGGGCCTTCGCGGCTGGTCGTCCCGCTGGCAAGTGCGCCGGAACGCCCCGTCATCGAACTGACCGCGACGATGGGCCGCGATGGATCGCTGGAAAACATGCTGCGCCGCGCCGGCGTGGGTTCTGGCGATGCGGAGCAGACTCAGGCGCTGATCAACGAGGCTTATCCCGTTGGCGATATCGAGCCGGGCACCGGATTCCAGATGCGCCTTGGCCGCCGCGAAAGCCCGAGCCAGCCGCGACCGCTGGAAAACCTGACCTTCCGCGCGCGGTTCGACCTGCAATTGACGGTGGACCGGGCTGGCGGGCCGCTCGCGCTGGAAAAGCGGGTCATCCGCGTGGACGATACGCCGCTGCGCATTACCGGCAAGGTGGGATCGGGCCTCTACCGCTCCGCCCGCGCGGCTGGCGTGCCCGCACGATCCGTGCAGCAATACCTGAAGGCGCTGGACGAAGCGATCGACCTTGACCGCGATGTGGGGGCCGGCGACGATTTCGACGTCATAATCGCCTACAAGCGGGCCGAGACCGGCGAGGTAGAGGTGGGCGACGTGCTCTATGCCGGGCTGTCGCGGCGCGGCACGCCGCGGGCGCAGATGCTGCGCTGGGGCAAGGACAAGAAGTTCTATGACGCGAACGGCGCGGGCGAGATGCGTTCGGGCCTCGTCGCGCCGACGAACGGTTCGATTACATCGCGCTATGGCATGCGGCGTCACCCGATCCTGGGGTACAAGCGGATGCATGCGGGCGTCGATTTCCGCGCGCGAACCGGCCAGCCGATCTATGCGGTGACGGACGGCACGGTGAACTATGCCTCCCGCAAGGGCGGGTTCGGCAACTTCGTCAGGATCAACCACGGCGGCGGCCTGCAATCGGGCTATGCCCACTTGTCGCGCTTTGCCGTGTCCAGCGGGCAGCGGGTGAAGCGCGGGCAGGTCATCGGCTATGCCGGATCGACCGGCCTGTCGACCGGCCCGCACCTGCACTACGAGCTTTATCGCGGCGGCAAGACGATCGATCCGTTGTCGGTGCAATTCGTGGTTCGCGCGCAATTGTCGGCGGACGAGCTGCGCCAGTTCCGCGCGCAACTTCTCGAATTGAAGAAGGTGAAGCCGGGTGCAGCGCTGGAACCGATGACGCAGACCGCCGCAGAGCCGGAAGAACCGCAGCGCGAGATCGACCGCCTGTCGAATGCGCCCGCCTGACGCGAACGGCGGGCACAGCCCTCTTCCCTAGGCGCGGCAAAACGGGCACTAGGCTGCGCATCATGAGCCAGTATCCGCACCTCCGCCTTCGCCGTACCCGTGCCACTTCGTGGAGCCGCGCGATGCACCGCGAAACGGTGCTGACCCCTGCCGACCTGATCTGGCCGCTGTTCGTCACATCGGGGCAAGGGGTGGAAGAACCGATCTCCTCTTTGCCCGGAGTGTCGCGCTGGTCGCTGGACGGGATCGCGGCGCGCGCGAAAGAGGCCGTGGCGCTGGGCATTCCTTGCGTCGCGCTGTTCCCGAACACACCGCCGAACTTGCGCGACGATACCGGAAGCGAGGCGCACAATCCGCAGAACCTGATGTGCAATGCCATCCGCGCGATCAAGGACGCGGTGGGCGACGATCTGGGGGTGCTGACCGATGTCGCGCTCGATCCCTATACCAGCCACGGGCAGGACGGGCTGATCGACGATAACGGCTATGTCGCGAACGACGCGACCGTCGAAGCGCTTGTGTCGCAGGCGCTGGTGCAGGCCGCGGCGGGCGCGGACATTGTCGCGCCTTCGGACATGATGGACGGCCGCATCGGCGCGGTGCGCGAAGCGCTGGAGGACGAGGGCCACCACAACGTCCAGATCATGGCCTATGCCGCCAAGTATGCCAGTGCGTTTTACGGCCCGTTTCGCGATGCCGTGGGTTCGCGCGGGCTGCTGAAGGGCGACAAGAAAACCTACCAGATGGACCCGGCGAACGGCGCCGAGGCACTGCGCGAAGTGGAGCTGGATCTGATCGAGGGTGCGGACAGCGTCATGGTGAAGCCGGGTCTGCCCTATCTCGACATCGTGCGCCGCGTGCACGAGGAATTTGCCGTACCGGTCTTCGCCTATCAGGTCAGCGGCGAATACGCGATGATCGAAGCCGCCGCCGCTGCCGGTGCGGGAGAGCGTGAGGCGCTGGTCATGGAAACGCTGATGTCGTTCAAGCGTGCGGGCACGAGCGGGGTGCTGACCTATCACGCGCCGCTGGCCGCGCGATTGCTGAATGGCTGAGATTGCTTTCCAAACGGAGCGGTTGATTTTGCACGATTGGCGCGACGAGGATTTCGCGCCGTTCATCGCACACACCAACACGCCTGCCGTTATGCAATGGCTGGGCGGCGTGATGGATGACGAAACCTGCGGCAAGATGGCCGACAAGCTGCGCGGTTGGAGCGAGGGGTACGGCCACACCTTCTGGGCCGTGGAGCGCAAGGACGACGGCGGGCACCTGGCCGGCGAAATCCTCGGCTTCTGCGGCTTGAAGCGGGCCGACCTGCCGAATGGTCCGCAAGGCGATTTCGAGATCGGCTGGCGCCTGCGTGAAGACGCCTGGGGCAAGGGCTATGCCCGCGAAGCCGCCGAGGCGAGCCTTGCCGCCGCTTTCGCCACATACGAAGCCCCGCATGTCGTGGCACTGACGGTCATCGAAAACACGGCCAGTTGGGGACTGATGGAACGGCTGGGCATGAAACGCCGCGCCGACCTCGATTTCGTGCTGGAACCGAACGAACGTTTCGGGCGCGAACGGATCATCGTGTACACGATCACGCGAGAAGACTGGGAACGACAGGCATGAACGACATCACCATCGCCGCAATCCACGGCAAGCGCCCGAAGATCCACGACAGCGCCTTCATCGCGCCGGGCTGCCGCATCATCGGCGATGTGGAGATCGGACCGGATGTCAGCATCTGGTACAACTGCGTGATCCGCGGCGACGTGAACCGCATCGTCATCGGGGCGCGCACCAACATACAGGATGGCAGCGTCGTCCATTGCGACAGCCCGACCGACAACCGGCCCGAAGGCTGGCCGACGATTATCGGAGAGGACGTGCTGATCGGCCATCTTGCCATGGTTCACGGCTGCACCCTGTTCGACCGTGCCTTCGTCGGCTTGGGTGCCATCGTGATGAGCGGGGCCACGATCGAAAGCGACGGGATGCTGGCGGCGGGCGCGATGCTGACCGGCGGCAAGACCATCGGTGCACGCGAACTGTGGTCGGGCCGTCCGGCGAAATTCATGCGTCACCTGAACGACGCGCAATGCGCCGACATGCAGCGCGGCGTGGCCCACTATGTCGAGAATGGTCAACATCACAAGGCGGCACTGGCCGACTGAAACAGGCGATGGCCAAGCCGCGCGCAAGTCTGCCCGATGCCGATGCCCTGCGTGCGCTGATCGACGGGGAGGGGCTGCTGTTCCTGCGCGCCACGCCCAATGCGAAGGGTGATGCGCTGGCGATAGAGGACGGCAAGCTGCGCGTTCGCGTGACCGCCGTGCCGGAGGATGGGAAGGCGAACAAGGCAGTCATCCGCCTGGTCGCAAAGGGGCTGGGCATCGCGCCCGCGCGCATCGAACTGGTGCGCGGGGCAACCGCGCGGGAAAAGGTGCTGCGGATTACCGGCTAGTTGTGGTGCTAGGCGTCTTGTGCGTTCCGCGCCATGCCACGCGCCATCATCGACAGGCGTTCGGACAGTTGTCCGGCAAGGGCACGATCATCGATGTCGGCATCGGCAATCGCCCGCTCCATCGCCTCTGCCCACTGGCCGCCGGTTTCCGCATCGATCGGGAATCCGCCGTGGATGGAAAACATGCAGCGGCCGGGATTGGCTTCGAACCATTCGCGCGGGCCGCCGGCCCAGCCGCCCAGAAAGCTGGCCAGCGCATCGCGCATCGGGGCAAGATCGGTGCCATGCATGTCGCGCAGGCGGGCATAGGCGGGGTCGCTGTCCATCAGGTCGTAGAACCTGTCGACGATGGTGCGAAACGCGGGCGCGCCGCCCAGCGCATCATACGGCGTGCGGGCCTCCGGTTTCGTTTCGTCTGTCGCCATCGCCGGCCTGCCTCTCGCCATTCCTGTCAGATTACCGAGCCTGCCGTTTGCCCCGCTTGTCCACGACATGTCCTTGATCCCGGTCAATATCTTGCAGGCAGGCCTTGAACCTGCGCCCTTTACCGTGAAGGCAGGCAAACATCCTTACGGAACAAAGGGTCGCAAACCTTGTCCATACTCGTCGTCGCCGGCACCCGGCCGGAGATCATCAAGCTCGTCCCCGTGGTGCAGGCCTTGCGTGACGAGGCGTCGATGTCGGTGCGGCTGTGTCATAGTGGCCAGCACCCCGATCTCGGCCGCGAATTTCTCGATGCCGCGCGGATCGATCCGGCAGAGCGGCTGGACCGCCCCGCCGCGACCGGCGTTGCCAAGCTGCTGGCGGGCATGGTCACCACCATCGGCGCGGCGATTGACAGGCAGGGGCCTGACGCGGTTGTCGTACAGGGCGACACGGCAACCACGCTTGCCGCCGCGCTTGCCGCATTCCACCGGCAGATCCCCGTCGCCCATGTCGAGGCGGGGCTGCGATCGGGCGACATGGCGCGCCCATTCCCCGAAGAAGGCTATCGCCGCATGGTCACCCAGATCGCGCGCTGGCACTTTGCGCCCACGCGCCGCGCCGAAACCGCCTTGCAGGCCGAAGGAATCGATCCCGCCCGGATCGACATGGTGGGCAATACCGTGGTTGACGCCCTGCACTGGGCAAAGCTGTTGCTGGACGGCAATCCGGCATTGGGCGGCGCCGCAATCCCGTTGATAGAGGAGTCGAAGGGCAAGCCGCTGGTGCTGGCCACGATCCACCGCCGCGAAACGGGGCCGGATGCCATGCGGGCCATCGCGTCGGGCCTGCTGTCGCTGGTGGAGAGCGAGGGCGTGCATCTCGTCCTGCCGCTGCATCCGCGCGCAGAGAGCGAGATGCTGCGGCAGCGGCTCGACAATCTGCCGCGCATATCGCTGGTGCCCGCGCTCGACTATTTCTCTTTCCTGCGGCTGATGCAGGCGGCGCGGCTGGTGATTTCCGACAGTGGCGGCGTTCAGGAAGAGGCGGCGGCGAAGGGCCGCCCGGTTCTCGTCCTGCGCGAAACGACGGAGCGGCCGGAGGCGGTGGAGGCAGGGGTCGCGCGGATCATCGGGTACGATCCGCAGATGCTGCTCACCGCCGCCCGCTATGCCTTGGCGCGGCCTGCCCCGCAGGTAAGCGATGTGTTCGGAGACGGCCGCGCCGGTGCACGAATCGCCCGCGTGCTGGCCCGCGATCTGCGGCGCTAATCGCGCACGAGTGCTTTCAGCGCATCGATCCGGTCCGCCTCGTGCGCGGGCTTGTCCTGCCGGATGCGGTTGATGCGCGGAAAACGCATGGCAAGGCCGGACTTGTGGCGCTTGCTTTCGTGGACGGAATCGAACGCGACTTCCAGCACCAGCGACTTGTCGGTCTCTCGCACCGGTCCGAAGCGGTTCACGGTGTTCTGCCGCACATGCCGGTCCAGCCATTTGAGTTCGTCATCGGTAAATCCGAAATAGGCCTTGCCGACCGGCAGCAATTCCGCGCCCGCATCGGGATCACCGTCCCAGCAGCCGAAGGTGAAGTCGGAATAGAAGCTGGACCGCTTGCCGCTGCCGCGCTGCGCATACATCAGCACGCAGTCGATCAGCAGCGGATCGCGCTTCCACTTGTACCACAGGCCCACCTTGCGTCCCGCGATATAGGGGGCATCGCGCCGCTTCAGCATCACGCCCTCGATCGCATCGTCGCGTGCGCCTTCGCGGATGGCGGCAAGGTCCGCGAAGTTGTCGGCCTCTATCAGGCGGGACAGGTCGAAGCGTTCGGGATCGAGGCGGTCCATCAGCAGTTCGAGATGTTCGCGACGCTGCGCCCAGCCCAGTTCGCGCAAGTCCTCGCCATCGCGGAGAAGCACGTCATAGAGCCGGACGAAGGCCGGTGCCTCGCGCAGCATCTTCTTCGACACGGTCTTGCGGCCGAGCCGCTGCTGCAGGGCGTTGAAACTGGCCGCGCCGCCCTGTTCACCGCCCTGATGCGTGCCGCGCACGAGCAGTTCGCCATCCAGCACGGCGGGAAAGTCCAGCGCCTCTGCCATTTCGGGGAAAGTGGCGGAAATGTCGTCCCCGCTGCGCGAATAGACGCGGGTTTCGCCGTTCACGTGGACGAGCTGCACGCGGATGCCGTCCCACTTCCACTCCGCCGCATAGTCGTCCATCGAAACGACGGTATCCTCCAGCGGATGGGCGAGCATGAAGGGGCGGAACAGCGGGACCAGATCGGTGCGCGGCGGGTCCGCGCCGTCCGCAGCCCATGCGAACAACGTGGGGTAGGGCGGATCGACGCCGTGCCAGTATTCCTCCACCGCATCGACCGGCACATCGAACGCCTGCGCAAAGGCGACGCGGGCAAGACGCGCCGAAACCCCGATCCGCATCGCGCCGGTCGCGAACTTCAGCAGGGCATAGCGCCCGTTGGCGTCCAGCCGGTCGAGCAGCTTCGGCAGTTCCGTCATCACCGAACCGCGCGTCATCGCGCGCAGCAGGTCGACGACTTCCGACAGGCCGGGCTCGTCCGTCGGCGTCTCACCTTCGGGCGCGGGCCAAAGCAGGCTGGCGGTTTCCGCCGTATCGCCCACGTAATCGCGCGACAGGGTGTAGAGCACCGGATCGACCCGCTCTGTCAGCAGGTTGCGGATCGTGCCCGACTTCACGGCGGGAAAATCGAGCGCGCCGGTCAGCGCCGCCAGTGCCCAGCCCCTGTCCGGATCTGGCGTGGTGCGCAAGTATTCGGCGATGAGGTCCAGCTTGGCATTGCGGCTGCGCGTATAGGTCAGCCGGTCGACGAGAGTGGCGAAGGCGCGCATCAGTCGTCCTCATCCTCGTACCCGACCATGGCGAGCGCGCGGGCACGGCGCTGGTTCAGCTGGCACCAGCGCAGCAGCGCTTCCTCGCGCCCATGCGTCACCCAGGTTTCCGCCGGATCGACGTCGCGGATGGTCTGCGTCAGTTCGTCCCAGTCGCAATGGTCCGAAATCACGAGCGGCAGTTCGACATTGCGCTGCCGCGCCCGCTGACGCACGCGCATCCAGCCCGATGCCATGGCCGTCACCGGATCGGGCAGCCGCCTGCTCCACCTGTCATTCAGGGCCGACGGCGGGCAGAGCACGATCTGGCCTTTCAGTTCGTCCTTCCCAATGCCGGTCGCACTGCGCAATGCGCCCAGCGGCACGCCCAGCTCTTCATAAAGCCCGCACATCTTTTCCAGCGCGCCGTGCAGGTAGATCGGTTCGTGATAACCCGCCCGCCGCAACTCGCAGATCACCCGCTGCGCCTTGCCCAGGGCATAGGCACCAACCGCCACGCAGCCATCGGGCCGTTGTTCACGCGCATAGAGCAGTTTCCGCATCTCGCCCGCGATCGGCGGGTGCCTGAAGACGGGCAGCCCGAACGTCGCCTCGGTAATGAACACATCGCAGGGCACCACCTCGAACGGCTCGCAAGTCGGATCGGGCCGCCGCTTGTAGTCGCCGGTCACCACCACTCGTTCGCCGCCGTGCTCCAGCAGGATCTGCGCGCTGCCCAGAACGTGGCCCGCCGGAAAATATGTCGCGGTCACGCCGCCGCCAAGCTCCACCGGTTCGCGCAGCGGCACCGCGATTTCATCCCCGGCGGCGCCATAGCGCAAGTTCATGATCGCCAGCGTTTCCCGAGTCGCGAAAACCCGCGCATGGCCGCCGCGTGCGTGATCGGCATGCCCATGCGTGACCAGCGCGGTCTCCACCGGTTTCGAAGGGTCGATCCACGCATTGCAGGGCGCCACGAAAATGCCGTGCGGATCGGGGCTTAGCCAGGAAAAGTCGGGAAGCGCGCGCGTGTTCATGGCATCAGCCAAACCCGCAGGTACAAAGGTTCGTTCCTTCGCGCCCTAACCACTTGCCAGACCGGCGGGGCGGGCGCATAGTTTTGCAAATGCGCGAAATCGTGTTCGATACCGAAACCACCGGCCTTGACCCCCGCACAGGTGATCGCCTCGTGGAAATCGGCTGCGTAGAGATGGTGAACAA
The DNA here is from genome assembly GCF_001634625.1 of Croceicoccus bisphenolivorans. Taxonomy (GTDB): domain Bacteria; phylum Pseudomonadota; class Alphaproteobacteria; order Sphingomonadales; family Sphingomonadaceae; genus Croceicoccus; species Croceicoccus bisphenolivorans. The sequence goes on along the minus strand of NZ_LRSE01000009.1, from coordinate 131,422 downwards.
GGTCGCCACCGGCCGCGTATACCACGAATACTTCAATCCCGATCGCGACATGCCGGCAGAGGCGGAAGCCGTGCACGGCCTGTCCGCCACTTTCCTGTCCGACAAACCCCGCTTTGCAGAGAAGGCGGGCGAGTTCCTCGACTTCATCGGCGATGCCCCGCTGGTGGCGCACAACGCCGGTTTCGACTTCGGCTTCATCAACGCGGAACTGGGCATGTGTGGGCTGGAGATCGTTTCCACCACCCGCATGATAGACACCGTGCAGATCGCGCGGAAGAAGCACCCCGGCGCGAAGCTTTCGCTCGATGCGCTGTGCACCCGTTACGGCATCGATCGCAGCCACCGCACTATGCACGGCGCGCTGCTCGACGCCGAATTGCTGGCGCAAGTTTACGTCGAACTGACCGGCGGCAGGCAGATCGGCCTTGAACTGGCCGCCGGCACCACGATTACCGAGACTTCCACCGTCGTCGAGACGGCTCACGTCCAACGCGAATTCAGACCGGCTCGTCCCCATGCGGCGAGCGCGGAGGAAATCGAGCGGCACGAGGCCTTTATCGCGACGTTGAAAGACCCCATCTGGATAAAAGGAGCGGTCGCGGGCTGACCCAAACGGCACCCACGCTCCTGCCCTTATGGGAAATGACAAGAAAGAAGGAGTTGTCGATGGATATTCGCGTTTCCGGTCACCAGGTCGAGACGGGTGCAGCACTTCAGGAACACGCCTCCGACAGACTCAACGGAATCGTAGACAAGTACTTCAACCGGGCGATCTCGTCCCAGGTCACGCTGGGCAAGGGCCCGCATGACAGCTTCACCGTCGATATCGTGACCCACGTCATGCAAGGCCTGATCCTGAAGGGCCATGCAGAGGCGCAGGATGCGCACCAGGCGGTCGACAAGGCGGCGGAGAAGATCGACAAGCAGTTGCGACGTTACAAGCGCCGGCTGAAGGATCGCCACGAACAGACCGAACATGCGCTGAGGGAAGAAGAAGCGGCCTATACTGTATTCGCCGTCGTTCCCGATGACGATGAAGAGGAAATGGTCGAAACTTATGCGCCGCCGGTCATTGCCGAAACGCGTACCCATATCCCCGAAACTTCGGTTTCCGATGCGGTGATGATGCTCGACTTGCGCGACACGCCGGCCCTGTTCTTCAAAAATGCTGGCACGGGCCGTCATAATATGGTTTACCGCCGCGCTGACGGTACGATCGGCTGGGTCGAACCGTCCACGTAACGCCTGCTGGTGCGTGCCCGCGATCCAAGTCGCGGGCCGCTAAGGATCTTTCCCTTTCGGAAAGAGCAGGCTGATCGTCGGTTTTTGCGAATCAGGGAGAAGAGTTCGCAAAGCGCCTTTGGGGCACGCGCTTTCGTGCGCGTGTCTTTACGGCGTCATACCGACCTGCTCCGGACCGCCACCGAACCGGCGGACGGACGATGTAAGGCTGAAAGACAAGATCTGAACGATGAGCGCGCTGTACCTTCTAGACCCCGCCGCCGTGGGGTCCAGCAATGCCCTGTCCAAGAACGAGGTACTCTCGGCCCTGGCCGAGCGGTTTGCCCGTGTCTACGATCTCGACGCTTCGCTCGTTCTCGATGCGCTGGAAGAACGCGAGCGGCTGGGCAGCACCGGTTTCGGGCGTGGCGTCGCGATTCCCCATGCCCGCATTCCCGGCCTGCGCCGTCCGGTCTGTGCCGTCGTGCGGCTGGACGCACCGGTCAGCTTCGATTCCGCAGACGGGCTTCCGGTCGACCTTGCCTTCGGCCTGCTGTCCCCCGACCAGTCGGGGGCGACGCACCTTCACGCGCTGGCCGCTATTTCGCGCATGATGCGCGATGAACGCCTGCGCGACAGACTTGCCGAAGCGCAGAACGACGAAACCGTCTATGCCTTGCTGACCAGCGAATCGGGCCGCAGCGCGGCCTGAAGGGGCGCGGGCATCGGATCGGGGGAGGCGGAATGAGCGGTCAGGACAGCGGGAACGAGGCTGCAACCGGGGCCTCACTGCACTGGCGCGCGCTCGAATCGCTCTATGCCTCTGCCCCGGTGAACAGCCTGTTCGCCTCGCGCCTCGAGATTCCGGGGGAGGGGCTGGCCCGCATTGTCTTCGACGTCGACCAGAGCGTGTTTCACGCCGCCGGCGCCGCGCATGGTACGATCTATTTCAAGATGCTCGACGATGCGGCCTTCTATGCGGCGAACACGCTGGTCACGGATCGCTTCCTTTTGACCACCTCGTTCAACCTTCACTTTTCGCGCCCGATCCGTGGCGGGCGTGTCACGGCAGAAGGGAATTGGATCAGCGGCCGTCGTCGCGTGCTGGTGGGCGAGGCGCGCATCATCGACGAAGAGGGCGAGGAATTGGGCCGCGGAACCGGCACTTTCATGCGATCGCAGATTCCGCTGTCGGGCCTGCCCGGTTACGTCGTGCCGAACAATTCCTGATGGGCCGTCCGTGATGGAAGGCAGATTACCGGCTCATATCGAAGTCAGCGGCATGATTCGGGCGGTTGAGGCCGCAGGGGGCTTTGCCACAATCATTAACAAGGGCGAGCGGGAGACCGGGCAAATTCTTGTGGTGGCTTGCCAAAACGGTCGCGATTCAGTGCTTTATGAGCGCATGCCAGACCTTGATCTGGGCCGGAAATGGACCGAAATCCGGCGCATGGACCCGGAAAAACCGTTAGATTTCAATAACTACCTTGACAAGCGCGTGTCTCAGGACCCAGATTGCTGGGTCGTGGAACTGGATGTCGCAAATGCGCCACAGTTCATCCCGGTAATTCCTTAACGGTAAGGTTACCGGTGTTGACACTTTTACGCCACAATTGCAGATGCGCCCCGATTACGGGCGTAGGCAGCTGCCGCGTGCATTAAGGCACGTGTAGCGAGCGCGCAGACGGGGAACGACCGGCAGCGTCGTTTCGAAGAACGCGAAAGGGCAGTCGGGATCGGCCGCTCGTTCTTCGATAAAGCGCTGTGACAGGTGTTCACCGCACTCGAACGAACATTGATGAGCCGCAAGGTCAAGAGCGCCAGCGCGCTTTCGCTGGTCGCGACCCTAGGGGTCACCCTGCTGGGAACGGACGGTTCCAGCGCCATGGCAGAAGCCAGCGTGGCCATGCCGGCCCTGGTTTCGCCGGCAGAGACTGCCATTTCCGCCCCGGAAGCCATTCCCGGCGCTCAGGCGGAATCCGCCGATGCCGTATCTGGCACGCAATTCATCTCCCAGCCTGTTGTTCAGCCGGTTCCGGCTGTCGAGACGATCGTGGCGGGCGCGCCGCGCGATGCGGCCTCTCTTGCTGAACTGGTCGCCGAAGAACCGGTTCCCGGAAAGCTCGACGAACAGATGCGCTGCCTTGCCGGTGCGATCTATTTCGAATCGAAGGGCGAGCCGCTGGCCGGACAGCTGGCCGTTGGCCGGGTGATCATCGCCCGCGCCGAATCCGGCCGCTTCCCCTCCAGCTACTGCGGCGTCGTCTATCAGCGTTCGCAGTTCTCGTTCGTACGCGGCGGCCGTATGCCGTCGATCGATACGTCCAGCCGTGCGTGGCAGCGGGCGAAGAAAATCGCGACTATCGCGCATGAAGGTGCATGGGAAAGCGTGGCCGAAGGCGCGCTGTTCTTCCACGCCCGCTACGTCTCTCCGCGCTGGAAAAATCGCATGACGCGGCTTGCACAGATCGACAATCACATTTTCTATCGTTAAGTCGAGAGTCGGAACGCTAACGCGCAAATCCCCCAAGTGCGCGCGTAAGCGGAAAGGCCGCCGGGTTCCCCCAATCCGGCGGCCTTTCGACTTTTCGGTTGGCGTCTTTTTCCCCAGGGCGGCGTCGCTTCTCAGGTCACGAACCTAAAGTTCGCTCCTATCCCTGTGAAAAAATCCATCCAACCGGGCGTTGGCGTGGAATTTAGCGTTTAATCCCTGACTTCTATCCAGACCGGCACGTGGTCGCTTGCCTTTTCGCGGCCTCGGTATTCCTTGTCTATGCCGCATGATATCAGTCTGTCGGCAAGGGCGGGCGAGAGGAGGGCGTGGTCGATGCGGAAGCCGTGGTCGCGTTGCCACGCACCGGCCTGATAGTCCCAGAACGTCCACATGCCGCCGCGCGGATGGTGGAGGTCGATCGCGTCGGTCCACCCGTCACCCAACAAGCGGAAGTATGCATCGCGCGATTCCGGCTGCATCAGCGCGTCGGATGCCATCGCCTTGGGCGACCAGACGTCCTTGTCTTCCGGAATCACGTTGTAATCGCCGATGACGACCGCCGGGATCTCTGCCGCCAGCAGTTCGGCCATGCGGGTGCGCAGCCGTTTCATCCATCCCAGCTTGTAATCGAATTTCGGCCCCGGCACCGGATTGCCGTTGGGCAGGTAGATGCACACGACGCGCACACCGTTCACGTCCGCCTCTATATAGCGGCTGTGCGTATCCTCGTCATCGCCGGGAAGTCCGCGCAGCACTTCGTGCGGGGGTTCTTCCCCGCGTTGCAGGATGGCGACGCCGTTGAAACCCTTCTGCCCGTGCCAGATCGCGCGGTAGCCAACTTCGTGAAAGGCATCGCCGGGAAAGGTCTCGTCACTCGACTTGATTTCCTGCAGGCAGGCAACGTCGGGCTTCGTCTCGTCCAGCCATTCGAGCAGGCGCGGCATGCGCGCCTTTACCCCGTTGATGTTGAAACTTGCGATCCTCACCGGGTCAGATCGAGAAGCTGGAGCCGCAACCGCAGCCGGCGGCCGCTTGCGGGTTTTCGACGCGGAAGGCCGCGCCGCCCAGCGATTCGACGAAATCCACCACGCTGCCCCGCACGAGATCGAGGCTGACCGGATCGACGACCAGCTTCACCCCGTCCTGTTCGACGACGATGTCATCGCCTTCGATATCGGAGGCGAGGTCGAACCGGTACTGGAAACCCGAACAGCCGCCGCCTTCCACGGCAAGCCGCAGCGCGGCGTCGCGCCCTTGCTTCGTGGCAATCGTGGCCACGCGGGCCGCGGCAGAGGGGCTGAGCGAGATCGGCTGTTCCATACCTGCCGAGATAGGGTGCGCACGCGGGCGGGGCAAGCGCCCCGATACCTCTCAGGCGGAGTGGATGTAGTCGCGCAGCGCCTGCGCCTCGCTCTCGATCTCGTCGATGCGGGCTTTCACGAGGTCTCCGATCGAAACGAAATCGACCATCTTGCCGTTTTCCACCACCGGCAGATGGCGGATGCGCCGCCGCGTCATCAGCGCAAGTGCCTGGTTTTCGCTGGTATCCGGGCTGACGGTAACGGCGGGGGAGGTCATGACGTCCGCCATCTTCAGCGCCAGTGCGTCGCCGCCATGCACTTTCAGGCAGCGGATGACGTCGCGTTCGGAAAAGACACCGACCACGCGGCCCGATTCGTCGGTAACGGGCATCGCGCCGATCCTGCGCTCTGACAGCAATTCGACCGCCTGGGCGACCGTATGGTCCTCCGAACAGGTGACAATGTCGAAATCGCGGCGCGTGGTGATCCTGGCGATGCTCATGGTCCCGTCTCCCAACAGCTGCACCGCACCCGCCCCGCATCCGGCAGGTCACGGCTCTTGATGCAGTGCATCATGACAGATGTACGGGCGACTTGCCAGCAGGTCCGCCGAGGTTCATGGGGGTAGGGCCATGACGCGCCCCTCGCCTCTCGACGACCCGCAAAACGCCGCCCATGCATGGGCGCGCTATCGCCGGTTGATGAAGTGGATGTTCGGGCTGACCAGCACGACCGTGCTGATCGCGATGGCGTTCCTGTACTGGCGCAACGGGCTGGTTTCGATCCACCTCTACATCGCGACGGCGCTAGGCGTGACGGCGGCAATGATGCTGATGGCGGCGCTGATGGGTCTCGTCTTCCTGTCGAGCGGGACGGGACATGACGAGGCGGTGGACGACCGGCTGGGCGATTCGGCCAGGGATGCGTGGGATAATATCGAGTAGGGCCGGCGGCTAATGCCGATGTAACCCGGTTTGGCAGCTTTCGAGTTCTTTCTTCAGCTCTCGAACAAGGTCCCCTGCAGGCATGGCACGGGATAATGGTGCACCCTGTCCAGCCCATTGTGCCCCAAAGCCATAATCACCGCGTGCCTTGGCTGCTGCGTGAAGAGCTTTCCCTGCATCGTAAGCGATGGGGTAATCCGGCGGGAGCAGCCCGTCTTCGCACTTGTCCAAGGCCGTGAAGCGGTTGGCAAGGGCGCGGGCCGGCCGGCCCGATATCAGCGATGTCATGACCGTATGGTACGCGCCCGGGCCGGCGAGGGCCGTTCGATAGGCATCGTCGGCGGCCGATTCCGGACATGCGATGAACGCCGTGCCGAGCTGGGCTGCCACGGCGCCGAGTTGCAAGACGGCCGCAATTCCGGCGCCATCCATGATTCCGCCCGCGGCAATTACCGGTAACTCCGCTTCCCGCACCAGCATGCGCGTGAGCGCGAAGGTGCCAAGCGCATCATCACGGGATGCCGGATCGAAAATGCCGCGATGACCGCCAGCCTCGATCCCTTGCGCAACTACGGCATCGATTCCGGCCGCCTTTGCCGCCCGTGCTTCTTCCAGGCTGGTTGCGGTCGCCATCAGATAGATGCTGCGCGCGCGCAACGCGGATATGACATCCGCCGCAGGCAGTCCGAAGTGGAAGCTGATCACCGGTGGTGCCAGTTCCAGCAGCATTGCCAGCATTTCAGGGTCGTCGGCAAAGCTCCTGTAGATGGTACGCAAAGCCTTTGGAGGTGCGGCGTCGAACTCTGCAAACAGGGGGGCAAGCCATTCCAGCCAGGCGGCTTCACGAGCGGGTTTCGCCTCGGCCTCCTGGTGGACGAACAGGTTGACGTTGAAACTGCGTTCGGTCCGATGGCGCAATTCCTCGATCATATCCCTTGCGCCAGCGGCATCCGTCGCACCCACGCCGATCGATCCCAGCCCCCCTGCTTCGCAGACCGCAGCGGCCAGAAGGGGCGTCGAGACACCGGCCATCGGCGCCTGGATCAATGGCAGTTCAAGACGGAAACGATCGAGGAAAGACATGGGACGCCTGATATCCGAATTATGCGGATTGGTCCGCATATGGGCGCGGGCATGACTGAAGGTGATCGTTGAAAACGGGCGGTTCGTCGCGATAAGGCATCGCAACACACATCTCGAATCCAGCCGTTCAGCCTTCTTCCGGCACCGTCAGCCTGTACGCCTCCACCGGCTCTCCGCCGATCAGGTGCTGCTGGATGATCTCCTCCAGCACCTCCGGCGTGCAGGAGTGATACCAGACCCCGTCGGGATAGACGACGGCCAGTGGTCCCGCCACGCAAAGGCGCAGGCAGTTGGCCTTCGTGCGCATCACGCCGCCCGCACGGTCCAGCCCCAGTTCGGCAAGGCGGGTCTTCAGGTAGTCCCACGATTCGAGGCCCTGTTTCTTGGGGCAGCACTTGGGTTTGGTCTGGTCCGCGCAGAGGAAGATGTGGCGCGAAAACGTCTCTCCCCCGCCCATCACCGAAAGTTCGGCACGCGCGCGGGCGATCAGATCCGGCCCGGCGATCCGCGCCATGGCGGGTTCAGCGCCGTCCGGTGATGCGGGCGATCTCGTCCTGCACCATGCGCTCGATAATGCCTTGCAGGTTGGCGTCGAGCCATTCCTTCAGCATCGGGCGAAGCATGTCGCGGACCACGTCTTCCAGCGGATTTGCGGGGGCTTCGGCCTTGGGCGCGGCGGCGGACAGGCTGCTCAGCGTCGAAAGCTGGCTGCGCACGGCGGCTGCGGCGGCACCGGCGATCAGGCCTTCGTCTGCCGTGGCATCCGCCTTGGCGGCGGGCTTGAATGCAGCCTTGGCGGGTTCGGGAGCAGCGGTGGGCGCTGCCTCTGCCTGCGCGGGGGCATCCGGCGGTGTCAGGGTGATGGCAGGTTCCTCCTCCGCGTCTTCGCCGGAGGCCTCATCTGTTTCCTGATCCACTTCGGATGTGAACCGCGATCCCGCCGAAGTTATCGCGCCAAGGTGGCTGTCCTCGTCCTCGTCGTCCGGCAATGCGAAGGCTGCGGGTAGCGGAACGGGTTCATCCGCAAGCTCCGGCACGACGGGCGCTTCTCCGCTGGGCAGGTTGCCAAGGTCGTAGACGTCGTTCCCGCCCTGCGCATGGCTATCAGGCGCCTTGTCGTCAGTGGCATTCGCGGCAGCAGGCGTCGGGGCAAATCCCTCTCGGTGCCCGAACGGGCGCGAGCCGGCGAAAGAGGGCGTGAATCCGACCTGTCCGCCCTGTTCGTCATCGCGAGAGATGACTTTCTTGATCGAGCGCAGGATATCTTCGACCGAGGGTTCCCCGTCCTTCTGCACGCGGCAGCTCCTATCGTCTGGCCGGGGCCTTCCCGGCCGTCTATTCGCCTTGAATGTCCGCGTCTTGCGCGGGCGTGTCAACGGTGCGGGTCGATTGGGCCACAGGGTCCGGCTCCATCCGCCAGTCGAAGATCGCGCTCTTCACGCTGTCGTAATGCACGACGGGGTCATACAGCGGGCCGACGTCGAAGTTCAGGTCCTCCGCCTCTGCCTTTCCCATTGCGGCCAGCAGCGAGAATCCGGCGACATAGGCATTGCGCTGCGCGGCCACCAACTGGACTTGCGCCGACAGCAATTCACGCTCCGCATCAAGGATGTCGAGGATGGTGCGGTTGCCCACCGTATTTTCCGCCCGCACGCCTTCCAGGCTGAGCGAAGCTGCGGAAACGGCGGTCGTCGTCGCCTCGATAACCTCGTTCGCGGCGATCCACGCGGCATAGGCGGCGCGCGTCTGGGCGATCACGTCGCGTTCGATGGCGATTTCGGTTTCCATCGTCGATTGTGCGCGGGCCTGTGCCTGCCGTTCCAGCGCGGCGGGAAAGCCGCCCTGGAAGATCGGCACGGTCAAGCGCGCGCCCGCCTGCGCGGTCGTCTCGCTCTGGCTTACGCCTTCGGTGCCGCGCGCCAGCGTGCCGAAATAATCGACGTAGGCGCCGCTGGTATAGAGTTCCACGCGGGGCAGGCGGGTCGCACCGGCAACCTCGATATCGTACTTCGCAGCCTGGCTGCGTTCGCGCGCGGCCATCAGGTCGGGATTGTTGGCCAACGCAACGTCCACCGCCTCGTCCGGGCCGGAAGGCAGGCCGGGCAGCGGCGGCGGCGGCGCAAGCGCGACCGGCGGCTTGCCCACCAGCTGGATATAACGTTCGCGGCTGCCGATGAGGTTCGAACGCGCGGTCAGCAAGTCGCTGCGCGAGATGGCAAGGCGCGAATCGGACTGGGCCACGTCTGTCCGCGTCAGGTCGCCGATCTCGAACCGGTCGCTCGTCGCGCGGAAATTGACCTGCAGCGTTTCCACGTTCTGCTGGTTCAGCTGGACGACCGCGGAATCGCGGATCACGTCCATGTAGGCGGCCACGACTTGTGCGAAGATACCCGATTCGGTCGCTTTCAGGTCGGCGCGGCCTGCCTGCACCCGTTCCTTTGCGGCGCGGATCGAGTTCTTCACCGATCCGCCGGAATAGACCGGCACCGACAGTTCGACACCGGCGTTCAGGTAACGGTCGGGCGCGGTGAAGCTGCTTGAGCTTTGCTTGAACGCCTCGACATATTGGGCACTGCCGCCGATGCTGGGCAACCCGTCCGATTTCTCGATCGGCACATTCTCGTCGTTCGCGCGCAGGTCGGCGCGGGCGGACTGGATCGTGGGATTGGTCTGATAGGCAAGCGCGAGCGCTTCCTGCAGCGTATCGGCCAGTGCGGCAGCGGGGGCAAGCAGCGCCGCCCCGGCCAGCAGCGCGGCGGCGGTGCGGCCCTTCTGCCCGATCATCAGAACGACCACTCCTTCGGAGCGGCAAAGGAGGCAAGCACCGGCATCGCGATATCGTGAACCGGCTGTAGCGCGATCGCCTTGTCGGAAAGGCGGCCAACCGCGACGCGGGTCACGCCGCGCTCGACAGTGCCGGTGACGAGCCGGCCATCGGGCGCAAGCTGCGCGGCAAAAGCCTTGGGCAGCGCCTCTACCGCGCCGTCGATCACGATCAGGTCGTAGGGTCCGCCCTTCTTGTAACCGGCGGTAAGGTCGCCCTTGTGCCAGCTTCCGGCCTTGGCCGCGGCATTGCCGGACAGGCGGGCATCATCCTCCACCACGTCGAGAGAGGCGACGAGCGGGGCGAGCACGGCGGCAAGATAGCCGGTGCCGCCAGCGACAAGCAGGACCTTGTCGGTCTGCTTCGGCGCGGCTTCGAGAATCAGGCGGGCCTGCGACAGCGGGGCGGACAGGGCGCGGCCCTCGCCAAGCGGCAGGGCACGGTCGACATAGGCGGTCGCGCGCTGGTCGGCGGCGACGTAATCCTCGCGCGGGACAGCGGCGAAAGCGGCCAGAATCGCCGGATCGTTGATACCGCTGACGCGCAGCTGGCTATCGATCATGGCGCGGCGGGCGCGGGCGTATTCCCCGCCCGAAACGGTAGTTGCGGCGGAAGCAGCGGCAGCGGTGGCCATCGCGTATTCACTCTCTGCTGCGGACGCGGGCAAAAAGCCACTGTCCTATCTATGCAATACACTTGCGCCATGGCGGCACCGGCGTCAAGATTCGATGGGCCGGATCGTCGGGGTGCAAGACCTGCGCGCGGCCCTACGCCATATGCGCCCGCCCGCCAAGCCCTTCACGCCGCGCCGGTTGCTCGCATTTGCAGCAGCGGCTTCCCATCATGGGTTCGCGGGTCTAAGGCGCGGCTCGAAACCGGTTAGCAAGAAGGGGCCCAAGCGATGTCCGACATGGTGGTGATCGAGGAACAGGATCTGATCGACAGCGTGGCCGACGCGCTGCAATACATCAGCTTCTACCACCCGATGGACTATATCAAGGCGCTGGGCGAGGCGTATGAGGCGGAAGCGAATCCGGCGGCAAAGGACGCGATCGCGCAAATCCTGACCAACAGCCGGATGTGCGCCGAAGGGCACCGCCCGATCTGTCAGGACACCGGCATCGTCAACGTCTTCATCAAGTGGGGCCAGAACTGCCGCCTTGCATCGAAGCTGAGCCTGCAGGAAGTCGTCGATGAAGGCGTGCGCCGCGGCTATCTCAACCCCGACAACAAGCTGCGCGCATCCATTCTTGCCGACCCGGCCTTCACCCGCCGCAATACCAAGGACAACACGCCGTGTGTGCTGTCGGTCGAAATGGTGCCGGGCGACAAGGTGAGCATCGACGTCGCGGCCAAGGGTGGCGGCAGCGAGAACAAGTCGAAGTTCAAGATGATGAACCCCAGCGACAACATCGTCGACTGGGTGCTGGAAATGCTGCCGCAGATGGGCGCGGGATGGTGTCCGCCGGGCATGCTGGGCATCGGCATCGGCGGCACGGCCGAACATTGCGTGAAGCTGGCCAAGATGAGCCTGATGGACCCGATCGACATGGGCCAGCTGAAGGCGCGCGGCCCGCAGACCGATATCGAGCGGATGCGTGTAGAGATCTACGACAAGGTAAACGCGCTGGGCATCGGTGCGCAGGGCCTTGGCGGGTTGTCCACCGTGCTCGACGTCAAGATCTACGACTGGCCGTGCCACGCCGCGGGCAAGCCGGTTGCCATGATCCCGAACTGCGCCGCCACCCGCCACGCGCATTTCACGCTGGACGGTTCCGGCCCCAGCTTCATCCCCGTCCCCAACCTTGACGAGTGGCCGAACGTGGGCTGGAAGCCTGACGCGGCGGCGAAGAAGGTCAACCTCGACACGCTGACGCACGAGGAAGTGAAGGGCTGGAAGCATGGCGACCGCCTGCTGCTGTCGGGCCACATGCTGACCGGCCGTGACGCGGCGCACAAGCGTATCGCCGACATGCTGGCCAAGGGTGAGGAACTGCCCGTCGATTTCAAGGGTCGCGCGATCTACTATGTCGGCCCCGTCGATCCGATCGTCGGCGAAGTCGTCGGACCCGCTGGCCCCACCACGGCGACCCGCATGGACAAGTTTACCGACCAGATGCTCGAGCTTGGCCTTCTGGCCATGATCGGCAAGGCCGAACGCGGGCAGGGCGCAACCGATGTCATCGCCAAGCACAAGGTTGCCTATCTGATGGCGGTCGGCGGCGCGGCCTATCTCGTTGCGCGTGCCATCAAGGAAGCCAAGGTCGTCGCGTTCGAGGATCTGGGCATGGAAGCGATCTACGAATTCAAGGTCGAGGACATGCCGGTCACGGTCGCTGTCGATGCCGAGGGGCAGAACGTGCACCGGCTCGCCCCGCTGGTCTGGCAGGAAAAGATCGCGGCAGAGCACCTGCTGCCCGGTACCTGATCGACCAAGCGCGGATTCGGCTCGACCGGGAACGTACGCCCACTGGTGCGCCGCCAAAGCGCGGCTTATCAGGGCGGGGTGAAGAACGAGAATGAAATAACCGGCGCACCGCGTGCCGAAGGTGTCGGCATCCGGACCGTGCTGGTCTCGATGGTGATCCTGTGGGCCGCCTATTTCGCGATGGCGACAGCGCGCGGGCTGGTTCTCGAATTCGATTATCAGGATGCGCTGCTTACCCGCCGTTTCGTCGTGGCGCTGGCGGGCGTGGGCGTCACCGTGCTGGTCTGGCTGCTGCTGCGCGGGTTCGACAACCGGCGCATGGGCCTGCGCATTCTGGTGGCCGTGCTGGCCACGGTTCCGGCGTCGCTTCTGCTTGCGGTCATCAACCAGCAGGCCTTTGCCGATGTCGAGGCAAAGATCGTGAAGAACGTGGGCAACGATCAGGGTGTGCGCATCCGCCGTGACGAGGCCGGGAACCTGCTGGTCGATGTGCCCGGCGTGCCGACCGAAGATGTGCCTCCACCCCCTCCGCCACCGCCTGTCCCGCCGGGTAAAACGGCCAGCGAGGTGGATGCCCCTCCGCCCCCCGCCCCTCCGTTGCCGGACGATGTAGTCAAGCAGATGCGCGAGGATGCCGAACGCGCCGCGGCCGAGGCGGAGGCAGAGATGGTGCGGCTGGAAGAACCGCTGCGCCAGAAGATCATGTGGCAGCAGCTGACCGACATTGCACTGGGCCGTTATTTCCTGCTGCTGTCGTGGTGCGCGCTCTACATTGCGATGAGCCAGGCGGTGCAGGCCCGCGTGGCCGAGCGGCGGGAGGGCGAATACCGCCGTGCGGCCAAGGCGGCGGAGCTGCGTTCTCTGCGCTATCAGGTCAATCCGCACTTCCTGTTCAACACGCTCAATTCGCTGTCGGCGCTGGTGATGACCAACCGCAACGAGCAGGCGGAAACGATGATCCAGACGATCAGTACGTTCTATCGCCGCTCGCTTTCGGGCGACCCGACGCATGACGTGCCCCTGTCCGAGGAAATCGAGTTGCAACGCCTCTATCTCCAGATCGAGGCCGTGCGCTTTCCCGACCGGCTGAGGGTGCAGATCGATATCCCGACCGAGCTTGCCAATGCGCGCATTCCCGGCATGATCCTGCAACCGCTGGTCGAAAACTCGGTCCGTTATGCCGTCGCGCCGGTCAACCGGCCGGTCACGATCCGGCTGACGGCGCGCGAGGAGTACGAGCGGCTGGTTGTGACGGTGTCCGACGACGGGCCGGGCGCGGCGGCGGAGCACAAGGAGCACGGCTTCGGCATCGGCCTTGCCAATGTGCGCGACCGGCTGAAGGCGCGATTTGGCGATGCGGCAAACGTGGTGAGCGGCCCTGCCGACAGTGGCTGGCGCACCGTGATCCGCATGCCGCTGTCGTTCGCGGCCAGCGGTGCGCCCTACGACGGCGTGGACGGGGAATAGGCAATGCCCGGGGGGAAAGCGGGGACATGACGGAAACGCTTGCAACGCTGATCGTGGACGATGAACCGCTGGCGGTGGAGCGGATGCAGGTGATCTGCGCCCGCATGCCGCAATTGCGCATCGTCGGCACCGCGGGCGACGGTGCGGCGGCGCTGCGCATGATAGAGGCGCTGACGCCCGATCTCGTCCTGCTCGACATGACGATGCCGCAAGTCGACGGGCTTTCCGTGGCCCGCCGCATCGCCGAAACCGTGGCCGACCCCGCCGATCGCCCTGCCGTCGTTTTCGTGACGGCGCATGACAGTTTCGCGGTGGAGGCCTTTGACCTCGATGCCGTGGACTACGTGTTGAAGCCCGTCGCGCAGGACCGGCTGGAACGCGCGATCGACCGCGCGTTCAACCGGCGCGGTTCGGGCCGGGCGCCGCAACCGACACCCTGGATCGAGGAATTCTGGGTTCCCCACCGGTCCGAACTGCTGCGTATCGCCGCCGCCGATGTCCATCGCATCGATGCAGAGCGCGACTATGTCAGGCTGCACGTCGGCGAAACCAGCCACCTGCTGCTGGAAACGATCGGATCGCTGGAAGAACGGCTCGATCCCGAAAGCTTTATCCGTGTCCACAGGTCGACGATCCTGAAGAAGGATTTCATCACCGGCCTGCGCCACGAAGGGCTGGGCGTATGGTCTGCCGAAATCGCGAAGGGCGAGCCGGTGCGGATCGGGCGCACGCACCTGAAGGCGGTGAAGGCCATGGCCGGACGGTAGTTGAGTCAGGCGCTAACGGGGCCGACAAAAAGGCGGCTGCCGCATCGGCACCGCCTTCATTGCATCACCGGGTGAAAGAGCCCCGGCCGGGGGACTGATCCGGCCGGGGCTCTAGTTGCGACGGCTCGGGATCAGCCGCCGTAGCGCACATTGGCGATCTTCTGCGCCATTTGCGTTTCCGATTTCTTCATGGCCACACGGGCGCAGGCGTTCTGCGCTTCGGGCGAGACGATCTGGCCCTTTTCGTCGAAGAGGCACGCCTTGTAGGTCGCGGCACGGACGCGCTTTTGCATCTCTGCCGCGCCTTCGCTGGTGGATATGTCGAGGTCATTGATCGAGACCACGACACGGTTTTGAGACAGGTTCTCGCCAGCAAGCGCCGCAGCGGGCGTGGCGAGGACGGCGATACCGGCAGCGGCCGGAACGATAAGAGACTTGAACATGGTATTCCCCCAGTGTCTGTCGGTTCGGTTTCGCGATCGGGTGATCCTGTTGTGAACCGCACTGCGGCGTCTGTCCCTGCTAAGTCTGCCAAGGGACAATAGAGCCCGACCTGTGTCGTGCCAAAACGACGAACGACATTATTCGACCGACGAACGCCATTTACTTGGATATTTACTTCGAGTCGACTCCAAATTAATGAAATATTTACCAAAGTTTCACAGGAAACCAAGTCAAGCTCCATTGCGGCAAATAAAATAATTTACACGAATGTAAGCTAATTTTGAAAAGTAACGGGCAAGTTCATAAATGACGATCTTATTGCATAGCGACATACGCCTCCTTGCAAATTATGATACCCTTCCTGCATGCCAAAATCCTGAAGGGAGCTAGCATCGGGAACCGCCGCGCGCTTCCGGTTTTCCAACTGACATGAACATTCCGCGCAAGACCTGGCTGGTCGTGAACCCTGATAGCGGTAGCTATGACCGTGCGGCATTCGACGCGCTGTGCGACTGCTGCACCGACCAGGCGATCGATCTGGACCGCGTGATCCGCTTTCCCAAGGAAGACCTGCCGAGCGCGGACGAACTCGACGCCGCCGGCATCGACCTTGTCACCATCTTCACCGGCGATGGAACCATCAACGCTCTGGTCACCGGCCTCTATGGCTGGGGCGGATCGGTGCTGATCCTGCCGGGCGGCACGATGAACCTGCTTTCCATCCGCCTTCACGGCGACGTTTCGGCAGAGGAGATCGTGTGTCGCGTGGCCAGCGGACAGGCCCGCGCCGAACGCCCCGCCGTCGTCCGCTCCGGCAAGGGAGACGCGCTTGCGGGACTTATGGTCGGGCCGGGTACGGCATGGAACGACGTGCGCGAAGCGATGCGACAGGGCGATATCCTCGCCATGGCCGGCGGCGCGGCAGAGGCCCTGGGCGAATCGACCGGCGGCACCCGTGTCCGCGTGGTCGATCCGGCTATCGGGAAGGAAGAGGGCTATCCGCTGATCGTGATGACGCCGGAAGGCGAAAAAATGTCGGTCGCGGCCTATCATTCCGAAACGGTTGGCGAGTATGCGCAGCAGGGTGTCGCGCTGGTGAAGCGGGATTTCCGCGAAGGACCGCACGACGACCTGGGAACATTCGAGGCGATGACGATGGACAGTGCCGCAAACGAACCGTTGAAAGCACTGATCGACGGAGAGCCTGCGACATTGCCCGCGCGCGCGCGGTTCGCGATCGTGCCCTGCGAAGTCGATCTGCTGGTGACGGCGGGGGCAACCCCCGATGACTGAATGCGCCGATGGCGATCGTTTGCTGTTCCACCTCAGCGACATTCACTTCGGCCTTGCCGACGAACGGGCGCTGGATTGGGTGGCGGCAGAGATCGAACGCCGCCGTCCCGACGCGGTCACGATTACCGGCGACCTGACGATGCGGGCGCGCCACCACGAATTTGCCGCCGCTTCCGAATGGATAAGGGCGCTGAACGTGCCGGTTACGGTGGAGGTCGGCAATCACGACATGCCGTACTTCAATCCGGTCGAGCGGTTCGTCGCACCCTATCGCCGGTTCCGCGCGATCGAGGAACTGGTGGAGCGGGAGATCGACTTGCCCGGCGTGGCCATCGTTCCGTTGAAAACAGCGGCGCGCGCGCAGTGGCGGCTGAACTGGTCGAAAGGCTGGATCACCGGCCATGCGCTGGAAACCTGCCTTGCCGCCATCGATGCCCTGCCTGCCGGTACGCGCGCGCTGGTCGCCTGCCACCACCCGCTGGTGGAAGTGGGCACGCGCGGCACCGCGCTGACGCGGGGCGGGAACAAGGCACTGGCCGAACTGGCAAAGCGCGGCGTGCTGGCCGTGATGTCGGGCCATGTCCACGATGCGTTCGACCTGATGCAGGATACGCCGGAAGGGCCGGTGCGGATGATCGGTGCGGGCACATTGTCGCAGCGGCTTCGTTCCACCCCGCCCAGCTTCAACGAACTGCACTTGTCCGGCGGAGGGATCCGCGTCGTCGTCCGCAATCTTGAGGATGTGCCGAGTGCGGACATGATGATCCCCGATGTGCCCGAAAACGCCATGCCTCCCCGTGAGGAAGGCGAGCCGGTCGCGCCGGTCAACCGCGTTCCGGCAGAGGACCCGCCGGTACACTGACCATCGCCGCCGAAACGAAAAAGGCCCGCCGGAAACAAACCGGCGGGCCTTTTTCGTTATGCCTTGAACGGCGATCAGTTCGCAGGCGCTTCCTCCGCCACCGGCGTCGTCACTTCCGCGTCTGCCGCGTCCGCACCCTCGGGTGCTTCCTCTGCTGCCGGCTGCTCTGCGCCTTCTTCCTCTGCCGCCGGTGCTTCCGGTGTCGGCAGGGGCAGGTTGGAGCCCAGCGAGTTGAGATAGGCGATGATGTTGGCGCGGTCTTCAGCCTTCGACAGGCCGGCGAAGCTCATCTTCGTGCCCGCGGCAAAAGCCTTCGGGCTGGCGAGCCATGCGTCCATTTCGTCAAAGCCCCAGCTGCCGCCGTGGTCGGCCAGCGCGGAGGAGAAAGCGAAGCCGCCCTTGCCGTGGCCGATTTCCTCACCCAGCGTGCCCCACAGGTTCGGACCGATGCCGTTGGCCCCGCCCTGGTTCGCGGTGTGGCAGGCGCTGCACTTGGCGAACAGCTTTTCACCCGCGGCGACATCGGCCGTGGCGAGCAGCGTGGCCAGCGACGGGCCGCTGTCCCCTTCGCCTTCGCCTTCGGCGGCGGCGATCGCGTAACCCGATTCCTCAGGCGCGTGGTGCTTGTCGGCCATGAAGACGCGGCCGCTGACGCTCGAAAGGCCGATGGCCACGATGCCGCCGAAAAGTGCCCAGCCGGCAATAGTGTTGAACTTGTCGCTCATCTTGCAAAAACCCGCGCGATGTCCCTGTCACAACCCCCGAACGGAGGTTTGCGCGCCGCTCTAGTTGCAGCGCTGCGCCAGCGCAAGGGCCATTCGCCCCGAAATGACGCCCGGATGCTGCCCTGCGGCATGTCGCCCGCGCCAATCACGGTGCAGAGCAGGGCTTGGCACGGGGCGATGCGCGGCCTAACGCACCTGCCGCCATGCACAGTTATCCCGATCCCGCGCTCGCCCTTGCAGAGCAGTTGAACCGCGCCGCCGCCGCCGATCCCGCCCGCGCGGTATCGTTTCAGGGCGCGCCGGGCGCCAATTCGCACATCGCGGCGTTGCGCCATGATCCCGAATGCCTGCCGATGCCGTGCTGGTCGTTTGCCGACGCGATCGACGCAGTACGCGACGGCCGGGCCGACCGTGCGATCATCCCGATCGAGAACAGTGCCAACGGGCGCGTTGCCGACATCCACTTCCTGCTGCCCGAATCGGGCCTGTCGATCACGGCGGAACACTTCATGCCGATCACCCACACGCTGATGGCGGTGGGTCACGGGCCGTTCGAGGCCGTTTTCAGCCATCCGCAGGCGCTGGGCCAGTGCCGCCATTATTTGCGGGAACGCGGTATCGTGCCGATGGAATATGCCGATACGGCGGGCGCTGCGGCCAAGGTGGCGCAGGATCGCGATCCTGCGGTTGCCGCCATCGCCCCGCCGCTGGCCGCCAAGCTCTACGAACTCGACGTCATTGCAGAGGGGATCGAGGACGAGCACGACAACATGACGCGCTTCGTGATCCTGTCGCGCGCGCCGCTGGACCCGGCGGAGATCGAGGGGCCGGCGATGACGACTTTCGTGTTCGAGGTGCGCAACATCCCCGCCGCGCTGTACAAGGCGCTGGGCGGCTTTGCGACCAACGGCGTCAACATGACGAAGCTGGAATCCTATCAGGACGGGGCCAGCTTTGCCGCCACACGCTTCTTCTGCGACATCGTGGGCAAGCCCGGCGATCCGGCGGTGGATCTGGCGCTTGAGGAACTGGGTTTCTACTCCAAGAACCTGCGCCTGCTGGGCTGCTATCCCATGGGGCGGGAGCGGGCCTGAGGGGGCTTCCGCTGTAATAATGGTGACTTGAAGCGTTCGCATTGTCGGTGCTTCACTCACGGAGCATTGCATGATTGAACTGGCTTTTGCGTTGGCGGCGGTGTTCGTCGCGCCATCGGATGCGCCCCCGCCGCCCCTGCCAGCCGTCGCCGAAATATCGCGTGATCAAGAGAATGAACCGAACGTCTCGGCAGAAGGCGGCGAGAAAGAGCAACACGCCGCCGAACCGGCCCCACGGCCCTATCGCGGAGTTGTGCTGAAACCGATCGAAGCCGTGGTAAAAGCAGCCGATGCCGCGCCCGAAGGCGTATTCGCCGCGTTCGAAATGAACGTGGCTGCCATCGGAACCCAAGACGGTCTCGTCTATCTGAATTCCGAAAAAGACTACCGTGACCAGCGTTGCCTTACGATTGCGATCCTGCCCGAGGCGCAAAAGGCCCTGAACGAACAATTTGGCGGCGATCTGCGACAGGCCTTGCTAGGCAAGACAATCCGAGTTCTCGGCGTGGCGAGACGCGTTCAGGTTGATTTTTACTCGGACGGCGAGCGCACTGACAAATACTATTACCAAACGCATGTCGGTCTTGTGAAAGCCGAGCAGCTGATTTCCGTAAATGAACCTGACTGACGGTTTCCGCTTTTCACCGTTCGATAATCCCACCCCCAACCCTTCCAGCTTGCGGGAGGGGCGCGAGACTTGGCGGGCCGTCAGGCTCGGCTAGTCGCAGCGGGGTGGGTTGAAGAGGGCGCGAGATAGTGCTGTCCTA
Organism: Croceicoccus bisphenolivorans; assembly: GCF_001634625.1. Lineage (GTDB taxonomy): Bacteria > Pseudomonadota > Alphaproteobacteria > Sphingomonadales > Sphingomonadaceae > Croceicoccus > Croceicoccus bisphenolivorans. The sequence goes on along the minus strand of NZ_LRSE01000009.1, from coordinate 111,708 downwards.
CACGTGGTTCCCGCGTCATCATGTGCGCGGTTCTTTGCAATCGTCGGTAATCGCAGGGCGCTGCCCCGCAACGTGTAACCCGTGACATGCGGGCGCAACGCCAGCTTTCCTGCGGGTTTGCGGCTGCTGGATGTGGGTTACAGGGTGTCACCTTTGTCACCCTGCTGCCGGATAGCGATGCCGGATTGGTTCAGCCGAGGCCGAGCTTGTCCGAATAGATCAGGCGGCCGCCCGAGATATTCCACAGGGCCTCTCGAAAGTCCGTCGGGCTCATCGCGAAACAGCCGTTGGATCGGCCCAGCTTGCCCCATTTCGCCACGTGTTCGGGCGTCGCGTATTCCGCCGCGTGGGCGACGATATAGCGGGGCAGGGCGTTGGAATTTTCCGGGTCCAGCCCGCCAAGCCGGATCGAGGTGCCGTACTTGCCCTTGTACCACTCGTACGTGATGAACGCGCCGCGGCTGGTGGCGTTCGATCCCTCCACGTTGGAGAAGGTGTTGAGCCAGCCGTCATGTTCGGGATCGGAACCCATGCCATGTGCGACAAGGAAGCTGCGCACGGTGCCGGTTTCGAGATTGGCGAAGTGGAAGCGCGGCAGCGCGGAATGGACGCCGAAATCGGCGATCGCGGCCATGTCCTTGTGCCACAATGCCGATCCTGCCCGTTCGATCTCGCGCTTGGCCACATCCAGCACGGCGCGATCCCGAGGGGTCAGCGAACTTGCCTGCGCAAAGACACGCGCCGGAAACGCGCCGGGCAGCGCAAGGCCGGCACCCGCAACGAGTGCGCCTTTCAACAAATCGCGTCTGTTCGCAGCCTTCACCATGACCCGTTTATAACATGGCGCAGATTGATTTGCACTGAATCGAGCGCGTTCTGCCGCGATCAGTATTCGGCAAGTCGCATCTTGCCGTCCGATATCTGCACTTCGGGTATGCGCGACAGGAAACTCTGGCCCAGCAGGGTGACGTGCAGCCCTTCGGGAATGATCATCGCGTCGACATCGTGAACCTCGAAACTGCCGAGTTCGACCTTGTCCAGCCGGACAGCGACACCCTGCACCGGCCCGCTGGCTCCGCGGCCCACCGTGCGGATCTGGCTCTGGTCCCACGACAGGCCGATGGCTTCGGCATCGGCGCCGGTCAGCGCGATGACGCTGGCCCCGGTGTCGATCAGCGCATCCACCGGCACGGAGTTGATCGAGGGACTGGCATAGAAATGGCCGTCGCTCTGCTGCTGCAGCACCATTTCACCGCCGAGGTAGTCCTGAGAACCGGTATGGTCGAAAGGCTCCACCGCATCGACCGTCAGACTGCCGGTGCCGGACACGGCCTGCGGCGGATCGTTCATGCGACTATGATCAGCCGGCATCATGATGCCAACCAGACATAGCCCCGCGCCGAGCCAGATCAGTGATCCCAACTTCATGCGGGCAATCATGACGCGTGGGACTGAAGATAGCGTAAATGTGCCCCCGAAGCGGCGCAGGCCGTTATCCCGCCGTTTCGGTAGCCTTGCCCGCGTCGATCATGTCCGCCTCGATCTCGGCGGCCTTCGCCTCAACAAGGTTCACGATATGGTCGAGCATGTCGCCGGACTGCACGTGATGGTCGGTCACGCCCGACAGGTAGACCATGTGCTTGCCGTTGCCGCCGCCGGTGATGCCGATATCGGTTTCCCGCGCTTCGCCCGGTCCGTTGACAACGCAGCCGAGAACGGAGAGCGACAATGGCACCTTGATGTGCTGAAGCCGTTCCTCCAGCGTCTGGACCGTGCGGATCACGTCGAAGCCCTGGCGGGCGCAGGACGGGCAGGACACGACGCGCACGCCGCGGGTGCGCAGGCCCAGCGACTTCAGGATCTCGAACCCGACGCGCACTTCCTGCTCCGGCTCTGCCGAAAGCGAGACGCGGATCGTGTCCCCGATTCCGGCCCAGAGCAGGTTGCCGATGCCGATCGAGGATTTCACCGTCCCGCCTATCAGGCCCCCTGCCTCGGTAATGCCAAGGTGGAGCGGACAATCGACCGCGTCGGCAAGGCCCTGATAGGCCGCGACGGCAAGGAACACGTCGCTGGCCTTCACCGCCACCTTGTATTCGTGAAAATCGTGGTCCTGCAGCAGCTTGATATGATCGAGTGCCGATTCCACCAGCGCCTCGGGGCAAGGCTCGCCGTATTTTTCCAGCAGGTCCTTTTCCAGCGACCCAGCATTCACGCCGATGCGGATCGCACAGCCGTTGGCCTTGGCGGCGCGGACGACTTCGGCCACCCGCTCGCTGCTGCCGATGTTTCCAGGATTGATACGCAGACAGGCCGCGCCCTTGTCGGCTGCTTCCAGCGCGCGCTTGTAGTGGAAGTGGATGTCGGCAACGACCGGAATGTTCGACGCCTTCGTGATCTGGTCGAAGTTCGCGGTCGATTCTTCCGTGGGGCAGGACACGCGGATGATGTCCGCACCCGCATCCTCGCACCGGCGGATCTGGTCGATCGTCGCGGCCACGTCCTCTGTCGGCGTGTTGGTCATCGTCTGCACGGTGATCGGGGCATCGCCGCCCACGGGCACCGAACCCACCATGATCTGCCGGCACTTGCGTCGCTCGATCGTGCGCCAGGGGCGGATCGCGTTCATAGTTCTAACCCGTAGCCTTTCGAATGCGGCGAATGCGCCGCCATCGGGTTCGCATAACGGCCCGATCGTCTTGATGACAACATGGTGCTTTTCCTAGCAGTTTCGAGGGCGGTATGAAATTGCGCGTCTTCACGGCATAGAAGGCTGGCAAGAAGGAGCCGGGATGCAGGATAACGTGCAGTGGACCGATGACGTGGCGGGCGACGAAGCGCTGTTGTTCGGGCGCGTGCTTGACGGGCAGGGCGGCGGGCGCGCGGTAACATGGGAAGAGGCGCGCGAATGGTCTCCGGGCCTGCCCGGCAGCGGGCGGGAGAACGAGGTCATCTGGCTGCACATGTGCCGCAACCAGCATGGCATACAGGACTGGCTGGAGCATGCCCTTTCCATTCCCGAGCCTACAGCCGAACTGCTGGTATCCGACCAGACCCGCCCGCGCGCCTTTCGCGAAGGGGACACGCTGGTGGCCACGCTGCGCGGCATCAACTTCAACCCCAATGCCGAGCCGGAGGACATGGTTTCGATGCAGTTGTGGAGCGACGGCAAGCGGGTGATCACGCTACGCCGCTTCCCGCTGCAGACCCCACGCGACACGCTGGCGCTGATCGATGCCGGCCATGGCCCGACCGATGCTGGTGCATTGATCACATCCCTTACCGAGCAGATGATTGCGCGCATGAACAGATCGATCGTCGACATGAACGATCATATCGACCAGCTGGAGGACGCCGACCTCGACGGTGACAATGAAGCGCTGCTGGAAAAGATCGCGACGATCCGGCGCAACTGCCTTGCCCTAAAACGCCACATGAGCCCGCAGCACGAAGCGTTCGAGCGCATCAGCCGCGATGCGCCGGACTGGTTCGAGGATCACGACCGGCGGGAGATCGCCGAAACGATCGACCGCTTGTCCCGCTATCTCGACGATATCGACATTTCCAAGGAAAGCGCGGTCGTGCTGCAGGACGATATCCGCGCCCGCGCTGTCGCCCGGTCCGAACGCACCAGTTACCTCCTCACGATCGTTGCCGCGATTTTCCTGCCGCTGGGTTTCCTGACGGGGCTGCTCGGCATCAATGTCGGCGGGATGCCGGGGACCGGCAATCCCAACGCTTTCTGGGAAGTCGTGGCGCTGTGCGGTGCGATTCTGGTCATGCAGTTCGCGTTGTTCTGGCGCTGGAAGTGGTTCTGACGCGATTGCCGTCAACGCCATGGTCAGCGATGGCATAGGGGCGACTACCTAAGCCCCTCCGTGGCCGATTTTCATGCCTCATGCCGAATCCTTGCCGCCGTATGGGGCATAAGGATTCGGTTGCATCAAGGAGCTGCTCGCCATCCCGGTGGTCGTGCTGACGGTTGCACTGGTTCCAACGATCGGTTTCGGCGGCGATGGTGATTCCGTCACCACGCGCACGACGTCGAGTTCGATGGAATCGGTGTTTATCGAAGTGCACAACTCCGACAATGTCCGGCGCACGTTCCGGGTCTTCGCCATCGGTGCGCAGACGGACACGCCGGCTGCCGACGTGCGCCTGCTGCCGGGGGAAAGCCACGATGTCGCAGGCGGCGAAAGCCAGCGGGTGCTGGCGGTATTCCAGAACCTGAGGCCCGGCGAAACGCGCGAGGCGCGGGTCTGCTATGCGCCGGTCAACCTGCCCGCGGACAAGACGTGCGAGGCAATTGCGATCGAACGCCTATAGCTTCAGTTCGTAGAGGAACTCGTCATCGCGGTGTTCTCCGACCCAGAAATCGATATCCGCGATTTTGGCGAAGCCGTATCGGGCATAGAACCGTTGTGCGCCCACGTTCTCGCTCCATACCGATAGCTGGATCGCGTCCTTGCGCCTGTGCTTCGCCTCCGCCAGTGCCCAGTCCATCAGGCCCGCGCCGATACCCTGCCCGGTTGAGGCGGGATCGGTGTAGAGCTGTGACAGTGCGATCGGACGTTTCGCATGGGAATGGTCGCCGAATTGCGCGCCTTCGACCAGCTTGCAGTATCCCGCCAGGCGCCTGCCCCTGAAGGCAAGGCGATAGGCTACGTGTCCGCCGACAAGCTGCGCGGCCACTTTCTCCGGCGAGTGGGCGGAATGCAGGAACCGGGCGAGGTTTTCCTGTGTGTAGAGATGCCCGAAGGCGGCATCGAAACTAGCCCGGCCAAGTGCGACGAGAGCGTCGCGATCCTCTAGCGTGGCGTTGCGGAATATGATTTCGCTGCTTGCGGTCTGCTTCCGTTCGGCCATGCCTTGCAGCATATTCATCGCCTTGAAACTCCAGGATCGAACCGCCAGAGGGGTGGGCGGCGCGGCGCCCCATGCCCGTGTGTGGGGGCTGGCGCAATGGGGTGGATGCGCCCATGTGGACAGCACTGTCAATTACCATAGGATCAGCCCGTGGCCGACACTGAGGATACCGAGATGCCCGATGCCGCGAATTTGCAATGGAGCCTTGCCATTCATGGCGGGGCCGGCTCGATGAAGCCGGGCCGCTTCTCTGCCGAGGAGGACGCCGCATTTATTGCCGGCCTTGCGGCAGCGCTCGATGCGGGGGCGGCGGTTCTGGCCGGTGGCGGGACGGCGATGGACGCGGTTGTCGCCGCCGTCGCCGTGCTGGAAGACGATCCGCAGTTCAATGCAGGGCGCGGATCGGTCTTCGCTTTCGAAGGGCATAACGAGATGGACGCAGCCGTGATGGACGGGGCCACCCGTGCGGCAGGCGCGGTGGCTGGCACGACCTGCATCCGCAATCCGGTTCGGGCCGCGCGGGCCGTTATGGAACAGACCCCCCACGTCATGCTCAGCCACGAAGGCGCCAACCGGTTCGGCGTGGAAAGTGATGTCGAGCAGGCCGATCCGGAATGGTTCGCCACGCCCCATCGCCGCGCGCAGTGGGAGGAATTTCGCGCGAAGGGCGAACGCGGCGATGGCGCATGGTTCGACACCGATCTGAAGTACGGCACGGTCGGCGCGGTGGCGCTGGACAGTCATGGCCATGTCGCGGCGGCAACCAGCACCGGCGGCCTTACCGGCAAGCGCTGGGGCCGGGTGGGCGACACGCCGGTGATCGGCGCGGGCACTTATGCAGACGATCGCGGCTGCGCCGTATCGGCGACCGGCACCGGCGAAGTTTTCATCCGCATCGCCGCGGCCCATGAAATCAATGCGCGGATGCGGATGCTGGGCGAAACCGCGCAGCAGGCGGCCGATGCGGTGATGTCCGAAGTCGGCGCGCTGGGCGGCGAAGGCGGTGTGATCTTTGCCGCACCCGACGGTTCGGCCGGTTTTGCCTTCAACACGCCGGGCATGTTCCGTGGCCGATCCAATTCGGAGGGCCTCAGAGAAACCGCGATCTACGCCGGATAGCTGTTGCCGGCGGGCAACGGGCTGTTGGTCACTTTCTGCCCCCTCTTGGCGCGCGTTAACCCGATCGTTACCACTCCTTGCAAGGGTTCGCTGCGCGCGCAACGCATGAATGGCGTTGTATGGATGAAGGAGTAGCGCAATGATCGTCGTAACCGGGAAACCGATGGCCCTGTCACTGCTAGCCCTGCTTGCCCTGCCTGTTTCGGCGCAAGCGGCGGATGGATCCGATAACGGGGTCTACGCAACCGTAATCGGTGATCGCGCCTCTGAAGGTCCGAAAATCGAAGGCGTTATTGCCGCCAGCAGCAACAACGTGATCGAGGTGGCGATGGACACTGGCGATGTCGCCAGCATCAACCTCGACAGCGGCACCAAGATCAAGGGCGGCGGCGGCTTCCTTGGCATGGGCGGCAAGGATCACGGTGCCGAATCGCTGCTGCCCGGCCTGCCCGTCACGGTGGAAACGATGCGCTGGGGCAACCAGCTTGTCGCGACCGAGGTGAAGTTCAAAGGCAAGCAGCTCGAAATGGCGCAGATGGTGCGCAACGGCACGTCACGCCAGTTTGCCGCGCACAGCTCGGCAATCGCCAAGAACAAGGCGATGGCCGACGCACTGCGCGATCGCATGGCCGACATCGACAAGTACAACATCAAGGGCACGACCAACGTCTATTTCGATACCGGCAAGTACGGTCTGACCCCCGATGCCGAACAGAACCTGTGCGCCGCCGCGCAGGAAGCGGACAGCATGGATAACGCGCTGCTGCTTGTCGTCGGTTACACCGATTCGACCGGTAGCTACGAAGTGAACCAGACGCTTTCCGAAAAGCGCGCGGGCCGCGTCGTGAACTATCTGCAGCAGGCCTGCGGCTGGAAGCCGTGGCGCATGCTTTCGCCCACCGGCATGGCTTCGGCCGATCCGCTGGCCGACAATTCGACGCCGGAGGGCAAGGCCCAGAACCGTCGCGTCGCGGTCAACATCCTCGTCAGCAAGAGCGTCGACGGGATGTAATGCACACGGGGCGGGCCGGTCCCGCCCCGTTTGGCTGCATCAGCGATACAAGGGTGACAAAGGTTACACCCTGTCACCCTGCGCAATCGCCCGAATACGCCGCTTTCCCGCGGGTTTCCGTAATGCGGAGCCGTGTAGGACAGCGCTAATCCGGCGTGGTCAGGCGTAATAGAACGCCGGGGCATAGCGCGCCTCGCCCTGCGGGACCGGCCCGGAAATCGCGAGGGCCATGAAGTATTCCGCCGGTGCGTCGGTGAAGGTCGGACCCAGGCCCGCCGCAAATCCGAAGCGGCCGTAATAGGCCGGATCGCCCAAGACGACGCAGCCACGTGCACCCTGCGCGGTGGCAACCTCCAGTGCCTGTTCGATCAACGCGGTGCCGATCCCCTTGCGCTGGCATTCCGGCAGGACGCTCACGGGCCCTAGCCCGTACCAATCCTGCGCTTGCGCGATCCGCACATGCGATAGCGCCACGTGGCCGACGATATTGCCGCCCGTGGTGGCGACAAGCGATATTGCCAGATCCCCGTCGCTGCGCATGGCATCCACGATCTTCGCCTCGTTGCCGCCCGAATGGTCCGCGCAGGCAAAGGCGACGTCGATGACCGCTGAAATCGCGCCCCGATCGCCTTCGCGTTCGGGGCGTATCGATATCAAAGCCCCGGATCCTCGATCGCGACGACTTCCTCGTTCGTGACGCGGCGGCCGTCCTTCGCGACGCGGGGGGCGGCAAAGCTGGCGAGCACCGGCTCGTCCCGGCCGTAGATGTCCTTGAACGTGCGCATTTCGCCGTCGATGTCCTGCGCCATCGTGAAGTAGGTGATGTAGACCGGCACCTGCTTCTTCAGCGGGACGCGGGTGTATTCGCCCGACTTGCTGATCGCGACGGCCTCTTCCTTGGGTACCTGCCCCAGTGCGATAGCCAGCGTCAGCGCCAGTTCCAGTGCGCGATCGGTGCGGATGCAGCCGTGGGAATAGGCGCGGTTTTCGGTATCGAACAGGTTCTTGGCCGGCGTGTCGTGCAGGAAGATCGCATGCGGATTGGGCATGTCGATCTTCATCATGCCCAGCGAATTGCCCGGCCCCGGCTGCTGCACGACGACTGTCATGCCATCCTCGTTCTTCCACGCCTTGTAATTGTGGCTTTTCGCATAGGACGGATTGTTCAGCACTCTCGCGCCCAGCCCTTCGCCGACCACGATGGATTGCGGCACGGTCCACGTCGGGTTGAAAATCACGCCTTCCACCGTTTCGGCCAGTTGCGGCGTGCTGGTGCGGCCCGGCTTGCCGACGATGGTGCGGTACGAACGCACGATCTTGTCGTTCACCGTCAGGCGCAGCTGGTATTCCGGCACGTTGGTCAGCAGGTAGCTGGAACCCAGATCGCGGGCGAGCCAGCGCCAGCGGTCCATGTTGGCGCGAATCCGGGCGCGTTTGTCCTTCGCGTTTTCCGGCGTTTCGAGCAGCATCTGTTTCAGCACGGCATAGTCGGGATGCACGGGGCTGAGCGTGTCGAGCGCGCCCACGATATCGCCAGTGGCCAGCGCCTCTTCCAGCAGGGGCTTGATCGGCAGGCGTTCGGCGTCGGGATCGCGCACGAACCATTGTTTGCGCGAATCCATCTCGGTCCGCCCGTCGCGCAGGTCCTGTGCCACCCAGGTGAAAGTGCGCGTGGCGATCTCGTTCAGTTTCTCGCCCGCACCGGCAGCGATGGCGCCGTCAAGCTCTACCGGCAGGTAATCGCGGGGAAACAGCCCTTCGTTACCGAGGCCCGCGACATAGGCGCGCAAGTCCTGCGCCTGCGCCACGGTCCACGTGGGCGGGGTATCGAAGAAGTCGGTCGGCACGTCCTGCACCACCGGGTTCGACTGCATCGTCGTTTCGGGCATCGTGTCGGGGCCGGGGGTCGGCGCGGGCGTCGGTGTGGCGGCAGGTCGCGGCAACTGGCCTTCACCGACATAGACCGGTGCGGTGGATCGGGCTGGAACCGGCTTCGCGGTCGCATTCTGGGCAGCGCCCGGCGTAGCGGCCAGCGCAAGACAGGTGCCTGCAAGCAAGATCGGAAGGTTCGGCTTCAAGGTAAGCTCCGGATAATATGGTGGCGGCATATGCCCCGCCTTACCGGTCAACGTCCAGCGCGCCGGCGAGTTTCACCCAGCTTGTGAGAGTGGCGCTTTCGCAAAGCTGAATTGCAGGTTGCGTTGCAGCGGGGCGTATGCGCGACGTTGACGATGGGCCGGGCACGCGGCACACCTCGCCGGATGATCGATTCAGCACACTTCCGCGAAGTCCTCGGCGCTTACCCCACCGGGGTGTGCCTCGTCACCGCCATCGATGACGAAGGGAACCGCACGGGCATGGTGGTGGGCTCGTTCTCGTCGATCTCGCTCGATCCGCCCCTGGTGGGCTTCTTCCCCGACAAGGGGTCGGCAACTTATCCGGGTATCGCAAAGGCCGGGCGGTTTTGTGTGAACGTGCTCGGCTCCGACCAGCTGGACCTGTGCAAGCGTTTCGCCTCAAAACGCCCGGACAAGTTCCTCGATCTTTCGCACGGGGAAAGCCCGTCGGGACAGCCGGTTTTCGATAATGCGCTGGCCTGGATCGACTGCACCATCGAACAGACCGTCGATCTTGGCGATCACTGGCTGGTGGTGGGCAGGGTGGAAGCGCTCGACGTTTGCGGCGGGGATACGCCCCTGCTGTTCCATCGCGGCGGCTATCACTCGTCGGTCGCGCTGGTCAGGGACTGAACGGCACTCCGCCACCTGCGGGGCGGGTCAGTGCGGGATGTCGGCTGGCCCTTTGTCGTCCGCTTTCGTCGCGGGCTTGCGGGTAAGGAAGATCACCGGGATCATCGCCCAGCTGACGATGGCCATGAACCAGAAGTCGTTCAGATAGGCGATCATCGCCGCCTGCTGCGTGACGATCCCGTCCATGATGCCCAGCGCCCCGTCGCCGACTTCGCCAAGGCTGCCCAGCTGGTCCATGTTCACCGGAAACCGGTACTGCGTTATGCGGGCGCCCAGTTCGGCATGGTTGATCTGGATATTGCGAGACAGCAGCACCGAACAGACGGCGATCCCGATCGACTGACCGATGTTGCGCACCAGGTTCATCAGGCTGGTGGCATGGGTGCGCAAGTCGCCGCGCAACGTGGCGAAGGCGAGGATGTTCAGCGGCATGAACACGAAGCTGAACCCGATGCCCTGAACCAGCCCGGAAATGAAGATGTCCGAGGCCGGCATCTCCGTCGTCCAGCTGGTCATCATCCATAGCGACAGGCCGGTCAGGAAAACGCCGATCACAAGCGAAAAGCGTGCATCCATCCGGGCCACGTAGCGGCCGATGATCGTCATCGACAAAAGCATGCCCAGTCCGCGCGGGATCATCAGCCAGCCGGCCTCTATCGCCGGGTACCCGTAGATCTGCTGCAACAGCCCCGGCAACAGGGCCATGACGGCCATCAGGACGGTGCCGAACAGGAAGCTCAGGATGGCGCAGAGCACAAGGTTCCGGTCTCGGAACAGCGCGCGGGGGAAGATCGAATTGCGATGGGTCGCAAGATGCACGATCGCCATCCAGAAGGTTGCGGCGGCGATGACGGCGTAGATCACGATCTCGCCCGAATCGAACCAGTCCTCGCCCTGTCCGCGATCGAGCATCAGCTGCAGCGCGGCAACGGCCGCCGCAATCAGCGCCCAGCCGATGAAATCGAAGTTCGTGCGCGGCCCCCTGCGGTTGGGCAGCATCGTCATCAGGATCAGGACGGTGACGATGCCGACAGGCACATTGATGTAGAAGACCCAGCGCCAGCTGAAGCTTTCCGTGATGTAGCCGCCCAGCACCGGACCAAGGATGGGGCCGAGCAAAATGCCCTGGCTGTAGATGATCATCATCTTGGGCCGCTCTTCCTCGGTACAGGAATCGAGCAGGACGGTCTGCGCCAGCGGCGCGATGAAGGCACCGGCCAGCCCTTGCAGGACGCGGAATGCCACCATTTCCGTCATGTTCTGGGCAAGCCCGCACAGGATCGAGGCGGCGGTGAAAGCCGCGACCGAACCGACGAACAGCGTGCGCAGCCCCAGCCGGTTCACCATCCAGCCCGTGGCCGGAAGCGCGATGGCCGATGCCAGCACATAGCTGGTGAGCACCCACGTGATCGTATCCGTCGTCGCGCCAAGCGATGCCTGCATATGGGGCAGGGCGACGTTGGCGATCGTGGTGTCCAGCATCTGCATGATCATCGCCGCCATCGCGCCGGTTATCAGCAGCGGGCGGTTTGACGTGTGCAGCGTTATCCCGCGGTTGTTCGCAGGCGGCGCACTGTCGGCAGTCGCAGCCTCAGCCATGGAAGGGCGCCATCGCGGCGTGGATCACGGGCATCGCCGGAATCACTTGTCGTTGGTAAAGACGGTTACGTCGGTGGAAAGGCCCGAAATCAGGGGGCGCGAAGAGGGATCGTCGATTGCGATGCGCACCGGCACCCGCTGCGTTATCTTCACCCAGTTTCCGGTGGCATTCTGCGCCGGAAGCACCGAGAATTCGGAACCCGTGCCTGCCCCGATACTGTCGACATGCCCCTTCAGCACGAGGTCGGGGTAGGCGTCGATGCGGATCTCCGCCTTCTGACCGGGTCGCATGTTCTTGAGGTCGGTCTCCTTGAAATTCGCCTCCACCCGTGCACCCCGGTCCTCGACGATCGACACCATCGGCAATGCGGCCATGGCCGACTGCCCGATCTGAAGCCGCGAAACCTGCGTCACACGGCCAGCGACCGGTGCGCGCACGACGGTGCGTTGCAGGTTCAGTCGCGCCTTGGCCAGCGCGGCCTGTCCGGCGGCGATATCGGGATTGACGCCGGGAACCTGCGATCCCGTGGCCAGCTGCGCCTGCGCCTTGACCACGTCGGCCTGCAGCGCGCTCAGTTCGTCGCGCGCGCTGGCGACGGCGTGAGTGGCGGCATCCATGCGGGCGCGGGTGTTGAAGCCGCGGTCCATCAGTTCCTTCTCGCGCCGATAGTTCGCTTCGGCCAGCGCAAGGTCATCCCGCGCGCCGGCGACATCGGCGGCCGTGGCATGCACGTCGGCCTGCAGCGATGTGATGCGGGCCTGCGCGCCAGCGATCTGGGCATCGGCCTGCGAAACGGCGACCTCGTATTCGGCGGGGTCGATCTCGAACAGGATGTCGCCCTGCTTCACCAGCTGGTTCTCGGTCACGTGGACCTTGACGATCTTGCCGGGCACTTCGCTCGCCACCGAAACGACGTCCAGCTTCAGGTAGGCGTTGTCCGTCGATACTTCGCCCGGGCTGCCGAACCAGTACCACAGCCCTGCGGCGACAATGGCCAGAGGTACGAGGAACATCGCAAGCATCCGGCCGCGCTTGCGCGGGGCAGGGTGCCGCACCGGCGCTTCGCTATCGGCTTGCGGAACGGTCACGGGATCAGCTTCAGCCATTGACCACCTCCGGTTCTTCCATCTGGTCGAGCAGGTTTTGCCGGACTTGCCCCAGCAGGTTTTCCAGCGTGCGTCGCTCGCTCTCGTCCAGTCCGCACAGCGCGCTCTTTACATTGGCGTCGAATTCGCCGCGCAGTTCCTTCAGCAGTTCCCGCCCCTTGTCGGTAGCGTAGACGAGCCATGCGCGCCGGTCGTTAGGATCGGCCCGCCGCTCCACGAGGCCGGCAGACACCATCCGGTCCACCATGCGCCCGGCAGTGATCGGCTCGACCTCGAAATATCCAGCCAGCGCGACCTGGTTCGAACCGGGGAAGCGATTGAGGTAAATGAGCACGCGCATTTGCGTGCCCGTCAACCCGTTGGGCCGGGCAAGGCAATCCAGTCGCTTGCGGAACAACCGGCCGATATCGGCGGTCAGATAGGCAACGTTTTGATCCATGCCACACACATAGTAACTATAGTTATTATAAGCAAGGATGAAATAGCAGGGGGCGCATTTCTTCGCAGGTGCGTCGTTTTCCGGTCGAACCACGCGGATTCTGCGCTTTTATGGACGCGGGCCTACTTTAGCCTGCCTTGACGTAGCGCGCATTCCCGCGCATCGCGCCCACGCACGTTAGCAATTGCAACACGGCGCGGCGCGACTCGGTGAGGGATCGGGTTCGCGGCACCGCCCGCACAGCCAAGGGGATTGATCGCATGACCGCAGTCGGCAAGGACACGCTCGGCACCCGTTCGACGATGACCGTCGGGGGCAAGGAATTTGCCTATTACTCGCTGAAGAAGGCCGCAGAGAAGCTGGGCGACGTTTCGCGCCTGCCGTTCTCGATGAAGGTTCTCCTCGAAAACATGCTCCGTTTCGAAGACGGCGGCTTCACCGTTTCCACCGCCGATGCGCAGGCCGTTGCCGACTGGCAGAAGAACCCCGTCGGCCCACATAGCGAGATCCAGTATCGCCCGGCCCGCGTCCTGCTTCAGGACTTCACCGGCGTTCCCTGCGTGGTCGACCTTGCCGCGATGCGCGACGCGATCGCCAAGCTTGGCGGCGACACGCAGAAGATCAACCCGCAGGTTCCCGTGAACCTCGTCATCGACCACTCGGTCATGGTGGACGAATTCGGCCACCCCAAGGCGTTCGAGGAGAACGTCGAGATCGAATACCAGCGCAATGGCGAGCGTTACGACTTCCTGAAGTGGGGTTCCAAGAGCCTCGACAACTTCTACGCCGTGCCCCCGGGCACCGGCATCTGCCACCAGGTAAACCTGGAAAACATCGCGCAGGCGGTGTGGACCTCGTCTGACGAGAGCGGCGCTGCGGTTGCCTATCCCGACACTTGCGTCGGCACCGATTCGCACACCACGATGATCAACGGCCTTGGCGTTCTGGGCTGGGGCGTCGGCGGGATCGAGGCGGAGGCGGCCATGCTCGGCCAGCCGGTCTCGATGCTGATCCCCGAAGTCGTCGGCTTCAAGCTGACCGGCAAGCTGAAGGAAGGCGTCACCGCGACCGACCTCGTGCTGACCTGCACCAACATGCTGCGCAAGCATGGCGTGGTCGGCCGCTTCGTCGAATATTACGGCCCGGGCCTTGCCTCGCTCAGCCTTGCCGACCGTGCGACGCTGGCCAACATGGCGCCGGAATACGGCGCGACCTGCGGCTTCTTCGGCATCGACGACAAGACGCTGGAATACATGCGCCTGACCGGCCGTGAAGAAGCGCAGATCGACCTCGTCGAAGCCTATGCCAAGGAACAGGGTTTCTGGCTCGACCCGAACGGCCCCGAACCGGTCTTCACCTCGACGCTGGAACTGGACATGGGCACCGTCGTTCCCTCGCTCGCCGGCCCGAAGCGTCCGCAGGACCGTGTCGACCTTACCGAAGTCGACGACGTTTTCGCCAAGGACATGGCCGAAGTCTACAAGAAGCAGAACGCGCGCGTTCCGGTCGAAGGCAAGGACTTCGACGTGGGTGACGGCGACGTGATGATCGCGGCGATCACCAGCTGCACCAACACCTCGAACCCGGGCGTGCTGGTTGCCGCGGGCCTCGTCGCGAAGAAGGCCGACGAACTGGGCCTGAAGCCCAAGCCGTGGGTCAAGACCTCGCTGGCTCCCGGATCGCAGGTCGTGACCGACTACCTCGAAAAGGCCGGCCTGCAGTCGCACCTCGACAACATCGGCTTCAACCTCGTCGGTTACGGCTGCACCACCTGCATCGGCAACTCCGGCCCGCTGGCCGAGCCGATTTCGAAGGCGATCAACGAGAACGGACTGGTTGCCAGCGCCGTCATATCCGGCAACCGCAACTTCGAAGGCCGCGTGTCGCCCGACGTTCGCGCCAACTTCCTCGCCTCGCCGCCGCTCGTCGTCGCCTATGCGCTGAAGGGCACGGTGATCGAGGACTTCACCACGACCCCGATCGGCACCGGCAAGGACGGTCGGGACGTGTTCCTGAAGGATATCTGGCCCACGAACGAGGAAGTCACCACGACGATGCAGTCGTGCATGGACCGCGCGATGTTCCAGGCCCGCTATGCCGACGTCTACAAGGGCGATGCCCACTGGCAGGCGATCGATGTCACGGGCTCGGAAACGTACCAGTGGCGCGCCGGTTCGACCTACGTCGCCAACCCGCCCTACTTCGACGGCATGACGATGACCCCGGCGCCCGTCGGCGACATCGTCGAAGCCAGGCCGCTGCTCATCCTGGGCGATTCGATCACGACCGACCACATCAGCCCGGCCGGTTCGATCAAGGCCGACAGCCCGGCGGGCCAGTGGCTGCAGGAGCATCAGGTCGCCAAGGCTGACTTCAACTCCTACGGCGCGCGCCGTGGCCACCACGAAGTGATGATGCGCGGCACGTTCGCCAACATTCGCATCCGCAACGAGATGTGCCCCGGCACCGAAGGCGGATTGTCGAGCTACAACGGCGAGACGATGCCGGTTTACGATGCGGCGATGAAGCACAAGGCCGACGGAACGCCGCTGGTCGTCATCGCGGGCAAGGAATACGGCACCGGATCGTCGCGCGACTGGGCGGCGAAGGGCACGATCCTGCTGGGCGTGAAGACCGTGATCGTCGAAAGCTTCGAACGTATCCACCGTTCGAACCTCGTCGGCATGGGCGTCCTGCCCCTGCAGTTCAAGGCAGGCGACACGCGTGAAACGCTGGGCCTGACGGCGGACGACGCCTTCACCATCACCGGCGTTGCGGATCTGAAGCCGCAGCAGGACGTGACGGTGAACGTGACCCGCAAGGACGGTTCGACCTTCAGCTTCGAAGTGACCTGCCGCATCGATACGGCGAACGAGCTGGAATACTACAAGAACGGCGGCATCCTGCAGTACGTTCTGCGCAAGCTCGCCGCTTCATAAGCGCTGTGCCCTGACGGCGATTGCCAAAAGGAAAGGCCTCCCCTCGCACATCGCGGGGGGAGGCCTTCCTGCATTCTGCATATTGGCCTGTTTTCTGGTGTCAGCCCGTTTTGAAGGTTGGCCGGTTCAGGCCGCGTCGCTGTCTTCGTAAGCCTGCGCTTCTGCGGCGATCAGGATATCGGCCAGCATCCAGTAGGCTTCGCCCCATGCGGCCAGAACCTCGTCGGTCGCCGCCTCGCCGATGACATCGCGAATCGCGGGCAGCAGCGCATTGGCAACGGCGGGATAATGTTCCGCCTTCACACCGGTTTCGACGTGGCGGGCAACCATGCGGCCAACGGCGGGGCCGAGCGCGTCGAGCCGGTCGATATTCTTCGCATAGGCCAGGATCGCCGCCGCCAGCCGCTTGGGCTGTTCCCCGCTTTCCTGTGCCGCACGGTCGAACATCGCGGCGATTTCAGCATCCTGGAACAGCCGCTCGTACATGCGCGTGGTGATGGCAAGGCCATGCTTTTCGATCGCGGGGGCCGTGCTTTTCACGATAGCGATGGTCTGGGCGGAAACTGTACGCATGGGTTGCTCCTAATACTGGTACTGAAAATACCTGTATTGGATTTGATATTGCGCCGCAACGAGATTATGCCCAGCGCCATGCAATTGACGCTCCATACGGATCTCGCGCTGCGGCTGCTTATCGCCGTTACCCGCAGTGGCGAAATTCCGGTGGCATTGCCCGGCTTTTCCGCTGCTCACCGGGTTTCCTACAACCACGTTGCCAAGGTGGGGCAAGCACTTGTCCACGCAGGATATCTGCGTTCGGTGCGCGGGCGTTCGGGGGGCATGAAGCTGGCGATGCCGCCAGAAGACATCCGCATCGGGCATGTTGTCCGCAAGATGGAGCCGACGATGCAGATGGCGGATTGCCCCAACTGCGTCATCAACCGGGATTGCTCTCTGATCAGCCCGCTGGACGAGGCGAAGCGGGCATTTCTGGACGTGCTGGACCGGCAGACCCTGGCCGATGTCGCACGCTCCACCAGGTCGGTGGCCGCCTAGGGTCCTGCCTCCTAAGAGCCCGTTGCTTCCAGCGCGGGGACGCTGATCCTGCGCTCTCCGCCGAAAATCTCGCGTACGACGATTAGTCCCTCCCGCTCGAAATGATCGAGCAGGCGGCGCACCCGCCCCGGCGAACTGGTGCCATAGGCGCGGGCCAGTTCGCCTTCGTCCGGGCTGTCGCGCCCTTCCAGCGCGGCGCGGCCGATCACGAGGAACGGACCGAGCAAGTCGTCGGCAATGCCCGAACCGGCTTCCAGCAGGCGCGAGCGCGCGTCCTCTTCCACATTGTCCACTCCGGCAACGGCCATCGCGAATTCCCGCCGGAAGGCGATCATGTCGAGCGGCGGGATATGGATGCCGTGCGCGCGGCAACGGGCGAGGAAGGACTGGTAGAGCGTGCTGGCGGGCTGATAGGGCGCGTCGGGATCAGCGGCCATCGCGGCCAGCACGTCGCGCAGGGCGGCGCTGGTATCGACAGGTGTCCTTGCACTGGTGCGCGCCGGCCTTTCCGTCTGCTCCGCAATCGTTTCGCTCAACACGCGGGCATCGGGTGCGGGCCGCATCGGCGGCGGGGGCGGGGTTCGCGTCGCCGCTTCCTGCGCCAGGGAATCGGTCAGCAGCGCGGTCATGTCAGCCTTGGGCGCTTCGGGAAGAGGCATGAGGCCCGTGACCGCTGCCTTGTTGCCGGTCTGCACCGAACCGATCTTCACCGTGACGGGGCGGCGGCTGATGGCGGGGCCAAGCCCGACGAAGCGCCCCCGCTCCAGATCGCGGATACGCTCGGCCTGCCGCCGCTCCATGCCCAGCAGGTCGGCGGCGCGCACCATGTCGATATCGAGGAAGGTGCGCCCCATCAGGAAGTTCGACGCCTCTGCCGCGACGTTCTTGGCCAGCTTCGCCAGACGCTGCGTCGCGACGATACCGGCCAGCCCCCGCTTGCGCCCGCGGCACATCAGGTTGGTCATGGCCGAAAGCGTCAGGCGGCGCGTATCTTCCGCCATTTCGCCAGCGGCGGACGGCGCGAACATCTGCGCCTCGTCCACCACCACCAGCGCGGGATACCAATGTTCGCGCGGGGCATCGAACAGGGCGTTGAGGAAAGTCGCCGCCGCCTTGATCTGCTGCTCTACCTCCAGCCCCTCCAGCGCCAGCACGACAGAGGCGCGGTGTTCACGCACCCGCGCGGCCAGAGCCTCCAGCTCGCCTTGCGAGTAGGACGCGGCATCGACGACGATATGGTTGAACGCATCGGCAAGGCTGACGAAATCGCCTTCGGGATCGACGATGATCTGCTGCACCATGCCGGCGCTTTCTTCCAGCAACCGGCGCAGCAGGTGCGACTTGCCGGAGCCGGAATTGCCCTGCACCAGAAGGCGCGTGGCAAGCAGCTCTTCGATATCGATGAGGACGGGACGACCCTGCTCATCGCCAATGACGATCTCGGCTTTCACGCGATCCGCGATAACCCGCCCAGGCCCGCCTGACCAACCCGCGCAGCGCGGGTTTCCCCGGTTCCGAGGCCGGTCGTCACCCCTCGTCGAACAGGCCGCCCTGAACGGTCCCCGTCGGCGGGGTCAGGCCCAGATGCGCCCAGCCGCGATCGTTGAGGCAGCGGCCGCGCGCGGTGCGGGCGACGAGGCCGAGCTGGATGAGATACGGCTCGATCACTTCCTCGATCGTGTCGCGCGGTTCGGACAGGCCCGCCGCCAGCGTTTCCACGCCGACCGGCCCGCCCTTGTAGATGTCCGCGATCATGTTCAGGTACCGCCGGTCCATCGCATCGAGGCCGAGACTGTCGACCTCCAGCCGGGTGAGGGCATTGTCCGCGATTTTCCGCGTGATGGTGGCGGAACCGGCCACCTCGGCAAAATCGCGAACGCGGCGCAGCAGGCGTCCGGCGACGCGCGGGGTGCCACGGGCGCGGCGGGCGATCTCTGTCGCGCCGTCCGGATCGATCGCCAGGCCCAGCAGGCGCGCGCCGCGCGTGACGACATGTTCCAGTTCGGCCACGGTATAGAAGTTCAGCCGCACCGGAATGCCGAAACGGTCGCGCAAGGGGGTGGTCAGCAAGCCCTGCCGCGTCGTCGCGCCGACCAGCGTGAAGGGCGGCAGGTCGATCCGCACCGAACGCGCCGCCGGCCCTTCGCCGATGATGAGATCCAGTGCGCGGTCCTCCATCGCGGGATAGAGCACTTCTTCCACCACGGGGTTCAGACGGTGGATCTCGTCGATGAAGAGGACGTCGCCCTCCTCCAGATTGGTCAGCAGTGCGGCAAGGTCGCCCGCCTTGGCGATGACGGGGCCGGATGTCGCGCGGAAACCGACGCGCAGTTCGCGCGCCACGATCTGCGCCAGCGTCGTCTTGCCAAGGCCGGGCGGGCCGAAGAACAGGACATGGTCCATCGCCTCCGACCGCGAACGGGCCGCTTCGATAAAGACGCGCAAGTTGTCGCGCGCGGCTTCCTGCCCGACGAATTCGGCCAGCGTTTTCGGGCGCAGCGCTGCATCCGGGTCTTCCGGCTGGCGGTCCGGGGTGAGGATGGGGTTATCGGTCATATCAAAGAGCTAATTGCTGCGGCAGCGCCGACTATGAAGCCGCTCAATGAAAAAAACGATGCTGACGCGGACGCCCGCATAAATCTGTTGCCTGCTAAGAGGTCATTCTTGTTTGGCTCTTGAAGCTTCAAACCATTGGCTTTTGCTTGTTCAAACCATGCTGACGCTTTTGCAAAGCTGTAGAAATAGGAATGAGATCTATCGGCTAATATGTAACCGAGCAGAGCGCAACCTAATCCGGATACGAACAATGCGATGGCAATCCACAATTGCTGCTCATTGAACTGAGGATTGCGATTGCCGATAAAGCTGAGAATCGCAATCACAGCACCGCCATTTGCCAGCGTAAGATTCTTTAACGACGACTGAGATGTTTCAGTTTGCCAACGAAGATGATCAGCGGCTTCAGATGTATATGTTTCAAAGTTTTGCAATGCCTGCTGTCGGATCGCATCTGGGAGACCACCTTTAATCACCCCGCCGCCCTCTTCAAAGCCACCCGCACCAGCGCGTTGAGGTCCGCCGCCTCGCCCAGTTCCCCTTGCGCCGCCGCGACCGCCGCCGCAGCAACCGCGGGTTTGAAGCCAAGGTTCTCCAGCGCCGACACGGCGTCTGCACTCGCGCCACCGGCGGGGGTGATGGTCACGCCACCCACCGCGCCCGGTGCCGTCGGCAACCCGCCGGCCTTCTCCTTCAACTCGTTCACGATGCGCGCCGCCAGTTTCGGGCCGACGCCGTTGGCGCGCGAAACCTGTTTGGCATCGCCGGCCGCGCAGGCGCGTTGCAGTTCTTCGGTGCTCAGCGCCGACAGGATCGCCAGAGCCACTTTCGATCCCACCCCCTGCACATGCGTCAGCAGGCGGAACCATTCCCGCTCCGCCGCGCTGGCAAAGCCGATCAGGCGCATGTCGTTTTCGGAAACCTGCAAGTCGGTGAAGACGGTGCAGGCCTCTCCCTTCTCTCCCAGAGAGGTCAGCGTGCGGGCGCTGCAATGGACGAGATAGCCGACGCCGCCGACATCGATAACGGCCCAGTCGAGCCCCGTTTCATCCAGCCTGCCGGAAAGTTTCGCGATCATGCCCGCGATGCTAGCGCGGGGAGAACGGGAAGGGAACGCGCCGACGCGGCATATCCCCTGCGATCAATCACCCTGCGATCAATCCCCGTGCCATCAATCGTTACCCTGCATCTCTTCGGGCACGTCGTCCCACGGGCGGAAGTACAGCGGGGCGCATTCGTCCGCGCGCACGCCGCCGGTCAGCGTCAGGTCGTCCTTGTAGGCATCGGCGATGAAGTCGAGCGTGGAGAGGTGCCGATCCTCGAAATACATCTCGTGAACATCGTCGCGCCCCGCGCCATAGACAACGCGCGAGACGCCTGCCCAGATCGCGGCCATCGTGCACATGCCGCAGGGTTGCAGCGTGGAATAGAGCGTCGCCCCCTCCACCCGCATGGTGCCCGCCGCCTTGCCCGCCGCGCGCAGGGCCACAATCTCTGCATGGGCCGTGGCGTCGCAGCATTCGGCAGTCTGGTTCACGCCGCTGGCGATCAGCTTGCCATCCATCACCACCAGCGCGGCAATCGGCGTGTCGGCGGGATTGGTGCCCTTGGTCCTCGTGGCAAGATCGATGGCCTGCGCCATCCAGTCTGCGTCTGTGGAGCTATCTTCCATGCGGGGCGAGATGGGCATGGGCGATGGCAACCGCAAGCGCGTCCGCCGCGTCCGCCCCCGCGATCTTTGCCGTGGGCAGCAGGATTTTCAGCATAGCCTGTACCTGCGTCTTGTCGGCGGCGCCGGTGCCGACCACCGATTTCTTCACCAGCCGCGTGGCATGTTCGTGCACCGGCAACGATGCGCGCCCGCAACCCGCCAGCACCGCACCGCGCGCCTGCGCCAGCTTGAGCGTCGACTGCGGGTTCTTGTTGACGAACACTTCCTCCACCGCAGCAGCGTCGGGATGATAAGCGCCGATCACCGCGAAAACCGCGTCGTGCAGGTGGTGAAGCCGCTCTGCCAGGGAAGACTTCGTGTCGGTCGCGATCTGGCCATTGGCGATGTGCGACAGGCGCGGGCCATCCACGCGCACCACGCCCCATCCGGTGCAGGTCAGCGAGGGATCGAGGCCCAGTACGATCATGTCGTCACCATCAGATTGCTAACATCAGACCGGAAGCCCGAAGCGCGGGGCAACGAGTTTCAGCAAGCCGTAGAGCATGATCGTCAGCGCACAGCCGACCGCCAGCGCCAGCCAGAACGGCAATCCGTGGCGCAACAGGAAGGGAATGGCGAGGAACATCGGCAGCGAGGGCAGGACATACCAGAACGTCGCCTCGCTATGCCGGGCCATGTTCTCCACATCCGGACGGGCATGCCACAGGAAGATCATGCCCAGCACCGATACCAGCGGCAGCGATGCGACAAAGGCGGCCAACGTCGGCAGCCGCCGTCCGAGTTCGGCAATGGCCGCGATCATGGCACCGGCAAGCAGCGCCTTCGCGGCCAAAGCCCACATTACGACAGGAAACCTTTTGTCAGGCCGGAGCGAGAATGGTTGCCGACGAGAACCGGAGCGCAGCGGACTTTCCGTCCGTGAGCACCGGAAGCGCAGGCGGTAGCCATTCGCAGCCCGGCATAGCGAAAGGTCAAAGCTTTTCCATGACTTCGTCGGAGATCTCGTAGTTCCCCCAGACGGTCTGGACATCGTCGTCATCGTCAAGCGCGTCGACCAGCTTCAGCAGGGTCTGCGCCGTGCCTTCGTCGCAATCGACGGTGATGTTCGGCTTCCACGCCAGCTTGACGTTCTCCGCCTCGCCCAGCGCCTTTTCCAGCTCGCTCGACACTTCGTGCAGCGCTTCCATCTGGGTCCAGATGACGTGGCCGTCCTCGCTCGATTCGACGTCGTCCGCGCCGGCCTCAATCGCGGCTTCGAGGACTTTCTCCTCGTCACCGGCGCTGGCCGGATATTCGATCATGCCAAGGCGCTCGAAGCCGTGGGCGACCGCGCCCGAAGCGCCGAGATTGCCGCCGTTCTTGGCAAAGGCGGTGCGCACGTTGGTGGCGGTGCGGTTGCGGTTGTCGGTCAGCGCCTCGACGATCAGAGCGACGCCGCCCGGGCCATAGCCTTCGTAGCGGATTTCTTCGTAGTCATCGCCTTCGTTGGCCGATGCCTTGTCGATGGCGCGCTGGATATTGTCCTTCGGCATCGACTGGGCCTTGGCGTTGTTCACGGCAAGGCGCAGGCGCGGGTTCATGTCGGGATCGGGCGTGCCCATCTTGGCGGCCACGGTGATCTCGCGCGAAAGCTTGGAGAACATGGCAGAGCGCTTTTTGTCCTGCGCGCCCTTGCGGTGCATGATGTTCTTGAATTTGGAATGGCCGGCCATTGCCGCTGATCCTCGTTAATCGCTGATGTTCGAAAATTTGCTCGCGCCCTTACACCGGTGCGCGCCGTTTGGGCAACATCAGTCTAGGTTTGGCCTCAGCCAGCGCTCTGCGACGGCGATTTCGACCCCGCGCCGCGCGGCATAGTCTTCCAGCTGGTCCCGCCCGATGCGCGCGACGCCGAAATACTGGCTGTCCGGATGCGCGAAGTAGAATCCGCTTACCGCCGCGGTGGGCAACATGGCATAGCTTTCGGTGAGCGTTGAGCCGGTGTTACCCTCTACGTCGAGCAGGCCAAACAGCGTCGGTTTCAGAGAGTGGTCGGGGCATGCCGGATAGCCGGGGGCGGGGCGGATGCCGCGATATTGCTCCTTGATCAACGCCTCGTTGGTCAGTTGCTCACCCTCTGCATAACCCCACAGGTTCGTGCGGACATGCTGGTGCAGGCGTTCGGCAAAGGCTTCGGCAAACCGGTCGGCCAGAGCCTTGAGCAGAATGTCCGAATAGTCGTCGTGGTTCGCACGGAAGCGTTCGATGTGCGGTTCGATGCCGTGGATCGAGACCGCAAAGCCGCCGATCCAGTCGCCTGCCGGATCGATGAAGTCGGACAGGCAGAAATTGGCGCGGTCGCGCGATTTCTTCACTTGCTGGCGGAGGAAAGGGAGGCGGGTGCCGTCATCGAGAAGCACGTCGTCACCCTCGCGCCTGCAGGGCCAGAAGCCTGCCACGCCCCTGGCTGTCAGCCACTTCTCGCTGACGATCTTGTCCAGCATCGCCTTCGCATCGGCAAACAGGCTGCGCGCGCTTTCGCCCACGATCTCGTCGTCGAGGATGGCAGGGTACGTGCCCGCCAGTTCCCATGCGCGGAAGAACGGGGTCCAGTCGAACGTCTCCTCAAGATCTGCCAGATCCCAGTCGTCGAAAACGTGCACGCCGGGCTGCGCGGGGGCGGGGGCCTTCAGCGCCATGTCGGCCACGAACCCGTTTTCGCGGGCCTCCTCCAGCGGCAGCAGTGCGCTCTGCCCCTTGTTGGCGCGGGCTTCGCGAACCTTTTCGTATTCGTCGGCAGTCGACCCGACGAACCCGTCGCGCTGCGTGTCGGACAGAAGCTGCGAGGCAACGCCGACCGCGCGGCTGGCGTCCAGAACGTGGATCACCGGGCCTTCATAGGCCGGATCGATCCTGAGCGCTGTGTGCACCTTGCTCGTCGTCGCGCCGCCGATTAGCAGCGGGATGGTCATTCCCGCGCGCTGCATTTCCTCCGACACGGTCACCATCTCGTCCAGCGAGGGGGTGATGAGGCCCGAAAGGCCGATGATGTCGGCATCGTTCTCGTTGGCGGCTTCGAGGATCGTGGACCACGGCACCATGACGCCAAGATCGATCACTTCGTAGCCGTTGCACTGCAGGACCACGCCGACGATGTTCTTGCCGATGTCGTGAACGTCGCCCTTCACCGTGGCCATGATGATCCGGCCCTTGGCCTTGGCGCCCGCTTCCTTCTCCGCCTCGATAAAGGGGATGAGGTGGGCGACGGCCTTCTTCATGACGCGGGCGGATTTGACGACTTGCGGCAGGAACATCTTGCCGCTGCCGAACAAGTCGCCGACGACGTTCATGCCGTCCATCAGCGGGCCTTCGATCACCTCGATCGGGCGGCCGCCGCGTTCCGAGGTCGCGGCGCGCATTTCCTCGGTATCATCGACGATGTGTGCGTCGATGCCCTTGACCAGCGCGTGTTCCAGCCGCTTTTCAACCGGATAGGAACGCCACTCGGCCGCCTGCTTCTCGGCCTCTACCGAAACGCCCTTGTAGCTTTCGGCCAGCTCGATCAGGCGTTCGGTGGCATCCGGGCGGCGCATGAGGATCACGTCCTCGCAAGCCTCGCGCAGTTTCGGCTCGATCTGGTCGTAAACGTCGAGCTGTCCGGCATTGACGATGGCCATGTCGAGGCCGACCGGAATTGCATGGTACAGGAAGACGGAGTGCATCGCGCGGCGCACCGTCTCGTTCCCGCGGAAGGAGAACGAGAGGTTCGACAAACCGCCGGAGTAATGCGCGTGCGGGCACAGTTCGCGCAGTTCCGTCACCGCCTCGATAAAGTCGAGCGCGTAGCGGTCATGCTCCTCGATCCCCGTCGCGACGGCGAAGACGTTGGGGTCGAAGATGATGTCCTCTGCCGGAAAACCGATGCCGGTGAGGAGGTCGTAGGCGCGCTTGCAGATTTCGACCTTGCGCTGTTTCGTGTCGGCCTGGCCGGTTTCGTCGAAGGCCATGACGACGACCGCCGCGCCGTAGTCCATGCATTTGCGCGCGTGCTGAAGGAACGGCTCCTCGCCCTCCTTCATCGAAATCGAGTTCACGATGGGCTTGCCCGAAACGCATTTCAGGCCCGCCTCGATCACTTCCCATTTGGAGCTGTCGATCATCACCGGCACCCGCGCGATGTCGGGTTCGGCGGCAATCAGCTTCAGGAAGGTGGTCATCGCCTCGACCGCGTCGAGCAGGCCCTCGTCCATGTTGACGTCGATCACCTGCGCGCCGTTCTCGACCTGTTGGCGCGCGACTTCGACCGCGGCGGGGTAGTCGCCCGCCATGACCAGTTTCTTGAAACGGGCCGAGCCGGTGACGTTGGTCCGCTCACCGATATTGACGAAACGGGCAGAGGAATTGGAATCGGTCATCAGGCAGCCATGATAAAGGGTTCGAGGCCCGCAAGGCGGGTCTTCGTTTCAAGGGTCGGCAGCTTGCGCGGGGAAACGTCCGCCACCGCCTTCGCCATCGCGGCGATGTGCGCAGGGGAAGATCCGCAGCAACCGCCCAGCACATTGACCTGCCCCGCGATGGCCCATTCGTGGACGAAGCCCGCCGTTGTGTCGGGCATCTCGTCATACTCGCCCAGTTCGTTGGGCAGACCCGCATTGGGATAGATCATGATGTAGGTGTCGGCGATTGTGCTAAGCGACTTCACGTGCGGGCGAAGCTGCGTCGCGCCGAAGCTGCAGTTGAGCCCGACGGTCAGCGGCTTTGCATGGCGCACCGCGTACCAGAACGCCTCGACCGTGTGGCCGGACAGGTTGCGGCCCGACAGGTCGGTCAGCGTCATCGACAGCATGATCGGGACTTCGCGGCCCAGCTCCTTCTCAAGCTGCTTCACCGCCATGATCCCCGCCTTGGCGTTCAGCGTGTCGAACACCGTTTCGATGAGGATGAAGTCGGAACCGCCCTCGACCAGCGCGGCGGCCTGTTCGCGGTAAACTTCGGTCAGATAGTCGAAGTCGATCTCGCGGTAGCCGGGGTCGTTGACGTCGGGCGAAAGCGAGAGTGTCTTGTTCGTCGGCCCGATCGCGCCCGCGACAAAGCGCGGCCTGCCGTCTTTTGCCGTGAATTCGTCGGCCACGCGGCGGGCCAGTTTCGCGCTTTGGTGGTTGATCGCCTCCACCAGATGTTCCGCGCCGTAATCGGCTTGGCTGATCTTGTTGGCCGAAAACGTGTTCGTCTCGGCAATGTCGGCCCCCGCCTCGAAATAGGCGCGGTGGATCGATTCCGGCACGTCCGGACGGGTCAGGGCGAGGATGTCGTTGTTGCCCTTCTGGTCGTGGGACAGGCCGAGATCGCCTGCGTAATCCGCTTCGACCAGACCTTTCGTCTGGATCTGCGTGCCGAACGCGCCATCGGTGATGAGGATGCGTTCTGCCGCAGCTGCCTCGAACTGCGCGCGGGCCTTGCTGGGGATGAGGGTCATGCGTTTTCTCCCGTGGGCCGCAGCCCGAGCAGGTGGCAGATCGCATAGGACAGGTCCGAGCGATTCAGCGTGTAGAAGTGGAAATCGCGCACACCGCCGGCATAGAGCGAGCGGCAGAATTCCGCCGCGATCGTCGCCGCGACCAGCTTGCGCGCGCCGGGGCGGTCGTCCAGCCCTTCGAACAGGCGGTCCATCCACTCGGGGATCGCCGCGCCGCACATCGCCGCCATCTTCCGCGTTTGCGCGACGTTGGATACCGGCAGGATGCCCGGGAGGACCGGCGCAGTGATGCCGTTGGCGGCGACCTTCTCCTTGAACTCCAGAAAGCATTCCGGCGCGAAGAAGAACTGCGTGATCGCCCGGTCCGCGCCCGCGTCGATTTTGCGCTTCAGGTTGTCGATGTCGGCCTGCGGGCACGTCGCTTCGGGGTGGGTTTCGGGATAGGCGGCAACGCTGATCTCGAACGGGGCGATTTCCTTCAGCCCTGCGACCAGTTCGGCGGCGCTGGCATAGCCTTCGGGGTGCGGTTCGAACTTGCCGCCCGGCGTCGTCGGATCACCGCGCAGCGCAACGATGTGGCGCACGCCGTCTTCCCAGTACTGTTCGGCCACGGCGCGAATGTCGGCCTTGCTCGCCTCCACACAGGTGAGGTGGGCAGCCGCCGGCAGCTTCGCTTCCCTGATGATGCGCGACACGGTGGCGTGGGTGCGTTCGCGCGTCGAACCGCCCGCGCCGTAAGTCACCGACACGAAGGCGGGGTTCAGCGGGGCCAGCTTCTCGATCGCGTCCCACAGCTGCTCTTCCATCTTCTCCGTCTTGGGCGGGAAGAATTCGAAGCTGACGTTCACGTCGCCGGGAAGATCGGCGAACAGGGGCAGGCCTGAAAGGCCCGCTTGGCTGGTCTGGGTATCGGTCATTTGCTGGCTTTTCTTCTGGTGTCGGTGCGCGCGGAAAGGCGGTGCACCGATAAGGTCCGCCTGCCCGTCCAGATGCGGACGGTCAACTCGGAACCGGAAAGGGCGCTGTCGGCAACGGGCGCGAAACCCGCACCTTCCAGCAGCGTCTGCATCTGCGTGTCGGTGAAACCGAGGCGGGCATGGGCTTGTTCGGTGCGCAGGTCTTCGCGCGCGTGGGCGGCGAAATCGACGATGGCGATGCGGCCACCCGGCTTCGTGACGCGCGCGGCTTCGGCCAGAGCGCGCTCGGGCGCTTGCGCATAGTGCAGGACCTGATGGAACAGCACCGTGTCGAAACTCTCCGCCTCGAACGGAAGGTCGAGGAAATCGCCCTGCAGCAGCGACAGGCGCGCAGGCGGCAGGTGTTGCAGCCGCGCGCGAGCAATGCGCAGCATTTCCGGGCTCTTGTCGATCGCGGCGACATGCTGCGCGCTGGGCGCGTAGAGTTCGGCCATGCGGCCCGTGCCGGTGCCGATGTCGAGCAATCGGCCCAGATCGACCGCGGGCGGCGCCGGATCGTCATGCGTGTCCAGGGCGCCGAGCAGGCGGGTCAGTTCGGCTTCCACCGCGCCGTCGGGGCTGTGCAGCGATCGCAGCCGGTCCCACTCCTCGGCATGGCGGGCGAAGTATTTTTCGGCCGTTTCCTCCCGCGCGGAGCGGATGGCGGCAAGGCGCGCACGGTCGGCGGCGCAGACATGCGCAAAGGCGGCGTCCTCTTCCTCGGCAGCGGCCAGCAGGTCTTCGGCGCGGGCGGCCATGCCATCGTCGTCATGACCGGTCGCACGCAGGAAGACCCAGCTGCCTTCCTTGCGCTTTTCGATCAGGCCGGCCTCTGTAAGGATGCGGACATGGCGCGAGATGCGCGGCTGGCTCTGTTCCAGCACGTCGGCCAGTTCGCCCACGGCCAGTTCCATGCGCGCAAGCAGGCGCAAGAGGCGCAGGCGCGTGGGATCGTCGAGAGCGCTGATGAGGTCGTGCACGGGCATCTTGCGACATCATATAAAGAAACCTTTATATGTTTGCAACGGTGCGGTGGACCGAGCGCCGCTCCGGTCCGGTTGTGATTGCGGGCGGGGCGGGCTTCGCCTAGGAGGGTCGCCTTATTTCCGCCACATGGAGCGAACCCATGAAGAAAATTGCACTCGTCGCGGCCTCGCTGGCCTTTGCCCTGTCCGCTTGCGGCTCCACCGATGATCCGGACGCACCGGCAGAGGCAGACACCGTTGAAATGCCCGCTGACGAAGTGATGACGCAGCCCGGCATGGACGAGGATCCGGCTATCGACGAAGGCATGGCCGACGAAGCGCCGGTTGCCGAGGAAACGACCGCTCCCGCCGATGACGCGGCTGATGCGGCTGCCGATGCTGCGGCCGATCTCGAAGCGGCGATGGCCGAGTAACCGGTATGCGTTTCGCGCTCTCCGCCCTTGGCCTGCTGTACCTTGCGGCCTGTGGCGGGGAGCCGGAACCGCCCACCGCCCCCACGGCGGAGGAGGAGCAGGTCCTGTCCGATGCCGCGGAAATGCTGCCCGCTGAAACGCCGGCGGCTACGGAGAGCGAAGGCGCTCCCGATTAATCCCAGCGGGTGACTTTGCCGCGACCGGCCTTTACCTCGCCGCGCGACTTTTTCTGTTTCAAGCGCTGCACCTTGCCCACGCGGTTCACGCGGGACTTGGCGCGTTTCTTCGGTTCGATCTGCGCTTCTTTCAGCAGTTCGGCCAGCCGTTCGCGTGCATCGGCGCGGTTCTGTTCCTGCGTGCGGAAGCGGCGGGCATCGATGATGAGATCGCCGCTGGACGAAACGCGGCTCCCCGCCAGCGCCTTCAGCCGGTGAAACACGGTCGGCGTCAGGCCCAGCCTGTAGATGTTGACGCGCAGCTGCACGGCCGTCGCGACCTTGTTGACGTTCTGCCCGCCGGGTCCGGACGCGGCGATGAAGCGTTCTTCGGCAAGGGCATGGGCCCGCGCCACCAGTGCGTCCTGTTCCTCAGGCACCTGTCGCGTCGGGAATGGCGAAGCCGAGCCGCGCGAAATCGGCGGGCAGGGGCGCACTCGCTTGAATCGGCATCTTGCCTTCGCGGTGAACGATCAGCCCGCTGGCGTGGAGCATCGTGCGCGGCGCGCCCTTACCCGTGCCGTAGATCGGATCGCCGAGCAGCGAGGCACCAAGGCCCGCCAGCGCGTGGATGCGGATCTGGTGCGTACGGCCGGTCTCGGGCCGGAACTCGATCAGCGTCGTCCCGTCCTTCTCGTCCAGCTTGCGCCAGTGGGTCAGCGAAGGCTTGCCCTTCTTCGCCGCGATCATGCGCCAGCCTGCATCCTTGCTGCTGATCTTCGACAGCGACAGCGCGATCTCGCCCTCATCCTCGGCCACGGTTCCGGCCAGCACGCCTAGATAGACCTTTTCCACCTGCCGGTCCTCAAACGCCTTGTTGAAGCGCTTCAATGCCTTCGGATTGCGCGCCAGCAGCAGGCAGCCCGAGGTATCGGTGTCGAGCCGGTGGACCGGTACGGGCGGGCGCTGGAAGCCGAGCTTCAGTTCCTCGAGATGGTCTTCAAGGCTGCGTCCGCCGGCGCGGGGCCGTTCGATCGGCAGGCCGGCGGGCTTGTCGATGACGAGCGCTTCGCCGTCTTCGTAGAGAATGGGGATGGTCATATGGCGGCTACGGCTTTCTCGATGCGGTTCATCGCTTCGGTCAATTGCGCTTCGCTGGCCGCGAAGCTGATACGGAAACCGGCCAGATCACAATGCGTACCGCCAAATGCGGAGGCGGCGACCACCGCGACCCCGTGTTCGAGCAGGTGCAGCGCCAATGCACCATCGTCCGCGATCCCGCCGCCGATCAGCGGCGATGCGTCGATGAAGCAATAGAACGCGCCTTGCGGCACCGGCGTCGACAGGCCGGGGATGGCGTTGATGCGCGATACCACGAGTTCGCGGCGGCGGCGAAACGTCTCGCGCCAGTCGGCGAGGAAGTCCTGCGGGCCTTCGAATGCGGCGACTGCGCCTGCCTGACTGATCGAGCAGGGGTTGCCGCTGGAATGCGACTGCAGCTTTTCCATCGCGCGGATCAGCCATGCGGGGCCCGTGGCGACACCGATGCGCAGGCCCGTCATCGCGTGGCTTTTCGATACGCCCGATACGGTCAGCACGCGGTCCGCCAGATCGGGGCGCAGCGCGGCAAGTGTCGCATGAGGCGCGCCGGTGTAGGTGAGCGGTGCATAGATATCGTCGCTCATCACCAGCACTTGCGGGTGGCGGTCCAGCACTTCGGCGATGGCGGTCAGGTCTTCTGCCGTGAACACCGCGCCGGTGGGGTTGCCGGGGTTGTTCATCAGGAGCCATCGCGTCTTGGGCGTGATGGCCGCCTCAAGCTCTGCTGCAGAGAAGCGAAAGCCGTTTTCCGGCCGCGTCGGCAGGGGAACCACGGTGCCACCGGCAAAGCGCACGATTTCGGGATAGGACACCCACCACGGCGCGGGGATTACGACTTCGTCGCCCGGATCGATCGTCGCCAACAGGGCGTGGAAGATCGCCTGCTTGCCGCCTGCGCTGATCGTCACGTGCGCGGTATCGGTCGCAATGCCGAGATCGCGCTCGAAATGGAGCGCGGCGGCCCGCTTCATCGCGGCAGTGCCGCCGACGGGGGTGTAGCGCGTCTGTCCGGCATCCAGCGCGGCCTTCATTGCCTCGACCACGTGGGCGGGGGTGTCGAAATCCGGTTCTCCCACGGACAGCGAGATGATGTCGCGCCCCTGCGCGCGCAGTTCGATCGCGCGGTCGGTCATCGCGGTGGTCTGCGAAGGGGCTATCCGCTGCAGCGCGGCGGACAGGCGGGGTTCGGTCATGGCAACAGCCCGTTAGATAAGCCGGGCCGGCATCAGCCCGCGCAGCGCATTGCCGATAAAGAAGCCTTCCGCAAGATCATCGGCGGTCAGTTCCGCCTCTTGCGCCTGTCCATCCTCGATCAGGGAGGCGCGCAGTACGCCCGGCAGCAGCCCTGCCGACAGCGGCGGCGTCAGGTATTTGCCGCCGCGTTCAACGAAGATGTTGGTGAAGCTGCCCTCGGTCAGCAACCCGTCCTCGCGCACGAAAATGACTTCGCGTGCGCCATCCGCTTCGGCGGCCTTGCGGGCATCGTCGTAGAAAGCGCGGTCGGTCGTCTTGTGGCGCAGCCGCCAGTCGCCCTGCGGCACGGGAAGCGGGGTGAGCGCCACGGGAACCGGCGCGTCCATCGCATCGGGCATGTCGCTGCCGTCGATGTCCCACGTGCCGTTCTGCGCGACAAGCACGCGCAGCTTCTTCGGCTCGGTATTGAGGAAGCAAAAGGCTTGGATGTGGTTGCGCAGCGCATGACGGTCGAGATCGAAGCCCAGCGCCAGCGCGCTGTCCTTCAATCGCCGAAGGTGAAACTCGATCAACGGCACCCCGATCTTCGGATCGAAGGCCATCGTCTCGATCAGGTGCACGTCACGGCTGGCGGCTGCCACGAATTCTCCCTTTACCAGGCATTCGGCCCATTCATCGTCCAGCCGCGAGTCCGCGACGATGCCCGAACCGACGCCCATGCGGGCCTGCCCAATGCCGCGCCCTTCCAGCGAAAGGGTGCGGATGGCGACATTGAAAGCGGCATCGCCGCCCGCGTCAACCCGCCCGACAGTGCCGCAGTATAACTTTCGCGGGGCCTGTTCGATCTCGTCGATGATCTCCATCGCGCGGATCTTGGGCGCGCCGATGATCGACCCGCAGGGAAAGATGGCGCGCAGCAGGTCCACCGCGCCTTCGCCATCGCGCAGCCTTGCCCGCACGGTGGAGGTCATCTGGTGGAGCGTGGGGTAGGTTTCGACGGCAAAGGCATCGTGAACCCGCACCGATCCCGGCACGGCGAGGCGCGAGACATCGTTGCGCATCAGGTCCGTGATCATCAGGTTTTCGGCGCGGTCCTTCTCGCTCGCGCCAAGCTGCGCAACCATCGCCGCGTCCGCTTCCGGCTCCGTGCCGCGCGGGCGCGTGCCCTTCATGGGCTTCAGCATCGCGGCTCCGTCCTTCAGCGCGAAGAACAGTTCGGGAGAGAGGCTGAGGTGGTGCCGTTCCCCGTCGAACACGAAAGCTCCGTATCCGGCTGCCGCGCGGGTGCGCAGCTTCGCATAGATCGCCAGCGGATCGCCCGCCCATGCGGCGTGGAGCGGGAAGGTCAGGTTCGCCTGATAGATGTCGCCCGCGCGGATAGCCTCCTGCACATGCTCGAAGGCGGCGTCGTATTCCTCGCGCTCGATCACCGGGCGCGCGGGCGAGAGATGGGGCGGGCCCTGTTCGTCGTGGACTTGCGCCGCGATCCAGTCCGCGATTTCGGCGGCGGGGATCGTCTCGTAGTCCTTGAACGCACAGAGCCAGACGAGCGGGCCGGTATCCTTGCCATCAAGGCGCGGGGCGAGGCGGTTCTCCAGCGCCAGTCCCGCTTCGTAGGCGAGATAGCCCGCCAGATGCAGCCCCTTGGCCCGCGCTTCCTCCGCCTTGGCCAGCGCGGGTGCGACTTCATCGGCGCTGTCCGCACGGAACGTCGCGACGGGATCGCGGTAAAGGCGGGCGGGGGCCGTGCCGGACGTTTTCCGGGCATCGTCCAGCAGGATGAAGGGCTTGCGCATTGCCGCGCCTAGATGGCGTTCGTTGTGGGGTGCGGCAAGCCGTACTTGACCGCGCCCCACAGGCGGGGCCAGATCGCCGCAATCACGGGGTCTTCAAAAGGAATGGGCGCAGGGCATGACGGATAACGCGATTTTTATCGGGCTCGCCGCGAATGGAGAGCGCCAGTACCTCGAACTGTCGCGCGCGAACCGGCACGGGCTGATCGCGGGCGCGACCGGCACGGGCAAGACGGTGACGCTGCAGGGTCTGGCTGAGAGTTTTTCGGCGAACGGCGTGCCGGTCTTCGTGGCCGACGTGAAGGGCGACCTGTCGGGTATCTCGATGCCCGGTTCGCCGACCTTCAAGCACGCGGACAAGCTGGAAGGCCGGGCGAAGGAACTGGGCATGGACGACTATGCCTATTCCGATAATCCGGCGGTTTTCTGGGACCTTTACGGCGAACAGGGCCACCCGATCCGCACGACGGTTTCCGAAATGGGGCCGCTGCTGCTGTCACGCCTGATGGATCTGAACGAGACGCAGGAAGGCGTGCTGAACATCGCGTTCCACTATGCCGACGCGCAGGAACTGTTGCTGCTCGACCTCGACGATCTTCAGGCGATGCTGGCCCATACGGCGGAAAACGCGAAGGAGCTGTCCACCACGTACGGCAACGTGACGAAGGCCAGCGTCGGCGCGATCCAGCGTTCGCTGTTGTCGCTGCGCTCGCAGGGCGCCGACCGGTTCTTCGGCGAACCTGCGCTGGAGATCGACGACTTCATCAAGTGTGACGAGAACGGGCGCGGCTTCATCAACGTGCTCGCCGCCGACAAGCTGATGCGCAGCCCCAAGCTCTACGCGACGTTCCTGCTCTGGCTGCTATCCGAACTGTTCGAAACGCTGCCCGAAGTGGGTGACCCCGAAAAGCCGAAGCTGGTCTTCTTCTTCGACGAGGCGCACCTGTTGTTCGACGATGCGCCCAAGGCATTGGAGGAAAAGATCGAGCAGGTCGTGCGCCTGATCCGATCCAAGGGCGTGGGCGTGTTCTTCGTGACGCAGAATCCGATCGACATTCCCGAGGAAGTGGCGGGCCAGCTCGGCAACCGCGTCCAGCACGCGCTGCGCGCCTTCACTCCGCGCGACCAGAAAGCGATCAAGGCGGCGGCGGATACTTTCCGTATCAACCCCGATCTCGACGTGGCGGAAGCGATTACCCAGCTGAAAACGGGTGAAGCGCTGGTCTCCACGCTGATGGAGGACGGCGCGCCGTCGATCGTCCAGCGCACCCTGATCAAGCCGCCGCGCTCGCGCCTTGGTCCGGTCAATGCAAAGGAGCGCGCGATCATCCGCTCGGTCAGTCCGATCGAGGGCAAGTACGATCAGGCCGTCGACCGCGAGAGCGCGGAGGAGGTGCTGGCGCAAAAAGCCGCCGACGCCGCCGCGACTGCCGCCGAAGTGGCCGAAAAGGGCCGCGAGGAAGTCGGCAAACGCGAACGCAAGTCGACCAGCCTGTGGGGCATCGAAATCGGCAAGGCGGGCAAGAGCGCGATCAAGGCCGCGGCTGGCTCTGCCGTATCGATCGGCGTTGCGGCAGCGCTGGGCAAGAAATCGAGCGCCGACCCGCTGCGGACCGGATTGAATGCGTTCGTGCGGAATATCGTGGGTGGTTTGATGCGTTAAAATATAGACTTAGCGGCGAAGTCAGTATATTCATGCGTACAGGTTAATCATGAGAAGCGGGTTCGAGGCCCGCAGGGGTGACCATTTAACGCCCCTTCGTCTAACTGGTAAGACGCGTGACTTATTAGAGGGTTGCTCCCAATCTGGTTGAGCAACCCTTTTTTCGTCAGTGTGTGGGTTGGGTTAGAGCGGCAACCTAATCTCTGCCCGCAACCCGCCTTCGGCGCGGTTTTCCAGTACCAGCGAGCCGCCGTGCTGTTCGGCGATGGCGCGGGCCAGCGCGAGGCCGATGCCTGCACCGCCGGTGCCGCGGTTGCGGCTGGGGTCGCCGCGTTCGAACGGTTCCATCATGCGGTCCAGCTCGTCCTCGGGTATGCCGGGGCCGTTGTCGGTTACGCTGATGACGGCCAGCTTGCCGCGTTTCTCTACCGTCACGCAGGCACCGCCTGCATAGCGCAGGGCGTTGGAAGCCAGGTTGCGAATAGCGCGGCGCAGCCATGTCGCGCGCACGGACAGAACGATGCGCGTCGTATCGCCCAGTTCGACCGCCTCTCCCATATCCTCGAACTCCTCCACCACGGATGCGGTGAGGGCGGAGATCTCGGTCGGCTCCTGCGGATCGGAGGGGCGACCCACGCGGGCGAGCGAGAGGATGTCGTCGAGCGTGCGGGTAATGTCCTCGATCGTGCCCGCCATCTTGGCCCGTTCGTCATCGTCGTCGACGGATTCGATGCGCACGCGAAGCGCGGCGAGCGGTGTCTTCAGGTCGTGCCCGATCGCGCCCAGCATCACGTCCTTTTCATCCAGCAGCGTGCCGATCCGCGCTTCCATCGCATTGTGCGCGGCGATCAGGCTGCGCGTATCGAGCGGACCCTGCGGTTCGACGCGGCCATCCGGGCCGAGCGTGGGGTTGGCGGCAAAATCCTCCACCCGCCGGGTCAGCGCGGCGAGCGGCTTGGTGATCTGGCGCAGGATCAGCGCGATCACGCCGATCAGCACGACGTAGATCAGCAGCGTCTGAAGGATGAGATTGCGCAGGAAACGCGGTTCGCGCTGGTCGCGCAGAGTCCTTGCGACCAACCATTCGTTACTGTCCTGTCCGCGCACGGCGGCGACGACGATGGATTTCGGGTCGCCCCGACCGTCACCGCGCAATGCGCGGCGGCGTTCGATGAAGCGCCCGAGGACAGTGTCGCTGGTATCGCGTTCGAAAACCTGGATTTCCGTAGCGACGA
Source organism: Croceicoccus bisphenolivorans (assembly GCF_001634625.1). Taxonomy (GTDB): domain Bacteria; phylum Pseudomonadota; class Alphaproteobacteria; order Sphingomonadales; family Sphingomonadaceae; genus Croceicoccus; species Croceicoccus bisphenolivorans. The sequence goes on along the minus strand of NZ_LRSE01000009.1, from coordinate 75,642 downwards.
ACCCCTGCGCGGCAAGGATGCGGCCAAGCTTGTCTTCGAATGCGTGGTTGCGGTGGTCACTTTCGCGCAGCGGCGTTTCGGCCATGCGCAGCAGACGGCCCATACGCGGCGGGCGGCCGGGCGGCGGGCGCATTTCGCGGCCGTCGTCATCGCGCAGGATACGCCCACCGATCATGCGAAAGGCGAGCGAGTGGATGATGCCGTTATCCTCTCGCTCAAGCTGCGCGCGGTAGGCGACGCTTGCACCGATTCCTTGCGCGACCAGCAGCGCCAGCGCCACGGCCAGCAGCATCTGGCCCTGAAGGGATTTGGGCAGAAAACGCTTCATGCAGAGACCGGATCGACCCGCGAAACGTCGGCCGCCAGCATGTAGCCGCCGCCGCGCACGGTCAGGATCAGTTGCGGATCTGTGCGATCCGATTCCACCTTGCGTCGCAGGCGGCTGATCGCATTGTCGACGCTGCGGTCGAAAAGATGTGCTTCCCGCCCCTGCACCATGTCGAGCAGGCGATCGCGGTCCAGAACCTGTCGCGGATGGTCGAGAAACGCGCGCAGCAGGCGGAATTCGGCGGAGGAAATCGCCACGAGCGCCCCTTCCGGATCGGTCAGCCGGCGCTTCAGCGGATCGAGCCGCCAGTTTTCGAACATGTAGTCCTGCTCCATAGTCGGCGCGGCTTCGGCGCGGCTGGCGCGGCGCAGGACGGAACGGATGCGGGCAACAAGCTCGCGCGGTTCGAACGGTTTCACGACATAGTCGTCTGCGCCGATTTCCAGCCCGACGATACGGTCGGTCGCCTCTCCCCGCGCGGTCAGCAGGATGACTGGCGTCTTCTGCGCTTCAACCAGATGGCGGCACAGCGACAACCCGTCCTCACCCGGCATCATGATGTCGAGCAGGACGAGATCGGCCGGTTCGTCGCGCAGCATCGTGCGCGCCGCTGCCGCCGATTCGGCCTGCCTCACGTGAAAACCCTGCTTGGCGAGATAGGATGCCAGCGGGTCGCGCAGCGCCTCTTCGTCATCGACGAGCAGGATACGGTCCGGAAACTGAGTCTCGTTCATTGCCTGTTGCCCTTAACGCGTCGGGGCGCGCCGACAAAGCCGGCGCGCCCCATGCCTGACCGATCTTTATGCGATCAGTTGTCCGTGGCAGCGTCGCGCGCCTGCTTGAAGCGTTCGCGCATCTGCTCATGAGCGGCCTTGCGTTCTTCTGCCGTAACGGTGCCGTCGCCATTGGCGTCCATCTTCGCGAAGTGGGCCTTTACGCCGGCATCGAATTCGGCGCGAGTGATGACGCCGTCGTTGTTGGTGTCGGCCATTTTGGCCATCATGCGCATGCCGCCGCCGCGCTTGCCGTGATGGCCGCGCATGCCTTCGCCGTCCGGGCCGCCTTCACCGCGCATGCCATCGCCGCGCATTCCGCGCTTTTCGGGCATGGCGTTGAACTCGTCCTGGCTGATCGAGCCGTTGCCGTCGGTATCGAGCGTGGCGAAACGCTGTGCATGGCGCGCCTCGCGGTCGGCCTGATCCAGCTTTCCGTCTCCGTTCGCATCCATCTTGGCGAACATTTCGGCCGACTTTGCCTCGGCATCCTTCAGCGTGACGGGGCCTTCGGCTTTCATCATGCCCGGGGCGGCGTATGCCACGGTGCCCAACGCCAGAACGGCGGCACCTGCGGCTATCATGGTCTTCTTCATCATCGTCCTCTCTCTGAAACGACTAGGTGAAAGGGCGAAGCCGCGAAAACGACGGAGACGGGCTTGGGGGAGGGGACATCAGGGAGAAACCCGTTGATCCATCATCCTCGCGACTTCTTGAAGCCTTTCTACACGCGCCATGTCGCAGGTTTATGCCGGGTGAGCGCCAGTTTGTCGTAAAGTGTATCAGCCGTTCACCATCGTTCATCCTGCCTCAAGGCTGTCAGGCAGGAAGCGGCGCGCACTGCGCCTCAAGCCAGCCGCGCTGGTCGCCGGCAAGGCCGGGGCCGACGACTTCGAGCACCTTTGCGTGATAGGTATCGAGCCATTCACGCTCGGCCTGCGTCAGCAGTGCGGTATCGATCAGCGCGCGGTCGATCGGCGCGAAAGTCAGCGTTTCGAAGCCCATGACCTGCTGCTCCGCCCCATCGACAGTGCGCGGTTCCACCAGCACGAGGTTCTCGATCCGGATGCCGTATTCGCCGGTCTTGTAATAGCCCGGCTCGTTCGAAAGAATCATGCCGGGCAGCAGTTCCTGTTCGTTCGGACGGCCGCCCTTGCCGATGTTCTGCGGCCCTTCGTGGACGGATAGGTAGGAGCCGACACCGTGGCCGGTGCCGTGCGCATAGTCGAGGCCGGCCTGCCACAGGTATTGCCGGGCCAGCGTGTCGAGCTGGCTGCCGACCGTACCCTTGGGGAACACGGCCATGGCCAGCGCGATGTGCCCCTTCAGCACGCGGGTGAAGCGGTCCTTCACTACGGCGGGGGCCGCATCGGGCCCGATCCAGACGGTGCGGGTGATGTCGGTCGTGCCGTCGGCGTACTGCCCGCCCGAATCGACAAGGTAGACGCTGTTCGGCTCCAGCGTGCGGTTGGTCTCCTCGCTCACGCGGTAGTGGACGACGGCCCCGTTTGGCCCTGCGCCCGAAATCGTGTCGAACGACAGGTCGGTCAGCATGTCGCTTTCGGCGCGGAACGCTTCCAGCCGGTCCGATGCTTCCAGCTCGCTGACCCGGCCCGTCGGCGCTTCGCGTTGCACCCATTGCAGGAACTTGGCGATGGCCGCCCCGTCGCGCGCCTGCGCGGCGCGGTGGCCCTGTTGTTCGGCCTCCGTCTTGATCGCCTTGGGCAGGACGACGGGATCGCGTTCTTCCTTGATGGTCGCGCCCGCTTCCTCCAGCGCGCGGAAGATCGCGGCGACGGAACGGTCGGGATCGACGGTAACGACTTGCCCGTCCATCTTTTCAAGCGCGGTTTCAAAGGCATCGCGGTCGCGGATCGTCACGGCATTGCCCAGATGCGCGGAAAGCGCGGGGCTGACCTTTTCGGGCGCCACGAAAAGCTCCGCCGTGCCGTCGGCGTGGACGATCGCGAAAGACAGCGCAACGGGCGTGCGCGACACATCCGATCCCCGGATGTTGAACAGCCACGCGATGGAATCGAGCGCGGTGATCACGGCGGCATCATACCGGTTCTTCGTCAGCCAGTCGGCGATCGCGGCGCGCTTGTCCGCGCTGGAGCGTCCGGCCAGCTTTTCGTCATGCGGGCGGGCAAAGGCAGCGCTGGGGGCGGGCTGGTCTTCCCACACGGAATCCACAGGGTTCGTATCGACCGCGACAAGGCTGGCGCCGCGCTTTTCCAGTTCCTTTGCCGCCGCCTTGGCCCAGCCGCGCGAATGGACCCACGGGTCGAAACCGATCTTCGCCCCTTCGCCTGCATTCTCGCCCAGCCACTTCGCGGGGCTGGTTTCGGGAATGCTTTCGTAATCCCAGAACTTGCCGTCCACCTGATCGCGCACTTGCAGCGTGTAGCGCCCGTCGACGAACATCACTGCCTTGTCCTGTGTCACAACCGCCGTGCCCGCCGAACCGCCAAAGCCGGTCAGCCATGCCAGCCGCTGGGCATATTCGCCGACATATTCGCTCATGTGTTCGTCGCTGATCGGGATCACGAAACCGTCCAGCTCGCGGCGCTTCAGTTCCTCTCGCAACGAATGGAGGCGGGCTTCGTGGGTGGACATCAACATCGTTTCATTCTCGTTCGAAAAGGAGGTGCGCCTTGCAAGGCCAATGGCGGAAACATAGTTACGATCGACACATTTCACCAGCACCCCCAACGTTGACCCCAGTGCTGAACAGAAAGCGACCCTTTTGACCGATACCCCAGTCGTTACCGCTCCCCCCGTTGCCCAAAAGCGCCCCCACAGCTTCACCCACCACGGCATCACGATAGAGGATCCCTATGCGTGGCTGCGCGACGCGGGCTATCCCAAAGTGACAGACGAGGAGGTGCTGGCCCACCTGAAGGCCGAAAACGCATGGTTCGAAGGACGGATGAAGCCGTTCGAACCGCTGGTCGACACGCTGTTCAAGGAGATGCGCGCGCGCATCAAGGAAGACGACAGTTCCGTTCCGGCGAAGGACGGCGACTGGTATTACTGGACCGAGTACCAGGAAGGCGCGCAGTACAAGCAGTGGTGGCGCAAGCCTGCCGCTGGTGGCCGCGACGGGACCGAGGGCAAGGAACTGCTGCTGGACGAAAGCGTGCTGGCAGAGGGCCACGAATATTTCCGGCTCGGCGCGTTTTCGATCAGCAAGGATGCGACCAAGCTCGCCTATGCCATCGACACCGACGGGTCGGAGCGGTTCACCGCGCGGATCAAGGACCTTGGCACCGGCGAACTTTTGGCGGACGAGATTCCCGGCACGCTTTCCTCGCTGATCTGGGTCGCGGGGGACAAGGCGCTTGTCTACTCGCTCGCCAACGAGAACTGGCGCACGGATAATGCCCGCCTGCACTGGCTGGGCCAGCCGATCGAAAGCGACGTCGAACTGTTCCACGAGGATGACGAGGGTTTTCGCGTCGGTTCGGGCCTTTCCTCGGACGAAAAGTGGCTGGTGATCGCGACTTCGGACCACGAGACGAGCGAGGCACGCATCGTGTCCGCCGACGACCCGCTGGGCGAGCAGCGGCTGGTCAAAGCCCGCAAGGCAGGCGTGGAATACGACATCGACATCGCGGGCGACCGCGTGTTCGTGCACACCAACGACACGCACGAGAATTTCCGGCTGGCGCAGACGACGCTAAACAAGCTGGACGAGTGGGACACGCTGATCGCCGGATCGGACGATTTCTACCTGACCGGGTTCGAGATGTTCGAAGCCTTCTACGTGACCGAGGGGCGCCTTCACGGGCTCGATCAGGTGGAAGTGCGGTATTACGACGATCCGGCGCGGATCGAGCCGGTGGCCTTTCCCGAAGCCAGCTATACCGCGGGGCTGGGCGACAATCCGGAGTACGAGACCGATACGCTGCGGCTCAGCTATTTCTCCATGGTCACGCCCGGCACGGTCTATGACTACGATCCGAAGACGCGCGAACTGACCACGCTGAAAGTGCAGGAAATCCCGTCGGGCTACGACGCGTCGCAATATGCGACCGAACGCCTGATGATCACTGCGCGCGACGGGACGGAAATCCCCGTTTCGCTGATGATGCGCAAGGATACCCCGCTGGATGGCAGCGCGCCGCTGCACCTCTACGGCTATGGTGCGTATGGCCATGCGGTCTCGCCCTATTTCTCCACCGCGCGGCTTTCGCTGGTCGATCGCGGGGTGATCTATGCCATCGCGCACATCCGCGGCGGCGACGATCTGGGCCGCCGCTGGTATCTGGATGGCAAGCTGAAGAAGCGGACCAACACCTTCAACGACTTCGTTGACATCGCAAAGGGCCTTATCGAACGCGGCTATAGCGCCAAAGGCCGCGTGACCGCATCGGGCGGTTCGGCGGGCGGTGAACTGATGGGCGCTATCGTCAATTCCGATCCCGATCTGTGGGGCGCGGTCGTCGCGCAAGTGCCGTTCGTCGACGTGCTGAACACGATGCTGGATGCTACCCTGCCGCTGACGCCGGGCGAATGGCCCGAATGGGGCAACCCGATCGAGGATGCGGAGGCGTTTGCCCTGATCCATAGTTACAGCCCCTACGACCAGGTTAGCGCACAGGCCTATCCGCCGATGCTGGTGACGGGCGGGCTCAACGATCCGCGCGTGACATACTGGGAACCGACCAAGTGGGTCGCCAGGCTGCGCGAGATGAAGACCGACGATAACGAACTGCTGCTGAAGATGAACATGGGCGCAGGCCACGGCGGCAAGTCGGGCCGGTTCGACAGCTTGCGCGAAGTGGCGGAAGAGTTTGCCTTCATCCTCTGGCAACTCGGCATGGCCGATGGCGTAGGTGAGGCCGATGGCGCAGGCGGGGCGGAACCGGCGTGAAGAAACTTCTCGCCTACCTGTTCCTGATCGCCTGCATCGCCGTTGGCTGGTTCATCGGATCGCGGCTCTATGCCCTGCACGACTTGCGGGAAGCGGCGCGCGCGGGGGACGTGGCGCGGCTGGAAGGGCGGGTCGATTTTCACGCCTTTCGCGAATCGCTGAAATCCGAAGTGGGCGGGGCTATCGACCGAGAGGATATCGGCGGCCTCGGTTCGGTGCTTGCCAAGGCCGGAACATCGCTTGCCGTGGATACGCTGATGACACCGGATAGCGTGGCGCAACTGGTGCGTACGGGGCAGGCCGCTGGCGTGACCGTGGCAGAGCGGTCGGATACGCGTGAACCGGTGGACTGGCGCATCCGAAGCGATGGGCTGAACGCGTTCCGCCTCTATGGCGAAGACGGGCACGGTGCGCTGGTTTTCCGGCGCGACGGCCTTGGCTGGGTCCTGGCCGGAGTGGATCTCGATGCCCGCTGAGGGTCCGACCCCGCGTTATCGCATGACCTTCACGGCGGGGCCGGAGCACATCGATTTCATGGGCCACGTCAACAACGCGGTCTGGCTGCAATGGGCGCAGGAAATCGCGATCGCACATTGGGAAGCGGTGGCGGATCCGACACATGTTGATGCGTACCTCTGGGTCGTGACCCGGCACGAGATCGACTATCGCGGCAATATTTCCGAAGGCGAAAGCGTAGAGGCGGAGACGCGGATAGAAACACCACCGACGGGTGCGCGTTTCGAACGCCTGATCGATTTCATGCCGGCTGCCGGTGGCAGGCGCCCGATCGTCTCGGTCCGCTCCACATGGGCGATGATCGGGCGCGATTCCGGCAGGCTGCTGCGCGTTCCGCCCGAAGTCGTTGCTCCGTTCCTGGGCACTGCCTAGGCCGATTCGCGGCGCCTGTCTTTCATGCGGCGCTCGCGCGATGGCGGGGTGAAAACCTGTATCCGTTCGGTGATCAGGCGGTTCCGGCCACTGTATTTTGCTTCGTAGAGCAGGCGGTCTGCCTGGCTGTAAAGCTGGCGCATCGACGATATGCCGCCCGGCGGGCTTTCGATCAGGCCCATGCTGGCCGTGATGGGCCCGTCGATCCCGTCCACCTCGTTCGCGATGCGGATGGTGATCGCCCGGCGCAGCTGTTCTGCCCGCTGCTGGATCTGTGCGCCGCGCAGCATGATGACGAACTCTTCCCCGCCCATGCGGAAGGCAATGGCATCTTTGTCACTGGCCAGTACGGCGGCGACTTCCTGTAACACGCGGTCGCCGACGGTATGGCCGAAGCGGTCGTTGACCTGCTTGAAATGATCGAGATCGACGACCGCCAATGCGTGGAAGCCGTCCGACCGCAATTCGGCGAAACGCTGTTCCAGCGCGCGGCGGTTGAAGATGCCGGTCAGCGGATCGAGATCGATCAGGTTGGTCAGCGATTCAAGGCGCGCGTTCACCCGTTCACGCTCGCGCCGCATGATGTCGACGCGATAGACCACCGCGATCGATCCGATCGCCACGTGGGCAAAGATAGCGGCGTAAAGCAGGATGTCGGGCCAGGCCCCCGCGATCCCCATGCCCGAACTGCGCGCCATCACGGCCAGCGCCGACACGGCCAGCGCGGTCCACGATGCTGCCTGGAACCACACCGCATTACTGCCATTGCGAGCGGCCATGACGCACGCGGCAGCAACGGCGACCAGCAAGGGCACCGGCGCGCCGAGGAACAGGTCGTGGCCGTAAGGGCGCAGGAATTCCATCGGCAGGCAGAAGAACGCACCCACGATGCCCGTTGCGATGGCCGTGCTCATCAGCAACTGGTGCATCGTTTCGCTCAGCGTTCGTTCCTCCAGATAACTCAGGAAGAACCCGGTAGAGAACAGCATCGGCGCAAACAGCGTCAGCGCCGAAATCGACACGCTGACCGGAAGGCTCACGTCAACGATGTGGTGGAACAGCCCGCTTGAGACGAGCACATAAGCCAGCATCGAGATTTCGGCAGCCAGCATCCATAGAACGAAAGGTTCGCGCAGGATGCGGTAGAACGCGGCGTTGTAGGCAAGCGGCGTCGCCAGCAGGCCGACGAGCAGGGCCAGTACCAGCATGGCTGAATTGCTCCAGCCCAGCGCGTCGTCGATGTCATGGCGTGTCTGCAGCTGAGCCTGCGACATGATGGCAGGCGACCACGGTTTTTCGATCGCGACGACCAGCCCCGTCGCGCGGGTCATGTCGGGAAGCGGCAGGGCGAACTTGGGACCGTTCACGAAAGTGCCGACATCACGCATCGAGTAAGCGCGCGAACGTAAGGGGCCGCTGGCGTCCATGACGATAAGGTGAATGCGTTCGAACCGACCGATATCGGTGACGAAATGGTCAGGCGGTGTATCCAGCATCGCAAAATCGGCGGGAGTGAAGAACAGCCACGATGTGCCGCGGGCAATTTCCTGCGCCTGCCCGTCGCAGATCCATCGATCCGTGCGGGGAAGAACCGGGTCATCGCCGCCGGATACGGTACTTGTCGCCGCCCAGCAGCCCGGACGAACGTCTTCCGCATGTGCGGTAATTGGCAGAAGCGCGGCCATGCACAGCAGCACCGCTCCGAACGCCTTGGTTGCCCAGTGAATTGCCGCACTTTTCATCGGGGCCGACATTGGCACCGATTCGTTTGATTTCTGGTTAATACGTCGGAAATGTGGCGGCGCAGACCGCCGTACCGGAGTGTCCCGTCAGTTTCCCTCGAACGGCCGGTATTCGTAGCCCAGTTCGCGCGCGACAGCTTCATACGTTACGGCTCCGGCGTGGACATTCAGCCCGGCGGCGAGATGCGGGTTGTCGCGCATTGCCTGCCGCCAGCCCTTGTCCGCGATGGCAAGGGCATGGGGTAGGGTCACGTTGTTGAGGGCATATGTGCTGGTGCGTGCCACCGCGCCAGGCATGTTGGCGACACAGTAATGGACGATCCCGTCGACCACGAATGTCGGATCGTCGTGCGTGGTGGGGTGACTGGTTTCAAAGCACCCGCCCTGGTCTATCGCGACATCGACCAGCACCGTGCCACGCTTCATATCGGCCAGCATCGCGCGGCTGACCAGTTTCGGCGCGGCGGCCCCGGGGATGAGCACCGCGCCGATCACGAGATCCGCCTCGCATACCGATTCGGCAAGGTTCGCCTTGTTCGAAAACCGCGTCTTGGCACGGCTTTCGAAATACATGCCCAGTCGTTCCAGCTGTTCGGGATTGCGATCGAGGATCGTGACATCCGCGCCGAGCCCGACTGCCATCTGCGCCGCGTTCCAGCCAACCACGCCGCCGCCGATCACCGCGACCTTCCCCGGCATCACGCCCGGTACGCCGCCAAGCAGCACGCCGCGCCCGCCATGCGCCTTTTCCAGCGCGGTCGCGCCTGCCTGTATGCTCATCCGGCCCGCAACCTGGCTCATCGGCTTCAGCAAGGGCAGCGTGCCGCCCGGGCCGGTCACGGTTTCATAAGCGATGGCGGTAACGCCTGATTTGACGAGGTCCGCCGTCTGTTCCGGATCGGGGGCGAGGTGGAGGTAAGTGTAGAGGACCTGCCCTTCGCGCAGTTTAGCGCGTTCGTCTGCCTGCGGTTCCTTTACCTTCACCACCATTTCGCAGTCGTCGAATATGGCGTCCGGCCCGTCGACGATCTCCGCGCCGGCGTTGCGGTAGTCGACATCGCTGGCGCCAATGCCCAGCCCCGCGCCGGTTTCCACCCGAACCTCGTGCCCGTGCGAGACGAGTTCGTGCACGCTTTCGGGCGTCAGGCCGACGCGGTATTCGTGGTTCTTGATTTCCTTCGGGCACCCGATGCGCATCGCTCGTTCCTCAGCCTTGTGTGCCTGCCGGGGTGTCGGCCCGGATAATCGGCACTGTCGCGACGATCAACGCACGAAGCGGCCGCAGGCTCCGCTCAGGCCAGTGCCTTGCGCAAGTCTGCGGGCGAAATCGGCTTGATCAGCACGTGGTGCGGGGCGTTGCTGGCGATCCGGTCCATCGATTTCGGCTCGTTCGAACCGGAAACATAGACGAACTTCACGCCGGACATCCGGTTCTGGACCGCTTCGGCAACGTCCACCCCGTCGCGCGGGCCACCCAGCCGCAGGTCCATCAGCACGAATTCGGGCCGGTTTTCGAGGATGATGTCTTCGGCTTCCTGCGCCTCGTGCGCCATGCCGACCACTTCGGCGCCGTAGAACTGGCAAAGGTCGCTCAGGTACTCGCAGATCAGGACATCGTCATCGACGATGACGACCCGTTTGGTCCTGCTATCTACTGCCGTTTGCGCCACTGCCATCCCATCTGGTCGTCATGTCGGGAAAGGTGATGGTGACGTGTGTCCCATCATGGACTTCCACCCGAAGTTCGCCACGCAATTGCCGCGCAAGCGACCGGATAATCCGCGATCCGACCCCGCCGCGATCAAGGTCCGCAGCAGGATTCACGCCATCGTCCGAGACCGCCAATACGCAGGTGTCTGCGTCCAGTCTGCCGAAGGATACACGGATAATCCCTTGTTGGCCAACCGGAAAAGCGTGGACGGCGGCATCGGAAACCAGTTCGTTCACCAGCAGGCCCATGGTGTTGGCGGTTTCGAAGTCGACGAACATCCGCTCGACCTGGCAGGATATGTGGATGCCCCGTTCGGGCAGCGCACGCGAACGCGATATCTCTTGCGAAAGCCGGTCGAGGTAATCCGCGATCTCGATACGCGAGAGCGAGACGGACCGCATCAGCGCCTCGTGCACGACGGCAAGGGCGCGCACGCGGTGCGACATCGCCACGAAGGCGTCTCGGCCCTCGGCACCCGGCACTTGCGCGCTTTCGAAGGCGAGCATGGCGTCGATACGCTGAAGGTTGTTGCGCACGCGGTGGTAAATTTCGCCCAGCAGGCGCTCTTTTTCCTCGGACGATTTTTCCAGCGTCAGCATGTTGCGAAGGTGCGCCGCCTCGTACCGGTTCTCGCCGATGGCGATCAGCAGGACCGCGGCGGCACCAACGGCCATCAACAGCACGGTGAGCAGGACAAGCCGCATGCCGGGATCGATCCAGCCGATCCGCGTCGCGAAATTGCCTAGCACGGCAAGGCCGAGCGGACAGAGCACGACCACCGGCAACAGGCGGCGCGATATGCGGCTGCCGCCCAGCGATCCGAACAGGACGGAGAGCCAGCCGCCGCCTGGCTGGGCCAGCACGATGGCGGCGAACAGCATGGCCGAGGCGACCGCCGTCTGCACCGACATCGCGGCGAACGGCATGGCGTTGGACAGCGATTCCCGCGCCAGCAGGTACGCGACAAGGGCGAATGCCGAAACGGCAAGGCCCGACGTGGCGGCAAACTGGAACAAACGCTTGCGCGGGCCGCCGGTGCGCCGCAGCTCCACGCTGGCCACGACGGCAAGCAGGATGCAGGTTGCCGTCGCGGGCGCCATGGCATCGCGGGTTCCGGCAAACAGTGCGGGCCACAGCAGGCCGTCGATGCCGTGTGGCCACCAGCCCGATACGACTGCCACCAGATTCACGGATGCGATCGTTCCCGCCCCGATCGCCACGCACAGCATCGCGGCGCGGCTGGCATCGCTGCGCCTGAGGTGAAGCGCGAGGTGTGCACCGGTGAGCGCGAGCAGGCAGAATGCGGTGGTGGGCACCATGGCCGGTGCTTTGCCGTTCACGTGCACCAGCGGATCGTAGCCGAGCACCCAGCCGATTGCCGCGATGGAGGCCGCGATGGCGATAACGATGGTGAGAAGCACCACGCGGATCATCCGCAGGCGTTCGCCACCATTGGCGCCGATCGCCTGGTTATCCGGTACTTTCCATCCCGCGTTCATTATCCGCCGGCTCCCGTCCGAAGTCGCCCGCTCTTGGTCTTCAAAGCGTTACTATATCATGTTTTTCGATTTCGCGCAGTGCGATGGATGGCGTTCACAGCGGCTGGCCATCGCGATCGCGGTAGATTTCGCGCCGCCCGACATGATTGGCCGGGCCGACCAGCCCGTCCTTTTCCATACGCTCGATCCATTTCGATGCGGTGTTGTAGCCGACACCCATCTGCCGCTGGATCCAGCTGGCCGAGGCTTTCTGGTTTTCGAACACCATCTGGCAAACCTGTACGTACTTGCGCTGTTCGGGATCGTCCGATCCGCCATCGAGGTCATCGAACGCAAAGCCGCCGTCTTCCGGTTCCTCGGTGACAGAATCGACATATTCGGGCGAGCCCTGACCGCGCCAGAAGTTCGCCACTTCCTCCACTTCCTCGTCCGACACGAAGGGGCCGTGCACGCGGGTCAGCGGCTTTGAACTCGCCTTGTAGAGCATGTCGCCCTTGCCCAACAGCTGTTCCGCGCCCTGTTCGCCAAGGATCGTGCGGCTGTCGATGCGGCTAGTGACGTGGAAGGAAATGCGGGTCGGCATGTTCGCCTTGATCACGCCGGTGATGACGTCCACCGACGGGCGCTGCGTCGCCATGATGAGGTGGATGCCCGCCGCACGCGATTTCTGGGAGAGGCGCTGGATCAGGACTTCGATCTCCTTGCCCACCGTGATCATCAGGTCGGCCAGTTCGTCGACGATCAGCACGATCTGGGGCAGGACTTCGTAATCGAGCTGCTCTTCCTCGAAGATTTCCTCGCCCGTTTCGGGGTCGAACCCGGTTTGCACACGGCGGCCAAGCGGCTTGCCCTTGGCCCTTGCGATCTTCACCTTCTCGTTGAAACCGGCAAGGTTGCGCGATCCGATGGAGCTCATCATCCGGTAGCGCCGCTCCATCTCTTCCACCGCCCATTTCAGCGCGCGGACCGACTTTTGCGGCTCCGTCACCACGGGGGAGAGCAGGTGCGGGATGTCGTCGTAGGTCTTGAGTTCAAGCACCTTGGGATCGATCAGGATCAACCGGCACTCGGCAGGGGTCAGACGGTAGAGCAGCGACAGCAGGATCGCGTTGAGGCCGACGGATTTGCCCGAACCCGTCGTACCCGCGACCAGCAGGTGGGGCATGGCGGCAAGGTCGGCGACGATCGGCTCGCCCGCGATATCCTTGCCAAGGATGATCGGCAGCATGCCCTTGTGATCGCCGAACGCGGCGGATTCGATCAGTTCGCGGAACGAGACCATCTGGCGGTCGGCATTCGGCAGTTCGATGCCCATTACGGTCTTGCCCGGAATGGCCGAGACGCGGGCGGAAATGGCACTCATGTTGCGGGCGATGTCGTCGGCAAGGCCCATGACGCGCGCGGCCTTGATGCCCGGCGCCGGTTCCAGTTCGTACATCGTGACGACAGGCCCCGTGCGAACAGCGGTGATTTCACCCTTTACGTTGAAATCTTCCAGCACGTTTTCGAGCAGGCGGGCGTTCCGTTCCAGCGCCATCTTGTCCAGCTTGTGGCCAGACTGATCCGGCACTTCGGCCAGCAGCTCCGGGCTGGGCAGCGCATAATCGGCATTGAAGAAGTCGCCTTGCTTGGGCTTCTTCGCCTTTGCCGCGGGCTTTGGCGGCGCGGTCGGATCGGAAATTTCCGGCGCGCGGCGCGGTGCGGCGTCCACGATATCCGGATCGTCATCGATGACGGTTTCGCGCGGGGCCTTCTTCGCCTTGCGCGGGGCAACGACCACGCGGCCATCGTCCGCATCGTCGGCGCGATCACGCTTCAGGCCAAGCGGCAGCGTCAGCAGCCCCGCCCAGTCGATGGCGAAGACGCGCCCCGCAGCATAGGCACCGCCCAGCAGCGCCAAGACAGCCAGCACAAGGATCACCCACCCGCCATAGGGCGAAGGCGCGAAGGAGGAGAGGCCGTAGATCAGTTTCGATCCGGCCAGTCCCGCGATCCCCCCCATTCCGGCGGGAAGGCCCCAGACCGGCCCTTCGACCAGCAGCGCCAGCACGGTTGCCAGCAGTAGCATCGCCAGCGCCAGCATGGCCAGCGGGCGCCACCAGTGCGGGCGATCCGCCGCTTCATGTTCGGCAAGCTGCCACAACCGGCGCGCGAATACCCACAGCATCGGCAGGATCAGCACCGCCACTGGGCCAAAGGCTAGGAACAGCAGGTCCGCCGCATAGGCGCCGGGCACACCCATCCAGTTGGCCGTGCCTTCGCCCGCCGCAGTGGAAAGCGAACCGTCCGTCTGGCTGTAGCTGGCCATGGCCAGCGCAAGGAACAGCGCAAGCAGCATCAATGCCGCCGCGCCGGCCAGTTCGCCGGTGCGGCTGACACTGCGCTTCAGCGCGGCGCGCCAGTCCGGTCTGTTTTGTGCCGCTCGCGTGGCCATTGGTTCGGTTCCCCGTTCGTTCGCGCGCGAAATTACGCGCTGCGCGTGATGTGGGTCAATCGATCGACATGGCCCCTGTGGGTATCGCGGCAATTCGTCAGGACGGTGTCAGCCCGTCGATCGCGGCCCAGCCGTGCGGGGCCATCGCGCGGGCGCGTCTTGCGTTCATCCCGCCCAGCATCACTACCGGCACCTGAGCATGGCGGGCGATCAGGCGCGCGCGCATGGGTCCAAGCGCCTTTGCGCCGGGATGGCTGCGCGTTGCGAAGACCGGCGACAACATGACCAGATCCGCCCGCGCGCGATGCGCTTCGCCCAGTTCGCGCAGGGAATGGACCGTCGCCACGCGGATCAGCCCGTGTGCGCCCGCCACTTGCGACGGTGCACCATAGACGGCATCCGCGCCCCAGTCCCTTGCCCGCGCCGGATCGCCCGCCAGCGCAACCGGAATACCGCGTGCCCGCGCGATGTGCGCCAGTACCTTGAAGCGCGCATGTCGCTGAGGCGTTGGCAGGTGGTAGTGCCGGAACACGAACCCGCTGCCGCGCGGCAGGGTGTCCAGCGCTTTCTCCAGCACGGCATCGTTGCGCGCATCGCTGATCAGCCATGTTGCGGGCAGGACGCGTGTTGTCAGGAGGGTCTGGCTCTTCGTCACGGCATCGCTATAGCAGCGCGCCATGACCGAACCAGCGCAAGCCTTGCAAGAAATCCGCGAAGACATCGACCACGCCGCCCGCATCGCGCGGCGCAAGGGCGCGGACGTGACGCTGATCGCGATTTCGAAAACGAAGTCCGCAGAAGAGATCGAGCCCTTGCTCGAAGCGGGCCACCGCGTCTTCGGTGAAAACCGCGTACAGGAGGCGCAGGCCAAGTGGCCCGAACTGAAGGCACGCCATCCCGGCGTGGAGCTGCACCTTGTCGGCCAGTTGCAATCGAACAAGGCGGACGATGCGGTTGCGCTGTTCGATGCGATCCACTCGCTGGACCGGTCCAGCCTCGTGCAGGCACTGGCCAAGGCGTTCGGGAAAGCGGGGCGGACTGTGCCCTGCTTCGTGCAGGTGAACATCGGCGACGAGGATCAGAAGGGCGGCTGCGCCATCGCCGACTTGCCCGCACTGATCGCCGAGGCGCGAGAGGCAGGGATTCCGGTTGCGGGCCTGATGTGCGTGCCGCCACTCGATGTCGAACCGTCGCCCTATTTCGCGTTGCTGGCGAAGCTGGCTGCGGAAAACGGGCTGGAGGGCCTTTCCATGGGGATGAGCAGCGATTTCGAAAGCGCGGTGAAGGTGGGCGCGACCCATGTGCGCGTCGGCACCGCGCTGTTCGGCGCGCGGGGATAGGGGCGTCGGGCGGAACCGCCATGCCGCCGCGCTCGTTGCAGGTGGCAAAGGAGTTTTCATGACCGATGTGAAGATCACGCGCCACGATGGCGACAGCCGCGGCGCATACAAGGCCGAAGTTTCCGGACACGCGGAAGCCGGCGAGCTGACTTACCAGAAGCAGGCGGACGGAAAAGTGCTGGTGGCCGACCACACGTTCGTGCCGCCGGCGTTGCGCGGCAAATCCGTGGCGGCAAAGCTGGTCGAGGCACTGGTTGCCGATGCGCGCGAGCAGGATTTCAAGATCAGGCCGCTATGCAGCTATGTCGTCACCGCGTTTCGCCGCAATCCGGAATGGGCCGACGTTCGCGCCTGAACAGTCTGGTGCAAGTACAGGCCCAATAACGGGGTGACGAATTATGTCACCCGACTGCCTCTCTCAAATGTTAGAATGACTTGCCGGCATGGGGCGACTCGCCGGTAATCCACGCATCTGTCCATTCTGGGGGAGACAGACTGATGAATATCTTGCGTACAACCGGTTCCGTTTTCGCGCTTGCCGCCGCCGTCGGCCTTGCCGCCACGCCAGCACTTGCGAGGAAGGCTAGCACGCTGACCGACATCAATGGCTTGGGCGCGTCCAGCGCGGAAGGCGAACTGCAGTCCCGCGGCTTTATCTACGTCGACGGGCGCAAGGGCGGCTATTCTTCAAGCTACAGCAACTGGTGGCACGGCGCTGACAAGAATTGCGTGCAGGTCGAGGCGATGGACGGGCACGTCATGACCATCAGCGACGTTTCCGCGCAAGATTGCGGGCACAGCGAACATCATTCCGGTGCCGGTACCGCCGTTGCCGCCGTGGCGGGTGCGGCGCTGCTGGGCGCATTGCTCAGCCACAAGTCGCACCATCACGACGATAACAAGCATCTCGACGATGCGAATGCGGAGCAGGAATACGAACGCGGCTACAACGACGGGCTGCACAACGTCGCGTACCACAACTACGACAAGACCGACGCCTATTCATCGGGCTATTCTGCAGGCGTCGACCAGCGCGGGCACAACACCAGCTATCACCACGGCAGCGGCGGCTATCGCGAAAAGGCTCAGTTTGCCGATCTGCAGGGCGCGCGGGCGCAGAATTTCGACAGGGTGCTGGAAGAACGCGGCTTCGCCAATGTCGACGGGTTCAAGTCGGGCACCAGCGCATATACCATCTGGGCGCGTCCGCAGTCCGGCCAGTGCCTTCAGGTGACGGTTGCCGACGGCAAGGTCTACGACATCCGCGACATCGGCCAACATCCCAAGTGTTGATCGCGCCGGCTTGATTCGAGGTGGGGCGGGGGCGGCCGCAACCGTCCCCGCCCCTCCCGACACGCGCTTGGGGTGTGTGCCGGGAAACAGGATATCTTGTGTTAGCTGCAGCCCGGCTTGTTCGGATTGCAGGGCTTGGGATTGGTGTGGCTGTTGCCGGGGTTGTCGGTAGTGACCGGTTCCTGTGCGACGGTTTCCTGGTTCACCGGTGTTCCGTCGGCGGAGCCGCTATCAAGGCCCTGACCGCCGCCGTTGTTACCGTTGGACGATACCGCCGCCACCGCGTTGGTCGAATCAAGTTCCGTGTCGAGGCTGCCGCCTGACTGCTTGACGTTGGCGCCAAGAACCAGAGCCGCCGCGCCGATGCCGGGGCCGACCACTGCGATGATAAGCGCATACTCGGCAGCCGAGCCGCCGCTTTCATCCTTCCAGAACCGCTTGAACATATCTGCTTCCCTTCCGCGCCGCCCGCGATGCCAAAGGGGCCGGGCGATACGACGCAGCTGCAAATACGCTCTCGTCCAACAGGCAAGAAGGCCGGTCATAGATATGACGGAACTCTTCACCTGTGTAACGGAGCGCTAACGAACCGTTGCGCTAGGGTAAGGCGAACAGGTTAACGGGCCGCAAAGAAGCGGATCAGCAGCCGGGACGGGCGATGTCGGTCGGGATAGGCGCCGATGGGGCCGTAAAAGCGATGGTGCTGCTGGGGAGGATTGAACTCCCGACCTCACCCTTACCAAGGGTGCGCTCTACCACTGAGCTACAGCAGCATCGCCATCGTGTCCGTTACCGGAGCTGTGCGAATCCGCCATTCCCGCCTGTAGGGTCGGGGGTTCGCAGGGGCGCGCTATTGGCGGTGGGGCCGGTGCTTGTCAAGCACTGCATTGCCGCGCTTGCGAGCCGGCGGTGGTGATGCCATGGAATGGCGATGGATGACGGCAACCCGGACAGCGCAGGTCAATCGGTGACCACGGGCGCGAACGCGGCGGAAACGCGTGAGGAACGGCTTGCCCGCCAGCTGCGCGAAAACCTGAAGCGGCGCAAGGCGCAGGCCCGCGTGATCCGCGCCACGGGCGGGGCGGAACGCGAATCCTGACCGGCGGGCGTTAACCGCTTCGCGCCCCGATTTTGCACACCGTATCGCAACCCCCTTGATGGTACGGTCCTTTCGGTTAATCTTGAAACAATCTGATCCGTGCTATGCGTGGAGCCATGATGGGACTGGACATTCGTAATCTTCGCCGCGCGGCCGTTGCCGCGCTCTCGCTGCCGGCACTGCTTGCCGGCGCGACCGTCGCCAGCGCGCAGGAAGCGCCGGCTCAGTCGTTCGAACAATTCATCAACGGGCCCAACGGCTCCGTGCTTGACGGACGGCAGGCCGACGATGCTGTCGGCAGCGGTCTTCGCCAGCAGTTGTTCGCCGTCGCCCGCCCCGACAAGGGCCGCATCGGCGTTGCCGCTCTCGACCTTTCCACCGGACAGACGGTTTCGATCCTTGGCGATCAGTCGTTTCCGATGGCCAGCACGTCGAAGATCGCGATTGCCGCGACTTTCCTCGCCGGTGTCGACAAGGGTATCTACAGGCTGGATGCCAAATATCCGCTGATGATCCCGGTCGCCTCGCGCCCGTTCTCGACCAGCGTTGCACCGGTAAAGCCGGGCATGGAACTGACCGCGCGCAGCCTGATCGAACTGATGATCACGCGCAGCGACAATACCGCGACCGACGCGATGCTGAAGGCCGTGGGCGGCCCGGCGGAAGTCACGAAATGGATGCGCGGCAAGGGTTTCCAGCGTTTCCGCATCGACCGCGATATCGCGACGCTGGTACGCGACGACGGCGAATTCGATCCGGCAACCGGTGCGGATTTGCGCGATTCGACCCCGCCTGACGAAATGGTTCGCCTGATCGCGGGTCTATACAAGGGCGAGTGGCTGTCGGGCGACAGCACCGATGTCGTGATCGGCGCGATGACCCGCACCGTGACGGGTAGCCGCCGCATCAAGGCGGGCCTGCCCAGCGGCACGAATTTTGGCCACAAGACCGGCACGCTGAACAATACGGCAAGTGATGTCGGTTTTGTCGAGATGCCGGACGGGCGCGTGATCGCGATGGCGATCTACGTTACCGGACAGGGCGGCCGCCCGCAGCGCGACGCGCGCATCGCGGAGATTACGCGCACGCTTTATGCCGGGTTCGCCAATCCGCGCCTTGCGGCAAGCGCGGTCAACGACAACACCCGCGCGCGCTGACCGCTACGCCTGGGCGAACAGCCCGGCGTAGCGTTCGCGCAGCAGTTTCTTCTGGATCTTGCCCATGGTGTTGCGGGGCAGTTCGTCCACCGCGATGACCTGCTTGGGCACCTTGAATCCGGCAAGATCGCGCTTCATCGCCTCTCGCACGGCATCTGCATCCAGCGATCCGGCAGGGCGGACCACGGCCACCACCGCTTCGCCGAAATCGGGATGGGGCACGCCGATCACGGCTGCCTCGGCAATGTCTTCGCGGTCGTCCAGCAGGGCTTCGACCTCTGCCGGATAGACATTGAGCCCGCCGGTAATGATCAGGTCCTTCTCCCGCCCGACGAGCTGGACGTAACCGTTGGCATCGATCAGCCCCATGTCGCCGGTGATGAACCAGCCGCCGTCGCGGAATTCCGACGCGGTTTTTTCGGGCATCTGCCAGTAACCGGCAAAGACATTCGGCCCCTGCACTTCCACGATCCCGACCTCACCCTGCGGCAGGACGGTGCCATCCTCCCCTGCGATGCGCAGCGACACGCCCGGCAGCGGCGGACCGACGAAACCGGCCTTGCGCTCACCGTCATATGGGTTGCTGGTCAGCATGCCGGTTTCCGTCATGCCGTATCGTTCAAGCACGCGGTGTCCCGTCCGATCCTCGAAAGCGCGGTGGATGTCGGCGGACAGTGGTGCCGAGCCGGAGACGAACAGCCGCATCCGCGCAGCTACGTGGCGAGTGAACGTGTCTTCGCCCAGCAGGCGGATGTAGAATGTCGGCACGCCCATCATCACGCTGGCGTCCTGCATCGCGGCGATGGCGGCCTTTGCGTCGAACCTCGGCTGGAAAATCACGCAGGCGCCGGAAAACAGCGCGCAGTGCAGCGCCACGAACAGCCCGTGGACATGGAAGATCGGCAGCGCATGGATAAGCCGGTCCTTGCTTGTGAAACGCCAGAAATCGACGAGCATTTCGCCGTTGGACACCAGATTGCGGTGGGTCAGCATCGCGCCCTTGGGCTTGCCGGTAGTTCCGGAAGTATAGAGGATCGCGGCAATGTCGTCCCGCTGGCGCGGCGCGGGCGGCGCAGCTTCTGCGGGAAGGTCGGCGAACAGATCGTCGAGCGTCGTGATTGCCAGCGCATCGCCACCGATGCGGCGGAACAGGCCCTGCGAACCCTCGCGGCACACGGCGATGACGGGCGTGGCATCGCCCACGAAATAGGCCAGCTCCGCCTCTGTATAATCGGTGTTCAGCGGCAGGTAGATCGCGCCCAGCCGCAGCGCCGCAAGGTAGAGCACGACAGTCTCGACCGACTTTTCCGTCTGCACAAGCACCCGTTCACCCGGGCGGACGCCCATCGCGGCCAGCTTCGTCGCCAGCCGCCCTGCGGCCGATTCCAGTTCGGCGTAAGTCCAGTTCCGGTCCGCAGCCTCTATCGCGGTACGGCCTGCGAAATCCGCGAAACTGCGCGCAAAACGCTGGTAGAGGTCGCCTTCGTGCATCGTTGTCATCCTTGCTCGTATCGGACGTGCTCTGCCTGCGCGTTTCGCAATAGGCAACTCCTGACCGCCACCGGGCATCGGTTGCGCCAATTGTCATTTTCGCAAATGGCATAATCATGTAATTGTAATCCGCATGACACCTGAAACCATGATCGAACGCCCGCCACTGCGCATTGGCGAGCCTGCACCCCGCTTTTCGGCTCGCAGTACGCAAGGGCCTGTGGATCTTGCCGAATTTCGCGGCCGCTGGCTGATGCTCTTTGCGCATCCGGCCGACTTCACGCCGGTCTGCACCAGCGAATTTGTCGCGCTGGCCAAGGCCGCGCCGCAGTTCGAGGCGCTGGATTGCGCGATGATCGGGGTGTCGGCCGACAGTCTCTACTCGCACCTCGCGTGGATACGCATGATCCGCGACATGGCGGGTGTGGAAGTGTCCTTCCCCGTGGTGGAAGACCCGACGATGGAGATCGCGCGCGCCTACGGCATGATCGGGTGCAGCGCGCAGGATGCGGGGGCGATGCGGATGACTTGCTTCATCGATCCCGAAGGGGTGCTGCAGGCATCGACCTGCTATCCCGCCAGCGTTGGTCGCTCCATCCCGGAACTGCTGCGCGTCTTGCAGGCGCTGCAGCAGACGCATGCGGGCGATGTGCTGGCCCCGGCGGACTGGCAACCGGGAGAGCCGCTGCTGCAGGCACCGCAAGAGACGGCAGCGGCTGCGCTTGGCGGGGTGGCCGCGACGGACTGGTTCTACACGAAGGCCGCATCGTGAGCGACGCGCGCGAAAGCGACGATCGGGAGCCCGATGCCGAACTGCTGCGCGCCATTGCGCATGGAACGCGGTTGCAGATTCTGTCGGTATTGCAGGGTGCGGAACGGGCCGTGGGCGAGATCGAGGCGCTGACCGGCATTGCCCAGCCGGGCCTGTCCCAGCAACTGGGCGTTCTGCGCAAGGCCGAACTGGTCGGCACGCGGCGGGAAGGCAAGCAGGTGTTCTACAGCCTCGTGGCCGAACGGCTGACAGAAGCACGAGCGCTGATCGACGAGCTGCTTCCGGCCTCATCCGTCAGCCAAACCCCGGCCCCGACCGAGCCGAACGATCCCGTGCAACGCCGGGGCGGGGCAGCCGTGTTCGCGCGGATTACCGGCTGACCGTAACGAAAAGGGCGCCGGAAGCGATTGCTTCCAGCGCCCTTCGCTAAATCGTTCGTGCGACGATTAGTCGGCAGCAGCTTCTGCTTCCGATTCGTTCTGCACTTCAGCTTCGACTTCTGCAGCAGCGTCGTCAGCAGTGTTGGCAGCGTCGGCCATCGCATCGTCAACGGCTTCGCCAGCAGCGTCCATGTTTTCGGCGGTGTCTGCAGCAGCCGAGTCAACGGTGGTTTCAGCAGCTTCTTCGGTGCCTTCCGAGCAAGCGGTGAGCGAGAGAGCAGCACCGGCAGCAGCGGCGGCGAGAATGATCTTGCGCATGAATATGCATCCTTGTTCCGAATATCACGCGACCGGTAAGCCGGACACGCAAGCCCAACCGCGGGGGCTGGCCTCGGCACGCAGGAATAAAGGCTTCCAAATCAGGATGCAAGCGTTTCACGCAAAACGCCAAGTTCCGTATGGCAGGCCATCTTGTCGAGAATAGGGCGCTTTGCGGCTGAAATGGGGCGAAAGCGCAGTTTGCTGACAGGGTTCGCGAAGCATGAAATCAGCGGCTGACCTTGCGGCGCTGCGCTGCTAATCCCCCTGCATGAGTGATGCCGAAACCGCGCCGCGCAAGCCCCATCTCTACCTTGTCGACGGCTCCGCCTATATCTTCCGCGCTTACCACCGACTGCCGCCGCTGACCGATCCGGAAGGCACGCCGGTCGGCGCGGTCTATGGCTATACTACGATGCTGTGGAAGCTGGCGCAGGATCTTGATGAAGCTGACGGGCCGACGCATCTGGCGGTCATTCTCGACAAGGCATCGCGCTCTTTCCGGCACGACCTGTTTCCCGAGTACAAGGCGAACCGCCCGCCGCCGCCCGAAGACCTCGTGCCGCAGTTCCCGCTGATCCGTGATGCCACCCGCGCCTTCAGCCTGCCCTGCATCGAGGAAGATCTGCTGGAGGCCGACGATCTCATCGCCAGCTATGCCCGCGCCGCGACGCGGCAGGGCTGGAACGTGACGATCGTTTCTTCGGACAAGGACCTGATGCAGCTCGTCGGCACGTGCGGTGAGGGCGGTGGCTGTGTCGACATGCTCGACACGATGAAGAACGCGCGCATCGACATTCCCGAAGTGCAGGAAAAGTTCGGCGTTCTGCCCGAACAGCTTGGCGACGTCCTCGCGCTCATGGGTGACAGCGTCGACAACGTGCCGGGCGTGCGCGGCATCGGGCCGAAGACGGCATCGAAGCTGATCAACGAATACGGCACGCTGGAGGCCGTGCTGTCCGCCGCGCCGGACATGAAGCAGTCCAAGATGAAGGAAAACCTCATCGAGCATGCGGACATGGCGCGCCTGTCCCGCGAACTGGTTCAGCTGAAGGAGGATTGCGATCTTCCCATGGCGTTGGAGGATTTCGCGCTCGACGGCATTCCGCCCGATCCACTGGCGGCGTTCCTATCGAAGCATGGCTTCACTTCGCTGCTGAAGCGGCTGGGTACCGGTGCGGGCAGCCCCGCGCGGCCCACCGATCTCAATCCGGCGAAGGTAGAGAACGCAGGCGCGGGCAAGAGCGAAGGCGCGACCCGCCAGCCGCTGCCCGAATGGCCGAAGATCGACCTCGACACTTACGAATGCGTGCAGTCGGTCGAACGGCTCGACGCGTGGATCGAACGCGCCTTTGCGGCCCACGCGGTCGCCATCGATACCGAGACGAGCTCACTGGATGCGATGCGCGCCGAACTGGCGGGCGTGAGCCTCGCACTTGGGCCGAACGATGCCTGCTACATCCCGCTCGGCCACGGCAGCGACGACATGTTCGCCGAAAAGCCGGAGCAGATCGCGCTTGAGACTGCGATCGAGAAGCTGAAGCCGTTGCTGGAAAGCGATGCGGTTCTTAAGGTCGGGCAGAATATCAAGTACGACATCAACGTGCTGGCTCGTCACGATATCGCGATGGGACCGGTGGAGGACACGATGATCCTGTCCTTCGACCTTGACGCAGGGCGCGGCGGGGGCGGGATCGGGCAGGCGCACGGCATGGACTCGCTTGCCGAAACGCATCTTGGCCACACCACCCTGACGTTCAAGGACATCTGCGGCACCGGCAAGAAGCAGATTTCGTTCAGCGCCGTCCCGCTCGACAAGGCGACGCGCTATGCCGCCGAGGACGCGGACGTGACATGGCGGCTCTGGAAGGTCCTGCGCCAGCGCGTGGCGGACGAAGGCGCGACGCGCATCTACGAACAGGTCGACCGCCCGCTGATCCCCGTCGTCGCGGGGATGGAGCGTGAAGGCATCAAGGTCGACCGCGAGTTCCTGTCGGGGCTTTCGTCCGAATTCGGCGGCCAGATCGACGCGCTGGAAAAGCAGATTCACGAAATGGCCGGAGAGCCGTTTACCGTCGGCAGCCCCAAGCAGCTTGGCGAGATCCTGTTCGACAAGATGGGCTACAAGGGCGGCAAGAAGGGCAAGAGCGGGCAGTATTCGACCGACCAGTCAGTGCTCGAAGGGCTGGCCTCGCAAGGCGTGGACATGGCCGCGCGCGTGCTCGACTGGCGGCAGCTGTCGAAGCTGCGTTCGACTTATACCGAAGCGTTGCAGGAAGCGATCAACCCGCGCACGGGCCGCGTGCACACGAGCTACAGCCTTGTCGGCGCGCAGACGGGGCGGCTTTCGTCGACCGATCCGAACCTGCAGAACATCCCTATCCGCACCGAGACGGGCCGCCGCATCCGCGAGGCTTTCGTCGCCGAGGAAGGCAATGTCCTGCTCGCCGCCGACTACAGCCAGATCGAACTGCGGCTGGCCGCGCACATGGCCGACGTTCCGCCGCTGAAGGAGGCGTTCGCCAATGGCGAGGACATTCACGCCCGCACCGCGCTCGAAATGTATGGCGAGGTTACCCGCGACACCCGCGCGCAGGCCAAGACGATCAACTTCGCGATCCTCTACGGCATTTCCCGCTGGGGCCTTGCCGGGCGGCTGGGTACCGACGCGGACGAGGCGCAGGGCATGATCGACCGCTATTTCGAGCGGTTTCCCGGTATCCAGCGCTATATCGTCGCCACGCTCGAGAAAGTGCGTGAGTGCGGGTATTCCGAAACGCTGTTCGGGCGAAAGACGCACTTCCGCAACATCAACTCCAAGAACCAGGCCGAGCGGCAGGGCGCCGAGCGCGCCGCGATCAACGCGCCGATCCAGGGCACCAGCGCCGACATCATCAAGCGCGCCATGGCCCGCATGATGCCCGCGCTGCGCGATGCGGGGCTGAAGGACGTGCGGATGCTGCTGCAAGTGCACGACGAACTCGTCTTCGAACTGCCAGAGGGCGACGTTACCGCCGCCCGCCCGATCATCGAACGCGTCATGGCCGAGGCTGCGCTGCCGTCTGTCACGCTCGACGTGCCGCTGGGCATCGATATCGGCACCGGCAAGTCGTGGGGTGATGCGCACTGATCGCCCGCTGCCCTCGTTCCGGCATCAAGGCGATTGACCTCGTGTCGTTTGTTACAGACAGACAGCCGCTGTAGCGGCTAGGGTCCCCGACGGGATTGAACAAAGGCCCGGGTGCACAGGCAAGTGTGACTCGCAGGCAAATGGGGTTCGCAGGCAAGTGGCGACGGCAATGGAAAATCCGCTGCAGGTTGCGCACAGCGGCGCGCGGAAAAGGCGGCGCCGGCGCCGTGTATCGGCCCTGTTCGTCTTTGCGCTTACTGCGATCGGCCTGATCGGCAGCTTGTTCCTCGTCTGGTCGACCATCGCCAGCGAACGTGTGGAGCGCGAGCAGGCCAACCGCACCAACCAGATCATGATGGCCCTGCGTGACATCGATCGTGCCGCGATCAACGCCGAAACCGGCCAACGCGGCTATTTCATAACGCTCGACCGGCGATACCTTGCCAACTACGAATTCGGCCGGACGCTCTATCCCCGCGCGCTGGAGAGGTTGAAGCGCAAGACCCGCGAAGGCGACATCCTGGCACGGCAGGAACAGTTGCTGGCCGATATCGAACAGCGCGCCGACGACAAGTTCGCCGAACTGGCGGCCAGTGTAGAACTGATCGAACAGGGCGAGATCCGCGAGGCGCAGCAGCGCATCCTGTCCAACGAAGGACGGATGGCGATGGAACGCCTGCGCGAATCGCTGAGCGAGATGGAGGCGCTGGAACAGGGCATCCTCGCCGAAGCGTCGGCGGATGCCGCCAAGTCGGAAGATCGGGTCCTGCCCCTGCTGGCCGTCACCATGCTGCTTACGCTGGGTTCGCTTGCCCTCGGCCTGTCGCAAACGGTGCGTGCCACCCATGCCGAGGCGCAGGCCGCGCAGGCCGCGGAACTTGCCGAAGCGCGGGACCGTGCCGACCTGCTTGCCCACGAGTTGAACCATCGGGTGAAGAACCTGTTCGCCGTCATCCTCGCCATCGTACGGATGAGCGCGCGCGACTTGCCCGATGCAAGGCCGGTGACGGAGGGGATCGCGGCCCGCATTCACGCCCTGCTCGACGCGCACGAAGCGACGCAGGGCAAGGACGCGGACGGCAATGCCTCCATGCGCCGCCTCGTCGACAAGGTGCTGGCGCCTTACCTGACAGAGGACAATCCGGTCGAGGTGTCGGGGCCGGAAGTGACGCTCAACGCGCGGGAGGCGACGCCGCTGGGGCTGGTTCTGCATGAACTGGCGACGAATGCGGTGAAATACGGCGCATGGTCGGAAAACGGTGGCCGGATCGTGATCCGCTGGGACTATCACGGCGACGGCGAGGACCGCGAACTTGCCATAGAGTGGCGCGAATTTTCCGACAATCCGAACCCGCCCACGGGGCGTGAAGGGTTTGGCTCGATGCTGATGCAGAGCAGTGCGCGCCAATTGGGCGGAAAGATCGAACGGGCATTCGCCAGTGACGGGATGATTGTCGCCATACGGATTCCGCACGCGGTCTGAACGCCGATCCATCGTCGGAGCGCACCCCTCGCACGACGGACATCCCGGCCTGCCCTTGCATGTTGCAGTGCAGCAACGTAGTCCACGCCGACATGGATAAACTGACCGACCTGTTCGCAAGCCAGCCCGGTCCGATGCGCGAAGTAGCCGTTGCGGTGCTGGCCGCCGCCATTGCCATTATCGTGGCACTGGCTGCCCATCGGGTAATATTCAAGATCCTGCGCCGCGTCGCGCGCGGCAGTGGCAACACGACCGACGATGTCGTGGTGCGAAAGCTGGCGCGGCCGTCGCGCTACGCCTTTATCGCGCTCGGCCTCGTGCTGGCGGCGCGCGAGATTCCGGCGCTTGACGACATCTGGGAGAAGATCGCCGGCTTCGTGATGCCGGCGCTGGTCGGCTGGATGGCGATGGCGATCATGCACGCCTTCATCCATGCCATGACGGAGCGCGCGGACATCACCGTGCCCGACAACCGGCAGGCGCGTCGCAAGCGGACGCGGCTTGCGATATTTTCCCGCATCGGCACGGCGCTGATCATCTTCATCACCGTGGGCCTGATGCTGCTGTCGATCCCCGGCGTGCGCGATATCGGCGTGACGCTGATGGCATCGGCGGGCCTTGCCGGCCTTGCCGTGGGCGCAGCGGCGCAACCGGCGCTCAAATCGTTGATCGCGGGATTGCAGATGGCGATAACCGAGCCGATCGCGATCGACGACGTTGTGATCGTCGATGGCGAATGGGGCAGGATCGAGGATATCAAGACGACCTACGTCGTCGTGAAGATCTGGGACGAGCGCAGGCTGGTTGTCCCCACAACCAAGTTCCTTGAGGAAACATTCCAGAATTGGACCAAGCGCGGCGCGCAACTGCTGGGTTCGGTCATGCTCTATGTCGATCCGGTGACGGATGTCGCCCCGATCCGTGCCGAATTCGAACGCCGGATTGCCAACCACCCCCTGTTCGACGGGCGCGTGCAGAATGTGCAAGTGACCGACGTTACGCCGCAGGCGATGGAAGTGCGCCTGTTGCTAAGCGCGCGCAATTCGCAGGACTTGTGGGACCTGCGCGTCGCGATCCGTGAAGCGATGATGGACTGGCTGCGCAAGGAAATCCCCGACGCCATCGTGCGCCAGCGGATCGAACCGTCAGGGCCGCTGGCCATCGCGCAGTCGCCCGCACAGGCCTGAAACGAAAAGGCCCGCTCTGGTCGAGCGGGCCTTCGTTCTATTCGTGCTTGTTGTCGCGGGTGGGCGTCAACATGCCCGGCGCGATGAAGCCGATGGGGTTCACCTCTGCCGCGCGCCGTTTCAATTCGCCGCGCATCTTGGCATATTCGGTTTCCATCTGGTCCGTCACGGTTGGACGCGAATCCTTCAAGGCGTCTTCGAAATCGGCCTTCGTGACCGCGGTAACGCCCGCACCCTCGCGCCGGATGGCGTTCAGGCCCGCGCGCCGCACCACGTCTTCCAGATCCGCGCCGGTGTAGCGTTCGGTCTGCCTGGCGATCGCGGCCAGATCGACGTCGCCCGCCAGTGGCATGTCCTGCGTATGGATTTTCAGGATATGCTGCCTGCCCGGCTCGCTCGGCGCGCCGACATAGACCAGTTCGTCGAACCGCCCGGGCCGCA
Organism: Croceicoccus bisphenolivorans; assembly: GCF_001634625.1. Classification (GTDB taxonomy): domain Bacteria; phylum Pseudomonadota; class Alphaproteobacteria; order Sphingomonadales; family Sphingomonadaceae; genus Croceicoccus; species Croceicoccus bisphenolivorans. Next base: position 47,300 of record NZ_LRSE01000009.1, on the reverse strand, counting down.
GCAGCGCCGGATCGACCAGCGTGGGCCGGTTGGTCGCACCGATCACGACGACGGACTGCAGTTCCTCCAGCCCGTCCATCTCGGCAAGGATGGTGTTCACCACGCGGGCGGTAACCTGCGGTTCGTTGCCGCTGGACCCGCGCGCGGGGACAAGGCTGTCGATCTCGTCGATAAAGACGACGCAGGGCGCAACCTGACGCGCGCGGGCGAACAGCTTGGATATCTGCTGCTCGCTCTCGCCATACCATTTGGACAGCAGGTCGGACGACTTCATCGAGATGAAGTTCGCCTCCGCCTCCTTGGCGACGGCCTTGGCCAGCAGCGTCTTGCCGGTGCCCGGCGGGCCATAGAGCAGGAAGCCCTTGGCCGGACGGATGCCGAGCCGCTTGAACGCATCGGGATTCTTCAGCGGTAGTTCCACGCCTTCGCGCAGCATTTCCGTCGCATCGTCCAGTCCGCCGATGTCGGCCCAGCCAACCGTGGGCGCCTGCACCATCACTTCGCGCATGGCGCTGGGCTGGATGCGCTTCAGCGCGGTCATGAAGTCGTCGCGGATGACTTTCAGGTCGTCCAGCACTTCGGGCGGGATCGTGCGGGCGTCCAGATCGATGCGCGGCATGATCCGGCGCACCGCGTCGATCGCGGCCTCGCGGGCAAGGGCGGCAAGGTCCGCACCGACGAAACCGTGGGTGGTTTTCGCCAGTTCCTTCAGCTCGACATCGTCGGCCAGCGGCATGCCGCGGGTGTGGATGGCAAGGATCTCCTTGCGGCCGCTCTCGTCCGGCACGCCGACGATGATCTCGCGGTCGAACCGCCCGGGGCGGCGTAGCGCCTCGTCAATCGCGTCGGGCCGGTTGGTGGCGGCGATGACAACGAGGTTGGACCGCGCCTGCAGCCCGTCCATCAGCGTGAGCAACTGGGCGACAAGGCGCTTCTCCGCCTCGCCCTGCACGTTCTGGCGCTTGGGCGCGATCGAATCGATCTCGTCGATGAAGACGATGGAGGGCGCGTTCTTCTCCGCCTCTTCAAACACTTCGCGAAGCCGCTTTTCCGATTCGCCATAGGCAGAGCCCATGATTTCCGGCCCGTTGATCAGGAAGAAGTTCGCATCCGATTCGTTGGCCACGGCCTGCGCAAGGCGGGTCTTGCCCGTTCCCGGCGGGCCATGCAGCAGCACGCCCTTCGGCGGATCGACGCCAAGGCGGGTGAACAGTTCGGGATAGCGCAGCGGCAGTTCGACCATTTCCCGCAATTGCTGGATCGTCTCGCTCATGCCGCCGACATCGTCGTAGTTGACGGATGCGCGCGCATCGCGTGGTTCCTCAAACTCGGCCTTCAGCTCGACTTCGGTATTTTCGTCGATGTGGACGATGCCCTTGGGGCTGGTCGACAAAACCTGCAGGCGGATCTGCGTCAGCGCGAAGGCGGGCGCGTTGAACATGCGCGCGATTTCGGGCGGCATGTCCTGCACCCGCTGCTGCCCGCGCGTGGCGACAAGATCGCCCGAGGTCAGCGGACGGCCGAAGAAGTTGCGGCGCAGCGCTTCTGCCGGGCCTTGCAGGCGCATCTCGCGCTGGGCCGGCGCAAAGACAACACGGATGGCGGGGCGCGATTCGGCCTTGCGCACGACCACGTGTTCGCCCGAACCGACTTCGGCGTTGCCGCGTTCCAGACCATCCAGCCGGATCACGTCCAGCCCTTCGTCTTCGGGGTAGGGCAGCAAGGCACGGGCAGGGGTTACCCGCTTGCCTTCCACCTCGATCACGTCGCCTTCGGTTATGCCGAGCGTCGCCATCGCCGTACGCGGAATACGGGCAATGCCATGCCCGGACTCTTCCTGTTTGGCCGCAGCGACCTGCAGCTTCACTTCACGTACGATCGCCGCGTCTGCGTCCGCCATCTGCCCGTTTTCCTTCCTGCGATCCCGTTCTCTCACGCTGCGTGAGCATCCGGGGGTTCAAAGGACGAGATGGGAACTGGTTCCCCGGATGCAATCCGATGGGCGATGTGAACGGCAATGATGGTGGAAAAGCGCCGGCCCCGAAACCTGGACAAAAAAAGACCCGGACGGAAAACCGACCGGGTCGTGTAAGTTTGGGAGAGGATGCCTGTAAGGCCCGTCCTATGTGCGGCGAATCGCGATTTTTCGCAAGTGCGAAAAGAGAAATAACGATTGCGTTTTACGCAAGTGATACATTTTATATATATAAAACAATAGATTATGTATCTTCAAAAATGTCAGTTAGGCGATCATCTTTTGCTGCGCAAAATGTATTTGCTGCATTGCACAAACCTACTGGTCTGTCGGGCGGCCGCACCCCTGCAGGTTTCGATCCCCGATGCGCAGAGACACGGTGTACGGATAGCTGCGGTCCGACATGCCGTCGGAGCATTCCCCGACCTTGCCGGAAAGCACCAGTTCCTCGTTCCCCAGCATCGCGGTCAGCGCAAACTCGTCCTGCGGGGTCTGTTCGCTGGTATAGGGCAGCGATTGGCCTTGCTGATCTTCCGGCGTCATATACCGCAAATGCCCGTCGCCGACGTGAACGGCCCAGAACGGTTCGGTGCCGAGCGCGCGAAAACCGGCGGGAAAACCGTCAGGCTGGGTTTCGTCCTCCGAATCGATGCCCGGCTGATTCGTGGCTGGCGTCGCAGGTGCAGCGCTGGAGGAGGGCTGGGGCGAAGGCTCCACCGACCCGTCGCCCGGGCCGGAGCCGCAGGCAGCCAGTGTCGATGAGAGGGCAAATGCGCACAAGGCGCTGACAGCGATCGATTTCATGGATGGCGCCATAGCAGTTCCGGTGCCGTGCCGCGAGTTGCTTGCCCCTGCCTGCGCGGTCTGGCAGGGGCGCGGCAAGCGCACCGCAAAGGCAGATGGATTTCATGACCGAAACGACATGGCGGATGCCGCCCGAATGGCATCCACAGGACTGGATCTGGATCGGTTTCCCGCACGATGCGGACGAATGGCCCGGCGTGCTGGCGCAGGCGCAGGAAGAGATCGCGGCCTTCGCCAATGCCGTTGCGGAAAGCGGGCAGGAAGTCCGCCTTGTCGTGCGCGACGCGGCAAACGAAATGCGGGCGCGGCAGCTGGTAACCGCGTCTGTAAGGCTGGAACGCCGGACTTATGGTGATATCTGGCTGCGCGACACGGGCCCGCTGGTTGTTTCCGATGGCAGCGGCAACCGCGTGGCACGGCGCTTCGGTTTCAATGGCTGGGGCGGCAAGTACATAATGGACGGCGACCAGACCATCGGTGCACGCCTTGCCGACGATGCAGGGCTGGCCGTGGAATCCGCGCCGTGGATATTGGAGGGCGGAGCGCTGGACGGCGATGGCACCGGCCTTGTCGTGACAACCGAACAGTGCCTGCTGAACCCGAACCGCAATCCGGACATGACACGAGCGGAGATCGAGCAGCGTCTGCGCGCAGACCTCGGCTTCAACCGGGTGTTGTGGCTGGGTGATGGCCTGCTGAACGATCATACCGACGGGCATGTCGACAATCTTGCGCGCTTCGTTTCGCCGGGGCGGCTCGCTGTGCCGGTGGCCAGCGGGGCAGACGATCCCAACCTGGCGATCTATGACGATGCCCGTACGCGTGCGCGCGATTTCGGCCTTGAGATCGCCGACGTGCCCTCGCCGGGACTGATGACCTCGGGCGATTTCATCGAACCGGCGAGCTACATGAATTTCGCGGTGACAACGCATCTCGTGGTCGTGCCGATATACGGCAGTATCCATGACGATGACGGCGTGGCCGCGGTTGCGCAGCTGTTCCCCGACCGACAGGTCATCGGCATCCGCGCCGATGCCGTGCTTGCCGGCGGTGGCAGCTTCCACTGCGCCAGCCAGCAGATGCCTGCCGCCTGAGCCCTGCGGCCCTGTTCAGTTGCCGGTCTTGCCCGCCAGTTCGGCGAAGGCCTGTTCCATCTGCAGCGTGCCGTAGGGCTTCACGATCGTCGGCACTTCGGCGAACCGGTCGGGTATCGTGCCTTCACCGCCGTAACCGGAAGCGAATACGAAGGGGATGCCTTCCTGCATCAACCGCTCGGCCGTGGGCATCGAGTTTTCGCGGCCCAGGTTGAAATCCAGCACGGCCAGTTCGATGTCGCCCGCATCGATCGCTCTTGCGGCGACCGCGTTGCCGGCGGCCAGAACCACGTCCGATGCGCCCATCTCGCGCAGCGAATCTTCCGCATCGAGAGCGATCAGCGCCGAATCTTCCAATAGCAGCACTTTCTTGCCAGATACGAATTCGCCGCCGCCCTTCATCTCCGGTTTGACCTTCTTGCTGTCTCCCCCCCGGTCCCGTGAGCTTGCGACATAGCGGGCGGGTAATCGGAAGTGCCCTTCGAAACCGGCGGTCTTGTACGAAGTTGTCGCTTCGCCGCCGAGTTCGTGGGGAATCGAATTTTCGATAACGGTCGTGCCGAAGCCGCGCCGCTTGGGCGGCATCACGGCGGGTCCGCCGCTTTCGCGCCAATCGATGGCCAGATCGCCGTTCGGCTCGATCCGCCACTCGACATCGACGGTGCCGCTATCGCTCAGTGCACCGTATTTCGCCGCGTTGGTCACCAGTTCGTGGATGACGAGCGCCATGACGGTAAACGCGTCCGGCGTGATGGCGACATCGGGGCCGGTCATGCGGATCGACTGGCGATCCGGCTCGAAATAGGCCTTGCCCTCGGTATTGATCAGGTCTTCCAGCCGCGCCGGGCCCCACTGGTCGGCGGTCAGCTGGTCGTGCGCCCGGGCGAGCGACTGGATGCGCGAATCTAGTGTCGCCACGAACGATCCGACGTCGTCCGCTTCCCGGCTGGTCTGACCCATCAGCGCGCGGATCAGGGCAAGGATGTTGCGGACGCGGTGATTGAGCTCGCCGATGAGCAGGTTTTGCTGCTCGGCCGCGCGGCGCCGCTCTTCGCTTGCCGCTTCGGTCAGGCGAAGCACGACTTCCAGCAAAGTCGAGCGCAAGGCTTCGGCCACGCGCATTTCGGCATCGTCGAACGGCTTGGCTTCGCCACGGACCAGCTCGGACCATTCCGCAAAGCTCTGCCGCGGGGTCAGGCGAGGGCCGTTTGGGCCGTATTCGATGTCCTTTTCCTGGTTCCCGGCCCAGCGGACCGAGCGCAGCCGTTCGGACCGGAACAGGACCACGTAATCGCGTGGCCGGCGCGAGATGGGCACGGCCAGCAACCCGGCAGCCTTGCCGGAGTAGTCCGCCCCTTCGGCATGGATCTCGGCGATCCGGTTGGTTGTGAAGATCTGCCCTGCTTCCCTGCGGTTCAGCGTCTTGAGCAGACTGCGGAACTGTTCGTCATCCGGCGTCAGGCCGGAAAGCGACACCGCATCGTCGACAAACACGCCGACGCCGTCGGCGGGGATCGCATCAAGCACGAGATCGCCCATCCACTGCGCATCGTGCAGCCGGTCGCTGTCCTTCGCGGCGGCGGCCATCAACCGGTCGGCCACCTTGCGGGCACGATCTTCGTAAGCGTTCATTTCCGCGCGCAACCGGCTTTCGACCAGCAGCGAGAACATCTGGCCGAACAGTTCAGCGGCGCTGCGTTCGGCAAAGCTGGGCAGGCGTGGGTTGTAATGATGGCAAGCGAACAGGCCCCACAACTTCCCGTCGATCACGATCGAGATCGAGAGCGATGCGCGCACGCCCATGTTCTTCAGATATTCGATGTGGATCGGCGAAACCGCGCGGAACAACGCGAGGGACAGGTCGAGCGGCTCTCCCTCTCCCACCGGTTCGATGGGGCAGGGGGTATCGTCCACGTCGCTGATGATGCGGAAAATGTTGCGCAGGTACAGTGTGCGGGCCTGTTTCGGAATGTCGGAGGCCGGGAAGTTAAGGCCGAGGAAGCTGTCGATCCCCGGTTCCAGCGCCTCTGCCACGACTTCGCCGGCACCGGATGGGGCGAAGCGATAGACCATCACCCGGTCGAACCCGGTCAGCATCCTGACCTGCCGCGCCCCTTCGCGCAGGATCGTCTGCATCGTTTCGGCGGTCTGTATGCGTGTGACCATCGAACGCACGAGCGAGGAGACCTCGATCTCGTCGCCGCGGGCCGGTTCGCATTCGATAATGATCGAGCGACCGGAGAAATGCAGCGCGACATCGAACGTGCGCCCACCTTCCACCAGCCGCAGGGAAAAGATACGCTCCACCGCGTCTTCTCCGCGCAAGTGCGTCGCGCGCGAACGCAGGGACCGCAGGGCATGGGGCAGGAACAGCTCGTTCAACGGACGCCCCAGCAGGCCGAGCGGGTCTATACCCACGAACGGTTCGGTGTTGGCCGCACGCTGGATAATCCAGTCGGCCCCGACCGCGATCAGGAAGCCGAAGGGCTGGATCGAGCCAGGGATGTGGATCGGTTCCCGGTCACAGTTGGTCAGGTCGACAGGGAGTGACCCGGCTTCTACGTCGTTCAACTAAGGTCCCCAGCCAAGGCATCGGCGCTTCGCCGGAAAGCTTGGAATGTTTCTATCGCAGAATCAATAACTTCGTTCATCCATTCCGGTCCGCCATTGGCGGCTGCCGCATCAAGTGCGGCGCAGAATGCCTGCCACCGGACCGGCATGTCCGGCGCCGGACGGAGGTAACGGGCGGGAACACCGGCAGGCAAACGCCCCGAAAGTACCGTTCCGCCAAGTTTTGACCCTTCCAGCACATACTGAACACCCCACGCCGACACCGGCGAGATTGCGGGTGCAATCATCGGTGCGGGCAGGAAGGCGCCAAGTGCGGCCAGATCGTCGGCCAGCAAGTGGTAGCGCGGTTGCCAGCCAGTCCAGCCAAGGCCGGTCACGCCAAGTTCCAGACGGGGCAGGGCCATGGCATGTGCGATCAGGAACTGGCGGTAGTCATCCGCGACTGTCAGATCGAACGGGGCAAATGCCGCCTCGGTCGCTTCGTGTTCGGCACGGGTGCGTTCGCGCAGCGCGAAGCGTGCCCTGTCCGGCTTGCGACCGGGCGTGCCGACGGCGACATCGTTTGCCGCATCCGTGCATGGTTGCGTCATGGCCGAATGATCCAGCCTGGCAGGTTGCGACCCTTTGCTCACTCGATGTGTTCCGTCTTTCTCGCTTCAGCCCGTCTCTTGCTTCAACCTTGCGCCAACAGCACTTTTTCGATCCGCGCGATCGGCTCGCCGGTCATGGTCTTGGCCTCTTCGGCCACGATCGCCGCTTCCAGCTTCTTGTGATAATGGCGACGCAGCTCGCCCAGGGTCTTGGGATCGGCGGCAATGCCGATCCGTTCGATCGTGCCGTCCAGCACGGCGGCATTCAGCCATTCGGCAACGGCGGCGGCATGGGCGAGTTCTTCAAGATCGGTACGGCCCAGCTTTTGCCCCACGTGATCCTGATGGCGTACGCCCGCGCTGTAGTTGCTGGCGGTAAGGTCCGGCTTGGCGACTTCCTTCAGATTGGGTTCGTCCGGCGAACCCTCGTTGCGCATCAGGACGAAGCTTTCTCCATCGACGATGGCGAGGTGGGCCTTGTGCGGAAGGCGCATGACGGGATCCCCTTTCGGAAATTTAGCATAAGTATTCGTGACGCGAACGCGCGGGATGGCAAAAGGTGCCCGACGATATGGATTGATGTGGGGTTAATCGTATTTTCACCACGCCAAGTCGCGATTTTGTCATACGCGCACGAAAAAGGGCCGCCGAACCCAAGTCCGGCGACCCCTTTTTCGAGCTGGCCCTTTTTCCGGGCCGGATGGCAGGTGGCTTAGAAGCCGCCCATACCGCCCATACCGCCCATGCCGCCCATATCGGGCATCGGCATCGCGGGCTTGTCTTCCGCAACGTCGCTGATCGCCGCTTCCGTGGTGATCAGCAGACCGGCAACCGAGGCTGCGTCCTGCAGGGCGGTGCGAACGACCTTGGTCGGGTCGATCACGCCGGCAGCGACGAGGTTCTCGTACGTGTCGGTCGCGGCGTTGAAGCCTTGGGTCTCGTCATTCTCGCGCAGCAGGTTGCCCGAAACGACCGCACCGTCGAAGCCGGCGTTGGTCGCGATCTGGCGAACCGGGGCCATGATGGCCTGGCGGATGATGTCGACACCGCGGGTCTGGTCGTCGTTCTCGCCCTTCAGACCTTCGAGAGCCTTGGTGGCGTAGAGGAGAGCCGTGCCGCCGCCCGGGACGATGCCTTCTTCGACGGCTGCGCGGGTCGCGTGCAGCGCATCGTCGACGCGGTCCTTGCGTTCCTTCACTTCGACTTCCGAAGCGCCGCCGACCTTGATCACGGCAACACCGCCGGCGAGCTTCGCCAGGCGTTCCTGCAGCTTTTCACGGTCGTAGTCGCTCGTGGTCGTCTCGATCTGCGCACGGATCTGCTCGACACGGGCCTTGATCGCTTCGGCATCACCGGCACCGTCGACGATGGTGGTGTTGTCCTTGTCGATGGTGACCTTCTTGGCCTGGCCCAGCATGTTCAGCGTGACGCTTTCCAGCTTGATGCCGAGGTCTTCGCTGATCATCTCGCCGTTGGTCAGGATCGAGATGTCCTGCAGCATGGCCTTGCGACGATCGCCGAAGCCCGGAGCCTTCACGGCCGCGATCTTCAGGCCGCCACGCAGCTTGTTGACGACGAGAGTGGCGAGCGCTTCGCCTTCGATGTCTTCCGCGATGATGAGGAGCGGACGGCCCGACTGGACGACTGCTTCCAGGATCGGGAGCATCGACTGCAGGTTCGACAGCTTCTTTTCGTGGATGAGGATGTACGGGTCATCCAGTTCCACGGTCATCTTTTCGGCGTTGGTCACGAAGTAGGGCGACAGGTAGCCGCGGTCGAACTGCATGCCTTCGACAACGTCGAGCTCGAATTCGAGACCCTTCGCTTCCTCGACGGTGATCACGCCTTCCTTGCCGACCTTTTCCATGGCTTCGGCGATCTTCTCGCCGACTTCCTTGTCGCCATTGGCCGAGATCACACCGACCTGTGCGATTTCCGAAGTGCCCGACACGTCCTTCGAACGCGCCTGCAGGTTTTCGGTGACCTTGCCGACGGCAAGATCGATGCCGCGCTTCAGGTCCATCGGGTTCATGCCGGCAGCAACCGACTTCATGCCTTCGCGCACGATGGCCTGGGCCAGCACGGTGGCGGTGGTGGTGCCGTCACCGGCAGCGTCGTTCGCTTTCGAAGCGACTTCGCGCAGCATCTGCGCGCCCATGTTCTCGAACTTGTCCTTCAGTTCGATTTCCTTGGCGACGGTGACGCCGTCCTTGGTGATGCGGGGTGCGCCGAAGCTCTTGTCGATCACGACGTTGCGGCCCTTGGGGCCCAGCGTGACCTTCACGGCGTTGGCAAGGGTGTCGACACCCTTCAGGATGCGTTCGCGCGCGTCGCGCGAAAACTTCACGTCCTTGGCGGCCATAATATTCTCTCCTCTTGGGATTTCAGTGGATCAGGAAGAACAGGCTCAGGCGATAACGCCGAGCAGGTCGCTTTCCTTCATGATAAGCAGGTCTTCGCCTTCGACCTTGACTTCGGTGCCGGACCACTTGCCGAAAAGCACGCGATCGCCGGCCTTCACGTCAAGCGGCGTGACCTTGCCGTCTTCGGCCTTGGCGCCCGAACCGACGGCGACGATTTCGCCCTCGCTCGGCTTTTCCTTGGCGCTGTCGGGGATGATGATGCCGCCGGCGGTCTTTTCCTCGGCTTCGATGCGACGGACCAGAACGCGGTCGTGCAGCGGACGGAATGCCATGATGATGACCTCTTCCAAAAATTGACAGGTTTCTACGGTTGGCACTCCCGTAAGCAGAGTGCCAGCGGCGCGGATATGGTTGGGACGAACGTGGTCGTCAAGCACCGTTATCCAAGTTTTTTCGAGACGGGCCGTGCGCGGTGCTGCGCGAACCGTTGGCCGCGTTGTTATCCGCGCGGCATGACAAGGCCGAGACGCTCTCGCGAATGCCAGCGATGGCCCAGCAGGATCGAGGTGACGACAAGCCCGACGGCAAGGCCGATCCACACGCCAAGACCGCCGAGCGGCGTGTGAAAGCCCAGCACCCATGCCGTGCCAAAGCCGAACAGCCAGTATCCGACCACGGCATGGACGAACGGCACCCGCGTATCGGACAAGCCGCGCAACAGACCGGCCAGCACTGCCTGCGCCCCGTCGAACAACTGGAACGCGGCGGCGACGACAAGGTAGGTGACCGCCAGCGCGACCAGCGATGCGTTCTGCGCCGCATCGACGTCGACATATATGCTGAGCAGCAATTCCGGCACGCCGAGCATCAGCGCCGCGAACAGGACCGCAAGGGCGATCGTCAGCATGATCGTGGCTAGCCCAGTGCGATGGATGCCGCCCGGCTGACCCGCACCATTGTGCAGGCCGACACGGATCGTCGCGGCCTGCGCGATGCCGAAGGGCACCTGGAAGCACAGGGCGCCAAGCCCCAGCGCGACGGTATGCGCGGCCAGTTCCAGCGTGCCGATCGCACCGATCAGGTAGGCCGCGCTGGAAAACAGCCCCCCTTCGGCCAGCGTGATTGCGCCAATGGGCAAACCCACGCGCCACAATTCGGCCAGTCGCTGCCAGTCGGGGCGCCACAATCGCCCGAACAGGTAGTGCCGCCGCATCCGGCGATCCCACTGGATAATCGCGACATAGGCCAGCAGAACGACGACCGCGGTAATCACGCTGGCGATGGCCGCGCCCTTCAGGCCCCATGCCGGAAAGCCCCAGTTGCCGAAGATCAGCAGCCAGTTGAAACCCGCGTTGACGAACAGCGCCAGCACCGTGACCCACGTGGCGATGAATGCCCGATCCATCGTGGAAACGAAGATGCGCAGGGCGTTGGATGCGATCACCGGAATCGCGGCGGGCGCCACCCAGAACAGGTATTCCCCGGCCATAGTGGCGATTTCCTCGCTCTGCCCCGTCAGCCGCATGAAATCGTCGGCCAGCATGCAGATCGTCATCACGAAGATGCCGCCGAACACCGCCATCCACAGAGCCATGCGAAAGGATCGCCGTACTTCGCGCACCGCGTGCCGCCCGCGTCCCAGCGCTGTTGCCGCCATCGGCGCAACCGCGCTGATCAGGCCCAGCGTGCACCATAGCGAGAGGCCGTAGGTCGATGTCGCCAGCGTGCTGGCCGCCAGTTCCTGTGTGCCGAGCCGCGCGATGAAGATCACGTCGATGGCATAGACCGCCATCTGCAACAGGTTCGCCGCCGCCAGCGGCAGGGCAAGCCGCGCCAGTGCCGCGAATTCAGTGCGCAGCGTCTGCTCTGTATGGGTCGAGCGGGTCAGGAGGTGGGCCGTGTCGGACATGAAGCCGGCCCGGTTAGGCGCGGCGTGTGACAAGACCAAGTCTTGTTTCATGTGCAACCGAACATTCGCTTCAGCTTGCAGCAAGCGGGCAACAGTCAAAGGCGCATTCGAAGGGATCCACGTTTTCGAATCGGAAGCGAATTGCCATGCGTTTTCCTGCCTTTGCCGCAATCGTCGCCGCGACTTGCGCCTTTTCCGCTCCCGCCCATGCCGGAGAGGTCTTTGCCGGTGCCTATGTCCACGCGGTCGACACACCGTTCACGTTCGAGACCGTAGAGAGCGGTGTCGACGGCGTGCTCGGCTATCGTTTCGCACCGGTGGAGGCTCTGTCCATTGTCGGCGCTCCGGCCCCATATGTCCTTGCCTCCATCAACAGTGACGGCGACACCGCCTTTGCGGCGGCGGGCCTCTCTTGGACGATCGGCAAGGGGCCGGTTTACCTGCGCCCTGCCGTCGGACTTGCCATCCACGATGGCCCGTCGGAAAGGCTGGCCCCCAATGGCGAACACTACGAACTGGGCAGTCGGGTGCTGTTCGAGCCGGAGATCGCACTGGGCGCGCGCGTTTCGGATCGCGTTTCGGTGGAGGCGAGCTGGATGCACATCAGCCATGCGCGCCTGTTCAATTCGGGCCAGAATCCGGGGATCGACATGATGGGGGTGCGCGTGAACCTCGCGCCCTAGCCGGCGTCCTGCTAGGGCCGCGTCGATGTCCCGCCTGATCCTTTTCAACAAGCCGTTCGACGTGCTGAGCCAGTTTACCGATCGGGGGACCGAAGGCTCGCCGCGCCGCACCCTGTCCGACTTCATCGATTGCCCCGGTGTTTATCCCGCAGGGCGACTGGACCGCGATAGCGAGGGGTTGATGCTGCTGACCGACGACGGACGGCTGCAGGCGCGGATCGCCGATCCGAAATTCAAGCTGCCCAAGATCTATCTCGTGCAGGTCGAGGGCACGGTATCCGAAGATGCGCTAGCCGCATTGCGGAACGGTGTTCGCCTGAAGGACGGCATGACCCGTCCGGCCAAGGCCGAGGCGATCGACCCGCCCGACCTGTGGCCGCGCGATCCGCCGGTGCGATACCGTAAGACAGTGCCGGATGGCTGGATATCGCTCACCATAACCGAAGGGCGCAACCGTCAGGTGCGGCGCATGACGGCGGCGGTCGGGCTGCCGACGCTGCGGCTGGTGCGCTGGCGGATCGGTGAGTGGAGTGTAGAGGGGCTGGGGCAGGGCGCATGGCGCGAAGTGGAAGTGTGACGCCGCGCGCAGCCTAAACGCATCTGTTAATATATCTTTGCGGCGGATGTGTTACGCTTCGCGCTGGTGGCAACGGTTTCTCTGGTGCCAGTGCGTTTGGGGGCGCAGCGCCGATGGATAACGGACAGGGTTACGTTGATTACTACGCGGTTCTGAAAGTGAACCCGGATTGCGACGCGCGCATCCTTGAACTGGCGTACCATTACTTCGCCAAGATGTACCATCCCGACAACCTCGAAACCGCCAACGCGGACAAGTTCAACGAGGTGCTGGAAGCATACCGCGCGCTGCGCGACCCGGAAAAGCGGGCGGAGTACGACCGGCAGCACGGGCGCAACCTGGGCAAGACCACGTACCGGATTCCCGTCGAAAGCGACATCGCGCTAGATGAAAATACCGCGCTCAGCGATGCCGAGACGCACCTGAAGATTCTGCTCTACCTCTACAAGAAACGGCGGGAAAACGCTGCCGATGCCGGTGTCATCGGCTGGTACGTGCAGGAAATGCTCGGCTGCTCCGAAGACGAGTTCCAGTTCCACGTCTGGTACCTGAAATCGAAAGGCCATGTCGAAGTCACGGAACAGGGCACGATCGCGGTGACGGTGGCCGGCGTGGACCACGTCATCTCGAACTCGCGGGCCAGCGCGGCGGAGACGCTGCTGCTGCGGCAGGCGGCGGGCGAGAACTGAGCGGACCAGACCGGCGACAGGCAATGAAAAAGGGCGGCCCCGCTAGGAGCCGCCCTTTCGCGTGATCTCTTGCGAGATCGAAGGTAAGCGAAAAGCTTACTTCAGCTCAACGGTACCGCCGGCTGCTTCGATCTTGGCCTTGATCTCTTCGGCTTCCGCCTTGTTCACGCCTTCCTTGACGGCCTTCGGCGCGCCTTCGACAAGACCCTTGGCTTCTGCGAGGCCCAGGCCGGTGATGGCGCGGACTTCCTTGATGACCTGGATCTTCTTGCCACCGTCGCCGGTGAGAATGACGTCGAATTCGTCCTTCTCTTCAGCAGCGGCGCCAGCGTCGCCACCACCAGCAGGTGCAGCAACGGCAACAGCAGCAGCGGCGGAAACGCCCCATGCTTCTTCAAGAGCCTTGGCCAGCTCTGCGGCTTCGAGAACGGTAAGGGTCGACAGTTCGTCGACGATCTTCTGGATATCAGCCATTTCAATTCACTCCTAAGTTCATACCCGATGGGGCCGAACGGCCAGTCCACCGGTAAATCGCTTGAAACGTCTTATGCAGCGTCCTTGGCGGCATATGCGCCGAAGACACGGGCAAGCTTGGCAGCGGGTGCCGTCGACAGCTGGGCGATCTTCGTCGCCGGTGCGTTGACGAGGCCAACCAGCTTGGCGCGCAGTTCATCGAGCGAGGGCATGGAGGCGAGCGCCTTCACACCATCGGCATCGAGCACCTGCGAACCCATCGAACCGCCAACGACCTCGAGCTTGTCGGTGGTCTTGGCGAAATCGATGACGACCTTTGCCGCCGCAACCGGGTCGACCGAAGTCGCCAGCGCGGTGGGTCCGGTCAGGAAATCGTCGATACCGGCATAGTCGGTATCCACGATCGCCCGCTTGGCAAGACGGTTCTTCGCAACCTTGTAAGTCGCGCCGGCTTCACGCATCTTCGAGCGCAGCTCGGTCGACTGGGCGACCGAGAGGCCGAGGTTGCGGGTGACGACCACCACGCCCACCTCGTTGAAGGTTGCGTTGAGCGATGCGACCGAATCGGCTTTTTGCGAACGATCCATGTTTGCTCCTTCACGTTTGATCGCCCGCTTTGGGGCAAGGCGATCGGCTCATTGTGTCCACGACGAAGCCTTGGCTCCGACGCGGGCGAGTCCGTTCGATAGGGAAGGAGGAGCGTCTGAAAATGACGCGAAACGGAACCTGACCGCGTGGGTGAGGTCCGAAAAATCTCGTTTCCCCGTCTAGGCTGGAAATTAAGACCGGCATATTCCGGTCACCAACTGTCTCGGACGGATGATGACGGGAACCGTAAAGGCCCACCGGCATCGCGGCGGGCCTCTATACGGTTTGGGCGCAGAGTCAACTTTTACGTGACTTTCATCCGGCCGGCGCTTGCCCTTCATACCCCAGCAGATCGCCGGGCTGGCATTCCAGTTCGCGGCAGATCGCCTCCAGCGTGGAGAAGCGGATCGCCTTGGCCTTGCCGGTCTTCAGGATCGACAGGTTGGCCAGCGTCAGTCCGACGCGGTCGGCCAGTTCGGTCAGGGTCATGCGGCGGGCATAGAGCAGGTCGTCGAGCTTCACGACGATGGCGGTTCCTTCTTCGGCGGGCATCACACGGTCCCTTCGAGATCTTCGCGCATCTCTGCCCCCTTGCGGAAGACGCGGGCGAGGATGAACAGCGTGAGGACCATTGCAAGGCTGGTGCCGTCTTCGCCGACGCCGATGTTGATGCTGCTGCCTTCGGTCACGGATTCGAGCCAGCTGCCCAGCGCCTGCGTCGGGATGTTCACCACCCACGCGCCCAGCGACAGCCAGGCCATTGCGGCCAGACGATCGGCATTGACCGGCACGAACGGGTCGCCATCGGCCACGGTCATCACGATACGACGCAAGTGGCGGACGAAGAACCAGATCATGACGAGCGAGACAAGGATCAGGGCCAGCAGGCCCATGATGCCCCAGAAAGCCTCGGGCGGGACTTTGTCGCTGGCCATCTCCGCGATAACCCAGCCCTTCATGACGAGCATGGTGGGCAAGGCCGCGACGATCGCCACGCCGGCGATGACGACCACCGTCTGTATGAAAGAGAGCAGCACACTGGCGATTTTCAGCAGCGGATCCTTGCGAAACGTGGTCATGGCGTTGTCCCCTTGGTCGGATGCGTCAGGCGAGAACCGGTGCGGCGATGGTCGCGACGCCGGTAACTTGGGTCGGGGTGTAATCGACGGGAGCCACGGTCGGAGCCCAGAGCGCAAGGGCGATCAGGACGGCGAGGGAAGCGGCGGCGGAACGGGTCAATTGCGTGGACATTTTTCGAACTCCAATATGCTTGATATCGATATTCAATAATTCAAGTCGCGTTTATCGTCAATCAATAAATATCGAAAAACGATATGCCGCTGATTGTTTTACGAAAAATCCGGTCTGGCGCATGCCCGTTCCGCGCGCCGGCGCGTTTCCGGCCCGCGGTGCGGCGTGCCGATTCGCTTTCCGCGCCCTTTGACACGCTGCCCCGCCACTCCTATATGCGGCCTCGTTCGAAGGCTTCGAGCAAGGCGGCCCTGGCGCGGGGGCTGGCCCGGGAAGGAAGCCCGAGTTCTTGCATAAGCGACGCGACGGCTGCGGGCCGGGAATACCTCGAAAGGGGCGGATTCCCGCTTGTCCTGCGGCCTTTTGTCGTTTCTGCATCATCGCACGCGTGCGACGAAATCCCCTGCCGGGGCGGCGGGTCGAGAGCAGATCGACTCGAACGAATCGGCACAACACGAAGCCCATCGGGCTCGCAGCAAAAAGAGGCTCACTACCCTCATGGCGACACAGCTTAACGAGGCGGGCGTCCGTCCGACCGCCAAGAAGCGCATCCGCAAGATCTTCGGCGACATCCACGAAGTCGTGGAAATGCCGAACCTGATCGAGGTTCAGCGCGAAAGCTACGAACAGTTCCTGCGCTCCGACCCGTCGATCGGGTACGTCTCGGGCCTTGAAAAGACGCTGCGTTCGGTTTTCCCGATCCGCGACTTCGCCGGCACCAGCGAGCTGGACTTCGTGCACTACGAGCTGGAAGACCCCAAGTACGACACGACCGAATGCCGCCAGCGCGGCATCACGTACGCGGCCCCGATGAAGGTCACGCTGCGCCTGATCGTGTTCGAAATCGATCCTGACACCGAGGCCCGCTCGGTCCTCGATATCAAGGAGCAGGACGTCTACATGGGCGACATGCCGCTCATGACCGAGAACGGCACCTTCATCGTCAACGGCACCGAACGTGTCATCGTGTCGCAGATGCACCGTTCGCCGGGTGTCCTGTTCGACCATGACCGCGGCAAGACGCACTCTTCGGGCAAGTACCTGTTCGCCGCGCGCGTCATTCCGTACCGCGGTTCGTGGCTGGACTTCGAATTCGACGCCAAGGACATCGTGAACGTGCGTATCGACCGCAAGCGCAAGCTGCCGGTCACTGCGCTGCTCTATGCCCTCGGCCTCGACAGCGAAGGCATCCTCGACCACTTCTACGACACCGTTGTATGGGAACGTGGTGAAGGCGGCTGGAAGATCCCGTTCACCGCAGAGGGCTGGCGCGGCCAGAAGCCCGCGTTCGACATCGTCGACGCCAATTCGGGCGAAGTCGTGTTCCCCGCCGGCACCAAGATTTCCCCGCGCGCTGCCAACAAGGCGGCCAAGGACGGTCTTGCCGAGCTGCTGATCCCGACCGAGGAAATCTTCGGCCGCTATGCAGCCAAGGACATGATCGACGAATCGACCGGCCGCATCTGGATCGAAGCTGGCGAGGAAGTCAGCCCCGACAACCTCGAAGCGCTGGACAATGCGGGCGTCGACAAGCTCGAACTGCTCGACATCGACCATGTGAACAAGGGCCCGTGGATCCGCAACACGATGGAGGCCGACAAGGCCGAGAACCGTGAAATGGGCCTCGAGGCGATCTACAAGGTCATGCGCCCCGGCGAACCGCCGACGAAGGAAACGGCAGAAGCCCTGTTCGAAGGCCTGTTCTTCGACGGCGAACGCTATGACCTCTCGGCCGTTGGCCGCGTGAAGCTGAACATGCGCCTTGGCCTCGACGCCGAAGACACGATCACGACCCTGCGCAACGAGGACATCCTCGCTGTCGTCAAGGAATTGGTCGACCTGAAGGATGGCAAGGGCGAAGTCGACGACATCGACAACCTCGCCAACCGCCGTGTCCGTTCGGTGGGCGAGCTACTGGAAAACCAGTACCGCGTCGGCCTGCTGCGCATGGAACGCGCGGTCAAGGAACGCATGAGCAGCGTCGACGTGTCGACGGTGATGCCGAACGACCTCATCAACGCGAAGCCCGCCGTTGCCGCCGTCCGCGAATTCTTCGGCTCCTCGCAGCTGTCGCAGTTCATGGACCAGACCAACCCGCTGTCGGAAGTCACCCACAAGCGCCGCGTTTCGGCGCTTGGCCCGGGCGGTCTTACCCGTGAGCGCGCAGGCTTCGAAGTCCGCGACGTTCACCCGACCCACTATGGCCGTATCTGCCCGATCGAAACGCCCGAAGGCCCGAACATCGGTCTGATCAACTCGCTCTCGACCTTCGCTCGCGTCAACAAGTACGGCTTCATCGAAACCCCGTACCGCAAGGTGATCGACGGCAAGGTGACCGGCGAGGTCCAGTACCTCTCGGCCATGGAAGAGCAGAAGAACACCGTCGCACAGGCCTCGGCCGACCTCACCGGCGAAGGCACCTTCGTCGAGGATCTCGTCTCGGCCCGCCAGAACGGCGAGTTCGTGATGAGCCCGTCCGAACAGGTCACGCTGATGGACGTTTCGCCCAAGCAGCTCGTCTCGGTCGCCGCATCGCTCATTCCGTTCCTGGAAAACGATGACGCCAACCGCGCACTCATGGGCTCGAACATGCAGCGTCAGGCCGTGCCGCTGGTCAAGGCCGAAGCGCCGTGGGTCGGCACCGGCATGGAAGAGACCGTGGCCCGCGATTCCGGCGCCGCCATCTCGGCCCGCCGCGGCGGTATCGTCGATCAGGTCGACGCGACCCGTATCGTGATCCGCGCCATCGGCGATGTCGAACCCGGCCAGTCCGGCGTCGACATCTATCGCCTCCAGAAGTTCGAGCGTTCGAACCAGTCGACCTGCATCAACCAGCGTCCGCTGGTGAAGGTGGGCGAAGTCGTTCAGGCCGGCGATACCATCGCCGACGGCCCGTCGACCGACCTTGGGGAACTGGCGCTGGGCCGCAACAGCCTCGTCGCGTTCATGCCGTGGAACGGCTACAACTACGAAGACTCGATCCTGATCAGCGAACGCATCGTGAAGGACGACGTGTTCACGTCGATCCACATCGACGAGTTCGAAGTCATGGCCCGCGACACCAAGCTCGGGCCAGAGGACATCACCCGCGACATCCCGAACGTCGGCGAGGAAGCCCTTCGCAACCTCGACGAAGCGGGCATCGTCTACATCGGTGCCGAAGTGCATCCGGGCGATATCCTCGTCGGCAAGATCACGCCGAAGGGCGAAAGCCCGATGACGCCGGAAGAAAAGCTTCTGCGCGCCATCTTCGGTGAAAAGGCCAGCGACGTGCGCGACACCTCGCTCCGCCTGCCGCCGGGCGTGTCGGGCACGATCGTCGACGTGCGCGTCTTCAACCGCCACGGTATCGAGGTGGACGACCGTACCCGCGCCATCCAGAACGAGGAAATCGAACGCCTCGCCAAGGACCGCGAGGACGAACGCGCCATCCTCAACCGCGCCACCTACAACCGTCTGCGCGACATGCTGATCGGCCAGACCGCATCGGCTGCGCCCAAGGGCATCAAGAAGGGTGACGAGATCACCGAGGCGCTGCTCGACGAAGTCGAACGCCACGAATGGTTCAAGTTCGCGGTTGCCGACGATGGCCGCCAGGTCCAGCTCGAAGCTGTCAAGGAACAGTACGACGAGGCCGTGAAGGCCATCAACGCCAAGTTCGAGGACCGCAAGGAAAAGCTCGAACGTGGTGACGAACTGGCACCGGGCGTGCTGAAGATGGTCAAGGTCTTCGTCGCGGTGAAGCGCAAGCTGCAGCCGGGCGACAAGATGGCCGGCCGTCACGGCAACAAGGGCGTCATCTCGCGCATCCTTCCCGCCGAAGACATGCCGTTCCTTGAAGACGGCACGCCGGTCGATCTGGTTCTGAACCCGCTGGGCGTGCCTTCGCGCATGAACGTCGGCCAGATCTTCGAAACGCACCTCGGCTTCGCTGCGCGCGGCCTTGGCATGCAGATCGGCGACATGCTGGACGATTGGCGGGCGAACAACCCCGATCCGAAGGCGGGGCCGCCGCCGGCAGCCCTCGTCGACAAGCTGAAGGACGTCTACGGCGACAACTACGTCGAAGAGATCGACAACCGCACTTCGGAAGAGGTCTACGAACTGGCGACGAACCTGCGTCGCGGCGTTCCGATGGGCACTCCGGTGTTCGACGGCGCCCGCGAAGGCGACGTGACCGACATGCTGCTGAAGGCAGGCTACGCTTCGTCGGGCCAGTCGACGCTGTATGATGGCCGCACCGGCGAGGCGTTCGACCGCAAGGTGACCGTGGGCATCATCTACATGCTGAAGCTGCACCACCTTGTCGACGACAAGATCCACGCCCGTTCGATCGGCCCCTACTCGCTCGTCACCCAGCAGCCGCTGGGCGGCAAGGCGCAGTTCGGTGGCCAGCGCTTCGGTGAAATGGAGGTCTGGGCGCTTCAGGCCTACGGCGCGGCCTATACGCTGCAGGAAATGCTGACCGTGAAGTCGGACGACGTCGTCGGCCGTACCAAGGTCTACGAAGCGATCGTCAAGGGCGACGACACGTTCGAGGCCGGCATTCCCGAAAGCTTCAACGTGCTGGTCAAGGAAATGCGCTCGCTGGGCCTCAACGTCGAACTGTCGTCGCTTACCGACGATAGCGAAGACGGCGACATGGCCGAGGCGGCTGAATGAGTTGACGCGGGCGGGTCGATGACCTGCCCGCCACTCACTCGCTGATGGATTTCCCCCCTAAGGGATTTGAAAAATGAACGAACTGACCAAATTCGCCAACCCGGTCGCCAAGCCGGAAACGTTCGACCAGATCCAGATCGGTCTTGCCTCGCCAGAGCGCATCCGTTCGTGGTCGTTCGGCGAGATCAAGAAGCCGGAAACGATCAACTACCGCACGTTCAAGCCTGAACGCGACGGCCTGTTCTGCGCGCGCATCTTCGGCCCCGTGAAGGACTACGAGTGCCTGTGCGGCAAGTACAAGCGCATGAAGTACAAGGGCGTCGTGTGCGAAAAGTGCGGCGTTGAAGTCACCGTCACGAAGGTGCGCCGTGAGCGCATGGGCCACATCGAACTGGCCGCGCCGGTTGCGCACATCTGGTTCCTGAAGTCGCTGCCCTCGCGCATCGGCCTCCTGCTCGACATGCAGCTCAAGCAGCTGGAGCGCGTGCTTTACTTCGAAAGCTACGTCGTCATCGAACCGGGCCTGACCCCGATGGAGAAGTTCCAGCTTCTCACCGAAGACGAACTGCTCGACGCGCAGGACGAGTACGGCGAAGACGCATTCAGCGCCGGCATCGGTGCCGAAGCGGTCAAGATCATGCTCATGGAGCTGGACCTTGAAGGCGAGCGCGAGGCGCTGCTGGAAGAGCTGGCGACGACCAAGTCGACGCTGAAGCCCGCCAAGATCATCAAGCGGCTGAAGGTCGTCGAAAGCTTCATCGATTCGGGCAACCGCCCCGAATGGATGATCCTTGACGTCGTTCCGGTCATTCCGCCCGAACTGCGCCCGCTGGTTCCGCTGGATGGCGGCCGTTTCGCGACGTCGGATCTCAACGATCTCTATCGCCGCGTCATCAACCGTAACAACCGCCTCAAGCGTCTGATGGAGCTGCGCGCGCCGGACATCATCGTCCGCAACGAAAAGCGCATGCTGCAGGAAGCCGTCGACGCCCTGTTCGACAACGGCCGCCGCGGCCGCGTCATCACGGGTGCGAACAAGCGTCCGCTGAAGTCGCTGTCCGACATGCTGAAGGGCAAGCAGGGCCGCTTCCGCCAGAACCTGCTCGGCAAGCGCGTCGACTATTCGGGCCGTTCGGTCATCGTGACCGGCCCCGAACTCAAGCTGCACCAGTGCGGCCTGCCCAAGAAGATGGCGCTCGAACTGTTCAAGCCGTTCATCTACGCCCGCCTCGATGCCAAGGGTCTGTCGATGACCCTGAAGCAGGCGAAGAAGTGGGTCGAGAAGGAGCGCAAGGAAGTCTGGGACATCCTGGATGAAGTCATCCGCGAACACCCCGTCCTCCTGAACCGCGCACCGACGCTGCACCGCCTCGGCATCCAGGCTTTCGAGCCGGTGCTGATCGAGGGCAAGGCGATCCAGCTGCACCCGCTCGTCTGCTCGGCCTTCAACGCCGACTTCGACGGTGACCAGATGGCCGTCCACGTGCCGCTGTCGCTGGAAGCCCAGCTGGAAGCGCGCGTGCTGATGATGTCGACCAACAACATCCTGTCGCCCGCGAACGGCAAGCCGATCATCGTGCCTTCGCAGGACATGGTGCTGGGTCTCTACTACCTCTCGATGGAGCTGGAGAACGAGCCGGGTCAGGGCATGGCGTTTTCCGACATGGCCGAAGTGCACCAGGCGCTTCAGGTCGGTGCGGTCACGCTGCACTCGAAGATCACCGCCCGCGTTCCGCAGACGGACGAGGACGGCAAGGAAGTCATCGCCCGCGTGGAAACGACGCCGGGCCGCATGCTGATCGCCGAATGCCTGCCGAAGAGCCACAAGGTGCCCTTCGACGTCGTGAACCGCCTTCTCACCAAGAAGGACATCGGTGACGTCATCGACGAAGTGTATCGCCACACCGGCCAGAAGGACACGGTCCTGTTCGCCGACGCGATCATGGTCCTCGGCTTCCGTCACGCTTGCCGCGCCGGCATCTCGTTCGGCAAGGACGACATGATCATCCCCGAAACCAAGGAAGCGATGATCGCGGAGACCAAGGCGCTGGTTGCCGATTACGAGCAGCAGTACCAGGACGGTCTCATCACCTGGCAGGAAAAGTACAACAAGGCGATCGACGCCTGGAGCCGTTGCGGCGACCAGGTCGCGGCCGAAATGATGGACCGGATCAAGTCCCAGCCCGTGGACGAAGAGACCGGCCGCATGAAGCCGATCAACTCGATCTACATGATGAGCCACTCCGGCGCGCGTGGTAGCCCGGCCCAGATGAAGCAGCTGGCCGGCATGCGCGGCCTGATGGCCAAGCCGTCGGGCGAGATCATCGAAACGCCGATCATCTCGAACTTCAAGGAAGGCCTGACCGTTCTTGAATACTTCAACTCGACCCACGGCGCGCGTAAGGGCCTTGCCGATACCGCGTTGAAGACCGCGAACTCGGGTTACCTGACCCGCCGTCTGGTCGACGTGTCGCAGGACTGCGTCATCGTCGTCGAGGATTGCGGCACGACCAACGCGCTGGAAATGCGCGCCATCGTGCAGGGCGGTTCGACCATCGCGTCGCTTGGCGAACGCATCCTTGGCCGTACGCTGGCCGAGGATATCGTCCACGCCAAGACCGGCGAAGTGCTGGCCAAGGCCGGACAACTGCTCGACGAACCCGCGATCAAGGTGATCGAGGACGCCGAGACGCAGGTTGCGAAGATCCGTTCGCCGCTGGTTTGCGAAGCGCAGCAGGGCGTTTGCGGCACGTGCTATGGCCGTGACCTTGCCCGCGGTACTCCGGTGAACATCGGCGAAGCCGTCGGCGTCATCGCGGCCCAGTCGATCGGTGAACCCGGCACGCAGCTGACGATGCGTACGTTCCACATCGGTGGTGCGGCGCAGCTCAATGAAACCTCGCACCTGGAGGCGGTTTCGGACGGCAAGATCGTCTATCGCGACATGCCGACCATCGTCGACAAGCGCGGTCGCCGTCTGTCGATGGCCCGCAGCGGTGAAATCCTCGTCATCGACGCCGAAGGGCGCGAGCGCGAGATGCACCGCGTCCCCTACGGTACCGTCATCATGTTCGAGGACGGTGCGCAGGTGAAGCAGGGCGATCGCATGGCAGAATGGGATCCGTTCACCCTGCCGATTATCACCGAGCAGTCGGGCGTCGTGAAGTACCAGGACCTGGTCGATACCAAGACCCTGGAAGAGCGCGTCGACGAAGCCACCGGCATCGCCCAGCGCGTCGTGATCGAGTATCGTTCGGCCGGTCGTGCCAAGAAGGAAGACCTGCGTCCGCGCATCACTCTTCTGGGTCAGGCAGGGGACGAGACCGAGGCTGCCCGCTACATGCTGGCCCCCGGCACGACCCTGTCGGTCGAGGACGGTCAGGAAGTGCAGGCCGGTGACATCGTTGCCCGTGCTTCGCGCGAAGCTGCCAAGACCCGCGACATCACCGGCGGTCTGCCGCGTGTTGCCGAGCTGTTCGAGGCCCGCAAGCCGAAGGACAACGCGGTTATCGCCAAGGTTTCGGGCCGCGTCGAATTCGTTCGCGACTACAAGGCCAAGCGCAAGATCGCGATCATCCCGGAAGAGGGTGATCCGGTGGAGTACCTGATCCCGAAGTCGAAGGTGATCGACGTTCAGGAAGGCGACTTCGTGAAGAAGGGCGACAACCTGATCTCCGGCTCGCCCGATCCGCACGACATTCTGGAAGTGCTCGGCGTCGAGGCGCTGGCCGAATATCTCGTCAACGAGATCCAGGAAGTCTATCGTTTGCAGGGCGTGAAGATCAACGACAAGCACATCGAGGTGATCGTTCGCCAGATGCTGCAGAAGGTCGAGATCACCAACGGCGGCGACACCACGCTGCTTCCGGGTGAACAGGTCGATTACGAGGAAATGCTCGAGTACAACGCGAAGCTTGAAAAGGGTAAGGAACCGGCAGAGGGCAAGCCCGTCCTCCTCGGCATTACCAAGGCTTCGCTGCAGACCCGTTCGTTCATCTCGGCGGCATCGTTCCAGGAAACCACGCGCGTGCTCACGCAGGCCGCGGTCGAAGGCAAGCGCGATTCGCTGATCGGCCTGAAGGAGAACGTCATTGTCGGTCGTCTCATCCCTGCCGGTACCGGCGCGGGCATGAACCGCGTCCGCGTGGCCGCTTCCAGCCGCGACGCAGCCCTGCGCGCCCAGTATCGCAAGATGCAGGAAGCGCTGATCGCTGCCGACACGGCCGAGGAAGAGCACGCCGCCGAACTGGCGCAGGGCCCCGAAGCTGCGATCGGTGACGATCCGCTGGCCGCAGTAGAGGGTGAGACCCACGGTCTCGACGCCGATGCGGGCGAATACCTGAACGAAGGTGCTGCCGATCACGACGGCAGCGCCGAAGACGAGGATTGATCGGCTCCAAACCGGTCCAGACCTGAGATTGACCCCGCCGGAGCGATCCGGCGGGGTTTTTCTTTGAAAAATCAACACACGTGCTGCTGCCTGCGGGTGGTTTACCAGTGATTCACCCCCTTCCTTTAGGCTCGCCTTTCCATGAACTTGGGGTAAAGGATCTGGGTGAGCACATGGGAGGCAGACAGGCTGCCCTCTTCGGCCGCGCCGATTACCTGCTGACGCGGCGCCTGCAGGACTATGCGGAGCGAGGCCAGCTCGCTGCCGCGACGTCCGCGTTTGGCGCATTCGTCACTTGTGTGATCCGGCTGGGCGGCAACGGCGTGCTGGCCCAATTCGCATGGCTGGGCTTCATGCTGGCCGTCAGCCTTGCCCGCGTGGAAGTCGTGCGCCGCTTCACCCCGGAAACGATCGATCTTGAATATTTCCGCAGGCAGCGGCGCTACATGGTCGGTCTGGGCGTTGCCGACAGTCTTGGCTGGGGCGTCGGCATCTACATGTTCGCGATCTTTGCCCAGGGGGCCGAACACTACCTGCTCAGCGTGCTTGCCGCCGGCGTCATCACCGCATCGATGATCTACTATCGCGCCATGCCGCAGGTGTGCGTGATATTCGTCGCGGTCATATCGCTGACCGGATTTGCCGTCAGCTATGCCTTGCTCGGCGGGATCGAACTCGTTTCCGCCTCGCTGATCGTCGCGCTTACGCTCGTCTTGATGCGCGGGATTTCCGACGATGCCCGGCTCTATCGCCGCAAGTTCGAGGGTGAGGCCGAGCTGGCCGAAAGCGCCGAAACGATCCAGCTGCTGCTGCACGACTACGAAGCGCAGAGCGCCGACTGGCTCTGGCAAGTCGACAAGGGGGCCTGCCTCGTCTCGGTCTGCGACCGTTTCGGAGAGGCGGCGGGTTGCGATCCACAAGACCTTGAGGGGCGCGAACTGGTTTCCCTGTTCGATACGGGGCCGGCGCGCGAACTGCTGGCCCACCGCCTGCTGGTGCGCCAGCCGTTCCGCGATCTTTCCATCAGCCTGAACGTGGATGGAGAGACCCGTTGGTGGTCGCTATCGGCAAATTGCTGGGACGACGGTACTATGCACGGCGTGGCCCGCGACACGACCGACACGCGGCAAGCGGTGGAGCGCATGAATTTCATGGCGCATCACGATATGCTGACCGGTATCGCCAACCGCTTCCTGTTTGGCGAGACGCTGCGCGAGGTGCTGGAGCGCAAGCAGACGAAGGGGCGGCAGGCGCTGCTCTACCTCGATCTCGACCATTTCAAGCAGATCAACGACACATGGGGCCATTCGACCGGCGACCGGCTGCTGACCGAAGCGGCCAAGCGCATTGGCGAATCGGTGAAATCGCACGATCTCGTCGCGCGGCTGGGCGGGGACGAATTTGCCGTTCTGCTCACGCGTCTGACCGATGCGACCGATGCCGCCCATGTCGCCCAGCGCATCGTTTCGGCGATGGAGCAGCCCTTTGTCATTGACGACCAGAAGCTGTCGACCGGCACCAGCGTCGGTATCGCCCATGTCCAGCCATGCCGCGAAGGGGTACGGACGTGCCCGGATGACCTGCTGCGGCAGGCGGACCTTGCGCTCTATGCGGCAAAGGCGCTGGGCCGCGGCACCTTTGCCGAATTCGAACCCTGGCTGGAAGAGCGCGACCGCGAACGCGCCCAGCTTGAGGCCGACCTGAAGACCGCGATCCAGAACGACGAGTTCACGCTGCATTACCAACCGCTCTACGACGTGGCGCAGCGCAAGACCGTGGGCTTCGAAACACTCGTGCGGTGGCAAAGCCCGGTGTGGGGCGTAGTCATGCCCGGAGAGTTCATTCCGCTGGCCGAGGATAGCGGGCTGATCGTGGCGCTGGGCGAATGGATCATCCGCAACGCCATTCACGAAGCCGCCGGATGGCCCGATAAGGAACGCGTGGCAATCAACCTCTCGCCGCTGCAGATGCGCTCGCCTCGCCTGCTGCCCACGATCACCGAGGCAATCCGTGCAACGAAGATCGATCCGGGCCGGATCGAACTGGAAATCACAGAGAACATGCTGATGCATGACAGCGAGCGGAACGTGGCGATGCTGCACGAATTCCGCAATCTGGGCATGCGCATCGCACTCGACGATTTCGGCACCGGTTATTCGTCCCTCAACTACTTGCGCAGCTTCCCCTTCGACAAGATCAAGATCGACAAGTGCTTTGTCGAGGAAATCGAGATGCGGGAGGACTGCCAGGCGATCGTGCGCGCGATCACGCAGCTGGCCGGCGCGCTGGGCATGTCGACCGTGGCCGAAGGCGTGGAGCGTGAAAGCCAGCTCGACTGGCTGCGCGCAGAGGGCATAACCCAGATCCAGGGCTATCTCATCTCCTACCCGGTAAACGCGAACGAGCTGTGCGACGGCAGGCCCTTTAACGAGGACCGGCACAAGTGGTTCAAACCACCGGACGAAAGCCACGGCACGATATCCGACGCGGCTTAGGTGAAAATACCTGACGAAAGCCGCGGTTTGTCGCGACACTCGTGACAATGTCCGTAATGGACATTCCTGTCAGCGATGGGCAATTGCACACTCCGACCCGCCGACGTAACCATCGCTCGATGCTGGTTACGCCTTTCGTTCTGCTTGGTATCGTGTTCGCCACGATCGGCATTTTCGTCGCCCTGATGGGCGTGGATGCCCTGCGCAAGGGCAATGTCGGCCATCACAGGACCCTGATCGCAAGCGGGCTGTTCCTCGCGGTTCTCGGCGTCGTGCTCGGCGTGCTCTGATCAGGTGTGACCGCAGGTCTTTTACCCGGCACGGTTGTCCGATCTTCACTTGCAGCGTTCCTTCCCGTCGACGCCGGATGATGCGCCGCACACTGGCGTTCTATACCATGGCGCGTTAGGCGAGGGTCGCGGCAGGACAGGAAAGCATAAGGCATGATCAGGCTACCGGGCGGCATATTCACCATGGGGTCGACCGCGTTCTATCCGGAAGAGCGTCCGCTGCGCCGGGTGAAGGTGGATCCGTTCTGGATCGATGCGACGCCGGTCACCAATCGGCAGTTCGCCGAATTCGTGGCGGCGACCGGGCATGTAACCTTTGCCGAGATTCCGCCTGATCCCAAGGATTATCCCGGCATGGACCCCGCGCTGGCCAAGCCCGGATCGCTCGTCTTCACGCCACCCGCGCATGCGGTGCCGCTGGACGACTGGACGCAATGGTGGAGCTTCAGCTTCGGCGCGGACTGGCGGCATCCGCATGGACCGGACAGCTCGATCACGGGGTTGGAGGATCATCCCGTCGTTCACGTGACGTTCGCCGACGCGCTAGCCTACGCCAAGTGGGCCGGCAAGGCGCTGCCGACCGAGGCGGAGTGGGAATTTGCCGCGCGCGGCGGGCAAGACGATGGCCACGAATACCAGTGGGGTGACGAATTGGCGCCGGGCGGCAGAATGATGGCCAATTACTTTCAGGGCACGTTCCCCCATGGCAACACGCTGGAAGATGGGTGGGAACGCACCAGTCCGGTCGGTAGCTTCCCGGCCAATGCCTATGGCTTGTTCGACATGATCGGCAACGTCTGGGAATGGACGAGGGACTGGTACGCAGACCCGGTGCCAGCCAAGAAGGCAAAGGCCGATGCCTGCTGCGTGATTGCCAATCCGCGCGGCCCGGCCAAGGGCGCAAGCTATGACCGGGCGACGCCCGAACTGAAGATTCCACGCAGGGTTACCAAGGGCGGATCGCATCTCTGCGCGGAAAACTATTGCCAGCGCTATCGCCCCGCAGCGCGGCAAGGGCAGGCCGTCGACAGTTCGACGAGCCACATCGGCTTTCGTTGCGTCAGGCGATCCGGCTAGGCTGGATCAACTGTCCGTCCGGCCGTGGCGGTCGCGTTCCATGTTCGCCTCTTTCGCCATGAACACGGTCTTCAGCCGTTTCATTTCGGCCATAACTGCGATCATGCACAGCGTTCAGGAACGACAATGCTTTGTCGGAGTGGAGGTTGTCCGGCCTGTCGTGGTTTGCCGGGCGGTCCTTAGACCTTGGCGTTCCGGTACAGGTGCGCGCGCTCGGCGCGCCTGCTCGAGCAAGAGCTAACCCAATCAACGGGGTCTGATTAAGCAATGGCGGAGACGGAGTCCGATCAACATTAATGATAGAATGTTGATAAATATATGTTAATATCCCATTCTGACGGATTGCCCAACACTTCTCCCCACACGCATCGGGTATGACAAGTCCAAATACTCGGCTTGAGACCAATCAATTCGATTCCGTGTCATACATGTCTGATTTACCTACTCGTGACGTAACGCATCGATCGGGTTGAGAGCCGCTGCGCGTCGTGCCGGGAAATATCCGAATATGACACCGATAGCGGCAGAGAAGCCGAATGCGAGCAGGTTGATCTGCACGTCGAACATGAAGGGTACCTGCACCAGCGTCGCGCCAGCAGCGGTCAGGACCAGCGCCAGCAAGAGGCCGAGAAAGCCGCCGATACAGGCGAGAACGATCGCCTCTACCAGGAACTGGGTCAGCACTTCCTTGCCCACCGCGCCAATCGCGAGGCGGATACCGATCTCGCGCGTTCGTTCGGTTACCGAAACGAGCATGATGTTCATGATGCCGATGCCGCCCACCAACAGGCTGACGCCTGCAACCGCAGCCATGACCATCGTCAAAATCGTCGTCGTGCTGGTCAGCGCCTCGCTGATCTGCGCCGTGTCGAGGATGTTGAAATCCTGATCTTCGCCTGGTTCGA
This sequence comes from Croceicoccus bisphenolivorans, assembly GCF_001634625.1. Lineage (GTDB taxonomy): Bacteria > Pseudomonadota > Alphaproteobacteria > Sphingomonadales > Sphingomonadaceae > Croceicoccus > Croceicoccus bisphenolivorans. The sequence continues at coordinate 17,913 of NZ_LRSE01000009.1, read as the reverse complement.
TATGTCGGCGTTCGCGTAACAATTCGCTCATCGAGGCCTGCACCGCGTCGGCATCGTAACGCTCGTCGATCGCAACGGCGATGCTGCTGACCTCGCGATTGCCCGTGAAGCGGCGCTGCACCATGCGGATCGGCGCGATGACGGTGTCGTCCTGATCCTGAAATCCGCCTTGCCCCTTGGAGACGAGGAGCCCGATGACATCGCACGTGACGTTGTTCAGGCGCAGACTACCGCCAATCGGGTCGCTGCCCGGGAAGAGGTTGTCCGCCACCGTTTCGCCGATGACGCACACAGCCTTGCCGGCCGTCTCTTCTGCGGAGGTCCAGACTCGTCCGCTCTGCAGGCTCCATTGTTGCACCGTAAAGTAATCGGCCGTGGTTCCGGTCAGGGTCGTCTGCCAGTTCGAAGCGTTCTGGACTGCCGTCACGGACGCACTTGTCTGCGGCGCCACGGCGCGAACGCCTGCGATCTGGCTGGCGATCGCTTCAACATCCTCTTCGCGGAAATTGGCCGGTTGTGCACCGCCACCGCCACGGCCGAAGCCCTGCCCGGGCCGGACCTGGAGAACATTCGCGCCCAGACTCGATATGTTCTGCTGCACCGCCGCAGTGGCTCCGTTGCCGAGCTGCACCATCGTCACCACGGCCGCAACGCCGATGACGATGCCAAGCGTCGTCAGGAAACTGCGCAGCATGTGTCGACGGATCTCGCGGATCGCCAGAAGGATGGTGGTACCGAGCATTGTCTATCCGGCTCCTGCCAAGGCACTGGAAGAGGCCTCGCCATTGATGCGATCGATCAGTCCGTCGCGAAAATGCACGATGGTGCGCGCATAATCGGCCATTTCGGGTTCGTGCGTGACCATCAGGACGGTAATGCCGCTGTCCCGATTGAGCGCAGTGAGCAGTTCCATGATTTCGACCGACCGCTCGCTATCGAGATTGCCGGTCGGCTCGTCGGCAAGCAGCACGGCAGGGCCAGTCACGATGGCGCGAGCGATCGCGACCCTCTGCTGTTGGCCACCCGAAAGCTCCGCCGGCGTATGATCCCACCAGTCGGCAAGTCCCACCTTGTCGAGGGCGTCGAGCGCGGCCTTGTGCCGGGCGCTCTTGGCCTCGCCGCGATATAGCAAGGGGAGCTCTACGTTTTCGAGCGCGCTTGTCCGCGCAAGCAGATTAAATCCCTGAAAAACGAACCCGAGGTAACGGCGTCGTAATAAGGCACGCTGATCGCGATCAAGCTGCTCAACATGCAGGTTCTTGAACAGGAACTCGCCGCTAGTCGGCACATCGAGGCAACCCAGTATGTTCATGGTCGTGGATTTGCCCGAGCCGGATGGCCCCATGATGGCCACGAAGTCGCCCTCTTCAATTTCCAGATCAACGCCCTTCAAGGCCTGAAATGCAGTCTGTCCGCTGCCAAACGTCTTGGTCACGGCTTTCAGCGCGATCAGGGGTTCAGCCATATGCCGCGCCACCATGATTGGGATGGTAGCGTTCTTCCAGCCAGGCTGTCTCGCCTTGCGGTGCTTCCTCATCGTCGGGCGACGAGTCGCCAGCGCCATCTGCCGCGACCGCAGTAATCACCTTTTCACCAGGCTTGAGTTCGCCACTTACGATCTCGGTCACGCTGCCATCGCTCGATCCTACCGTCACGCGCCGCGGCTCGGCCTGGCCGCCATCGCCAAGGACGTATATGGTACGCACCGTTCCTCGCCCAATCTCCACCTCGCGAGAGTTCTGGTTGCCCAGATTTGGCGGCCCCATCATGCCGGCAACGCCGCCCCCTGATTCAGCTGCAGCGGTGGGTGTAAACCGCAAGGCCGCGTTAGGAACGACAAGGGCATTTTCTTTCTTTTCGGTCACGATATCGGCCGTGGCGGTCATGCCAGGCCGCAAGATCAATTCCGGGTTGGAAAGGGTCAGGACCGCCGTATAGGAAATCACGTTGTTTGTGTTCGTATCGTCGTCCGAGGCATTGGCGGCAAGGTCAACACGATCGATCACGGCCTCGAACCGCCTGCCGGGATAGGCATCGACGGTGAACGTGGCGGACTGTCCGTCCTCCACCTGCCCGACGTCAGCCTCGTCGATGCTGACCTCGAGTTCCATCTGCGAAAGGCTCTCGGCAATGCGGAACAATACGGGGGCCGACAGGGTCGCCGCCACGGTCTGACCCGGTTCCACATTTCGCGACAGGACAACCCCGGTCACCGGTGAATAAATCGTGGCCTTGCTCAATTCCGTATTCGCGGTGGCCAACTGCGCTCGCGCCTGAGCGATTTGAGCCTCGCCGGCCTTTACTGCGGCCGCAGCACGCCGCTTTTCCGCACGCGCGGCGTCCAGTTCGGTATCGGACGGAACCTGCCCGTTGGAAATGCGGTAAACTTCCTCCTGCCGGGCAAAATCGGCGTTAGCCTGAGCGAGCGTGGCACGGTATTGCTCGGTCTGGGCTTGGGCGGAAGCGAGACTGGCGCGCGCCTGCAGGACGCTGTCGTTCAGCCGTGAGGTATCCAGCCGGGCGAGGGGCTGGTTTTTGCTCACGCGATCGTTGTTCTTAACATAAACTTCGGTCACCAGACCGGATTGTTCTGAGCTGACTTCGACCTCGTTGGTCGCTTGCAGGTTCCCTGTCGCCGAAACCGTCAATGTCAGGTCCTGCCGCTTGGCTTCCTCGGTTACGTAGGCGCTGTCGTTGCCCCGGCCCCCGAACAGCAGCAGCAGGATTACGACGAGAACTCCGATGGCCGCAGCGATCAGTACTCGTTTGCGGCGGTACCATTCGGTTTTGGCCGAAGTGCCGAGAAAATCGTCGAGATCGGTTCGGTCTGCGCCATCGGCGGGCAGGGTCGTCTCGGTGGTGGCGGTGTCACTCATTCCGGGTCTGCTCCAAGATTTTCCTGCGCGTTCCACCCACCGCCCATCGCGCGATAAAGCTGGATGGCGGCAAGTGAAGCATTCGCATGGCTCTGCGCCAGACCGTCCTCGGCAGAGGCAAGCGATCTTTCGGCGTTGAGGAGGTTGGTGAAATCGGTCAAGCCGGAGCGATAGCTGACGCGGGTCAGGATCGCCTGGTTGCGTGCCGCCGCAAGCGCCTCTGAGTAGAGAACCTCACGCTCTTGCGCGGTGCGCAGCGACACGAGCGCATTCTCGACGTCCTCGAGCGCCAGCAGGACGGTCTGCCGGTAATTGGCGAGCGCCACGTCGGCGACCGCCTCTTGCGACCGGACTTGCGACCGGGTCCGTCCGGCATCGAAGATCAACTGGCTGATCGATGCGAACACGTTGACGGTCAGGGCATCGACGATGTCACCGACCGATACGCCGTTGCCTCCGATCGATCCGCCCAGGTTGAGGCGTGGGTAAAGTTCGGCCCGGGCAACGCCGATACGATCCGTTTCGGCCGCAAGCGACCTCTCTGCCGCCAGCACGTCCGGGCGCTGGCGCAACGTATCCAGCGGCACACCCACTGCGATCGTGGCGGGCGTATCAGGTATCGGGGCGGGCGTATCGAGCTCATTGTGCAGATAGCCCGGCGTCTCGCCGATCAGTACCGACAGGCGGTGCACCGCCGACTTGTAACTGGCGGTATAGCCGGGAAGCGCCGCCGCCGTCTGCGCCCGTTCACCGCGCGCCTGCTCGACATCGAGCGAGGAAACCAGCCCCGCTTCACGCCGCCAGTCCGCGATCTGCAAATTGTCTTCGGCAAATCCGAGCAGGTCTTCGGAGGTGGCATATTGCCGCTGTGCTAGCCTGGCCTCGACATAAGTCCGAGCGATTTCGGCGGCCAATGATACCCGTGTGCTTTCCAGCTCGTATGCCGTAGCCTCGGCAGACGACCGTGCAGCATCGATGGAACTCCTTACCCCGCCGAAAAGATCGAGTTCGTAACTGGCGTCGACCTCAAGCGAAAGGCTGGTACGCGATCCGCCTCCGTCAACCGGAGTTGTCTCACTGACCGTGCCGCCTGCGCTGATCGAGGGGAAGAGGCTCGCGCGTGCCTGAATTTCCGCTTCGCGGGCCTGGCGCAGCCGCGCCCTTGCCGCGACCAGATCGAGATTGTCGTCGAAGGCGCGTTCGACAAGACTGGTGAGCACTGGGTCGTCGAGCTTAAGCCACCATTGTGACACGTCTTCGCGGACGACCCCGCTCATCAGATCTTCGTGAAAGACGTCCGGGCTAAGATCGTTCAGGTCGGTGGCTGCATGATCGGCGTGGTCCAGTGTGGCACAGCCAGACAACATTGCTGCAAGGATAAGCGGAATGAATCGCATGAGGTTCCGGGTGTTGCTCGAAGTGCCCCAACGCAAAGGCGGGACCGGTTTCGGTTAAACCCACGACCTAGCAGGTCGATCCCGATCCGAGTGTCAAGAGTTCGTAAAGATCGTAGAGTTGCGCGTTGGGCCGCCGCGCCGGTTAACCTAGTGTCTTACAATCCCGGACAGTCGGGTTGTCTCAAGAAGGCATTTGGTCACTAGCAGGGAGTTGAACGGTCACGCAAAATCCGGTTGGTTTGCCGTTGCAGGCTTCAATTGTTCCGCCATGCGCCTGTATTGCACGTCGTGCGATTGCAAGTCCAAGACCAAACCCACTGCTCCCTTTACGGGATTTCACAAATGGGTCGAATATCATGGGGAGAAATTCCGGGTCAATCCCGGGACCATCATCTTCAATATCGAGTGTATAATATCGGCGTTTCTCCGAATAGGACAAGGCAACGCGTATCGCAGCTTTGTCGGGTGAATAAATCAGAGCGTTGCGCAGCACATTTTCAATTGCACGACGAATCAATCGTGCATTCCCCTGAACCAGAGGGCGGCGCCCCTCGCCCGGTAACCCGTCGATTCGCAAACTTATGCGGTCAGGCGCGGCGACCGACTCGAACCGGCCGTCGTCGATGACGCTTCGGACAACTTCACAAAGATCGAAATAGTCCTGGTCGGGCGCGACACCGTCCGTTTCGACGCGGGTGAGGGTCAGCAATTCCTCGGTCAACTCATTCAACCGGTCAATTTCCAGATTGATACGCTGAAGGCTGACCTCGATATTATCCTTGGATTGGTCGACCAAACTTGTTGCTAGCTGCATCCTGGCCAGAGGAGAACGGAATTCGTGCGATACATCGTGTAGAAGCCTGACACGGGCGCCCATCAAGTCTTCGAGACGCTTCGCCATGAGATCGAAATCGCGCCCCAAGTCGGCAATCTCATCGTTTCGCCGACCCATCTGAGCCGAAACCCGGGTGTCCAGATAACCTGCAGCCAAGCGGTCAAACCCAACCCGCAATCGACCGATGGGGATCGCAAGATAAAAGGCGAGTGCTGCACTGAAGACCAGGCCGCCGAACAAACCGACGATGAGCAGATCGGGAGGCACGTTGAAAACTCCACCCGGCCGCTTAGGTGCGCTCATCACCCAGGCAATCGTATAGGCTTCTCCGTCGGGCGTCCTGACGGTTTTTTCGAAATTCGCCACGCGGTTCTCAACGGGAGTAGACGAAGTGTGTCTCAGGTGAATGCTTTGCGATACACGATCAGGCAAGTCGTCCTTGTATCGTTCAAACGCGGCGCGCCCGGAGTCCTCCAGTATGATCGCACCGGCAACCACAAACGGGGGCGCGAAGTCGAATTCGGGGCCCATTTCAGCGTCTCTGCGCATCTGGAAAATCAAACCTATAACCTGAATCATGACGAAAAAGGTCAGACCGAAGGCCAGCAGAATCTTCCAGAAAAGCCGGCTCTTCACGACTGTTTCGTCTCGGAATTCACAAGAAGTCGATAGCCAATTCCGCGAATGGTCTCGATAGCGACAGATGAATTGCTGGCTCGCTGCATCTTGAGCCGCAAGTTGCTCATGTGTACGTCAACGCTTCGATCATAGACTTCGCGCTTTCGGCCCAAGACTTTCAGCGACAAGTCGTCTTTTGTCGCTACGCTCTCGCCGGACAACAGCAGAATATGCAGCATGGAAAATTCTGTTGCAGTCAGTTCCAGCAATCGCCCATCCCAGGTAACCTTTCGAGCTCCGGTGTGAAGTTCGAGTTTCCCGGATGACAATGAGGCCTGCTCCGACGTGGGCGGGCGATTACGCCTCAGCACGGCGCGCAGTCTTGCAACCACTTCGCGCGGATAAAAGGGTTTGGCGACATAGTCGTCCGCCCCAAGCTCAAGGCCGATCACCCGGTCTACCTGATCGCCCTTCGCGGTCAGCATCAAGATTGGCACCGAACTTGCCTCGCGCAGATTGCGCAGCACCTCGATCCCACTCATTCCCGGCATCATCACATCGAGGATGACAGCATCACACCCCCCTTGGGCGCGTTGCAGGCCCGCGACGCCATCCTGTTCCGCCTGAACGGCAAATCCTTCGCCCTCGAGGTACTTCTGCAGCATCTCACTGAGATCGGCATCGTCATCGATGATGAGAATTGAGGGGCGAAGCATATTCATCACTCGCAGCTACCGTCGAACGAACACCCGCGCCAGCGACCTTGCGAAATCTTTACGCTGTGCTTCCGGTATCTTGACCCAAGATGCTTGTTTTCGGGCGCATAAGGATCGCGGTCGCGCAGAGCGATCGGCGGGCAGCAATGCGGCACCTTCCCGAGGTGAGTGATTAGTCCCCACAACCGACGCCGCGTTGTTGTCCGTCACCGCTCTAGCACCAAATGGACTGACGGGACGAGATTTTTTCCATGAACCTCAAATATGCGAGCGAACTGCTCATCTGTTCCAGTGCGATCACTCTCTGCTGCATTTCGGTTTCGCGGGCGGACACGACGGTAAATGGCGACCGCTCGGCTCCGCTTTCGACCTCGTCGGCCGGCGACGTGACCATTGCCGCAGACGCCACGCTGGATGTCACCGGCTCCGATCCGCTTACCCTGGACGACAACTCCACGATCACGATCGAGGAAGATGGGGCAGTACATGCGGACGATGCCGATGCCCGCAATGGCATTAATGTCGCCGCCGGTACCAATGGGTCCATCGTGATCGACGGAGTACTACGGGTAGAAGAAGATTTTGTCCCGGACGACGATGACGGCGACGGCAAGCCGGACGGGCCGATAGCCCAGGCAAGCGATCGAACGGGGATTTCAGTCAATTCGAGTAGTGGGTCGATCACCAATGAAGGGGTGATCTATGTCGAAGGATTGAATTCCGCAGGAATCCGGTTCCAGGATGGCTGGTCGGGCGAGTTCGACAATACTGGATCGATCACTGTAGTCGGCGACGGAAGCGTCGGCATCGTCACGGGTGATGTCGCGACCGATTTCTCGGTTGGAGGGTCCGTATCGTCCGTCGGCGCCAACTCGCAAGTGTTGCTGATCGACGGTGACGTTTCTGGGCGCGTGATAATCGATGGGTCGCTTACCAAGAGAAACAGTTACACCAATGATGATGGCGGAACCTACACGCTGTCGCGGTCGCAACTGCGAGCGGTAGCCCCCGCTGTAGAGGTCACGGGAAGCGTCGCGAACGGTATTCTCATCGACGCACCACCGATCAACACCGATGATGACAACGATGATGAGGACGGGGACGGGATTGACGATTCCGAGGAGACGACCGGTTCGATCACCTCATACGGCGAATCACCGGCGCTTCTGATCGGTGGCGCCGATGATATCGTGATCGGAGGCGGTCAGACCCGTGACGGCACCTACTCGCTGGGTGTAGACGGTACCATCAACGCCTATGGTTCATACAGCACGTTCGACGCGACCGCTGTTGTCATCGGCGGCGAAGGCGGCAGTGTCGATTTGTCGTCCGGTATCAGCGTAGGCGGCACGATCAGGGCCACCACTCCCGATGCGTCGGCACTGGCACTTCTTATCAACGATGGCGCCAATGTACCCGATCTCTATGTTAGCGGGCAGATTTCTGCCGTCATCTCGTCGACGGGCGAAGGGTCCGCCATCGCCGTCCGCGATCTGTCCGGAACGCTCAGCCAGATCGACAATACCGGGGCCATCATCGTTTCGGGTGCGGCCGAGGACGAAACGATCGCGCTGGACCTGAGCAACAATACGACAGGCGTCACCATCCTTCAGTATCTCAACGAGATTGATGCCGAAGCCTATGCAGAAGAGCTGGAAGACGAAGATTACGACCCCGATTCGCCTACCATCTATGCCCGGATTACCGGCGACATCCTCACTGGCTCCGGCAACGATCTGATTGAAGCATCGACAGGTACGATCAGGGGCGACGTGTGGCTTGGCGACGGCGACGATCAGATGATCCTGTCAGGCAACGCGGACTTTGCGGGCGACCTCTACGCGGAAGCCGGTGATTTTTCCTTGTCTATGTCGGATAGTGCTCGCTTCGACGGACTTGTCGATGTCGCGGGCGGTCAAGCCACACTGTTTATTGCGGACAATGCGATCTTCAGCGGCACCACCGCAAATTCTGCACAGATGTCGGCGACGGTCACAGGGGGCTTGCTGCAAGTCGCGGATGGTGAATCCATGGTCCTCGATACGTTGGACGTATCGTCCGGCGGCAGGATTGGCGTGATCCTGGACGGCGACAGTCAAACCAGTTCCAACTTTGTCGTGAACACGGCCACTTTTGCTACTGGGTCAGGTCTTGACGTCGAGATCGACGATATCCTGGGCGCCGAAGGCACTTATACCGTACTGACGGCCAACACTTTAACCGGCGCATCCGAGCTCACACTGGACGCCGGCGAGTTGCCGCTGCTCTATTCCGCATCCCTCGCGACCGACGCGACGACGATCGCGGTCAGCGTGGAGCGGCGAACGGCGGAAGAGCTCGGCCTGACGAAACCGCAAACCGCAGCGTTCGATGCAATGCTGGCGACAGCGGCGACGAACAGCTATCTCGAAAGAAGCCTGCTTCAGGCGGAGGATATCGGAGAACTGCAACATCAGATCGATCAGCTGCTGCCCGATTACAACGGCGGCATTTTCGATTTTGTTGCGCGATCATCGGCTCTCTCAGCCCGGCGCATCACCGATACGGTCGGTTATTACGATGAATGGCCAATCGGAATCTGGGTGGAACCGCTGATCTTCCGGGGCAGCAAGAACGGTGACGGAACGGCAGGATACAAGAACGACGGGTGGGGCGTTTCGGGCGGTTGGGAACGCAGGCTTGGAGGAATGTATCTCGGCTTGTCCGGCTCCTGGATTTCAGGCTCGGTAGACACCGGCGACTATCAGTCGACCGACGTCAGCAAGTATGAAGTCGCGGGTCACTGGCGGATGCAAAATGGCAATTTCAACGCTTTTGCCAGAGCTGGGTATTACTGGGCAAAAATGGATTTCTCGGGCACTTTCAACGGTGCTATAGATGGCGATGAATTCTCCTATGGCAGCGCTTCGGACTGGTCCGGGAAAGGCTACACCGCGCTTGCTGGAGCATCATATGGCTTCGATGTGTCGACAAGCCTGTCGCTTCGTCCGAAAGTTGTCCTCGAGTATTACCAGTTGGACGAAAAGGGATATGAGACCTCGGCAGATACTGATGCACTCGCCTTATACGTAGAAGGCCGTTCCAGTGATCGCACAACAGTTACCCCTTCGATGATCCTTGGCTATCGGTTGGAGAACGAACCTGCCAGCCATCATCCACTCACGATCGAATTCGAGGCGGGTTATCAGTCCATCCTGAGCGGTGGTCTGGGTTCGGTCACCGCCAACTTTGAAGACGGCGAATCTTTTACGATTGAGCCGTCGGATATGTCGGGAGGCTGGACGACCGAAGCCCGAATTCGCTCAGGCGCATGGGATGGCGCATGGCAAATTGCGGTCGGAGCCCAGCAAACAGATGGCGATGTCGACTTGTCGGCCCGGATATCGATCAATGTCGCGTTCTGATCGGTTGCTGAAGCACGCTTTCCTCGGCGCTTTGACGGTAGCCGTTCTGGTTTTCGGTACCAGTGCTACCGCACAACAGATGCCGCAAGGCGGAGGGCCGCCCACGGGAGCAGGGCCACCTCCCGGGGGCGGCCCGGATGGCGGACGTCCACCGCGCATGAAGCCAGTAACAATCGATCTGGACGATATCGAAAAGACCGCGCGGGAGATGTTCGAAGCTGCCGATTTGAACAGCGACGGGATGGTAACGATTGCCGAACTTCAAGACTTGACTGATCGCGCACGCGACCAGGCAATTGGCGAGAGATTCCGATCGGTCGATACCAACGGCAATCAATTGATCGACCCCGCAGAATTCTCAGCTTGGCAACATTCTCTGGGCGCGCTCGCGTATCGCGACGATGGCTCGAGAGCTTACGACGTGACGCATCTCCCCGACGCGGTAGGGGTACCTTCGAGCTCAAACAAGAAGGGGCCCTTACTGTCGATCGTCATGGTTCCTCTGAGCAAGATCACCCTGATCGAGGCAAACACGAACTATGATGAAGGCATCGACTTTCGAGAATTCCTGATTCTGCAACGCAAAGAATTCGATAAGGCAGACGGGAATTCCGATGGCCGCCTGACCGATCAGGAAATCAGGGCCTGGGCCGACGGTCGCCGTTCCCAGCGCCCCGATTTGATTGCAGGCGAACGGCCGTCGCCTCCCGGAGCGCAGTCTCGTGATCCACGAGCACCTTAGCTGTCCAACCCCGCCGGCCAAACCAACATCGACTTGCGATTGGAAAATCTTGTTGTTGCCTCGCCCCCGAAACTGCCTGTCTTCTCCCCTGGCGCTTTCCATATGCGCCATTATCGTACTGCCGTTTGCGGGTCCGATCCATGCGCAGGATGATGGCACGGATACCGTGCGGTTGCGGGAGGTTCCGCAGCAGGTGACCGTCCAGTCTATTTCTGTTGCAGGCGCGCAGCGGCTCGAGCCGCAGACGATCCTGTCCTATATCAAGATGCGGGTCGGCGACGTCTACACCGCTGCCGCTGCCGATGCCGCGCTGAAGGACCTCTACGCGACCGAGCTGTTTACCGACGTCAAGATTCGCGAGCAGGACGGTAATGTCGTCATCCAGGTGGTCGAGAACCCGATCATCAACCGCATCATTCTCGAAGGGAACAAGCGGCTGAAAGACGACAAGATCTTTCCCGAGATCAAGCTCGCCCCGCGCCAGATCTACACCCGCTCGAAAGTGCGTGCCGACGTCAACCGGATCATCGAGCTGTACAAGCGGCAGGGCCGGTTTGCCGCCAGTGTCGAGCCCAAGGCGGTCACGCTGGACCAGAACCGCGTCGACATCATCTTCGAGATCAAGGAAGGGCCGAAATCCAAGGTTCGCCAGATCAACATCATTGGCAACGAGAAGTTCGCCGACGCCGACCTGCGTGGCGCGATGCTTACCAAGCAGACCGGCTTCCTTTCTTTCATCCAGGGCAGCACGAGCTACGATCCCGACAAACTGGCCTTCGACCAGCAGAAGCTGCGCCAGTTCTACCTGACCGAAGGTTATGCCGACTTCCGCGTCGTGTCCGCCATCGCCGAACTGACGCCGGACAAGAAAGACTTCATTATCACCTACGTCGTCGAGGAAGGCGATCGCTACAAGTTCGGGGACGTGAAGGTCGACAGCGAAATACGCGATTTCGATTCCGAGAGACTGACTTCCCAGCTGGCGATGCACCAGGGCGATTGGTACAATGCCAAGCAGGTCGAAGACACGATCGAGGGCCTTGCGGAAACGATCGGTGCGTTCGGCTACGCCTTCGCAAATGTCGAGCCCGATTATATGCGGAACAAAGACGACCTGACGATGGGTCTCACATTCCGTATCGCCAATGCTCCGCGCGTTTATGTCGAACGCATTGATATTAACGGCAATACGTTGACGCAGGACAAGGTCATTCGTCGTGAGTTTCGTTTGACCGAGGGCGATGCTTTCAACTCGCTGCAGGTCAAGCGATCGACGGCGCGCATCAACTCGCTGGGTTATTTCCAGGAAAACTTCGAGGTCGAGCAGGAGCCGGGCAGCGCGCCCGATCGCGTGAAGCTGATCGCCAATGTCGAGGAAAAGCCTTCCGGCGAGCTCCAGCTCTCAGCAGGTTTCTCCAGCACCGAGAGCTTCATCTTACAGGGATCGATCCAGCAGCGAAATTTTCGCGGCCGGGGGCAGACGGTTGGTCTTAGTGCCAGCCTTTCGGGTTATTCCAGATCGGCTCAGATTAGTTTCACCGAGCCCTACATCTTCGATCACAATATCGCATTCGGTGCAGATATCTATCGCCGCGATTACAGCAATGACTATTACAACAATAACAGTGCGACATACGAGACGACGACGAATGGGGTGTCATTCCGGCTTGGCTCGCCATTATCTGAATATACAACTGCTCTAATTAGATATTCTTTGAATCTTGAGGACGTTTCGATCAGTGGTGATTACTATTCCGATTTCGATGGGGATGGTAATTACACATGTGAACCCCTGTTTGCAGGGCGCTATCTTTGCGATGCGATCGGAAAGCGAACGATTTCAACCCTTGGACTTTCACTTGTCTATGACAATCTTGACAACAGGTTACGTCCTACGCGCGGTAACCGTGCCACCGCGAACCTCGATATGGCGGGCCTTGGCGGATCGGTCAGCTATCTGCGCGGACGGCTCGACGCATCTAAATATTATAATGTCGGCAGTGGCTTCATCTTCTCACTGCAAGCGCAGGGGGGCTACATTCATTCGCTTGATACCGGAGGCGACGGTACGACGGAAGATGTGCGGTTGACCGATCGCTTCTTCCTGGGGGAACCCCAGATGCGGGGCTTCGATGCTCAGGGCATTGGCCCACGAATTGTCCGCAAGCCGCTCCGGGACCTTGATTCAGACGGGGTCTATGAAACTGTCAGCACGGATCGCAGCGGATGGTCGGATGATGCACTGGGCGGTCGGGCCTATTATATGGCGCGCGGAGAACTGGAGATTCCGCTGTCTGCGGGCGCAAGAGAACTCGGCCTCAAGCCATCGATCTTTGTCGATGTGGGGGCGGTGTTCGGGCTGAAGACCCCGGAAACGCAAAGCGTGATCAGCCCGCTCTATCTGGAATCCGTCGATGTTGAAGGGAATGCTCTCGATACGCCCGTCTATACTAACAGCGCGACCGCGCCTGACGGATCGAGCAACAGCCTTGTCATATCCCCGTTTGTCGAGGAATACGTCGGCAACACGGCCAAGCCGCGCGTCTCAGTGGGCGTGGGCGTCAACTGGAACTCCCCGTTTGGCCCGTTGCGGATCGACTTTTCCAAGATTCTGCTGAAGCAGGAAGGGGACGATCCCAAGGCATTTTCCTTCAACATCGGAACGCAATTCTGAAAAGGGGGAGGCCGGCGCGCCCGGCACTCCTGGGGTTGATCGCAAGCAAGCAAGCGCGCTCGTAAGGCTGCACCGACGGCTGCCGATGGCGCAGACACAAATTGGGACAATTCCCCTGAGAATCAGGCAAACTTTTGCGAAGGACTCGGCGCACATTGAGCTCAACGGTCCATGATGGAACGTTGAGAAAAGGAGCAGTTGACATGAAGAAGTTCGCACTTGCCATCGCCACCCTCGCCACGGTCTTTAGCACCGGTGCGATGGCCGCCACGAGCTACGGTCAGGATCACAACCGAAGCTCGACCCGGGTAGAGCAGCGCTACGAAAATCATCAGCGGGGCATAGCTTCGCAGCGGATTGAGCAGCGCCACGACACGAAAAAAGGCGTCCAGAAGGTCTCGTATAAAACTTGGAAGAAGGGCGACCGGTTCGAGAGCCGCCATGCCAAGAACTATCGGGTCATCAACGCCAAGGCCTATGGCCTACGGGACGCGCCGAACGGATATCGCTGGGTCCAGTCGGACAATGATGCGGTGCTGATCGGCCTCACCAGCGGCGTGGTCGCGGCGGTTCTCGCCAACGCCATCCGCTAAACCATGACTTACCGTAAAGGGTCTCGGTGTCTATGACATCGAGACCCTCAGGATTCGAGGAGTAGGGACGCTGACAAACACCCGATCCGATCATCCTCACATTCTGTTGGTAGAAGACGATCGCGACATCCGCGATCCACTGGCCAGCTACTTGGACAAAAACGGCTTTCGCGTAAGCCGAGCGGAAGACTCGGAAGCGGCGCGCGAGCTTCTCGCCGCCCATGCAATTGACCTTGTTCTGCTCGACATCATGATGCCGGGCGAAGACGGGATCTCGCTCGCTGGCTTCGTGCGCGCGACAAGCAAGATGCCGATCATCTTCCTCACCGCCAAGGCCGAAGAGATCGACCGCATCATCGGCCTCGAACTGGGGGCCGATGACTACGTGACCAAGCCTTTCTCCCCGCGTGAACTGGTCGCCCGCATCAAGGCCGTTCTGCGGCGGACCAATGAAGGCGGGCAGGCGGTACATGCGCCCGAAGCAGACGCCTATGCCTTCGGCCCGTGGGTCTTGCGCACCAGTGACCGCGAACTGGTTGACCTCGACGGAGTCGCGACGCCGCTCTCGACCGGCGAATACAACCTTCTGCACACCTTCGTGACCCATCCCCGCCGCGTGCTGACGCGCGACCAGCTGCTCGACCATACGCAGGGGCGCGATCTAGCTGCATTCGAGCGCAGCATCGACAACCATATCAGCCGACTCCGGCGCAAAATTGAGACCAACCCTTCCAGCCCCGAGCTTATCAAGACAATCTGGGGCGGCGGCTACATGCTCGCTGCAGAGGTGAAACGGCTTTGACGCGGTTCCTGCCCCGGACGCTGACCACCCGCATGGTCCTGCTGCTCGGCTTCGCGTTGCTTTTGGCGCAACTGGCAAGCTTCGCGCTAGTGTGGAACGATCGGCAGCAGCTTAGCCGGGCGCGCAACGAGGCCCCGGCAATCACTCGCTTTGCCGAGGCCGCGAGCGACATCACCACCGCCGATTCCGAGTTCCGCCAGCTCGTGCTGAAGGACGCGTCCCGTCACGGCGCCGTGTTTTCGTTGGTCGCCGAGCCAGCTATCGCGGCGAGCGAACGTGATGCCGACCTCGAACAGCGGGTGAGGGAGGCGCTAGCCGACACCGGGCTCGCCGATGCCGAGGTCGAGGCGGCTCGCCTTGCTTCAGCTGGCGGAAGCGACCCGAATACGGTCAGGCCGACATTGCGGATGGCGGCCAGAATCACCAACAATAGCTGGCTCGAGGGACGGCTCCACTTGCGCCCGCAGGATCCCACACTGATCTACCGACTCGGCGCCGCCACGCTGGTGCTCTACCTGTTCGTCCTAGGCGCTGCGTCTTGGGGAACGCGCAGCATCAACCGCCCGCTGCGCGAACTGACCGATGCGGCGCACGAGTTCAGCGGGCAATCATCCACATCGCAGCTCGAACCACGCGGGCCTGACGACGTGCGCGAAGCGATGGAGGCGTTCAACGCGATGAACGCACGGATCGTCTCATTGCTCGAGGAAAAAGACTACCTGCTCGGCGCGATCGGGCATGATTTACGCACGCCGCTCACCTCCCTGCGCGTCCGGATCGAAAGTATGGAACCCGAAGAGGACCGCGACGCGGCAATTGCCAAGATCGAGGAAATGACGGCGATGCTCGAGGACATCCTGGTTCTCGCCCACGCCGCCCGTGCGGAGGGGCGCCCAATGGACCTGACGGCGCTGGTTGAAGCGCTCGTGGACGAATACGCCGAGCTGGATCGACCGGTCACGTTCGATCCCTCGCCACGCGTGACCGTCGAGATCGCGCCCGACCTCGTACGCCGGGCGCTGCGCAACCTGATCGACAATGCGGTGACATATGCTGGCGCCGCACAGCTCAGGGTTCTCGCCGAGGAAGCCTTGGTGGTCGTCGAGGTGCGGGACAACGGGCCGGGCATCCCGACTGAAGAGCGCGAGCGCGTCGTTCAACCGTTCCAGCGTCTCGAAGCATCGCGCAACCGGGACACCGGCGGCTCCGGTCTCGGCTTGGCGATCGCGCGCAGCATCGCCGAGAACCACGGCGGAAGCCTCGAACTCCGTCCAAACGCACCGCGCGGTTTGGTAGTAAGGCTGAACTTACTGCACTCATGAAAGCTTTGCCGGTCGCGTGGTGTAAAGCTCCAAATGGCGGCAGTTCTGACGGCGAATTTCGCGGACGAGGTCTATCAGCGGTACCAGCGATGCGCCGCGCTCGTGGAGACGTTCCTTCGAGTGGTTGCCGAAGCGTTCGGCGATCCAGTAGAACAGCGCGAAGGCAGGGACCAGCGCGAACATGGTCCAGGCAAAAGCGGTACCAACGAGGTCCAGCAGCGTGTCCCACGCACGCACCACCGGTGGGTAGGTTTCGACGCGCGAGATGGGGAGCTGGAAGGTGCCGCCGAACACCGTTTCCATCGTCACGGTCTTGGCCGGGTCGAACTCCATGAACATGTAGCCCATGGCATAGATCCGCATCCAGACAAGGTAGATATGGTGGTCGTCGAGACCATGCGCGACCATCCAGGACGCTAACGCGCCAAACGCGACGACGGCGATGATGAGCGGCCATTTGAGCCCGGCGGCAAACATGAAGCCGAAGTGTCCCAAGAGCTGGCTACCACGCGTAAAGTTACCGAGATTACGCCTCATCGCGGCCTCCCTCGGGTGCGGTGGAAGGGAGGCCAATTGCCGCGCATTGGCGGCGGTAGACCTTGTAGATCCGGTCGCGCAGCGTGGGGTCGGCATGACCGGCGAGCAGGCCATCGATACCGACGCGGGCAAAGACCATCATGCGCAGGATACGGGTGATCGAGGTGTCGTGCTGCAATGCCAGTTCCTGCTCGTCGCAGGCGCGCGAGAGCAGTGCGCGCAGCCAGGCGCTGACAGTCATGTCATGGCGCTCGGCGAGCTTGCGAACGCGGTCCGCAAGCTCGGGCGAAACATAGACCTGGATGGGTACGGGGCGGGTCATGGATCCGGGTTCCTTGGGTCAGGAAGCCCGGTTCACGCTGCGAAAGGCACCTTCGAACTACAGGAACAATGAGAACATGTCAAGAACATCGAAGAATGGCAGAATTCCGCGCATCCGCTTCCCCGCCTCATGAACAATGCAGGACATCTGACCCGATCATGAAAAGAAATGGGAAAGCTGCCATTCTGACGATGACGCCACCAAATACCTGTTTTAAATAACTTTTCCGGCTTCAAACCGGTGCGACAAGTCGCGTGGGGTGTGCTCCCTGTTCCCAGCTTCGACGGCGAGGTCCAGTGATAGGATCGTGATCCAGATGGAGGGACTTATCGTTACCTTCCAGTGGGTGCGCCTGCGGCTTGATAGTGCGCTGTTTTTCGACCTGATGAGGTACCGATATTGCCCACTGAACAACTTATGATACGGTCCGATTCGTGGTGAAGGATGGGCGTGCGACTGATGGCAAACTTGACCTGCAGTGGGTCGCCTGACGGCAGCCATTCCGAGACGACGGCGAGCAATTCGAGGGGCGCATAGGTGGCGTCAATCGAACCTGACAGGATTTCCTCCGCATGCTTCGCATGGTACAATTTTTCATCGAACCTGTCGCCCCCGCAGGCCATAATCCGTTCTCTCCAGGAATCAGAAATCACCTTCGTCAATCGTCAAAATCCACCCGCTTCGGTGGTCGCTTTATAGGCAGAAATGCACATCAAGCTCGACACCTAGGGAAGCCGATCTGAGGGAGAAGGCCTTGCAGGAACTTGGTGCGATTCTGCTCGAATGCGGCGCCGAAACGCTCGAGGCCGGCAAGCTCAAACGGCTCGTCAAACGGGCTTCAGCGATGGGTCTCGATGCCGCACTCGAACGCTTGGGTGCAACGCCTTGATCCCGTAAAGCGGACATGAATTTCCGCCGCGCCTACCCTGCCCTTCCAGCAGGACAAGCAAAAGAAAGGCCCCGGTGGCGCGTGCCAGCGGGGCCTTGTCGTTGTACCGTGCCGATCAGTCTTCGTCGATCGGCGGAGCATCCTGGTTGTCCGAGCGGTTCGGGCGCGACAGGAAGTCGACCTTGT
>NZ_LRSE01000008.1 GCF_001634625.1 Croceicoccus bisphenolivorans | reverse complement strand
GCTGGCCAAGAAGATCAAGCGCGAATGGCGGGAGAGCCAGCAATGAGTGAAGGGATCGCCGAGGCCAATACCGGCACGACGCCGGTCCGCGCCGGTTACGAGATCGACGCTGCGCGCCTGACCGAATGGATGGCCGCCAATGTCGATGACTTTGCCGGTCCGCTGACGATCGAGCAGTTCAAGGGCGGCCAGTCGAACCCGACCTACAAGCTGGTGACGCCGACCGCGAAATACGTGCTGCGCCGCAAGCCGCCGGGCCAGCTGCTTAAAGGTGCGCACGCGGTGGAGCGCGAGGCGAAAGTCATGGCGGGGCTGGGCAAGACCGGCTTTCCCGTGCCGCGCGTGCACGGCATCTGCACCGACGACGATGTCATCGGCACGTGGTTTTTCGTGATGGACATGGTGGAAGGCCGAATCTTCTGGAACGCGACCTTCCCCGAGGTATCGCGCGAGGATCGCCCCGCCTACTTCGACGCGATGAACGCCACGATGGCCGCGCTGCACCAGGTGGATTACGAGGCCGTTGGTCTTGGCGACTACGGCAAGCCGGGCAACTATTTCGCGCGGCAGATCGGCCGCTGGTCCAAGCAGTACCTTGCCGACGAGGAAGCGGGCCGGAACGAGGACATGGACCGGCTTGTCGCGTGGCTGCCGGAAAACATCCCCACGGGGGACGAGACCAGCGTCGTGCACGGCGACTTCCGCTGCGACAACATGATCTTCCACCCCACCGAACCGCGCGTGGTTGCGGTGCTGGACTGGGAACTGTCGACGCTGGGTCATCCGCTGGCCGACTTTGCCTATCACGCGATGATGTACCGCATGCCGCCCGACATCGTGGCGGGGCTGGAAGGCGTGGACCTTGCCGCTCTGAACATCCCCAGCGAGGCCGAATACGTCGCCGCATATTGCAAGCGCATGGGGCGCGAGAGCATTCCGAACTGGGATTTCTATATCGCTTTCCAGTTTTTCCGGCTTGCCGCGATCTTCCACGGCATCAAGGGCCGCGTCATCCGTGGCACCGCTGCCAACGCACAGGCGAAGGAACGCGCCGAAGCCTTCCCCCGCCTCGCCAGACTGGCCGCAGAGGCAATGGAGAACTGTTTGTGAGCGATATCCCGGTCCTGTTCGAAGTCGACGGCGATATCGCCACGATAACGCTTAACCGCCCCAAGGCGGGCAATGCCCTTGATGCGGCTTCTGCCGAAGCGCTCTTCGATCATGCCATCCGCTGCGATCTCGATCCCGCGATCCGCTGCGTAGTGCTGAAGGGTGAGGGCAAGCTGTTCTGCGGCGGCGGCGATGTCGGCGGCTTCAGCGCGGCCGGAGACGACATCGGCGCCTATCTCAGCAAGTTGGCCGGCGTGCTGCACATGGCCGTCATCCGCCTGATGCGGATGCCAAAGCCGCTGCTGGTGGCGGTGAACGGGCCGGCGGCGGGCGCGGGGATGAGCATTGCGCTGGCAGGCGATGTCGTGATCGCGGGGCGTTCGGCCAGCTTCAGCACTGCCTATGGCGCGATCGGACTGACTGCGGATGGCGGCATGTCGTGGCTGCTGCCTCGCCTGATCGGGATGCGCCGCACGCAGGATCTGCTGCTGACGAGCCGCCGCGTGGACTCAGCCGAAGCGCTGGAAATCGGCCTCGTCACCCGCGTCGTCGATGACGAGGCATTGGCGGAGGAAACCGCGCGCACTGCGCAGGTTCTTGCGGCGGGTGCGGTGAACGCTGCGGGCCGGATCAAGGACCTTTTGCTTTCGACGCTGGGCGAAAGCCTGGAAGGACAGCTGGAGCGCGAGGTGCGGATGGTGACGCAGTCCGGCCTCGATGCCGAGAGCCGGGAGGGCGTTGCCGCCTTCCTGGAAAAGCGCAAACCCGACTTCAAGGGAGCATGATGCAATGAGCACGGCCTATATCGTCGAAGCAGTGAGAACAGCCGGTGGCCGGCGCAAGGGCGCGCTTGCGGGCGTGCATCCGGCCGATCTGGGCGCGACGGTGCTGGATGCGCTGGTGGCGAGATCGGGCATCGATCCCGCGATCGTCGACGATGTGATCATGGGCTGTGTGACGCAGGCGGGCGAACAGTCCTTCGCCTTCGCCCGCAACTGCGTGCTGGCGTCTTCGCTGCCCGACAGCATCCCCGGCGTCACCATCGACCGTCAGTGCGGTTCCTCGCAGCAGGCGATCCAGTTCGCGGCCCAGGCCGTGATGTCCGGCACGCAGGATGTCGTCATCGCCGCCGGGACAGAGAGCATGACCCGCGTGCCGATGTTCTCGAACACCTCGCTGCACATGAAGGCGGGTATTGGCGAGGGGCCGTTCCCCGCCTCCATCCAGAAGCGCTACGGCGTGGAAACCTTCAGCCAGTTTACCGGCGCGCAGATGATCGCGGACAAGTACGGCTTTACCCGCGACGACATGGACGCCTTCGCACTTGCCAGCCACCGCAAGGCCGCCGCCGCGATCGAGGCGGGGGCGTTCAGGGCGGAGATCGTGCCGGTGGAAACCGCCGAGGGCCTGTTCGCGCAGGATGAGGGCGTGCGCTTCGATGCCTCGCTGGAGAAGATCGGCTCGCTCGATCCCATCGTGGAGGGCGGATCGATCACCGCCGCCAACGCCAGCCAGATGACAGACGGTTCGTCCGGCGTGCTGGTCGTGAACGAAAAGGCGCTGAAGGAATATGGCCTGACGCCGGTCGCGCGCATCCACCATGTCTCGGTCAGTGCGGGCGATCCGGTCATCATGCTGGAGGAGCCGGTGCCGGCCACGCAAAAGGCCCTGGCCAAGGCGGGTATGACGCTGTCCGACATCGACCTGTACGAAGTGAACGAGGCCTTCGCCTCTGTGCCGATGGCATGGCTGAAGGCGCTGGAGGCCGATCCGGCGAAGCTGAACGTCAACGGCGGCGCGATCGCACTGGGCCACCCGCTGGGTGCCAGCGGCACGAAGCTGATGACGACGATGATACACGCGCTGAAGGCACGCGGCGGCCGCTATGGCCTGCAGACGATGTGCGAAGGCGGCGGCATCGCGAACGTCACTATTGTGGAGGTGCTGTAATGGCGCTGAAGACCCGGATTACCGACCTGCTGGGCATCGAACACCCGATCGTACAGGGCGGGATGATGTGGGTGGGCCGGGCCGAGCTTGCCGCTGCCGTCTCGAACGCGGGCGGGCTTGGCATTCTGACTGCGCTGACCCAGCCGACGCCCGATGACCTGCGCCGAGAGATCGACCGCTGCCGCGCGATGACCGACAAGCCGTTCGGGGTGAACCTGACGATCCTGCCCAGCGTCAGCCCTCCGCCCTATGCCGAATATCGCAAGGCGATCATCGAAAGCGGCATCACCATCGTGGAAACCGCCGGCGGCAAGCCGCAGGAACATGTCGACGACTTCAAGAGCCACGGCATCACCCTGCTGCACAAGTGCACGTCGGTCCGCCATGCCTTGTCGGCGGAACGGATGGGTGCCGACGTCATCTCGATCGACGGGTTCGAATGTGCTGGCCATCCGGGGGAGGATGACGTGCCGGGCCTGATCCTGATCCCGGCTGCGGCGGACCAGGTGACGGTGCCGATGCTGGCAAGCGGCGGCATCGGTGACGGACGCGGCCTTGCCGCCGCGCTGGCGCTGGGGGCCGAGGGGATCAACATGGGCACCCGATTCTGCGCCACCGTCGAAGCGCCGATCCACGACAACGTGAAGCAGTTCCTTGTCGCCAACGACGAAAGGTCGACCAACCTCATCTTCCGCAAGTTCCACAACACGGGGCGCGTGGCGAAGAACAGCGTGTCGGACAAGGTGGTGGACATCTCCGCCGCCCCCGATGCCGTGTTCACCGACATCCAGCCGCTGGTGGCAGGCGCGAAGGGCCGCATCGCGCTGGAAACCGGCGACATCGACGCAGGGCTTGTCTGGGCCGGCCAGATACAGGGCCTGATCCACGACATCCCGACTTGCGCCGAACTCCTCACCCGCATCGTCACCGATGCAGAGGCCATCATTCAGGCACGCCTCGCCGGAATGCTCGCGGCGTGACGGCGGCGGCAACCGGGCCGCTTGCCGGCATTCGCGTGGTGGAATTCACCGGCATCGGGCCGGGGCCGCATGCGGTGATGATGCTGGCCGACATGGGCGCGGAGGTGCTGCGCATCGACCGCAAGGGCGGCAATGGCTGGCCCAACCCCGTGAACGACCGTGGCCGCGCGGTGCTGGAAATCGACATTAGGAGCGAGGAAGGACGCGAGGCGTGCCTTGCCGCTCTCGACCATGCCGATGTGCTGGTCGAGGGCTTCCGGCCCGGCGTGATGGAACGGTTGGGGCTGGGGCCGGACGATGTGCTGGGACGCAATCCGCGGCTTGTTTATGGCCGGATGACGGGCTGGGGTCAGGATGGCCCGATGGCGCGGCAAGTCGGGCACGACATCAACTATATCGCGCTGTCTGGCGCACTTGCCGCGATCGGCAAGCCGGGCGAACCGGCCACCCTTCCGCTCAATCTGGTCGGCGATTTCGGCGGCGGGTCGATGATGCTGGCCTTCGGCATCGTATCCGCCATGTTCGAGCGGGAACGGTCGGGCAAGGGGCAGGTAGTCGATGCCGCCATCGTCGACGGGGTCGGCACACTGATGTCGTTCTTCGACGGGCTGCGCAGCACCAATACCCTGTCGATCGAGCGTGACGAGAACCTGCTGGGCGGTGCCGCGCCGTTCTATCGTTCCTATTTGTGTTCCTGCGGCGGGGAAGTGAGCGTCGGCCCGCTGGAACCGCAATTCTTCGCCGAACTGATCCGCCTGCTAGAAATGCCCGAATTTGCCGACGGGCAGAAGCGCGAACGCTGGGACGCGCTCGGCGATGCCCTGACCGCTAAGTTTGCGTCGCAAAGCCGCAATCACTGGACCGCGCTGTTCGAGGGATCGGACGCATGCGTCTTCCCCGTCCTCAATCTGGACGAAGCCATCGCGCACCCGCAGATCGGGGGGCGTAACGCGTATGTCGAAGTGGATGGCAAGCTTCAGGCCGCGCCAGCCCCGCGCTTTTCCCGCACGCCCGGCAAGGCGCGCGGGGCCGCGACGGACGGGGCGGCACTGGTGATGAAATGGCAGGCCGAACCGCGCTGATTTCGGCCCGCCGTGGCGTCAGCCCAGCGGAACCTGCGTTGGCTGACCGCTCGATGCGCTGACCCCGCCATCTGCCACGACGATCGAACCGTGCATGAAGCTGGCGTCGTCTGACGCAAGGAAAGCGACGACCGAGGCGATTTCCTCTGGCTGTCCCGGGCGCTGGGCGGGAATGCCCTCGATCCAGGATTCCAGCAGATCGGGCAGCGCCTTGAATGCATCGGTCGCGGGCGTTTCGATGAAGCCGGGGCAGATCGCGTTGATGCGAATGCCTTCGCGTGCGTGATAGACGGCCATGGCGCGGGTCAGCTGGATCACTGCGCCTTTCTGCGCAGAATAGGACGGATAGGCCCCTTCGCCGCCAAGTCCGGAGATGGACGCGATGTTGATGATCGTGCCCTTGGTCTTGCGCAGATGCGGGATCGCCGCCCGCGAGGCGAAGAAGACGGAATCGTAATTCACCGCATTGCTGCGCCGCCATGCCTCGGTGCTGTGCTCCTCGATCAGCGCAACGGCCGCGACGGCGGCATTGTTGACGATGATGTCGAGCTTGCCGAAGTGTTCGACCGCGCCTGCGATCAACGCCTCGACTTCGGCTTCCTCGGCAACGTCGGTCACCATGAACCGGGCGCGGTCGCTGCCAAGGCGGGCGAGTGCGGCATCGCCGCGATCCTGCGAGCGCCCGCAGAACAGGACCGATGTGCCTTCGTCCAGCAGTCGCTTCACGATGGCATAGCCGATCCCGTCGGTGCCGCCGGTTACGATCGCGGCTTTGCCGTCCAGACGTCCCATGCCCTTAGTCCTTGTCCCAGCGGGTGATGTCCATCCCGCTCGTTATGCCAAGCGGTTCGTATGCGCCCAGAATTGCCTGTTCGAACGTGCCGACCGTTTCTTCGACAGTCCCGTCGGGCGAAGTCATCTTCACGCGCGACAGGCGCTGGACGTGGAGGTTTTCCAGCTTCATCGGATCGAGATCGGCGACATTGAAATCCTCGCGCTCGACGCGATAGGGGCCGTGGTAGTTGCCGTGGAACCACTCCGAGTGGAAATAGCCGATGCCCTTCATCTGCATCCGGTGGAACGGTTCGAATTCCAGCACGTACGGGCCGTCGCCGTAGTCGACGGTCAGCTTGCCCGATTCCGGCCATAGCGTGCCGGGCACCAGTTCGGTTTCCATCACCGCGTTCTCGGTTTCCAGAAAGCTCTCGGGGCTGGTGCCATCGGGGCAGAGGACGGAGCGGGTGTTCCAGATGTGGCCGCTGGGTTCGGCGGCGATGTGGTAGAAGAAGCTCTTGTCCTTGAAGTTCAGGGGCGTCCACTGCCAGAAATAGCCTTGCTCTCCGGCCAGCGGATTGGGCTGCGGATCGGACATGCCGATGGGGCGCGTTCCCCACGAACGGTCGCGCGTGCCGGTGCACTTGTCGGAAAGCTCGATACGGCGGCCGTCGATGGAGACCCAGCCTGTCCAGTGGCCGTTCTGCGTCAGGCGCGTGTAGTCGAGAAAGCCCTTGGTCCCCACGCGGCGCATGAAGCGAGGTTCCTCGATCGGGAAGGCGCGGCCGGTGATCGTGATGTCGGCGGCGATGCCATCGTGTTCTTCCACCACGATGCGCAGCTTCTGCAGCGGTTCGACGATCTCGATACGGATCGGACCGACCGAGGTGTCCATGCGGTCTTCGAGGATCTTGCTGCCGCGCAGGCAGTGCTGCACCCCGTCGACCTGGATCGAGATGCCGCAGTCGATGATGTTGAGGTGCGGATAGACGCCCATGCCGGCCAGGAAGAACAGCGAACCATCCGGCTCGTAGCCGTTGAACCAGTAGCGATCGTAGAAATTCCGGTCCGTGCCGGAATAGGCGATCGGCTCGGGCGTCTGGTGGATGGGAAAATCGTCGGCCTTGGTGAGCATGAAAGTCTCCGTGTCGGAAATTCGGGTCAGAAATTGGCGGAAGCGACGCGGCGGCTTTCCACCGTGCCGCGCAGGAAGGCCCAGATCTCGGCATCGAGATCGGTTGCCTCGTTCTCTTCGATGGCGGCGTGCAGATCGATCAGCTGCGCGCGCAGCGCCTCGTTCGTGGCGGTGAGGGCAGAGATGCGCAGGTCGGACTGGTCAAGCGGCGCTGGCGCATTTTCGCCAAGGAACGCTGCGCACTTGCCGACGAGCGCGTATAGCGCGGCGTTCTCTCCATGGAGGCGCGAGGCGGCCACGTCCCACTCGTCGGCGAGCATGTCGAGCATCGCCGCGGTCATCGCCGCATTACCTTGCCGGAAACCGGTGAGGTGGGGGACGATATCGTCGCGAAGCTTGCCGGCAAGAAAGCGCGTGGCGGCGGGAACGGCGGGTTTCATAGCTTCCCCATCAGTTCAAGTGCGGCACGGTCCTGCGCATTGCGCAGCCACCATGCGGCATAGGCGTGGATGACGGTGGGATCGTCGACGGTGGACCAGGCGTGGGCGCAGCTGTTCCAGATCGCCTGACCCTTCACGCACATCGCCAGTTCCCACCAGCGCAACGCGTCGGGATCGGCGGTGAGGCCGCTGGCCTGTTCCCAGATGCGGATCGCCTCTTCACGCGGGGCAACGCCGCCGCGCCGCTCGTCCTTTCCGAATGAAAACACGCGCGCCATGCTCCACGCCAGATCCTCCAGCGGATCGCCCATGTGGGCCATTTCCCAGTCCAGAACCGCGATCAGTTTCGCATCGTCGTCGTAAAGGAAATTGCCCGCGCGAAAGTCGCCGTGGACCATCGCCAGCTTTTGCGCGGGCGGCGGGGGATTTCGGCGCAGCCAGCGGATTACGGCGCGGATCACCGGTTCCGGGCCGACATCGTTCGCGTCCATCTGCCCTTCCCAATAGTCCAGTTCCTGCATTGCCGTCGTTTCCGGCGTGGCGGGCTTCATGAACGACAGGTCGAGGTTCTCGCACGGCACAGCGGCAAGGCTGCCCATGGTGGACCACAACTCGTCCGCGATGCGGGGCAGGCGATCGGCCCAGGCCGGTTCCTGCAACTGGTATTCGCTATTGTGATAGCCGCGCAGGTCTTCGGCCAGAGAGATTGCGCCACCGAAATGTTCCGCGTCTTCCTCCAGCAGGATCATGCGCGGCACCGGGATGCCGTGGCC
Organism: Croceicoccus bisphenolivorans; assembly: GCF_001634625.1. Taxonomy (GTDB): domain Bacteria; phylum Pseudomonadota; class Alphaproteobacteria; order Sphingomonadales; family Sphingomonadaceae; genus Croceicoccus; species Croceicoccus bisphenolivorans. Next base: position 157,602 of record NZ_LRSE01000008.1, on the reverse strand, counting down.
GTGGATGGCGCGGTAGGATTCGTATTCGTGCCGCCGGTCGCTGTCGACATTGCTGGCAGGCGGATCGCGGCGCAGGATCAGCCGGTCGCGATGCTCGCCTGCGCTGTCGGCATAGGCAAGGTCGAACCGGAACGTCTCGCGCGAGGCACCCAATGGCAGGCGTTCGAGGTTGCTTGCGCTGACCTCGCGCCAGTCGGGGAACCGCGCGGCAAGGTAGCTGGAGAGCAGGTCTTCGGTGATCGTCTTCATAAGGCAGTCCGTTGGTCAGGTCGGAGTGACGAGCAGCTTCACGTCCTCGCCACCGCCGGAAAGCGCGGCGAAGGCGCGGTCGACATCGGCAAGGCCGACCTCGCCCGTCACCATCGGGGCGAGCGCGTCCGGACGGTCGCAGACCATCGCGAAAGCATCGGCGAAATCGGCGGGGCTGTAGGCAAAGACGAAGCGCACGCCGAGCGACTTCTGGAGGAGGAAGGCAGGCTCTATCGGGTCGGTTTCCATGCAGGTGCCGACAGTCACGATCGTCGCGCCGACGGGGGCTGAACGGGCGATAGCCATCGTCATGCCGGGCTTGCCGACGCAATCGAACAGGACCGCGCGGGTGCGCTCCTTGGCTTCGGCAGCGCGGGCCATCGTGTCGGACAGGCCGATGGGCAGGCCCTGCCGGTCGAACCACTGGCCTGCCGCCGCCTCGTCCGGCGCGATGACCATGTCGGCGCCCATGCGTTCGGCCATGGCGCGGCGCGCGGCATTGGGTTCGACCGCAAGGACCGGGCCGAGGCCCAGTGCCTTCAGGCGGGTGATGACGAACAGGCCGACCGGCCCGCAGCCATAAACGGCAATGGCGCAATCCTTGTCCGCGCCGCTTTCGGCCACGGCGTGGACAGCGACCGACAAGGGTTCGGTCAGCGCGGCGATATGGGTCGGCACGTGATCGGGCACGGCCATTGCGGCATCGGCCTGCACCACCATGCGTTCGGCGAATGCGCCGTTGTAGCGGTTGGAGTAGCCGACCAGCTCTACGCCGTCCGGCCCGGTAATGAAGGGCAGGGCGACCAGCCGCTGGCCGCGCGCGAAGCCGCCGGATGCCTCCAGCACCTCGCAGCAGAATTCGTGGCCCATGACGACCGGCTTTTCGGGGTTCATGAAGCCGCGGAATCCGGCACGGTGTAGCAAGTCGCACAAGTGGCCGGAATGATCCTTGGCGTGAAGATCGCTGCCGCACACGCCGCAGGCCAGCGGGCGGGTCAGCACCAGTCCCTTGCCGGGAACCGGTTCCTCGATTTCGGAGAGGGCCAGCTTGCCCTCTGTCATCACCATCGCCTTCATCGGGCATCCTGCTCTGCTTGGCCGCATCTGTGGCGGCGTTTCGTGCAGGCAGGATGGTGGGGCGAGTGGTCGCTCGCCAGTGACGGGTTTCCGCTACTGCCCTGCCGAATGCCTGCTCATTGCCATGTCGGACGCCCTTTCAGGCGGGCGGTCATGGCGGTGCGATTATGAACTTCGAGCTTGCCGTAGATGCGGCGCAAGTGGTTCTCGACCGTGAATTCGGAGATACCGATCATGTGCGCGATCTGCTTGTTCTGCTTGCCGTCACCGACAAGGCGGGCAATCTCCTGCTCTCGCGGGGAAAGGCGCGCCATGGCGTCCTGTGCGCTGTCCTGACACGGATGGAGAACGTGGTGCAGCGCATCGATGCCGCCGGCGGCGTAGAGTACGCTTTCGAACAGTTCGCCCACAACCAGCTGCGCGATCGTGCCGGAATCGTGGGAAAGCCGTTCCATGCTGACGCGCGCGGCGTGATGCCCGCCGGACTTGCAGTGGGCACCGATGACGAGGAAGAAGCCCGGCATCACCTGCTGAACCCATGCGCCGACGACCTGGACGTCGTGGCTGAATATGAAGCTGCGATAGCGGTGCGCATCGCCCGCAAGGCGCGAAAGGCGGTTGTCGCCCCACTGCACGAGGCTGCCGCAGCGGTCCGATGCGGCCATGTCGCGGGTGAAGGGATCGTCTTCGAAGACGCGGCCCGCCTGATAGGCTTCCTGCGCTTCGGCGCTGACGCCGTGATGGTAGAGGTAGCGTAGGTCGTCGCCATCGGCGGAGCGCCTGTTGCGGATGAAGATCGAAAGGGTATCCAGCCCGCAGTCTGCAACCAGGTTGCGACTTCTCTCCGCGATTTCGCGAGATACCTGCATCGTATTTCCTCTCTCGTTCCGCTTCGTGGCGGAAAATCCCCTGCTCCGCCTTTTTTGGCGAAATCGTTCGACGATTTAAGCACTCTTCGCGACCGCTTGCAAGCATAAGCCGATACGGGTTCGCGTCCCCTGCACAGATTGTCACGGGTTTATGATTGTGCAATATCGTTTGACGATAATGGAAAGCGAGAGGGACGAGATGGACGGTATTCTGGATGGCAGATGCGTCGTTCTAACCGGCGCATCCCGTGGAATCGGGAAAGCGATCGCAACGCTGTTCGTGGAAAACGGGGCCAGGCTGGTGACGGTGGCCCGATCGGTGGGGGTGCAAGCGGAGCCGGGTGGCCCCGTGATAGCCATTGCCGGCAGCGTATCAGATCCCGAAACAGCGCAACGCTGCCTCGCCGCTACCGACGCGTTGGGTGGCTGCGACATCCTGATCAATGCGGCAGGGGTTTTCCCAACCGCAACGCTGGCCGAAATTGATGACGCTCATGCAGCATCCGTGATGGACACGAACTTTCACGGCGTTCTGAATTTCTGCCGTACATTCGTGCCGGACATGGCGCGGCGGGGCGGGGGCTGCGTCGTCAACGTCACGTCGCTTGCCGCGCGCGCTCCGGTGCCGGGCATGTCGGTCTATGCGGCCAGCAAGGCGGCGGTGGAGGCGTTCTCCCGCTCGATCGCCGTGGAATATGCACGCAACGTACGGATCAATTGCCTTGCTCCCGGCCCGACGTGGACCGAAACGGTCGAGCAACTGGCGGCGAGCGATACGACCGGCGCGGTGGAACAGGTCGTGGGGATGATCCCCATGGGGCGATATGGCGAAGCTGCTGAAATCGCGGATGCCGCGCTCTACCTCGCCACGGGCAAGGGGGCGGCGTTCATGACGGGACAGTCGCTGCAGGTGAATGGCGGCGCGCTGATGGCCTGAGGGTCAGAACCCCACGAGTTCGGCCAGCCGCGGTATCCGGCTTTCCTGGGTAGAGATGCTGCCGCTGTCAGGTTTGTGCAAAGCACCGCTGCTCCATGCGCCTGCGATGCTGAGGATCAGCAGCGTTACCACGACGGTCGAGAATGCCGGTGCCGGACCACGACCGCGCAGATTGTCCCAGAGTGTCGGCACCGCTGCATCGTATGTCCCGCGCCGGACGAGGCCCCAGTAGATTCCCCAGCGCCGCAGCACCGCGACCATGCTCGCGTAGAGATAGGCAGCGATGATGCAGCAGACCATGGTATGTCTTCCCGTGTTGCCTTTTCCTGTCAGTCCGCCGGAATGATCGACACTTCGCGTCGTTCCGGCAAGTGGAAGGTGAAGCGGGCCGTGCCGTCCATGTCCGCCGCCAGCGTTTCGCCGGTTTGCACCACGCGATAGCTGCGGCCCGGGCGCAGGCGGCCGAGCCCCAGTCGCGCCTCCACCGGTCCTTCGCCCGGCACCAGCACGAGGTCGAGCCTGTCCCCGTCCGATACCGCGCGGGTGACCACGACGTCGGGATAGATCGCCTCGGTCAGCAGCGGGCCGGTGCGCCACTTCTCCGGCAGGCCGGTGCGGACCATGTCGCGCACGGTGTTGGCGCGGGTCCAGCTGACCGCATCGGCCACCCCGTCGCCGTACATGCGGTTGATGGTGCGGCGGGTTGCGTCGATCACCGGTTCGTCGCCCATTTCCTGCGCCGCCCACAGCGTCATCGTCAGCGGGTTCAGCTCGGGCCACTGGTCGTACGAGAAGTTCGCCGGCTTGCGCGTGTCCCAGCCCAGCGGCAGCAGCTCGAAATCGAGCTCGCCCTTGTCGTTCACCTTGATGAAGTCGCGCTTCAGGATCGCCCAGAGCCGCTCCGCCTCTTCCGGGGCGTAGGGTGTCATGAAACGGATGCCCCAGGTCTCGCCGAACAGGCCGGACAGGCTGGGCACGGTAAACCCGAAGGTGGACGAGGTGCAGACCCGGATGCGGCCATCGGGCAGCAGCATCTCGTCGCGCATCGTCTTGTCGAAACGGGCGCCGATCTCGTCGATCATGTGCGTGCCGTGGCGCGCATCGTGCAGCGCCAGCGAGGTGCGGCCGACGAGGTTGCACATCGAGTAGATCCAGCGCGGCTCGCACGGAAACCAGCCGTAGTCGTAGCGCTTGTAGTTCTTCACCACCTCGCGCAGCATCGTTTCGTGGTTGTATTCGGCGGCAGTATCCTCGTCCCAACGGAAAGTGAGCGAGCCCGGCTCGCTGAACGGGGAAGTGCCGCTGGACGTTTCGAACAGGCCCAGTGACACGCCGAGAAAGCCCGACAGCATGATGTTGTCGATATCGACCGGGTTCTTCGAAACCTTGAGGTTGCCCCACAGGCTTTCCCAGTACCAATAGTTCCACGTCTTGCGGTCGATGTGCTTCCTGATCAGGTTTTCCTGCGCGGTATTGAGATAGCCGTGGAACGCGGGAAGCTGGGTGAACTGCCCGAAGGCGAGGTTCCAGCTCATCGTACAGATCTGGTATCGCAGCGCGCCGTCCTGCCACGTGTCGTTGAAGACGAAGCCCTTCCATTCGTCCACCGGCTGCAACGCAAGGTCGAGCATGCGGCGGTATTCGCCGATCTGGCCTGCGGGCATTTCCGGCGATGCCTCGATCGGTGCTTCGCGCAGGATCGGTTCGATTTTTGCGAGCGCCGCGTTGTGCTCTTTGCCGCGCTCCCTTGCGGCGGAAAACTTGCGGCGGCGGTGAAGCGCGAACCCGCCGTGAAGGGCGAGAAACGCGAGCGGCACGGCATATTCCATCAGGGCAAGGCCGGGCGAACCGTCGACCCATGCAGCGGAAAGCATGGCCGTTCCGATCAGCACCGCCGGCGGGCCGAGCACGACGCCGCGTGCCCACCAGATGAACATGATTACGGCAAAGACGGCGATCGACAGTAGGCCGAATACGATCCCGGCAATGCCGCCGGCAAAGAAGAAGCCCCCGCCGGGAAGCACGATACCAAGGCCGAAAGCCTTCCACTGCGCATTCATGCCCAGCACTACCGGCAACATGCCGACGATGAACCACGCCGCCTGCATCAGGTAGAAGCGGGAGAGGATGGACCGCGTGATCGGCCCGTGCATCGCGGAAATGTCCGGTACCGGCGGGATGGCATCGACGATGCGCGCGCCCGTGTTCCGGGATCCATCGGATGCAGTGGTCATCTGGGTAGCCAAGACCGTTCTCCCGCTATGATTTTATTCTGATGATTTCGTCGAACGATAACAGTTTCAAGTCCGATTGGCAAAAGCAAAGGGCGGCGGAACATGGCCCGCCGCCCTCCGGGAGAACCGGTGTCTGCCGATCAGTAGCGCCAGCTTAGCTGGACACCGTAAGTGCGCGGCATCCCTGTAAAGCGCGAGATGGACGCAAGGTTGTCCTGCACGTTCGTCCAGTAGAACGTGTTGGTCACGTTCCGGACGTAGCCGCCGATCCTGATCTTGTCGTCGTTGAGGCGCACGCCGGCCCGCAGGTCGAGCAGGGCATAGGCCTTCATCGCATAACGCTTGTCCTCGTCCACGAACTCGGTCGTGGTGTTGGACAGGGCCGACGTCGTGTCGCTGTTGTAGGTGACCGACGCGCCCATGTACCCTTCGGCATTGCTGCCAAGCGCGAAGTCGTAGTTGATGTCGCCGATGGCGGTAAGCGCCGGGGCATAGGGGAAGTCCTGCCCGGTGAAGTTGCGCTCTACGCCAAGGGCATCGAAGCCGGTGTATTCCTTGATCTTCGTGTCGATATAGGTCCCGCCGAAGCTCATCGTCAGGCCGTCTGCCGGGCGCAGGTCGATCTGGGCCTCGACACCGGTGACGCTGCTCTTGGGAATCTGGACCAGCGCGTCCAGCGTGACGAAGACCGGATCGGGCTTGCGACCGCGCAGCTGCTTGTTCTTGTAGTCGTAGTAGAACGCAGCGGCCGAGATGTTGACAAGGCCGTTGGCGAACGGGGCCTTGAAGCCCAGTTCGTAGGCCGTGACCGATTCCTGTTTGACCGGGGTATAGCCGCTGAAGCTGGCCACCGATGCGGTCGGGAAACTGCCTGACTTGTAGCCGCGCGATACGCGGGCGTAGAGCAGGGCGTTGCTGGCCGTCTTGTAATTCAGGCCCACGTTCCACGAGATATTGTCTTCGTTCAGTTCGTCGAACAGGGCGGGGCGGAACTGTTCGGGGAAGTCCGCCGTGAAGGTCAGGCACTCGCCCGGCTGCACATCGGTGCCGAAGATAGAATTCCACCAGATCGCCGTGCCGCCGCCGAAGTCGTTCGTGCAACCTTCGAAGTCGCGCTTGCTTTCAGTGTAACGGGCACCGGCCACCAGATCGAGGCTGTCGGTCAGGGCATACTCGATATTGCCGAACACGGCGTAGTTCTTCACGTCCTGGTCGGAGTAGTTGAACGTCAGCTGGCCCCGCGGCGAATCCGGAACGGCATAGAGCGGATCGGACGACGGGCCCTGGCTGAAGTTGTAGAACAGGCGGTCATAGGTTTTCGAACTGTCGTAGTTCGCGCCGATGATGAAGTTGCCCCAGGCATAGTTGCCCGACACCCGCAGCTCTTGCGAGAAGTTCTTGATGTAACCGCTCGTGTTCGTGTCCACCGTGGCATAGATCGAGCCGTCGAAATCCTGCACCGAATTGGTCTTGTAGTCGGAATAGGCGGTGATCGACGTGAGCGTCAGCGCGGCCGTGAGGTCAAGATCGACGCGGGCGCTCAGCTGGTAGAAGCGGTCGTCGCGCTGCAGCGGGCGGTTGTTTTCGCCGCGCGTGCTGTAATCGCGCGTGCTGAAATCCTCCGTCTCGTCGTAAAGGCTGTAGTCGCTGAAGATGCCGTAACTCCAGTCCGCGGCGCGGGCATTGTTCGGCGCGGGCGGATAGGCGCGGAAGTTGTCGGCATCGGGGCTGCCGCAAGTCGATGCGGTGTTGGTACCGCAAGAGTCTTCGATCAGCTGCGCGGCCTGCGTATCGCTCTTGTCCTGCCAGCCGTTGGCATTCAGCATCACGCGAAAGCCATTGCCCGGGTCGATCTCCAGCTGGAAGCGGCCCTGTATCTTGTCCTGTGCGCCAAGCGTATCGTCGCGCGTATAGCTGTATTGCCAGTCGTCAGACTGGATCGTGCGCGCGGACAGCCGGGCATTGACGCCGTTCGTGATCGGGCCGCTGACGAAGCCCTGCACATCGATGGTGTTGAACCGTCCGTAGCTGAGATCGACGCCGGCATCGAACGTATCGGTCGGCTTGTTGACGATGTAGTTGATCGCGCCGCCCGTCGTGTTCTGCCCGAACAGCGTTCCCTGCGGCCCCTTCAGCACTTCGACGCGCTGAACGTCGAACGCGACGCCGCGAGTCGTGGCGCTGAACGGAAGCGCTATTTCATCGGTGTAAACGGCGACGGTCGGCGCGGCCGAAAGTGTTGTTTCGTAGAAGCCGATGCCACGCAGCGTGTAGACTGGAGTGTTGAACGGCGAAGGCTGAACGGTGAGGCCCGGGACAATCTTGCCGAGGTCGGTCGGCGAATCGATACCCTTGATGGTCATGTCCTCGCCGCTCTGCACGGTGATGGACAAGCCGACGTCGTTGATGGCCTGTTCGCGCTTGTTGGCGGTGACGATGATCTCGTTCAGGGTCGCGGTTGACGGCGCGGCCGCCGTCTCCTCGTTCTGTGCCAGTGCGGGCGTTGCGCCAGCCAGCATGATTGCCGGAACTGCTGCGCATCCGAGTAGGCGATATGTCTGCATTGCCGATCCTCCCCTTCGTAGAGGCCATGCACAGCGCTACTTTGCGTGCGCACGCCACGTCTTGATCGATCTGACGGGATTCTGGGGTGTTACCCCGCATCCTCTCTCCCAGAGGCCCGACAATGTTGGGCGGGTCCTCCGTCTAGGTTGATATGCCGACTTAGATCGTGGGTCAATAATGTTTGACGATTTTATCTGATACATTGGAACGAGAGTTCGCTGCAGGCGGGTAGACGGAAGGAGGTCGGGGGATCCCGCGGGCCTGCAACGTTAGACGATTTCAACAGATGAGTTTGTACATTGACCGATTCTACAAGGTCGAATTACAACGGGCCGGACAAATGAATGAGCGAGTGAAACTGGAGAGGCCGTGAATCAGGGCGTGAAAGTCAAAGGCGAAGGCGATGCCGATAGCGGCGATCAGCCGCGCAGCGCGAGCGACCGGGTCGCCGCCGCGATCGTCAAGGAAATCCGGATGGGACGGCTTGTCCCCGGCCAGCACTTGCTCGAACCCGAACTGACTTCACGGCTCGGCATCAGCCGCGGATCCTTGCGAGAGGCGTTGAAGCACCTTGCCGCAGACGGGATCGTCACGCTCAGCCGGTTTCGCGGCGCCTATATCTCGGCGCTGGATCGCAAGGCGGTCTACGACCTTCTCGACACGCTCGAACCGCTGGCAAGGCTTGCCGCGCGCAGGGCCGCCGAAATGAACACCAGCAAGCAAAAGGCAAAGGAGCTGCAGGCATCGGCCTTGCGGCTGGAGGAATTGCAGGGTTCGGGCAAGCGGGGCGACTACCTGACCGAGCGGCGCTATTTCTACGACCTGCTGATCGAGATGGGAGGCAACGGCGAACTGGCCCGCGTGATCCCGCTTTCGCGCGCGGACCTGTTCCGCGCCCAAGTCGAAACCCGCCAGAGCGAGGCGCAGCGCCGCCGCCATGCCCACGGCTACCGCCTGATCGCCGCAGCGGTGATGGATGGTGACGCGAAAAAGGCGGACCAGCTGATGGGCGAGCATTTCGCGGGCACCCGCGAAACGATGGACCAACTTGCTGACGAGGTCTTTCCCGCAGCCTGATCCTGCGCGGCATAGCCGGAAAATCATGCCGGGGTTGCTCCCGGCGGCGCGAACCCGCGCGGCGTCGCCGGTCTCCACCAGCCCACGATAGTCCCGAATTCCCGCGTTTATGGCGCGAATGTCGATCCTGCAAGGTCCGTCGCAGCAGGTGCCGGCGATTTGCCAGGCTGCGTCCTTGCGTCATGTCGATGCTCGGCGAATCGAAGCTCGCTGTTGGAGATGAACGGCGCATATCGACAGCCAGCCGATATGCGCCCTCCTACAGAAACCGATCGACCCCGCCTGCGTCAATGCCGCCCAACGGGCCAGTTACTGCTGCGATCTGGGGGTTGATCGTGGCGGCAATTCCTCTCGCTCTCGGCTTGTTCCATCCCTCGAGTTGAATTCTATCGCTCGATATGGCTAGACGAAATCGTTGGACACATTTATGGGTGAGGAGAAAGAGCCGGACGCAGCAATGCGGACCGCCGCACTTCGGGAGAGAGAAAAGATGACTGTTTACGACGGCTTCAACGGCAATCAGCCGATCAGGTTCATCCGCAACGAGATGGAAGACATCGGTATGCTGACCGCTGTCGATGAACTGTTGAACCACCAGATCGTCGACACGCATGCCACCGTCGCTACCTCCGAACAGAGCTGGACCGAGAAGATCTGGAGCGCGATTGTGCGCAAGGACGGCACGCTCGGCATCGATTTCGGCCTTGGCCGTTATCACAATCGCGGCGTGCTTGATGGCTGGGCGGCGGTGTCCCGCGGGTCGGAGCAGTGGACCGTGCGTGCCAACCGCGAATTGCGCGACGATCCCACGATCACCGAAGTCGGCCCCTTGCGCTACGAAGTGATCGAACCGCTGCGTAAGGTCCGTTACGTGTGCGAACGCAACGATGCCCAGCCCATCGCCTACGATGTGACCTTCACGGCAGAGATGCCGCCGTTCTTCGAAGACCGGCACAAGCAGCGGGAACGCGACGGCTTCCGCGTCGGATCCGACGTTGTGCGCTATCACCAGATCGGCACGCCCGAAGGCTGGGTGGAGATCGAGGGTGAGCGTATCGAGATCAGGCCCGAGGAATGGACCGAATACCGCGACCACAGCTGGGGCACCCGCCTCGATGTCGGCGCGCACAACGCCGACGTGAAGCCCAGCTCCGCATTCGGCGACGCGAAGTTCGGAGAGGACGAGTTCGTGCTAGTGTGGAGCCCGTTCATGCTCGTGAAGCCGAACGGCGAGAAGTACGCCTACCACTTCTATTACATGTCCAGCAAAGGGCGGATCTTCTATTCGTCGGGCTACATGAACCACCCCGACGGCAAGCAGGAGAGGGTCGTCCGCGTCCGTCCCGAACTGCGCTACGACGACAGCACCCGGCGCCTGCTGGGCGGCAAGGTCCATTTTGACATGATGCAGGGCGGCACCAACACCATCGATGTCGAGGTGATGGGCACTTCGGGCGTTCACCTTGGCCCAGGCCTCTACTTGGGCTTCGACGGACGCAAGCACGGTTCGTGGCACGGACCGCTCACCATCGAAGGCGAAAAGTTTCCCGACACGATGGACCGCAAGACGCTGGAACGCATCCGGCAGCTTCGCGATTGCCCGATCCGCGTGACGGAGGGCGATGCCGTCGGCTACGGGATCATGGAAACCATCATCCACGGCGAGCATCCGGAACTCGGTCTCACCGCAGCGAACTCGCTGGTGTGAGGGCGCCATGGCTCGCGATACCGAAGCGCTTGCCAAGGGTCTGCGCGGTTGGCTCGACAGGGGCGACCGCGTAACCGGGGTGAAGGTGCTTTCCGCCGGTCACTCGAACGAGACCTATCTCGTCGAGGGGCTGAACGAGATCCTGCGCATGCCGCCGTCGAAGGAAGGGCTGTTGCCGCCCTATGACATGGCGCGCCAGCATGCCGTGATGTCGGCAGTGGCCGACAACTCGGCAGTTCCCATGCCGCCGATGCTGGAGCTTTGCACCGATGCCTCGGTGCTGGGCGACGAATTCTTCCTGATGGGCGCGGTGCCGGGGGAGGCGTTCGAATATGCGGTGCCGGACTGGCTTGCGGCCGATCCGGTCGATGGTGCCGAAGCGGTCTGCCGCCAGTGGTTCGATGCGCTGGCGGCGCTGCACAAGATGGACCCCGCGCTGATGCCGCCGGGCGGACGCAGCGTGCCCGAAGAAGTCGCGTACTGGCTGGATGTCGCGCGTGGCAGCGATGCGATGCCGGCGCTATTGTCGGTGCTGGAAGATCTCGACCGCCAGCCGCCCCGCACAACCGGTGCGGTCACGCCGGTGCACGGCGACCCCAAGCATGGCAATTGCCTGTGGCAGGACGGCAAGCTGACGGTGCTGCTCGACTGGGAGATGACGCAAGTCGGCGAACCCATGCTCGATCTGGGCTACATTCTCATGTTCCATGACCAGGGCGAAGCGTCGCTGGCGAATGCCGGTTTCGAACTGCCCGGCTGGTGGTCGTGGGATCGCATGGTGGAGGAGTGGGAAGCGCGCACCGGCCGCACGGCGGTGGATGTGATGCGCTATGCCGTTCTGGGGCAGGCGAAGGTCGCGGCTATCATTTCGGTCGGTGCCTACCTGTTCAAGAGCGGACGCATCCAGGACCCGCGATTCGAAGGCTTCGCCAAAGTGCTTCCCGCCTATGTCGACCTGCTCGAGCGCCGGGCGATGAAGGCCTGAACCCAAGTGACATAACCCGTCCATTGACGGGAATCAGGCACATGCGCGCAATTCGCCTATGGGCCATCATGACTTGACTCGATGCACATTTTCGTCGAACGATTTTGATCTACCAACTATTGCGGATTGGTCCGTATCTGGTATGAACAGGCAAGACGACCGGCGCCCTCGAAAGTGCCGGCATCGGGATGGAGAGAAGGGCAGGTTGCCGCATGCTTGATTATGTCCGCTTGTTGGAAGCGAACAACGCGATCCAGTCGATCGGCGACGATACGTACTGGCTCTGCGTGACGCGCACGGTGCAGGAATCGAAACTGTTTCCGGTGCCGTCCTACATGCTGCTTTCGTACCTGTGCTGTTACTACCGCTATCCGGAATTGCTGCGGAAGGTGGAGGCCAAGGTAAGGGCAGAGGAACTGGGCGACCGCAGCCGCGCGATGGGCGGGAAGCTGGGCAGTCTGCCGGGCTGGGGCCTGCCGACGTTCTACCTGCTGGGCCGCGAGATCCTGATCAATTTCGGCCTGTTGACCCCGGCGGACAATGCCGAGGACGTGGCCTATGTCATGGACTTCTGGCGCAGGTACAAGCTGTCACAACAGCGCGAGGACGGGCACCTCAACGCCCGCGAATTCGGCCAGCGCGTGCAGATGCTGCCCGAACACCGCATCAAGCGTTTCCATGCCGACATGCACCGCTGCAAGCCCGGTGACCGCCTGCACGAAGTGGCGCACGCGTTCCTTGCGGCGGTGTCGCAGTACGGCTTCCTCGTTTCGTGCGAAAGCCGCTGTACGCTCAACAACTCCGGCCCCTACAAGCTGGGCGATGACCGCGAGATGATCGTGCGCGAATTCACCGATCTCGCACGCGGCGACTATCCGTGGCTGGACGGTATTGCCGACGATATCCCGTACAACAACCTGACCGTGACGATGGAAGCGACGGGTTGTCACTTCTACCTGATGGACGATTGGGGCAGCTTTGAATCGAAGCCCGAATTTACCGCTGAGGCGGTTTCGGGCGTCGGCCTCTATACCTCCGACGCCCTTTCCGACGGTTTCGAGCCGGTGGGCATGGGATCACCGGAAGAACTGGCCGACACGTTCGAGGCGCTGACCGAGAAGATCCGCGCCGCGACGGTGGAGCTGTGGAAGGAAATGGCCGGCTGGACGCGCGACCAGATGATGGACGCGGGCGCGCTCGTCTACTTCTCTCTGATCAAGGATTTCGCCCACCTTGCCGGTGTCTACGACGCTGACGACTGGATGAAGATCGACCCGCGCGCGGACCGTTTCCGGGCATTGTTCAACGACCAGTTCGGGCGCGATTTCCTGGGCGAAATGGTCGGGCTGGTCAGCCTGCCCAGCCAGCAGCTGCACGAATATGCGATGATGCGGCATACCAACGAACCCAAGCGCTACATTTCGCACATTCCCTATTCGGTGCTCGACCGTCCGCCCTCGGAGCAGCGGCTGGAACCGATCGGCGAAGGCGTGCTGCACTTTGCCGAAAAACAGGGTGCCTATCGCACTACGCAGGGGATGTTGGACATCGACGAATACAATCGCCGCGCAGGCGATATGCGGCCCGTCCAGATGGAGCCGGACCTGCGCTTTACTTGCGACACGACGGTGAAGTGGGCACCCGACGGCGACCCGGCAGTGGAACGCATGGTGCGCGATGAATGGAAGAACAGCCCGGCGCTGAAGGACGCGCCGAGCACGATCACACGCGACGAAATCGAACGGCGGAGGGGCTAGGCGTGGCGAAGGACAATTTCACCGATCTCGAACAGCTTCTTGCCGAATTCGAGGCGTCGGACCTGACCGAACTGCATGTCCGGCACGGGGAGCTGGAGATATTCCTGTCGAAGGACGAGAATGCCGTCGGCCTGGGTGGCGGCGCCGTGCAGGTCGCGACGGCAAAGGCGCCGGTGAAGACCGGCAAGACGGCATCGCCACCTGCTTCCGCCCCGACCGCCGCGGCACCGGCAGCCGACATTCCCGAAGGCGCTGTCGTCGTGCGCGCGCCCTACCTCGGCACGTTCTACCGCGCGCCGAAGCCGGGCGCGCCGCACTATGTCGAAATCGGCCAGCCCGTCAGTGACGAAACCGAAATGTGCCTTGTCGAGGTCATGAAGCTATTCACCGCCGTTCGCGCAGGGTGCAGCGGCACCGTGGCCGCGATATTGGCCGAAGACGGTGCGATGGTCGCTGCGGATCAGCCGCTTTTCGCTGTGATGCCGGGCTGACCATGGGACTGAAACGCGTCTTCGTCGCCAACCGGGGCGAAATCGGCCTGCGGATCGTCCGCGCCGCCCATGCACTCGATATCGAAGCGGTCATCGGCGTGTCCGAAGCCGACAGGGACGGGCTTGGCGCATGCGAGGCCGACCGTGCCGTCGTGCTTGGCCCCGGACCGGCAGCAAAAAGCTACCTCGATGCCAAGCTGGTGGTGCAGGCTGCACTGGCAACAGGGTGCGACGGTTTGCATCCGGGCTACGGCTTTCTGTCCGAACGTGCCGAGCTTGCGCGGCTTTGCGCGCAGTACGGCATCGCCTTCGTCGGTCCGGAGGCGGACGTGATCGACGGACTGGGCGACAAGCTGCGCGCCCGCGAAATGGCGCGCAAGGCGGGCGTTCCGCTGGTCCCCGGCACTGACGAGATTGCCAGTGCATCAGACGCGGTGAAGGCGGCGGAACAGGTCGGTTATCCGGTACTTCTGAAGGCATCGGCCGGCGGCGGCGGGCGCGGCATGGTGATCGCCCGCAATCCGGCAGAAGTGGAAGCGGGCTTCGCCAAGGCGAGCGCCGAAGCTTTGGCCGCATTCGGCGACGGCACCCTGTTCATGGAACGCTTCGTGCCCGAGGCGCGGCATGTCGAAGTGCAGCTTCTGGGCGATGGGAAGGGCGGCGTGCTCCATTTCGGAGAGCGCGATTGCTCGGTCCAGCGCCGTTACCAGAAGCTGGTCGAGGAAGCGCCCTGCGCGGCAATGCCCGATCACTTGCGCAAGCAATTGCACAAGGCGGCCTGCGACCTTGCCGCCAGCGTCAACTACCGCAACGCCGGCACCGCCGAATTCCTGTTCGACGTGGCGCGGGAAGAGTTCTACTTCATCGAGGTCAATGCCCGCATCCAGGTCGAACACCCGGTCAGCGAAATGATTTCCGGCGCTGATCTCGTGCAGGAACAGTTGCGCATCGCGGGTGGCGCCGCGCCCAGCGTCAAGCAGGACGAGATCGACCTTTCCGGTCACGCCATCGAATGCCGCATCAATGCCGAGGACTGGACCCGCGACTTCATGCCGGTGCCGGGCACGGTCACACGGTGGAAAGTGCCGACAGGCGAAGGCGTCAGGCTGGATAGTCATATCTTCGAAGGCGCGACGATCCCGCCCTATTACGACAATATGGTCGGCAAGCTGATCGTCCACGGCCAGGACCGCGCAGAGGCCGTATCGCGGCTTCAGTCCGCAATCGACGATTTCGCGGTGGAGGGCGTGCCGACGACCCTGCCGCTCCACGCCAAGATCGTCGGCCATCCCGATTTCATCGCCAACCGCATCCACACGCGGTGGCTCGAACAGACCGTTCTGGCGGAGTAGACACATGGCCCATATCAAGTTCCTCGACGAGACCATGCGCGATGGCCAGCAGAGCCTGTGGGGCATGAAGATGCAGGCCGGCATGGCACTGCCCGTCACCCCGATCATCGACAAGACCGGGTACGAGACGATCAGCCTTGCCGGCTCGTCAATTCACGAAGTCCTGATCCGCAAATGCCGCGAGGACCCGTGGGCGGGCCTCGACATGCTGGTCGAATCCATGCCCGAAACGCCGCTGCGTGCCGGTTGTCGCTCCAACGGTTCGGTGACTTTCGGCTTCACGCCCGATGCGCTGATGGACCTGTGGGTTGAACGGCTGTGCGTCCACGGTATCCGCAGCTTCTGGCTCTATGACGTGCTTTTCAATATCGAGAAGATGCACCGGCTGGCCAGAATCGCGAAAGGCCACGGCTGCAAGGTGGCGGGCACGATGCTCTTCACCCTCTCTCCCGTTCACACCGACGAATATTACGCCGACAAGGCGGACAAGCTTTCCGCCCTGCCGGAAGTGGACAGCCTGCTGCTTTACGATACCGGCGGCGTGCTTGATCGTGAGCGTATTTCCACGCTCGTCCCCGCCATCGTCGAAAAGGCGCGCGGCAAGCCGATCGAGATGCATGCCAACAACATGCTGGGCCAGTCGGCCAAGACCTACATGGACGCGATCGAATTCGGCGTAACGGTACTGCACACCGCTGTGCGCCCGATGGCGAACGGCCCGTCGATCCCCTCTATCGAGATCATGACCAAGAACGTCGAGATGATGGGCCACACCCACAATATCGACGTCAGCAAGCTGAAGTCGGTGGCCGATCATTTCGAGCGTGTCGGCAAGGCCGCCGGCTTTCTGGTGAACCAGCACTTCGAATACGATGTGACCGCGCTGCGCCACCAGATTCCGGGCGGCATGATGGGCACGCTGCGCACGCAGCTGAAGGAACAGGCCATGGAGGAGAAGCTCCCCGAGGTTCTGGCCGAAGTTGCCAAGGTGCGCCGCGAACTGGGCTATCCCGGCATGGCGACACCGTTCGCTCAGCTGGTCGGCACGCTGGCCGTGTTGAACATCGTGACCGGCAAGCGTTATTCGGTCATTCCCGACGAGGTGATCCAGTACGCCGCCGGTTTCTACGGCGAACCCGTGGCACCCATCGACGAGAACGTGATGGACCAGATCATGTCCATGCCGCGCGCAAAGGAACTGGTCGCCAATCCGCCGGAACAGCCGGACGTGGCGGAACTGCGCCGCCGTCACGGTACGGGCGAGGATGACGACGAACTGATCCTGCGCGCGCTGGTTCCGGCAGCCGACATCGAGCTGATGCGCAAGTCCGGCCCGCCGGCGCGTGATTATCCCACGCTGTCCTCGCCCGAACTGGAGCAGGTCGCGCGCCTGATGAAGGTGGCACGGACGCCCTACGTCCAGCTGCGCTCCGAACAGCTCGACCTGACGATGCGGCTCTGAACGGAAGGGGTACGATCATGCGGATGATCGACTTCTTCGATCGCGGTGCACGGATCGCGGCAAGCCGCCCGTGCCTCGTGACCGACGCGGGTACGCGGACTTACGCCGAAGTGGCCGAGCGTTCGCGCGCCATCGCCAACATGCTGGTCGCCGACGGCTTCGCGCCTGGTGCTCATGCCGCGGTGCTGAGCGGCAATGCGCCGGTCGCGTTCGAGGCGATCCTTGGCATTCTGCGTGCCGATGGCGTCTGGGCGATGGCCAACCACCGCGCGGGCGTGGCCGAAAATGCCTACCTGTTCGACCTGCTCGACATCGATACCGTGTTCATCGCGCAGGAAGTGGGCGATCGGGTTCCGGCCCTTCGCGAACAATGCCCGCGCATCCGGCGCATCATCGCGCTGGACGGACCAATCGATGGCTGCGACTTCTTCCTTGAGGACAAGGCGAACGATGCATCGCCCGTGCCGCAGCGTCGCGACGGGCTTGATGACGAACTGGCCTTCCTTGCGAATACTGGTGGAACGACCGGCCGATCGAAGGGCGTGATGCTTTCGAACGGCAACTGGCAGGCGCTCGTCTCCAGCCTCGTTGCGTCGATGCCGATGAAGGTGCCGCCGGTGAACTGCGTGGCGGCTCCCATGACCCATGCCGCAGGACCGCTGGCGCTGGCCAGCATGGCACTGGGCGGGACCGTGGTGGTCCTGCCGAAATTCGAGCCCGAGGCGGTGCTGCGCGCGATCGAGACGCACCGCGTGACATACATGTTCCTGCCGCCCACGGCGATCTACATGATGTTGGACCATCCCGGGGTTGAGAGTTTCGATCTCTCCAGCCTCGAATACATATCCTACGCCGGTGCGCCGATGGCGCTGGAGCGGTTGAAGCAGGCGATCCGCGTGTTCGGCCCGGTGATGAACGCCAGCTTCGGCCAGACCGAGGCGCCGATGTGCGTCACCGCCATGCCGCCGCACGAGCACCTGAACGCAGACGGCGAACTGGCTCATCCGGGCAGCTGCGGACGGCCTAACCTGCTTTCCATCGTCGAGATCATGGACGACGCTGGCAATATCCTCGGACCCGGAGAGCGGGGAGAGATCGTCGTGCGCGGTCCGCTGGTGATGCAGGGCTATTACAACAACCCCGAAGCGACGGCGGAGGTCTCCGCATTCGGCTGGCACCACACGGGCGATGTCGGCGTGCGGGACGAGGACGGCTGGTTCTATGTCGTCGACCGCAAGAAGGACATGATCATTTCCGGCGGATTCAACGTCTATCCCGCCGAAGTGGAAGACGCCCTGCTGGCCCATCCCGACATCGCGCAATGCGCCGTGATCGGTGTGCCGCATGACAAGTGGGGCGAGGAAGTCGCCGCCTTCGTCGAAATGCACAGCGGGCGCGATCTGGATGCGGAGGCGGTGGGCACATTCGTGCGCGACCGGCTGGGGCCGGTAAAGACGCCGAAGTCCATCAGCAGGGTCGATGCCCTGCCGCGCACCAATGCCGGCAAGATCAGCCGCGCGGAACTGCGCAAGCCATTCTGGGAAGGGCAGGGCAAGACGATATGAGCGGCCGGAAATGAGCGGAAAAGCCCTGATCCTCGGCGTGGGGATGACGCAGTTCGGGCGGCATCTCGATCGCACGCATACCGATCTTGTGCAGGAAGCGGTGACGCTGGCGCTGGGCGATGCCGGTATCAAGGCGGCGCAGATCGACAGCACCGTCTATGCCACCGTGGTACAGGGATTCTTTGCCGGCGAGATGTCGATCCCCAGCCAGTTCGCACTGAGACCGCTGGGCATTTCCGGCGTGCGCACGCTGACGGTCGAGGCAGCCTGCGCCAGTTCGACGATCGGCCTGCACCAGGCGATCATGCAGGTAGAGGCCGGGATCAGCGAGGTCGCATTGGTTGTCGGTGTGGAGAAGCTCTACAGCCGCGACCGCGAGAAAAAATTCGCCGTGTTCCAGCAGCCGCTCGATATCGCGCTGGCGAAGCAATATGTCGAGGATACGCGGCCATTGCTCGCCCCTCCGCCGGAGGGGTTCGACGGGCCGGGGCCGAACGCGATGATGGATGCCTATGCCGCGCAGGCACGGCTGCACATGAAGACTTACGGCACGACGCAGCGCCAGATCGCGGCGGTCGCGGCCAAGAACCACGTTCATTCGGTGGACAACCCCCTTTCGCAATATCGCGATCCGATGACGATTGAAGACGTGCTGGCCGCGCCGAATGTTTCGTGGCCGCTGACGGTGCCGATGTGCGCGCCGATCAGTGACGGGGCGAGCGCGGCCATCGTCGTATCCGAGGCGTTCGCGCGGCGCGTCGGTACCGGTCGGGCCGTGCAGGTGCGGGCATGGAATTCGCGCACGGGGCAGGATCGCGCGCCTGACGATTATGCCAACCACGTGACGCGGCTGGCGGCTGCAGAGACCTTCGAGCGGGCCGGATTGTCGCCCGCCGACTGCGACCTTGCCGAAGTGCACGACGCCAGTTCCATCGGCGAGATTCTTCAGGTGGAGGGGCTGGGCCTTTGCTTGCCGGGCGAGGCGGGGCCGGCCGCCGAACGCGGCGAACTGTCGCTGGGCGGGCGCATTCCGGTCAATGTGTCGGGCGGCCTCGTTTCCAAGGGACATCCGCTTGGCGCTACAGGCACCGGCCAGATCCA
This sequence comes from Croceicoccus bisphenolivorans, assembly GCF_001634625.1. Taxonomy (GTDB): domain Bacteria; phylum Pseudomonadota; class Alphaproteobacteria; order Sphingomonadales; family Sphingomonadaceae; genus Croceicoccus; species Croceicoccus bisphenolivorans. Next base: position 138,173 of record NZ_LRSE01000008.1, on the reverse strand, counting down.
CGAACTGGTGACCCAGCTGCGCGGCGAAGCTGGCGTTCGGCAGGTGGACGGCGCGCGCATCGCCGTGGCCGAGAATTCCGGCGGTTTCTACGGGGTGGAGGACGGCATGTCCGCGGTCACCATTCTGGAGAAGGCGTGACCGGCTCGTTGCCGTTCCTGCTTCTCTTTGCCGTCGCTGCGGCGTTCAGCCTTTACGAACTTGTCGGCCCCGGCGCGAACGGGCGGTCATGGCTGTCCAATGCCGAAGCCCATGCCGCGCATGTCGTGATGAATGGCGTGATGGCCGCGATGTTCGCGCCGCTCTGGGGCACGCTGGCCGAACGGGTCGCGTTCTGGATCCTTGCGGTGGCAGCGGTTGTGCTCGTCTGCCGGTTCGCATTCGCCGTGCGCGGCGGGAAGGGGGGGGAGGCCGGCGGCTCTGCCTATCACGCGCTGGCCACGGTCGCGATGATCTATGCCATCGTCCTGATGCCTGCCGGAAACGCTCCGTCTCACCACGCCGGAATGCACCACGCCGACGTGGCCGCAACGCCACTGGCCGCCACTGTCATCGGGCTGGTCTTCACCGTGGACGCCATTGCCACGCTCGTCCTCGCATTCGCCATGCCCGCTCGGCTTCTCGAGAGTTCGGCTGCGGATTATGCCGCGCAGAAGGCCGAACTCAGGCGTTCGGCGCTTCCACATGTCGTGATGGACGCGGGTATGGCGATCATGCTGCTCTGATCAGAACATGGCCTGCATTCGCGCATGGGCGGCATGATCGGTCATGTCGAGTTGCAGCGGGGTGATCGATACCTCGTTGTCGAGCGCGGCCTGCAGGTCGTTGCCCGGCTCGTTCCCGCCGTTGGGGAAGTTGATCTTGATCCACCAGTAGGGGACATGCCGTTCGTCGACGCGGCCAACCGGGCGGAACGCGCCGTCGGGCCGCTGGCCCATTTTCGTCACGCGGATGCCCTTCACGTCTTCGGGGGCGCAGTTGGGGAAGTTGACGTTCATGAACTGGCCGGGCGTCCAGTCCATCGCCAGCAGCCTTTCGAGCACGACGGGCGCGTACTTTTCCGCCGTCGGCCAGTGGATCGTGCTCTTGTACCGGATGATCTGGCTGAGCGCGATGCCGGGAATGCCCAGCACGGCCCCTTCCATCGCCGCCGAACAGGTGCCGGAATAAGTCATGTCCTCGCCCAGGTTCGGGCCGCGGTTGATGCCGGAAAGGATTACGTCCGGCTTCCTGTCGGGGATCAGCTCGTGAATGCCCAGCAGCGCACAATCGGTCGGCGTGCCGCGTACGGCAAAGTGCCGTTCGTCGCGCTGGCGGATGCGGATCGGGTGGGAAATCGACATCGAATGCCCCGCGCCCGAACGCTCCTCGTCCGGCGCGACGACCCAGACGTCGTCGGAAAACGTGCGCGCGATCTTTTCGAGGAGAATGATCCCCTCTCCGTCGATTCCGTCGTCATTCACGATCAGGATGCGCTTGCCCATGGAAATGTCGCCTCTCTCTTTCACATTCGTGCATTTTCTAGCTTGATGCTGATCGCATTATCGATCAATATCGTCAAACGATTTCGCCGATATGGTGGTTGCGTCAGCACCGCGCAGGATGCGAAGCAAGAGGAAACACGGGAGTCGATGGCTTGAAGAACCTGCCGATAGACGAATTGCGCCACGCCGGGCCGGAGGCGACTCCGCTGGCCGAGGCTATTCTGGCGCTGGTGCGCGGGAAAGTGCGCGATGCCTATGCCGCTTCGGGGCAGGACTGGGCGCTTTTTGCAATGTCCGGCAACACGGCGCTGGTCGATGCGGGCATGATGCAGGATGTGGAGCGGAGCGTGCTGGCAAGCGGCTATCGCTTCGACTGGTCCGCCGCCGTTTCGGTTGGCGAAAATCCCGCGATCTACAAACCCGGTCCCGATGCCGACGGCAAGGGCGACAGCTTCATGTTCGAGCATCCCGACGCCCCTGTCGGAGAGCTGGACGAGAATGGCATGGCCCTGTGCGGCGTGGGCGACAACGTGGTTCGCCATGCCCGCAACGTGACCGGCACGGCACGCTACATCCGGTCGAACGAGCGGGTGCTGCAATACCTGACCGACGGTGTGCCGCCGGGCACCATCGCGGTAATCGACGATTCGGGCGGCACGCTGACCGCGCCGATCATCGACCAGTTTGCAGGGGTCATCTGTGCCGGCGGCACGGTGCGATCGCACCTCGGCATACTTTCGCGCGAATACAACATTCCCTGCCTGATGAACGCCAAGGTCACCGGCATCCGCGACGGCGACACGGTGACGATCGAGGCCAGCGCCGATGCCAAGACGGCAGAGGATTACCAGGAAAAGATCGACCGGACCGGCAAGGTCTGGCGGCATGAAGGAGGCGCGGCATGAGCGCGGGCATGAACACGCGGGAAACCGTGCTGCACGGCACCGCGCTGAAACGCAATTCGACCGCGCCGGAAATCGCGGGAATCATCGCGATGCCGGTTGCCGAAGTGGAGGCACAGCTTGCCGCCGCAGTCGCCGGCGGGCGGGTGATGGCAAATGGCGATCGTTACATGGTCGCGCCGCTGACCGACGTTACGCTCCGCGCCCGCTATCCGCTGGTGTTCGGCGCATTGCGAGAGGACAGCGCCTTCGTTCAGCCTTACGAAGCGTTCGAGCGGGTGAACGTCACCCTCAAGCAGGTCATCACCGATTGGCAGACGATGACAGTGGGCGGCAAGGCTGTCGCCAACGACCATTCCGACGAAGACTACGACGCCGATGTCATCGACCGGCTGGGCGCTGTGCACGAACAAGTCGAGCCGATCCTTACCCGTCTGGCCGCGCGGCTGCCGCGCCTCAAGGTTTACTCCGACAAGCTGCTGGAAGCGCTGGAGAAGGCCGAGGACGGCGATCACGAATGGGTCAGCGATATCCGGCGCGAGAGCTATCACACCGTGTGGTTCGAACTGCACGAGGACCTGCTGCGCATCATGGGCCGCGAGCGGGAGGAGTAAGCCGATGAGCTACGAATGGATTGTCCTTCTCGACGGAGAGGGGGCGGTCACCCGCGAACTCGTGGGCGGCAAGGCGAAGTCGATCGCGGACATGAAGGCGCTTGGCCTGCCGGTTCCGCCTGCCTTTGCGATCACCACGAAAGCGTGCCTCGCGTATCAGGAAGCGGGCGCGATGCCGCCGGGGCTGGAGGACGAGGTCGACAGTGCGATGGCATGGCTGGAAGAGCAGATGGGCCGCACGTTCGGCAGAGGCGACAAGCGACTGCTGGTTTCCGTCCGGTCCGGTGCGGCCATCTCCATGCCGGGCATGATGGACACGGTGCTGAACCTTGGCATCGACGACGATAGCGAGGCGGCACTGGCGGCAGAGACCGGCATGGCCGACTTTGCCCGCGATACGCATCGCCGCTTCGTCGAACTCTATGCCGGCATCGTGCTCAAGCAACCTTTCGAGGCTGAAGGCAGCGGCGCTCCTGCCGACTGGCGCGAGCAGCTTGCCGGCTTCGGAACGCCGATGCCCGCCACCCCGCGCGAGCAGCTGACCGGCGCTATCCGCGCCGTGTTCGACAGTTGGAACACGCGCCGGGCCAAGCGCTATCGCAAGCACAACAATATTCCCGACGATCTGGGTACGGCGGTTACCGTCCAGTCGATGATCTTCGGCAACCTCGACGATCGAAGCGGGACCGGCGTGCTTTTCAGCCGCAATCCGCTGACTGGCGACAAGGCGCCCTATGGCGAATACCTGCCGCGTGCGCAGGGCGAGGATGTCGTTTCCGGCAAGTTCACCCCGCTGCCGCTTGATGTGATGCGGGAACGCGAACCGGACGCCCATGCCCGCCTGCTGGAGGCGTCGGCCCGGCTGGAGAGCGAGAACCGCGACGTTCAGGACATCGAATTCACGGTCCAGACCGGCGAACTCTACTTGTTGCAGAGCCGGTCTGCCAAACGCGCGCCGCAGGCGGCGATGCGGTTTGCGGTCGACATGGTGGAAGAAGGCGCGATCGATATCGCCACCGCACTTTCGCGCGTGACTGCCGAACAGGCGAGCGCGATGCTCCTGCCGCGACTGACATCGGGCGGCGACGATCAGCCCGTCATCGCCAAGGGCGAGGGTGCTTGCCCCGGCGCGGCATCGGGCGTGCTCGTCGCCGATTCCGATGAAGCCGAACGGCTTGCCGCAGAGGGCAAAGCGGTCATCCTTGTGCGCAAGACGACCAGCCCGGACGATATTCACGGCATGATCGCCGCACGCGGCATCGTGACCGAACAGGGCGGATCGACCTCGCACGCCGCTGTCGTCAGCCGTGCGCTGGGCCGCCCCTGTGTCGTCGGCACGGGCGACGGGCTTGTCGCACGCGCAGGAGAAACGGTGACGATCGATGGAGAGGCCGGATTGGTCTTCGCGGGCGAACTGCCCACCGAAATCCCGTCGGAACGCGATGATCGCTATCTTGGCTGTGTTCTCGACTGGCTGCCCGAAGGTGTCCGCGCGCGTGTCAGCGCACCGGGTGCGGACGGGGCCGACGATGCGCTCGATCTCGATCCGCTGCTGGCGGCCGATGCCGACGGTCTTAAGCAATCGTTGCAAGGTGCCACCTCTGTCCGGGGCAATGCGCTGGCCAATCCGGAGGTTGTCAGGACCGCGCTCTCGGCCGGAGTAGAGCGGTTCTACGCGCCGACGATCCTGCCCGTGGCTCTTGCGATCTATTCAGAGGAGGGCGTGTCGTGAACGATGTCAGCCATTCGATAAGGGCGTTCCTGCGCGAATTCAGGAACTCGCCACTGAGCGAAGTTCACGTTGCGGGCGACGGGTTCGAGTATTTCCTGACGCGTCGTGCCGGCAGCACCAGCCCGATGCGCGGAGTGGGCGAGGTGGCGGAAGCGGCGGTTCCGGCCGCCGAAAGCGTGGTGCGTGCGCCGCATCTCGCCCTGTTCCATGCGATCGCTGCCGTTGGCGACATGGTCGCTTGCGGTGATCGCATTGCCGAACTTTCCGTGCTCGACCGAACGACTTACGTAACGGCGGACCGGGACGGAACGATTGCAGCCATCACGCCGAATGCCGGACTGGTCGAGTACGACGAGGAACTGCTGATCATCGCGGGGTAACGGTGGGCGCTCGGCTCAGCTTTCCGCGCTTTGCAGCACGAAGCCGCGCAGTTCGTCTATGCCCATGCCCTTTTCGGAGCTTGTGACCGAAATCTCCGGATAGGCGCCCGCGTGCTTGCGGGCGGCGGCCTCGGTCTTCGCCAGTGTCGCGGCAAGTTCGCTCGCCTTGACCTTGTCCGCTTTCGTCAGGACGACGCGGTATGACACGCCGGCCATGTCCATCATTTCCATGATCTCGGCATCCACCGGCTTGATCCCGTGGCGCGCGTCGATCAGCAGCAGGCAGCGCTTCAGCACCTGACGCCCGCGCAGGAAGTCGTTCACGAGGAAGCGCCACTTCTTCACGACGGCGGGCGGTGCCTTGGCAAAGCCGTAGCCGGGCATGTCGACCAGCCGGAATTCCGGCGGGGTTTCGCCATCCTCCGAACCGCCGACGTTGAAGTAGTTCAGTTCTTGCGTGCGCCCCGGCGTGACGGAGGTGCGCGCAATCGCCTTGCGCCCCGTCAACGCATTCAGCAGCGATGACTTGCCGACGTTTGACCGGCCCGCGAACGCGATTTCCGGCACGATCGGATCGGGAAGGAACTTCAGCTGCGGGGCCGATAGCAGGAACGTCACCGGCCCGGAAAAGAGCTTGCGCGCACGTTCCTCGTAGAGGGCCTGACCGGGGTCTTCGGGAAGTGTCTCTTCCACGTCAGCCCTTTGCCTTGCCGTTCTTCTCGGCCTTTTCCCTGGCGAGGTCGGTCTTCAGCTTTTCCTTCATGTCCTCCGCCGCAGATGCTTTCAACTGCGGGTGGCGCGAATAGAGCAGCTTTTGCTGGCCGATGGTCAGCAGGTTGGACGTGATCCAGTAGATCAGCAGGCCGGCCGCGAACGGCGCCATGATGAACATCATGAACCACGGCATCAGCATGAAGATCTGCTGCTGGGCCGGATCCATCTGCGCCGGGTTCAGCTTGAACTGCAGCCACATCGTGATGCCCAGCAGAATCGCGAGCACGCCGATGGCAAGGAAGCCGGGCGGGTTGAAATCCAGCAGGCCGAACAGGTTCAGGATGTGCAGCGGATCGGGGGCGGAAAGGTCCCTGATCCACAGGATGAAGGGCTGGTGGCGCATTTCGATCGCCAGCATCAGTACCTTATACAGTGCAAAGAACACTGGAATCTGCAGGAACATCGGCAGGCAGCCGGCCAGCGGGTTCACCTTTTCCTCGCGGTAGAGCTCCATCATCTTGGATTGGAGCATCTGCTTGTCGTCCTTGTACCGCTCCTGCAGCGCCTTCATCTTGGGCTGCACCGCCTTCATCGCGGCCATGGACGCGAACTGGCGCTGGGCGATGGGGAACATGACTCCGCGCACGATGACGGTCAGCAGGATGATCGCGACGCCGAAGTTGCCGACGATCTCGAACAGGCGGGTCAGCAGCCAGAAGATCGGCTTTTCGAACCAGCGAAACCAGCCCCAGTCGATGGCGAGGCCGAAGTGGGTGATGCCGCCATCCTCGTACATGTCGAGCACACGGCTTTCCTTCGCACCGGCGAAAAGTTGCGTGGTGCGCGAAACCTGCTTGCCTGCAGGGACGGTCATCGCGTCATAGATGACGTCGGCGCGGAACCTGGCATCGCCCAGCGAGCGGAAGTCGGTGGTCGTCTTCGCACCTTCCTGCGGGATGAGGGCGGAGAGCCAGTAGATGTCGGTGAACCCGATCCATTCTGCCGCGCCCAGTCCGCCGATCGTGCCCTTTTCTGCAACGTCGTCATAGTCGTTGCCGAAGCTGACCGAACCGTCGAAGGCGCCGATGGGCCCTGAATGCACGGTCCACGTATCGACACTGGCGGTGTTGCTGGTGCGGTTGACCAGCGCGAACGGCTTTACCGCAACAGAGCTGTCGCCGGTGTTCGCGACCGTCTGGGTCGCCGTGATCATGTAATGTTCGTCGATCTCGAACAGGATCGAGAAAGTCAGCCCCTCACCGTTGCTCCACTTCAGCGTAACCGGCTTGCCGGGAGCGAGCGGGCCGCCTTCTGTCTGCCATGCGGTGTCGAGGCCGGGGAGGCGGACGTTGTCGCCGACGAAGCCGAACTGCGCGAACTGCTGCGCGGGCGTACCGGCGGGCGAGAACAGGCGGACAGGGCCGGAATCCTTCTCGACCGTCTGGCGATGGGTCTTCAGTGTCAGATCGTCGATCTTCGCGCCGACGGGATTGATCGAGCCGAGCACTTCGGGCGAATCGATGGCGATGCGGTCCTTGCTGCCCAGCGATTGGTCCAGATCCGCCTCTTCCTCGGCGATGGCCGCCGGATCGGTCAGGCCGCCTTCGCGGGTATGCTTGACCTTCGCCTGCTCCTCGCTTGCGGGGGCCGCTTCGGTCGCGGCGGCGACCGGCTGTTCGGGCTGCGGGTAGAAATAGTTCAGGCCCAGCTCCCAGCCGAGCATCAGCAGTGCGATCAGCACCACTGCCGTAATCATGTTGCGCTGACTGTTTTCCACCTAGAAACCTTTGGTAATTTCAAGTCCAAGTCGGCCGGCCGATGCCGGTCAGGGCACCGGATCGTGCCCATGCCCTCCCCAAGGGTGGCAGCGCAATAGCCGCTTGGTCGCAAGCCAGCCACCCTTAATCGCGCCGTACTTCTTCAGCGCCTCTATCGCGTATTGCGAACATGACGGGCTGTAGCGGCATGACGGGGGCAGGATTGCCGACGGGCCGATCTGCCACAGGCGCGCGATGGCGATCAGGATCCACTTCATGCGCGCGGTTTCCTTTCGCGGGGCTGGCCGGAGCGGGGCCGGCGGGCGCGCGGCGGATCGCCCTTGCCCTCCCGCGCGCGGGTCAGCGCCATCGCCAGTTCCTCGCCCAGCCTGGCAAAGTCCCGCTCGATCCCGCCTTCGCGTCCGATCAGGATATGATCGTGTCCGGGAAGACCGTGTTCGGGCAGTGCGGACCAGAGCAGTTCGCGAAAACGCCGCTTCATCCGGTTGCGCACGACTGCGTTGCCGATTCGCTTGGTGACGGTAATGCCGTAACGCATCGGATCGCCCTCCAGCCCGTTGGGGCGGGCAAGCAGCACGAAACCGGGCCGCGCGACCCGCAGGCCCTTGTTCGCGGCAAGAAAGTCCGCCCGCTTGCGGATGACTTGAGGTTTCGAGGCGAGCGGGTGCGTCATGGCGATATGTTAGGGTTTTTGTTTGAGTCCCTCAAACGCCGGGCGCGGTCCATCCGGACCGCTTGGCTCCGTCGCAATAAGCGGCGGTGGCCGTTCGGCCTTGCGGGAGTCGCTACGCGCCCCGCGCCACTATCGATACAGGCAGGAAACGACTTCGGGCTGCCCGTGAGGGCAGCCCGCAAGGCCGAATGGCCGTCGCGCCTTATTGGCGTGGAGAGCCCGACAATCCGAAGGATTGCACCGGCGATTGAGCGGGTCGAACGTCGTTCGACCCTCAAACAATCAGGCGCTCAACTTCTTGCGGCCGCGTGCACGACGGGCGCGCAGGACCTTGCGACCACCGGGGGTGGCGAGGCGGGCGCGGAAACCGTGGCGACGCTTGCGCACGAGGTTGCTCGGCTGGAAAGTGCGCTTCATGGCGAATTCCTCAAGAAACTAACGAAAAAGGGCCGCCGAACATGGGCGACCGCCTGTGTGGGCGTGCCGTTACGGGCAAGCAGGCCGCGAGTCAAGCGGCTGTGCATCGTGCGCATAGTCCCTCTCGACAGGGTGATCCCCGATGGGCATGACGGCATTGCAGAAAATTCTGGGGTCGTATCAAAGACATGGTCGCATTGGTCCGCACCGTGGCCTATCTCGGGCTGGAGGCGCGCAGCGTGGAAGTCCAGTGCCAGTTGGCACCGGGACTGCCCGCATTCAACGTCGTCGGACTTGCCGACAAGGCGGTCGGGGAAAGCCGCGAACGCGTGCGCGCCGCGCTGGCCGCTATGGGGCTGGCGCTGCCGCCCAAGCGGATTACCGTCAACCTCTCCCCCGCCGACCTGCCCAAGGAAGGTTCCCACTACGACCTGCCGGTCGCGCTGTCGTTGCTGGCGGCAATGGGCGTGACCGATGCCGAGCAACTGGGCGAATGCGTCGTCGTGGGCGAACTTGCGCTCGACGGGCGGATCGCGGCGACGCCGGGCGCCCTGCTGGCCGCGATGCACGCCGCTAACGAGGGTAAGCGCCTGATCTGTCCGGCGGCGCAAGGGGCGGAAGCGGCGTGGGCGGGCGGCGATGCCGTGGTGGCTGCGCCTGACCTGATCAGTCTGCTCAACCACCTGAAAGGCACGCAGCAATTGCCTGCGCCCGGCCCCGGGGGCGTGGATACTCCTCCGCCGTCTGCCGACCTGAAACAGGTGAAGGGACAGGAAACCGCAAAGCGCGCGCTGGAGATCGCGGCGGCGGGCGGGCATAACCTGCTGATGATCGGGCCACCCGGTGCCGGTAAGTCGCTGCTCGCGTCCTGCCTGCCGGGCATCCTGCCGCCCCTGACCAGTGCCGAGGCCCTGGAGGCGAGCATGGTGCAATCCGTGGCCGGACTGCTGGAGGACGGGCGCATCAGCCGCGCGCGCCCTTTCCGCAGCCCGCATCATTCCGCATCGATGGCGGCGCTGACGGGGGGCGGGCTGAAGGTGAAGCCGGGGGAGGTCAGCCTTGCCCATCTCGGCGTCCTCTTCCTCGACGAACTGCCGGAGTTCCAGCGTGCCGTACTCGATTCGCTGCGCCAGCCGCTCGAAACGCGCGAGGTCAGTGTGGCGCGGGCCAATGCGCACGTAACATTCCCAGCCAATGTGCAGCTGGTGGCGGCAATGAATCCGTGCCGCTGCGGGCATCTGGGCGATCCGGCGCTCGCTTGCTCCCGCGCGCCGAAGTGCGCGGCCGATTATCAGAGCCGTGTTTCAGGTCCGCTGCTCGACAATATTGCGGACCATTCAACCCAGTTGGTAGAGTGGTCTCATGAAGACGAAATTAGTTTACATCTATGCGCGATGGTCAACTCACGAACAGGCCACTGGAAGCACTCTCGAACGACAAATAACCAATTGCGTCAGTTACAATGAACGACTTGGACGGGTAATTTCAACCAAGCCAATCGTCGATTCCGGCAAGTCCGCTTACACGGGCGCGAACATCAAATCTGGAAATCTCGCGAAATTCGTTGCCGAGCTTCGCACGGGTGAGATCGATCCCGCCGAAACGATTTTGACGGTTGAGGAACTGGACCGCCTATCGCGCCAAGACGCGGTGACGATGTTGGGCTGGCTCGGTCCTGTTCTTGGCCTTGGCCTCACCATCGAAGTGGCGAAGTCGGGACAGATCATCGACCATGACATGATGACCAACAACATAGCGGGATTGATGACCGTGCTCATCACCGCCTTCGGGTCACACCATGAATCAAAGAAAAAGGCCGAACGGGTCGGCGCGGCGTGGCAACAGAAGCGCGACAAGCTCGCGGCGGGTGAGGTGCTTCCGGCGAAGCACCATTGCCCCCACTGGCTGGAAATCGAAAATGGTGCGTTCGTCGTGCTTAAAGAGCGCGAACGGCTCGTGAAAATGATTTTCGCGAACCGGCTAAAAGGTATCGGCAAGGAAACCACTGCTCGGCAGTTTAACGAACTGATGAAGACCGATCCCGCTTTCAATACTTGGGGGCGGGGCAAACGGAAGGCGAAATATTGGACCGGCACTTATGTCGGACGCATTCTGAACAACCCGGCTGTCATGGGCTATTGGCAACCGCACACGCATCCGCGCGGCGGTGAGCGCAAGCCAATCGGTGAACCCGTCATGATCTATCCGCAACTCATCGACCGTGCGACCTTCGACAAAGCTAACGATGGCCGTCTCGATGCGCAGATGCGGGCGCAGGGCAAGGGGCGTGCGGTAAGCAACTTGTTTGGTCCGAAAGCTCGGTGCGGGCGGTGCGGGGCGAAGATGGATGCGATGGGCAGCGCACGGGTTCGGATCAACAAGAAGGGCGAGAAGCACCAACACTACTTTCTCTATTGCTCGGGCAACAAGCGGACGAAGACTTGCGATCATTCCTTGGGCTGGTCCTATCAACGAATTGAAACCCCGCTACTCGATGCTTTGCTTGAGCGAGCGATGGACGATCAGCACTTTGCAGTTGATGACGGTTGCGCAGAGCTTGAGATGGCGGTGTTCGCGGCTCGACGCGATGCGAAAGACGCGGCAGCAAGATTGAAGCGCGCGCTCATGGTGGCGAACAACATCGATGATGAGGAAGCTGCCGAAGCGCAAGCGGTGATAGTCGGCGAGCGGGGAAAGGAAAGCACCGCGGCAAAAGCCGCGTTGGAGCAAGCAGAAGAAAATCTGGCGACGGCACGGGGCAAGGTATCACCCGCAGAGCATGTGCGCCGTGTCAGCGAAATTCGCGGGATGATGGAAAACGACGACCCGGAAGAACGGTATCAGGCCCGTTCGCGGGCCAAGGCTGCTTTACAGGATATTGTTGAACGGGCGGATTTCGACGACCGGCGCGGCATCGTCACAGTGAGACTGCTCGGCGAGATGGCAGTCATTCACATTTGGCGCAATGGTCGCGTGGGCTATCTTGATCTCGTCCATCCGCAACGGAAAAGTGTCGGGGCGTCCAGTGAACAACAGGAAGTGATCGACCGCTTCATCAGGCGAAATCAAAAGGCGGCATAGACCACGCCCCAAACAGGCTAAATGGCCGACACAGAAATCTCTTTTCACTCGAAAATAGAAGGTCGTTTCTCCATATAGAACCAAAAGAATTTCTGGGATTGCGCAAATGAATATTGCGAACGAAGTCGAGGGTGTGAGATGATCAATGGATGTTGATAATATTACCCAAATAGTATAAATACAGACATGCGATATTATGAACTTATCGAAGAACTCACCCCCGCCGAGCGTCACCGCCGAGCCGCCGAAAAACGGCGCGCTGCGCATGAAAAGCGCAACGCTGCGCAGAAACGCAAGACGAGCGCCGCTTACAAGTATCAGGACACGGTGCGCAGCGCCAACAATGCGATTCAGAGCGCCAACAACGCGCTGGCTAACATTAAGCCGTCATGATGCCGCTATCTACGGCTGACACTCGACAGGCGTGGGTCGAGTTTCTTGGTGATCAGGGTTACACGCACGCCGTAACCCTCAAGCCCAATCATCGCACCGAGCGGACGACGGCGGAGTTCTTGCGCAGCGCCTTCACCCGCTTCCATCGCGATGTCGATCAGGCATTGTTAGGTCCGCGTTATAACACCGCATCAAAGCGCCATTTGCGCACAGAAGCAGCGGGCATCATGGAGGGGCTCCCGCTGGTCGGGCACATCCATGCAGTATTCCGCGTTGCGCCTAACCGCTGGACAGACTTCGAGGGGCTGTTTCGCCCCCTGACCGCCGACATCACCATCAATCCGAAGCGGCTCAATCCTTGGGCGGCGCGGATCGTTGGCGGCACCAGCGTCGTCGAAAGGATCACCGATGCCGAAGGATGGCTGTCTTACTCGACCAAGTATTTCACGGACATCGATAGCGCAGACCGCATCATGTTCCTGCCGTTCGACGCCTGATCGAGCGGCGCACCGCGCATTCCGATCCGTTGTTGCGCCAACGCGGGAAGGGATGCTCTCGGTTCACCACCAGCCGCCGAAGCCCTCATCACAGGGCAATGGCTTCTTATACCCAAATAAGAGGATGACTTGAAAGGGTATACCTAAATGGAAGGAGCTTCTGCATTCTAATTTGTTCCGAATGGCTTGACATAGCGATCCTTTCGGAACATCCCAGTAGAGTCTTAAGCTTATACGGAACAGATTGATGTTGATCGGCTATGCGAGGGTTAGCAGTACGGGGCAGGACCTCACTGTTCAGGAGGGAGCGCTCCGTGCGGCTGGTTGCGATCAAATCTACAGCGAGAAGAAGTCCGGTCGGCAGGCGACGGATCGCGAAGCTCTTCGCGACGCCATCAAGGCCGCGCGCGCTGGTGACATCGTCGTTGTATCGCGCCTCGACCGCTTCGCGCGTTCGACACAAGACCTCCACAACCTGCTCGCTACTTTGGAAGCGAAGGGCGTCGGCTTTCGATGCCTTGCCCAGAGTGGCGTCGATACCACGACGCCGACCGGAAAGCTCACGCTATCGATCCTCGGTGCGGTTGCCGCCTTTGAAACCGATTTGCGGGCTGAACGGCAGGCGGAAGGCATCGCCCGCGCCAAGCAAGAAGGGCGGTATAAAGGGCGCTCGCCCAGCATCGACTACTCTACGGTCAGGCGACTGCATGGGCAAGGTTTGAGGCCCACGGAGATCGCCGGGCTGTTGGGCATTGGCAGGACAAGTGTCTATCGAGCGCTGGCATCACAATAATTGACACTCTGCTGCCTGCTTGCGCCGCATAGCCGATTTGGATTTATTAGTGTTGAGTGATTGAGGCTCTCATCGTGTCGGAATTGGTTTTATTAACGCTCGGAAATCGAGAGGTCATTCGATGCTCAAGCCTCGCGGATGCAAAGGCCCGAGCAGACGCATCCTCTGATAAAACGGGCCGAATCTTTGTGGAAGTTTTTCCCGTCGGCGGCGGGCCTGTGATGACCCTTGATTTCGACAACCAGACTGGCGACTGGATTCCGGCTTCCGACGGTGTGCCGTAAGCTCGAAGGCTGCACCATCATTCATCGCGCTCAACCGCCATTGAGCAAAGCCTATAGGGTCTCACTAAACTCCGAGGTGAGCAAAACGCCAGCCCGGTCGAATGAACGGGTTGCCATCACATCGTAATATCGACCACGGAGTGATAGTCGGTATAAGTTGCTTTCATCCGGATACGGTTCACCGGTGGACAGAACACGAGCGCGCCTATCGGTCATAAACTGGGCGACGGAGTCGAAGCTAACCTCACGCAGATATTCGCATGGGTCCTCACGGTGAGCAAGTTTTTCGATCCAGTGTTCGATGTAAGACTCGTCTTGGAACTTCCTTGAGAATAATGCCTTTAAGAAACTCATCGCGCGTCTTGCCCCCTGTGTCGGTGATACGCATACTCTGTCGGTGTGAGAACCAGCGATTCAGAGCATGGCCGCCTTTGAAGCAAGAAAAAAGACCTGCCTTACATTTTCATCATATTTTTCATCGCTTAAACTTCGTTTAAGGTGAACAGCCTGATAACGGGAGCACCTGTCGGGGGGATCGAGCGAAGCCCTCCTCGGCTACGATCACCCGATAGCAGCGATCCTGAACGGCAATCGCCGCGTCAGGGAGCTTGATGAACTCGCACCTCCGCTACCACGCCCCGTCGAGTCACTTCACGCCACTCAAAACGAACCGCCCGCCATCAGTGCGAAACTGCAGATCATCGCTTGATTTCCCTCCAATACCCGACCGCATCGACCTGCATGTGGAAGTCGATCCGGTATCGGCACGCGATCTTGCCCTACCGCCCCCTGCCGAGGGGAGCGAAGCCGTCGCCGTTCGTGTCGCCCGTGCCCGCGACTTGCAGACCCGGCGGCTGGAAGGGACGCAGGCGCGAACGAATGCCGATCTCGACGGCGATCTGCTGGATACCCACGCGCAGCCGGATGAAGAGGGGCGCAAGCTGCTGATGCAGGCGGCAGATGCGATGCGCTTGTCCGCGCGCGGCTATGTGCGGATATTGCGTGTTGCGCGCACGATTGCGGATCTGGCCGGTGCGAACAACGTGGGCCGTATCCACATTGCCGAAGCGCTCAGTTACCGCCGGCAAGCGCCCCGCGCCTGACCGGGCACCGGTTGCGATCAGGCGCGGATTTGCGAGACCGGCGAGGCAATCACCGCACAGAACCCTGCGGCATCGTAGCTGAGGTCGGTCTGGCCATCGGGCGCAAGTCCGCGCTGGATGAGGCGGGTGCCAAGGCCGAGTTTTTCAGGCGGTTGCGCCGCTGGCCCGCCGGTTTCGCGCCACTCGATCATCAGCCACTCGCCATCCTCGCGCGTTTCGATCGTCGTGTCGAGTGTGACCTTGCCGCCATCGGCTGAGAGCGAGCCGTACTTCATGGCATTGGTGCCAAGTTCGTGCAGCAGCATGGAAAGGACCAGCACGGCACGCGACGACAATTCCACGTTGCGTCCGGCAATTTCGACCCTGTCGTCCACCGACAGCCGCGCCAGCACGCCATCGGCCACTTCGTGGAAAAAGGCGACCGCGCTGGTGCGGGAAAGCAGAATGTCGTGCGCGGTGGCAAGCGCGGAAACCCGCCGGTTGAATTCCTGCACCGGTTCCGGATCGGCGATGTGGCGCAGCGTGTGTCCCGCGATCGCCTGCACCAGCGCCATCGTGTTCTTCAGCCGGTGCGAGATTTCCTCGTTGATGGCGCGCTGGTCGGTCACGTCGCTGACGACGCCCGTCACGCCGGTACGATTGCCGGCATCGTCGCGGAGGTACCGTGCGCGTATATCGATCCAGCGTTCGCATCCGTCGTTGGCGCGTTCGATTTTGAATTCGCCGCGTCCGAAATCCGTGGCTCCTGTTATCACCGCGTCGATTTCGGCGGTCCCGGGTACGCGGGAATTCAGTTCCTCGATGGCGATGGCCTGACGCGGCTCGATTCCGTAAATGCGGCAGAATTCGCGGCTGACCGTTATCGTCCGGCTTGCGAAATCCGCTTCGTAGGCACCGATTTCACCTGCCTCTTCCGCCATCTGCAGCCGGTCCATCGCGCGGCGCAGGATCGTGGCTTCCTCCTGCTCTTCGCGTAGGCGCGCTTCTTTTTCGCGCAAGGCTTTGCGCAGTTCCAGTTGCGTAATGACCTGGTTGGCGAGCCCGGAAAGCGCTCTCTGCTGCTCCGGTGTCAGGCCTTCGGGGCGGGGCGCAACATCGATCACGCAAAGCATGCCGATCGCCGTTCCTATCGGCGTGACCAACGGTGCGCCGGCATAGAAGCGGATATTGGGATCGGTCAGCACGAGCGGATTGTCGCGGGTGCGCGGATCGGCTGTCAGGTCGGGGATGACCAGTAAATCGCGGCTGACAAGGCCGTGGCGGCAGACCGACTGCTCGATCGGGGTTTCGCATGCCTCGAACCCGATGCGCGCCTTGAACCACTGCCGGTCTTCCTCGACCAGGCTGACGAGGGCGACCGGTGTCTGGCACACGCTTTTGGCGATGAAGGCGATATCGTCGAAGCTGCGCTCCGCCTCGCTGTCCAGGACTTCGTATTCGGCGAGCGCTTCGAGCCGTTTGTCGTGCAGCAAGACCGGATCCCCGACGCCGCCGCGATTGTCCCTGTTTCCATAAGCCATGATGCGGTCTTGATAGCCTCATATTTACGATCGGGATATAACACATGTGTCAGTAGGTGGGCGGGTTTGACCTGCATGTGTTCACGATGCAGAAAGCTTTCAATGTTCAGTCTCTTACCGCACACCATCATTGCTGCCGCGTTGCTTGCCGGGGCAGCGCAAACGCCGCCTGCATCTGCAGATCGGGCGATTTCCGCCGCCGATCGCGCTGCCGTCAGGTGCTCTGCCGCCTTTGCCATCGTCGCCGGCGAACAGCAGCGCGGCAGGGCGGTTGACTATCCGCCACTGGGCTGGCGCGGGCGGGAATACATGGTGCAGACCGGCAGCAGCCTGATCGATGCTGGGTGGAGCGAGGCGGATGTCGCCACGGCGATGCGGGATGCGGCCACCACGTTGCAGACGCAAGCTGTGGCCGACGGCGATGCCGACGGCGTTCTGGCCGCAGTGATGGGGCCGTGTCTTGCGCTGCTCGACGCCGAAGTACCGCCGCTACAGCAGCCGAACCTGCCGCAGTGCGCCGCGATCCTGCGCCTGTCCTACGAAGAGGTGCACGGGGCGGAGGGACTGACCGACCGTGCCAAGGACCTGCTGACTTTGGCGACAGTGCTTGAGGCCCGCACCCGTCGCGAGGCAACCGAACAGGGCCGCACGCAGGCCGACGCCGATGCCGTGCTGGCGATGGAGGCCGACAGCGTCGCCAAGGTCGCCGCGCTGCTCGGCGGGGTGCAGCGTTATGACATCGGCACCTGCTTCGAACTGGCCAAACCGGAAGAAAAGACGCATTATTAACCGCGTCGCGGCAAAAGACGGCCGCAGCGGGCGCAGGGGGTGCCCGGTTTGAATGCGTAATCGGGGGTCGTGATGGATATCTTTCTGTATGCCTTGATTGTCCTGCTGGGCATTTTCCTGTTTTCCAGCGTGCGTGTCGTGCGGCAGGGCTACGTCTACACGATCGAACGCATGGGCCGTTTCGTGAAGCCGGCCAATCCGGGGCTGCACATCATCGTACCGCTGATCGACCGGGTGGGGCACAAGATCAACATGATGGAACAGCTGCTCGACATTCCGGGGCAGGAGATCATTACCAAGGACAACGCGATGGTCGGGGTCGACGCGGTCGTGTTTTTCCAGGTGCTGGACGCGGGCAAGGCGGCTTACGAGGTGTCGGGCCTGCGCGGTGCGATCCAGGCGCTTACGACCACGAACCTGCGCACGGTGATGGGGTCGATGGATCTCGACGAGACATTGTCCAAGCGCGACGACATCAACGCGCGCCTGCTTTCCGTGGTGGACCATGCGACTTCGCCGTGGGGCGTAAAAGTCACGCGTGTGGAAATCATGGACATCCGCCCGCCGCGCGACATTTCCGACGCCATGGCCCGCCAGATGAAGGCGGAGCGCGAGAAGCGCGCCCAGATCCTTGAGGCCGAAGGCAGCCGTGCATCCGAAATCCTGCGTGCCGAAGGGCAGAAGCAGGCCCGCATCCTTGAGGCCGAGGGCCGGAAGGAATCGGCCTTCCGCGATGCCGAGGCGCGCGAACGCGAAGCGCAGGCAGAAGCAGAGGCGACCCGCGTCGTTTCCGAAGCCATCGCCTCTTCGGGTACGCAGGCGCTCAACTATTTCGTCGCGCAAAAATATGTCGAGGCGGTGGAAGGTTTCGCGACTTCGCCCAATGCCAAGACCATCCTTTTCCCGGTTGAAGCGACGCAGCTTATCGGCTCGCTTGGCGGGATCGGCGAACTGGTGCGCGATGCGGTGACCCCGCCGGCGGGCGCGGCGCAGCCGGGCGGCGCGAACGTGACGGCGAAACGATCTGCCACGCCCAGCGTGCCGCGCACTTACGGCGATTGAGGGCGGGCGGCGCGCGATGGACTGGCTTTCCGATCTCGACTCATCGTGGCTCTGGCTGATTGCCGGGGTGGTTATGGCCGGGATCGAGATGATCGTGCCCGGCTACTTCCTGATCTGGCTGGCAGTGGCGGCTTTCGTCACGGGGCTTGTCGCCGCGGTTGCCGATATCTCGGTCTCGATACAGCTCGTGACGTTCATCGCCTTTGCCGCCGCATCGGTCTACGCCGCGCGCGAATGGCTGGATTATGCCGGCTCCGAAACGACGGACCCCCTTCTCAACGATCGCGGTGCGCGGCTGGTGGGAACGGGCGTTGTGGTCACGCAGGCTTTCGAGGGTGGCGAAGGCCGCGTCCGGCTGGGCGACAGCGAATGGCTGGCACGCGGTGCGGATGCGCCGGTCGGCACGCGGCTTGTCGTCATCGGCCACGAAGGGTCCATCCTGCTTGTCGGACCGGCGCCCGCTAACCATATCGCGGGCAACCAGAACACGCTGACACAGGATTGACCATGTCTGACAAGCCTACGCTGACCGATGCCGAATGGCGCGAAAAGCTTTCGCCGGAACAGTACCATATCCTGCGGGAGGCCGGGACCGAACGGGCCTTCACCGGCAAGTACGACAAGTTTTACGACGAGGGCGAATACTACTGCGCCGGATGCGGGCAGAAGCTGTTCGACAGCGATGCGAAATATAATTCGGGCTGCGGCTGGCCGGCGTTCACCGCGCCGAGCGAGGGCGACAGCGTTACCGAGTATCGCGACATGTCCCACGGCATGATCCGCACCGAAGTGCGCTGCGCCAATTGCGACGGCCATCTGGGGCACGTTTTTCCCGACGGGCCGCCTGCCGCGGGCGGGATGCGTTACTGCATCAACAGCGCTTCGCTGGATTTCGAAGCGGAAAAGGACGGGTAGGCGGATTGACCGCATCGCCATCGTTCAGCAAGCGTTACGGCTGGCTTGGCCATGTTTTGGCCATGTTTAACCCGATCCCCGTCCTCCCGGGGCTGAACGACAGGCAGCGATGACCCGGAACAGACGGTCGAACGGTAGTGGGCGAAGCGCGCGGCGGGCCGAAAGGCAGCCGGGGCGTTTTCGCTGGCTCAGGCGGATCATTCTCTTTTTCGTATTCCTTGGCCTGCTCGCCGTGGGCGGGCTGGCCATGGCCGTGTGGACGACGAAGAATTCGCTGCCCAGCTACTCCTCTCTGAAGGCGAGCGAACATGGCCAGACGATCGTCGTCCATGCCCGCGACGGGCGCGAGATCGTTTCGATCGGGCCGAGTTATGGCCGCTGGCTGAAATACGACCAGATCCCGGAATCGATGCGCAACGCGATGGTCGCGGTGGAAGACCGGCGCTTCTACGACCATTACGGCGTTGATCCGATCGGCGTGCTGCGTTCAGTGAAGGTGCGGGTGGAAACGGGCGCGTTTCGTCAGGGCGGGTCCACCATCACGCAGCAGCTGGCGCGCAATATCTTCCTCAACAACAACAAGACCTTCGACCGCAAGGTGCGCGAGGCGATCCTGGCCTTGGCGCTGGAGCGCAAGTTCACGAAGCAGCAGATCCTCGAACTCTATCTGAACAAGGTCTATTTCGGCGGCGGTGCATACGGCATCGATTCCGCTAGCCGCCTGTTCTTCTCCCACCCCGCGACAGAGCTTTCGACGGGCGAGGCGGCGATCATCGCGGGGCTGGTGAAGGCGCCTTCGCGCTATTCCCCGACGGCCGATGCCGAAGCCGCGGTCAGCCGCGCGCATACGGTGCTGGCACTGATGCAGCAGCAGGGCTTCATTTCGGCGGGAGAGGCGGCGAAGGTCGATCTGGATACGATCGAGCTGAAGCCGGAATATGGCCAGAACTCGGTGCGTTATTTCACCGACTGGGTCCTGCCGCAGCTCGACTTCATCCTGCCCGAAACGTTCGAGCCGATCGAGGTCTGGACCACGCTCGACCTTGGCATGCAGCGCGCGGCGACGACTGCTGTGCAGAACAACGTGCCCAAGGGGGCGCAGGGCGCGCTCGTCAGTCTTGACCGCGATGGCGCGATCCTCGCCATGGTGGGCGGCACGGACTATGTCGAAAGCAATTTCAACCGCGCGACCGATGCCCTGCGCCAGCCGGGTTCGGCGTGGAAGCTGTTCGTCTATCTCGCCGCGCTGGAAGCCGGGTTCACACCCGACAGCAAGGTGGTTGACGAGCCGGTGGAGATCGAGGGGTGGAGCCCGCGCAATTCCGGCGGTGGCTATGCGGGCGAGATCGACGTGCGCGCGGCCTTTGCCTATTCCAAGAACACCGTCGCCGCGCAGCTTGGCGACGAAGTCGGCTTCGGCACTGTCGCCAGCATGGCGCAGCGTTTCGGCATCACTTCGCCGATCTCTACCTATCCATCGATGGTGCTGGGCGCTTCGGAAGTGCGCGTGATCGACCTGACGCGCGCGTTTGCCGCCGTGCAGGCCAAGGGCACATCGGTAGAGCCATACGGCATCACTCGCGTCACCACGGCAAGCGGCGAACTGCTGTACGAACGGCGGGCCAAGCGCGAGCAGCTGCTGGTCGCCCCTTATGTTGCGGCGCAGATGACCGACCTGTTGCAGACCGCAGTCAGCACCGGCACCGGCCGTGCGGCACAGATCGGTCGCCCTGTCGCGGGCAAGACCGGCACCACGTCTTCCAACAAGGATGGCTGGTTCCTCGGCTTTTCCAGCGGCGTGACGACCGGCGTGTGGATGGGGCGTGACGATGCCAAGCGCGTGCCGGGCCTGCAAGGCGGCACCGCGCCCGCCCGCGCGTTCGCCGATTACATGAAGTTCGCGACCGCCAAGCGGCCTGTCGAGGAATTCGACACGGAAGTGAAATTGCCCGCATGGCAGCTTGAGCCGGATGACGAGGCATGGTTCGGCGAACCCGGCGACTACTACTTCGTCGACGAGAACGGCAACCGGATCGAGCCTTATGGCGGCGGCCCCGACGGCGAATACCTGCCGCCGCCCGATGACGGCTGGCGTCCCGGCGATCCTCCGCGCGATGGATCGGGCGTGCGGGTGGAGGATTATCGCGGCACGGTCGGCACTGATGGCCTTGTCCCGTCCTCCCCGCCCTCTGCCGTTGACGAGGATTTCCTCGACCGCGCGACGGGCCGCGAAGACCCTGCACTCCAGCGCCAGCCCCAAGGCCGTCAGCAGGGCGCGTCAGCCGATCCTGCCCGCCGTACCGGCCCTAGCGGAATGCGTGTCGTCGATATCCAGCAGTCACTGAACAACCGCTAGCGGCCAAAGCCAAAAGCAAAGGGCCGCCCCGGCAAATCCGGAGCGGCCCTTTCTTGTGTCCGTATCTCGTGCCGTGTCAGCGCATGCGCAGCGGGACGTAAAGTGCGGGCTGCCCGCGACGTTGCACGCGCAGCAGGACGGCATTGCGATCATCGTTCTTGGCGTCGCGAACGATGCTTTCCAGCTCCGCCAGCGAAGCAACGTCGCGGTAATTAGCCGAAAGCACGATATCGCCGCGCCGCAGGCCCTTGCCCGCCGCGTCCGACGATCCGTCGACAGCCGCGATCACAAGGCCCTTGGTATCGTCCGGCACGCCAAGCTGACGCGCGATATTGGCGGTCAGCGGCGTCACGGACAGGCCCAGCGTTTCGGCAACGAAGCTCTGGTCGCCATCGGTGCGCGGGTTGGCGAAGCCGTCCTGATCCTCGTCCTGCGGGGCGAAGTTCTGGGCCAGCTCGTCCTCGCTCGGCCGCGTGGCGACCGTGGCGTTGATCGTCATGCGCTTGCCTTCGCGGATCACCTCCACCGGAATGCGGGTGCCGGGCTTGGTGTTGGCGACGATGTAGGAGAGCGTCTGTTCGGGCGTCACGTCCTTGCCGGCCACCTTCACGACGACGTCGCCTGCGCGCAGGCCCGCCTTGGCCGCAGCGCCATCGGGCACGACGGACTGGACGAATTCGCCACGGTTGTGCGGGATTCCCAGCGAATTGGCGAGATCCTCGCTAACCGGCTGGATCTGGATGCCCAGATAGCCACGCTCGATCGCCTCACCCGAAATCAGCTTGCGGACGATGGGTTCGGCGGTTTCTGCCGGAATGGCAAAGCCGATACCGACACTGCCGCCCGTGGGCGAGAAGATCGCGTTGTTGATGCCGATGACATTGCCAGCCATGTCGAACATCGGACCGCCGGAGTTGCCACGGTTGATCGCCGCGTCGGTCTGCAGGTAGCGGTCGTACGCGCCGCCGCCGCCGGTTGCGCGATAGACGGCGGAAATGATCCCGCTCGTTACCGTGCCGCCAAGGCCGAAGGGGTTACCGATAGCGATGATCCAGTCACCCACGCGGGCCTGCCGGCTGTCGCCGAAGTTCACGAAGGGGAAGGGCCTGGAGCTTTTGATCTTCAGCACCGCAAGGTCGGACTGCGCGTCGGTGCCGATCAGTTCGGCATCGTATTCGGTGCCGTCTGTCGTGGTGACGGTAATCGCCTCGATCGAACCGCCGCGCCCTTGTGCTGCAACGACGTGGTTGTTCGTGACGACATAGCCGTCCGCGCTCATGATGAAGCCCGAACCCAGCGACTGCGCCTCACGCGTGGTGGGCTGTCCGCCGGGGCCGCCGAACAGGCCTTCGAACGGGGTGCCCGCAAACGGGTTGCCGCCGCCCTGTACTTGCACGCGCTGGCGGGTCGAGATGTTGACGACCGCCGGCTGCAGCTGTTCGGTCAGGTCTGCAAAGCTGGCGGGAGCGCCGCCGCGCGGAACCACGCGGGCCATGGTGGGGCCGTCGTTCTGGGCAACCTGTGCCACGAGCGGATAGCCGGTGGCCAGCGATACGGCTGCTCCGCCGAGCAGCAGGGCAGTCGTGAGCGTATAGGCGTAACGCACGTTTCGTATTCCTCTTCGTCTCAATCGGTCTTGCGCAAGCTCGCCGGTCCCGACGACGACCCTGCAGGTACCGGGCCGCATTCCAGACCTGTGCGGCTGAACGCGGATTGAATGACCCGGCGAATGTCCCTCATGCTCTCCCGACGATCAGCGGCCCGAACCCCTGAACTGGCGCAGGTATTCGTTGTCCGGCGACATGATGATCGAGCTTTCCTTCTTCGACTGGCCAGAGAAGACCGTGTCGTAGCTCTGCATCGCGCGATAGAAATCGTAGAATGCCGGGTCCTTGTTGAAGGCGTCGGCATAAGTCTTCGCCGCTTCGGCTTCGGCCTCTGCCCGGATGATCTGCGCCTGCTTTGCACCCTGCGCGCGGATCGTGTCCGATTCCTGCTTACGAGCGGTCTGCATGCGGGTGAACGCGGTTTCGAGCGGGCGTCCGGCGGGAAGGTCGGCGCGCTTGATGCGCACGTCGATGACCTGCGCGCCATATTCGCGCGCTTCCTTGTCGAGGCCGGAGCGGATCTCGTCCATCGCCGCGCCGCGTTCGGCGGTCAGCAGTGCCTGAAAACTGCGGGTGCCGAGCCGCTGGCGCAGCACCGAGTTCAGGATCGGGCGCAGCTGTTCCTCGACACGTGTCGTGGAACCGGCGGTCTGGACCATCAGCACCGGATCGATGATGCGGAAGCGGGCATAGGCATCGACTTCCAGACGGCGCTGGTCGCGGCTCAGCACTTCCTGCCGCTGCATGTCGACGGCCAGCACTTGCTTGGAAACCCATACGACCCGATCGATCACCGGCACGCGATACCAGATGCCGGCACCGGTCTGCCCGAAATCCTCGTTCGCGTGGAACTTGTTGACCACGGTGACGGGCTTGCCGTTCCGCAGAATCACGGCCTGTTCGGTTTCGGGTACAACGAAGATCGACGACAGCACGGCAACCGCGGCGACGATGCCTGCAATGATCCACGCCTTATAGCTCTGCCAGATCTGTTCCATCACTCGCCTCCTTCCGCAGTAGAGGAAGAGGAGGACGAAGACCTGCGCTTCACTTCGGGAAGGGGCAGGTAGGGCACAACGCCGGAATCGGTTTCCACGATGGTCTTGTCGGTCTGGCTCAGCACGCGTTCCATTGTCTCGTAATACATGCGCCTGCGGGTGACTTCGGGGGCAAGGCGGTATTCGGCATAGACCTTGTCGAAGGCCTCTGCCTCACCCTCTGCGCGGGCGGTTACCTGTTCGGCCCATGCGCGGGCGCGGTTGATGTCGGACTGCGCGTCCTGCTGCGCGGCAAGCACTTCGCGGAAGGCATCGACCACCGACGACGGCGGGTCGGCCTTCTTGATCTCCACACCCTGCACGGCAACGCCGGCGCGATAGGCATCGAGCAGGGCCTGCATGCGGGTGCGCACGGCCTGTTCGATCTGCGCGCGGCCCGAACCGGACAGGGCATCGTCCAGCGTGACTTCGGCGATGGAGGCACGCATTGCGGCCTCTGCCACTTCCTCCACCGTCTCGTCCGGATTGGCGAGCTGGAAGGTGTAGAGTTGCAGGTCCTTGATGTTCCAGCGCACGATATAGGACAGGTCGACGAGGTTCTGGTCGCCGGTCAGCATCAGCTTCTCGGCCTCGCCTTCAGGAATCGTGTCGGTGCGGATCGAGGTCACATCCTCGATCTCCACTTCCTGGATCGGCCAGGGCAGCGTGAACTTGAGGCCGGGGCTCATCGTGCGGGAATATTGCCCGGCGGTCGTGACAATGCCTTCTTCCTTCGGGCCGATCTGGTGGATCGATGTCAGCAACAGCCATAGCGCGACGAAGCCGACCGCGATCAGCGGTGCCCAGCTCTTGCCGCCAGGTGCCTGCGGAATACGCGGGAAATTCCCGCCACCACCGCCGGAGCCGCGGCGGGCCTGCCGGTGCCGGAAAAGATCCTCGATATTCGCGGCCTTGCGCGGGCCATCGTCCGAACCGCCCGGAAGCCAGGGATTGCGCGGCTTGTCGCCGCCTTCGGAAACCGGGGCGTCATCGCTGCCCCCGATATCACCCGAGCTGCGACCTGCATCATCCCCGTCATTGCCGCCCGGCGTCGAACCCCAGGGATTCTTTCCTGCCATGGCCAAAATGCCGTCCTTTATGGACCCACCCTTTTTCGTCATGCCCTCCTTATAGGTATCGTCGCGTGCAAAAACAGAGGGGGTTTGGCAAAAACAGGGCGTTCGCCATTGGAATCTCACTTCATTGGTGCGAGAGGCGCTTCATGCGAATACGAAACGCCCCCTGCAACGCGAAGACAATCCGATGACCGCCGACAGCACGCAAGACGAAGCCGCGATCCGCAAAGCGCTGGCTGCCGCAGTCGGGGACCGGCTGGCCAGCCTGCGCATCGGGCGCGACGCGGTGACGGTGGTGCTGGAAGTCGGCGGCCTCGATACGCTGGGGCGTGACAGGTTGGAAATCGCGCTGCGCGGTGCCTATTCCGCATTGAGCAAGGGCCTTGGCGATATGCCGCCACTGCGCGTGGCGCAGATGGCCGAACGGGCCGAAGAATCGGCGTCCGCGGCGGCCCCGGAACTGCGCCGCGGGCCGCATATCATCGCCGTCGGTTCGGGCAAGGGCGGTGTGGGTAAATCGACCGTGTCGGCGAACCTCGCGATCGCCTTGGCACGGGCCGGGCGCAAGGTCGGGCTGGTCGATGCCGATATCTATGGTCCGTCCCAGCCGCGCCTGATGGCAAGTGAGGGGGAGCGGCCGCAGGCGCGCGACAAGAAACTGATTCCCGTCGCCACGCGCTATGGCGTGCCGATGCTTTCAATGGGCCATCTGGCAGAGCCGGGTCAGGCGATTGCATGGCGCGGCCCGATGGCGGGCAATGCACTGGCGCAGCTAATCGATGCGGAGTGGGGCGACATCGACACACTGATTGTGGACCTGCCGCCCGGCACCGGCGATGTTCAGCTTACGATGATACAGCGGTTCAAGCCCGAAGGCGCGGTCATCGTCTCCACCCCGCAGGATCTTGCCCTGATGGACGCGACACGCGCCATCGGCCTGTTCGACAAGGCGGACGTGCCGGTGGTCGGCGTGGTGGAGAACATGGCGGGCTATGTCTGTCCGCATTGCGGAGAGGAAAGCGATCCTTTCGGCAGCGGCGGGGCAGAGGCTGCGGCACGGTCGATGGGTTATCCCTTCCTCGGCCGCATCCCGCTCACCATCGATATCCGTACGCGTAGCGACGCGGGCCAGCCGCCCGCTGCCGAAGACGGGCCGGTGGGGCAGCATTTCGCGGATATTGCCGGCAAGGTCGGCGCATGGCTGGACAGGGCGATGACGCCAGAGGTGGCGGGCGCGTGAAGCTTTCGCGGCGCAAGCTTCTGGTCGGGGCTGCTGCCGGTGGCGGACTGATCGCTGCCTATGCGCTGCTGCCGCGCAGCTTTCCGATCCCGCTTTCGGCGGGAGAGGGCGAAAGCGCGTTCAACGCGTGGATCAAGATCGCGCGAACCGGCATCGTCACGATCGCGGTGCCTCAATTGGAAATGGGGCAGGGCGTCACGACCCTGCTACCCCGCATCGCGGCCGAGGAGCTGGGCGCTGACTGGCGTCAGGTCGCGGTGGAGCCGGCGGCGATCAGCCCGGCCTATGCTGATCCGGTATTGGCGGCCCACTGGGGCGGATTGCGCGACACGTGGTTCCCTTCGCTCGCCGATGACCCGGATGATTTCCTTGCCGAGAATTTCGCCAACCAGACGCGCCTGATGGCAACGGCGGCGGGTACTGGTATTGCTGCCTACGAAATGCCGATACGCGAAGCTGCGGCTGGCGTGCGCGCGGTTCTTGCCATGGCGGCGGCAGAGCGTTGGGGCGTGGCGTTCGAGGAGTGCGAGGCGCAGTCCGGGTTCATCGTTCACGGCGACAAGGAACTGCGTTTCGGCGAACTGGCGGACGAGGCAGCACGGTTTTCACCGCCCAGTCCGGCACTGCTGCGCCCCGATCCGCCAAGCGACAACGCGCCCGATCTGGTTTCCGGCCCCGAAGTCTATCCGCGTCTGGACGGCCCGTCGAAGATTGACGGTTCCTATCGCTTTGCCGGCGACATCCGTTTGCCGGAAATGGTTTACGCCGCGATCGCGCACGGCCCCCTTGCCGACAGCGTGCTGGATGGGTTTGACGAGAATGCGGCGCGCAAGGTTACCGGCTATATCGCCCGCACCGAAGGGCGCGGCTGGCTTGCCGCCATCGGGTCCAGCCGCTGGGCCGCGGAAAAGGCGCTGGCCTTGATGCAGCCGTCTTTCAAGCCCGGCCGCAGCGCGCCCGAAGACGTGACAATCGCGCAAGGGCTGGACGAGGCGCTGGCAGGCGGCACTGCCGAGACGATGTTCGATCGCGGGCAGACCGAGGTCGCGCTGGAGGGGCTGGGTGCGATCTCGGCCCGCTACACGATGGCGCCTGCCCTGCACGGCACGCTGGAGACGGCGAGCGCGACGGCGCGCTACCTTGGCGGGCGGCTGGAACTGTGGATGGCGGCGCAGGCACCGGAACAGGCGCGGGAGGCTGCGGCGGCCGCGGCCGGCCTCGATATCGATGATGTGGTGCTCTATCCCGTAGGCGCGGGCGGCAGTTTCGATGCACGGCTTGACCACCGCATCGCGCGCGAAGTGGCGGCCATCGCCAAGTCCGTGGGCAGACCGGTACAGCTTGTCTACAGCCGTTTGGAAGAGCACCTGACCGCCCTGCCGCGCCCGCCCGCGATTGCCGAGATCAAGGCGATCACCGGCCCGCAGGGTACCGTTCACGCCTGGCATGCCCGCATCGCCGCCCAGCCTTGTGCGCACGAGATGTTCGGTCGCCTGTTCGAAGGTGCGAGCGCGGAACAGGCCTATGACCGCGCGAACGGGCGGCACGATCCGGCCAACCTGTTCGGCATGGCCCCGCTCTACGCAATCCCGAACCTGCGGGTGGACAGCCTGTCCGCCGATACCGGCCTTCCGTCCGGTCGCATGCGGGGCAACGCCGAAGTGCGGGCCTGTTTCTTCACCGAATCCTTCATCGACGAGATTGCGGGCCAGGCCGGAGAAGAGCCGCTCGCCTATCGCATGGCGATGCTGGGCGGAAATCCGCGCATGGCGGAATGCCTGCAGGGTGCAGCCCAGCTTGGCGAATGGGATGGCGGCAGCGAAGGAACGGCGCAGGGCATAGCCTGCTGGCAGATGCTGGACCCTGCAGGGCGCGAGGATGGCGGTGGGCGCATTGCCGTCGTCGTACGCGCGCGGCCGGGGGAGGATGGCGTGGAAGTGTCCAGCATCGCCGCGTGGTGCGACATCGGGCGGATCGTTCATTACGAGCTGGCGCTGCAGCAGATCGAGGGCGGGCTGATCTTCGGTATGAATGCCGCCCTTGGCCTTGGCGTATCCTACGACGGCGGACTGCCGCGCGAACGCACGCTGGCCGATCTGCGTCTGCCGGGCCTGAAGCGTCTGCCGGATATCAGCGTGGGATTTTCGCAGAACGATGCACCGCCGTTCGATCCGGGCGAGATCGGCGCGGTGGCGGTTGCGCCTGCGTTGGCGAACGCGCTTCACTCTGCCACCGGCAAGCGGTTTCGCGACCTGCCGATCCCGATTGCGCAAGTCACGCTGGCGCCCGCTGCGGCTGCGCCGGTTGCCGCCGATGCGGCAACTGCTGACGCGGCGGAGACGCCGATACCGGAGCCGGAACCCTCGGTCCTGCCTGACGGGACCGTCGTCGATGCGGAAAGTTACGACTGATGGAAACCTCGCCGACATCCGCGATGGCCAGACCCGCCGATCACCCCGACGCGCCGGTAGGGCGTGTTGCCGTGCTGCTGGTCAATCTCGGCACGCCCGATGCGCCCGATGCGCCATCGGTAAAACGCTACTTGCGCGAATTCCTGTCGGACAAGCGCGTGGTGGAACTGCCTGCCTTGCTGTGGCAGCCGATTTTGCGCGGGATCGTGCTGAACACCCGGCCGAAAAAGTCGGCCCATGCCTATTCGCTGGTCTGGGGCGAGGGTGGCTCGCCGCTGGCAGCGATCACAGCGCGGCAGGCAAAAGGGTTGCAGGCGCGGCTGGGCAACGGCGTTACAGTCGATTGGGCCATGCGGTACGGCAATCCGTCGATCGCGGATCGCATCACGGCGCTGAAGGAAGCCGGCCACGACCGGATCCTGTTCGCACCGCTCTACCCACAATATTCGGCAGCGACGACCGCGACCGCGGTGGATGCGCTGGGCACGGCGCTTGCCGCCATGCGCTGGCAGCCGGCGATCAGGACATTACCGCCCTATCACGATGCGCCCGCCCATATCGCCGCGCTCGCATCCGACCTGACGGCACAGATCGGCGCACTGCCTGCGGTGCCCGAAGTGCTGTTGCTCAGTTTCCACGGCATGCCGGAACGCACGCTGCACCTCGGCGATCCCTATCACTGCCATTGCCGCAAGACCGCTCGTCTGCTGGCAGAGGCGTTGGCGCCGGTCTTTCCCGCCATGCGGGTAGACACCACGTTCCAGTCACGCTTCGGCAAGGCGAAGTGGCTGGAGCCCGCGACCGACACGACGATCGAGGCGGAAGCGAAGGCGGGCACGAAATCGATGGCCGTCGCCATGCCGGGCTTTTCGGCGGATTGCCTTGAAACGCTGGAGGAAATCGCGTTGCAAGGCCGCGACACGTTCCTTGCCGCAGGCGGCGAAAGCTACACCGCGCTGACCTGCCTCAACGACGGCGAGGCAGGCATGACCATGCTGGAAACCCTGATCCGCAACGAACTGCAGGGCTGGATCTAACCCGCGACAAAGACGATTTGCAGGCCGCGATGTGGTGAATCCCCCGCCGGCCAGCACTACTCCTCGAGTTCGATGTCCCAGTAAAGCCAGTCCCGCCACGTCTCATGCAAATAGTTGGGCGGGAAACCTTTGCCACGTTCCTGCAATTGCCAGCTGGTCGGGCGGATCGGTGGCACTTGCAGGGCCATGTGCGCCTGTTTCGGCGTGCGCCCACCCTTCTTCATGTTGCACGGCGCGCAGGCGGTGACGATGTTTTCCCAACTGGTGATGCCGCCCAACCTGCGCGGGACGACATGATCGAACGTCAGGTGGTGCGGGCTGCCACAGTACTGACAGGAAAACCTGTCGCGCAGGAACAGGTTGAAGCGAGTGAAGGCCGGGAATTCCGATGGCTTCACATATTGCTTCAACGCGATCACCGACGGGATCTGCATGTCGAAGCTGGGCGAGTGGACCAGTCGTTCGTAACTGGCGACGACATCAACGCGGTCGAGGAAGATGGCCTTGATCGCGGTCTGCCACGGCCAGAGGCTGAGCGGGTAATAGGATAGCGGAGTATAGTCGGCGTTCAGGACCAACGCGGGGCAATTGTTCAGCTTTCTCGTCGGATCGTCGTCCGCACTCGAAAGCCTTGCCCTTGTTTCGATCAGGCCCTGTTGGAACATCGCGTTGCACGCCCCCCTGACAGCACTTTGCCGACGTCCACCGGCTCATGGTCAGCCCGAGGACCGCAGTTCGCGCTTTTACAGGCGAGCATGACCGGTTGATGACGCATCGCGATATGAAATCAGCATCTCGCGCGCAGAAGGGCAAGAGGGGAACACACAGGGTTTCCACAATTGCATGCACAGGGTTCTCCACCGCGCGTCCACAAGCTGTCCTCCCAAGCCGCGCGGCGCTATCGGTGGCGCGATGGAAACCGTCACCCGCTTCGCACCCAGCCCCAACGGGCCGCTGCACCTTGGCCATGCCCTGTCCGCGATCGTCGCGCACGATCTGGCGCGCGAGAGGGACGGGCGCTTTCTTGTGAGGATCGAGGATATCGATGGCGCGCGCAGTCGGGCGGAATTTGCCGAGGCGGCTTTGGCTGATCTGGCGTGGCTCGGGCTGGAACGGGATGGCGATGCGATCCGCCAGTCGGACCGCATCGCGGCACATGCCGCAGTGATCGAGGGGTTGAAGGCGCGCGGACTGGTCTATCCGTGTCGTTGCACCCGCGCCGAGATCGCGCAGGCATCGCGCGAGAGCGGGCCGGACGGGCCGGTCTATCCCGGAACCTGCCGTCATGCGCGCTTCGAGCCGGACGGCCCTGTCGCGTGGCGGCTCGACATGGCGAAGGCCGTTGCCGAAGCAGGTCCGCTGACATGGTTCGACGAACTGGCCGGCGAACAGATGGCCCGGCCCGAACTGTTCGGCGATGTCGTTCTGGCGCGCAAGGATGCGCCGGGCAGCTATCACCTCGCCGTCACACTGGACGATGCCGTCGATGGCGTAACGCTGGTGACGCGGGGCGCGGACCTTTTCGCCTCGACCCACGTACACCGGTTGTTACAGGCATTGCTTGGCCTGCCGGTTCCGCGCTGGCACCATCACGCCCTGTTGCTGGACGAGAGCGGGGAGAAGCTGGCGAAGCGGCGCGGCTCGCCTTCTCTTGCCGATCGCAGGCTGGCGGGAGAGGACGGATCGCAACTGGCCGCGAACTTGCGGGCCGGGCGGTTTCCGCAAGGGCTGGCCTTGTCGGGACTCGCAAATCGGTCCGAAAAGGCCTAACGGGGCGGCATGAAAGTCATAACAATCATTCTGCTCGTCGCGCTCATGATCATGGTCGTCGTCTCGCTCGTGCGCGGGATCGTCGCCTTTTTGCAAAGCACGAAGATGGACCTTGAGGGCGGGGACGAGCGCGTGACGGAAATGCAGCTGCGCCAGAACCGCGCGATGATCGCGCGCATCAAGTACCAGGCGGCTGCCGTGGTGGTCGCCATGCTACTGCTCGCGCTCGCTTCCTGATCGCAACGTGGTCAAACTCAACAAGATCTACACCCGCACCGGCGATGACGGGACGACGGGCCTCGTCGACGGTTCGCGCCTGCCCAAACACGCCGCCCGTATGGAAGCGATCGGCGCGGTGGACGAGGCGAATTCGGCCATCGGCCTTGCCATCTGTGCGCTGGATGCGGGCGGAGTGCATGATGCACTGACCCGCGTGCAGAACGACATGTTCGACCTTGGCGCCGACCTTGCCACTCCGGGCGAAGACTTCACGCCCGGCGAAATGACGCTGCGCATGGTTGCTGCACAGTCCGAATGGATCGAGGCGCAGATCGATAGCGCAAACGAGACGATTGCTCCGCTCACCAGTTTCGTCCTGCCGGGTGGTAGCGAGGCTTCGGCGCGGCTGCATGTCGCGCGTGCTTCTGTGCGCAGGGCAGAGCGTGCGATCACGGCGCTGGCGGGGGCGGAGCCGGTCAATCCCGCTGCGCTGACTTACGTCAACCGCCTGTCCGACCTGCTGTTCGTGCTGGCGCGCGACGCGAACGACGGTGGCAAGGGCGATGTGCTGTGGGTGCCGGGGGCGAACCGTTAACCGGTAAACCCCTTCTTGCGGTAAATTTCACTGCCGCGACGGATAACGACCAGCTTTTCCAGTGTCACCGGGTGAAAGAATGCCTCTACCACCTGACCTGATTCGGTGTGGGCATAGACTTCGTAGCAGTCGCCCGAGATCTCGGTCTTGATGATCTTCCAGCCTTCCATCCATGCGGCTTTCTTCAGCTTGGTGACGGGCTGCCACTTGTCCTTCGGCCCGGATTTGCAGGCGATGTCGCCATCGGCGAGCGCAGGGGTAGCTGCGAACAGGGCCGTCGCGGCAAGAGCGGAGGCGATTAGTTTGCGGGTCATGCGGTTCCTTTCACGGAGGACTTGCGGCGGGCGCGCGCGACGAAGCGCAAGGCCCAGGCGATAATGACGGGGGCGACGTGGACGACGGCCGGTATCCACGACCAGTCGAGCAGCACCCAATGCGCAAGCGAGAACAACAGCGCGACATAGGCGCCCTGTTGCACCCGCTTCCACTTGCGCCGGCCCAGTGCGGCCATCGCCGCATCGTTGCTGATCGAGGCGGCGGCCAGCATCAGGGCAAAGCCCAGCCAGCCGGTCCAGATCGCGGGCAGGGTGAATTCGGCGATGATCGGGGCGATTGCGCCCATATCGATGCCGTAAAAGACGAGGTGCAACGCCGCATAGCCAAAGGCGGCGACCCCGAAATTGCGGCGCAGGGCGAGCCACCCGCGCAGGAAACGGTTTGCGCCGAAAAACTCGATCAACGGGCCGGGCAGCAGGGCAATAACCAGCAGCCGCAACGACAGTTCGCCGCTGGGGTGAAGCAGGTCCATCGCCAGTTCCCCTTGCGCAAGCGCGGAGATCATCAGTGTGGCAGGCACGGCGAGCGCAAGCCAGAACGCCATGCGTGCCGGCCTGATCCGGCGGGAACGGACGCGTTGCAGCATTACGGTTTGGCCCAGCGGCGCACGAGGTTGTGGTAGACGTGGACCAGCCGGTCGATATCCGGATCGTCCGCCGCGCGGGTCGGGGAAAGGGCGCGGATCGACTGGTCGAGATCGTAGAGCAGCGCGCGTGCTTCCCCGCTGGCGATGGCGCTTTGCATCCACGTGATCGCGCAGATGCGCTGCCCGCGCGTGACGGGCGTGACCTGGTGCAGGCTGCCGGACGGGTAGAGCACCATGTCACCCGCGTTAAGCTTTACCGCCTGCGCACCGAAGCTTTCCTCGATCAGCAGTTCACCGCCGTCGTAGCTGTCCGGATCGGACAGGAAGATCGTGGCGGACAAGTCCGACCGGATCGTCAGGTTCGCATCGGGCAGGCGCATCAGCGCAGCATCGGAATGCGTGCCGTAATGCCCGCCGTCCTGATAGAGGTTGAAGACCGGCGGCCAGATCGTTTCGGCAAGCGAGGCCGAGACGAATTCGGGATGGTTGCCCAGCTTGGCCAGTATCCGGTTGCCCAGTTCCCGCGCCACGGGATCGGTATGCGGCAATTGCAGGTTCTGCTTCACCGCGACAGAGCGGCTGCCCGCCGTGTCGGCCCCGTCGACCCATTGCCCTGCGGCCAGCCGCTCGCGGAATGCAGCGACTTCCGACGAATCCAGCAGGTTTTCGATCACGATCAGCATGGCGGGCTTCCGTTTAAATGAACGGGGCGGCGCGCGAACGCCGCCCCGGTTTGGCGATCAAAACTTGCCGGTCAGCGTCAGCGTCGCGCGGCGTTCGTCACCCTTGTAGAGGAAAGCGCCGCTGCGATAGGCGGCGGTGTAGTAATCCTCGTCGGTTACGTTCGTCACGTTGATGCGGGCCGAATAGTTCGGGCTGATCTTGTAGCTGACAAAGACATCGCCCGTCACGTAGCTGGGCACGCGATAGCTGTAGCGCCCGGCTTCCGTGTTGAACGAAGCCGCCGTGTCGGGCTGGCCTGCGAACATTTCGCTCTTGTAGGTGACCGTTCCGCCAAAGGCCAAGGCTTCGGTCGCCTGATAACGGATCTGCCCTGTCGCCTGCGTGTCGGCGAAGTTGGCCAGCGTCAGTCCCACGTTCGCCGGATCGTAGCTTTCCAGCACCTCGGCATCCATCACCGTCAGCGCGATCTGGCCCGAAAGGCGGTCGGTGACGTTGCCGACAAGGCCAAGCTCGATACCGCGAACGCGGTGTTTGCCGGTGTTGATGTTGCCTTCCTGGTCATAGCCGGAACTGCCGCTGGCGATTTCGTAGACGTCGTCCTTGGTCACGTGGAATGCGGCGGCCGTCAGCAGCAGGCGGCTGTCGAACAGGTCCCACTTGGCGCCGATTTCATAGCTAGTGGTGCTTTCGGGACGGCCGCTATTGAGGTCCGTATCGTCGGTAATGCACAGGCCACCATAGCCGCAATTTGCGCCCAGATCAGATTCGCCGCCATTGATGTTCTTCGCAGTGCCCCAGTTGGCATACAGCATCAGGTTTTCCAGCGGCTTTACGGAAACGCCGGCATGGCCGTTCCACAGCTCGTCGGAGTAGGTGTAGTTCGTGACGCTAGCATCGCGCCCTGTGACAATGTTCGAATAATCGAACGCATCGAGGCGAACGCCGCCGTTGACCGAAAGCCACGGGGCGAGGTCGATCGTGTCCATCGCGTAGAACGACAGGGTTTCGACGTGCCAGCGGCTGTCGGCATCGCCGCGCACGATGTCGCGGTCGAGGAAGCCGGAGATATCGTCCACGATGATCGCGCCGCTATCGTCGGTAATGCAATAGCCTGGGCCGCGACGACCCTCGCAATTGCTCTCGCCGTTGATGGTGTAGCCGTACGTGCCGTTAACGACTTTCTGGTCCGAGTATTCGCTGCCCACGATCACGTTGTGGCGCAGCGAGCCGGTGGCGAATTCGCCCATCACGTTGAACTGGTTGGCGAAGTATTCGACTTCCTGCCACCCCTGATGGGTCGACAGCCCGATTTCCACACCATCTTCGCCGCCGCGCGCGCCGGTCGTGACGTATCCGTTGGACGTTTCGCCGTAGCGGGTGAGGTTGACGATCCTGAAGCCTTCGAACGGCTCAATGAAAATCCGCCCGGTAAAGGTGTCGACATCGGAATCGAGGAAATCCTCGTTCTGCGTGAAGGACGGGATGTCATCCAGCGGCTGCCCGTATCCGTCCGCCGTGCTGGGCGTGACGTATGAGCCGAGGTCGGGTTTGTCGTTCGCGGTCAGGTGGTAATAGTCGAGCAATACACGAACGCTGTCAGAGATATGTGCCGTGCCGGAAATCGCCGCGCCCCAGCGTTCGCGATCTGCCGGATCGCGGCCGGGAATGTCCTGCTGCGCGTAGAGCAGATTGGCGCGCACGGCGACCGCATCCGACAGGCGCCAGTTGGAATCGAGCGTGGCGCGGTAGTAGTCGTCTGTTCCGATGCCGAGGTCGACACGGTTGAAGTTGTAGTCGGTGCTGGCCTGCTTGGTGATCGAATTCACCGCGCCGCCGGTTGCCCCCCGCCCCGCAAAGGTCGCGCTCGGCCCCTTGGTGATCTCGATCTGGTCGACCGCGAAGCTTTCGCGCGTGGTCATGCCGGGATCGCGCAGGCCATCGACGAAGACGTCGCTGCGCGCTTCCTCACCACGGATGATGTAGCGGTCGCCGAATGCGTTGCCGTTCTCGCCCGTGCCGATCGTGACGCCCGGCTGCATGGCGACGATGTTCTTCAGATCGGTCGTCCCCGCTTCCTCGATCTGCGTTTCGGTCAGCACGGTGATCGTTGCGGGCGTTTCGGCCAGCGGTTTGGTGCGGCGCACGTCGCCCGATATGCGAGCCTTATACGGCGCGCCTTCCACGGTGTAAGGGTTGGAATCGGCGGTGTGGTCCTTGATTTCCAGCGTATCGAGCTGAACTTCCTCTTCCTCGGCATCCTGCGCGAAGGCGGGCTGGGCCAGCAGCACGGCGGATACACCGGCAGCAAGGGTCGCGCGCTGTCTAAGGGAGACGGGACGGCGAATATTGGTAGTGCGACGCATTAGCGAATAACTCCTCTGGTATGGCTTTTTTGTCGTTGATTGGTGCGCCGGCTACTTCGAGCTCAGCGCGTAATCGATGGGGAGCGCGATGGTCAGGCTTTCGCGCTGCATCTCGCGCGGGATCGGCGGCAGGGGGGAGACGCGCTGCATCAGATCGAGCGTTGCCCGATCGAGCAGGGTGTGCCCACTACTCTGCTTGATCGAACTGGCTGTCACGTTGCCGCTGCGGTCAATCGTGAAACGCACGGTCACCACACCTTGCTGTCGTGCTTGCTTCGCCTCGGAAGGATAGCGCTTCTTGCGCTGCAGGTGGGCCATCAGCAGGCTGTAGTAATCGGCGGCCTTCTTCTTGGCGCGCGGGTCCATGCCCGGTGCCTCGCCGGAACCTTGAACTTCGCGTGCTACGGCGGCTGCAGGTGGCGGCGGCGTGGCGGCGGCGATACGCGGTTGCGGCTGGGGCGTCGCGGGAACTCTGAGCGGCGTCGGAATGCGAACCGGGTCCGTCGGCAGTGGCGCCGATGTTTCAGGGATGTCGACTTCCGGCGGAACGTAGTCGGGCAGCCGTTCTGCCACGGCCTGGACAGGTTGCACTTGTTGGGTGGCTGTGACCGTCGGACTCGTCGCCATCTCGGCAGGACCGGGCGGCGGGAGTTCAACAACCATAACCGGATCTTCGGCGATTGCTGCCGTCTTGCCCGTCATGGCGACGATGGCCGCGATCGCACCGCCATGGAGAACGAGCGCGCCGACGGCGGCGACGGTCCATGCGCGCTTGTCTTCAGGAAATGCGTGAAGTCCCGTCACGACGCAGTGCCGCCTTCCGCACCCATCAGGGCAACGCGCAGGTATCCGGCGGAGCGGAGCGCGTTCATGGCATCCATGATCCGCTCGTACGGCACGGCCTTGTCCGCGCGCAGGAATACCCGTTGTTCAATGTCTCCGCCCGATACGCCCGCAATTTCCGCGCCGAGGTTGGCCAGTTCGACCGGCCGATCGTTGACAGTCAACCGACCGCTTTCCTCGATGGTGAGGTAGACCGGTTCGTCGGGCCGCTGCGAAGGATCGGCATTGGCTACGGGCAGTTCGACCTTCACGTCCACCGTAGCGAGCGGTGCGGCGACCATGAAGATGATCAGCAGCACGAGCATGACGTCGATAAAGGGCGTGACGTTGATATCGTGGTTGAGCGGGAGTTCTTCGGCATCGGAGCCGGACAGGCGGAAGGCCATGGCGATCAGCCCGCCGTGCCGCGCGAAAGGTCGCGGCTGACGATCTGCATGACGACCGCGCTGGAATCCGCTATCCGCGCACGGTTGGCGGCAACCATGCGAGAGAAGTGGTTGTAGATCATCACGGCAGGGATGGCGGCGATCAGCCCCATGGCCGTCGCCAACAGCGCCTCGGCAATGCCGGGGGCGACGACAGCAAGGTTGGTCGTCTGTTTTTCGGCAATGCCGACAAAGGCGTTCATGATGCCCCAGACGGTTCCGAACAGGCCGACGAAGGGTGCGGTCGCGCCAATCGTGGCGAGGATATTGATGCCGCGCGTCATGCGGCGGGCGCAGTGCGCTTCATGCCGTTCGAGGCGGGAGAGTACGCGTTCTTTCACCCCGTCGCGATCGCCCAGCGCATCGGCGGAAAGCGCGATTTCCTCACGCGCGGCGATGACGAGCGGGTTGGTCGACAGGTTGGTATCGCCATCGGCATCGCCGATCCCGCGCAGTCCGCTCAGTGCGGCCAGCCGCGTGCTCTCACGCCTGCCCAGCGCTGACAGTTCCCGGTGCTTGGCGACAAAGACCGTCCACGTCACAATTGAGGCGAAAATCAGGCCTAGCATGACCAACTTCACCACCCAGTCCGCCTGCATGAACATGTCCGCGACCGACAACCTGTCGGGCATCGTCTGGGCAGCAGCATGGGCTGTTCCCGAAAACGTGGCCAGAGCAGCCAACGTCAGCAACCCGCGCGGCTTGATCGTCGCAATAGCGATATGGATGGCGGACATGCATGCTCCCTGTTGGCGGCACTGGATGGTGCCCGGGAGCCTCGGTATTGAATATGCGAATGACTCGCAACAGCAAAATTGTATTATTTTGCCGCACGGCTCGCACAATGCATCTCGCCACCGGGAACCGCGCCTTGACCCACCCGTAATCAAGGCAAACAGCAAAAGGAATTTGCCGTGGCCACCAAAGAGACGCTCGCGCCCGAAACTTTCAACGACGAACAGCATGACGAGGCTGCGCAAGCCCAGACCATCGCCGACGAGGCGATCGGCAGGGCGACCAGCAACTTTGGTCTTGAGGATAGCGAGAAGGCACCTGGATCGATCACATCACAGGACGATGCGGAGGATCTTGTCGATCACATGAAGCAGATGGAAAAGGGCGGCATCGACATGTCGGCCTATCGCGGAGAGCCGAACATGGACGACAACACGTCCAAATACGGCAAGGCCAACGTGATGAAGGGCGAGCCGTCCAATTCGGACAGCTAACCGCCCTTTGCCGCGATGACGAGGTCGAGGAGGTTGCGCGCCGCTTCCTGCTCGCCCTTGTCCTTGAAGGTCACGTCGATGTCGGGCGCGGCGTCATTCATCGCCAGCAGCGACCAGATGGCGAACCGCTTAGCCTCATCACGCTCCAGCCCCAGGTCGACGCGCATCTTTTCGATCCCGGCTTCGCGGACGGCGGGCGTGATGGCGTCCATGTCTGTCGTGCCGAAATAGCGGAGGAGGAGATCGTCGAACTGCATCGCGCGGTGTTAGCCGCCGGGGAGGGCGGAGGGAAGCTCCGCATTGTGCATCAGCCAGATCGAGACTGCTAGGATCAGGGTACCCGCCGCGACAGCCCATGCCACGTAACGCAAGTGCGGCGCATCGGGGGCGTCCACTGTATGCGCCTTCATACGTGCCACCGCTCGGCATGCCCTGCGCTCTGCCGTGATGGCGAGAAACGCGGCAAGCAGGATGAAGATCGTCGCGATCACGCGGGCAAGCCACGGTGGATCCAGTTCGCCAAACAGCGCCTCGAACGCCAGCCCGATGCCTATGGCTGCGAAAGAGGTGCGCATCCAACCGGCAAATGTCCGCTCGACCGTCATGATCGTGCGATCTTCGGCCAGTTCGGTGCGGTCGAATTTTTCTTGTGCTGATTGTTGAGACATCTTGTCGGAACAACAGGCGGGCGGGCGGCTGGTTCCGCAAAGGCCGGACTGCCCCTCGTTCAGTCGGCGCCCTGTCCTGCCTCTCGCTTCAACTCGTAGAGCTTTTCCAGCGCCTCTCGCGGGGAAAGCGCATCGACGTCGAGATCGCGCAGCGCTTCGCGAAGCGCTTCGCGAAGCGTGTCGCATTGCTCCTCCTCTGCCTCTGCCGCGGCGGCGAACAGGGGTAGGTCGCCAAGCCCAGCGCCCAGTCCGCCGGTTTCGGCGCGGCCTTTCTCCAGCTTGTCGAGGATCGTCTTCGCCCGCTTGATAACAGGGCCGGGAAGCCCTGCGAGGCGCGCCACGGCCAGCCCGTAACTGCGATCGGCCGGCCCCTCCGCCAGTTCGTGGAGGAGGACGAGTTCCCCCTTCCATTCGCGCGCGCGGGCATGGTGCAGCGACAGCGCGTCGCATGTTTCGGCAAGGCGCGAAAGCTCGTGGTAGTGCGTCGCGAACAGGCAGCGGCAGCGCACGGTTTCGTGCACCGATTCGGCAACTGCCCATGCGAGTGCCAGCCCGTCGTAAGTGCTGGTCCCGCGGCCCACCTCGTCAAGGATGACGAAACTGCGGTCGCTTGCCTGCGAAAGGATGGCGGCGGTTTCCACCATCTCCACCATGAAGGTCGAGCGACCGCGCGCAAGGTTGTCCGATGCGCCGACACGGCTGAACAGGCGGTCGACGATGCCGATGCGGGCGGACTGTGCGGGTACGAAGCCGCCGGCTTGCGCCAGCAGGACGATAAGCGCGTTCTGGCGCAGGAAGGTCGACTTGCCGCCCATGTTGGGGCCGCCGATCAGCCATAGCCGGTCCTGTTGCGCCAAGGTGCAGTCGTTGGCGACGAAGCGCTCGCCGCCCGCCGCCAGCGCCTGCTCGACCACGGGATGTCGCCCGCCGATCACGGCAAGGGTGGTATCTTCGCGTATCTCGGGCAGCACCCAGCCGCCCTCTGCTGCACGTTCGGCCTGTCCTGCGGTTACGTCGATGCGGGCCAGCGCCTGTGCCGTGGCGGCGATAGCTTCCCTGGCTGCGATGGCATGTCCGACCAGTTCCTCGAAGTGCGCTTCCTCTGCGGCGAGCGATCGTCCGCCGGCTTCCGCAATGCGGCTTGCCTCTTCGTGCAGGGCAAGCGCGTTGAAGCGCACCGCGTCCTTCATCGTCTGCCGATGGGTGAACCCGCTGTCCGCCTCCATCAGCTTGTCGGCATGGCGGGCGGGCACTTCGATGAAATAGCCCAGCACGCCGTTGTGCTTGATCTTCAGCGTGGCGATGCCGGTCTCGTCGCGGTACTTCGCTTCCAGCGCGGCGACAGCGCGCCGTCCGTTTTTCGCAATCGTGCGCAACTCGTCCAGCGCCGCGTCGTACCCTTCCGCGATGTATCCGCCGGAGCCGCGTTCCGTCGGCGGCGCGGGGACAAGGGAGCGGGTCAGCAACTCGACCAGAGCGCCATGCCCGGCAAGCAGCGGCAGAAGGCGTTGGCACAGGGCGGGCAGACCCTCGATACGTTGCAGCGTTTCGTGCAACATCCGCGCTTCGCCCAACCCGTCGCGCAATTGGCCCAGATCGCGCGGAGAGCCGCGCCCGGCAACGATCCGCCCCAGCGCACGGCCGACATCGGGCAGGGCGCGCAAGGCACGGCGCAGGTCTTCGCGAAGCAGGGCATCGTCATACAGCCACCCGACCGCTTCCAGCCGTTCCCGGATCGCCCCTGCATCTGCCAGCGGGGCGGACAGGTCTTCTGCCAGCATCCGAGCGCCCGCGCCGGTCAGGCAGCGGTCGATGCAATCGATCAGGCTGCCCTTGCGCGTGCCGCTGGCCGACAGCGTGACTTCAAGGCTGCTGCGCGTCGCCTCGTCCATGGCAAGGTGCCCGCCGGCTTCGCGTATCCGGGGCGGCAGGATCAGCGGCAAGTCGCCGCGCCCGACATGTTCGAGATAGGCGATCAGCCCGCCGGCAGCGGCAAGGTGCGCCCGTCCGAAATCACCAAAGGCGTCCAGCGTAGCGACGCCGTGGATCGCCTTCAGCTTCGCCTCGCCCTCGTCACTGGCAAAGGCCGTGCGCGGGCGTTCGATGCTGCCTTCGGGCAGGGTGCCCATGTCTTCGGGCCAGCTTTCCGGCACGACCACTTCGGCAGGGCCGATGCGCGACAAGGCCGCGGCGATCCCTTCGGGGGCCACGCATTCGAGTGCCATCTCGCCGGTCGAGATGTCGATCGCGGCAATCCCCACCTCGTCCCGCAAGGGAGCGAGCGCCGCCAGCACGTTGGCGCGCCGCGATTCGAGCAGGGTATCCTCTGTCAGCGTGCCCGCGGTCACGAAACGGACGATGTCGCGCCGCACCAGCGCTTTCGACGCGCGGCCTTCGCTCCGTGCGCGTTCCTTCGCCTCTGCCGGGGTTTCCACCTGTTCGGCGATGGCAACCCGGCATCCGGCGCGAATCAGGCGAGCGAGATAGCTGTCCGCCGAATGGACGGGCACGCCGCACATCGGAACCGGCTCCCCATCGTTTTCGCCCCGCGATGTCAGCGCGATATCCAGCACGCCTGCCGCCTTTTTTGCATCTTCGAAGAACAGTTCGAAGAAGTCGCCCATGCGATAGAACAGCAGGCAATCGCCCGCCTGTTCCTTCAGCGCGAAGTACTGCTGCATCATCGGGGTGGAGCCGCCAGCCATGGCGAGGGGGTTAGCCAGCACTGCCCGATTCGGCCAAGCGGCCGCACATCATTGTCCCCGATGCGCAAAGATCGGTCAGACGGGCCTATCCATTGTC
Organism: Croceicoccus bisphenolivorans; assembly: GCF_001634625.1. Classification (GTDB taxonomy): domain Bacteria; phylum Pseudomonadota; class Alphaproteobacteria; order Sphingomonadales; family Sphingomonadaceae; genus Croceicoccus; species Croceicoccus bisphenolivorans. The sequence goes on along the minus strand of NZ_LRSE01000008.1, from coordinate 95,760 downwards.
CGAGATGACGCTATAGGCCCTGATAGCGGGATGATTTGACCAGATTGCGTATGGGAGGCCCATTTGGCAGATGAGGACAGCAAGTCCAAAGTGACGTTCACGGAGCGTGAGGCGCTCTTTTACCACGAGACTATCCGCCCCGGTAAGATCGAGATCATCGCATCCAAGCCGATGGCGACGCAGCGCGATCTCTCGCTTGCCTATTCGCCCGGCGTGGCTGCCCCGGTGGAGGCGATAGCCGCCGATCCCGCCAATGCAGCGAAGTACACCGCGCGTTCGAACCTCGTCGCCGTCATTTCGAACGGCACGGCCATCCTCGGTCTCGGCAATCTCGGTGCACTGGCGTCGAAGCCGGTGATGGAGGGCAAGTCGGTCCTCTTCAAGCGGTTCGCCGACGTCGATTCCATCGATATCGAGCTTGATACCGAAGATCCCGAAGCCTTCATCAACGCCGTTGCGCTGATGGAGCCGAGCTTCGGCGGCATCAATCTGGAAGACATTGCCGCCCCCGAATGCTTCATCATCGAGCAGGCGCTGCGCGACAAGATGAACATTCCGGTCATGCACGATGACCAGCACGGCACCGCGATCATCGCGGCGGCGGGTCTTATCAATGCATGCCACCTCACCGGCCGCAAGATGGAAGACATCCGGATGGTGGTGAACGGGGCCGGCGCATCGGCGCTGGCCTGCACCGCGCTGATCAAGGCGCTGGGCGTGCGGCACGAAAACGTGATCGTCTGCGACCGTTCCGGCCCGATCTATCCGGGCCGCGACAATGTGGACCAGTGGAAGAGCGCCCATGCGGTGCAGACCGATGCGCGCAGCCTTGAAGAGGCGCTGCACGGTGCCGACGTCTTCCTTGGCCTGTCAGCCGCAGGTGCGCTGAAGCCGGAGTGGGTGAAGGGCATGGCGGACCAGCCGATCATCTTCGCGATGGCCAACCCCACGCCGGAAATCACGCCTGACGATGCCCATGCCGTTCGCCCCGACGCGATCATCGCGACCGGCCGATCGGACTATCCGAACCAGGTCAACAACGTGCTTGGCTTCCCCTTCATCTTCCGCGGCGCGCTCGACGTTCAGGCGACGGCGATCAACGAGGAGATGAAAGTTGCCGCCGCACAGGCAATCGCCGCTTTGGCGCGCGAACGCGTGCCGGAGGAAGTGGCCGTGGCCTATGGTGTGAACCACCAGTTCGGGCGCGACTACATCATCCCCGCGCCGTTCGATCCGCGCCTGATGGAAGTCGTTTCGTCCGCTGTTGCCAAGGCGGCGATGGATTCGGGCGTTGCGAAGGCGCCGATTGCCGATCTGGAAGAGTACAAGCTGAAGCTGAAGGCGCGGCTGAACCCGACGACTTCGGCGCTGACCAGCGTTTACGAACGGGCGAAGGCCAATCCCAAGCGCGTCGTCTTTGCCGAAGCGGAAGAGGACGTCGTGCTGCGCGCCGCGATCCAGTTCCGCGATTTCGGTTATGGCGAGCCGATCCTTGTCGGCCGGACCGAGAAGGTGAAGCAGAAGCTGCGTGAACTGGCGGTAGAGGATATCGACAGCTTCGAGATCCAGAACTCTGCCGATTCCACATATGTCCCGGAAATGGTCGACTATCTGTACAAGCGTTTGCAGCGCCGCGGCCATACCGAACGTGACGTGCGCCGCATGGTCAACCAGGACCGCAACGTCTTTGCCTCGCTCCTGCTGGCGCTGGACAAGGGCGATGCGCTGATTTCGGGCCTGACCCGTCCGTTCGCGCAGACGATGAAGGAAATCAGCCTCGTCCTTCATCCCAAGCCGGATGAAGTGGCCTTCGGCGTTCACCTGATGGTGGGCAAGAACTACACCGTGTTCCTGGCCGACACGACCATCAACGAGCGTCCCGACGCGAAGATGCTGGCCCATATCGCTAAAGAAACGGCCAAGGTCGCACGGCGGCTGGGCCACGAACCGCGTGTTGCTTTCCTGTCCTATTCCACGTTCGGTAATCCGGCGGGACGCTGGCTGGAAAATCTGCGCGAAGCGGTTCAAATCCTTGACGAGGAAGGCGTGGATTTCGAGTACGAGGGCGAGATGGCGCCCGATGCCGCGCTGAACCCCACGGTGATGAAGCTCTATCCGTTCAGCCGCCTGTCGGCACCGGCCAACGTGCTGATCATGCCGGGGCTGCAGTCTGCGAACCTGTCGGCCAAGCTGCTGCGCGAACTGGCGGGGGCCAGCACGATCGGTCCGATGCTGATCGGCATGGAAAAGCCGGTGCAGATCGCTCCGATGACTTCCATTGCGCCTGACGTGCTGACACTGGCGGTGCTGGCCGCTGCCGAAGTCGTGGGCTGATCGAAAGCCACTTTCGGGTTACAAAGGTGACACCCTGTCACCCGTGACAAACCCCGCGCAAACCACGCGTTTGCGCGGGGTTTTGCGTGGGGGCGACGGGTTACACTTTACCCGCGCGCCGGCCCCTTCGATGAGGCGGGGCTGCGATATTCAACGATTGCGAAAGAGCGGCGCGCATATTGACCATGCGCCGCCGTGTAGGACAGAGGTTTCGGACAGCGTGTAACGCGGCAGGTCTTAACGCGACAGCCGTGTGATCGCGTGATCGATCTCCGTTCTGAAATCGCGCACCCGTTCGTTACGGATGTCGTCGATCTTCCAGCCGTCCTCGTACACCATGGTCAGCGTCACGTGCCGCACGTCGCCGCCGGGAAAGCGCATGCCTACCCGCAGTCGCGCTTTCTTATCCGTGCTGTCCTCCACCATGATCCTGACGGGAACGCGGAATTTCTCGTCCTTCGTGCACTGGCAAAGCCAGTCGTAATCGAAGACGCGGCTGCCTTCGCGCGCTTCCAGCCGGTTCAGCAACGCTTCGGTCCGCCGCGACAGGTGTTGCGGCCAGAGCGGGTTGTCCGGCTGTCCCTTGTGTCCGGGCCGCAGGATGCCTGACAGATCGAGGTAGAGCTTGTTCACGACCCGCCTCGCGCTGTCATCTGGCGTGGGTGCTTCGGTGACATCATAGCCGGCTTGCGCCGAAAGGCCGGACGGCAAAACCGCACATGCAGCAGCAATCCCCGTCACGATCCAGCGAACAGAACTCTGCATCATCATGCCCCCGTTTCGAACGAACGGACATTAGACCAGGCGAGCGGCAAGAGCGACTCCGTCCGCCCGCCTGGCGCATTTCGGGTCAGCTGTACCAGTAGGCGATGGCAAGCACCGGCCCTGCCAGCGCCACCACCATCAGCGCGACGTTCACGAAGTCGCGCGGGGTCACCCTTTCGAGATGGTCGGCTTTCAACTGGCGATAGCCGGGGGCGAGATCGTCGGCGCTGGCGATCATCGCCACATCCATTGCCGATAGTTTCTTCCTGAACAGCATGACCAGTTCGGCCCGCTCGCCTTCGGTCAGGCCTGCATACCGCGCGAGCAGTTCTTCCGCGCGCACGCGGTCGGGGCCCAAAGCATGGGCCTCCTTCATGTCTTTCATGGGGTTATCCTTGCTGAGAAACGCGAAAGGCCGGATCGGTTCCGGCCAGTGGTTGCTCAGGCGAAGGGCGGTGCGCGCAGGGGCGGGCGAACGTGTTCGGCAGGCCGCAGGGGCGATGCCGGCAACAGCAGGGTGGCAGGCTCCCCGTCGTCCAGCGGGACGAGGATGGAGACATGGCGCACCGGCCCGCGGCCTGTCCACTTGGGTAACGGAGCAAGGCGCGCCGACGATTCCGTCCGCGACGGAGCGACCACGCAATCCTGTTGCGAAATCGCCGGCTTCGCGTTGTCACGCGCATCGTTTGCGCTAAGCCGGGTGGAGGACAGCGACAATGCCAGCAGGGCGAACACCACCAGCACCCACAACGCCCGCGCCAGCGCGCGGACGGGGGTCTGCATCGGCACGGCAGGCGCTTCGCTGGAGAGCGCAGGCGTGTCGCAGTTGGTGGGTGCAGGGCGAATCACGCCGGAGCCTTTAATGCTGCAGCGCAGCAACCGCAACCCCGGCCCCGGCCTCAGCCCCGGCTCTTGCGATCAGCCCTCCAGCATCTCGTCCACCCATTGCGGCACGATGGTTCCGGCAGGGCCGAGCCGCGTCTCGTCGAACCAGTGGGAGCCCTGGCTGCGTTCAAGGTTCAGTTCCAGCGTCCGCGCGCCAAGGTCGTTGGCGTTCTGCACGAAGCCCGCCGCTGGATAGACCGCGCCCGACGTGCCGATGGAAACGAACAGGTCCGCATTGCGCAAGGCGGCGAAAATCTCGTCCATGCGGTACGGCATTTCGCCGAACCAGACGACGTCGGGCCGCAGCGCCTTTTCGCCGCATTGGGGGCAGCCGGGACGGTCGATCAGCGTGCCGGTCCACCGGCTACGTATGTCGCAGGCGGTGCACCACGCGTTGAGGTGTTCGCCATGCATGTGGAGCACGCGTTGTGCCCCCGCGCGTTCGTGCAGGTCGTCCACGTTCTGGGTAACGATGAGCAGTTCGCCGCCCGTTTTGGCATCCCACTCCCGGTCCAGCCTTGCCAGCGCATCGTGCGCGGCGTTGGGCTGCTTGGTCTGGATCGCTTCGCGCCGCATGTCGTAGAACCGCAGGACGAGCTCGGGATCGCGGACGAAGGCTTCGGGCGTGGCGACATCCTCCACGCGGTGCTGTTCCCACAGGCCGCCGCCATCGCGGAAAGTGTCGATCCCGCTCTCTGCGGAAACCCCCGCGCCGGTCAGGATCACGATGTTGCGGATTTCGTTGCGCCTGGCTGTCATGTCCCCCATGAAGCACGCCCTCAAGTCAGGGTAAAGGCACGGATAGACGGATATGGCACGGATCGGGATCGTCGGATCGGAAGGACGCATGGGACACGCGCTGGCAGCGGCGATCCGCGATGGCGGGCACGAAGTCGCTGGCGGCGTCGATCGCGGACACGGTGACGTGGCCGAGCTGGCGGCGAAAAGCGATGCTCTGGTCGATTTCTCCGCCCCCGCCGCGCTTCAGGCGACGCTGGATGCGGCCATTGCGGCGGGCATTCCGGTGCTGGTCGGCACGACGGGGCTGGAGCCGGAGAATCACGAGGCGATCGACCGCGCGGCGGCCGGTATCGCGGTGCTGCAGACCGGCAATACCTCGCTCGGCGTCACCATGCTGGCGCATCTGGTGCGCGAAGCGGCTTCGCGGCTGGGCGACGACTGGGATATCGAGGTGGTGGAGATGCACCACCGCATGAAGGTCGACGCGCCATCGGGCACGGCGCTGCTGCTGGGCGAAGCGGCGGCGGAAGGGCGGGGCATCGAGCTTGCCGCCCATTCCGAACGCGGGCGCGACGGCATCACCGGCAGTCGCGCCGACGGGGCAATCGGCTTTGCATCGTTGCGCGGCGGTACGGTTGCGGGCGAGCACACCGTCTATTTCGCGGGGCCGGAGGAACGGCTGGCGCTGACGCATCTGGCCGAAAACCGAGCGATCTTCGCGCGCGGCGCGGTAAAGGGGCTGGGCTGGCTGATCGGCAAGCCCGCCGGGCGCTACACGATGCCGCAAGTCTTGGGTCTTTGATCCATCAGGCGATGACCCCAAGGCAATGACCCCAAGGCGATGACCAAGGACCAGATCTTCGAATTCTTTCGCCTGCTGGCGGAGGACAATCCCGATCCGCAGACCGAGCTGGAATATGGCAATGCCTACCAGCTTGTCGTCGCGGTGGCCTTGTCGGCGCAGGCGACCGACGTTGGCGTGAACAAGGCGACCCGCGCGCTGTTCGCCAAGGTGCAGACGCCGCAGCAGATGCTCGATCTGGGCGAGGAGGGGCTGCGCGAGCACATCAAGACCATCGGCCTGTTCAATTCCAAGGCGAAGAACGTCATCGCGCTTAGCCAGTTGCTGGTCGACGAATATGGCGGTGAAGTGCCGGACAGCCGCGAGGAACTGGTCAAGCTGCCCGGTGTGGGGCGCAAGACGGCGAACGTGGTGCTGAACTGCTGGTTCGGGCAGGAGACTTTCGCGGTCGACACCCACATCTTCCGCGTCGGCAACCGTACCGGTCTGGCCAAGGGCAAGACGCCCGAACAGGTCGAGGCGAAGCTGGAAAAACGCGTGCCCGCCCCGTTCCGGCTGGGCGCGCATCACTGGCTGATCCTGCACGGACGCTATGTGTGCAAGGCAAGGACGCCGGAGTGCTGGCGCTGTCCGGTGGTGGATTTGTGCGGGTTCAGGAAGAAGGTGCTGGAGAAGCCGAAGGGGCGGGTGTGAAGAAGTTGAGCCCTGCCGCGAGTACACTGGTTCTCGGTGGGGTCTTGGCCTTGGCCTTGTGGCTGCTCGGTGAAACCACAGCGGCTATCGCCATCTTGGTCGCTGAAGCGATCGGTTGGGCAGTGTTGTATGCCTTCGCCGCTGACGAGAAAGAAGATTGAGCATCAAATAAGGTAGCGTGAGCAACTCGGGGCGCGCAGCGACACCCGCAAGGCCGAACGGCCGCCCGAGCTTATGCGAGGAAGCCAAGCGGGCCGGATGGCCCGCGCCCGGCGTTTGAGGGGCTAAAACAAAAACCCCTCAAACATCATCCGCGCTGACCAGCTCCCCGCGATCCAGTTCGCCCGTCAGCGCCGCCACCGTCGTCGCGGTGGTCGCGTCGCTGGTCACGTTCGTCACGGTGCGCATCATGTCCATGATCCGGTCCACGCCCGCCACGAAGGCGATGGTTTCAAGCGGCACGCCGACGCCGGTGAAGACCAGCGTCATCATGATGAGGCCGGTGCCCGGAATCCCCGCCGCGCCGACGGAGCCGAGGGTCGCCGTCACCGCCACCAGCAGGTAGTCGGTCATGTCCAGCGGCACACCGAAGATCTGCGCGCCGAACACGGTGGCAAGGCCGAGGTACATGGCGGTGCCGTCCATGTTGATGGTCGCGCCCAGTGATGCCGTGAAGCTGGCGACGGAGGGGCTGACGCCGACATTGCGTTCAAGGCAGCGCAGCGTGACCGGGAGTGTCGCGCTGGACGATGCGGTGGAGTAGGCGACCGCCTGTGCATCGATCATCCCGCGAAAGAATGCACCCACCGGCACTTTGGCAACGAACTTCAGGATGCCGACATAGACCACCCCGATCAGGATGAAGCAGCCCCCGTAATTGAGCGCGACCAGCTTCGCCAGCGACACCAGCGCATCGACCCCGAACGTGCCCGCGACCCACGCCATCAGCGCGAAGACGCCGAAGGGGGTAAGCTCCATGACGAGGATCGTGACTTTCTGCATCACGACCGATCCTGCGTCGAACACGCGCACCAATGGCGTGCCTTCTTCCTTCGCCATCAGGATGCCGATGCCGATCAGCAGCGCAAAGACGATCAGTGGCAGGACATTGGCATCGGCCATGACCTGCACCGGACTGGTCGGCACGATGGACAGGATCATTTCCCGCCACCCTTCGGTCTTCGGTTCGGGCACGGCGCCCATCTCGATCCGGCTCTGGTCCAGCCCCACGCCGGGCGCGAAGATCGTGCCAAGGCCCAGGCCCAGCCACACCGCGAACTGGCTGGTGACAAGGAAGATCAGCAATGCGCGGCCACCCACCGCGCCCAACTTGCGCAAGTCGCCGATGGCGGTGACGCCCGATACCAGGCTGAAGAAGATGAGCGGCACGACCAGCATCTTGATCGACGCGATGAAGAAATCGCCGATCCACTTGATGCTCTCCGCCTTCGGCCCCCAGAACAGGCCGAGCGCGACGCCCAGCAAAAGCGCGCCGACGACGCGCTGCCAAAGGGGGATGGCGAACCAGAAACGGAGCATTCAGCGACCCTTATGCGGTTGGGAACAGGGCTTTGTGCCTGCCCCGCACCGCCTGCGCAAGGTCAGCCGGCGAGAGCAGCCTCTGCCACGCGCTTGTAGATGCGGGCCAGCGTGTCGAGATCGTCCACCGCCACCGCCTCGTCCCGCTTGTGCATCGTGGCGTTGTTCAGGCCGAATTCGATCACCGGACACAGGTTTTTCAGGAAGCGCGCGTCGGACGTGCCGCCGCTGGTCGACAGTTCGGGTTCCACGCCGGTTTCGGCGCGGATCGCGTCGGCCAGCATGGTGGAGAAAGCGCCCGGCTCCGTCAGGAACGGTTCGCCGCTGATCACGGGCCGCGCCCAACCGCCGTGCTTTTCGGCGATCTGCGTGACCATGTCGGACAGGCTGGCCCCGCTATGCAGGTCGTTGAAGCGGATGGAGATGCGCGCCTCTGCCTTCGTGGGGATCACATTGTGCGCCGGATTGCCGATGACCATCTCGGTAATTTCAAGGTTGGAGGGCTGGAACCAGTCGGTCCCTTCGTCCAGCACCAGCGCGTCCAGCTCTGCCAGCATCCGCACCAGCTTTGGCGCGGGATTGTCGGCCAGATGCGGGTAGGCGACGTGCCCCTGCGTACCGTTGACGCCAAGGAAGATGTTCACCGAACCGCGCCGGCCGATCTTCATCATGTCGCCCAGCCGGTGAACGCTGGTCGGTTCGCCGACAAGGCACAAGTCCGGCTTCACGCCGCGCGTGGCCATGTGTTCCATGATGGCGACAGTGCCGTGGCGGGCGGGGCCTTCCTCGTCGCCGGTGATGATGAAGCTGATCGTGCCGGCATCGGCGGGGATTTCGGCCACGGCGGCCACCATGCTGGCGATCGAACCCTTCATGTCGACCGCGCCGCGCCCGTAGAGCAGGTCGCCGCGGATTTCCGGTTCGAACGCATCGCTGCTCCACCCTTCGCCCGGCGGCACGACATCAAGGTGGCCGGCGAACGCGAAGTGGCCCTTATCGGCAGGCCCCTTGCGCACCGCGAGCAGGTTTTCGACCGGCCCGTCGGGGGCATCGCCGTCAACGGTGCGCAGAACATCGAACCCCAGCGGGGCGAGCATATCCTCCAGGGCGTCGAACACACTGCCGGTGGCAGGGGTCACGCTGTGGCAGGCGATCAGGCGTTTCGCGAGGGCGAGGGGCGTATCAGGCATCCGCGCGCGTTAGCCGACGATGCGCCTGCTTGCAAAACCGGAAATGTCGGGTGGGGTTGGCTAGGACGGTCTTAGAAAGGAAGTCCGGGGCCGGCCATGATAACGGCCAGCGCCGAACCCGTGACGATCGCGAAGCGTGCGACGTTCATCACCGTCTCACCACGGTTGTGGAGCGGATAGGCGACTGCGCGGGCGATCTTCTGGGCCATTGGGAAATAATGGACCCGAAATCCTACCAAATCCTTAACGCACGGACGTCAGGCGCGCGGATCGGCTCCGCCAAGCCACTTGTCGATGGATGCAAGGCACGCGCGGCCCAGCGCCTTCGACCGCTGCGGGCTCCACGCCGCGCGCTGATCGGGGGCGTCGTCATGGTCCTTGAACGGCATTTCCAGCGTCATTGCCACGCAGCCGAAGCGGTGCGCGACCTGATTGGTGGACATCGTCAGGTTGCCCTTGCCCGGCGCGGCGGTGGGGTAGCCCATCTTCGTCTGGAAATCGGGCGTTTCGGCCAGCAGCAGGGCGAGGAAGCGGTCGTATCCGCCCGTCTGCGTCTTCGTCACACCGGGTATCCCTTCGAACCCCGCCATGAAGACCTGCGGGATCGCCTCGTCGCCGTGGACGTCCATCGCGAAATCGACGCCGCTGGCATCCATCGCGTTGCGGATCGCCAGTACTTCGGGTGAATTGAGGACGCAGGGGTCGTTCCACTCGCGGTTGAGGTTCACGCCCTTCGCATTGGTGCGAAGATGCCCGCGAAGCGATCCGTCTGGGTTGCAGTTGGGGACAACGTGCAACGTCGCCTTTTCGCGCAGCGCCTGCGCCACGGGATCGGCGGCATCGGCCAGCATGTCCAGCGCGCCTTCCATCCACCATTCGGCCATCGATTCACCGGGATGCTGGCGGGCATAGAGCCAGACCTGTTTCTCCCCCGTGCCGGTGATCAGGCAGTCGATCGGCTGGCCGTCCACGCTTTGCCCCAGCACGCGGTGACGGACATGCGGTGCCAGCGCCGCGCGGCTGACCACGTCGTGATGCCGTTCCATCGAATAGGGCGCGAAATAGGCGAACCACGCGATGTCGCCGGCGGGCTGGTGCCGCATGGTCAGCGTGCCTTCGCCTTCCTGCGCATCCCAGTCGGTATCGGCGCGCAGCCAGTCCGCGCGGTCTTCCGAAACGCAGGCGCGATAGCCGGGCCAGCCGCCGGGATAGGCGCTTTTGTTAAGGCCCGTGATCTTCAGCGTCAGCATGCGCCCGCCCGCGCCCGAAACGCGGAAATGAAACCACTGGAAGAAATCGCTGTCCTTGTCCTTGCGGATGGTCAGGCGCGCTTCGGCCCCCTTGACGGTCGAAACCTCGATGTTGCCGCTGTCGAAGGCGGCGTCGATGACGATCTTCGGTTCCATGCCGGCGCCCGCTCCCTACTTCACTTCGTACGTTTCGCCGGACACACCGGGAAAATCGACGAACATCGCTTCGGCAAGGCGCGGCGCGGCAAGCTGCGTTTCGGCCAGCGGAGAGCTTGCCTTCACCGTAAAGGTCGCGCGTCCTTCCCACAGCGGTTCGCCGGTCAGCCGCTGGCGGATGACGACGGCCAGTTCGGTGGCCACCTGTTCCGGCGGCGTGCCGGACAAGTCGATGCCGACGCCGACGCCAACGCCCGATCCATAGCTGCCGGTCGACCCGCCGACACCCACGCTGACGGGGCTGCCGTCGCGCATCGGCTGGAACGATCCGCGGCGCAGGCGCACTTCGGCGACCTGGCTGCCTTCGCCGGCCTTCGCCTCGGTATATCCCTGCTTCACCAGCTCGCGCGCAACGGCGGCGCGGTAGCTGGCCAGTTCCAGCGAATCGGCATCGATCCCCGGTGCCGCTTCCACCGCGATGGAGCCGCGGCCCAGCAGCGCCATCTTTTCCGGTGCGTGAAACCGCGAAACCTCGACCGGGCCGGTCGGTGCCGCACAAGCGCCAAGCGCCAGCGACAGGGTGAGAGCCATTGCTGCGATCAGTGGCGCTCTTGCGTTCATGTTGTCTCCCTCGCCGAAGGTCCGGCGCATAACGATGGTGAAAGCTGGGCGATCAGGGGCGTCAAATCAAGTCATTGCGCTGCCGGATATGTGTGGATCAAGCGGGGGAAGGGTGGCGTATGCCCCTTACCGCGCAGGCCCGATCGGGCTAGGCAGGAGGCAAGATACTAGAGGCACGGGGAAATTCTGGTCCAATGACGATACCGGTTCTGGTTACGGGCGGTGCAGGATACATCGGCAGCCACGCAGTTCTGGCGCTGGTGGACAAGGGCTGGCCGGTGGCCGTGATCGACAACCTGTCGACCGGCTTCGAATGGGCGATCCCCGACGGCGTGACGCTCTATCGCGGCGACATTGCCGATACGGAACTGCTGGCGCGCATCTTTGCCGAGCAGGGGACGCAGGCGATCCTGCACTTCGCCGGTTCGATCATCGTGCCCGAATCGGTGGAAAATCCGCTCAAGTATTACGAGAACAACACGGCCAAGAGCCGCACCCTGATGGAAGCGGCGGTGAATGCGGGGGTGAAGCATTTCATCTTCTCCTCCACCGCCACCGTCTATGGCGAGCCGGAGCTGAAGCCGCTGACCGAGGATGATCCGCTGGTGCCGGTGAACCCCTATGGCATGAGCAAACTGATGACCGAGCGCATTCTTGCCGATGTCAGCCGCGCACACCCGATGAACCATTGCGTCTTGCGCTATTTCAACGTCGCGGGCGCCGATCCGCGGGCGCGTTCGGGCCAGTCGACGGCGGGGGCGACGCACCTGATCAAGGTCGCGGTGGAGGCGGCGCTGGGCAAGCGCAACCACGTGGCCGTCTTCGGCAGCGACTATCCCACGCCCGACGGTACGGGCGTGCGCGACTATATCCACGTATCCGATCTGGCCGATGCCCACGTCCACGCGCTGGAGGCGCTGATGGAACAGCCCGAACGCAGCCTGACGATGAACGTCGGCTATGGCCGCGGCTATTCTGTGCTGGAAGTGCTGGACGCTGTCGACAAGGTCGTCGGCCAGCCGGTCCCCCGCCGGGCAGAGCCGCGCCGCGCGGGCGATGTGCCCAGTCTCGTTTCCGACAACAGCCGGATCAGGGCGACGACGCAGTGGCAGCCCCGCCATGCCGACCTTGAAGAAATCATCGGCCATGCGCTGGCCTGGGAAAAGAAGCTGACGGGGATTCGCGCCGGAGAAAGTTGAACCGAGGGACAAGGTGCGGAAAGGGGCCTGATCTCGCGGGTGAATCGCTTGACTTCACAGGCGGCTCCCCCTAACGGCCCAGCCTTGAATTTGAAGGGATGCGCGCCATCTGGTGATCGCGGCCCCCAAACCACGATCTGCGCAACGGAACAAGAAACATGAAGATTCGCAACAGCCTCAAGTCGCTCAAGGGCCGCCACCGCGACAACCGCGTGATCCGCCGTCGCGGCCGCACGTACGTCATCAACAAGACGAATCGCCGCTTCAAAGCCCGCCAGGGCTGAGATTGCACCGCCTTCCGCTTCGGGGCGGGCTGCGAACGGCCACATCTCTGCGCTTCCGGTGCTCACGACCATAAGGTCGCTGCGCGCCGGTTCTCGGATGCAGCCATTCTCGCTCCACCCCAAAGCGGAATCCGGCACAATCTGTTGCGACTATTTGTGATTTGACGCCGTCCGTTCGGGCGGCGTTTTCGTGTGTGTAGTTCAAGGAACGGGCTCCATGATCGAATCGGTGGTTTTCGATGTCGGGCGGGTGCTGTTCCGGTGGGACTTGCGGTGCCTGTTCGCGAAGCTGATCGACGATCGGGAAGAGCTTGAATGGTTCGTCGGCAACGTCGTTACCGAGGAATGGCATTTCCAGCATGACGCGGGCCGCGATCTGGAAGAGATGGTGGCAGAGCGGACCGCGCAGTACCCGCAATACGCGCACTTGATCCAGGCTTATGCCACCCGCTTCAACGAAAGCATTCCCGGCCCCGTTCCCGGCAGCCTTTCACTGGTGGAGCGTCTGGACGCGGCAGGCATGCCGCTGTTTGCCATCACCAACTTCGCCCACGCCTTCTGGCAGCCGTTCCGCGATACCCAGCCGGTGTTCGAACGGTTCCGCGATGTCGTCGTTTCCGGCACGGAGAAACTGGTGAAGCCCGATCCGGCGATCTTCCACCTTGCCGCAAGCCGCTTCGGCATCGATCCGGCGCGCACGCTGTTCATCGACGACAATGCCGCCAATATCGACGCGGCGGCGAAGCTGGGCTGGCAGGTCCACCATTTCCACGATGCGTCCACTCTGGAATCGGACCTGACCCGACGGGGATTGCTGGCAGCCTGAGCTTGGCCTAGACAGCGCGCCGAAGATGACCCGCCTGACCGTCAACGACCGCCCGGTGCATTTCCTGATGGACGGGGATACCCCGCTCCTGTGGGCGCTGCGCGATGCGGCGAACCTGACCGGCGCGAAATACGGTTGCGGCAACGGCGACTGCGGGGCCTGCACCGTGATCATCGACGGAGAGGCGATCCGTTCCTGCCTCGTCTCTCTGGACGAGGTGGAGGGCCGCTTCGTCACCACGATAGAGGCTTTGTCGGGCGACCGTTCGCATCCGCTGCAGCAGGCGATGGCCGCAGAAGGCGCGGTGCAGTGCGGTTTCTGCACGCCCGGCTTCATCATGGCCGGCGCCGCCCTGCTGGCCAAGAACCCGCGCGCCACGCGCGAGGATATCGCATCGGCCATTCCCAACCTGTGCCCCTGCGGCGCGGGTCCGCGCATCGTGCGCGCCATCGAACGTGCGGGACGCGCCATGCGCAGCCGCGAACGGCTGGACAGCCTGCCCGTGCCCGGCCTTGATCCGGCAGAGGCGGCGCTGGACGTGCCGGCCATCGAACCAGAACCCGCCAAGACGGAGACAAGCGAATGAAGGCCACGATCTGGCACAACCCGAAGTGCGGCACATCGCGCAAGACGCTGGCCATCCTGGAAGAGACGCCGGGCGTCGACGTTACCGTGATCGAATACCTGAAGACCGCGCCCGGTGCCGAAAAGCTGGCGCAGCTTTACAAGGATGCCGGCATCACCCCGCAGCAGGGCCTGCGCATTCGCGGAACAGATGCGGAAGAACGCGGGCTGCCCGATGCCGACGATGCCACCGTGCTGGCCGCGATGCATGCCGATCCGATCCTGATCGAACGCCCGCTGGTCGAAACCGACAAGGGCGTGCGGCTGTGCCGTCCGCAGGATAAGGTCCACGAAATCCTTTGACCGTAGCCACGGGTACCTGCAACCGGACAAGTCTTGTCATGGACTTGCAATACCGTAAGCAATTTGCCACGCATCGGCGCCTTGAGTGCAAACGAGAGGTTGCTCGCGCAGATGACAGGACCTGAACTGGCGCAAGGCGATGCCACGCCGTTGAAGAAGCGCGGCATGAACGGTAAGCGGTACAAGCCCGGCAAGCTGGGCCAATGGGGCGTCTTCTTCCGCGGTTTTGTCGAACATCCGGTCATGGTCGGCTCGATCATCCCGTCATCGCGCTACACTATTGCCAAGATGCTGGACCCTGTGGACTGGGACCGCTGCCGCCTGTTCGTGGAATATGGCCCCGGCGTCGGTACGTTCTGCCAGCCGGTGCTGGATCGCCTGCCGCCGGGCGGCGCGCTGATCGTGATCGACACCAATCCGCTCTACATCGAATACCTGCAGCGCACGATCGACGATCCGCGCTTCACCGCCGTGCATGGCTCTGCGGCGGATGTGCAGCGGATCGTGAAGGATCACGGCCACGACGGGGCGGACTATGTCCTGTCCGGCCTGCCGTTCTCGACCCTGCCCGAAGGGGTCGGCCCGCAGATCGTGGACGCGACTTACGATGTGCTGCGCGAGGGCGGGGCTTTCCTCGTCTACCAGTTCTCTGCCAAGGCGCGCGATTTCATGGCGCGGCGCTTTGCACGGATTTCGGCCGGTTTCGAACTACTGAATGTCCTGCCCTGCAAGCTGTTCTGGGGCTGGAAGGACGCAGAGCCGGTTGCCGCGGTGGAGGCAGAGCCGGTGCGGGAAAAGGCGGTTGCCGTCGCCTGACGCGCAGGGCGGTTGGCCCTAACGCGCCAACTGCCGGTAGATTGCAACGATCAGCGCGGTCCACGCCAGCATGACGGCGGCGGACACGAACCCTTCGATCAGGCCGACGATGGCGCGGCCCGTCTCCTGCCCCAGCGTGGTTACAAGGATTGCGCCCGGCACTGCCGTGGTGACGACAGAGACGACCAGCGCGGCAAGCACGAACATCATCACGAAGAACAGGATGCGCGCGCTCCGTCCCGTCGTCATGGCCCAGCTGCGCTTCAGCGCGTCGAACGGGTTGCCCTCCCGCTCCGCCGCGATGACGGGTGCCAGCACCAGCGTGCGGACATTCACCCACAGGCCGGCGGCGATGATCGGCACAATGGCAACCGCGGCGCCGCTTTCCCCGCCGATCATGGCTAGCGGCATCGCGATCAGCAGGGCGGTCAGCCCGACACCGGCAACCAGCACAAGCGTCGCCGCGATATAGACCGGCAGCGATTTCGCCGCCTTGCGCAGCGCCTCTGCCACGGTGGGGCGGGCGCGGTCGGCCAGCAGGACGATGATCGCCAGCATACCCGTTGCCTGCAACAGGGCCATGGCCAGCACCAGCGGCCACCACGCGGCGAATATCTCCAGCGCGGCTTCGGTCGCGGCCTCGCCTTCAAGGTTGGCGGGCACGTCGGGCAGCAGCGCGGTCATCAGCACCTGGGGCACAAGGAAGAACAGGCCGGCCAGCACAGGCAGGATCGCCTTGTTCGCCTTCAACATGGCGGTCGCCTCGCTCCACGCGCGGGCGGGGTCGAAGCCCGGTCTGGGCGCGGGGGAAGCAGGTTCGTTGTCGTTTCGGTTCATGCCCTCTTGATTGGCACGCCGTTTGTCGCCACGCAACGTGACCATGACAGGCAGCGCACCTTCAGACGCGAAAAACGCACCGATTGCAGTCGAATGGCGGCGGGAAAGCGAACTCGTGCCCTATCGCGAGGCGCTGGAAGCCATGCAGGAGCGCAATGCCGCCATCCGCGAAGGGACGGCGAGTGACCTCGTCTGGCTGCTCGAACATCCACCGGTCTATACCGCGGGGACCAGCGCGAAACAGGCAGACCTGCTCGACCCGCGCTTCGACGTGGTGACGGCGGGGCGGGGCGGCGAATATACCTATCACGGGCCGGGCCAGCGGATCGGCTACGTTCTGGTCGACCTGAACCGCCGTGCGCGCGATGTGCGCGGCTTCGTCCATGCGCTGGAAGGCTGGGTCATCGACGCGCTGGCCGACTTCGGCGTGGAGGGCTGGCGGGCCGAGGGGCGCATCGGCATCTGGACCCGCGATATCGACGGGCGCGAAGCGAAGATCGGCGCGATCGGCGTGCGTGTGCGCCGCTGGGTGACGATGCACGGCTTCTCGGTCAATCTCGCGCCCGACCTGTCGCATTTTACCGGCATCGTCCCTTGCGGAATTTCCGAATACGGTGTCACCAGCATGGAACGGCTGGGCAAGACCGTGTCCGCCGTTGAATGGGATGCGGCGCTGGCCGCCCATGCCGATGCCTTTTTCGAACG
The DNA here is from genome assembly GCF_001634625.1 of Croceicoccus bisphenolivorans. Taxonomy (GTDB): domain Bacteria; phylum Pseudomonadota; class Alphaproteobacteria; order Sphingomonadales; family Sphingomonadaceae; genus Croceicoccus; species Croceicoccus bisphenolivorans. The sequence goes on along the minus strand of NZ_LRSE01000008.1, from coordinate 79,190 downwards.
GCTGGGCAGCCCGTGCCCCGCGCCGGACGTGAACCGGAATGCTTGAGGACCCGAACAGAATGCGCATTGCCACTTTCCGCCCGCTGATCGCCGCTTCGCTGGCGCTTGCCGTGGTTGCCTGCGGCGATCAGGCGGCGAAGACCGACGATGCACGTCAGGCCGAGGGCGAAGTGCTGGAAGGATCGATCAGCGACGACATGATCGCGTTCGACCAGCTGCGTTCCCAGGGCCAGCAGCAGGAACCCGAAGCCGCAAGTGGCGCTGGCGGCGAATCGCCGACCGATGCGGCGGCCACGGACGACGGGGCGGGTGACGCTCCGGCTGACGAAGCGCCTGCCGAAACTGGCGAGCCGGACGAGGGCTGATCGCGCGAAAGCGCGGCGCATAGCGACACCCATGACTTATTCGCAACCTGCCGGGCCATGGCGCTTTGGCCTGCTGCTGCTTGGCAACACTGCGCTGGCGCTGGGGCCGTTGTTCGTGCGGCTTGCCGATACGGGGCCGGTCGCGGCGGGGTTCTGGCGGCTGGCGTTGGCCTTGCCGCTGATTGCCCTGCTGGCGTGGCGCGAAGGCGGGGCGGCGAAGTTGCCGGAACGGATCGTGCTGTGGCTGGCGCTGGCTGCGGGCGTGGCCTTCGGGCTTGATGTCGCAAGCTGGCATCTCGGCATCGAAATGACGCGCATCGGCAATTCGACGGTGTTCGGCAATTCGGGCAGCGTGATCGTTATCGGCTGGGGCCTGCTGCTGGCGCGGCGTGCGCCCTACAATTCCGAGATGCTCGCGATCCTGACCGCCTTGGTGGGCGCGGGCCTGTTGATGAGTGGATCGCTGGAGATCAGCACGAACAACTTCATCGGAGACCTGTTCTGCATTCTCGCGGGGCTGCTCTACGCGGTCTACATCCTCTTGCTGCGCCATGTTCGCGGGAAGATGGGATCGTGGCGCTTGCTGCTCGTCTCCTCCATCGCGGCGACGCCGACTCTGCTGGCCTGTGCGTTGCTGCTGGGCGAGGTGATAATGCCGCGCGACTGGACGCCGCTGCTGCTGCTTTCGTTCTGCAGCCAGATCGTGGGGCAGGGGATTCTGGTCTGGGCGCTGGGCTGGTTCCGCCCGCTGGTCATCGGGCTGGCGCTGTTGACCCAGCCTGCGGTCGCGGCGCTTTCCGGCTGGATCGCGTTTGGCGAGACGCTTTCGGCGGGCGACGTGCTGGGCATGGCGCTGATGGCGACTGCGTTGGTGATTGCCCGCGTTGCCGAACCAAAAGAACCGAAAGTGCCGGCCGGAATCTAGGGCAGGGATCTAGGTAATCGCCTTCACGAAGGTATCGTAGCGCTGCTCCACCATGGCGAGATCGGGGCCGTGCAATTCGGTGCGGACTTGCGCCAGCAACCTGTCCCCTTCCGCCGCGATCGTCTTTATGCGGGGTTGGCGGATCGTCTTCGCGCAGTTTTCCAGCGCATCGTACATGGCCAGAGCCGCCTTCGGGCTGGCCGCCACGGCGGATCGGGCCGAACCGAAACCGATGCCGACGTAATCGGCAAAGTCGAGGTGGCGGGGAAAGACGCGGCGCTTGTCGTCGCGGTCGAAATCGTCCGGCGCGCGGGTCAGTTCGCGAACACCCAGCTGCGCCGTCGCCGCGCCAAGCCAGTGCAGCGCGGTGATCGCGGTGAAGGGGTCGTTGATACCGGGGGAGAGGGCGCGCAGGGCAATCTCCACCAGCTCGTCGATCAGGAAGCGCAAGTCCTGTTGCGGGGTGCGCAGGCCCGACAGGACGAAGCAGCCGGCAATCGCGTCCTCTATATCGTTGTCCGCGCCGCCCTTGCCGCAATAGCGGGCCAGCGCGATGGTCGGGTGGATGAAGTCGCCGGCCTGCCGCGTCAGCACGATCGACAGGTCATGCTTGCGGGCAATGTCGTCCAGTCCGGAATAGTCGATCACCTCGATATAGCCGCTGCGCGTGGCGGGCACTTCGAAGCCGCCTTCGGGCACGTCTGCCTCCTCGCCGTCGCGGTCTTCGGGAAAGCGGCTGCGGACCTTGCGGATCAACCGTTCGCCGATGCGTTCGAGGACGACGTTGATGCGGATCGAACTGGGTACGTGGTTCAGGAAGAATACCAGCATCGCGATCGCGCCCAGCATCATCGCGGTGGCGACCAGCAGCGATAGCTGCGGCACGAAGCCCGGCATCGTGCTGGCCATCGCGTCCTGTATGGTGGAGGGGCGCTCGTCCTCTGCCCGAACGGCGCGCAGGACCATGATGGCATAGACGAAAGTGCCGATGAAGGCGGCAAGGGACAGCTGGTTGCCGCGATCCTCCATGAAATTGGTGAGGAGGCGCGGGCCATAAGTGCCGCTGGCATAGGCGACGGCGGCAATGGTGATGGAAAAGACCGTGGCGGCAACCCCGATCATCGAACCGGCGATTACCTGCAACATCGTGCTGGCCCCGTCAGGGCGGGCAGGCACGATGATGGCAACGTCCGACAGGCTGTCCGCCGCACCGCTGCGATCGAGATGCAGTGTCAGCAGCGCCAGCAGGAACGCGATGACGCAGAACGTCGCTGGCCAGAACCAGTAACTGGCGTTGATACGGTTCCAGATGCTGATCAGGCGCGCGGTCATCGCGAGGGAAACGCGCGAGGGCCGGGTTGGTGCCGGATCCCGGCCCCTCTATCCGCAGTCCCCCTAATCGCAGTCCCAGTGGAACATCACCATCCCGCAATTGCGGCAATCAAAGCGATAGATGCCGTTGTGCCCGCTCGGAGTATAGCCATCGGTCACTTCGGCCCATGGAACCCCGAAGTTACGTTCGAAATGCGCCCTGCTTTCGGTGGAAGCCTTCGCCACGTCGGATTCTGAGGCATCGCCGTGAAACACGCCGCCATCGCCGCAGTGGAACAGCCAGACCGGGCTCTGCCAGCTGGAATAAGCGGGCGTACGTTCCCCCAGTTCCGCCAGTACCTCGGCAGTTACGTCACCGGCTTCACGGTCGAAGTCGCTGTGGACTTCCCACGCCGTGCCCACGTCGGCAAAGCTGGACCCTAGTTCACGTGCGGCCCTGCCGGAGGCGATACAGTCGAGGCAGAGCAATTCAACATCGCGCAATCCGAAGATCGGACCGCTGTAGAGTTCCCCCGGCGACGCGTTGCAGCATTCGCAAGGCGCGTCCGTTGCCGTCATCACGGCATCGAGCGCGCACGGCTCGAAGTATTTGAACGCAGGGCGCCGGACCGTCACGCCCGCCCCAGATCGCCCTTGCCGATCGTGCCCGATGCCATTTCGATCATCTTGTCGAGGCTCTGCTTCGCTTTCAGCCGCAGGCCTTCCTCGATCTCTATGCGCGGCTCCAGATCGCGCAGCGCGATGTAGAGCTTTTCCATCGTGTTCAGCGCCATGTAGGGGCAGATGTTGCAGTTGCAGTTGCCGTCCGCACCCGGCGCGCCGATGAACGTCTTGTTGGGCAGCGCCTTTTCCATCTGGTGGATGATGTGCGGCTCCGTCGCGACGATCAGCTTGTCCCCCGGCATCGTCTTTGCAAATTGCAGGATGCCGCTCGTCGAACCGACGTAATCGGCATGGTCGATGATGTGCGGCGGGCATTCCGGATGCGCGGCGATGGGCGCTTCGGGATGCTCTGCCTTCAGCTTCAGAAGTTCGGTTTCACTGAACGCTTCGTGCACGATGCACACGCCCGGCCAGAGCAGCATGTCGCGGCCGAACTTGCGGTTGAGGTAGCCGCCAAGGTGCCTGTCGGGGCCGAAGATGATCTTCTGTTCCGGCGGGATCTGGGCAAGGATCGTCTCTGCGCTGGAACTGGTGACGATGACGTCGGATAGCGCCTTCACCTCTGTCGAACAGTTGATGTAGGTCAGCGCGATGTGATCGGGATGCGCTTCGCGGAAAGCCTTGAACTTTTCCGGCGGACACGAATCCTCAAGGCTGCAGCCGGCGTCGAGATCGGGCAGGACCACGATCTTCTCCGGCGACAGGATCTTGGCGGTATCGGCCATGAACTTCACGCCGCAGAACGCGATGACATCGGCATCGGTGGCCGCCGCCTTTTTCGAAAGTTCCAGCGAATCGCCCACGAAGTCGGCAATGTCCTGCAGATCGGGCGTCTGGTAGTAATGCGCGAGGATGACCGCGTTGCGTTCCTTGCGAAGCTTCTCGATCTCTTCGCGAAGGTCGAGGCCGGTGAGGTTTTCGTGCGCGGTCATTTTTCGCAAATCTCCATTCCTTGCGCCTGCAGATGGCCTGCGCGCGGTTGGAGTTCAAGCGATTACGTCGCAAATCACATGGCAAAACCGGGCGGCAGGAATGCTTCCATCGGACGCTCCGCCCCCGGCGTTCCGGCCACCAGTTGCTCGGTCAGCGAAATGCCGAACGCGCTGTAGGCGATAATATCCGCCACGATCTGGGTGACGAGGACCGCGCCCAAGCCCCACCAGTAGGCAGGATGGACCGCGCCCCGGCGCAGCTTGTCGCGGATCATGCCGGCCAGCGGGAACACCATCGCGACAAGCAGGCCGATACGCCATGCATGGGGGATCAGCAGCGGCATCGGCAGCAACCGGCCGATGCCGGGATCGGACAGTAACGCCATGGCGACGAGCATCAGACGGCGATGCCAGCCCGAATAGCGGCGCACTTTCAGCGCGCAGAACACCAGCGCCGCGAACAGCACGAGCAGCAGCGAGTTTGCGACGAGGAATTCGTTCTGGGCGAAAAAGAACGGCCCGCCGGCCCGGCGCAGCGCCACGATCATGATGGTGAAGCCCAGCGCGACCATCACCGGCGTCCAGACCACTGCCAACCACCCAAGCGTGCGGTGCAGGCGGACGTTGCCCCCCGCGATCAGCACATTCTGCGCAAGGTAGAGCGCGACCCAGCCGAAGAAGACGAAGGCGTGCAGGTGATAGGGCAGCGGCACAGCGAAAGTGGAGCGACCCATCGCCAGTTGTGTCGAGAAGCCCGCCGCGATGACCACCGTAATAACGATGGCCATGACCATGAAGAATTTCCGTTCCGCCTGCTCGTCCACCGAGCGCGGCAGACCGCTTCCCGCCAATGTCGCCATACAATCCCCCGCATAAGCCTTTTGGCTCGACCCGGCGGGATATCTAGTCTTCCCGCGCGGTTCGGGCAATCGTCAAACGCTGTTCAGAGCAGCGACCATTCCGATCCCCGGGATGCGACGAGATTCCGGTTCCGAAGGTCGATCAGGTGGGCCAGCACCGACTGTCCGGCAGCGCCCTTCAGCCGCTCGTCCAGCCCGACGTACATCTTGCCGACCAGTTCGGGGATGGCATGGGCGCCGTCGCCAAGGTGGCGCAGGATCTGGCGTTCGCGCTGGCGGCGATGGCCGATCATGCCGCGCACCAGCTGCTTCGGCTTGTCGACCGCGGGGCCGTGCGCGGGATAGTAGACACGGTCCTCCCGTTCGTAGAGCCGTTCCATAGAAGCCATGTAGGCGGCCATGTCGCCATCGGGCGGAGCGACGACGGTGGTGGACCAGCCCATGACGTGATCGCCGGTGAACAGCGCGCCGCTCTCCTCCAGCGCGTAGCAAAGATGGTTTGACGTATGGCCGGGGGTGGCGATGGCGCGCAGGGTCCATCCCTCGCCGCAAATCAGCTCTCCGTCGGACAGTACTGCGTCGGGCGCGTAAGTCTGGTCGAACGGCGCATCGGCGCGCGGGGCATCTGTTGTCAGGACGAGCGGAGCGCAGCCGATCACCGGCGCGCCGGTCCGTGCCGCAAGCGGGGCCGCGGCGGGCGAATGGTCGCGGTGGGTATGCGTGCAGGCGATGGCGACGACTTTCGCCCCGCCGATGGCTGCGATCAGCGCGTCTAGGTGGGGTTCCTCATCCGGACCGGGATCGATGACGGCAAGCTCGGCGTCCGTGCCGACGAGGTAGGTCTGCGTGCCGGTATAGGTAAAAGGCGAGGGATTGCGGGCCAGCACCCGCCGGACCATGGGTTCAAGCCTTTCGTATGTCTCGTAGGGCGGAGGGGTTTCTTCGCTGGCCATGGCGTTCATATGGTGGCCCGTCGCCTGCTTGTCGAGCGCGGGCGGGGGCGGGACAGGGCCATCAGGTCAGCGTTGCGGGCAGGCGCGGCAGGCCAGATCCTTGCCGACGTTGATCGTGCGCATTGCAGGTTTCAGCCCGTCGATCAGGACCAGTTTGCCCCACTGCGGATCGCCCAGTTCGGCATGACCTTCCAGCAGCACGCGCGCGGCCTGCATCACGCCAAGCGATGCGGCCATGCCGACAAAGGCGCCCAAGACCCCCTGTTCGGCGCAAGTGTCGCAATCGTCGGCATCGAAGGCATCGCCCACCCAGCAGCGGTAGCAGGCCTGATCGGGCAAGTGCCCGGCAAAGTTCGCTACCTGCGCCTGGAAACGCCCGACCGCGACGCTGGTGAGCGCAATGCCGCTCGCCACGCAGGCGTCCGATACGGCGAGCCGCGTGGCGAAGTTGTCGCACCCGTCCAGCACGACATCGGCCCCCGCGATCAGGCCGGCGGCATTGTCCGCATCTATGCGCAGGTCATGCGCCGTCACATCGATCGCGGCGTCGAATCGGCGCACCCACCGCGCCGCGCTTTCCGCCTTCGACGCGCTGATATCATCTTCGGCAAAGATCGTCTGGCGTTGCAGGTTGCTGGCATCGACCGTGTCCGAATCGATCACCGTGATCCGGCCCACGCCCGCAGCGGCAAGGTATTGCAGGGCAGGGCTGCCCACGCCGCCGGCGCCGATCAGCACTACGTGTGAACGGGCAAGCCGCAACTGTCCGGCACCCCCGATTTCGGGAAGCACGATGTGGCGTGCGAAACGGTCCAGCCTATGAGGTTCCAGCATGGGCCGTGCCTTGCCCTTGCCGCTCGTGCGGGGCAAGGGGCATTGCGCAAGGCAGGCGGGAAGCGGCGGCGGGTTCGCGGCGACCGGCAGGCAAAACCCCGCCTTGCTTGACGATTCGCCCATTGGTCGCTATGCGCCGCGCTTTCTTGCGGGACAGTGCCTTTACGGGCATTTGTGCCGCACGGGATTTTCGCACCCGAACCGGTTCGTCCCTGCCGTCTTGCGGCGGTAGTCCGGCGCGGGAAGCAAAACAGGTTGAAACAGTTTTTAGCCGCATCGGCGGCAACATAAGGATCGAGCATGGCCAATACGCCGCAAGCCCGCAAGCGCATCCGCCGCAACGAGCGTCGCGCCGAAATCAACGGCAACCGCATGAGCCGTATCCGCACTTTCGTGAAGCAGGTCGAAACTGCCATCGAAAACGGTGACAAGGATGCGGCAAAGACTGCGCTCAGCAATGCGCAGCCGGAACTGGCTCGCGGCGTTGCTCGCGGCGTGATGCACAAGAACACCGCGTCGCGTAAGCTTTCTCGCCTGACGAAGCGCGTCGCAGCGCTCTGATCGGGTACCTGCGAGTCGCACGCGCTTTCGGCGTGTGCGGTGTCGCAAGTGTGTCAGAATGGGCCGTCCGGGACCGGGCGGCCCTTTTTGTTGCGATGCAGCATGACAGAGTTCTCATGAACGCAGGCACGGTAAACCCAAGGGATTCTGCCGATTCGCAATTTGGATTGATCAAAAAATATTCAAAATCAGTGGCTTGAATTGCAATTTGAGCGTTTCTGCGCCCTTGACTGAGTCAAGCGCCATTATTTCATTTTTTTTACGTCTCAACCCTTGCCGCCAAGCCATCCACAACCCTACAAAATGAGTCGTCGGCCATCGGTCATGGTCGGCACAACTTCACATCGCGATGTTCCTTTCCTGCCAAGGGGGTTGGCGGAGGACAGTCGGGTTTTGCCGATTGTCCGAAAGGTGGCATTGTGACTGCGGATCGGAGGCTAATGCGCATGACACGGACGGGGGGATTCGGCTCGCTCGCGGGGCGTACGCCCGAAAACAAGAAGGCGGGCGAGATGTTCGAAGATGATCGTGAGGCATTGGCGGCGGACTGGTCGGATATTTGCACGGGCCTGAAAAAGGATCTGGGTCACCAGGCCTACAGCCAGTGGATTCGCCCGATCGAGGTGGGCAACTTCTGCAAGGACACCGGTACGCTGGACCTGTTCCTGCCGACGGAGTTTTCGGCAAACTGGGTCAACGACCGTTTCGTCGATCGCCTTTCGCTGGCGTGGAAGATTGCGCGCAGCGAAGTGCGCAACGTGCGTGTCTCGGTCCATCCGGGACGCCGCAAGCTGCCCGAACTGCGCGTCGGTCCGGCGGCCGCCAACGATCACATCCCCCAGCAGAACCCCGTCGAAGCGATCACGGAACTCGGCTCCGCAGGCCTTGATCCCTCGCTCACCTTCGCCAGCTTCGTCACCGGCGAAGGCAACGTGCTTGCCTACAACGCGGCCCAGCGCATGGCCGCGACGGAAGCGCCGCAGTTCTCGCCGCTGTACCTGAAGGCCGCGACGGGGCAGGGCAAGACGCACCTGCTGCACGCCATCGGCCACCAGTTCGCCGCCGCGAAGGCCGGCACGCGCATCTTCTACTGCAGCGCAGAGCGCTTCATGGTGGAGTTCGTGCAGGCCCTGCGCCAGAACCAGATGATTGAGTTCAAGGCGCGCCTGCGCGGCTTCGACATGCTGCTGGTGGACGACATCCAGTTCATCATCGGCAAGGCTTCGGCGCAGGAAGAACTGCTCTACACGATCGACGCCCTGCTGGCCGAAGGCAAGCGGCTGGCATTCGCCGCCGACCGCGCGCCGCAGGCGCTGGACGGTGTCGAGCCGCGACTGCTCTCGCGCCTGTCGATGGGCCTTGTCGCGGACATCCAGCCCGCCGACATCGACTTGCGCCGCAAGATCCTCGAACACCGTCTTGCCCGCTTCACGTCGAACGACGTGCCGGACGATGTGATCGAGTTCCTGGCCCGCACCATCAGCCGCAACGTGCGCGAACTGGTCGGCGGTCTCAACAAGCTGATCGCCTATGCCCAGCTCACCGGCCAACCGGTGTCTCTTCAACTGGCCGAGGAACAGCTGACCGACATCCTGTCGGCCAACCGCCGCCGCATCACGATCGACGAGATCCAGCGCACGGTCTGCCAGTTCTACCGGCTCGACCGCAGCGAAATGGCCTCCAAGCGCCGCGCCCGCGCCGTCGTGCGTCCGCGCCAGGTCGCGATGTATCTCGCCAAGGTGCTGACCCCGCGTTCGTACCCCGAGATTGGCCGCAAGTTCGGCGGCCGCGATCACTCGACCGTGATCCACGCGGTCCGTCTGATCGAGGACCTGCGCACCCGCGATGCCGACATGGACGGCGACGTGCGCAGCCTGCTTCGCCAGCTGGAGAGCTGACCACTTCCGGGCATAGCAACTGATCCCTATCTGAGGCAGCGATGCCCGAATTACCCGAAGTCGAAACCACCGTACGCGGTCTTGCCCGATATCTTGAGGGCGAGACCGTGACGCGCGTGACCCTCAACCGTCCGGACTTGCGCCGTCCGTTCCCGCCCGAACTCGTCCAGATGATGACGGGCGCGAAAGTGGAGCGGCTGGGACGGCGGGCCAAGTACGGCCTTGTCGATCTGGATCGCGGGCAGACGATGATCTTCCACCTCGGCATGAGCGGGCGGTGGCGGATCGATCCCGAGGAGCTGGGCAAGCACGATCACCTCGTTCTGGAGACGAAGGCGGGGCATGTCCTTGCGCTGAATGATGCGCGCCGGTTCGGTTCGGTGGACCTGTGGGACACGAACGATCTCGAAGGCTTTGGTCCTTTCGCCGACATGGGGCCGGAGCCGCTGGGCGAGGACCTGACGGCAAGACATCTCGCTGACGCCTTTGAGGGGCGCATTTCGCCGGTGAAGGTCCTGCTTCTCGACCAGCGCATCGTGGCGGGGCTGGGCAATATCTACGTCTGCGAGGCTTTGCATCGCGCAGGCATCCGGCCGGACAAGGCGGCGGGCAAGGTCAGCTACGCGAAACTCAAGCTGCTGGTCCCCGCGATCCGTGAAGTCCTGCTCGAATCCATCGCGGCGGGGGGGTCGTCGATGCGCGACTATGCCAAGCCCGATGGCGAACTGGGCTATTTCGCGACCCAGTGGCAGGTCTATGGCCACGAGGGAGACCCGTGCCATTGCGGCGGCACGGTTGAACGCATCGTGCAGGGCGGGCGCAGCACCTTCTTTTGCCGGAGGTGCCAGCGCTAAGCGGCATCGGAACCGGCGCGCTGCCCACAAGTTACTTTTCCTGAAGGCCATCCGGCCCTAGAGGCTTGTCCCCATGAGCGATCCCGCAAATTCGTCCGACACCGTCTCCTTCGGTTACGAGGAAGTCGATCCCGCCGAAAAGACCCGCCGCGTCGGCGATGTCTTCTCGTCCGTCGCGAGCAAGTACGACGTGATGAACGACGCGATGTCGGGCGGGATGCATCGCCTCTGGAAGGATCGCTTCGTGCGGCGCGTGAAGCCGCGCAGCGGCGAGCAGATCCTCGACATGGCGGGCGGGACCGGCGACATCGCCTTCCGCATGGAAGCGCGCGGCGCGCAGATCACCGTGTCCGACATCAACCAGGACATGCTCGACGTCGGACTGGAACGTGCGGTGAAACGCGGCATCGATACGCTCGTCTGGTCGCGCCAGAATGCGGAGGAACTGACGTTCGCGAACAGTTCGTTCGATGCCTACACCATCGCCTTCGGCATCCGGAATGTCACCCACATCGACCGCGCACTGGCAGAGGCTTATCGCGTTCTGCGCCGCGGCGGGCGGTTCTTCTGCCTTGAATTTTCGACCACGCAATGGCCGGGCTTCAAGGAAGTCTACGACGTCTATTCGCACAAGCTGGTGCCGGTGATCGGGGAGAAGATCGCGGGCGATGCCGATTCCTATCGCTACCTCATCGAATCGATCCGCCGCTTCCCCGCGATGCCGGAATTCGAAAAGATGATCCGTGCCGCCGGCTTCACGCAGACGAAGGTTGAGCCGATCATGGGCGGCCTTGTCGCGATCCATTCGGGTTGGAAGGTCTGATCCCGAACCCATGACCCGCCATTCGACGCATATCTTCCGGCTCCTGAAATGGGGGCGCATCCTTGCCCGTCACGGCGCGTTGCGCCCTATCGAGCAGCATCCCGAGACGCCTGATCAGGTCCGCCGCCTGTGCCGCCTTGCCCGGCTGGGCACGGTACAGCCGAAGGAGCCCGATTTCGCAGGCGCCTTTCAGGCCATCGGCCCCGCCGCGATCAAGCTGGGCCAGACGCTGGCGACCCGCCCCGACATCGTGGGGGAGGATGCGGCGCGCAACCTGCTGAGCCTGCAGGATTCGCTGCCGCCGGTTGATTTCGATGAGATCGCCAAGTCCATCGAGGGTAGCTTCGAACGCCCGATCGACAGTCTTTACGGGCATATCGATCCGGTGCCGGTCGGCGCGGCCTCCATCGCGCAAGTACACAAGGCGGTGACGACCGATGGCAAGACTGTCGCGGTCAAGGTCCTGCGCCCCGGCATCCGCGAACAGTTCGCCCGCGATATCGAGACATACGAGTGGGCCGCCGCGCACCTTGAGGCTTTGGGCGGAGAGGCCAAGCGATTGCGCCCGCGTCTCGTCATCGCCAACTTCAAGCGCTGGACCCTGCGCGAGCTGGACTTGCGGCGCGAGGCGGCTTCGGCATCCGAGCTTTCCGAAGTGATGCACGCCATTCCCGGCTACTGCATCCCGACGGTCGACTGGGACCGCACCAACGGTCGGGTGATGACGATCGAGTGGATCGACGGCATCAAGATTTCGAACCGCGAAGCGCTGGCAGAGGCAGGGCACGATCTGCCCTCCATCGCCCAGCGGCTGGTGCTGGCGTTCCTGCGGCAGGCGATCAGCGCCGGTTTTTTCCACGCCGACATGCATCAGGGGAACCTGTTCGTGCGCGGCGACGGCACCATCGTCGCCATCGATTTCGGCATCATGGGCCGCATCGACCGGCGCGCGCGGGCATGGCTGGCAGAGATTCTCTACGGCCTGACCACCGGCAATTACCGCCGTGTCGCCGAAATCCATTTCGAGGCGCAATACGTGCCGAGCTATCACAACGTCGACGAGTTCGCGACGGCCCTGCGCGCGGTGGGCGAACCGATGCGCGGCAAGCCGGTGAGCGAGCTTTCGGTCGGCCAGATGCTGGACGGCCTGTTCGCGATCACGCGCGATTTCGACATGCAGACGCAGCCGCACCTGCTGCTGCTGCAGAAGACGATGGTTATGGTCGAAGGGATCGCGACGCAGATCGACCCGTCGATCAACCTGTGGGACACGGCCGCGCCCTATGTGCGCGAATGGATCCGCGACGAACTGGGACCGGAAGCCGCAATCGCGGACCGCATCCGCAACGATACCCAAACGCTGCTGCGCATTCCCGACCTGATCCGCCGGATAGAAGACCGCTTCCCGGCTAAGGGCGGCGCGCCCGAACCGCCGCCGCTGGGCGAGATCGAACTGATCTGGGAACGCAAGGAAAAGCCGCAGGACGAATCGATCCTGCCGTACCTGCTTTCCGCATTCCTTGGCGCAGGCGCGGTCTATGGCGCGATGCTGGCCGGGTGGCTCGGCTGAAGCGCGGGGGCGGGCCGGCAATGTATTGGCCAGAGCGCCCGTTTCGCGGCATTCGGCCGGTATTGGCCGCCGTGGTGCTGGTGTTTCTGGCCGTGCTTACGATTGCAAGCGCGGCGATGCCGGGTGCCGACATTGCGGCTCCTGACTTGCCGGTTGCGGCGTCGCAGGCCGACACTGGCGAGAGTGGGAAGAGCGATCTCGATCTCTATCGCCGCATCGGCAACAGGGTGGCCGCAGGCGACGATTACCACGCCGCTGCCGCCAACGAACATCGCGCGGCGAACTATCCCATGCGCCCATTCTTCGTGGTCCGTCTGCCCACGCTCGCGTGGTTCTACGCCTTTGCCGGCGATGCCGGTGTGCTGGCGGTGACCATGCTGCTGTTGTTTGCCAATGCCTTTGCCTGGTCGGCCAGGGCGGACAGCGCGGGCGAACGGGTCGCGACCGTCCTCCTCGTGCTGGTGGCGGGGGCAGCGTTGATCAACCCTGACATCCGCCTGCTGCACGATATGTGGGCCGGTCTGCTGCTCTCTCTCTCCCTGGCGCTATGGCGGCCGGGGCGCTGGTGGCCGGCGCTTTTGCTGGCGGCGCTGGCTCTCTTTATTCGCGAACTCGCCTTGCCGTTCGTTCTGCTGTGGGTGGCCTTCGCAATTTTCGCGCGGCGCTGGCGCGAGGTGGCGATGCTGGGCGCGGTGCTCGTGCTATTTGCGGTGGGCCTTGCCGCGCATGCCGATGCAGTGGCCGCAATACGGCTGCCAGGCGATCTGGCCAGTCCGGGCTGGTCCGGGATGAGTGGGCCTGCAGTCTATTTCGAGGGCTTGCATATGCTGACGATGCTGGTGCTTGCACCAGCGTGGATTTCGGGGCCGGTGGCAGTGCTGGGCCTGTTCGGCTTCCTGTCTACGGGTGGGCGCACGGGCTGGTTCGCCGCGCTCTGGCTGATCGGTCTGGTCGTTATGATGGCCCTCTTTGCGCGGGCCGGGAACTGGTATTGGGCAGCGCTTGCCCTGCCGCTGCCGCTGGTGGGTCTGGCGCTGGCACCGCGCGGCTTTGCAGACCTGATCTTGTCCTTGCGACGCGGGGCGGCGGCAGGCAGAACGTAGGCCATGGACGCAGGAAACAAGATACTTCTGATCATCGGCGGCGGCATTGCCGCCTACAAGTCGTGCGAACTGGTGCGCCTGATCCGGAAGGAAGGCGGCGAAGTGACTTGCGTGCTGACCGAGGGCGGGGCGAAGTTCGTGACGCCGATGACGCTGGCTGCGCTGAGTGAAAACCCCGTTCACACGACGCTCTGGGATCTGAAGAACGAGGCGGAAATGGGCCATATCCAGCTCAGCCGCGAAGCCGACCTTGTCGTCGTGTGCCCGGCGACGGCGGATCTGTTGGCCAAGATGGCCACCGGCGTGGCCGACGGCCTTGCCACGACGCTGCTGCTGGCAACCGACAAGCCGGTGCTGGCCGTGCCCGCGATGAACGTGAAGATGTGGGAGCATCCGGCCACGCAGCGAAATGTCGCACAGCTTCGCGAAGACGGCATTCGCGTGATGCAACCGGACGAAGGACCGATGGCCTGTGGCGAATTCGGACCTGGGCGCCTGCCCGAACCGGAAGCGGTGATGGCCGCGATCCGAAGCTTTCACGCACCCGATCCGCTGGCCGGCCAGCCCGATTTCGCGCCGGAGGCCCATCGCGGGCTTTACGGCAAGCATGTTCTCGTCACCGCCGGGCCGACGCACGAACCGATCGATCCGGTGCGCTATATCGCCAACCGGTCGAGCGGGAAGCAGGGCTTCGCCATTGCCGCCGCCGCTGCCGCCGCCGGGGCGCGGGTTACGCTGGTGGCCGGGCCGGTGCAGCTGGAAACGCCGCCGGGGGTGGACCGTGTGGACGTGGAATCCGCGCGAGAGATGCTGGCTGCGGTCGAAGCCGCGCTGCCCGCGGACATTGCAATCATGGTTGCCGCCGTTGCCGACTGGCGCGCCGCCGATGCTTCGGGGCAGAAGATCAAGAAGGACGGTTCGGGCGAGGTCCCGCCGCTGGCGCTGGCCGAGAATCCGGACATCCTTGCCACGCTGGCGAAATCGCAGAGCCGCCCGCGCCTGCTGGTCGGCTTTGCGGCAGAGACCGAGCACGTGGTCGATCACGCCACGGCCAAGCGGGAGCGTAAGGGTGCGGACTGGATCGTGGCCAACGACGTTTCGGGTGCCAAAGGGCAAAGCGTGATGGGCGGCGATGCCAATACCGTGCATATCGTTACCGCATCGGGTGTCGAAAGCCTGGAACCCATGCCAAAGCCGCGCGTCGCCGCAGCACTGATCGACAGGATTGCCAAGGAAATCGCCAATGCATGACCGCCAGCCCGTACCCGTTCCCGTAAAGCGGCTGGAGGGGAACGACGATCTGCCGCTTCCCGCATATGCCACCGACGGCGCGGCGGGGATGGATGTCGTCTCTGCCGAAGATCGCGTGCTGGAACCCGGCGGGCGGGCTGCGGTCGCCACCGGCATCGCGATGGCGATCCCCGATGGTTACGAAGTGCAGATCCGCCCGCGTTCGGGCCTTGCCCTCAAACACGGCATTACCGTTGCCAATGCGCCGGGCACGATCGATTCCGACTATCGTGGCGAGCTGAAGGTGATTCTCGTCAACCTCGGCCTGGAGCCATACGAGATCCTGCGCGGCGACCGGATCGCGCAAGCCGTGCTCAGCCCCGTCGTGCGGGCAAGCTGGCTGGAAGTCCACGAACTGGACGAGACGGTGCGCGGCGAAGGTGGTTTCGGTTCCACCGGATTCGGCGCGGCCAGCGTGGAGCCGATCAGGCCCGAATAGACCGGATTGGGCCGAAAAAGGCCCGGTCGCCCCTCAAATCTCGGTGGCCTCACGGGTGGAGGCTCTTATGCGACCGGACAGTCGTAGGACAGGCGTGGCGGCCTGCCCCGGGGAAACTCGAAAATCGAAATGGGCCGGGAAATTGCTTCCCGACCCACAAGGTTCAGTTGACCTTCTTCACTTTCTTTTCGCGATCTTCCGGTGCAATCGAGATGCGCAACGTCTCTCCCGAACGGCCTGGGAAGTCGGTGAACATCGCGTCTACCAGATTGGGTACGAGGTACTGCATGCGGTTGGAGCGCGACACGGCCTCGGCCTTGCCTTCGAACAGACGCTCGCCATCGACGCGGCGGTCGATCTTCATGTCGATGCCGCTGGTGTAGATGGTGTAGCTGCGCACGTCCGGCCCGCTGTCGAAGAACGGATCGTACCAGCCGTAGCCCCACGCGGAATGGCGGTAATACGGGCGATAGAAACCATAGCGGCTATAAGGTCCGTACCACGGGTCCCAAAACGGGTCGCGGCCATACCCGGTGGTCACGACCTTCTCGCGCCCGCTGTCGACGCCATAGTCGAAGCGGACGAGCAGGTCGGCGTTTTCGGGCGAAGCCTGCGTATAGCCAAGCTCGGCCATCTCCGCCTCGACATAGTCGGCGTATTGCGCGAACTCGAGCCCGCCGGCCAGCGCCGGATCGTCGGCGACGACGGCAAAGGTCTGGCCCGCCGGTGCCGGCAACTGCGTCTGGAAACGCGACACGTCCGCGTTGAACGGGGTGGCGCAGGCGGCAAGTCCGGCCATAAGCAGCGGAGCCGCAGCCAGCTTCATCGCGCGCATGGCATTGAACTTCATTTCAAACCCTCCAAAACGTGGCGTTGCCCGTCTGCATTGCAGTCAAGATTGCGGACCGATGATTCGGTCAGGGCAACGCGAATAATGCACGTCTTATGGCGCAAAGGCCATGAACCGGGTTTGAATATCCGGATTAACAAATGTCAGAATGGCACAGATTTTGAATAGCTTGCCGCGCCCGTTGCAGAGCGCGGCAAGCCTGAAAGGGCTCAGCGCAAAAGGCCAAGCGCCTCGTACGTCTTCGCAAGAGTGCCTGCGGCCGCATCGCGTGCCTTGGCAGCGCCGGTGGCCAGCTGTCGGTCCAGTTCGGGCGTGTCCTGTTTCAGCTCGTTGAAACGCTCGCTGATCGGGCGCAGCGTTTCGACCAGCAGTTCGCCCAGCGCGGGCTTGAACTTACCGAACCCCTCGCCGCCATATTCGCCCAGCACCTGCGCCACGGACTGGCCCGAAAGCGCGCCGTAGATCGCGACGAGATTCTTCGCTTCGGCCCGGCCTTCCAGCCCGGCTTCTTCCGAAGGCAGGGGTTCGGGGTCGGTCTTGGCCTTCTTGATCTTCTTCATCACCTCGTCCGCATCGTCGGAGAGGTTCACGCGGCTCATTTCCGACGGGTCCGACTTGCTCATCTTCGCAGTGCCGTCGCGCAGGGACATGATGCGCGCAGCTTCTGGCGGGATGAACGGTTCGGGCAGGGTGAAGACGGGCGCTTCCTCTTCACAGAAGTCGTTGTTGAACTTCTGCGCGATGTCGCGGGCCAGTTCGAGATGCTGCTTCTGGTCGTCGCCCACGGGAACGTGGGTCGCCTGATAGAGCAGGACGTCGGCAGCTTGAAGCACGGGGTAGGTGAACAGCGCCACCGAAGCCCCCTCGCGGTTCTTGCCCGACTTGTCCTTGAACTGGGTCATGCGGTTCAGCCAGCCCATGCGCGCCGTTCCGTTCAGCAGCCATTGCAGTTCCGCATGGGCGGGAACCTGCGCCTGGTTGAACAGGACGGACTTTGCCGTGTCGACACCGCAGGCCAGCAGCGCGGCGGCCATCTCGCGGGTGTTCGCGGTAAGCTCGGCCGGCGTGTGCGGCATCGAGATCGCATGAAGGTCGGCAAGGAAGAAGAAGCATTCGCCGCCGTTTTCGGCGATCTCGTCCTGCATCCGCACCCAGTTGCGGATGGCACCGAGGTAGTTGCCGAGGTGGAGATTGCCGGTGGGCTGTATGCCCGAAACGATACGCATGGCTTTGGGACTTTCTGGAAATCTGGTCAGGAAGGTGGGGCCGCATGCAAAGCGGCGGGCGCATCAACGCCTCAGTATGTCCAACCAAGCCATCGCCAGGCCGCCCGGCCGCGTACCGCAAAGCGGCGCGGCCTGATCAGGAGCGCTTCGGGGCATCGGCGCGTATAGGCAAGGGAAACCCGTTCCATGGCCAGTGCCCTTATCACATCATTCGCGGGTTTGAACCCTCTAGTTGGCAGGCTTGGCCGGGCGCTTGCGGCGAAGCTGGGCGACAAGATCCTTGTCGATCGCGCCGACGAACCACGCGACGGTGAAGAACACGGCCATCCCCGCCAGCACCAGTGCGGAAAGCGACCACACGCGCTCTATCACGTTGCCACCGTAGCGATCGGCCATCAACGGCACGAGATACCACAGCGCCGCGCCCATCGCTGCCGATGCGAAAAGCTGCCGCGCAATGCGCCCGGCCAGCTTGGCCGTGAAGTGGAACCAGCCGCGGATCTGCAGGATGGTATAGAGCGTGACCACGTTGAGCGTTGCCGTGAACGCCGTTGCCGCCGCCAGCCCGACGATGCCGTAGCGCGGCACGACGTAGAAGTTGATCGCGATGTTGATCGCCAGCACCGCCGCCGCGACCCAGACGGGTGTGCGCGTATCTTCCCGGCTGAAGAACGCGGGCTGGAACACCTTTACCAGAACATAGGCGGGCAGGCCCGCGACCAGTGCGATGACGATGTCGCCCATGATCAACCCGTCCTGCGGCGTCATCTTGCCGCCGACGAAGAACGCGGTGGTGAAGGCCGGTGCGCAGATCGCCAGCGCGACGGCAGCGGGCAGAGTGAGCAGGGTGCCCATTTCCACCGCATTGGCCTGAAGCCGCTGCGCCTCTCGCATATCGCCGGTCTGGATATGGCGGGCCAGCATCGGCAGGATCGCGGTGCCCAGCGCAATGCCCACGATGCCCAGCGGCATCTGGTTCAGCCGGTCGGCCAGCTTCAGCAGGGTGAGCGACCCTTGCGGCAGGGTCGTGGCGAAGAACGTGTCGACGAACTGGCTGATCTGGTAAACGCCGGCGCCGAAAGTGGCGGGCAGGATCAGCATGCCCAGACGCTTTATTTCCGGCGTGATCTTCGGCGTCGTGATTTTCAGCCGCACGCCGGCGCGGCGCGTTGCCCACCACATGTAGCCAAGCTGCACCACGCCCGCGACGGGCACCGATATGGCCAGCGCCGTCGCGATGTCGGCATCGCTGCCGCCGTTGTGGCCAATCCAGTATCCGGCGGCCAGGCCGGAGATCAGCGTCAGGTTCAGCAAGACCGGCACGAAGGCGCCCGGCGCAAATTTGGACCGCGCGTTGAGCAGGCCCGACAACATCGCGACGAGGCTTACCAAACCGAGGTACGGGAAGGTGATCCGGCTGAGCATCACCGACAGTTCGTACTTGCCCGGCACTTCGCGATATTCGCTGGCCAGCAGGTAGACGATGCCCGGCATCGCCAGCATGGCAATGGCGGAGAAGCCCAGCAGGACCCAGACGAAGATCGCCAGCACGTCCTGCGCGAAATGGTTCGCCGCTTCCTCTCCGCCGCCGTCTTCCGCGTGCAGGCGGCGCGAATACATCGGCACGAAGGCGACCGAGAACGCCCCTTCGGCGAAAAGCCGCCGGAACGTGTTGGGCAGGATGAAGGCCAGCTGGAACGCGTCTGCCGCCAGCCCTGCGCCGAGAACGCGGGCCAGGAGCATGTCGCGGGCAAAGCCGAACACGCGGCTTAGCGCGGTCAGCCCCCCGATCGTGCCGACGTTCCTGACGAGGCTCATGCGACCCGCCGCGTCCGCTGGCTATCTATGCCTCAGGCCTCGCCGGTGGGCGGGGTGCTGCCGAAATCGGCGGCGGGGTTCGCGCCCTCGGCCTGGCGCTGCTGCAGCTGCTGGATGTAGATGCCCTGGAAATCGATCGGGTCGAGCAGCATCGGCGGATATCCGGCATCGCGCACGGCATCGCTGATGATGCGGCGGGCGAAGGGGAACAGGATGCGCGGCGCTTCTGCGAACAGGAACATGTGGCCCTGTTCAGGCGCGACGTTGCGCATGCCGATCAACCCGCAATAGTCGAGGTCGACGATATAGGCGGTGCCTTCGTTCGCCTTGGCCGTGACGGTGATCTTCAGCGTCACTTCGTGCACTTCGCCGTCGACCGGATTCGCGTTGATGTTGAACTGCACGTCGACGTTCGGCTGGCCGGCCCACTGGTAGCTGCGCGGCGCATTCGGATTTTCGACCGACAGGTCCTTGATGTACTGCGAGATCAGCCCGATCGCGGGCTGGTTGTCTGCGCCGTTGGGCTTAGGTTCGTTGCCGGCGTTCGCATTGTCGCCAAGATCGGTGATGATGTTGCCTTCGTCGGCCATGATTTCTTTCGCTTCGAATGGGTTATCGGACGGGCACACCGGATATCTGGACCGCAAGGGCGCAAGGTCCGGCGCGCAATGGTTGGGCGGTTAGCACCCGCGCGGGCGGGCGGCAACCGGCTCGAACGGCCTGAAAAGCGAAAAGTGGCGGGATACGGACCGGTTTACGACGGTTGTCGAATTGTGTTTCATGCCTATTTGGGGCAGGTTCACCTTTCGATGCCATAATGGTGTCACACACTGTTATGGTGCCACACGTACGCAACGGGACAGATCCCAAGTGATAGTCGAAATCGTCATACTCGCCATGATCGCCGCCTTTCTGGGGCTGCGCCTCTATTCGGTGCTCGGTCGCAGGGCAGAGCATGAGGAAGAGACGCTGATGGGCCATCTTCCGCGCACCGCGGAACCGTCCCGCCCCGCGCAGGGCGAAAACCGGTCGGAAAACGGCCCTGCACGCGTTGTCGACCCTTCGGGCGCGGCGATGGACCGTGCACTGGCCGGCGTGCCGATGGGCGCACATCGCGCCATCCGCGAAATCGCCTCTGCCGACCGCCGTTTCACACCCGCCGCCTTCATCGAAGGGGCGCGGACTGCCTATGGCATGATCCTCGAAGCGTTCTGGAACGGCGACAAGGAAACGCTGAACCAGCTTTGCGACGATGACGTCTATGCCAGCTTTGCCGCTGCCATCGACGCGCGCGAAGCTGCGGGCGAAGTGGTCGAAAACCGCCTGATCCGCATCAACGAGGCGGAAATCAGCAGCGCCGACTTCGATTCGCCGATGGCACGCATTACCGTCCGCTTCGCCGCCGATATCGCCGCGATGACGAAGGACAAGGACGGCAACATGATCGCCGGATCGCTGGACGACGCCATCGAAAGTCACGACGTCTGGACTTTCAGCCGCAAGGTCACCGCGATGCGGCCCGACTGGCTGCTTGACGAAACCGACGAAGGTTAAGCGACACCGATGATGCGGGGCCTGCGCCGGATCGCAATCGCGCTCGGCGCGGGGATGCTTGCGTCTTGCGCCGTGCCGCCTCCGGAGGAAGCGCCGCCGTCGCCGGAACCGACCAACGCGGTGGAGGCGGGGATGGCGCCCGGGCCTGCGATCACAGGGCTTGCCCTGACGCGCGAGGATGCAGAGGCGGCGCGGCTGTCGTTCATCGAATCCTGTCCCAAGCTGCTTGCCCGCAACGATGCCAGCGGGATCGCCGCGTTCTGGACACCGGCTTGCGAGGCTGCTCCGGCATGGGGCGGCGATCCGGCGGGATTTTTCGCGGCCTATTTCGAAACCGCGCAGGTCGGGACGGGCGAGGCATTCCTGACCGGATATTTCGAACCGCAGATCGCAGGCGTTCGCGAAAGGCGCGAGGGATATGACGTGCCTGTCTATGCGATGCCCTCCGACCTGATTCGCGATCCAGAGTACTCTGGCGAGGGGCGTGGTCCGCTGGGCCGCATCGACGATAGCGGCGCGTTCGTGCCCTATCACGAGCGGGCCGAGATCGTGGCCGGTGCGCTGGACGGAAAGACGCCCGTCATCGGCTGGGCGAAAGATCCGGTCGACTTCTTCTTCCTGCAAATCCAGGGTTCGGGCCAGCTGATCGGGCCGGACGGCAAAGTGCTGCGCATCGGCTATGCCGGTCAGAACGGGCGCGAATATGTCGCTATCGGGCGCACCTTGCGCGAACGCGGCGTCTTCGCGCCCGGAGAGGCGACGATGCAGGGGATCGTCAACTGGCTGCATGCCAACCCTGACGAGGCGGACGCGGTGATGAACACCAACAAGTCGTGGGTCTTCTTTCAGGAACTGACCGGCGACGGGCCGTTGGGTGCGCTGGGCGTGCCGGTGCGCGCCCGTGCCAGCGTTGCCGCCGATCCGAAATTCATTCCGCTGGGCGCGCCGGTCTTCATCGACGCCGAACACGATGTGGCCGATGGCCTATGGATCGCGCAGGATACCGGCGGCGCGATCAAGGGCGCAAACCGCTTCGACACGTTCTGGGGCGCGGGCGAGGAAGCGAAGACGATCGCCGGCGGCATGAGCAGCAGTGCCAGCGCGCTGATCTTCCTGCCGAAGGGAACGCTGGCGCGGCTGGCGCAATGAAGCCGCCCAAAGGCATAGTGCATCCCCGAACGCCCGACGGGCTCAGCGAAGAGGAAGCCGTGCTATGGGCCAAGGTGGCAAGCACGGTGACGCCGTTGAAAGAGCGGATGACCCGACTGGCAATCGCACCGGTCAAGGTCGCGCCGGTCGTGCCCGTACCGCCGCCTGCAAAGAAGGTGAAAGGCCGCGTGCCAACGCCCAAGGCGCCACCCGTGCCGCCTCCGCCGCCGCCATCGACCGGCATCGATTCCCATTGGGAGAAGCGGCTGTCGGGCCGGATGCTCCAGCCCGATTTCACGCTCGACCTGCATGGCCATACTCTGGATCAGGCGCACCGGCGGCTGGACATGGGCCTGGCGCAGGCCAAGGCCATGGGTGCGCGCGTCGTCTTGCTGGTGACGGGCCGGCCGCGCCCTGTCGATCCGGCGGACCGGGGCGAAAGGCGCGGGGCGATCAGGGCCAAGGTGCTCGACTGGCTGGCGGCAGGGCCGCACGGATCGGATATCGCCGCCATTCGCAATGCCCAGCGAAGGCATGGCGGGGAAGGGGCGCTATACCTGATCCTGCGCCGCACCCGCGGGGGAGCCGGCTGACCTTTGGCGACTAGGCCAGCGAGTGGCGGCGCGTTCGGGCAACGGCCACGAATACCGCGCCGACCACCGCGAAGATCGCCGCCAGCACCGCGACATTCATCATCAGCATGGCCCAGCCGATCACCGGCAAATCGATGAAAGGATAGGGATAGATGCCGGACATCGCGCCGCGCACCAGCGCATAGGCGCAATACGCAATCGGCCACGGCAGCACCCATGCCAGATCGCGCCAGACGACGCCGGGCGTTCCGCCGAACAGTACCCACCACACCACGGTCAGCAATGGGATCGCGGTGTGGAAACCCCGATCGGTCAGCAGGTCGAGCCCCGAAAGGTTCTGCAGGTCGGCCAGTACCGCGTGGTACACTATGCCCACCATCGCGATCGCCGTGACCATCGCCAGCATGAAGCGATGGCCCGGTACGCGCCCGATGCCGACACGCAGCATCGCGACGACGACCGCCGCGTTGGTCAGGATCGTGAAGAATCGGGTGAGGACGAGCATCGCGCCGACGAACGAACCGGTCTTCCCGATGCTCAGCACGATCTGCAACGCAAACAGCGCAAGGCCGATGGCGGCGATCACGCTGGCCGAGATGCGGGCTGCCGGAACGATGCGCGTCATGACCGCAGGTTTAGCGCAGGCTTCGCCGCCGGCAAATGCGAAAAGGGCGGGGCCGGTGTGTTGCCGGTCCCGCCCCGTTTCATGTCAGGCGACTTGCGCTTCGTGCGTGGCGGCGCCTTGCGCGATTTCCTCCGCCGGTTCGGTGCGGATCAGGTAGTCGAATGCGGACAGAGCCGCCTTCGATCCTTCGCCCATCGCGATCACGATCTGCTTGTAGGGCACCGTGGTCACGTCTCCTGCCGCGAAAATGCCGGGCAGGTTGGTGGCCGCGCGCTCGTCGATCTCGATCTCGCCGCGGTTCGACAGGGCAAGGCCGCTGTCCTTCAGCCACTCGGTATTGGGGACAAGGCCGATCTGCACGAATACGCCTTCGAGCGGGACGGTGTGTTCCTCGCCGCTCTCGCGGTCCTTGTAGATCAGGCCGTTCACTTTCGATCCGTCGCCGGTGATCTCCGTCGTCTGGGCAGAGACGTGGATGTCGACATTGGCGAAGCTGCGCAGCTTGTCCACCAGCACCTGGTCCGCGCGCAGCTTGGCGTCGAATTCGATCAGGGTGACGTGGCCGACGATATTGGCAAGATCGATCGCTGCCTCCACGCCGGAATTGCCGCCGCCGATCACCGCCACGCGCTTGCCCTTGAACAGCGGGCCGTCGCAGTGCGGGCAATATGCCACGCCCTTGGTCTGGTACTCCGCCTCTCCGGGCACGCCCAGCGAACGCCAGCGGGCGCCGGTCGAAAGCACGAGGGTGCGGGCCTTCAGCGAAGCGCCGTTCTCGAACTCGACGGTGTGGTAGCCGCCGGGCTGCGACGCGGGGACCAGCTTGCTGGCGCGGACCGGCTTCACGACTTCGATGTCGTATTCGCCGATGTGCGCTTCCAGCTGCGCGGCCAGTTTCGGCCCTTCGGTGTAGGTCGTCGCGATGAAGTTCTCGATCCCCATCGTGTCGAGCACCTGCCCGCCGATGCGCTCGGCCGCGATGCCGGTGCGAAAGCCCTTGCGCGCCATGTAGATCGAGGCTGCCGCGCCTGCAGGCCCGCCGCCGACGACCAGCGTTTCGAATGGAGCAATCCTGGCCATTTCTTCCGCCATGCGGTCCGCCGCGCCGGTGTCGACCTTGGCAAGGATCTCTTCCAGCCCCATGCGGCCACTGGCCCACATCTCGCCTTCCTTGAAGACGGCGGGAACGGCAAGCACGCCGCGTTCCTCGACCTCTTCCTTGAAGGTGCCGCCTTCGATCAGGGTGGCGGTGACGCCCTTGTTGAACAGGCTCATCAGGGTCAGCGCCTGAACGACGTCGGGGCAGTTGTGGCAGGACAGGGAGAAATACATCTCGAAGTTGTGCGTGCTGGAAAGGGCCTTTGCCTGTTCGACCAGCTTCTCCTCTACCTTCGGCGGGTGGCCGCCGGCCCAGAGCAGGGCGAGAACGAGAGAGGTGAATTCGTGGCCCAGCGGAACGCCTGCGAAAGTCACGGCGACATCGTGGTCGCCGGCGCGGCGGATGGTGAAGCTGGGCTTACGGGCGTTGTCGCCATCGAAGCTGGCGGTGACCTTGTCGGACAGGCCGGCGATCAGTTCCAGCAGTTCGCGGGTTTCGGCCGATTTTGCTCCGTCGCCAAGCGAGGCGACGAGCTCGATCGGCTCGCGCAGCATGCCGAGATACTGCTGCAGCTGCTGCTTCAGGTTGGCGTCGAGCATCGGAAATTCTCCGTATTCAAAAGACAAAGCGGCCCGGGGCGCGGGAATGCACCCCGGGCCGCATCATGTGTCGTGGCCCCTCAAGACGAGAGACGAAGACTGTAACTTAGATCTTGCCGACGAGATCCAGCGACGGGGCGAGTGTTTCGGAACCTTCTTCCCACTTCGCCGGGCAGACCTGGCCGGGGTTGTTGCGCACGTACTGTGCCGCGCGGATCTTGCGGACGAGTTCGTTGGCATTGCGGCCGACGCCTTCGCAGGTGATTTCCATGATCTGGATCACGCCATCGGGATCGACGACGAAGGTTGCACGATCGGCAAGGCCGGAATCTTCACGCAGCACGCCGAAAGCCTTCGACAGGGTGTGCAGCTGGTCGCCAAGGAAAGCGTACTTGATCTTGTTGATCTTTTCCGAGGTGTCGTGCCATGCCTTGTGGCTGAAGTGGGTGTCGGTCGACACGCCGAACACTTCCACGCCCATCTGCTGCAGCGTTGCATAGTGCTCGCCAAGGTCTTCCAGCTCGGTCGGGCAGACGAAGGTGAAGTCGGCCGGGTAGAAGAAGAACACCGCCCACTTGCCCGCGATGTCGGCATCGGTGACGTCGAAAAAGTCCTTGCCGGTCTGGAACGCGGTTGCCTTGAACGGCGTGATCTTGCTGCCGATGATACCCATTACGTAAAGTCTCCTGTGAGAGTGAATTCGTTGACGGTGACCAGATAGGTTGCGGCGCACCAAATCCCAAACGACAAATGCCGAACAGTTTGATCGATTTAATCAATCAAGGCGAAATGATCGATTTTTGCGATGAATCAATGACCTGCCCGCGCACTTGTATCAGCGGGCGGGTTCCTGCCTGAATTGGGGCGATTCGATCAGCGACCGGTTTGGGCGCGGTGCAGCATGAAGTGATCGGCCAGCACAAGCGCCATCATCGCTTCCACCACCGGCACTCCGCGAATCCCGACGCAGGGATCATGGCGCCCCTTTGTGACGATTTCGCTGGCGTGTCCGTCGCGGGTAACGGTGGGAACCGGGATCAGGATCGAACTGGTCGGCTTGAACGCGACGCGCACGCGCACCGGCTGTCCGGTGGAGATGCCGCCCGCAATGCCGCCCGCGTGGTTCGCCTCGAACTGCGGGCCGTCGTTGCCGGGGGTCATCGGATCGGCGTTCTGTTCGCCGCGCAGCGCGGCGGCGGCGAAACCGTCGCCGATCTCCACGCCCTTTACCGCGTTGATGCCCATCATGCCGGCGGCAAGATCGGCGTCCAGCTTGGCATAGAGCGGCGCGCCCCATCCGGCGGGCACGCCCGTCGCTTCGCATGTCACCACCGCGCCGAGCGAGGAGCCGGCCTTGCGTGCCTCGTCCACCAGTGCTTCCCAGCGGGCAGCGGCGGCGGCGTCGGGGCAGAAGAACGGGTTCCGGCCGATCTGCGCCGCGTCGAACTTCGCTTCGTCGATCGTATCGCCGCCGATCGCGCTGACCCAGCCGCGGATCTGCACGCCCGGGATGATTTTCCTCGCAACCGCGCCAGCCGCAACGCGGGCTGCCGTTTCGCGCGCGGACGAACGCCCGCCGCCGCGATAGTCGCGCAAACCGTACTTCGCGTCATAGGCATAGTCGGCATGGCCGGGGCGATAGGCCTTGGCGACTTCGGAATAGTCTTTAGAGCGTTGATCGGTATTCTCGATCATCAGGCTGATCGGGGTGCCCGTTGTCTGCCCTTCGAACACGCCCGAAAGGATGCGCACCTCGTCCGGCTCCCGCCGCTGCGTGGTGAAGCGGCTGGTGCCGGGCTTGCGCGCATCGAGGAAGGGCTGGATGTCGGCTTCGGACAGTGCGATCTGCGGCGGGCAGCCGTCGACAACCGCGCCTAGCGCAGGTCCGTGGCTTTCGCCCCAGGTGGTGAACCGCAGCACGCGGCCGAACGTGTTGAAACTCATGCCCAGTCCCTCTGTTCGGGGCCCCTTTGCGCGCCTATTCGGCGGATTGCGCGCAAATGTCCAGTTGCTAGAGGGGCGTTTCGAGCAAGCTACGAAAGGCCCGACGATGAGCGTAACCGTTTACGGCATTCCCAATTGCGACACGGTGAAGAAGGCGCGCAAGTGGCTGGATGAGGCCGGCGTTGCCTATACCTTCCACGACTACAAGAAGCAGGGCGTGCCCGAAGCGAACCTGCGCCGGTGGGTTGCGGACAAGGGGTGGGAGCCGGTGCTGAACCGCCGCGGCACGACTTTCCGCAAGCTGGACGATGGCGACAAGGCCGACATCGATGCGGCAAAGGCGGTGGCGCTGATGATCGCGCATCCGTCCACGATCAAGCGGCCCGTGGTCGAACATGACGGGGGCCTGCTGGTGGGTTTCGATGCGGGCGAGTGGAGCGCGGCGATACAATAAATTACGCACATTATCTTGCGAGCGGTTCGCAAGTTTCCCATCTGTCGCGCATGGAGAAAAACGAAAAGACAAGCACGCCGGTCGAGGCGCGCGCACCCCGCCCCGCCCCCGCCGCCTACACGGTGCTTTCCCGCAAGCGGCTTACGCCCAACATGCTGCGCATCACGCTGGGCGGTACCGCGATGGCGAAACTGGCCCCGGATTGTGAGGGCGGTTATTTCAAGCTGCGGTTTCCGGACGGGGGCGAAGGCAAGGCGCCGGTCCGTTCCTACACCATACGCCATCAGCGGCCCGATTCGGTCGACGTCGATTTCGTGGTGCATGGCGAGGGCGGCCACGCCGGACCGGCGGTGGAGTGGGCGAGCGTCGCCGCGCCGGGTGACGAGATCGAGGCCGGCGGCCCGGGCCCTGCCAAGCGGCTTCCCGAAGGCATGGATCGTTACCTGATCGCCGGCGACATGACCGCGCTCCCCGCCATCGCGGTGAACCTGGAGCGGTTGCCTGCCGATGCCCGCGGCATCGCCGTGATCGAGGTGCAGACCGAAGACGACATCCAGCCGATCGCCCATCCAGACGGGATCGACTTGCGCTGGTTGCTGAACCCGCATCCCGGCACCCGCCCGGACCTGCTGGCAGAGGCGCTGCGCGAGGCGGTTGGCGCCAGCGCGGCGGGCGGCAGCGGTAAAATCTATGGCTGGGCAGCGTCCGAATTCGCGTCGATGCAGGCGCTACGCACCTATCTGCGCGACGAGTGCGGGCTGGACCGCGATCATCTCTATGTTTCCAGTTACTGGAAGTATGGCGCGGACGATGATGGCCACCGCGCCGCAAAACAGGCGGATGCCGCACTCGCCGGATGATTTTCATTTCCCCTTAGCGACTTGGGCTCTAGAACCGGCGTCGGATCACGAAGGGGAGTTATCATGAAGTCCATCATCCGCAGCGCGGCGGCACTTGCCATTGCCTGCGCCGCCATGCCTGCCGCAGCGCAGGATAGCGCGAGTGCAGAGGCTGCCGAAACCACCGTCGACTACCTGTTCCCGGAAGGGACGTACGAACGGATGATGCGCGGCACGATGGAACAGATGACCGCGCAGATGATGGATTCCATGATGGACATGCCGCTGCGCGAGATGGTCGGGCAGATGGGCTTGCCGGAGGAAGATCTCGCGAAGATCGGCAAGGGTTCGATGCGCGAGATGATGGACATCCTCGACCCGCATTTCGACGAGCGGATGACCCTTACCAACTCTGTCATGATGAACGGCATGGTCGACGTGATGACGACGATGGAACCGGCCATGCGCGAAGGGCTGGCCGAAGCCTATGTCGGCAAGTTCACGGCAACGGAACTGGCAGAGATGAACGCGTTCTTCGCCACGCCCACCGGCACGAAATATGCCGAAAACGCCATGATGATCTTCATGGATCCGAAGATGATGGCGAAGATGCAGGAATCGATGCCGAAGATCATGGAGGCGATGCCCGCCCTGATCGGCAAGGTGCGCGATGCAACATCCCATCTGCCGCCGCCGCGCAAACCGGAGGACCTGACCGAGGAAGAGCGCGAGCGCTTCATGGGGCTGGTCGAGGGCGAGTAATCTGCCCTCCTGCTAGCGCAGGTCGAATTTCCAGTTCTGGACCATGTGCCGTGGGTGCAGCTTCGCGTTCAGGCACTTGAGGTGGCAATAAAGCCCCTGTTCCGAGAACAGGCCGTCGCGCGTGGAGTAGTCGCGAAAGCCGAGGTAGAACATCTCGCCTTCGGCCATCCCCTCGTCACAGAAGACGCAAGGGGTGATCGGTCCGGCCTGCTTCTCGACTTCTTCTTTCGTGGGGCGGTCCCAGCTCATGTCTGGGTTCAACCTGTCGACAAGGGCGGTGATCGCCCTGCCGAATTCCTCGCTGCCTGCCTCGTCCTCGCTCCACAGGTCGAGCAGTTCGGACTTGCTCATCACCCGAGATACGCAGTTGCGGGCCATCTCGATCAGGTCTGGCGAAGGTTCTTTGCCCGACAGCATTTCCCGAAGCTCCTCGGGAACGTCATCGGCGATGCGCCCCATCATCGTGGCGACGGCTTCGGCAGCGGCGATCACGCGGCTGGCATCGTCTGCGTCCAGATCGGTCATGCCGTCGAACGGCGGCAGGTCGGTGAAGACCTTCCCGACATCGTCGGCGCTTGCCAGTTCGTCTGCCCAGTCGAGCGCCGTGTCATTCTCGAAACTGCCCGCACCCCATGCACCCATCGCGCTTCCCCTGCTTGCGATTGATCAGGACAAAGTGCCTAGCCGATGATGGTTACTGCCGGGTTGCCGTGACGATATAATTGAGCTTCAGATCGTCTGACAGGTGCAGGCCTTTCATCGCGGTAAAGGCAATGCCCCTGGGCGTGCCCATGTCCAGCCCGGCTTCTGTCAGCAGCTCGCCCATCTCCTCCGGCGTGATGAAATCGTCCCAGTCGTGGGTGCCGCGCGGGATGTGGCCCAGCATCTCTGCCCCGTCGACCAGCAGCAGTTTCGAAGCGGCGGTGCGGTTGGGCGTGGACAGGATCATCAACCCGCCGGGCGCCAGCCGCGCGGCCAGTTCCCGCACGAAGAGTGCCTTGTCCGCGACATGCTCGATCACTTCCATCGAGGTGACGAGATCGAATTGCCCCGCCGGCAGTGAGGCCAGTTCGCCCGCGTGATAATCGATCGAGAGACCCATGCCATCGGCGTGGAGCCGCGCCGCAGCGATATTCTCGTGCGCGGCATCGACGCCAGTCACGGCCGCGCCCAGCCGCGCCAGCGGTTCGCACAGCAGCCCCGCACCGCAGCCGACATCGAGCGCGCGCTTGCCTTCCAGCGGTTTTCGCCCGGCGACATCGGTGCCGAAATGCGTGTCGACATGATCGCGCACGAATGCCAGCCGCACCGGGTTCAGCTTGTGCAGCATGGCGGACGAACCCTTCGGGTCCCACCACTGCGCTGCCAGCTTGCCGAAGTGTTCGGCCTCTTCGGGGCGGATCGTGAGCGATCCGGTTTCGCCAGTTACAGTTGCGCTTGTCATGGACTGTCCCTAACAGCGCGCCCAAAGCGATTCCAGTTGATAAGGGAGCGAGCCCAGTGGCCCGCATCGTGATGAAATTCGGTGGCACCTCGATGGCGGGGACGGAACGTATCCGTCGCGTCGCCAATATCGTGCGCCGCCAGCAGGCAGCCGGACATGAAGTTGCCGTCGTCGTTTCCGCCATGGCGGGAGAGACGGACCGGCTCGTCAACTTCTGCCGTGAAGCGAACCCGCTTTACGATCCGGCCGAATATGACGTGGTCGTGGCCAGCGGCGAACAGGTGACTGCGGGCCTTCTCGCGCTCACGCTGCAGGCGCTGGGCTGCAAGGCGCGTTCGTGGCTGGGCTGGCAATTGCCGATCCACACCGACAATGCCCATGCCAAGGCGCGCATCGGCGAGATCGAGGCCGACGCCGTCATCGCATCGATGCAGGCGGGCGAGATCGCGGTGATCCCCGGTTTCCAGGGCATCGGTGAAGATGGCCGCGTGGCAACGCTGGGCCGTGGCGGTTCGGATACCAGCGCCGTGGCGATCGCGGCGGCGGTAAAGGCCGATCGCTGTGACATCTATACCGACGTCGACGGGGTCTACACCACCGACCCGCGCATCGTTGCCAAGGCCCGCAAGCTGAAGGCCGTTACGTTCGAGGAAATGCTCGAACTCGCCTCGGTCGGCTCGAAAGTGCTGCAGACCCGTTCGGTCAGCCTTGCCATGAAGGAAGGCGTGCGCGTGCAGGTCCTCTCCTCGTTCGTGGACGATGACGCGCCGCTTGCCGACGACTTGCCCGGAACCCTTATCGTGAGCGATGAAGAGCTCGAAGGAATTGAGATGGAAAGCCAGCTGATCACCGGCATCGCTGCCGACAAGAACGAAGCGAAGGTCATCCTGACCCGCGTGCCCGACAAGCCGGGCGCAGTGGCGCAGATCTTCGGCCCGCTGGCCGCAGCCAGCATCAACGTCGACATGATCATCCAGAACGTCGGCCGCGAAAAGGGCGAGACGGACGTGACTTTCACCGTGCCCAGTGCCGACCTCGTCCGTACGCAGGCGCTGCTGGAAGAGCACAAGGAAACGATCGGCTTCAACCGCATCATCACCGATCCCAAGGTCGCCAAGATTTCCTGCGTCGGCGTCGGCATGCGCAGCCACGCCGGCATCGCGGCCACGATGTTCCAGGCG
Organism: Croceicoccus bisphenolivorans; assembly: GCF_001634625.1. GTDB lineage: Bacteria > Pseudomonadota > Alphaproteobacteria > Sphingomonadales > Sphingomonadaceae > Croceicoccus > Croceicoccus bisphenolivorans. Next base: position 47,651 of record NZ_LRSE01000008.1, on the reverse strand, counting down.
CTGGCCGATCGCGGCATCAACATCCAGGCGATCAGCACCAGCGAAATCAAGGTTTCCGTCCTGATCGACGAGGACGAGACCGAGCTGGCCGTGCGCGTCCTGCACACCGCTTATGGGCTGGACCAGACCGAAACGGCCTGATCGCAATTCGACAGCACGTGAAGGGGCGGCTGGTCTATTGGGACCGGCCGCCCCTTTTTGTATCTAGAGGCTGAGCCGCGCGCTCAATTTTAAGTTGCGGCCAGCCAGCGGAACGAAATCCTTTGTAAAACTGGCGTGGCGGCGGCCCTCTGCATCGAAAAGGTTTTCGACTGCGGCGATCACGGTGAAATTTTCCGCCCCGCGCATCGGCTTCCAGGCCAATGAGGCATCGACCATGGCGAAGCTGCCGGTCTCCGTCTCGTAACTGGCGACGCGTTCCTGCGCCGCGTTCCATTCAACGCCGATGCGCGCGTCCAGTTTCTCCGATTTGCCGACCAGAGCACCGCCCAGCGCAAGCGGAGGAATCTGCGGTACGGGCGACCCGTCGGCAAGCGTTGCGCGGGTATAGCTGCCCTGCAACTCGGTGGAGATGGCGAAGGCGCCCGCGCGGCCCATTGGAATGTCCGCCTCGGCCTCGAACCCGTAGTAGTCCGCGTCCTGTTGCTGTTGGGCGTAGACGGGCAAGCCGTCCTGTTCGTCGGGGGTTGCGGCAAGATAGACGTAGTTGTCGAACCAACTGGCATAGCCGGTGAGCGACAGGTTCACGCCTGCCACCTGCCCACGTACATAGCCTTCGAGACCCAGCGCGGTTTCCAGCGCGAGATCGGGATCGCCGATCTCGTACTGTTGGGTCGCCGCGTGCGGACCGTTGGCGAACAGCTCCTCTGCCGTCGGAATGCGAGCCGTTCGGCTGGCATTGAGGCCGAAGCGAAGCCCCCGGTCGGTTTCATGCCAAGCGCCGATCGCGCCCGACACAGCATCGAAACTGCGGGAGAGGGAGACGTCGGGCGCCTTGGCCGTGCCGTGTTCGAAGCGGCCCGCGAATTCGATCGTGACCGGACCGGCGCCAACTTCCTGCAGGGCGAACAGCGCGTATTGTTCACTGCGGTTGGCGGGTACGAAGGCTTCCGCGCCGATGGCTTCGAGGTTGCGGCGGAAGTATTGCGCGCCGACAGTGCCGTTCCAGTTGCCGCTTTGCCGTTGGACCAGTTCCAGGCGACCCTCGACCCCGTCAACGAAGAAGCGGGTGCCTACTTCGTCGCCTTCCATCTCGACGTGTTCGTAATCGCTGTAGCCCCAGCGCGTGTTGATTTCCGCGAACGGCCCGCTGTCGAAGCGAAGCCCTGCGCGAAGGTCGGCGCGTTTTTGCCGCAGGTCGATGGCGACGGGGCCTTCCTCTTCCTCCATCTCGGCCTCATCCCCGCCTTCATCGCCGTGGGCGTGTTCGACGCCGGGGCGGGTGGGGACACCGTAGTAGGTATCGTAGAGCGAGACCGAGGCCCCGATTTCCGCGCGGTCGCCGATCCATGCAAGGCCCGCGCCTGCCGACTTGGTTTCGGTCGCACTGTTCGGCAGGACGCTATGGGCATCCGCCATCTCGCGCAGTTCGGCGGCGTGGCCGGGGTCTTCACTCTCGTCCTCTGCCGCTTCGGCCAGAACTTCTGCGCGCAAGTCGTCGGACAGCAGGCGACCGGCGACGTGCAGATCGTCGGTCTTGCGCCACGAACCGTCGGCGTGGACCACGAAGCCGCTACCCAGCGGCAGGTCGATAGAGGCGCCGGCCTCCCGCGTGTTTGACGCACTGTCGATAGAGGCAAGAGCGTCGATGTGCACCGGCTCTTCCGGTACGCGGCGTGGGATGCGTTTGTCGATGACGTTGACCGCGCCGCCGATGGCCGAGCTACCGTAAAGCAGCGTGGCGGGGCCGCGCAGGACCTCGATCCGCTGGGCGGTCAGCGGGTCCACCGAAACGGCATGGTCGGCAGAGGCGTTGGACGCATCGATCGATCCGATGCCGTCTACCAGCACCCGCACGCGGTCCCCCGAAAAGCCGCGCAGGATGGGCCGCGATGCGCCCGGCGCAAAGCCCGATGCAGTGACGCCCGGCAGACTTTCGAGCACTTCGCCGATCTGGCCGTCGAGATTGCGCTGCAGGTCGGTTCCGCCAAGCACGCTCGTGCCTGCAAGGAAGTCGATCCTGCCGATGCCCTGTGCCGTGACGACGATGCCGTCGTGGAAATCGTCGTCACCGGGATCGGAGCGAGAGGAGGGCTGCGTTGCGTTCGGATCGGCTTCCCGCGCCGATGCGGCAGAAGCGGTTACGATGGTTGAGGCAAGGGCGGCGGCGATAAGAAGCCGATATGAATGATATAACATTACATCGCCAATAGCGATGCACTTTCAAAGGTCAAGCGCGAACAGCTGCGCGGCGACAGATCGCTCTGTGTCGACGACAGGGTGACAGGTCAGTCGGGCCGGAATCTGCGTCAAGGCCGACGGGCATCGTCAGGCAGCTGCCGGTCCCATCAGTTGCAGAACCAGGCCGCACAGGCCCAGGCCGAACAGGATCGTTCCGCCCGCTTGTGATGCCATGCGCTTGGTCCGGTCCTTGGGTAGCGGCAGGAACCAGAGCACGAAAGCGCCTGCGGCAATGACCAGTATCGACAGGGTGACCATTCAATCTCTCCCGTATCTATCAACGAAGTGTGACAGATCGCGGTTTCGAAAGAGTTCACGAACAGGGTGAATGATGGCAAGCCATTGACTTGCATACAAGAACCTCCCCGCACCTTGCAGTACGGGGAGGCGGCCGGGTCACCTTGGGGGATGGATTGCCCGCCGCTAATGGGGGGATGCGACGGGCAATCCAGGTTCGCGACTTCGGCCTTCTCGTCGGTCGTTCACTTCAGATCGAAGCGATCGGCGTTCATCACTTTCGTCCATGCTGCCACGAAATCATTGACGAACTTTTGCTCGTTGCCGCTTTCGGCATAGACTTCGGCCAGCGCACGCAGCTGGGAATTAGACCCGAAAATCAGGTCGGTACGCGTCGCGCGCCACTTCTCCTTGCCGCTCGCGCGGTCGGATCCGACGAACTCCTCGTCCCCGCTGTCGTCCACCACTTTCCACGCGGTATCCATGTCCAGCAGGTTCACGAAGAAGTCGTTGGTCAGCTGGCCTTCACGGTCGGTGAACACCCCGTGTTTCGCGCCGCCATGGTTGGCGCCCAGCACGCGAAGCCCGCCGATCAGTGCGGTCATCTGCGGGGCCGAGAGGCCGAGCAGTTGCGCACGGTCGAGCATGATTTCCTCTGTCTTCACGCTCAGCTTGGTCTTCAGGTAGTTGCGGAAGGCGTCGGCCTGCGGCTCCAGCGGCTCAAAGCTTTCGGCATCGGTCCACTCCTCGCTCGCATCGCCGCGCCCGCCGGTGAACGGCACGCTGACGTCGAAGCCCGCTGCCTTTGCCGCACGCTCGACACCGACACACCCGCCCAGCACGATCAGGTCCGCGATGGAGACCCTGGAGCCGCCCTTGATGTCGTCATAGACTTCAAGGACTTTCTGCAGTTCGGCCGGTTCGTTCACTGCCCAGTCGCTTTGCGGGGCAAGGCGGATGCGCGCACCGTTGGCACCGCCGCGATGGTCCGACTTGCGATAGGTGCTGGCCGATGCCCACGCGGTCTTCACCAGCTGGCTGGTGGAAAGGCCGCTAGCCTCGATCGCCTTCTTCAGCTCCGCGACTTCGGATCCCGAGGGAGCGTATCCGGCGGGAACCGGATCCTGCCAGATCAGGTCCTCTGCGGGCACTTCGGGGCCGAGGTAGCGCGCCTTCGGACCCATGTCGCGGTGGGTCAGCTTGAACCACGCGCGGGCGAAGGCGTCGGCGAATTCGTCCGGATTGTCGCGGAAGCGTTCGGAAATCCTGCGATATTCCGGATCGGTCTTCATTGCCATGTCCGCCGTCGTCATGATCGTCGGCACCTTCTTCGACGGATCGGACGCATCGGGCGCCATATCCTCCGGATCGGGGTTCTTCGGCGTCCACTGGTTCGCGCCTGCCGGCGACTTCGTCAGTTCGTAATCGTATTTGAACAGCAGGCGGAAATAGTTCTGCGACCATTCGAACGGCGTGTTGGTCCACGGCCCTTCGATACCGCTGGTGATCGTGTCCGCGCCGATGCCGCTCTTGTAACCGCTGGTCCAGCCAAGGCCCTGGAACGCGATGTCGGCGCCTTCGGGGTCTGCCCCGATCAGGCTTGCATCGCCAGCGCCGTGGCACTTGCCAAAGGTGTGGCCACCGGCGGTAAGCGCGACGGTTTCCTCGTCGTTCATGGCCATGCGGGCAAACGTGATGCGGATGTCGCGTGCGGAGCCCATGATGTCCGGTTCACCGCCCGGACCTTCGGGGTTCACGTAGATGAGGCCCATCTGGATCGCGGCCAGCGGGTCTTCCAGCGCCCATTCCTTGTCGGGCTGGATGCGCGTTTCCGCGCCGGTGTTCACCCACTCTTCTTCCGTGCCCCAGTAAACGTCGGTTTCCGGCTCGAACACGTCTGCCCGCCCGCCGCCGAAGCCGAAGGTCGGACCGCCCATCGATTCGATCGCGACATTGCCGGTCAGGACGAAGAGATCGGCCCAGCTGATGTGCTTTCCGTACTTCTGCTTGATCGGCCACAACAGGCGGCGCGCCTTGTCGAGGTTGGCGTTATCGGGCCACGAATTGAGCGGGGCGAAACGCTGCTGACCCGAACCTGCGCCGCCGCGCCCGTCCGCGGTGCGATAGGTCCCTGCCGCGTGCCATGCCATGCGGATGAAGAACGGGCCGTAATGCCCGTAGTCCGCCGGCCACCACGGCTTGGAATCGGTCATCAATGCCGTCAGGTCAGCCTTCAGCGCCTTGTAGTCCAGCGTGTTGAATGCCTCGGCATAGTTGAAGTCCTCTCCCATCGGGTCGGGAGAGACGCCGCCCTGGTGGAGAATGTCGAGTTGCAGGGCGTCGGGCCACCAGTCGCGGTTGGTCCGCCCCAGCAGAGCGCGGACGCCGCCGTCGTTGTGGTTGAACGGACACTTGCCGCTCGGCATCGAACCTGTTGCTACATCCATCTCGCATCCTCCTCGCGAAAAACAGTTCACCTTTATCCATCCAAGATGCGACGCAGGTTACAGGTTCCGACTGAACGGGAGAAACGATCAATCTCGCATACAGACAGCGCTAAATTCGATCAGTGTTGCGAAACGGCAGTGCAGCATGGCCGTCAATGGCGCGACTCGATCCGCAGCATTGTTGCTCTCGCACTTGCCGCATGCCATTTGCGGCACTAATCGCCCACGCATGACGACCTACACCAAGACCGAAGCGCTTATGCGGCGCGGAGCGGAATTCCTCGGTAGCGAGCATGCCATCCTGTGCGGCGCGATGAGCTGGGTTTCGGAACGCAACCTCGTTTCCGCGATCAGCAATGCGGGCGGTTTCGGCGTGATCGCCTGCGGCGCGATGACGCCAGACCTGCTCGACAACGAGATTGCCGAGACGAAGAAGCTGACCACCAAGCCCTTCGGCGTGAACCTTATCACCATGCACCCGCAGATCATGGACCTGATCGATGTCTGCGCAAGGCACGGCGTCGGCCATGTCGTGCTGGCAGGCGGCTTGCCGCCCAAGGGCAGCGTGGAAAAGATCAAGGAAGCAGGCGCCAAGGTCATCTGCTTTGCACCGACGCTGGCGCTCGCCAAGAAGCTGCTGCGTTCCGGCGCAGACGCGATGGTGATCGAGGGGATGGAAGCGGGCGGCCACATCGGCCCCGTCGCCACCAGCGTGCTGGCGCAGGAATTCCTGCCCGAACTGGCAGAGGATCACCTTGTCTTCGTGGCCGGCGGTATCGGGCGGGGCGAGGCGATTGCCGGATACCTCGAAATGGGGGCGGCGGGCGTACAGCTGGGCACCCGCTTTGCCTGTGCCACCGAATCCATCGCTCACCCCGATTTCAAGAAAGCGTTCTTCCGCGCCGGCGCACGCGACGCGATCGCCAGTGTGCAGGTCGATCCGCGACTGCCGGTGATTCCGGTTCGTGCGCTGAAGAACAAGGGCACCGAACTGTTCACTGCCAAACAACGCGAGGTTGCCAACCTGCTGGACGGTGAGGGGATCGACATGGGCGAGGCGCAGTTGCAGATCGAACATTACTGGGCAGGCGCGCTGCGCCGCGCGGTGATCGACGGCGACGTGGAAAACGGATCGCTGATGGCGGGCCAGTCGGTCGGCATGGTGAAGAAGGAAGAACCGGTCGCAGACATCATCGCCGAACTCCTGGCCGAGAGCGAGGCCGCGCTGAACCGGAGGTAAGGGCCGGAGGATACTGGCCAAGGGAGATAGCCCGTGCGCGTAGAGACACTCGATCACGTCAACATCGTCACGGGCGATCTTGCCGGAACGGTGTCGTTCTACCGCGACGTTCTCGGCCTTGAACAGCGCGATCCGCCCGAACCGCTGCAGCCCGATCTGGTCCAGTGGTTGTGCGATGCGGGCGGGCGACCGATCTTCCACCTGGTCGATAGGGCGCGGATGGACCGGAAGGGGCCTTACGCGAACAAGCTGGGCGGGCAGACCGGATCGGTCGATCATGTCGCGCTGAATTGCACGGGGCTGGAAGAGATGCGCGCGCGGCTGGATGCGCGGGGGCTGGATTACCGCGTCGGCGGGGTATCGGGCATTTCGCTGGTGCAGGTATTCGTGCGCGATCCCAACAACGTGTTGCTGGAACTCAACTTCCGCGAAGGATGAGGGTTGATCGAGGCCCGCATCGCCCTATCCTCGATAGTGGATGGGGGAGCAGGAGCTTCGAATTATGTGTGACCAGCAACAGCTTGCCGAATTTGCCCGACGCAGCAGTGAGGCGCGCGGCATCAATCGCCGGCAGTTTTCCGGCGTGATTGCCGCGGGCGGCGGCGCGGCGATGCTCGCGGCCTGCAACGCCAGCGGCGGCACCGATGCAGAGGCGACCCCGGCAGCCACCGGCGGATCGGTGATGAGCGGCGAAGTCGCGATCCCGACGGCGGGCGGCACGATGGGCGGCTGGTTCTATCACCCCTCTGCCGGCAATCACCCTGCCGTCATCATGTGGCCCGACATCGCCGGCGTTCGCCCCGCAAGCAAGGCCATGGGCGAACGTCTGGCCGGCGAAGGCTACGCCGTGATCGTCCCCGACCCGTACTGGCGCGACGAGGGCCATGCGACGTTCGAGGATTTCGCAGACTTTGCCGGCAACGACGGTTTCGCCAAGGTCACGCCTTACCGGAACAAGTTCAGCAGCGAGACGATCATGGCCGATGCCAAGGCCATCGTCGCGTGGCTGGACGAGCAGGACGTGGTCGACAAGGCGCAGTCGATGGGTGCGCGCGGCCATTGCATGACGGGTTCATGGCCGGTCTATGCTGCCAAGGCATCCTCGCGGGTGAAGGTTGCGGCGTCGATGCATGGCGGCGGCCTGGCGACAGACGCGCCCGACAGCCCGCACCGGATGCTGACCAGCCCGGCCAACTACCTGTTCGCGATTGCCCGCAACGACGATGCGAAAGAGCCGGAGGCCAAGACGAAGCTGCGCGAGGCGCTGGCCGCATCGGGCGCGATGGGGGAGGTGGAGGTCTATGCCGCCGACCATGGCTGGACCGTTCCGGATTCCCCTGCATACGACAAGGCGGAGGCCGAGCGTGCCTATGCCGCTTTCCTTGCGATGTGCGAAGGTCTGAAGATCGTCGCCAACTGACGAAAGGCACGGTTTGCCGCCGGCTAGGTAGCATTGCCTATCCCGCGCCGGATGCGTCTTAACGTGTCCGGCGCAAGGGTCTTTTCCGCAAGAGCGGGGAAGACGATGCAAATCCTGATGGCCAGTTTCATTCGCGGGTTGCCGGCCCTGCCGCTGTTGCTGGCGGCGCTCTACATGCTCAGCATCACCGCCGTTTCGCCCGCGCGCGAACTGGCCCGATCGCTGCTACAGCTGCGGATCGCGTTCACGCTGGTGCTGTCGACAAGCTGCCTTACCGCGCTGATCGTGCCTGCCCTGGGTTAGAGGCCGATCAGGCTGATCTGCCGTCCGTAGCCGTCCTCTCCTGCCTGCGTCGCGCGGCGGTAGGAGAAATAGCGGTCTTCATCGGCATAAGTGTCGAGGCCCGTGATCTCGACGCGAGAAACGCCTGCCCTGGCCAGATCGGCCGCGACGAAGGCGGCAAGGTCGAACTGGTGGTGGCCGGCGCGTCCTGGTTTGAAGAAACGCTCGAACGCCTCGTCCTCTGCCAGAAAGCGCAAGTAGAACCCTTCGTCCACCTCGTAGCTTGCCTGCGCGATGCACGGGCCGATGGCTGCGCGGATATTGCCGCGGTTAGCGCCCAGTTCCTCCATCGCGGCGACGGTATTGGCGCATATGCCTGCAAAGGCGCCGCGCCAGCCCGCATGGGCCGCGCCGATCACGCCTGCATCGGCATCGGCCAGCAGGACCGGCGCGCAATCGGCTGTCAGGATGCCCAGCAGCACGCCGGGCCTGTCCGTCACCATCGCGTCGGCATGGGGCCGCGCATCCATGGGGAAGGGCGTGTCGATGCGCACGACATCGGCGGAATGCACCTGGTAAACGGTGGCAAGTTCCGCCCCCGGCAGGACCGCGTCCGCCGCGATGGTGCGGTTTGCCTCCACCGCGCGGGGCAGGTCTGGCGATCCGGTGCCGACGTTCAGCGACGCGTATTGGCCGGTGGAAACGCCGCCGCGCCGGCCAAGGAAGCCGTGGGCAGTCTCTTCCAGCGATGCAGCTTTGACGACGTCAGCCATCGAGGCTCTTTGTCACTTGTTCGCGGGTGTCCTTCGACAGGGTGGGCGATGCGGCAATCCGCTCCAGTTCGCCGCGCATCATCGCGGCGCGCTTCGGCTCGATCTTGCGCCAGCGGCCCAGTGCGGGAATGAACCGCGCCGCCGTCTGCGCGTTGATCGGATCGAGTGCGAGCACGAGGTCCGCGATCATGCGATAACCGCGCCCGCTTTCGTCATGGAACGCCGCCGGATTGCCCGCCAGCGTCATGTAGAGGCTGCGCACGCGGTTGGGGTTCTTGATCGTGAAATCGGCGTGGCTGGCCAGCGCCGCGACATTGTCGAGCACCTTGGGGTCGAGCGAGCCTGCCTGCAGCGCGAACCACTTGTCGATGACAAGCGCATTGCCCGCGAACCGGGCATGGAAATCGGCCAGCAGTTCGGTGCGGGCCGGGCAGTCGATGCCCGCCAGCACCATCAAAGCGCCCTGACGGTCGGTCATGTTGTTCGCGGCGCGGTACTGCGCTTCGGCGCGGGCGGCGGCTTCCTTCTTGTCGGCGGCGGTCAGCAGCACCAGCGCGAGCGTCTTCACCTTGCGCGCGCCGCGTGCGGCGGCATCAAGGCTGTAGGGCACCGCCGAAGTACGCTCGTGAATGGCGATCAGGCGGTCGCGCAGGCGCGTGCCGATATGCGCCTTCAGCCGTTCGCGCGCCATGTGCAGCGCCACCGGATCGGCCGGTGCGGCCAGTTCCATCAGGAACGTGATCGTGGGCAGCATCAGCAGTTCGCCGCGCATCAGATCGTCGATGGCCGGATCGTCCAGCACCGCGCCCATCGCCTCTGCAATCGCGGCGCGGCGCTTTTCGTCCGGCCCATGCTCGATCGCGCCCAGCAGTTCGCGCGTCACCAGCTGCTGCAGCGCCTCGTACCGCGCAAAGGCATCGTCGTCGTGCGCGGCAAGGAACATCAGATCCTCGTCCAGCACTTCGGCATCGAGCTGGATCGGGGCGGTGAAGCCGCGGTTGACCGACACGACAGGCGGTCGGGTGAAACCGTCGAAAGTGAAGCTGTCTTTCGCCTTGTCCAGCACCAGCAGCTTCTCGCCGTCGTGCGAGCCGCTGTCACGGTCGAACAGCGCGATTTTCAGCGGGATGGGCATCGGCCTCTTGTCCGCCTGTCCGGGCGTTGCCGGAACTTTCTGTTCAAGATGCAGCGTGACCGCGCCCTGCGACTGGTCAAACGTGGTGCGCATCGCAACCTTGGGCGTACCGGCCTGTTCGTACCACAGGCGGAACTGGGCCAGATCCAGCCCCGCGCCATCCTCCATCGCCTTGATGAAATCCTCGCAAGTCGCGGCTTCGCCATCGTGGCGATCGAAGTAGAGGTCGGTGCCTTTCCGGAACGCCTCGGCTCCTGCCATCGTGTGCATCATGCGGATGACTTCGGCGCCCTTGTTATAGACGGTCGCGGTATAGAAGTTGCTGATTTCCTGATAGGAATCGGGCCGGATCGGGTGCGCAAGCGGTCCTGAATCCTCCGGGAACTGGGCGGCGCGCAGGATGCGCACATCCTCTATCCGCTTGACCGGTTCGGAGCCCATGTCGGCACTGAACATCTGGTCGCGCAACACGGTAAAGCCTTCCTTCAGGCTCAGCTGGAACCAGTCGCGACAGGTGACGCGGTTGCCCGACCAGTTGTGGAAGTATTCATGGCCGACAACGCCCTCCACTCCGTCATAATCCCCGTCGGTCGCCGTTTCCGGATCGGCCAGGACGTAACGGGTGTTGAAGATGTTGAGACCCTTGTTCTCCATCGCGCCCATGTTGAAATCGGACACGGCGACGATGTTGAACTGGTCCAGATCGTATTCGCGGCCGAAAGTATCCTCGTCCCACTTCATCGAATTGATCAGACTGCGCATCGCGTGGTCGGTACGCTCCAGATCGCCTTCGCGGACCCAGACGGCGAGGTCGACCTTGCGACCGCCCATCGTGGTGAAGGTGTCGCGGTTGGCGACAAGCTGTCCGGCAACCAGCGCGAAGAGGTAGCTGGGCTTGGGCCAGGGATCGTCCCACAGCGCCCAGTGCGTACCGTCGCCGTTATCGCCCTGATCGGCAAGGTTGCCGTTCGACAGCAGGACCGGGAACAGGTCTTTCGGTCCTTCCATCCGCACGGTGTATTTCGACAGGACGTCGGGCCGGTCGGGGAAGAAGGTGATGCGGCGGAAACCCTCCGCCTCGCACTGTGTGCACAGCATCCCGTTGGAGGCATAGAGACCCATCAGCTGGCTGTTCGTCGCCGGATGGAGGTGCGTTTCGATCGTCACCGTATGGGCCGCGCCGGGCAGGGGGAGCAGCAGGTTGGAACCGCTCATCGACCAGCCTTCGGCCGATTCGCCATCGACCTTCAGGCTCATCACCGCGATATTGTCGCCGCATAAGTGCAGAGTCTGGTCTCCGTCACCGGCGGGATTGCGTTCCACCCGCATTGTCGCGACCACTTTGGTCAGTTCGACGCCAAGGTCGAAGTCCAGCCGGATTTCGGGGACCAGCCAAGACGGCGGAGTGTAATCCTTGCGCCGGATCGTGGCGGGATCGTGTGGTTCGACGGCGGCGTCCGCCATTTCCGGGTTGCCGGCGGGGTTCGATGGTGTGGTTGCGATATCCATGTCGCGATAGATGCGCCTTCACCCGCCATAGGCAAGGGCGAATTGGCGAAACTGGACAGATCGATGGAAAAAGCGTGGCATTTGCACGGCAAGTGACGTTAGGCGGATGCATCATGCGCATGTTTGTGTTCGGAACGGGATATTCGGCGGGTCGTATCGCAGCCCTGCTGCGCGCCAGCGGCTGGGCGGTGGCCGGAACGGGACGCGGCGGCACGGTCGATTTCGGCGACCATGGTCGCGTTCGGGCAGAAGTGGCGGCATCGACCCACGTGCTGTCCTCCGTACCACCGGACCGGGATAGCGGCGATCCGGTGCTTGGCCGTTATGGCGATCTGCTGGCCGGTTCCGGCAAGTGGCTGGGATATCTTTCCTCCACCGGCGTATATGGCGATGCGGGCGGGGCGTGGGTGGACGAATCCGCGCCGGTCGGCACCGGCCGCCGTACCGCGCGCAGCGATGCCGATGCAGACTGGCTGGGGCTGGGCGCGCGGGTGTTCCGCCTGCCGGGGATATACGGACCGGGCCGTTCGGCGCTTGACCGTGTGCGGGAGGGCAGGGCGCACCGGATCGATATTGCAGGGCAGGTGTTCAGCCGTGTGCATGTCGACGATATCGCATCGGGCGTGCTGCTTGGCATCGATGGCCCGCCGGGTGCCTACAACCTGGCCGACGACTATCCGTGCAGCCAGAACGAGCTGATCGAACACGCCTGCCGGATGCTGGGCGCGCCCGTTCCGCCGATGCAGACGATGGACGAGGCGAACCTGTCGCCCATGGCGCGCGGGTTCTATGCGGAGAACCGCCGCGTTGCCAACGGCAAGGCGAAGCGGGTGCTGGGCTGGCGCCCGCTCTTTCCGACATACCGCGAAGGGCTAGCTGCGTGCCTTCAACGCGACGGCCAGCCCGACGAGTGCGAGTAGCGAGCCCGCGACCGTCAGCATCGTCCAGACGTACCCTTCGAACAGCGTCGACAGCAGCATGGCGAGGATTGGCGTCGCCACCCCGATATAGGCCGCGCGCCCCGCGCCCATGTTGCGGATCAGCGTGAAATAGAGCGGGAAGGTGATGACCGATCCCACGATGCCGAGATAGGCAAGCCCAAGGCCGTAGGCCGGGCGCGGGTCCCACACCGGAGGGCCGTCAAGCGCCAGCGCCAGCACCGCGTTGATCGCGGTGCCCGTCATCATGCTGAACGCCAGCAGCGGCATAAACGGTTCCGCGTGTGCTCGCTCGCTCGCCTGCGTCACGTTGGCGACGGATGCGGAGACGGTGGCCAGCACGGCAAGGACCACGCCTGCCAGTGCCCCGCCGGTGCCGACCATCCGGAATTCGTGCACCAGCAGCAGCGACACGCCCGCGATGGCCACCGCCGATCCGGCGACGAAGCCGCGCGACACCCCTTCGCGCAGGAACACCCACGCAAGGATCGAATTGGGGATCATGATCAGCGCGAAGAACAGCGCGACGATGCCCGACGTGATGGTCAGTTCCGCGCGGTAGACGAAGTGGAAATTCATCACGAACTGCGTACCCGCAACGATCAGCACGACCGGCAGGCCCGCCCGCGAAATCCGCAGTTTTTCGCCCCGCACGGCAAGTAGTCCCAGCATGGCGAGGCTGGCGATCGTGAAGCGGTAGGTGATCGTCCAGCTTGGCGGAACCACGCTGATCTGGTCCTTTATGACCAGCCACGTCGAACCCCAGATCAGCGCGACGAGGGCGAAGGGGATAAAGGCGCGCGGGTCGGTAAACGGCAGCCGCTCGCGTTTGGCCGGCTTGATCGTATGGGCAGGCCCGGTCATGGCGCGGCAATCGCGGCGGCGAGCTTGTCCGCATCGGTCGCATCGGTGTTCCACGCGGTGACGAACCGCGCGGCATCGGCGCCCCAGTCGTAGAAGCCGAAACCTTGCGCGCGCAGCGCCTCACGCTCGGCAGGGGACATCGCGACGAATACCTCGTTCGCATCGCACGGATAGAGCAGGCGTTCACCAGCCGCCTTCGCAATCGTGGCGGCGGCAAGGTTGGCGGCGCGGGCGTTATCCAGCCACACGTCACCTTCCAGCATGGCCAGCAGCTGCGCCGCCAGATAGCGCCCCTTCGATTGCAACTGGCCTGCGCGCTTGTGGCGGCGCTTTGCCTCTGCCGCTTTCGCCGGATCGAACAGGACGAGCGCTTCGGCGCTCATACCGCCGTTCTTGATCATGCCGAACGACAGAGTGTCGATGCCGTGGGCAGGGCCAGCATCCGCCGGCGCGCAATCCAGATGCGCCACGGCATTGGCAAAACGCGCACCGTCCATGTGGATCTTCAGCCCCTTTGCCTTTGCATGGGCGGTCAGCGCCGCCAGTTCGCCGGGGGAGTAGACGCAGCCCTGTTCGGTTGCCTGCGTAATGGCGATGGCGGTTGGCTGGACGCGGTGGATGTCGTTGCGGATCGGATCGATGACGGCATCAATGCTGGCTGGCGTCAGCTTCGCATGCGGGCCGTGGGCCAGCATCAGTTTCGCGCCGTGGGTGAAGAATTCCGGGGCGCCTGCCTCGTCCTGTTCGATATGCGCGTCGTCGTGGCAGACGATCCCGCCGAAGGGAGGCACCAGTGTTGCCAGCGCAAGGCAATTGGCAGCCGTGCCGGTGCTGGTCCACAGCACCGCGCATTCCATGCCGAACAAGTCCGAAAACGCCCGGTCCAGCGAACGGGACAGGGCATCGTTGTCATAAGGCGCGTCGGTCGCGTCGGCGCGGCGCATCGCTTCCCAGACGGCGGGATGGACGGGGGCGGCATTGTCCGAAAGGAACTGCATGGCCAGCCCCTTGCTAGTGTGCGCGGATTCGGTCAAGCGGTTGCAAGCGAAACCGCCTGCAACCGCCGGCGCGCATCATTGCCCTTCGTAGCGTTTCAGCTCGTCACCCGACAGCGTCACGACATGCAGCAGGTTGGTCGCGCCCGGCGTGCCGAAGGGAACGCCCGCCAGCACGATGATCTTGCCGCCAGCTGTGCCGAAACCGTGGCGCAGCGCCATGCGCTTGCCCTTGGCAATCATCTCTTCGAAGCTGCCGATGTCCTTCGTCTGCACCGCGTGGACACCCCATAGGAGCGCCAGCCTGCGCGCGGTGGACAGCGCGGGTGTCAGCACCAGCAGCGGTACGCGCGGGCGTTCGCGCGCAACGCGCCGCGCGCTGCTGCCGGAACCGGTGAAAACGGTGATGGCCGAAATATTGAGTGTTCGCGCGATCGAGGAACAGGCCGCCGCCAGCGCGTCCGATGTCGTCGCGTCCGGCTCCACGCCCGTCAAACGGATACGCTCGTCATAGCCGGGGTCCTTTTCGACCTGTCCGGCGATCCGGTCCATGATCGTCACCGCTTCCTGCGGCCACTGGCCCGCGGCGGTTTCGGCGCTGAGCATGACCGCGTCTGCCCCGTCGTAGACCGCATTGGCGACGTCGGACACTTCCGCGCGGGTCGGCGCGGGGCTTTCGATCATCGATTCCAGCATCTGCGTCGCCACGACAACGGGTTTGCCCGCCGCGCGGGCCTGCTGGACGATGCGTTTTTGCAGCGGCGGCACTTCTTCCGGGTTCAGTTCGACGCCAAGGTCACCGCGCGCGACCATGATCCCGTCCGACAGTTCGAGGATGCCGTCGAGGTGGCGCACCGCCAGCGGCTTCTCGATCTTGGCCATCAGCGCGCCGTAGCCGCCCATCAACCGGCGGGCTTCGGCCACGTCTTCGGGGCGCTGCACGAAGGAAAGCGCGATCCAGTCCGCCTTGTGCTGCACGGCGAAAGCAAGGTCGCGGCGATCCTTGTCGGTCAGCGCGGGGATCGGGATTTCCGCGTCGGGCACGTTCACGCCCTTGCGGTCGGAAATGACACCGCCGACTTCGGCGCTGCACAGAATCTCGTTCTCGTCCGCCTTGATCACGCGCAGGCGGATCTTGCCGTCGTCGATCAGCAGGCGCTGGCCCTTTTGCAGCAGGCCAAACAGTTCGGGGTGGGGCAACTGGACGCGGGTTTCGTCGCCGGGCTCGTCCTTGCGGTCCAGCGTGAAGTGGCGACCGTGCGGGATGACGACCTTGCCCTCCTTGAACTTGCCGACGCGCAGTTTCGGGCCCTGAAGGTCGCACAGGATGCCGATCGGGCGACCGGACTTCTTTTCCAGCGCGCGGATCGCGGCAATCGTTTCGGCGTGGGTTTCGTGTTCCCCATGGCTCATGTTGACGCGAAAGGCATCCGCCCCGGCCTTCACCAGCCGTTCGATCATGTCCGGGTCACGGCTGGCCGGACCGAGAGTTGCGAGAATCTTGACCTTGCGGCCCCGTGGGTCGAACTTGTTCACGCGTGAGGATACCTGCGCCTGAAGGGAATGCTGTGTTGCGAGGCCTATTGATTGCCAGCACTATGCGCAACCGCGATGACGCCATGAAAACTGGAGCAAAACGACTTGTCCTGTGATCCCGACATGCCCGTAAGCGAAAATGACACTTTGGACGCGCTGCCCGACGCGGTCGCCGCTGCGGCGTTCCGGCGGCTGGTGCGCCATCTGCGCCATCGCCACGATGCCCAGAACATCGACCTGATGGGGCTGTCGGGATTTTGCCGCAACTGCCTTGCCGACTGGATTCGCGATGCCGGATTCGATGGCGACAAGGCGGAGGCGCGGGCCGTGATCCATGGCATGGGGATGGACGAGTGGAAGGAGCGCTACCAGACGCCCGCCACGCCGGAGCAACTGGCCCGCATGGAAGAGAGCGTGGCAAAGAACGCGCGATAGGCCCGTGCGGTGTGTCGGTGGAAATCGCCGGCCCGCACTTCACCGTGAACGCGCAGGCGGCTATCAGCGGCGCTTCGTGATTCTCGCGAGTGGTCGCTTGTTCGCAGACCCTCGCCTCACCCAAATCGGAAGGATTCAGACATGGAAGACGAAGTCGCAACCATCGGCGGTGCGGATCAGGCGATGGGCGTCAACAATGTGACGGCTGACGAGCTGCGCCTGCTGATCGAGCGGGCCGAACGCCTTGAAGAAGAGAAGAAGGGCATTGCCGAGGACGTGAAGGACGTTTTCGCCGAAGCCAAGGCCCGCGGTTTCGACGTGAAGGCGATGCGCAAGATCATGCGCATCCGCAAGCAGAAGAAGGAAGATTTCGAGCACGAGGAAGCAGTGCTGGAAACCTACATGGCTGCGCTTGGCATGATCTGATCCTGCTAGTTTTGGCTGGTGGTATGCGGGGTGTGAACCAATTGGGTTCGCGCCCCGTTTCACATCTAGGCCAGCGCCAGCACACCGGTCAGGATGTGGCGGACCAGGTCGGCCTGCCCGCGCGCGCCGGTCTTGGCGTAGATCTTCTTCGAGTAATAGCGCGCGGTTTCTGTCGTCAGGCCGTGTTCTTCCGCCGCCTCCGCAATCGACAGCCCTTGCGCCATCGACCATGCCAGCTTCGCCTCGCTGGGGGTGAGCTGGAACAGGTCGGCCAGCTGTTCCTGCCGGTCGGCCTGTGATGAACGATCGCCGCGCAGGTAGACCAGCGCCACTGCCTGCCCGCCGGTGCCAAGCCCCTCTACCCGTACGGGCGTTACCAGCAAGTCGATCCACGGATCGCGCGACAGGTTGAGCGCATGGGGCCGCATGTCGGGTTCCTCTGCACAGCGCGCGACCAGTTGGCCCAGTTCGCGGTCGGCGGCGGGGGAGGCGGGGACCAGCCGGTCGTAGGCACCGCGCCGCAGCAGGCCCGACAGGCGCAGCACGCGGTCCGCCGGGGCGTTGAGGTCGACGATGCGGCACTGGCGGTCCAGCGAGATCCAGCCGAAGTTCATCCGCGCGATGACCCCTTCGCTCAGTTCCGCGCGGGTGCGTTCGCGTTCCAGTGCCGCGAAAGTGCGCAGCGCGGCGCGAAAGTGCGGGGCGAGCGAGGCGAGCAGGCTGCCAGTCGCCGCTCCGATGGGCCTCTCGTCGATCAGGGCGAGCGTCGCCCCGATGTCGCCGCGCGGGTGGAGGCGCATGACCCGAAGGCCCGCGACGTCCGTATCGACCCCGTCCAGTTCCGATCTGTCGTACACACGCCCGTCGCGTAACGCAGGATTGGCCGTGGCGATTTCGCCGAGCAGGCCGGACGGGAAGCTGCCCGAAACCAGTTCCACCGTTTCAGCGCCGTGCAGCAGGATCGCAGCCCCGCCGACGCTGCCCGCCGCGCGCAGGCGGGCGAGGAATGTCTGCCACAAGGGCTGTTCGAACTGCCCTTCGTGCAGGGGCACCAACAGGTCGGTTTCGTCGAGAGCGGGGAAGCGCATGGCGTATTTTCAATACACCTACCATATGGGAGGTGCAATAGGGCGGGGGCGATGCCATCTGCCCCACCTTCGATTTACACCCCACGCGGACCCGACATGACCGACAGCAAGACCCTGACCCATATCCAGAGACTGGAAGCAGAGGCGATCCACATCATCCGCGAGGTGGTGGCAGAGGCCGGGAATCCGGTCATGCTCTATTCCGTGGGCAAGGACAGCGCGGTGATGCTGCATCTGGCCAAGAAGGCGTTCTACCCTTCGCCGCCGCCGTTCCCGCTGCTGCATGTCGACACGACGTGGAAGTTCCGCGCCATGTACGACTTGCGCGACAAGGCGGCGAAAGATGCGGGCATGGACTTGCTGGTCTACCAGAATCCGGAGGCGAAGGAGCGGGGGATCAACCCGTTCGATCACGGCCCGCTGCACACCGACATGTGGAAGACCGAAGGGCTGAAGCAGGCGCTCGACAAGTGGAATTTCGACGCGGCCTTCGGCGGTGCGCGCCGTGACGAGGAGAAGAGCCGCGCGAAAGAGCGCATCTTCTCCTTCCGCACGGCCAGTCACGGCTGGGACCCGAAGAACCAGCGCCCCGAACTGTGGAACCTCTACAACGCGCGCAAGAACAAGGGGGAGAGCATCCGCGTCTTCCCGATCAGCAACTGGACCGAGCTGGACGTGTGGCAATACATCCAGCTTGAGCAGATCGAGATCGTTCCGCTCTATTTCGCCGAAAAACGCCCGACGGTGGAGCGTGACGGCATGTTGCTGATGGTCGACGACGAACGCTTCCCGTTGAAGGACGGCGAAGTGCCGATGGACCGTTCGATCCGTTTCCGCACATTGGGCTGTTACCCGCTGACGGGTGCTGTCGAGAGCGAGGCGGCGACGCTTTCCGAAGTGATCCAGGAAACCCTGCTGACGACGACCAGCGAGCGGCAGGGCCGCGCCATCGACAAGGATGCGGGCGGCGCTGGCATGGAGAAGAAGAAGCAGGAGGGGTATTTCTGATGAGCGACGTGATGAACGACCCCGTCTACAAGACCGAAGCGCTGATCGCAGAGGATATCGACCAGTACCTTGAAACGCACCAGCACAAGACGATGCTGCGTTTCATCACCTGCGGGTCGGTGGACGATGGCAAGTCGACGCTGATCGGGCGGCTGCTCTACGATTCGAAGATGATCTTCGAAGACCAGCTTGCCGCGCTGGAATCCGACAGCAAGCGTGTCGGCACGCAGGGGCAGGAAATCGACTTCGCGCTGCTGGTCGACGGCCTTGCCGCAGAGCGTGAGCAGGGCATCACCATCGATGTCGCCTACCGCTTCTTCAATACGGAAAAGCGCAAGTTCATCGTTGCCGACTGTCCGGGGCACGAACAGTACACCCGCAACATGGTGACCGGCGCATCGACCGCCGATCTGGCCGTGATCCTGATCGACGCGCGCAAGGGCGTGCTGATCCAGACCCGGCGGCACTCGTTCCTGTGCCACCTGATCGGCATCAAGAACATCGTGCTGGCGGTCAACAAGATGGATCTTGTCGATTACGATCAGGCCACGTTCGACGCGATCGTCGCGGAATATGCCGCCTTCGCGAAGGAAATCGGCATCGAGAGCTTCACCGCGATCCCGATCTCCGGCTTCAAGGGCGACAACATCACCACTGCCCCGTCGGAAAACACTCCGTGGTATTCCGGCCCCAGCCTTGTCGAGCATCTCGAAAGCGTGGAAGTGCGCTCCTCGCTGGATGCGGAAGGGTATTTCCGCATGCCGGTTCAGTGGGTCAATCGCCCGAACCTCGACTTCCGCGGTTTCTCCGGCCTGATCTCCAACGGTACGGTGAAGCCGGGCGATGCCGTGCGCGTGCTGCCTTCGGGCAAGACGAGCACGGTGAAGTCCGTCGTCACCTTTGACGGGGACCTTGAAGAAGCCGTCGCGGGCCAGTCGGTCACGCTGACGCTGGAGGACGAGATCGACTGTTCGCGCGGCAACGTGCTTGCCGCCGCCGACGCGCCGCCCGAAGTTGCCGACCAGTTCGAGGCGACGATCGTGTGGATGGCGGACGAGGCGATGCATGTCGGGCGCGGTTACTGGCTGAAGCTGGCGACGCAGACCGTGTCGGCCACCGTGCAGCAGCCGAAGTACGAGATCGACGTCAACAGCCTGGAGCATCTCGCCGCCAAGACGCTGGAACTGAACCAGATCGGCGTGGCCGAGATCATCACCGACAAGCCGCTGGTGTTCGAACCCTATGCCGACAGCCGCACGCTGGGCGGGTTCATCCTTGTCGACAAGATCACCAACGCGACGGTCGCGGCGGGCATGCTGAACTTCTCGCTGCGCCGGTCGCAGAACATCCACTGGCAGCCGACCGACATCACCCGCGAAAGCCACGCCGGCCTGAAGAACCAGACGCCGCGCGTGCTGTGGTTCACCGGCCTGTCGGGATCGGGCAAGTCGACCATCGCAAACGAGGTTGAGAAGAAGCTGGCGCTGATGAACCGCCACACCTTCCTGCTGGATGGCGACAACATCCGTCACGGGCTCAACAAGGATCTCGGCTTTACCGAGGCGGACCGGATTGAGAACATCCGCCGCATCGGCGAAGTCGCCAAGCTGATGGTCGATGCCGGCCTCATCGTCCTCACCGCCTTCATCAGCCCGTTCCGGGCCGAGCGGCAGATGGTGCGTGAGATGATCCCGGATGGCGAGTTCATCGAGATCTTCGTCGACACTCCGCTTGAAGTGGCGGAAGAGCGTGACGTAAAGGGCCTCTACAAGAAGGCGCGCGAGGGCAAGCTGAAGAACTTCACCGGCATCGACAGCCCCTATGAACCCCCGGTCGAACCCGACATCGTGGTCAACACGGTCGAGATGACGCCCGAGGAAGCGGCCGATCATATCATTCGCAAGATCCTCCCTCTGAAGTAAGAGGGGGGATTAGCGGACGGGGAGTTTAACGGGGATGTTCCTTTTCAACGGGCGTGAAGCCCACTCGCGCTCGATGATCAAGGCGGCGACCTGGCGTGCCTTGGGCAGCATCGACACTTTCGTGCTGAGCTGGCTGTTCACCGGCAATCCGAAGGCGGCAGGCGCCATCGCCAGCACCGAAGTGATCACCAAGATCGCGCTTTATTACATGCACGAACGGGCATGGAGCAACATCGGCTGGGGCCTGAAACAGGGCGAGGCCGTTACTGTCCAAACCGGAGATGATACCCGATGACCGATGCCGAACTTGCTGCCCACCTTGCCGAATGCGCCGGACGCATCCTGCTTGAGGTAAGGGCCAGCGGCATGTTTGATGGCAAGGCATTGGGCAAGGCCGGCGACGAGACCGCGAACCAGTTCCTCGTCCATGCCCTGCGCCAGCAGCGGCCCGACGACGGGTTGCTGTCCGAAGAGAGCAAGGACACCCACGAACGCCTCGCGAAGCAGCGCGTGTGGATCGTGGACCCGGTGGACGGCACCCGCGAATATGGCGAGGAACGTGCGGACTGGGCAGTTCACGTCGGCCTCGCCATCGATGGCAAGGCCGTGACCGGCGCGGTGGCATTGCCGGGGGTTGGCGCGGTTCTGCGCACGGACGTTCCCGGCGCCGTACCCCCTGCGCCCGAAAAGCTGCGCATGGTGGTCAGCCGCACGCGCCCCGCCGCAGAGGCGGTGGCCGTGTCAGAGGCGATCGGCGCCGAACTGATCCCGATGGGCAGCGCCGGGGCCAAGGCCATGGCCATCGTGCGCGGCGAAGCGGACATCTACCTGCACTCGGGCGGGCAGTATGAGTGGGACAGCTGCGCCCCTGTCGCGGTAGCGCTGGCCCATGGCCTTCACTGTTCGCGGATCGACGGCAGCGAGATCGTCTACAACCAGGCGGACACCTACCTGCCGGACCTTCTGATCTGCCGCAAGGAACACGCAAGCGACGTTCTGACAAGGGTGGCCGCGCTGGCATGACCGGACGCCCGGTTCCCGAATGATGCAGCAGGGGAACAAGCCGCGTCCGATCATCGTGACCGCAGCGCTGCCGCCTGCCTTGTTCGCGATGGCAAACCGGTTGCGGCAGGCCCATTTCCCGCCGGAACGGAACCATCTGGCCGCCCATGTCACCCTGTTCCACGCCATCGCGCCATCGTGCGAAGCCGAACTGCGCCGCCTGTTGGCGGACATTGCGCGCGATTGCCCGCCGCCCGAAGCCATCCTGACGGGCGTGACCTCACTCGGCCGCGGTACGGCACTGGCAATCGACAGCGGGGCGCTGCTCGCGATCAGGGATCGCATCGCCGATCGCTTTGCCGGCACCCTGACGGCACAGGACATGCACCGCCCCCGTTTGCACGTAACGATCCAGAACAAGGTCGCGCCGCCCGAAGCAAGGCGGTTGCAGGCGCAGCTGGCGGATACGATAGCGCCGCAGATCTTCGCTTTCCCTGCGCTGGAGATGCATTTCTACGACGGCGGACCATGGGAATTCGCAGGCCGCTGGCCATTTCGCGCAAGTGGTTCACACAGGTAGTTGACCGCGCACCTGCACATGCCTAAGAGGCGCGCCTGCCGGTCGCGAACCGCACCGGCCAGCCTCGCTTGGGGCGGAGTAGCTCAGCTGGTTAGAGCAGCGGAATCATAATCCGCGTGTCGGGGGTTCAAGTCCCTCCTCCGCTACCAATCCTGCAAATCTTTGCCTTCCTGTTTGCATAGACCGGTGATCCGGCGTGCCAATTGCGGCGAGCGGCCGGCAATCGGCCATTCGTTTCACGGCGATTCAATGGGCTGTAAGCTAATAGCGAGACTTTTCAGGTACTTGTCCGGACCATCGGTGCATCGCCAGCGATTTTGCCAGTTGCACTAAATAATTAAATTCATGACCGTTTTGCGCAAACTGCGCTAAAAGAAGTGCCGGAAAGGTGGTCGGGCTATTTCGCGTCAGGTGACTGCGGGCCGTGCCGTGTGATCGTCGTTGAGATTGCAGTCTTTTGGCCAGCGCGAACTTGCTGCCTGGCTCGCCGTCATCCTGATCACGCCGATCGCGCTCGTTTCGGTTTTCGTGCTCGTCTCTTCGGAGTTCGAGCGCGATGCCGAACTGTCGCGGCTGGTCCGGCAATCGATCGAAACGCGTAGCGACATCGCGGCGCTGCTGTCGATCCACCAGGATCTGGAGACTGGGCAGCGCGGCTACCTGCTGACCGGTCAGCGGGACTTTCTGGAGCCTTATTCCGAAGCCCGCTCGCGGCTCGACGGCATGTTCGGGAAGTTGGAGGCAAGTGCCGGACGTTCGGCGGCGCTGGACCGGTTGCAGCGACTTTCCCATGCCAAGCTCGCCTTTGTCGATCGCACCATCGGCCTTGCCCGCGACGGTCATGGCGCCGATGCCATCGCGCTTGTCGCAGACGGGCGTGGCAAGGCGCTGATGGACGACATTCGCGACCAGATCGCCGCTATCGAAGCGGCGGAGGCGCAGCTGCTGGCGGACCGGGCAAAGGCGGCGCAATCATCGCGTTCGGCAGTTCGGCGCATCGTCTTCGCGCTCTTCGCCCTCCTCGGCGTGCTGTTGTTCACTGCGGTGCTCACCAGCCTTCGTGCAACCGGCGCACGAAATGCGGCCACGCGTCGTTATCGTGACATCAGCGCGCGGCAGGAAGCCATCTTCGAAAACGCGCAGGACGGCATCGTCACCATCAATCCGTCCGGCTCAATCGAAAGTGCCAACCGCGCAGCGGGGCAGATGACAGGGCATGCCCCGCAAGACTTGCTGCGGCGCGACATCGGGCTGCTGTTCGAAGTTGCACCGGACATGGGGCATGGCGAGACATTCGTTCGCCGTCTTGCCCGCCAGCAAACGGGATCGCGTGGCGGCACGATGGAACTGTGGGCCCGGCGCGCCGATGATTCGCGTTTCCCCTGCGACGTGGCGGTCAGCACGGTGCCGCTGGAAAGTGGCCCGATCTACGTTGCGATCATTCGCGACACGACGGAGCGCAAGCGGGTGGACCAGATGAAGAGCGAGTTTGTGTCGACAGTCAGCCACGAATTGCGCACGCCGCTCACCTCCATCGCCGGATCGCTGGGGCTGCTTTCGGGCGGAGCGGCGGGCAGCTTGCCGGACAAGGCGGCGCGCCTGATCCAGATCGCGCGCGGCAATTGCGAACGACTGGTGCGGCTGATCAACGACATTCTGGACATGGAGAAGATCGAATCCGGCAAGATGGAAATGCGGTTGGAGCCGACGTCTCTGGCCACATTCCTGCAACAGGTGGTGGAGGATAATCAGGGCTATGCCGATGCCCACGGTGTCTCGCTTGCTCTCGCGCCGGTTTCGCCGAACGCTTCGGTCATGGCCGATCGCGATCGGCTGATGCAGGTGATGACGAACCTTGTCTCCAACGCCGTCAAGTTCAGCGAACGGGGCCAGACGGTGCGGATCGTCGTCACCCCGCTCGACCGGCGCTGGCGCATAGATGTCATCGACGAGGGGGCTGGCATTCCGGAGGAATTTCGTCCGCGTATCTTCGGCAAGTTCGCGCAGGCCGATTCGGCTGACAGTCGCCAGAAGGGCGGAACCGGACTTGGCCTTTCCATCGTCAGGGAAATCGTCACCCGTCACGGCGGCACGGTGTCCTTCAGCTCAGTGGATGGGGAGGGCACCACGTTCCATACCGACCTGCCCGCCAATGCATGGACCGCGCGGCCCTATGCACCGCGCAGCGGCGCGCCGAGAGTTCTGCACGTGGAGGACGATCCCGACGTACTAATGCTTGTCGCGGACTCGTTGCAGGATCGCTATGCCGTTGAAACGGTTCAGACCCTTGCCGGCGCAAAGGCGGCATTGGCGGAAAGGCATTTCGACATCGTGATCCTCGATTATGCTCTTCCCGATGGAGACGGGAAGGACCTGATACCCACCCTGCATGGCCGCAACACGCCCATTGTCGTGTTCACCGCCCAGGATGACGATACGTCGCTGTCGGCGCCGGCCGATGCAGTGCTGGTGAAATCGCGGGCGAGCCTTGCAACGCTGGTCGACACGCTGGACCGCCGCCTTGCCGAGCGGCGGAAGGGGGCGTGATGGCCAAGGTGCTCTACGTGGATGATGAACCCGACATCCGCGAAATCGTCTGCCTGTCGCTGGAGCTGGAACCTTCTCTGGACGTGCGCGACTGCTCATCCGGTGCAGAGGCGCTGGAGGTTGCGTGCGAGTGGCAGCCGGACCTCATCCTGCTTGATGTAATGATGCCGGGCATGGATGGCCCGACCACGCTCGCCCGGCTGCGCGATATGGCTGAAACCGCGGCGATACCGGTGGTGTTCATCACCGCGCGGGTGCAGCCGGGAGAAAGCGACCACTTCCTGTCGCTGGGCGCAGTTGGCGTACTGGCCAAACCGTTCGACCCGATGACGCTGGCAGAGCAGGTCGCCGCGTTCATCCCATGAACATTCAATGCCTTCAGGCACTTTCCACCATATCGATTTGGGCACGAAACGGGATCGCTTGATGCCAGACTACTACTTCACGAAGTTCGAGGACCGCCTCCCGCCCGCACCGCTCGAACATTCGCGCCCGGTCGAGATCGCCTGGCAGGTGATGGCGCTCTGTTCGCTGATTGCCGGTGCCATCTACATCCACTGGCGTTGGACGGCATCGCTCAATCCGGATGCCTTGTGGTTCGCGATCCCGCTGGCCATGGCGGAGACGTGCGCCTATCTCGGCCTGATCCTGTTCACCGCGAACCTGTGGCAGGTGCGCGACTATCCGCGCGAACCTGCCCCTGCCAATATCGCCGATTGCGTGCTGGACGAGGAGCACCTTGACCGGCCGATTTCGGTCGACGTCTTCATCGCCACCTATAACGAGGACGAGGAGATCGTCCGCCTCTCCATCCGCGATGCGATGGCCATTACTTATCCGCATCCCATCGATATCCGCGTTCACGTGCTGGACGATGGCAGCCGTCCGCTGATGCAGGCCGTCGCGCAGGAAGAAGGCGCGAACTACATCACGCGTGAGGGCAACGCCGGGTTCAAGGCGGGCAACTTGCGCAACGCGATGGAACAGACGAGCGCCGACTTTCTCGTCATTTGCGACGCCGACACGCGGCCGTTCCCCTCGATCCTTGAAAACACGCTGGGTTATTTCCGCGACCCGGACGTTGCCATCGTGCAGACCCCGCAATGGTTCTACGACCTGCCGGAAGGAGAGCGTCTGCGCGATGTCTGGGGCCGCAAGGCCGGTGCGCTGGGGCGTGGGCTGGGCGGCGCGATCGAGGCGGTGGCCGGAGAAATCCGCATCGGCGAAGACCCTTTCGCCAACGATCCGGCGATGTTTTACGACGTGATCCAGCGCCGCCGTAATGGCGCCAATGCCGCGTTCTGTTGCGGGGCGGGGTCGGTGCACCGGCGAGAGGCAGTGATGTTCGTCGCCCTGCGTGCCTATGCCGACGCGATCGCCAATGCGTCAAAGGAGAAACGGTCCAGCCTTGATCGTCTGCTGCGGCGGCGCGGTGACGGCGGCGACGTTCTGGCCCGCTGGCAGGCCGCGCAGGAGCAGGAGCTGACCCCGTACAAGTTCCATGTGTCGGAGGACATCTATTCCACGATCGTGCTTCACCGCGATACCGACCGGAACTGGAAGACGGTGCTGCATCCGCAAGTGGAATCGAAGATGCTGTCGCCGCAGGATCTGTTAAGCTGGACGATCCAGCGCTTCAAGTACGCAGGGGGCAGCCTCGACATCTTCTTCCACGACAACCCGGTGCTGAAACCCGGCCTGTCGCTCGGCCAGCGGGTCATGTATCTCGCGACGTTCTGGTCCTATTTCGCGGCGCTGTGGAACGTGGTGTTCCTTGTCGCGCCGGTCATCTACCTGTTCACTGCCATCCCCCCGATCGCCGCCTATACCGGCGATTTCTTCGGCCATGCCCTGCCGTTCCTCGTGCTGAACGAGCTGGCCTTCATGCTGGGCACCTGGGGGCTTTCGGGGTTCAAGGGGAAGGTGACTTACCTCTCCAGCTTCCCGATCTCGCTGGGCGCGCTATGGGCCGTGGCGCGGGGCAAGAAGATCAGTTTTCCGGTAACGCCCAAGTTGCGGCAGGACGGCAATTTCATCCGGCTCGTCTGGCCGCAGGTTGCCGTCATCATCGTGACCGTTGTGGCCATCGCATGGGCGGCGGGCGCGTTGGCGCTGGGGATTGCGGGATACAGCCTTGGCGGGTTGATCGTGAACGGGCTGTGGGGCCTCAACAACATTCTCGCGATGTCGGTGATGGTGCGCGCGGCGTTCTGGAAACCGCCCGAAGAGCGCGAGGCTGACTTGAAAGGCGCGGTGCCGGCATGAAGTTTTCCGAAAAACTGCGCCGCGCGCGTAGCCACTTGCTCATCGTGGCTATCATGATCGTCACTTCGGTGATCGTCGTGAACCTGGAGGACGAGGCATTGACGAACGAGGTCGGTTCGCACCCCGCACACGCAGCCTTACCGGGGCAGTAGGCGCTTCTTCAGGACAAGCACGTTCACGTCGCCTTCGCGGCGATACTCGATGCTGTCCACGCATTGGCTCATGATCATCATGCCGCGGCCGCTTTCGGCAAAGTGGTCCGGTGCCTGAGCGGGCGTTGCGAACAATCCTTCCGGTGCGGGCGGGCCATTGTCGCTGAGCGTCATGGTTACTTGCGTGCCTGCAAAGTCCACCGAAAGGCCGATCTCGCCTTCGTCGGGACCAAGCCCGTGCTGCACGATGTTGTTTGCCGCCTCGACCAGTGCGAGGTCCAGTTCCAGCGCGATGCTATCGTCGATCCCGGCGTCGGCGCAGCGTTTCTGCAGAAAGCCGGACAAGTCACGAACGGCCAGTAAGGTGGCCGGAACGCGGATCTGCGGATCAGCCCTGAAGGGCATCCCGCGCTTCGTCTTCCGATCCGCAGATCGTGAAAAGGGTGTCGAGCCGGGTCAGCTGCAACAGCTTCAGCACGGCCGGACCGGCGCCCACTACGGCGATCTTCCCGTCGCCGCCCATGCGTTTCAGCAGAGATACCAGCACGCCCAGTCCGGTCGAATCCATGAACTGCACCGCCGAAAGGTCCAGCAGGACGCGCCGTTCACCGGCAGTGACACGAGCGGAGATCTCGTCCTTGAAGGCAGGCGCGACGGCGGCATCGAGGCGTGCGTGATCGACGCGGATCAGGATGGGTTCGCTCATGGCGCCTGCCTATCGCCCAGATCAGGCTCGATGACCAGCAGCGAAATGTCGTCCACCAGCGATGGATCGGCATCGCGCAGCGACAGGGTCAATTCCACCATCCTGCCAACGGTTTCGATAGGCTGTGTCCGGCATTCCGCCAGCAGACGGGCGATGCCTTCGTCGCCCAGTTCGCGCCCGCGCCGGTCGCGGCAATCCGATAGTCCGTCGGAATAGACTGCGAGCCTTGCCTGCGGCCCGAAGGAGAAGGGGGTCGGCGTGTAGCTGCTGTCAGGGAACCAGCCTAGCGGGAAGGCGCCGCCGGTCTCGACGATGGATTGCACGTTCCCATCGAACAGGATTGCCGGGGGGTGTCCGGCGCATATCAGCCAGCCTTGACCGGCCGCCGGATCGACCAGACCGGCAACGACAGTGGCATACGTCTCGCTTTCCGTTTCCAGTATCTCGCGGTTCAGGCTGGCCAGCGTTTGCGCCAGTTCATCGGGGCCGGTGGGCCGCATCTGTTTCAACCGGTGATGGAAATGGAAACTGTCGAGGCTGGACTGCACGCCATGCCCCTGCACGTCGATCACGAAGAACATGATGCGCCCGTTGCCGACATCCGATGCGCCGATGGAATCCCCGCCCAGTGATGCCGCCGGTTTATAGACATGGGCGACGCGGATGCCGGGCAACCGTTCAGGGCGGGGCAGCAGGCGTTCGTGAAGACCTGCCGCCGCGTCGATATCGTCCTGCAAGTGGGCCAGCGCGTCGCGCATCGCATCGTGCGCGCTGGCCAGTGCCGCGTTCCGTTCCTGAATGACATGGTGCAGCCGCACGGCCCGGCGCGCGCTGGCCACGGCCAGCATCAGTTGCAGCGGGTCCACCGGCTTATAGAGGAAATCGTCAACACCGGCATCGACGGCCCTGCGGATCACCGCTTCCTCGCCGCGCGCGGTCATCATCACGATGTGCAGGGGAGCATCCGCCTGGTCGCGCCCGCGAATGGCTGCAACCAGTTCCATCCCATCGCGCCCCGGCATCTGGAAATCGGTGACGACCATGTCGACACCGCGTGCCACGATGCCAAGCGCGGCATCGAAGTCGTTCGCCGTTTCGGCACGGCAACCCAGCCGTTCCATTTCGATGGCGATAAATTCCGCCATCATCGGGTCATCGTCGACAACCAGTGCCTTCAGAACGCCCGGTTCGGCGATCCCGTTTGCCGTGGCTCCGTTTTCCATCGCCGACGCGTTTGCCGATATGCGAGCATCCATATTGCTGTATATAACGAAGCAGCATGCTCTGACGAAAGTGCAAAGTGCTGTAAGCTCTTGAGCAGTGCGATCTTTTCGATGGGATTTCCACCAGATGCGTTTGCGTGTTTTGACGGGCGTCACCGCCTCGATCCTGTGTGCTGCGACCGTTGGTTTTGCCGCTCCTGCCATGGCGCAGGATGCGCCCGATGATGGTGTGGCCTATGCCGGTGCTACCGTCGGCGACGGGTACAACGCCTATGCCGGTGCGGTCGTCGCGCTGCCCGGCGCTTCGCTGGGCAACGGACTTGCCGTTCGGGGCAGCGTTTCGCTGGGCGAATACCGTTATGATAGCGGCGGCACGCGGATAAAGGCGGATTACAAGTCGGCTGAACTGGCGCTCGTCTATCAGACATCGGGTTCGTGGGGCTGGGCCAATTTTTCCGCAGGCCCGCGTCTGACCGACACGAAAACCGATCCGTCGGACCCGGGGAACCGGCGCGAAGGCACGCGGGTTGACGGTGCGCTGACCACCGATGGCGCGCTGGGCAACAACTGGCGGCTGGGTTGGTTCGGGTCCTACGGCGCCGGGGACGAGGCTTATTACACGCAGCTGCGTTTCGGCCCGCTGCTCGATGCGCCCTCGCAAACCCGCATCGGTGTCGAAGGCAGCCTGCAGGGTGACGAGACTTACGATCGGCATGCCGTGGGCCTGTTCGCGTCGACCGCCATCGCCCGCAACATGGAGCTTCGCCTGTCGGGCGGGGTGGGTAAAACCGACGGGCGGGACAGGGACGGCTATGCGGCGATCGCGATAAGCCGCCTGTTCTGACGCGCTTGCGGCCGTGCGATGACCGATATCGATAGCAGGCTCGTGGCCCTCCGCGCCCGGTTCAAGGCGCGGTTGGGCGAGGAGCTGGACTGGTTTGCAGGATCGGCGGCTAGTCAGGACAGCGAGATGGGCAGCGCCGAGCGTATTGCGGCAATAGAGCGCAGCCACAAATTATGCGGCATCTCCGGCAGTCTGGGCTTCACGGCCGTGTCGGATGCAGCGCGTGTTCTGGAAACGTCGTTGGAGCATGAACGCCCACAGGAGGAAATCGCCGGGCATACCGCCGCACTACTGGCTGCCCTGGGCGAGGCCGTTGCGATCTAGGGTGGTTTTCGACATGGACGATCGACCGCATCGAGAATGAGATCAATGCGTCAGATGCTCATCATGTCCGGTTTCCGGTTCGCTCGCAAACGCTGGAGTACCCGGCCAAAGCGATCCTCTTCAGCTGGAATGTATTTGCACTGAACCTGGAGGATCCAATCTGTTCCATGACAACATAGCGAGCAGTCCGATACTCGTTTCCAGTCAGGCACAGTCTCCAAACACATCAATCAGGAACGCCAACCCTTCGACCGGCAAACATGCGTAGCACGCCGGCCGGTTGCTCTGGTCGAGTGGCATGATCGCGCGGCATGGCTGCGCGAGTGTCGGGTCTGTGTGGGCCAAGTGGCGACGGGAAAGAACATGTCCTTATAGGCGGGATCCGCTCCCCATCCCAACACAGAGATCAGAAGACCGGTGGGTTAAATTCATAAGCAGACGCTTAATGGGAGTTGGCCAAGTCTACGTTGACGCGTCTACACGGCGCTTCCGTTGGAATCATAATCCGCGTGTCGGGGGTTCAAGTCCCTCCTCCGCTACCATTTTCAACGTCCCTGCATGTATCCTGATGTTTCCGCTTGATTCCATGTGCAATCGGCAGGGGAGACGGTGTTTTGAAACCGGGCAGAAATTGACGATACTTCAGAGAGCATCGGGAACTGTTATGGGTTAGTGAAAGTCGCGTGAGCGTGGAAGAATTCGCACATTGCGCGGATGGCTGTGGGTGCGGGGCGGCTGAGGGTATTTGATATCGTTGCTGCGCGACATGTGCGGCTGAGCAGGCGGACCTTCCGACAGCTGGGCCAGCATCGCGGTGCGATCGATCACGCGGTTCACCATCAGATGCACCACGCCTTCCTGGCTCTTCTGGATTTCGCCTTCAATCAGCATCAGCCTCGCTGCCATCACGGCGCGGCGCTGCTTTTCGAGGTCACGTGACCAGAGCAGTGCGTTGACCACTCCGGTCTCGTCCTCGATCGTGATGAAGACCGCGTTGCCCTTGCCGGGGCGCTGCCGGATCAGAACGACGCCAGCGACGCGTGCCTTGCGGCCATCGGGCGCGGCATTGGCGTTTTCGCAGGTCAGTACGCCTTCCTTCTCCAGCGCCGGACGCAGGAACTGCATCGGATGGCCTTTGAGCGAGAGACGCGCGGTCTGGTAATCGGCGACGACTTCCTCGGCCATGGGCATTGCGGGAAGCCGCGCGTCTGCCTCTTTCCCCAGCTCGGGTGCTCCGGCGAAGGCGAACAGCGGCAAGGGCTCGGACGGGACGCGGCGCACCTCCCACCCGGCCTGACGGCGGCTCTGGCCCAGCGAAACCAGGCCATCCGCATCGGCGAGCAGGGAAAGCGCGCGCGCGGGCAAACGTGCGCGATGAGCGAGATCTTCTGCCGAGACAAAAGCACCTGCGTTCCGGGCTTCTTCCAGCGTAAAGGCCCATTCCTTGCGAAAACCGTCGAGCCGCGACAGACCGAGACGCAGCGCCAGCGCGCCATCCTCCCGGTATTCCAGCGTGCTGTCCCAGTTGCTGGCGCCGACATCGACGGGCCGTACTTCGACGCCATGCTCGCGCGCATCGCGCACGAGTTGCGCCGGAGCGTAGAAACCCATGGGTTGGCTATTGAGCAGCGCGCAAGTGAACACCGCCGGGTGCCGACATTTGAGCCAGGAAGAGACGTAGGCTAGCCAGGCGAAGGCCTGCGCATGGCTTTCGGGGAAGCCATATTCCCCGAAGCCCTTGATCTGGCTGAAGCAGCGCTCCGCAAAATCGCGCTGATAGCCGCGGTTTACCATACCCTCGATCATCAGCTGCTCGTAATGGTGGACCGTGCCGTGATTGCGGAAGGTCGCCATCGCCCGCCGCAGCCCGTCGGCCTGCCCGGGGCTGAAGCCGGCGGCGACGATGGCAAGCTTCATGGCTTGCTCCTGAAATAGCGGCACGCCGAGCGTCTTGCCCAGAACATCGCGCAATTCATGCCTGTCATGCGGTGGGGCGGGACTGGGTAAGAGCACTGCTTCCTCCCCGTTGCGTCGTCGAAGATAGGGATGAACCATGCCGCCCTGGATCGGCCCCGGTCGCACGATCGCGACCTGGATGACGAGATCGTAAAGTTCCCTGGGCTTCATGCGCGGCAGCATGTTGATCTGCGCCCGGCTCTCGACCTGAAAGGTGCCGATGCTGTCGCCGCGCCGTAGCATGGCGTACGTCATGCCATCCTCGCGGGGCACATTCGCCAGTTCCATATCGCCAAGATCATGTTCGCGCATCAGGTCGAAAGCCTTGCGAATGCAGGTGAGCATGCCGAGCGCCAGCACATCAACTTTCATCAGTTTCAGTGCGTCGATATCGTCCTTGTCCCACTCGATGAACGTGCGGTCGGGCATGGCCGCGTTGTGGATCGGCACCAGCTCGTCGAGCCGGCCTTCCGTCAACACGAAACCGCCGACGTGCTGCGAAAGATGGCGGGGAAAGCCGAGCAGTTGGTCGACCAGCGCCTTCAGCCGGGCGATTGCGGGGTTGGCCGGGTCAAAGCCAGCCTCCTTCACGCGCTCGGCAGGCACGTCATCACCCCAGTTGCCCCAGACGGTGGAGGCCAGCCGCGCCGTCACGTCCTCTGTCAGGCCCAGTGCCTTGCCGACTTCGCGCAGAGTGCTGCGCGGCCGATAGTGGATTACGGTGGCTGCAATTCCGGCGCGATCACGGCCATAACGACGATAGACGTACTGTATGATCTCTTCACGACGTTCATGCTCGAAATCGACGTCGATATCGGGCGGCTCTTTGCGTTCCTCGGACAGAAAGCGGGTGAAGAGCAGCTTTTCCTTCACCGGATCGATGGGCGTGATGCCGAGAAAATAGCAGACCAGCGAATTGGCGGCGCTGCCGCGGCCCTGACACAGGATCGGCGGGTCGAGACTGCGGGCATGGCGCACGATGTCGTGTACGGTCAGGAAGTAATAGGCATAATTGCAGGTCCGGATCAGCGCGAATTCCTGATCGAGCACCGCGTGATATGCATCCGGCAGGCCATCGGGAAAGCGTTCCCGCCCGCCTTCCATCACGAGATGCTCCAGCCATTTCTGCGGCCCCCATCCTTCGGGCACTGGTTCGTGCGGATATTCGTAGCGCAGGTCATCCAGCGTGAAGGCAATGCGCGCGAACAGATCGGTAGTGGCGGCGATGGCTTCGGGGCAGCTTCGAAAAAGCCGCGCCATCTCTGCGGGCGATTTCAGGTGACGCTCGGCATTGGCGGCAATGCGCGTGCCTGCGGCGTGGATCGTAATGCCTTCGCGGATGCAGGTAAGCACATCGTGTAGCGGGCGGGCATCGGCATGGGCATAGAGCGCATCGTTGCAGGCGATCAGCGGCACCTCGATCTTCGCTGAGAGGGCCTGCGCCCCGACCAGTTTTCTGGCGTCGGCGCCGGTGCGCAGCATCGAGACCATCAGCCAGACGGCACCGGGGCAGACGGACGACAATTGCTGCAACACGGCCTCATCGGGCCGGGTCACGATCAGCAGCATATCCTGCGCATGCGCGACAAGATCGGACAAGTAGAGTGTGCAATCGCCTTTTTTCGCCCGCCGGTTGCCCAGTGTGAGGAGCCGGGTCAGTCGCCCCCAGCCATGGCGTGTGGCGGGATAGACGACCACGTCCGGGGTGCCGTCGGCAAAGACCAGCCGCGCGCCCACCGCAAGCCGCAGCCCGCTTTCCATCCCGCCCAGATCGCGCCAGGCGATATGCGCCTTGACCACCCCGGCAACGGTGTTGCGATCGGCGATGCCGATGCCCGCTATGCCCAGGGCATGGGCCTGCCGCACCATCTCGGCCGGATGCGACGCGCCGTGCAGAAAGCTGTAGTTTGTTGCTGCTATCGGCTCGGCAAAAGGGAGTGGCACGGTCATGCAAACAGGCCGTGCATATACCATTTCGGTCCTTGCCGAGGATCCGGCCGCTCGTGGTAAAGGCCGTGCCGGAAAATCCAGTAACGCCGCCCGCGCACATCCTCTACGCGGTAATAGTCGCGGGTCAGGCCACCTTGACCGGGTTGTTCTCCTCCCTTGCGCCGCCACCATTGCGAGGCGATCCGTTCCGGCCCTTCGTAGAACCGCACCTCGTGCAGCTTGCGCCGCCAGCGAAAACGATGCGGCGGGCCATCGGGCACTTCGGCGATCACCTCTACCGGCTGAGGTGGATCGAACAGAAACAGCGGTCGCATCGGCGGTTCGCCCTTCGTTGGGGCGGGCCAAGGTGCGGGTGCGCGTAACTCGATCGCCGGCAGGGCCAGTTGCGCCTGTTCCGGTAGGTGGCTGCTCTGCGGGATCAGGCGAACAAGGTTTTTCGGCCCCAGCCGGGTACTCAGCCGGTTGATGAGTTCGACCAGTTTCTCCTCTGCACTGCTTTCATTGTCGAAGTCGGGCTGATGGGCAATCAGCGGTTCGGTCACGGACAGGAACAGCGTGATCCGGTCATAGCCGAAGCCGGGATCGAGCGGATCGGCCAATGCGGCGATGCGCTCGTCGAACAGGCGCAGCACCAGCGCGATGTCGCGCGTGGGCCGTCCCGTTTCGATGTCCAGCCGGTGGAGCGCGCCATCGCTGCGGAACAGCGTCAGCGCAAAGCGCCGGCCGCCCAGGTCGCGCTCTTCCAGCACCCGCGCCGCCTCGTGCAGCAGATCGCCGAAGCAGGCGGCGATCGTGGCCTGCAGCGCGATCGGTTCGGCGAAGCGGCGTTCGAAATGGAGTGGCGCGGAGCTCATCAGCGGCTCGATTGGCGCCCGCTCCTCGCCCAACAGACGACGCAGTGCGATGACTGCTTCCATGCCGAAACGCGCGGCGATGGCGGCGGACGATCGCGTCGCGACATTCCCTATGGTCTTGAGGCCAGCCCGGCGCAGCGCGGTGCCGGATGCTTCCTCCAACCCCAGCGCGGCAATCGGCAGCGCGTGGATGGCCTCGCGCTCGTCCTCGATCGGCAAGCGGGCATGGCGGGCGAGCGCCTGGGCCGCCTCGGGCGTGGTGGCCGGGGCCAGGCGCACGGCCATCCCGATCGATATCATCGCCTCTTCGATCTGCGCGATCAGTCCGCCTTCGCCACCGAAGAGATGCTCAACCCCGGCGATGTCCAGTACGATCCCGTCCGGTGGGGCCGGAGCGACGAGCGGTGACCAGGCGATGCAGCGCCGCGCCAGCCGTTGCAGGCAGTGCCGGTCCGCCGCT
Organism: Croceicoccus bisphenolivorans; assembly: GCF_001634625.1. Lineage (GTDB taxonomy): Bacteria > Pseudomonadota > Alphaproteobacteria > Sphingomonadales > Sphingomonadaceae > Croceicoccus > Croceicoccus bisphenolivorans. The sequence goes on along the minus strand of NZ_LRSE01000008.1, from coordinate 12,133 downwards.
TCGTTCATGTCGGCAACGACAAGGTCGGGTTGCACGGCGCGCGCATCGGCCAGCGTCATGCCGGGCGTGAGGCCCAACGCCTGGGCCGCGGCATCCACCGCGCCTAGTCGCAGGGCGCCTCGAACCGTGGAGACAAGCACACATGGTGGACCGGACGCCGTGTCATGCGGCCTCTCGTGATGTTTCGCCTGTTCGATCCGCAGCCGGTCGGCCGGCAGAAACGGGAACCACAGCGCCAGATAGCGGCGCTTCACGGAAGCGACATTGGTCACGGTCCCACTCCAGTCGCCAGGAAAGGCCACAAGGGCCGGATCGCTGGCGCAGCAAGGTTACGTCGAAACAGGGCGATCCCGGCGCGTTGCCGGGCAAGGCCCGCGAAGGCGCGGCGGTAACCTGCCAGCGCGTTTGCGCCGCGCTTGGCACAGGCGCTGCATCGATGCGCAGCAGGAGGAGCGGCACGCCTGATTTTTCAGCGGCAAGGGCAAGACGGCGACTGACGGTCAGGTCAAGCTCACGCATCGGGCCCCAGCTCTCGACGATCACTGCACCCAGTGAAGGGCTGCGCAGTGCATCGACGGCGGCGTGCAGCAATGCCATGGCATCCGGCAACACCGCTATCAGGCCACAGCCGGGCATACCGCCCAGTTCGGCCCAGCCACTGGCCTGGATGCAGCCCGCTGTTCCCTGCAAGCGACGCAAGCGAAGCCACATCACTTCCCGCCCCGTACTCGCCATGCCCGCCGTCAGGGCCACGGCAAAACCTGCGGCGGCGGCGGCATCACCGGTTTCCCCGGTATAGACCTCATGTACGCACCCACCCGCCAGACCACCTCCCAAAACTGTATTCAGCGAGCTGACCCCGCTGTCCCAGCGCTGTACTTCCGATAACCTGATGGGATGGGAGAGGCCGGGTATGATTCTCATATGTTCTTATTATGTTCCAACCTTTGCGGGATCAAGGGATCTTTATGAGATTCTGCGTGGGTGTTGTCGGATCAAGGGCTGACGGCACCGCACCGTCGACATGTTCACGCCACCGTCAATATTTCGCAATTGCAGCGAAACATTGTCTTTCAAATTTAATTACAATGAAAAAATCCTTTCGCAATTGCACGTCATAGCCCCACGGAACAAACCATGAGGGGCATGTTCCAATGCGATTTACCATTACCCGGGCGGTCAGCCTGCTGACCGTCAGCGCCACTTCGCTTGTTTATGCGGCACCGGCTTTCGCCCAGACCGCCGCCGAAGCTGTCGAAGCTGAATCTGCCATCGTCGTTACCGGCGCGCGGACCACGTTCAACAACAACAGCGCCACCGAACCCATGATCGAGTTGCAGTCGCCGATCACGTCGGCGCTAGCACTGGTCGACAACCTGCCGGGCGTGCAGGTGCAGGAAGGCGATAGCTTCGGCTTTGACGACTGGTCGACCACGGTTGCGCTTCGCGGCTTCCAGACCAACCTTGACGAGCAGCAGGTGGGCATCACCATCGACGGGCTGCCGAACGGTGGCTCGAACTACGGCGGCGGGGCCAAGGCCAATCGCTACATCGATACGATGAATATCGGCGGCGTCAGTGTCAGCCAGGGCACAGCCGACATCGGTTCTCTTTCCAACGAGGCCCTTGGCGGTACGCTCGACTTCACTACCGCCAATCCGCTGGACGAACGCCGCGTCCGTTTCTCGGCCTCGCTGGGTGAGTTCGACGCGCTGCGTTATTACGCTCGTTACGACACCGGTGATCTGGGCGGCGTGAAGGCGTGGATTTCCGCGTCTCATCAGGAAGCGACCGACTGGATCAACAAGTCGGCCGAAAACAACCGCGACCATGTCGCCGCCAAGTTCGTGGCCGAGCCCGGCCTGCTGCGTATCACAGGCTATGCCAGCTATGACGACACGCACGAAAACAACTATCAGCGCGTCTTCAGCGCCGCGGATTTCGCCGCTTATCCCGAATGGGATCAGCTGACCGCCGAATGGTCGGGCATCCCCTACATCGACCAGAGCTACCGCAAGGGCTGGGCAACCCTGCGCAAGAACTTCTTCACTTACCTGAAGGCGGACGCCGACCTCGGTTCGGTCGAACTGAGTGGCGCGGCCTATTATCACAAGAACAATGGCCGCGGTGACTGGGTGCCGCCCTACATCGTCAACGTGACCGACGACATGGGCGGGCCGGAAAGCGAGATCGTGGGCAACGGCACCGTTTACGGTGGGCCAGCACTGGGTCGCATCTACTTCGTGGACGGTTCGGGCGTGGCACTTGCGGCTGCGGACGGTTGCGTTTCGTCGATCACGTTCCCCTACGGCGGCGCCGGTCCGGATTACGACCCGGCCTGCTATGCCGCTGGTGCGATCGGTGCACAGTCCTATCGCCACACGCACTATGCCAAGGATCGCCTCGGCTTTACAGCCGACGGATCGTGGGAAGCGCAGTTTGGCATGGTAACCAATACGCTGCGTGGTGGCCTGTGGTATGAAGACACGACCCGCAAGGAATGGCGCGACTGGCATCAGATCGTCGACACCCGCGTGGGCTATGAGTACGAGAGCCCGCCTTACTGGGTCCAGTACAGCCGCAAGTATCCGCAGAGCACCATCAAGTGGTTCATTGAGGACTCGGTCGAATTCTCGATCGTGAAGGCCACTTTCGGCGTAAAGCAGTTCCACAACGAGCTGGAGCGCAAGGACAATTTCGACGACAGCACGGGCGCGACCCTCAACACCACCTCGGACTTGCTGTTCTCGGGCGGTATTCAGGTCACCCCGCTGCCGGGCCTCGACGTGTTCGGTGGCTATGCCGAGAACTACAAGGCACTGGGCGACGAGATTCTCGAACGCCCCGACGCCGATCTCGATACGCTTGAGCCGGAAACCAGCGAGAACTGGGAAGCTGGCGTGCGCTATAGTCGCAATTCGATCCAGGCCTCGGCTGTCTACTTCAACACGAAGTTCGACAATCGGATCATCTTCCTCGCGGCGAACACCGATGCGGGGCCGGATTACCTAATCGGCACCAACGGTACCTACTTCAATGCCGGGGGCATCGATTCGGAAGGGTTCGAACTGCTCGTCAATGCGCGCATCCTGCCCTCACTGTCGGCCTATGCTTCATATACCTACATCGATGCGACCTACAAAGGCACCGGTGATCCGTTGGTCGACGAAGCGGTGGGTATCGTTCCGGGCAACCGGGTGACTGGCATCGCCAAGAACATGTTCGTTGCCGCACTCGATTATAACGACAGCCGTTTCCGTGCCGGTATTTCCGGCAAGTATACGGACGATCGCTTCGTCGATATCGGCAATTCGTTCGTTGCCGACGGCTACTTCACCGTAGATGCCAATATTGGCGTCCATGGCGAGGCGTTGAGCGACATGTTGAAGGGCGTGGACCTCAGCATCGTCATCAATAACGTGTTCGACGAGGATTACCTTGGCGGCATCTCCGGTGGCGGAGCCTGGATCGGCGCGCCGCGTACTGCGGTGTTTACCGCAACGATGGACTTCTGATCGGGTTCATCCCGTTTGGATGAGCACTTCGCGGGGGCGGTCCGGATTATTCCGGGCCGCCCTTCGCACCGCTGCAACACAGGTCTGCCAGTCAGGGCGGGCATTTCCTTTTCCTGTTCGAGCGAGTCTCCCCATGAGTCCATTTACCGCCAACCGCCGCCGCGTTCTTGCTGGTCTTGCCGCATCAAGCGCGCTTGCCACCATGCCGTTTCGCGTTCGCGCACACGACATCGCGGTCAACCCTGCGTTCCGCCATGGTGTGGCCAGCGGCGATCCCGACGCGACATCGGTCGTCTTGTGGACCCGCGTTACGGCTGAGGGGCAGCGGCAGGTCGGCTGGGAAGTGGCACGCGACATCGATTTCGCCGAAATCGTACAGGAAGGCACGGTCGAAACCGGGCCGGAGCGCGACCATACGGTCAAAGTGCTGGCCGATGCGCTGAAGCCGGGAGAGACCTATTACTACCGCTTTACGATGGATGCCGCGAAGTCGGCCACCGGGCGGACCCGCACCTTGCCGACCGGCCATGTAGAACGGCTGGGCATCGCGCTGGCCTCTTGCTCGAACTATCCGTTCGGCTTCTTCAATGCATACGAAGCGATCGCGCGCGATCCGGCGATCGATTTCGTACTCCACACTGGCGACTACATCTACGAATATGGCGCCGATGGCTGGGGGGCAGAAATCGCCAGGGTGATCGGCCGGGTTCACCAACCCGCGCACGAGATCGTCAGCCTGTCCGATTATCGCCAGCGCCACGCCCAGTACAAGACGGATCATGGTTCTCAAGCCATGCTGGCAGCGCATCCGCTGCTCGCCTGCTGGGACGATCACGAGAGCGCCAACAACCCTTGGACCGGCGGGGCCCAGAACCACCAGTCGGAGGCGGAGGGCGACTGGAACGCCCGCCGTGTCGCCTCGATCCGGGCCTATTACGAATGGATGCCGGTGCGCGAGCCGGAGTGGCTGGCGGTGAAGGGCCGCAACCAGATGCAATTCTGGCGCGCCTACAGCTTTGGCGATCTTGCGATGTTGCACACGCTGGAAACGCGGCACACCGCGCGGGCTGAGCAAATCGACTATATGGCGTGGGCCGACAAGGTGAAGACCGATGCGGACGCGCGGCACTTGGTCGACAACGTGATCGGAGCACCGGGCCGCACGATGCTGGCTTCGGCGTTGGAAGACGACTTGTCCGCCGCGCTTTCCGCCTCGGTGAAGGCCGGGCAGCCGTGGCGCTTGATCGGCAACCCGATGCCCATTGCCGAAACGCGCGTGCCCGATGTCGTGGCGCTTGGTCTTGTTCCCGATCCGGTCGCCAATCCGGACATTTCCGATGCTGCCAAGGCGTTGGCGTGGAAGGGCAAGTGGAACCTGCCGTTCTATACCGACACATGGGATGGTTATCTCTGGGCCAAGGAGCGCCTGTACAAGCTAAGCCGTGATGCCGGGGCGGGCGATCTCATTTTCCTGACTGGCGACAGCCACAGCTTCTGGCTCAACGACCTTATCGATGCTGCAGGGCAACCGGCCGGGATCGAGATCGGCACTGCGGGCATTTCGTCGCCCGGCGACTTCATGGAAAGCGGCTTCGGCCCCAAGATTTCTCCCCGGCTCGATAAAGCCTTCGCCGATCACAACCCGCAGGTCGTGTGGACCGACAATATGCACCAGGGTTACGTTCGCGTGGAGCTGACGCATCAGAGTGGCGAGGCGGTCTTCATCGGCGTCGATACGGTGCTTGACCCGCGTTATCGCACCTTCGAAATCCGCCGCGCGACAATGCTGCGCAGCGATGACGGCTTGACCCTTGCGTGACGGACAGGACGATTTCATGACCGTCATTCGCCTTGCCGCCCTGTCCCTTCTGCTTGCGTGTGGAGCCTGCGCGCGCACCCTGCCTGTGGCGCAGATCGCCGCCGCGCCGAAGGCCGAAACCGCCGCCCCGCACGCAAAGAACGTTATCCTCTTTATCGGTGACGGCATGGGCGTGTCGACGGTAACTGCCGCGCGCATCTATGACGGGCAGTCGCAGGGCGAGACGGGTGAGGAAAACCTGCTCTCGTTCGAACATTTCCCAAATGTCGCGTTGGTCAAGACTTACAATACAAACCAGCAGGTACCCGACAGTGCGGGTACCGCGACGGCGATGAACAGCGGCACCAAGACGCGTGCGGGCGTGATCGGCATCGGCCCCGCTGCGCACCGTGGCGATTGCGCGGAAAGTCTCGCGAACCACCTCCCGCTGATCGCTGAGGAACTGGCCGACCGCGGTAAGGCCATCGGCATCGTTACAACCACCCGGATCACCCATGCGACGCCAGCGGCAGTCTATGCCCACACGCCGGAACGCGACTGGGAGGCCGATTCCGATATTCCATCCGATCAACGTGTCGCAGGGTGCAGCGACATCGCCGCGCAACTCGTCGCATTCCCGTTCGATGTCGCCATGGGCGGCGGTTCGCGCGAATTCTTCGGCGCAGACCATGGCGGCAAGCGGCTCGACGCCGCCGCCGACCTGACGGCAGGATGGAAAGAGGCCACGGGCGGGCACTACGTGACGAGTGCTGCTGGGCTTGGCGCCGTACCGCGGGACGGAAAGCCGGTTCTTGGCCTCTTTTCGCCGAGCCACATGACCTACATGCTTGATCGTTCGTCCGGTACGAGCGAACCAACATTGAGCGTGATGACCGCTGAGGCGATCGATCGTCTTTCGAGTGAAAAGAACGGCTATTTCCTGATGGTCGAGGGGGGGCGGATCGATCACGGCCATCACGACGGAAAGGCCGCCTATGCCCTTTCCGAAACGCAGGAATTCGCGCGTGCCGTCAAGGTTGCGATGGACAAGGTCGATCCGGCCGATACGCTGGTCATGGTCACGGCGGACCATAGCCATGTGATGACCATTGCCGGCTATGCCACGCGCGGTAATCCGATTCTCGGTCTCGTCATGAACAACGACGAACGCGGCGATCCGACCGGCACGCCGGCTCTGGCCGCCGATGGCTTTTCCTACACGACTTTGGGCTATCAGAACGGGCCGGGCGCCGTGCGCGGCGCGCGCTCTGCTCCCCCTACCGATCCAAAGGCGGCACAACAGTCGCTGGTGCCCACTGGCGATATCTTCAACGGCACACTCAACCTCGCCGAAACCCACGGTGGCGAGGATGTTGCGCTCTATGCCACAGGGCCGGGCGCAGAGGGGGTGCACGGCGTGATCGAGCAGAACCGCATCCACGAGATCATGCTTGGCGCGATTGGTGCTGCCCCAGCAACATCATCTGATTGAAATGCGACCGGGTGGGTAGGGGCGGCGCCATGGCGCGCGCCCGCAAGCCCAGCTCGCTCCGTTACTTCATTCGTTGACGGGATATCGTCACGTCAATTGACGGTGGGCTTGCGAGTGCCCGAACACGTCACTTCACGCTGCAATAGCAGACACAGATCTTGTCAGGGTAACCAACGCGCGGTGAGACCGGGCCCGAAGCTGAAATCTTATGTCCCGGCGACTGACGTAGAATTCCATCCTGCAAGGGCGGCAGATCGATACGACCCGGCATTTTCAATGCCGTTGGATGTAAGTGCAGTCCGTCGGTAACGATGGCGTAGCGGGCGGTGCTTTGGTTCTTCGGCAGTTTTTAGAGCAATTCATCCGGACAACCTTCGTGTCCCGATACCAGTGGAAGCTGCTCATGTCCGCTTGCGACGAAAGACAGAGCCGACCAACGGCACGTACAAAAAAGTGCGTTATTGTCAGATGAATTTGCATGAGATAACTTCTCATCTGAAATAATGAAATCGATATATCATATAATTTCGCATATTATATATGGGAAATATTCCTTTATGATATAAATATAAAAATAATATTATGTATAAATCAATAAAATGAAAAATACTTATCGATGGTATTATTTCCGTAAGAAGATTGGTTTGGAAAGAGGGGTTGAATATGGGCGACGCGCCGAAAATGGCATCGCGGCTATCCAGGCGTGATTTCGTCATCGCGGGTGGCGCTGGCGTTGGTGTTTCGATGGTGGCTGGTGCCGCAACGCCGGCAATCAGTGGCTCGTCGGTTACCACCTGGGACGGCGAAGCCGACATCCTGGTGATCGGTTCCGGGGCCGCGGCATCGACGGCTGCGATCACGGCGCATGATCTGGGGGCATCAGTAATGATGCTCGAAAAGTCGCCCGTCCTCGGGGGTACGACTGCCAAATCGGGCGGCGGGTTCTGGATCGCCAACAATTTTCGAATGCGCGAAAAGGGCTTGGTGGATGAACGCATCCCGTTCCTTCAATACGTCGCATCGTATTCTTTCCCGCATCTTTTCAATCCGGCATCGAAAACGATGGGGCTGCCGGCCAACGATTTCGCCCTGCTTGAGGCATTCTATGCCAACGGCGCAGACATGACCGACTTCCTGCGCCGCTCTGGTACGCTCGACATCGGTCCGTTCTTCGTGATGGATCCGTCGCAGGACGGTGACGGAATCCCTGATTACGGTCCACTGGACGGCTGGAACAAGGCGCCGCGCGGACGTTGTCTGGGGGTGCGCAAACCGGATGGATCGCCCGGCTTCGGTGCCGAAATGATCCGACAGTTCAACGTGAAGTTCGAACGAATTCAATTGCCGCGCCTGACAGGGCATCGCGTTACCGCAGCAATCGTTGACAGCGACGGCGGCATTATCGGTGTGGAAGCGACGAGCGGCGACCGGAAATTGCGCTTTCGCGGCAGAAAGGGCGTGATTTTCGGCACTGGTGGCTTTGCCTACAATCGCGAACTGCTGAACCGGCATCACCTGGCGCCGGTCTTTGGCGGATGCGGCGTGCCGACGAACACTGGCGACTTTGTCGGGATCGCGGGCACGGTGGGCGCCCAGTTCGGCAACATGGCGAGTGCATGGCGCGCGCAGATCGTGCTGGAGGAGGCGCTGCAGTATGTCACGGTTCCAGCCGATATCTGGAGCCCCCCGGGCGACAGCATGGTCATGGTCAACAAATATGGCCGCCGCGCTGTCAACGAAAAGCGCAACTATCAGGATCGGACGCGAGCCACTCTGGGATACGATGCCAATCGCTGGGAATTTCCGAACCAGTTGATGTTCATGCTCTACGACCAGCGTGTCGCCGACATGTGGGCCGGGATACACCCGATACCCGACCTGCCGACCGGTGCGCCTTCGATCATCGTCGGCGCGACATGGGATGAACTGGCGGACCGTCTGGACGAGCGGTTGGCCGAACTTGCGGGCGATACGGGAGGTGTCAGGCTGGATTCGGGTTTCAAAAACGAACTGGCGAACACGCTGGAACGCTTCAACCGTTTCGCACAGTCCGGACAGGACGAGGATTTCCAGCGCGGCAATTCGCCTTACGAGATCGAGACGGAACCGATGTACGGCCTGCCCAGAACGAATACGCGCTGGGGTGCGGCCATTGGCAAGAATCCGTCGATGTTCCCGATGCAGGCGAAAGGCCCGTATTACGCGGTCATTCTCGCGCCGGGCGTGCTCGACACCAACGGTGGCCCGGTCGTTAACGCCGATGCACAGGTTCTGCGCCACGACGGACAACCGATTGCAGGTCTCTATGGGGCTGGCAACTGCATCGCCAGCCCAAGCCACGACGCCTATTGGGGTATGGGCGGAACGCTGGGCCCGGCCATGACCTTCGGCTATATCGCGGCGAGGCACGCCTGCGGTCGTGGCGGGTCGATTTAGGTCAGCCGTCGATGTCAGCGGCTGCAAGCCTCTCAGTCTGCGTGTTGGAACGATTAGTCGAAGACCGCGGGCACCCGTCGTCAGGCGTGCTGATAGGGTTGCACGATGCGCATTCTACGGCTTCGGAGGTATTGCCCTTTTTGCGGCTGATAGGGGGTGGGCGACGGATCGTTGCCCCGCGATCGGCGCGATGGTCTGCCCATGGACGTGGAGGGCGATACAGCTGGTTTTCCAGTGTGTCCCCTCCGACGGTAGAGCCTGTCGGTTTCGGCGACGCATTGATCCAGCTTGAAGCTTTGACGCTGGACGAAGTCAGCGCGCAACCGGCCGGAGGGTGCGTACTGGTCGGCGTCGGACAGGGCGGTTCCATGGCGCTGGTCCTTGCCGCCATCTGGCCGGAACTGTTTTCCGCTGTGATCGCAATCGGCGCGATGTGGCCGAAGGTGCCGGGTTGGCAACCGCCCGATCTGGCAATGCCGCGAACTCCCGTTCTGCTGGCCGGTGGATGGGATGGTTTGAGCGATTGTCTAACGCAAAGGGGAGCGGCCGTTAGCGAGATCGCCTCCGCCGAAGCCGGACCCGTACTTGCCGATGCCTGCAGGCAGTGGCTGTCCGCGAACTCCAGGAGATGATTATGCAAGGAATATTGGCTCGAAGCATATGCGGGGCTGCGACATGCCTGATGTTGATGACGAGTGCCGTTATCGCCGGTACGCAAGACGGCTCGGGCAATATTGAGGAAGCGGGCTCCGAACAGTCGGGACCGGGCGACCGTGCAGGCGGGACGCCGACGACTGTCAGTTTCGAACGGGATATCGTGCCGATCTTTCGAGACAGCTGCACCATGTGCCATCAACCGGCAATGCCGATGGGTGCGCTCGATCTGACCCCCGATGCCGCATATGCCAATCTGGTAAGCACCCCATCGATGAATTCGTCCATGCCGCGTGTCACGCCAGGCCGTCCGGATCTCAGTTACCTCCATTTCAAGACGTCGGGTCAGAACGCGCAGGTGGAGGGCGGAGGATTCGGGATGCCTTGGGGGCAGGCCTTACCCCCCTTGCAAGTCGATCTCATCGACAGATGGATCAAACAGGGGGCGAAAGACAATTAGGTTGCGTGCCGGTAAATACAATAAATGCACGAACAAATTTGTACGTTATTGCAGCATAATGCGAATATCAGTAAATTACGTGATCTAAATTGAAGGTATGATTTTTAAAAAAATATAGTTGGAGGGGAAGATGCCTAAGGTTTTCATGGCCTGCGGGGTGAGTTTTCTTGCAATCACTTCGCTGCCAATGTCGGCGCTCGCGCAATCGACCGGTGGTGATGACACAGAGACGCTAGCTGACGCTTCCACTTCCGGGCAAGCGGACGGGCTTGGCGAAATCATCGTCACCGCACAAAAGCGCGGCGAGAGTGTCCAGAAAATTCCTGCGGCGATCACCGCGGTGTCTGGCGAAAATCTTGCCGTCGTGGGCGTGACCGATCAAGCGTCTCTCGGCAAGGTCGCGCCAGGGCTGCTGATCGGTGCGCAAACCGGGTTTGCCATATCGTTCCTGCGCGGCGTGGGGCAGACGCAGGCCGCGCCGAACAACCCGTCCGCTGTCGCGCTGCATCTCAACGGCGTATATTTGCCGTCGGAGTCCGGTTTTACGCCGCTGTTCGATATGGAACGGGTCGAGGTTCTGCCCGGACCGCAAGGGACCCTTTACGGATTCAGCGCGGCCGGCGGCGCGATCAACTTCATTACCAAGAAACCGACCGACCGCTACGGCGTCGATTTCAATGTCGAGGCGGGCAACTACGACGCTGTGAAGGCGACGGGTGCACTCAACGTGCCGCTGGGTTCGGGCCTCGCGATGCGCGTCGCGGGGGTCAAGCAGGTCCATGACGGTTACCTGTCGAACGGCCTGAACGATCAGGACATGTGGGCTGGCCGCGCGACGCTGGGTTACGATGACGGCGGATCGTTCACGGGTACGATCACGGTTCAGCGGCATCATGAGGGCGGCACCGGGAATTCCGCGATCGCTTATACCGGCGATGTTCCGAACCCTGCCTACCCCGATCCGAACGACCTTTATAACTCGGCCATCCCCAACTATGGCCAGAACTACAAATTCGACAGCTGGTTGGTGACGGGTGACTTCAACCTCGACATCGCCGACAATCTTCAACTGACGTACGTTCCTGGGTTTGCCCGTGTCAAAGACCGGCAGGATCTGTATTTCCTGACACTGATACCTGGTACGATCTTCGATCATCATGTTACGCAATATACTCAGGAATTGAGGCTAACCGGGCAACAAGGGGCAGACGACTGGCTGGCCGGCCTGTATTTCCTGCGTGCGCCGAACCACTATCTCCGCGGCGCGGTTCCGTTCTTGGGAACCACGATCATCGAAAACGACGTTACGTCCTATGCGGCCTTCGCGGAATATCGCCTGCGGCCTGCCGACGCGCTGACGTTGACGGTTGGCGGGCGCTATTCCCACGACAAGTTCAAGGGCCGTAATTACAACGAACTGCCGCCGAATTCAGCGGAGGATCCGCAAGACGTATTCCCCGAGGACAGCCGCGGGCGTTTCGACTTCAAGGTTGGTGCAAACTATCAGGTGACGCCCAGCTCGCTGCTCTATGCGGCGGTCCAGACCGGCTATATCTCGGCAGGTTTCGACCAGAATGGCCTTCTGCTCAGTCCGTCTGAATTGACGTCTTACACAATTGGCTCGAAGAACCGGTTCTTTGATGGTATGCTGACGGCCAATCTGGAATTGTTCTACTACGATTACAAAGACTTCCAGCTTCAGTTCAACGACGGTTTCATCTTCGGATCGGAAAGCGTACCGGCCCGGATGTCAACGGCGGCGTAAAAGTCGTCCATTG
>NZ_LRSE01000074.1 GCF_001634625.1 Croceicoccus bisphenolivorans | reverse complement strand
TGAGATTGGCAGGGACGAGGGCCATAACCTCATTGCGTCCGACAGAGTGGAAGGGACCAACGTCTATCGTCCCGATGGTGAGAAGATCGGGCGCATTCGCCGCTTCATGGTCGGGAAGAAGACCGGCAAGGTCGAATATGCGGTGATGAGTTTTGGCGGCTTTCTGGGAATGGGTGAGGAATTGCGGCCCGTTCCATGGGAAGCACTGGATTATGACGTGAACAAGGGTGGCTACATCGTGTCCGCGCAAGAGGATACGCTGCAGAACAGCCCATATATTCGCGAGAATTCAGAGCCTGCATGGGACCGCGCCTATGGCATGCATGTCTACGGCTATTGGGGCATCCCGTACTAATCGACGCTT
>NZ_LRSE01000073.1 GCF_001634625.1 Croceicoccus bisphenolivorans | reverse complement strand
TCAGACATCGTAGTGACCGCCGCACGAACGCAATTGCCGGTCAGCGCCCTTCCCCTGACGATTGACGTGATCGACGCCGAGACCTTGGACCGGCAACTGGTCATTTCTGGTTCGACGGTAGATGCCGTATCGGCCCTCCTGCCATCCTTCTCTCCGACGCGTGAGAAGCTGAGCGGCGCGGGTGAAAGCCTGCGTGGCCGTTCACCGCTCTATGCGATCGATGGCATTCCTCAGTCGACGCCCGTTCGTGACGGGTCTCGCGACGGCTACACCATCGACCCGTTCTTTATCGACAGGGTCGAGGTCATCTACGGATCGAACGCCTTGCAGGGCATCGGCGGAACCGGCGGCGTGGTCAATCAGGTCACC
>NZ_LRSE01000072.1 GCF_001634625.1 Croceicoccus bisphenolivorans | reverse complement strand
CTATGTGCGCCGCCTCGCCTCAAAACAGATCCAGCTGGAGGCCGGGCTCGTCCGGCGCAGATGATTTGCCGTCGAGATTTGACAAGGTCAGCCCCATCAGCCGGATCGGGCGCGGCAGAGGGATCGCTGACGATAACAGGTCATGCCCGATGCTTGCGAATTCTTGCTTCGCGGAGATCGGCGCAGGCCGGCTTGCCGCACGGCTCACGATCTGGAAATCGTTGTACTTCAGTTTGAGTGTCACGGTCCGGCCCTTGGCCTCAGCGGTCTCGATCCTGTCCCAGACTATATCGATAATCCGATCCAGCGCCTCCCGAAGATCCTCACGCTGTGAAATGTCGGCGCCGAATGTCCGCTCGCCACCAAGCGATTTGCGGCTCCGATCAG
>NZ_LRSE01000071.1 GCF_001634625.1 Croceicoccus bisphenolivorans | reverse complement strand
GTCCGCATTATTTAAATCGTCCGTTGCCCGTCTATGCGAACTATCGTCCGCGCAATTACTCTATAATATATAGCATTAGGTCGGACACGAATCTGATCGCGAGTTGTGGTTCGAGAGGGCGCAAGCCCGTTTTCCGCGAAGCGGGAAGTCGAACCAGAGCGAAGCGATCCAGCGGCAGGCCTGAAAGGCGTGCCAATGCCTGACTGGGTAATGGTTCATCAGGATGATTGTGATGCCGAGCTTGACGGTCTCGCTACGCGATCCCGCCCTCACTGGCATGAACTGGTTCGAATTCGAGCCATCAAGATGGCCCGCCTTCTCCCAGTTCGGTTTGATGAACTTATCGGCTTTCGAGGATTCAGCATTTGCTTGCCTCGCTCCAATTCCCTTTCATGACGATCTGGGCGCAGCCCCCGATAGATGGGCAGCGGAC
>NZ_LRSE01000070.1 GCF_001634625.1 Croceicoccus bisphenolivorans | reverse complement strand
GCCATTGGTGACGGGAAGATCTTCGTACTCGACCTGGCTTCGGCCGTACGGATCCGGACGGGTGAGTCCGGGGATACCGCGCTATGACGGGGGGACAGACAATGATCCGCAAGATGCTTTGCGGCAGCGCGGCGCTGGGTGCGTCGCTGTTTGCTGCCACGACTGCCTTTGCGCAGGAAGCGGCCGAGGCTGCTGCTGCCGTTCCGAACCCGGGCAACAACGCCTGGATGATGACTTCGACCATCCTTGTCCTGCTGATGATCCTGCCGGGCCTCGCGCTGTTCTACGGCGGTCTGACGCGTTCGAAGAACATGCTTTCGACGATGACGCAGATCGGCGCCGCCGCGGCGCTGGCGATGCTGATCTGGGTGATGTGGGGCTACTCGACGGCTTTCGGCCCCGAGGGCAACGCCTTCTTCAGCTGGGGCAACCTGTTCCTTGCGAACACCACGCCTGACAGCAC
>NZ_LRSE01000007.1 GCF_001634625.1 Croceicoccus bisphenolivorans | reverse complement strand
CGTGGTCTAATTTTGCACCGCCGTTCTCAGAACTGATTGAAAACGGCAGCATCATTGTCGAAGACGGCATCATCAAGGAGGTCGCTAGCGGAGAGATCAAATCCGATGCCAAGGCAGTGATCGACTGCGCCGGCAAATTCCTGATGCCGGGCCTGATCGATCTGCATTTTCATGCCTATTCCGCCAGCTTTGACATGCATTACCTCGATACCATGCCAGATGCGTTTCTGGTGTCGCACGCGGTGAGGCATCTGGAAGGCGCTCTCGATCGCGGTTTTACCACCGTCCGCGATCCCGGCGGTGGCGATATCGGGCTGGCGCTGGCGATCGAGAAGAACCTGATCAACGGACCTCGTTTCTATTACGGCGGCAAGGCTTTGTCGCAGACTGGCGGGCACGGGGATATGCGCAACCCACGCGAAAAGGACTTGTGCAACTGCGCCTATTCCGGGGTTATCTGTCAGATCGTCGATGGCGCGGACGAAGTGCGCAAGGTCGCGCGCGGCGAGTTGCATCGCGGCGCAGACCATATCAAGGTCTTCATCTCGGGCGGTGTCGCATCACCGTCCGACCCCATCTGGATGCAGCAATTTACGATGGACGAGCTGCAGGCTGCTGTCGAAGAGGCCCGCACCAGGCGAAAATACGTGATCGCGCATTGCCACACCGACGATGGAGCCCGGCGCTGTGTCGAGGCTGGCATCCGCTCGATAGATCACGCGACATCGATATCGCCCCAGACCGCCGAACTTATCGCAAAGACCGGCAACACCTACACGGTGCCGACTGTGGCCGTGATTCAGCAAATCCTGACCGTCGGTGCCGAATCGGGGATGTCGGCCGAGAATCGGGAGAAGGCTGCCGGTGCACTGGAAAGTATGCTTGGTTCGATCGAGACGTGCCGCCGCGCCGGAGTGAAAGTGGGGCTGGGCACCGATGTGTTCGGCACTGACTACCACAACATGCAGTCGAATGAGTTCCGCTATCGTTCCGAAGTGGAGAGTCCTCTCGAAACCTTGCGTTCGGCTACGTCGGTTAACGCGGAGATCATGCAAAGAGCGGGCGAGCTAGGTTGCATTGCGCCGGGCGCGCGAGCGGACATGATCGTTCTGGACGGCAATCCCCTGAACGACGTTTCGATCTTCGAGAGGTACGCAACCCATATGCCGGTCGTCATCAAGAACGGCACGGTCAAGCGTCACCAACTCTGAAGCCATCCGCCCGCTCGAAACACCACCACGGGCAAAGGCACGCGCGGCCAACCTAATGCTTGAGCACTGTTTGCTGAAAAGAAGCGTGGTGGACGGGACTATGAAGAATGAGGCATGGTAGCGAGCCATACCCTCGTTCGTCCTAGTCCCTTGCACTTTCTGGCCGTGCTGTCGGGATACGAAGCTCTGGTCCGGTCACCGGCCTGATTTTGCTTTGCGCCAAAATATGCGGTTTCCGGCGGGTGAAATGGTCGGGGAGACAGGATTCGAACCTGCGACATCCTGCTCCCAAAGCAGGCGCGCTACCGGGCTGCGCTACTCCCCGACCCTTGGACCTGCCGCGTACGGCAGGAAAAATACGGTGGGCCCGGCAGGATTCGAACCCGCGACCTAGCCGTTATGAGCGGCCAGCTCTAACCGCTGAGCTACAGGCCCTTGGCCAGCGCGCCTAGCTGGGGGAGAGGGACTTGGCAAGCGCCGGTGTACGCACAACGCAAAGTTGCTCTCAGGCAGCTTCTTCGCTGCCAGCGCTTTCGTCGTCGATCTCGCAGGGCAGAGTCAGGACCAGCCGGTCGGCATGGCGTTCAAGGCTGCCTCCTGCCGCTCGCGTTTCCGCCGTCAGCAGCCGCAAGGCAAAGCCGCGGCCCAGAAGGCCGACAGCCAGTTCCTGCGTGGCATCGTCGTTGGCCGCAGCGCCGTAAAGCGTGGTGTCATCAAGTGCGGACAGGGCGCGTGGCATGCCGACACTGAGGATCAACTGATCGGCGGAGGTGGATACATCGAATGCGATCCGGTCGCCTTCGCGCGCGGCAACGGCCACCACGCCCAGCAAGCGCCAGACGATCCGTTCCAGATCGCTTTCTGCGACGGCCACCGTGACATGCGGGTCGGCGTAGTGCGCATCGAGATGTGCGTCACGGGCGGACAGCAAGGGCAACACCTGCTCTACGAGCGAATCAAGCATCGGCCCGACCTCCGTCCGGCCAGCAGCAAGCTTGCGCGTGCCCATGCGCAGGCGCACCAGCCGGTCGATCTCCTCAAGCCCGGCAAGCAGTGCCGCAGTCTCCCCCGCGATGTTCGCCGCCAGCGAGCGGTACTGGTGCGGGACAGGGCCGAACAATTGCTGCTGGATAATCTCCGAAAAGCCCTGCAGCGCATTGATCGGCGTGCGCAGTTCATGCAGCGCCTGCCGTACCAGATCGCCGCGCGGATCGGCCCGCTTGCCGACCTCTCGCGTCAGGCGGGCGTGATAGCCGAGAAACCGGCCGACGGGATCGAAGTTCGGCGCTGCGTCCAGCCGCCAGTCTCCCGAAATCGTGGGAGAGGCGGTGATTGCCACTTTACCGCCGCGCACCGATTGCTGACGCCGGATGGCAGTAGCCGTCGCTTCGTCGAGGCGCGCGGTGGCATCGGCAGTGGCGGACAGGATCAGGCCGGACAGCATTGGCGCAAGGTTGCTGGCCCATCCGATGCGCCCGTCTGGCGAAATCCGGCAGTCGATTTCGCGCGGCACGGCCACCGGCGGCGGAGCGGCGTCATCGGTCTCTGCAGAAGATCCGGCGGCAGCGGCGGCAAGAATGCGTTCCCCGCTCATGACTTCGTGCATCGCGGCTTCGCGGCGGGCCACGCGGAACCGTTCGATGCGCGCGACGATTTCGGAAATGTCCGATACCTGCGAGGGTTCGGCAGTTTCCGGAACCGGCGGATCGGGAGGTGCAGGTGCGCGGGACGGTACGGGCGCGCTTGGCGTCAGCTCGTCGACGATCGATCCGCGCTTCGGCGTGCGCTTCATCAGCAGGTCTGGCTTTTCCTCGCCGGTGCGGGCGCGTCCGTTCGTGCGCGCCGTGCGGATGCGACCCTGCAGGTCTTCATCCAGCACGCCGGTCAGCACGGTCCAGCCTTCCTCGTCGAGATCAGCCGCAGCGATCGCGGCACTCGCCACTTCCGGCTCCCCCTCGCACAACTGGGCGACCAGCGGCGGCGATCGCAAGCGCAGGGCAGGATCGGCAAGTATGGAGGCACGTTCGGCTGGGGGAATTCTGCGCGCCAGCGAAGCAAGGCGCAGGAATGCAGCGGCCACAAGCGATCCGTCCGCCACCGCCTTGCCACTACCGAGGAGGTCGACGAGTTGCCGATATTGCGCACGCGCCGCATCGTCGCTGTCAGCAGCGACATCGAGCACGGTACGCAGACGGTCATCGAGTGTCATCGGATCCCCTGAAGCGGTGGAGCGTGACGGGCCCGCCGAGCAACGAGCCAATCCCGATTCCACCTGATCAGTGAGGTAAACTTCAGGTTAAGACTGCGAAAGAGGTGTAATCGCTGCGTTGCAAAGTGGAACAGGGACGATAATAGTACGATTATTGCTTGGAACGGCCTCAGGTTGTTCGCAACTTGCCCACGTTGGTGAGTTCCTTGCACGAAAAATTGGGGGCTGCGGCACAAATGGCCGCTTTCTGGGTTGAAGTACCATGAATTTTGATGAGATCGACAGGCGCCTGCTGGCCGAATTGCAGGACGAGGGGCGGATAACCAACGTCGAACTGGCACAACGGGTCGGGCTGACTGCGCCCCCGTGCCTTCGCCGTGTGCGCGCGCTTGAGGAAAGCGGCGCGATTCGCGGTTATCACGCGGATCTCGATGCAGCCACGCTGGGCTTCACGATAACCGTCTATGCGATGGTCAGCCTGAAGAGCCAGGCCGAAGATGCCCTGCGCGCGTTCGAGGAGCATATCGCCACGCTGCCTGCCGTGCGCGAATGTCACATGCTGAACGGCGAGATCGACTTCATCCTGAAGATCGTGAGCAAGGATCTGCAAAGCTTTCAGGAATTCCTCACCAGCCGGCTGACTCCTGCGCCCAATGTGGCGAGCGTCAAGACATCGCTGGTCATCCGTACGTCGAAGACCGAACCGGGCGTGCCGCTGGAATAACGGGAATGCAGGGGTTTCGCGCGGCTGCCGTCATGGTGCTGGCGGTTATGCTCGCCGGTTGCCAAGGCGAACCGCGCGACGCCATCGTGCCCGCGCCGCGCCAGTCCGAACTCTACAGCATTGCAACCGACGCGCGCGGCATCCGCAAGGTGGCGACGTTCGATGCGGATGTGCTGGTACTGTCCCGTGCAAGCTATGGCGGGCTGATCGGAGATGATTTTTCCGACTATTCGCCGGTCGACATCGCGGTTGCATGGGGAGAAGGCGCGCGAGCCGACGTGCACGGGCGCATCAGCATCACGCAATCGGGCCGGTTCTATTACTGGCGCGCCGGTGCGGAGGCATGGCAGGACCCGCGTGTGCGGCGTTTCGGGAAGTTTTCGGCCAACTGGCACCTCATTCCCGCCAATGACAATGCAGCCGCCGTGATCCGTGGCATCGGCGCGAATGACGTGGTGTCGCTGCACGGCCATCTGGTCGACGTGTTCGCACCTGACGGGCGGCGCTACAAAACATCGCGTACCCGCAACGATCAGGGTGCGGGTGCCTGCGAGATCTTTCTGGTGAGCGAGGCGCGGATCGTCAGCTGATCCGCGCCGAACTCAGGCATCGCGCTCGGCGAGCCATTCCTCCAGCCACTTGATCGTGTAATCGCCGTTCAGGAAATCGTCCTGCCGGATCAGTTCCTGATGCAGCGGGATCGAGGTCTGCACCCCTTCGACGACCATTTCTTCCAGCGCACGCTTCAACCGCATGATGCAGCCTTCGCGCGTGCGGCCATATACGATCAGCTTTGCGATCATCGAATCGTAGTAGGGCGGAATGCGATAACCGGCATAAAGGCCCGAATCGACGCGCACGTGCATGCCGCCAGCCGCGTGATAGCTGGTGACCAGCCCCGGCGAAGGCGCGAAGGTGAAGGCGTTTTCCGCGTTGATCCGGCACTCGATCGAATGGCCGGCAAAGCGCAGTTCGTCCTGCGTGACCGACAGCGGCTTGCCGTCGGCAATTCGGATCTGTTCGCGCACGAGATCGACACCGGTGATCGCTTCGGTCACCGGATGCTCGACCTGCAGGCGGGTGTTCATCTCGATGAAGTAGAACTCGCCGTTTTCCCACAGGAACTCGATCGTGCCCGCGCCGCGATAGCCCATTGCCGCCATCGCGTCGGCGCATACCTTGCCCATGCGGGCGCGTTCGTCGGCGCTGATGACGGGCGAGGGGGCTTCTTCCAGCACCTTCTGGTGGCGGCGCTGCAGCGAACAGTCGCGCTCTCCCAGGTGGATCGCGTTGCCTTCGCCGTCGCCGAAGATCTGGAATTCGATGTGGCGCGGGTTGCCGAGGTACTTCTCGATATAAACGGTATCGTCGCCGAAGGCCGATTTCGCCTCGCTGCCCGCCTGTTTCATCAGCGTTTCGAGCTGGTCTTCGGACGGGCACACTTTCATGCCCCGACCGCCGCCGCCCGATGCCGCCTTGATGATCACCGGATAGCCGATGTCGGCCGCGATCAGCCTCGCCTCGTCATAGTCCGAAACCGCCCCGTCAGATCCGGGAACGAGCGGCAGGCCAAGCTCGCCCGCGCTTTTTTTCGCCGCGACCTTGTCGCCCATCGTGCGGATGTGTTCCGGCTTGGGGCCGATCCACTTGAGGCCGTGCGCCTCCACGATTTCGGCGAACTTGGCGTTTTCGGACAGGAAGCCGTAACCGGGATGGACGGCATCGGCATTGCTGATTTCCGCGGCCGAGATGATCGCCGCCATGTTCAGGTAGCTGTCGGTGGCCGAGGGCGGGCCGATGCAGACGGCCTGATCGGCAAGGCGAACGTGCATCGCATCGGCATCGGCGGTGGAGTGCACCGCCACCGTCTCGATCCCCATTTCGTGTGCCGCGCGGTGGACACGCAGTGCGATCTCGCCGCGATTGGCGATCAGTATCCGCGAAATAGCCATCCGTCCGTCCCCGCTCAGTCGATCACGACGAGGGGCTGGTCGAATTCGACAGGTTCGGCATTGCCGACGAGAATCTTGCTGATCGTTCCGGCCTTGGGCGCGGGAATCGCGTTCATGACCTTCATCGCTTCCACGATGAGCAGGGTTTCGCCGGCCTTCACCTGCTTGCCCACTTCGATGAAGTTGGCCGCACCCGGTTCGGGCGAGAGATAGGCGGTGCCGACCATCGGCGACTTCACCGCGTCGACCGGCGCTGCACTGGCAGCGGCAGGCGCGGGATCGGCTGCGGCAACCGGCGCAGCGGCAGGAGCTGCAAAGGCAGCGACAGGGGCCGCGGCCGCCGCAACGGCGGCGCGCGACACCTTGATCTTGCGGTCACCGTCTTCGACCTCGATCTCGGTCAGGCCGGTTTCGGTCAGCAGTTCAGCAAGCTCGCGCACGAGTGCGCTGTCAACGTTCATGCCGGCCGTACGGCGGGCTACGGGGGTCTTGGCTTCGCCCATCAATTCCTCTTTCGGAGGTTGTCTGTTGGCGTAGCGCGCTACGCCGAGACTTGATGGAGGGCAAGGGGCGGATGCGTTCTTCCCCGCCAAACCTGCCTGCGGCTTACCTTTCGGTGCCCTTGGTCTTTCCCCATTGGCGGGCGACCGTATAGCCGAGATAACCGGTGCCGAAGAGGGCATAGAGCGGTTCGGGTAAACCGTTCAGATACCGCGTGATGCCATCCGCGATCGCTGTGGCCGATGGCGGGTCGAACGCGGCGATCAGCCCCATGGGAATGGAAAACAGGATCATCGCGTACATCACGTAGAGGAAACCGGGGCGGGCGCGGCTTGTCCACGGATCGGTCGAATTCGCTTCGGCGACGATGGCCGAAAGCCGCGCCTCCACCAGTTGCATTTCCTGCGTGCCTTCCAGTCGGAGCAGTTCCAGCTTGGCCTTTTCGCGGGCTTCCTTGTCGGGGATGACGCGATCGATGATGCGGGTGATCGGCACGATGAGCGAATCGAGTAAGGGCAAGGGGCTTCTCCTGAGGCGTGGAATGGGTGAACAGCCATGGGGAAGGGATTGTAGGAAAATAAAATCTCGACCAATCGAGGCGGCATTGAGCAGGAGAAACGCATTGGCGATCACGATCGAGGCTATGACGGGCGAACAGATCGAGGCGGCGATAGAGGATCTTGCCCGCCTGCGCATCGCGGTCTTCGCAGCCTTTCCCTACCTGTATGACGGCGATCCGGCCTACGAGGCGAAATACCTGCGCGAATTTGCCGCGGCACCTGACGGCATTCTGGTCGCGGCGCGAGACGGTGACCGAATCGTCGGCGCCGCGACAGCATCGCCGATGGCCGCCCAGAAGCCCGAATTTCGCGCTCCGTTCGAAGAGCGCGGTTTCGATACGGCAGAGATGTTCTATTTCGGGGAGAGCGTCCTGCTGCCCTCGTGGCGTGGGCAGGGTATCGGGCACGCCTTTTTCGATCATAGAGAGCGTCAGGCACTGGCTTGCGGCGCTACAAGCGCCTGCTTTGCGGCAGTGGTCCGCGCAGGCGACCATCCCCACCGCCCCGTCGATTACCGACCGCTGGACTCATTCTGGCGCAAGCGCGGCTATGAGCCGGTAGCGGGGTTCGTTACGTCGTTCGCGTGGAAGGATCATGGTGAAGAGCGGGAATCGGAAAAGCCGATGCAGTATTGGATGCGGCGATTCTGATGCGCGAATTTCCTGATTTGTAGTGAAATTGCCTGGATATTTTCCATCAGGCGCAGATTATCGCCATAGAGTGCCAGATATGAAGTGAAAAACGCTTGATGGAAGTTGCTAGTGTCCGCGCGAACCTCCGTGATGATCGACCGGAGGCGCAGGGGCAGCAGAATGCATCAGTATCAAACGGGTTTCGGCAATCACTTTGCAAGCGAGGCGGTAGCAGGCGCATTGCCTGTCGGCCGCAATAGCCCGCAGCGTCCGGCGTTCGGGCTCTATGCCGAACAGTTTTCGGTCAGCGCATTCACGATGCCGCGCAGCGACAACTGCCGCAGCTGGTTCTATCGCATGCGCCCCGCTGCCGCGCATCCACCGTTCGCGCCGTGTGATTCGGGGTCGCAGCTTCGATCCGCGCCGTTCACGCACGAGCCGGTCAGCCCGAATCGCCTGCGCTGGGAGCCGCTGCCTATGCCGCAGGAGCCTGTCGACTGGCTGGACGGCCTGGTGACGTATGGCGGTAACGGCGATGTCGGTACCGGCGCGGGGATCGCGGCGCACCTTTATGCCGCGAACCGCTCGATGGAGCGGCGGGTCTTCCAGTCGAGCGACGGCGAGCTGCTGATCGTGCCGCAACTGGGCACGCTGCATATCGATACCGAGATGGGCCGCCTCGACGTGCCACCGGGGCATATCGCGGTTATCCCGCGCGGCCTGCGGTTCGCAGTCCGGCTCGACGAACCCTCGCGCGGCTATGTCTGCGAGAATTATGGCTCGCCGTTTCGCCTGCCGGACCTAGGCCCCATCGGTTCTAACGGCCTTGCCAATCCGCGCGATTTCGAAACGCCCGTTGCCTGGTTCGAGGATGTCGAGCGCGAAACCGAGCTGGTGCAGAAATTCCAGGGCAGGCTGTGGCGCACGGTGCTGGGTCATTCGCCGTTCGACGTTGTCGCATGGCATGGCAATGCCGCGCCCTGTCGCTATGACCTGTCGCGCTTCAACACGATCGGCACGGTCAGCTTCGATCATCCCGATCCTTCGATCTTCACCGTGCTGACTTCGCCAAGCGAGACTGCCGGCAC
Organism: Croceicoccus bisphenolivorans; assembly: GCF_001634625.1. Classification (GTDB taxonomy): domain Bacteria; phylum Pseudomonadota; class Alphaproteobacteria; order Sphingomonadales; family Sphingomonadaceae; genus Croceicoccus; species Croceicoccus bisphenolivorans. The sequence goes on along the minus strand of NZ_LRSE01000007.1, from coordinate 178,490 downwards.
CGCCAACTGCGATTTCGTGATTTTTCCGCCACGCTGGATGGTGGGAGAGGATACTTTCCGCCCGCCGTGGTTTCATCGTAATGTGATGAGCGAATTCATGGGGCTGGTGCACGGCGTCTACGATGCCAAGGAAGGCGGGGGCTTCGTGCCCGGCGGCGCCAGTTTGCATAACCAGATGAACGGCCATGGCCCCGATGCAGAAACGACGCGCAAGGCGATGGACGCGAAGCTGGAGCCGCAGAAGATCGAGAATACGCTCGCTTTCATGTTCGAAAGCCGCTGGGTCATCCGCCCGACCGAATTCGCCATGACAATTCCGGCCCTGCAGGGGGATTACGACGCCTGCTGGGACGGATTTGACAAGGCAACGCTTCCGCAGTGAGAACGATTTTCATGCTCGACCATACCCACGACGTTGAGGCCAAAAGCTGGGTGCCCGGCGCCGACGACCATGCCGAATTTCCGGTCCAGAACCTGCCGCTGGGCATCTTCTCTCCCAAAGTGGAGCAGGACCCGCGCGGCGGCGTGGCGATAGGCGACAGCATCCTGTGCCTGCGCGGCGTTGCCCGCCTGTTGACCGGCAATGCGGCGGAAGCGGCGAAGCTGGCCGATGCGCCTTCGCTCAACGCCCTGTTCACCGATGGCAACGCGATGGCCGATGCATTGCGGGTGGGGCTGTTCGATCTGCTGACCGATCGGGATCGCGCCAGTGAAGCGGGCAGGATGCTGTTCGCGCAAGCCGACTGCGATCTGTTCGTCCCGTTTCGTGTCGGCGATTACACCGATTTCTACACCGGGATCGAACATGCGAAGAATGTCGGTGCCCTGTTCCGGCCCGACAATCCTCTGCTGCCGAACTACAAGTACGTGCCCATCGGTTATCACGGGCGTGCGTCTTCCATTCGTGCAAGCGGTGCGGACGTCATCCGGCCAACCGGCCAGACCCGTTCGGCGGAGGGCAAACCCCCGTACTTCAAGCCGAGTGCGCGGCTGGATTACGAAATGGAAATGGCGATCTGGACCAGCGGTTCGAACAGCCTTGGCCAGCCCGTACCGATCGGCGAAGCCGCATCGCATATCGCTGGCCTCTCGATCCTGAACGATTGGTCTGCTCGCGATCTGCAGGCATGGGAATACCAGCCGCTGGGGCCGTTCCTTGCCAAGAACTTCCTGTCGACGGTGTCGCCCTGGCTGGTGACGAGTGCGGCGCTGGCCCCGTTCCGCACGGCCCAGCCCGCGCGGCCCGAAGGCGATCCGCAGCCTCTGGAATACCTGTCGGACGAAGCCGATCAGGCTTCAGGGGCATACAACGTTGAAATGGAAGTGCTGATCCTGACCGACGCGATGCGGCAGGGCGGTCATGCGCCCCACCGTTTGTCGATCGGTCCGATGACCGCGATGTACTGGACGGCGGCGCAGCTTATCGCGCACCACACCGTGAACGGATGCAACCTGCAGCCCGGCGACCTGCTCGGCACCGGCACGTTGTCCGGCCCGGATGCATCCAGCTACGGTTCGCTGCTCGAACTTTCGGACGGCGGCAAAAGCCCGCTGACCTTGCCGACCGGCGAGACGCGCACGTTCCTTGAAAATGGCGACGAGATCGTGATGCGTGCCCATGCCGTGGCGCAAGGGGCGCGAACCATCGGGTTCGGCGAATGTAGCGGACAGGTCGTCGGCTGATGGCGCTCACGCTGCATGGCTACTGGCGCTCCGGCACCAGCTATCGCACGCGCATTGCGCTGAACCTGAAGGGGCTGGAATACGCGCAAGTCACGCACGACTTGCGCAAGGGCGAACAGAAGGACGCGGCATACACGGCGCTTGCGCCGCAAGGCCTCGTCCCCGCGTTGGAGATCGGCAACGGCATTGTGCTGCCGCAGAGCGTCGCAATCCTCGAATGGCTTGAGGAAACGCATCCCGAGCCGCCACTACTGCCGCGCAATGCGAACGATCGCGCGATCGTTCGCGCCATGTGTGCGATGATCGGCAGCGATGTGCACCCGATAAATAATCTGCGCATCCTGAAGTACCTGAAGAACGAACTGGGTCAGGAACAGGCCGCCATCGACGCATGGGCGCGGCACTGGATCGCGGAAGGTTTCGCGGCGCTCGATACGATGATCGCACGGCACGGCACCGGCTACGCCTATGGCGACACTCCGACGCTGGTCGATTGCTACCTCGTGCCGCAGGTCTATTCGGCAGAGCGGTTCGGGTCGGACCTCGCGCCCTATCCGGACCTGATGGCGGCTTATGAACGGGCGGCGGTCCACCCTGCCATTGCCGCCGCGCACCCGGACAGGCAGCCCGACGCCGATCAGTAACGGACAGGCGCGTAGAGGCTCTTCGCGTCCTCAAGCCTTCCTTGCAGCTTGGCCCGCAATAGTGCGACGAGACCGCTGATCTTGGGCGAGAGGTGCCGGCGCGTCGGGTAGATTGCCCAGATCGGCTCGTCCTCCGGCCGTTCGTCTTCCAGTACTTCCTGCAAGCGACCTGCCGCCAGGTGTTCGCGCACGTAGAAGGCGGGCAACTGGCAAATCCCCATGCCCGCAAGGCAGGCGTCGACCACTGTTGTGCCGCTATTGCATTGCCAGCGCCCGCGCGGTCGAAAGGTCTGGCCGCGACGGAAATGCCATTGCGAGGATGAGCCGACCAGGCAATCGTGCGCCGTGAGTTCCGCGATCTCTCCCGGCTCTCCGTGCAAGGACAGATAATGGCGCGACGCGACTGTCACCAGTTCGCGCTGGGCCACGCGGGTTGCGATCAGGCGCGAATCTTCAAGGTGCCCGGTACGCACGGCAAGATCGTATCCCCGGCTGACGATGTCGACCACGTCGTTGTCCAGATCGAGCGTGACGACCAGAGACGGGTTCTCCTGCGCGAATTCGCGCACCAGTGGAGAGACGAAGCGTTCGCCCAGCGCGTAGGAGCAGGTGACCCGCAACGTCCCGCGCGGCTCGCCCTGCGATGCGATGCCCGCGATGGCTTCCTCGCGCTCGTCCACCAGTCGCTGGCATTGTTCGAGGAAGATGCGGCCCGTATCGGTCAGGAAGAGCGAGCGGGTGGTGCGGTTGAAAAGCTGCGTTTCCAGCCGTGCCTCCAACCTGGCCACGGCGCGGCTCATGTGCGTGACCGACGCGCCGAAGGCCCGCGCGCCTGCAGTGAACGAGCCGGCTCGTGCCACGGCGACGAATTCCTCTATCCCGTCCCATCCGCCGATCATGGATTATTGCCTCTCGGTGATAATGCTTTGCCAAAAACGCTGTTTATCACCGGATGGTGTGATTGCTAGAGCGGCCTCAATCAATTTACGCGATCAAGGAGCATTCCCATGAAAACCCGCGCTGCCGTCGCCTTCGAAGCGAAGAAGCCGCTCGAAATCGTCGAGGTCGATCTTGAAGGTCCGAAGGAAGGCGAAGTCCTCGTCGAGATCATGGCGACGGGCATCTGCCACACCGATGCCTACACGCTCGACGGGTTCGATAGCGAAGGCATCTTCCCCTCGATTCTCGGCCACGAAGGTGCTGGCATCGTGCGCGAAGTCGGCCCCGGCGTGACGAGCGTGAAGCCCGACGACCACGTCATCCCGCTCTACACCCCCGAATGCCGCCAGTGTAAGTCGTGCCTGTCGGGCAAGACCAACCTGTGCACCGCGATCCGCGCCACGCAGGGGCAGGGCCTGATGCCCGACGGCACCAGCCGCTTCTCCTACAAGGGCGAGACGATCTTTCACTACATGGGTTGCTCGACCTTCTCGAACTTCACCGTCCTGCCCGAAATCGCGGTTGCCAAGATCCGCGAAGACGCGCCGTTCCAGTCGGCCTGCTATGTCGGTTGCGGCGTGACCACGGGCGTGGGTGCGGTGACCAACACCGCGAAGGTACAGGTCGGCGACAATGTCGTGATCTTCGGCCTGGGCGGTATCGGCCTCAACGTCATTCAGGGCGCGCGGCTGGCAGGGGCCAACAAGATCATCGGCGTCGACATCAACCCCGACCGTGAGGAATGGGGCCGCAAGTTCGGCATGACCGACTTCCTCAACACCAAGGGCATGAGCCGTGAGGACATCGTCGCCAAGATCGTCCTGATGACCGACGGCGGCGCGGACTATACCTTCGACGCGACCGGCAATACCGAAGTGATGCGCACGGCGCTGGAAGCATGCCACCGCGGCTGGGGCACCAGCATCATCATCGGCGTGGCCGAAGCGGGCAGGGAAATCTCGACCCGTCCGTTCCAGCTGGTCACGGGCCGCAACTGGCGTGGCACGGCGTTCGGCGGGGCCAAGGGCCGCACCGACGTTCCCAAGATCGTCGACATGTACATGACCGGCAAGATCGAGATCGACCCGATGATCACGCACGTCATGGGTCTGGAAGAAATCAACACCGCTTTCGATCTGATGCACGAAGGCAAGTCGATCCGTTCGGTCGTCGTCTTTTAAGGGCATATCCGATGTTCACACACGTTTTTGTCGGCGCGAATGATGTCGCCGCAACCAAGGCGTTCTACGATGGCGTGATGCAGGCGCTTGGCCATGGCGAGGGTGCGCTGATCAAGGATGGCGCGGCCGTTGCCTATGCGAGCAAGGCCGGTTCGTTCATTGCCGGGCTGCCGCGTAACGGAGAGCCCGCCAGCGGTGCGAACGGCGGCACGATCGGGCTGCATGCGGCCAGTCCCGAAGCTGTGGATGCGGCATATGCGGCCGGTCTTGCCAATGGCGGAACGGACGAAGGCGCACCTGGCCCGCGTGAGGCTTTTCCCGGTAGCTACGGCGCCTACCTGTTCGATCCGTCGGGCAACAAGCTGTGCCTCTGGCACGTGGCGGGCTGATCACATGACCTTCGAAACCGTTTCGACCAACAAGGCCCACGGCGGCGTGCAGGGCGTGTACAAGCACGTTTCTGCCGCCACGGGGACTGAAATGACTTTCTCCGTTTTCGTGCCGGACCATGCGCCGGGCGAAAAGTTGCCGGTGCTATGGTACCTGTCGGGCCTGACCTGCACCCACGCCAACGTGACCGAGAAGGGCGAATATCGCGCGGCTTGCGCCGAACATGGCGTGATCTTCGTTGCGCCCGATACGTCCCCGCGCGGTGACGATGTGCCCGATGACGAAGGCTACGACTTCGGCAAGGGCGCGGGCTTCTACGTCGATGCGACGCAGGAACCGTGGGCAAAGCATTTCAACATGCGTTCGTACATCGAGAATGAACTGCCCGATCTCGTCGCCACGAACTTCCCGGTCGATATGGCACGGCAGGGCATCACCGGCCACTCGATGGGCGGCCATGGTGCGCTGACGATCTCGCTGCGCAATCCGGGCCGGTTCCGCTCGACCAGTGCCTTCGCACCGATCGTCAGCCCGCTGAACTGCCCTTGGGGCGAAAAGGCGCTGACCGGCTATATCGGCGCGGACAAAGCGGCATGGCGCGAATACGACGCCTGCGCGCTGATTGTCGACGGTGCGCGCCTGCCCGACCTGCTGGTGGATCAGGGCGGGGCGGATAATTTCCTTGAAGAGCAGTTGAAGACCGCGCTGCTCGAACAGGCGGTCGGCGATGCCGGGATGAAAGCGACGATCCGCGTGCAGGACGGGTACGACCATTCCTACTACTTCATCTCGACCTTCATGGCCGAACATGTTGCGTGGCATGCCGAAAGGTTGAAGGCATGAGCGTCACCGAGACGCTGGCCGCCTATTACGCGGCCTTCAACCGGCAGGATGCGGAAGCCATGCTGGCTCTCCTTTCAGACGATGTCGTCCACGAACCGAGCCAGGGCGATCCGCGCCACGGCAAGGACGCCTTTCGTGCATTCCTCGCGCACATGAACCGCTGCTATGCCGAACAGGTCATTGATCCGGTGTTCATGGCTAGCGCGGACGGTACTAGCGGGAGTGCGGAGTTCCGTTTGACGGGGCGCTACCTCGAAACGGACGAAGGGCTACCGTCCGCAACGGGGCAGGAATATGCCTTGCGGGTCGGTGCGTTTTTCGAGTTCGCCGACGGCCTGATCACGCGGGTTTCCAATCACTACAACCTTGCGGACTGGATCCAGCAGGTTCAAGCTGGCTGACATCATGGACCGGATTGATGCCATCGTCGCACGCCACGCGGACCGTGAGGGACCGCTGCTTCCCATCCTGCATGACGTGCAGGCAGAACTGGGGGCGGTCGACACTGCGGCCGAAACCCGCATCGCGCACCTGTTGAACCTGACTCGCGCCGAAGTGCACGGCGTCGTCAGCTTCTACCACGATTTCCGTGCAGAAGCCGACTCGCGCCCCGTGGTGCAGGTCTGCCGCGCAGAGGCGTGTCAGGCGCGCGGGATCGAGGCGATGATGCCTGCGGTTGCCGCAGCCGCGGGCGACAGGGTGCGGGTGGAGACCGTCTATTGCCTTGGCCTTTGCAGTGTCGGGCCGAATGCACGGATCGGCGATGATCTCCATGCGCGGCTGGACGAAGGCGCACTCACGAAACTGGTGGAACGCGCATGAACACGGTTCGCATATCCGACGATGCCGTTGCCCGCGCCTGCGGGGCGGACAAGGTCGTCGCGGCCTTCGAAAAGCTGGGCTGGACGGTAGAGCGGGTGTCGAGCTGGGGCATGCACTGGCTGGAACCGCTAGTCGAGGTGAACGGTGTCGGCTGGGGGCCGGTAACCGCAGACCGCGTGGCCGAAATTGCCGAAGGCGGCGCGGATGACCTCTGCATCGGTCCCGTTGCAGCCCATCCCTTCATCGCCAGCCAGCAGCGCCTGACTTTCGCGCGGGCAGGACGGACCCGTCCGCTCAGCCTTGATGATTACGCAGCGACCGGCGGCTGGGCAGGTCTCGACCGTGCCCGCACCATCGGGAGCGAACAGGTGCTGGCCGAAATGGTCCAGTCGGGCCTGCGCGGTCGTGGCGGCGCGGGTTTTCCCGCCGGCATCAAGTGGCAGACTGTCGCCAAGGCAGAGGGCAGCACCAAATACGTGGTCTGCAATGCGGATGAGGGCGATAGCGGCACCTTCGCCGACCGCATGGTCATGGAAGGCGATCCTTTCGCCCTGATCGAGGGCATGGCGATCTGCGCCCACGCTGTCGGAGCGGGGCAGGGCTATATCTACCTGCGTAGCGAATATCCGGATGCCATCGCCAAGCTCAACGCGGCGATAGAACTTTCCGCATCGCGCATCGCACCTTTCCGCATCGAGGTTCGAGTGGGAGCCGGTGCCTATGTCTGCGGCGAGGAAACCTCGCTGCTCAACAGCCTTGAAGGCAAGCGCGGCGAAGTGCGCGCCAAGCCGCCGCTGCCCGCGCTTCAGGGACTGTTCGGTCGCCCGACGGTTGTGAACAATGTCCTGACGCTTGCCGCTGTTCCGCATATCCTCAGCGAAGGCGGGGCCGCGCGATACGAGAACCTCGGCATGGGCCGGTCCAAGGGCACGATGCCGATCCAGATCGCGGGCAACGTGAAGCAGGGCGGGCTGTACGAAACCGCGTTCGGCGTCACCTTGCGCGAGCTGGTCTATGACATTGGCGGCGGCACCGCTTCGGGCAGGCCGGTAAAGGCCGTGCAGGTCGGCGGGCCACTGGGCGCCTATATCCACCCCGACCAGTTCGATATCGCGTTCGATTACGAGGCCTATACCGCTGCCGACGCGCTGATCGGGCACGGCGGCATCGTGGTGTTCGACGACACCGCCGACATGGCTGCGCTCGCACGCTTTGCCATGAAGTTCTGCGCGGCGGAATCGTGCGGCAAGTGCACACCGTGTCGTATCGGTTCGGTGCGCGGCATGGAGATCATCGAGCGGATCCTTGCCGGTGGCAGGCAGGCCGACGCGGTGGAAATGCTGCCCCAGATGCACAATGCCCGCCAGCCGGAGCGGAGCCTGGAAGAACAGGTCGCGCTGCTGGAAGACCTTTGCGAGACGATGAAGTTCGGCTCGCTCTGTGCGCTGGGCGGGTTCACGCCCTATCCAGTGCTGTCCGCCCTGCGCCACTGGCCCGAGGATTTCGGTCTGGCGAAGCAAGCGGTGCCGGCATGAACGGCACCGAACAGGCCCGCGTCAGGCGGCTGGGGCTTGAGGCAGAGGGCGACGGCGAACTTGTCCGTCCGCTCGCCATCGAGACGCCGGTTGCCGTCGAGTACAACGGTCTCGGCTATGCCGTGATGATGGCGACACCCGACAGGCTTGAGGATTTTGCGCGCGGGTTCACCCTGTCCGAAGGGCTGGTCGACGCGGCATCGAAGATCGAGGCGATCGACGTTCACGAAACAGCGGACGGCTGGATCGTGCGCGTCGCCCTTCCACCCGAAGCGATGGAGCCGGTGATCGCGCGGGCGCGGACCCGCGTTTCGGAATCGAGTTGCGGCCTGTGCGGCATGGACAATATCGCCGAAGTCCTGCGCCCGATGCCGCGCATCACCGCCCGGATCGAAACGACGCGCGAGGCCATTGCCGATGCGCTGCGCCGTCTGCATCATTACCAGCCAATGGGCCTTCGCACCGGGGCAATGCATGTTGCGGCCTTCTGCGCGGCGGACGGTACGATCGTGCTGGCGGCAGAGGATGTCGGGCGGCACAATGCGCTCGACAAGCTGATCGGCGCGATGGCGCGCGAAGGACGCGATGCGCGGAATGGCTTCATCCTGCTGTCCGCGCGGTGTAGTTTCGAGCTTGTCGAAAAAACCGTGAGAGCGGGTTGCCCGCTGCTCGTCACCATTTCCGCGCCGACCAGCCTTGCCGTCGATCGCGCGGCGCAGGCGGGGCTCGCCCTTGTCGCGCTGGCCCGGCGCGATTCCGCGCTTGTCTTCGGCGATCCGCAGGGCGTTCTGGCGCTTGAAGGAGAAACCTGATGGGATACGCGAAACAACCTGATTTCGGCACGCCCGAAGTCCGCAGCGACAGGACTGTCACGCTCTCCATCGACGGGCGCGAAGTCACCGTTCCCGAAGGCACCAGCGTCATGCGCGCGGCGGCCGAGATCGGCGGCGACATTCCGAAACTTTGTGCGACCGATATGGTGAAGAGCTTCGGCTCCTGCCGCCTGTGCCTTGTCGAAGTTGAAGGGATGCGCGGCACGCCCGCGTCCTGCACGACGCCCGTGACCGAGGGCATGGTCGTGAAGACGCAGACCCCGCGACTGGAAAAGCTGCGGCGCGGGGTGATGGAGCTTTATATCTCCGACCACCCGCTGGACTGCCTGACCTGTAGTGCGAACAACGACTGCGAGCTTCAGGATGCGGCGGCCGACGTGGGCTTGCGCGATGTGCGTTATGGCTACGACGGTGCACATCACCTTGGCCAGGCGCCCGACGTGTCGAACCCCTATTTCCTGTTCGCGCCGGACAAGTGCATCGTCTGTTCGCGCTGCGTACGCGCCTGTGACGAAGTGCAGGGCACGCTGGCACTGACGGTGGACGGACGCGGGTTCGCTAGCAAGATCAGCGCGGGCACGACGGAGGACGATTTCCTGTCCAGCGAATGCGTGTCCTGCGGCGCCTGCGTGCAGGCCTGCCCGACATCGGCGCTCATGGAAAAGAGCGTGAAGGAGCATGGCAAGCCCGAACGGTCCGTCGTCACGACTTGTGCCTATTGCGGCGTCGGCTGCACTTTCCGCGCGGAAATGCGGGGCGAACAGCTGGTCCGCATGGTTCCGTGGAAGGAAGGCAAGGCGAACCGCGGCCATTCCTGCGTGAAGGGCCGTTTCGCTTGGGGCTATGCCAACCACAAGGACCGGATCACCTCGCCGATGATCCGCGATTCCATCGACGAGCCCTGGCGTGAAGTCAGCTGGGCCGAAGCGATCAGCTATGCCGCCGGACGGTTGAAGGACATTCGCGCCGAGCACGGTGCAAGGGCGCTCGGCGGTATTACCTCCAGCCGCTGCACCAACGAAGAGACGTTCCTTGTCCAGAAGCTGGTGCGCGGCGGGTTCGGATCGAACAACGTCGATACGTGCGCTCGCGTCTGCCATTCGCCGACGGGATATGGCCTCAAGACCACGTTTGGCACCAGCGCGGGCACGCAGGATTTCGACAGCGTCGAGCATAGCGACGTCATCCTTGTCATCGGCGCGAACCCTACCGATGCACACCCCGTCTTCGCCAGCCGCATGAAGCGCAGGCTGCGGCAGGGCGCGAAGTTGATCGTGATCGACCCGCGCCGGATCGATCTCGTCCGCTCCCCCCATATCGAGGCTGCGCATCACTTGCCGCTGCAGCCGGGCACCAACGTCGCGGTGCTGACCGCGATGGCGCACGTGATCGTGACCGAGGGGCTGGTCGACGCCAAGTTCGTTCAGGAGCGTTGTGAAGTCGACGCGTTCGAAGACTGGGCCCGCTTCGTTTCCGACGAAAGCCACAGCCCCGAGCGGTTGGAGCCCGTAACCCGCGTTCCGGCGGAAGAACTGCGCGCGGCGGCGCGGCTGTTCGCGACCGGCGGAAACGGTGCGATCTACTACGGCCTTGGCGTGACGGAGCATTCGCAAGGGTCCAGCACCGTCATGGCCATCGCGAACCTTGCCATGGCGACCGGCAACATTGGTCGTCCCGGTGTCGGCGTGAATCCTTTGCGCGGGCAGAACAACGTGCAGGGCGCCTGCGATATGGGATCGTTCCCGCACGAACTGTCGGGCTATCGCCATATCTCGGACGCCGAAACGCGTGCCCTGTTCGAACAAGACTGGGGCGTTACGCTGGATGCCGAGCCGGGTCTGCGCATCAACAACATGCTCGATGCCGCGTGTGACGGCACGTTCCGCGCCATTTACATTCAGGGTGAGGATATTCTTCAGTCAGACCCTGACACCAAGCACGTCGCGGCGGGGCTGGAGGCGATGGACTGCGTCATCGTCCACGACCTGTTCCTGAACGAGACTGCGAACTACGCGCATGTCTTCCTGCCCGGCAGCACTTTTCTGGAGAAGGACGGCACATTCACCAATGCCGAGCGCCGCATCCAGCCGGTGCGCCGCGTGATGGACCCGGCAAACGGGTATGAGGACTGGCAAGTCACGCAGCTTCTGGCGAATGCCATGGGGCTGGGCTGGGATTACGGCCATCCGAGCGAGATACTGGCCGAAATCGCGCGCCTGACTCCGACTTTCGCCGGCGTCACGTGGGAACGGCTGTGCGCGGTAGGCTCGCTGCAGTGGCCTGTGAACGAGGCAAATCCCGATGGCGCGCCGGTGATGCATATCGACGGCTTCGTGCGGGGGAAGGGCCACTTCGTTGTCACCGAATACGTGCCGACGGACGAGAAGACCGGCCCTCGCTTCCCGCTGCTGCTGACGACGGGGCGCATCCTGTCCCACTACAACGTCGGCGCGCAGACACGGCGCACCGCCAATACCGCATGGCATCCGGAAGACCTGTTGGAAATGCATCCTGTCGATGCCGAAAACCGCGGCCTGAAAGACGGTGACTGGGCGCGCCTGGCCAGCCGCAAGGGGGAGACGACGCTTCGTGTCAAAGTGACCGAGCGTGTCGCTCCGGGCGTCGTCTACACCACGTTCCACCACCCCGAAACGCAGGCCAACGTCGTCACTACAGACTATTCCGACTGGGCGACGAACTGCCCGGAATACAAGGTGACGGCAGTGCAGGTCGCGCCTTCGAACGGGCCGACCGACTGGCAGGAAGACTATGCCGATCTGTCCGAACGGTCCCGCCGCATCAGTCACGAGCCTGCAGAATGAGTAATACGCATGCCCGTTTGATCTACATGGCGAACCAGATCGCGCGGAATTTCTCCGCGCTTGACCATGAAGCGGCAGCCATGGCGACGGCCGATCACATCCAGCAGTTCTGGGACCCCCGGATGAAGGCGGGGATATCCGGTGACGAACCGGACCTCTCGCCGGTGGCTGCCCGCGCGTTCGTGATCCTGCGTACGGAGGGCGAACCGCCGCCGCAGACGCGGGCGACGGTATTCAACCCTGTGGATGAAGGCGGACGCTCCGACGCCGGGTAGGCTCAGCGTGCGGGTATTTCATCGCTTGGCAGCGCGCCGCGGGCATGGGCATGCTGGAGGTGTTCGACCAGCGCGCTGTGCAAAGGGCGGGTAAAGGCGACGCCGCAGAACGAGCGGTACAGCCAGCGCACTTCCGCTGAAATGGGTGCCATTGTACCGATAGAAATGCTTAGCCCGGCACCGGGACGGACAGTTGCGATTCCATCGCGCAGGCGGCAGCCGTGTTCCGAAATGTCGACGACTGACGTCTCGTATTCGCTACCGTCATCGGTGCGGTAACTGGCGGGAATCTTCACCCGTGATCGATAGGCCTGTCTTGTCGTCATCTCCGGCTGAATACAGGCGCGCTCGTTAAAGAATTGCCACCCGGTGTTCTTCCAAAAATGCGAAATGTGCGTCAAAAATGCGCAATGAACCGACCCTTTTGACGGTTGCTAGCGCACTCGTCGTGCGGCATTTTATAAGCTGGAGGCTGGCCATTCCGGCCGCCGCCAGCCTGGCACAAGGGGGAAGCCATGCAACGTTCGAAAATTAGCCATGGAATCGCGATAATCGCACTTGCGGCACTATGCGGATGCACTTCCGAGGCGGAGGAGCCGGCTAAGGTTACCGCGACCGACGACGCGGCGATGGAAGTGGCCGAACCGGCCGCCGATCCGGATTACGTGCCGGCCCAGCAAGTCGCTGACATTCCAATCGAACATGTCGGGTTCGAGGATGGCAGCAATTCGACCACGGTCGAGGGATCGATCACCGGCTACGAATCGATCGACTATGTCTTCCGGGCTAAACAGGGCCAGCCGCTGAACATTTCCATGGCGACGCCGCACACGGCCACCTATTTCAACCTGATCGAACCCGGTGAGACGGATGTGGCGATCTTCAACGGGTCCATGGGCGAAAACATGTTCGAGGGCGCGGCCGCAAAGTCGGGAGACTACCGCGTCCGGGTCTACATGATGCGCAGCGCCGCCCGGCGCGAGGAGACGGCCGATTACAGGCTTGAAATCAACGTCGGATAATCCCGCCCCTCAGCCCCGTGTCGTCAGGCGCCATCGCCTCTCGACGCGGGCGTGGCACTGGCTGAACGTGGCGGCGGTCTTCACCTGTTTGATGAGCGGGTTGACCATCTTCAATGCCCACCCGCACCTGTACTGGGGGCAGTACGGGGCGAATCCCGACACCCCCTGGCTTCGCATCGGCGCTACTAACGACAAACAAGGTTTCCTGCGCATCGGCGATTTCGAAATCGCGACGACCGGCGTGCTCGGTTCTTGGCAGAAGGACGGGCGCACGCAGACCCGCGCCTTTCCGCATTGGGCGACGCTACCTTCGAACTACAGCCTTGCCGCGGGGCGCAAGTGGCACTTCCTTGGCGCTTGGGTGCTGGGGATCGCGGGGGCGCTATACCTCGTCTGGTCATTGCTCAACCGGCACTTGTGGCACGACGTAGTGCCGCGACGAGCGGAGCTTGAACCCCGGCATATCTGGCAGGACGTGAAGAATCATGCCCGCCTGCGCCTGCCGAAGGGTGAGGCGGCGGCGCGGTACAACGTGCTGCAAAAGCTGGCCTATCTCTCGGTACTGGTCGTGCTGCTGCCCCTGATCGTGCTGACGGGCCTGACGATGAGCCCGACGATGGATGCGGCGTGGCCATGGCTGCTCGACCTGTTCGGCGGGCGGCAATCGGCGCGCTCGATCCATTTCCTTGCCGCGTTTGCGCTGGTGCTGTTCATTCTCGTCCACCTCGCAATGGTCGTGCTGGCAGGGCCGGTGAACGAGATCCGCTCGATGATTACAGGGCGGTTCCGCCTGCCATCCGAAAACGGGCCGCCGGAGAAGACGCCATGATGATCGGACGCCGCAAGTTGATCGCGGGGCTGGGCGCGGGGCTGACTCTGGGCGGGTGCCAGAAAATCCTCGAAACCGGACCGGTCGACGGTTTCGCGCAGTCGCTGGACTTGTTCACCCGCGATGCGCAGCGACTGGTGACGAGCCGCGACGCGCTGGCCCGCGAATATTCGGCGGCGGAGCGCAGCCCCGATTTCCGAGCCAACGGATCGCGCACCGTGGATACGCCCGAATACCGTCGCCACCTGGCGCAGGGGTTCTCTGGCTGGCGGCTGGCGGTGGGCGGCATGGTGGCAAGGCCGCTGTCGCTCTCAATCGCGGACTTGCAGCACATGCCCGCGCGCACCCAGATCACCCGGCACGACTGTGTCGAGGGGTGGAGCGCGATCGGCCAGTGGACCGGCACGCCGCTCTCCCACCTGCTGAAGCTGGCGGGCGTCAGTGACAAGGCCCGCTACGTCCTGTTCCGCTGCGCCGACCGTTATGGCGACACACCCTATTACGAGAGCGTGGACATGATCGAGGCGCTGCACCCGCAGACGATCATGGCATGGCGCATGAACGGCCAGCCACTGCCCGAACGGCATGGCGCGCCGCTGCGGCTTCGGGTGGAGCGGCAGCTGGGTTACAAGCATGCGAAATACGTGACCGGCATAGAGGCCATTGCTGACTACCGCGATATCGCGGGCGGCAAGGGCGGCTTCTGGGAAGACCGCGCGGGGTACCAGTGGTGGGCGGGGATTTGAGCCAAGCGTCATCCCCGCGAAGGCGGGGATCCAGCTTTACCGTTCGCGGCGGCGCTCTGTGGATTCCCGCCTTCGCGGGGATGACGATGGCGGATGGCCGGTAACGACCCGATTGCGGACGTTCTCACGAACTGACATCTATTTGCGATGAGCACGAAAAAATTCATTTCCGCGCAACGGCTTGCCGTGAATGCCGTCTTCATGTTGATTATGCTCAGCCTATTGCTTTTTTGGCTCCATGCGCTGCTTGATTGGTTGTTCAACCTCGGCTGGAGTTCGGACCCGCAAGTGCTCTGGGCTGCACCTCTCATGGCGATCTTTGGATACGGGCTACGCTTCGCCTGCTTTACGGTATTCGGTTTTGTTGAAGAAAACTTCTAGCGTCTGATTCCCACCCCATAGCGGCCATCAAAGCAACCGCCGCTCTTCGAGCAAATCCGGCAAGTCGTTCTCGTAAAGCACGACATCCTCCGGCTTGGCCTCGCTATCCAGCGCCTTGCGTGCATCGGCAAAGCTGGCGACTTCGATGGCGGGCTTGCCACCTGACGCCAGCGCCCCGGTGAATGCGCCGATCCGCGACGGGTTTACCGCGTAGACCACATCGGCCAGCCCCGCAGTATATTCGCCTAGCTTGGCGTGGACGCGGTCATGCTCGATGCCCAATTCGGCGATGCCGGGGGTGACGAGGATCGCGCGCCCGCCGCGCTGCCTTGCCAGTTCCGCCGCCACGGCAACGGCGTTCCTGAAGCCTGCCTCGTTCGCGTTGTAGGCATCGTCCAGCACCAGCGGCTGACCGGGGCTTTCGCGTTTCTGCAAGCGGTGCGGAACCTGTTCGACATCGGGTGTCACCAGCGGAATGCGCGTCGCGATGGCCGGATCGATGATCCACGCCGCCGCCACGGCCAGCGCCGAATTGGTCACGTTGTGTTCGCCCAGCAGCGGCAGTTCGTATTCGAGCCGCGCGCCATTCTGCCCGTCGCGCCGGTCTTCCAGCACGATCTTCCAGTCCGCCTGTTCGAGGCTGGCCGAAACGATGCGGATGTCTGCATCTTCCTCCGGCCCGACGCTGACGACATGGCCGGGGTTCGCCGCGCGCAGGTCAACGAAGGGGCGGTAGGCCAGAACCTGCGTCGACACGATGGCCGTACCGCCGTTCGCGCACACTTCCTCGACCAGTTCGGACTTGGCTTTCGCGATATTCTCGACCGAACCGAACCGTTCGGTATGCGCATCGCCGATGGCCGTGACGATGCCGTAATCGGGGATCACGAAATCGCACAACCGCTTGATCGAGCCGATGCCGTATGCACCCATTTCCGCGATGAAATAGCGGTGGCTCCACTGCAACCGCTCCCGGATATGGCGGGTGAGGCCGAGCACGGTGTTGATCGAACCGCGTGAATAGAAGACCGGACCGGACACGGCGAGCACTTCGGCGAAGATGTGCTTTGTCGTCGTCTTGCCGAAGCTGCCGGTAATGCCGATGCGCACCGGATTCATGCGCGCCAGCTTCGTGCGGGCCTCTTCGATATAACCTTCGTTGATCCGTTCCTGCCCCGGCTTCAGCAGGGCATTGGCGATAACGAGGGTGAACGGCAGCAGTTGCAGCCCGACGATGGCCAGCACGGCACCGAACAGCGCCAGCAGGACCAGCGGCACGGCAAGGATCGCCGCCACGTTGCGGATCCTGCGCGCCCGCTCCGTCATGGCGAGCGGCTTCTTGTAGCGGTAGCCGCGTTCCTTCCAGCCGATCCATGCGATCACGGCTGCGGCGGCGAAGAAGATCGCGACGATCCACCACCTGCCGAGCGAAAGGTACTCGACCGCTGCGGTGAGGGGGATCACGGCGAGGAGCACCAGACTGGCCCGCACATCGTAGAGCCGAACGCGCTTCACTGCGCCGAGGAAGCGCCGCCCGTTGTATTCCTCCTGCTGGAAATAGGTGAGCAGGGTGTGGAGCCGGTTCCACGCAAGCCAGCCGACCGCGGCCGTAACCGCGATGATAGAGGCGAAGACGGCGATGACGAAGCTGCTCATGCTGTCACCGCTTCCTTTATCGCCAGCGCGATCTGGTGGCGGCCACGGTCGAGGATCGAGATGTGGTCGTAATGCGGGCACTCGATATAAGTGCCGTTTGGCACGAGGCTCGCGATCTTCTTTCCGATCTCAGGCGGCGTTTCCGTATCGGCGCTGCCGTAGATGCACGTCGTTGGGGTCGGGATGCGGTGAAGATCCGGCGACTGGTCCTCCGAAATCGTCTTTACGAAGATATCGCGCATGCCTGTTTCCCGGCTCATCACATAGTCGGGACTGCCGAACCGCTTTTCCAGCGCGATCAGGTCATCCTCGGTCTTTGCCGCAGCCTTCAGTTTCTGGAACTTGCGTCCGTTCCACTTGCGCTTCCAGCGTTCGCGCGTCGTAACGGTGCGCGGAACGCCGGCGCCGGCAACGATGACAAGGTGGTCGAGCATCCCCGGCGATTGCACGCCAAGCCGCAATCCGACACGCCCGCCGAAACTGTGGCCGACCCAGACGCAGCTGCCCAGCGCCATGTCCACCGTGATGTAGCGCGCCATGTATTCGGCGTATTCCACCGTTCCCCATGCCTCATCCGGCCGTTCCGACTTGCCGTGGCCGGGAAGATCGAACAGGTAGGCATCGATCGACGGGGCAAGTGCCTCGGCAACGGGAATGAAATCGCGGTGCGAACGGCCCCAACCGTGGGCGAATACCACCTTGGGGGCGCCCGGCGTGCCGATCCGAATGTAGTTGGGAGCCTGCATGGCCCCCTTCTTACAGCGCCCGCGATGGCGCACAAGTTGACACCTGCGAGTCGCGCACAGGGTGCGACAAGCAAGCTGGGGAAAGTGGCGTAATGGCCGTAAAGAAACGGGTTGCAGTGCTGTTTGGCGGGGCGAGCCAGGAACACGACGTCGCTGTCGTGTCGGCTCACCAGCTGATGGACGCCGCCGACGTGCGCGGGATCGAGGTGATTCCCGTCTACACGGATTTCGAGAACCGGTTCTTCTCCGCGCCCTTCCTGCGCGACATCCGTCGCTTCCGGCCCAAACCTTCCGGCGCGCCGGAAGTGATCTTCTCGTGGTCCGAACGCGGGCCGGTGATGCGTGAGCGCAAGAGCCTGATCGAAACGCCGATCGATTGCGTTCTGCCGGTCTTCCACGGTCCGTTCGGAGAAGACGGGCGGCTACAGGGGCATTTCGAACTGCTCGGCATTCCGGTCACCGGTTTTGCTGCCGGATCGAGCGCGATGGCCATGCGCAAGGACGCGACGAAGGCGCTGGTGCGGCTGGCGGGCGTGAACGTGCTGGACCACGTGACGGCCAACCGCGCGAAGCTGGCCGATGCCAAGGCGCTGATCGCGGAAGTGGAGGCCAAGTTCGGTTTTCCCACCATCGTGAAGCCCGCGAACCTCGGTTCCTCCATCGGTGTCGGTCTTGCCAAGACGGCGGCGGATCTTCCGGCACTCGTCGCCTATGTGCTGGCGCAGGACAACCTCGCCATCATCGAGCCGCAAGTGCAGAATCTCGTCGAGTACAATATCGCGATGCGCTGGGACGAGGAGCGCCAGGAGGTCAAGTTTTCGGCCATAGAGCGTCCGAAGTCTGGCGCGGAACTGCTTGATTTCAAGGAAAAATACCTATCATCAGGCGGCGGCACGAAGGGGGCTTTCCTGCCGAGCGAGGGCATGCTTTCGCTGACCCGCGACATCAATCCCGACCTTCCGGCAGAGTTCAGGGCGACGATCCACGACTATGCCCGCCGCGCGTTCATGACACTGGGCCATCGCGGCGCACCGCGCATCGATTTCATGTCGAACAAGGCCACCGGCGAGATATGGTTCAACGAGATCAATGCCATTCCCGGTTCCTACGGCTTCTTCCTGTGGGAAGCGGCGGAAGAGCCGCTGCTGTTTCCCGAATTGGTGAACCATCTGGTGGCGGAGGCGTTGCGCGACACGGTAAAGCGGTTCGACGATCCGGTGCCGCAGGGCGCGTACCTGCTGCCGCGCTGACTGCGGGTACAGCTTGTGAAACGGATCGGGGACGGATAGCCAGACGCCATGTCTGAAAGCAGCAACAAAAAGATCGTCACTATCGACGTCGGCGGCACGAACGCCCGTTTCGCGATGGCGGAAGTGGCTGGCGGGAAGGTCGTGTCGGTTGGCGAACCGACGACATTTGCAACCGGCAGCGTTGCAGGGCTTGCCGCTGCATGGGAACGGTTTGCCGACGCCCATTCCGAAGGATTGCCGCGCGCGGCGGCCATCGCGGTTGCCGGGCCGGTCACGGCGGATGAAATCCGGTTCACCAATTCCCACTGGGTCATCCGGCCGCGCGAGATCGCCGGCGAACTGGGCGTCGACCAGCACGTCCTGATCAACGATTTCGAGGCCGTGGGCCATGCCGTGGCTGCCGCCGGGGACGAACATTTCGTCCATCTTTCCGGCCCAGACGTTGTTCCTGCCCACGGCACTACCACGATCACCGGTCCGGGCACCGGCCTTGGCGTTGCGGCGCTGGTCCGGCGGGAGGACGGTTCCTATCGCGTCCAGCCGACAGAGGGCGGGCATATCGGTTTCGCGCCCGAAGATCGCGTGGAAGAGCAAATCCTTGCCCACGTGCGCGATTCCCTGCCGCGCGTGTCCGTGGAACGGATGTGCTCCGGTCCGGCCATACTCTACCTCGCAGAGGCGTTTGCGCGGATTGAGGGGCTGCCCATGCCATCGGGAGACGATCGCGAATTGTGGCTTTCGGCCCTGACCGGCACCGATCCCGTTGCCGTGATGGCGATGGAACGGTTCTGCATGATCCTTGGCGCGGCAGCAGGCGATCTGGCGCTGGCGCACGGGGCGAACTCTGTCGTCATCGCGGGCGGGCTTGGTCTGCGCCTGAAAGACCAGATCGCGGCTTCCGGATTTTCCGAACGCTTCGTCTACAAGGGCCGCTTTCGCGCACTGATGGAAGCGATTCCGGTGCGCCTGATCACCCATCCGCAGCCCGGCCTGTTCGGCGCGGCGGCTGCCTTTGCACAGGCATATGCCTGAAAACGGGGCGTAGCCCGAAGGCCGCGCCCCGTTTTCCGGATCAGGTGAAGGACTTGCCCTCTGCTGCCAGCTTTTCCAGCAGCGCGGCAGGCTTGAGCCCCATGGCCTTCAGCCCCGCGACGATCTTCGGCAGTCCGTGGATGTCGGCCCAGCACATCGGTCCGCCCTGATAGGCAGGCCAGTTGTAGCCGAGGATCGCCGCCACATCGATGTCGCCTGCGCGAAGGGCGATGCCTTCCTCAAGGATTTTCGCCCCTTCATTGACGACGGGATAGAGCAGGCCCGCGATGATCTCTTCGGGTGAAAGCTCCCGCTGTTCAATACCGCGTTCGCGCGCGATGTCGGTTATGATGTCCTGCGCCACGGGAGAGGGCGTGCCGCGGCGCTTCTCGTCATAATCGTAGAAGCCGCCGTTCTTTTTCTGGCCCAACCGGTCTTTCGCGACGAGCTCTGCCATGATGTTGCGGCTGGGCAGCTTGATGATGTCCAGCCCGACGAGGTCGATCATCGAGATCGGACCCATCGCAAAGCCGTACTGGTTCATGGTCGCGTCGACAGCCTTCATCGAAGTGCCGCCCAGCAGCATTTCCTGACTGGCGACGATGTAGGGGAACATCAGGCGGTTGGCGATGAAGCCGTCGCAGACGCGGGCCAGCACCGGCGTCTTGCCGATCTTGCCGGCCAGCTTCATGCCGGTGGCGATCACGCTGTCGCTGCTCTTTTCGCCGCGCACCACTTCCAGCAGCGGCATGACGTTCGCGGGGCTGAAGAAGTGCAAGCCCAGCACCATCTCGGGCCGCGAGGTGAACGTCGCGATATGGTCGATGTCGAGGAAGCTGGTGTTGGACGCAAGGATCGCGCCCGGCTTGCATATCGTTTCCAGCCGGCTGAAGACCTTTTCCTTGACCTCCATGCTTTCGAACACCGCTTCGATCACGAGGTCGACATCGGCGAGATCTTCCATGTCGAGCGAGCCGGTGAGCAGGCCCATCCGGGTCTCGACGTCCTCTTCGCTGAGCCGGCCCTTGCGGGCGGTCGCTTCATAGTTCTTGCGGATGACGCCAAGGCCGCGATCGAGCGCTTCCTGCTTCACCTCTACGATCGTCACAGGAATGCCGATGTTGGCAAAGTTCATGGCGATGCCGCCGCCCATTGTGCCCGCGCCGATGACGCCAACCGACTTCACGTCGATAAGCGGCGTGTCCCTGGCGATATCCGGCACCTTGGCAGTTTCGCGCATCGCGAAGAAGACGTGGCGTAGCGCCTTTGACTGGTCGGATACGAAGAGCTTGTTGAAGTTCGCGCTCTCGACAGCCATCCCTTCGGCGAACGGCAGGTTGACCGCCGCCTTGACGCAATCGAGAATCTCGTCCGGCGCGATAACGCCGCGGAACAGGCGGCCATGCTCTGCCTTGAAACGGTCGAACAGGTCGGCGTCCGCCTTGTCCTTCGCGGTCATGTCCGATTTCTGCGAGGCGCGCGGCAGGGGGCCACCTTCCGCCGCAGCTGCACGGGCTAGGGCAACCGCTTCGGCCAGCAGCGCATCGTCTGCGACGACCTTGTCGACGAGGCCCATCTTTTCGGCCAGCGCCGCCTTCACCGGCTTTCCGGTCACCATCATCTGCAACGCGGCTTCCGCCCCGACGACGCGCGGCAGGCGCTGCGTGCCACCGGCACCGGGCAGCAGGCCGAGCTTCACTTCGGGAAGGCCCAGCTTTGCCGAGGCGGCAGCGACGCGGTAATGGCAACCCAGCGCAACTTCCAGACCGCCACCAAGCGCCGTGCCGAAGATGGCGGCGACGACCGGCTTGTCCAGCGCCTCCAGCTTGTCCACCACGCCCGGCAGCCACGGTTCGCGCATGCCGATATCGAATTCCGCGATATCCGCACCGGCGGGGAAAGTCCGGCCCTTGGCAGTAATGACACCTGCCTTGATGCCCGCATCGCTGCCGATCCGGTCAGCCGCAGCATCCAGACCCTGCCGGACCGAGAGGCCCAATGCGTTCACCGGCGGATTGTCGATAGCGACGATGGCAATCCCGTTTTCGACGGTCAGCGATACGGTTTCGGAAAGCGTTTCGGACATCAGGTCTGGTCCCTCTCAGAATCTGGTGCAAATGCCCGCAAGCGCGGGACTCGCGGGCACAGATGCCTGCTCAGCCCCGAAATGGCAATTCCGCAACGGAACAGCTGTGTTTCACGCCCCGTTGAGGCAGAACGGGCAATTGGCCGCGAAATGGCCGGGGCGAAGTTCGGTCAGCACCGGCTCCTCATGCTTCATCCGCTCGTCATGCGTTACCGGACTGCGCGGCCAGAAATTGCAGCCCTGCGGCGGATTGAGCGGCGAGGGCGGATCACCCTGGAGCACGATGCGGCTGCGTGTGCGTTCGGTGCGAGGATCGGGCGCGGGGATCGCGCTCATCAAGGCGCGGGTATAGATGTGGAGCGGATGGTCCACGACTTCGCTCGCCTCTCCCAGTTCGAGGATGCGGCCAAGGTACATGACCGCAATGCGATCCGCGATGTAGCGGACGACGGACAAGTCGTGACTGATGAAGATCATCGTCAGCCCCATCTCCCGCGTCAGGCGCTTCAGAAGGTTCAGGATCTGCGACTGGATCGACACGTCGAGCGCGGAAACCGGCTCGTCCGCAATGATCAGCTTGGGTTCGGGCGCAAGTGCGCGGGCGATGGCGACGCGCTGGCGCTGGCCGCCCGAAAACTCGTGCGGATAGCGCTTCATCTGGTTGGGGTTCATGCCGACCGTGCGCAGCAGGTCCGCCACGCGTTCGCGCATTCCCGCGCCTTTGACATTGGGATGGCGGGTGCGGATCGCCTCTGCCAACGTGTCCAGCACCGTCATGCGCGGGTTTAGCGACGCATAGGGGTCCTGGAAAATCATCTGGAAGTTGATGCGTTCGTGCCGGATGTCCTTGTCCGACAGTGCGGACAGTTCCTTGCCTTCGAGGAAGATACGGCCCGATGTTGGCCGGATCAGCTGCATGATCGTGCGCGAAAGCGTCGACTTGCCGCAGCCGGATTCGCCAACAAGGCCGAGGATCTCGCCTTCCTTTACCGTCAGCGTGACGCCGTCGACCGCCTTTACCACGCCCTTGCTTTCGCGGGTCAGGAAACTGGTGCCGAGGTCGAAATGGGTGTGCACGTCGTCAAGCACGAGGAAATCCCGGCGGGGGTCGACGGGGACATCCGCTTCGTGATGGACGGCTTCGTTTTGGTCGCTCATTCCGCCGCTCCCGCAGCTTCGGTTTCTTCGGGCACGTCGGTGCTCAGCACACTCTCGATCGGGGCAGAGCTGTCGCAGAAGCGGCAATCGGCATAGCAGTGGCCGTCGTTCAACTCGACGAGATCGGGGCGATTGCCTTCGGGCAAGCCCGTCTTGGGATAGGGGCAGCGGGGATAGAAGGCGCAGCCGTGGATCGGCTTCGACACGTCTGGCGGCAATCCGGGGATGGTATAGAGCTGCTCGCCTTTGGTCTGCAGCGACGGGATCGTTTTCTGCAGGGACCGGGTGTAGGGGTGCTGCGCGTTGTAGAACACCTGCTCCGCAGTGCCGCTTTCCATCATGCGGCCGCCGTACATCACGTTCACCTTGTCGCAGGTGCCGGCCACGACACCAAGATCGTGCGTGATCAAAATCACAGCAGTTCCAAGGTCTTCCTGCCGTTTCTTGATAATATCCATGATCTGTGCCTGCACCGTCACGTCTAGCGCGGTGGTCGGCTCGTCGGCGATCAGCAGATCGGGTTCGGTGATCAGGGCCATGGCGATCATCACGCGCTGGCGCATGCCGCCGGAAAACTCGTGCGGGTAGTTGTGGACGCGCTTCGCGGCTTCGGGGATGCCAACTTCTTCCAGCGCGG
This sequence comes from Croceicoccus bisphenolivorans, assembly GCF_001634625.1. Classification (GTDB taxonomy): domain Bacteria; phylum Pseudomonadota; class Alphaproteobacteria; order Sphingomonadales; family Sphingomonadaceae; genus Croceicoccus; species Croceicoccus bisphenolivorans. Next base: position 154,980 of record NZ_LRSE01000007.1, on the reverse strand, counting down.
CAATCGCCTTGTTCACCGCGGCCTTCTTGTCGATGTCGTAATGCAGCCGCAGCGCTTCTGTCAGCTGCGTACTGATGCGCAGGTACGGGTTGAGTGACGTCATCGGGTCCTGAAAGATCATGCTGATCCGCTTTCCGCGGATCTTGCGCAGTTCCCTCTGCCCCATCGTCAACAGGTCACGGCCATCGAACATCGCGGTGCCGCCGTCGATCCGGCCCGGAGGTTCCGGAATCAGCCGCATCAGCGAGTAGCAGGTGACCGACTTGCCCGAACCGGATTCGCCGACGATGCCCAGCGTCTCGCCCTTGTCGAGCGAGAAGGACACGCCGTCCACCGCCCGCACCACGCCGTCGCGGGTGTAGAACGAGGTTTTCAGGTCTTTGACTTCGAGTAGCGGCATAGGGCTCAGTCCTTCGCGCTCTTGGGGTCGAGCGCGTCGCGCAGGCCGTCACCCAGAAAGTTCAGGCAGAACAGGGTGAGGGCGAAGAAGAAGGCGGGGAACATCAGCAGCCACGGGAAGATTTCCATGTTCTGCTGCCCCTCGTTGATAAGCACGCCCCACGAGGCATTCGGCGGCTGCACGCCAAGGCCGAGGAACGACAGGAACGCCTCCAGCAACATGACGGCAGGCACGGTCAGCGTCGCGATGACGATCACGGGGCCGAGCACGTTGGGGATGAGGTGGCGCAGGATGATGCGCTGATGGCTGTAACCCAGCGAAACCGCTGCCTCGACGAATTCCTGCTTCTTCAGGCCCATGACACCGGCGCGCACGATACGCGCCATGGACAACCATTCGACGCAACCGATGGCGACGAACATCAGCCACATCGAGCGCCCGAAAGCGACCATCAGGAGGATTACGAAGATCGTGAAGGGCAGGGCATAGAGTAGATCGACGAAGCGCATCATCGTCGAATCCACCTTGCCGCCAAGATAGCCCGCAGTCGCGCCGTAGATCACGCCGATGGCAAGAGACACGACCGTGGCGACAAGGCCGACCATCAGCGAAATGCGACCGCCCTCAAGTGTACGCACCAACAAGTCGCGGCCCAGCGTATCGGTGCCGAACCAGTGCTCTGCCGAAGGGGCCGTGGCGCCAAGGAACAGGTCCTGTTCCTGCCCGTCGTAAGGCACGATCCAGGGCCCGACGACGCAGGCGACGACGATCAGCAGGAAGATGACCAGACTGGCCACGGCCAGCTTGTTCTTCTTTAGTCGCGACCATGCATCCTTCCACAGCGAGGAGCCCTGAACCAGTTCCTCCTCGGCAATCTCGGAGGCGCTGTGTGCGGGGGGCGGGGCCGGCTCGCTGGCGAGAACCGCGGTTTCGGAATGATCAGTCATACTTGAGCCCCTCAATCATACTTCAGGCGGGGATTGAGGGCGACCTGAGCAATGTCGACAAGGAGGTTCATCAACACGATCAGCGCCGCAAAAAGGACGGTTAGGCCCAGGATCAGGAAATCGTCGCGGTTCAGCGCGCCCTTCACGAACCATTGGCCAAGGCCGGGAACCTGGAAAATCGTTTCGACGACGAAAGAGCCGGAAATGATACCCGCAAGGGCAGGGCCGAGGAACGTGATCGCAGGGATCAGCCCGCCCTTCAGGCAGTGTTTCCATACGATCGTGCGTTCCGGCACGCCCTTGGCCCGTGCGGTGCGGACCCAGTCCTGATTGAGCATTTCCAGCATCCCGCCCCGCGTAAGCCGCGCGAAATAGGCGGCGTAGTAGAGGCCGAGAGTAGCGGCAGGCAGGATCACGAATTCCGGCCCGAACCACCCCGCGACCGGAAGCACGGCAAAGATCAGGCCGAAGACCAGCGCCAGCAGCGGGCCCATCACGAACGTGGGCAGGCAGATGCCCGCCATTGCCGCCGACATGGGCACATAATCGAGCCACGTGTTCTTCTTCACCGCGGCTAGCACGCCGGCCGGAATGCCCAGCAGCAGAGCCACGCCAAGCGAGATCGAACCGAGCTTCAGCGATACCGGAAAGCTCTCCGCGATAATCTCCGTCACCGTGCGGTTGGCATAGACCGCGCTGGGGCCGAAATCCCCGTGCAGGATATTACCGAGCGAGGTGATGAAACGCTCCGATGCCGGCTTGTCATAGCCGTAGAACGCCTCGATCTGGGCAAGGATTTCGGGCGAGATGGCGCGTTCGGAACTGAACGGGCTGCCCGGCGTCGCCGCCACGAGGAAGAAGGTGACGGCGTAGATGCCCAGCAGGACGAGGATGCCCTGAAGGAAGCGTTTGCCGATAAATTTCAGCATCGGATCGTTCTCGTCCTGCTTGGAAGATGGGGGAGGGGCGCCATCATTCGGCCGGGGCCGGTTGGCCCTGTTCCTCGAAATACAGGTACTTCTGCGGATGGTTGTCGAGCAGCTTGGGGTGCCAGCCCTTGAGCCGCGGGTCCTTCAGGTAGACGCGGGTGTAGAAGTAGATCGGGATGACCGGCATGGCGTCCATCATGATCTGCTCGGCTTCGCGAAGCATGGCGAAACGGGTCTTTTCGTCCGGTGCGCGCTGGGCATCGCGGATCAGCGCGTCGTAACGCGGATCGCCCCAGTTCGTGTCGTTGTTGCCGTTGCCCGTCGTCATGATGTTGAGGAAGGCCGACGGGTCGACATAGTCGCCGATCCAGCCAGCGCGAGCCATGTCGTAATCGCCGTTGGTCACGTTGTTGAGGTAGACCTTCCACTCCTGATTGTAGATGCCGATGTCGACGTTCAGGTGCTCCTTCCACATCGCCTGCAGCGCCTCGGCGATCTGGCGGTGGGTTTCCAGCGTGTTGACCAGAATTTCGGTCTTGGGAAAGCCCTTGCCGTTCGGGTAACCTGCTTCGGCGAGCAGCTTGCGGGCTTCTTCGGGATGAAAATCGGCACGGTCGGACGGAGGGTAGCCCGGAACGCCGGCCGGAACGAAGCCGGTTCCGGGCAACTGGCCACCCTTGGTGACCTTCTCCACCAGCAGCTTGCGATCGATCGCAAGCGCCAGCGCCTTGCGGACGCGGGGGTCGTTGAACGGCTTACGTTCGACGTTGATCTTGTAATAGTAGTTGCCGAGGTAGGGCTCGATCTTCAACTCGTCCGGCATCTTCTTCTTGAACACCGGCACCTTGTCGTTGAGCACGTTGTTGGTGAGGTGCAGGCGTCCGCCGCGGAACATGACTTCCTCGGTGCCGGCATTCTCGATCGGGAAGAACCGGATGCCGTTCAACTTCACTGTCTTGGCATCCCAATACGTGGGACTGCGCTCGACCTCGATCTCCTGGTTGGTGACCCACTTTTTCAGCCGGAAGGGACCGTTGCCGACATAGTTTTCCAGTGTCGACCAGCCGCTTTGCCGGTCGGCCATACCGCCATGTTCTTCCACTGCGCGCGGATTTACCGGAAACCACGAATAGTGCTTGAGCATGTTGGGGAAGTAGGGAGCCGGCCCGTTCAGCGTGACCTGCAGCGTCTTGTCGTCCAGCGCCTTCACGCCGACAGTGCTAAAATCCTTTGTTTTTCCTTCGTTGAATGCCTGCGCGCCCTTCATGACGTAGAAAATCTCGGCATACTGGTTGCCCAGTTCGGGGATGAGCGCGCGGTGCCAGCTGTAAACGAAGTCACCAGCGACCACCGGATCGCCATTGGTCCACTTCGCGTCGCGCAAGTGGAAGGTCCAGACCGTATACTGTCCGTCATGCTCCCAGCTTTCGGCCATGCCCGGTGCGGGGATCATGTCGTTGTCAGGGTGGTAGGCGATCAAACCCTCGATCAGGGAGGAGATGATGTGATTTTCGGGCACGCCGGTCACGAGGTGCGGATCCAGACCCTTGGGCTCTGTCCCGTTGCCCCAAAGCAGGACGCCTTCGCGTGCCGCAGTGTCGGTTGCGCGCTCGCGATCACCGCATGCAGACAGGCCGAGGCCAAGCATGAGGACCAGCAAAGCGTGTCGAACTAGTTTCATTTGCATCCTTCTGCGGTAGGAAATTTTATTGCGCACCGCAAGCAGAGGTTATCCGAACAACGCCTGAATGGCCGGATTTCTCCCGCCTTTTGCCAGACCGCTTCGGTTCCGGATGCGAACCCTCTGCCGGAAAAGGATCTATTCTCCGTCGAAATGGAACAGGGCGTGGGGGGAAACCTCGTTTTCGGAAAGCCGGTCGGATCCGCCCAGTTCGGGCAGGTCGATCACGAACAGCGCCTGATCGATCCGCGCCCCGCGCCCGCGCAGCAGCTCGACTGCGGCAATCGCCGTGCCGCCGGTCGCGATCAGGTCGTCGACAATCACGACTTTCGCACCGGGACCGCAAGCATCGTCATGCATTTCCAGCATGTCGGTGCCGTATTCCAGCGCATATTCGATGGAGATCGTGGAGCCGGGCAACTTGCCGCGTTTGCGCAGGATCAGCACGCCGCAACCCAGCTTGTAGGCAAGGGCGGACGCGAAGACGAAGCCGCGCGCCTCGATCCCCGCGATCAGGTCCGGCTTGTCCCCTTCCAGCAAGGCAGCCATCCGGTCGATCGTCGCGGCGAATGCTTCGCCCTCCAGCATCAGGGTCGTGATGTCGCGGAACATGATGCCGGGCTTGGGGTGATCGGGGATCGTGCGAATAAGGTCCTTCAGATCGCCATTGTCGTTCATGATGCCGGTCATCGCTCTTGCTGTTGATCGATGGCGTGACACTAGGCGAGGGCCATGGCGCCCGCAACGCATTCGCGCACGCCGCTTTTGACAGCCGCGTTCAAGCGCTCGCTTGCCGCGCGGCGCGCCAGCGGCTAAGGGCGGCGCTTTCCGACAGGATCCACGTTCTTTCACAGGCTGAAACATCATGAAGATCAGCGGCGTCGACATTCGCCCCGGCAACATTCTCGAATACGAAGGCGGCATCTGGAAAGTTGCCAAGATCCAGCACACGCAGCCCGGCAAGGGCGGTGCCTACATGCAGGTCGAGATGAAGAACCTGCAGGATGGCCGCAAGACCAACGTGCGCTTCCGCAGCGCCGACACGATCGAGCGTGTGCGCCTCGACACCAAGGACTTCCAGTACCTCTATGCAGAGGGCGACATGCTGGTCTTCATGGATACCGAGACTTACGACCAGATCCAGCTTCCCGCCGACCTGCTCGGCGATGCTGCCGCCTTCCTTGAAGACGGGATGCAGGTCCTGCTCGAACTGTGGGAAGAAAAGCCGATCTCCGTGCAGCTGCCCGAACAGGTCGAGGCGAACATCGTCGAGGCCGATGCCGTGGTGAAGGGGCAGACCGCTTCGTCCAGCTACAAGCCCGCAGTGCTGGAAAACGGCGTGCGCGTGATGGTGCCGCCGCATATCGAAAGCGGCACGCGCATCGTCGTCGATGTTTATGAGCGTACTTACGTCGGCAAGGCCTCGTAAGGCGCGACTGACATGGCAATTACCGGACTGATCCGCGTTATCGAACGCGCCGCGCGCAAGGCGGGGCATCGCCTGCGCCGCGACTTCGGCGAAGTCGAGCACCTGCAGGCGAGCCGCAAGGGGCCTTCCGACTTCGTGTCGAAAGCCGACCGCGCGGCAGAACGCACCTTGTGGGACGAATTGCGCGTTGCGCGTCCGGGCTGGGGCTTTCTGCTGGAAGAATCGGGCGAGATCGAGGGCGAGGAAGGCAAGCCGCGCTTCATCATCGATCCGCTGGATGGCACTTCGAACTTCCTCCACGGGTTGCCGCACTTCGCGATTTCGATCGCGGTGCAGGAACCCAAGCTCGACGGATCGGGCTGGGGTGAAGTGACACACGCCGTCGTCTATCAGCCGGTAACCGACGAGACGTTTTGGGCGGAAAAGAGCCGCGGTGCATGGCTGCAGGATGCGCGCCTGCGCGTTTCGGCGCGGCGCGACTTGTCCGAATCGCTGATCGCGACCGGCATCCCGTTCCAGGGCGCCGGCAATTTCGCCGAATGGGCGAAGATCGCGGGCGAAATCGCGCCCCGCGTGGCAGGTATCCGTCGCTACGGCGCGGCCTCCCTCGATCTCGCATGGGTTGCCGCCGGCCGGTACGAAGGTTTCTGGGAATCCGGGCTCAAGCCGTGGGATACCGCGGCCGGCTGCCTGCTGGTAAGAGAGGCCGGCGGTTTCGTGTCCGATTGGCGCGGGCGTTCTTTGCAGGTTTGCGACCAGACGATCCTTGCCGGAAACGATGCATTGCACTCTCGCCTGCACAAGCTTCTTGTCGGCGCGTTGAAGGCAGCTTGAAGCCGACGGCACGCCCCGCTAAGAGCGGCGTCCTGCTGGCGACCGGACTTGTTCCGGTCAACGCAGTGCCGGTTTGGTTTTGCCCCTGTGGCGGAATGGTAGACGCGAACGACTCAAAATCGTTTGTCGCAAGACGTGCCCGTTCGAGTCGGGCCAGGGGCACCATCCGTATGTCGATGATACAGAGCCGATCAGCCCGGCTGCGCACAAGCCGCTTGGCGCGCGGGGGCAGGGGCTGGTAATCGACGTGCTGATGCCGGGCATTCCTCCCCTTCACGCTTTCGCGGCAATGGTGCTGACGGTCGCGATGTTCGTGGCTTTCGCCCGTGGCAAGATCGCGACGGAGATCGTCAGTCTCGTCACGATTGTCCTTATTGCGCTGGGCCTGTTCTTCTTCCCGCTGGAGGGGCAGCACCAGACGGACGGGCTCGCGCTTGCCTTTTCCGGCTTCGGCCATCCGGCGCTGATTACCATCTGTGCATTGATGATCATGGGCCGGGGCCTTGTCGTCACCGGCGCGCTCGATCCTGCCACGCGTCTCCTTGCGGAGGTGTGGAAGCTCAATACTCATCTCGGCATGCTGGTTTCCCTGCTGCTCGCGATGGGGCTGTCGATGATGGTGAACGACACACCGGTGCTCGTCCTCCTGCTGCCGGTGTTCGTGGGACTGGCCGAGAAGGGCGCGATGGCGGCATCGAAAACGCTGATCCCGCTCAATGCCGCCGTGCTGATCGGCGGGATGGCGACAACTATCGGCACGTCGACGAACCTGCTGGTCGTGTCCATCGCGGCGGATCTGGGCATGGAGCCGATGCGCGTGTTCACGTTCACGCCGATCGTTGCCGTGGCCGCGCTTGTCGCCTTGCCCTACCTGTGGCTGGTCATGCCGCGCCTGTTGCCCGACAACGGGCAGGCGTTCACGCGCAATCGCCGCACATTCGCGGCTACGCTGCGGGTGGACGACGACAGCGACCTCATCGGACAGACCCCGCGCGACTTGCTGGAACGCCTGCCCGAAGGGTTCACGTTCGAAGGTTCGCTGGATCGCCAGATCACGTCCAATTCACGCCTGCCGGTCAGCGGGACGCACAAGGCGCTGGAAGATGCCCTGCGGGTGCTGAAGGCGCGCGTCGCACCAGCCTGGGTGGTTGAGCGGATCAATGCCGCCGCCAAGAGCCAGGCGAGCGATGTCGTGGTCGTCGAAATGGCGGTTACCGCCGAATCGCGCCTCGTCGGGCTGACCATCCCCTCGTCCGGCGTTGCCGGGCAGTTCGGGGTCGCCGTTCTGGGCATCCACCAGCAGACCCGCGGGCCGGACAGGGGCCGTCACGAATATTCCGAACTGGAATTGCGCGCCGGCGACGTTCTCCTCGTGATGGGTGCGCTGACCGAGATCGAGGAATTTGCAGAGAGCGACCGGCTCCTCCTGCTCGAAGGCGTGACAGAGGTTCCGAGGCGGTCCAAAGCGCTGTTGTCCGCCGCGATCATGTTCGGTTCGGTGTTCACCGCCAGCGTCGGGCTTTGGCCGATCGCCATTTCGGCGCTGGTCGGCGCGATCCTGATGTTCGCGACCGGTTGCGTGAAGTTCGACCGTGTCGGGCGCGCGCTTTCGGCCAATGTCATCGTGCTGGTCGCGGCCAGTATTGCGATCGGCAAACTGATCCTTGAAAGCGGGGCGGCCGAATGGCTGGGGACGCTGCTGTCGGCAGGGCTGCAGTTCCTGCCCGATCCGATGATTGTTGCCGCGGTGATGTTGTTCGTGACTGTGCTGACGAACTTTGCATCGAACACGGCCGCAGCCACGGTCGGCACACCGATTGCGTTCAAGATCGCGGAGACGCTCGGATTGCCGGTCGAACCGCTGGTGCTGGCCGTGCTGTTCGGCTGCAATCTGTGTTACGCCACCCCGATCGCGTATCAGACAAACATGCTGATCATGGAAGAAGGGCGTTACAAGTTCGGCGATTACCTGCGGACGGGTGTTCCGCTCGTGGTGCTGATGGCGACGACATTGTCGCTGATGCTCGTGTTCTTCTACATGTAGTTCACGCGGCAGGGGGCATTCGCCTGTCGCCGCCATTGCCGAACCTGTAGCCGATGGCCGGTTCGCTAAGGAGATAGCGCGGCAGGTCCGGCTCAGGCTCGATCCTCTTGCGCAGCCGGCGTATCGCCACCCGCAAGTGCTGCCGGTCCGTATACCGCCCGTCCCACACGCGTTCCAGCAAGGCATCATGGGATACGACGCCGCCACGCGCCTCAACAAGCATCGCGATTAGCCGGTAATCCCTTTCGCTCAGTTGGTGGCTCGCTCCGGCCAGAAGCAGCGAACCCTGACCGGCATCCATCGCGATACCTGCCGGGAGTGCGGAACCCGTCGCCAGAAGTGTGAGCCGGGCTGAAAGCTGAGCCGGGTCGATCGGGCCTGTCGTCAGGAATTCATGCGCACCCGCAGCGAGCGCCGCCATTCGCTGGCGCTTCTGTGCAATCGTCGCCAGTGCCAGCACCATGCATCCCTTATTCCGGAGATCGCCGATGGCGTGGAGCGAATCGGGGGTATCCAAGCTGACGAATACAACGTTAATCAGCGCGAATCGGTCGGTCTCCATCATTCCGGCAGCGGCCAACTCGCGCTGATGCTCGTCAGAAGTGTATGTAAACTTTCTGAGGCCAGTCTGAAATTGCGCAATCATTGTTCGCACATTTGGTGACGAATGCATGAATCGCAATGCGGGAACCAAAGGCCTGTGACGACATTGCAACAATTGGCCGTTCGCGAATCTTCGCGATGCCGTGCGTATTGACATTAGTGTCAGGGAAGTGTGTCTGTGCGCCAGGAAGACATGGGGACTGGTAACCATGAATAACGCGAAAAACTCGCTTGAATCCCGCAATTCGGCTGCAAGCTCGATGGGCGATATCGCCGATTGGCTTGCGATCGTAAGCAAGCAGGATAGCGCCACCAACAGCGCTTTCCGCAAGACGCTCGACAACCTGCTGGACGGCTGAACGGCCGGACCGGGACAGTCTCCTGCCGGAACCGCAACGCGGCTCCGATCGTTTGCAAGCCAAACGTAACACAGGAGACTTGTCCATGGTCGAGGAACGCATCGTCGAAACGCGTACCCCAACGGGCGATACGCATACGCATACCGAAATCATCCACGAACGGCCCGAACGTTCAGGCGGCGGGTCCGGCTGGCTGATCGCCATTGTCGTCGTGCTGGCGCTGGTGGTGGGTGCGTTCGTGCTTATGCAGAACAACTCGTCGGAAGTAGCGAAAGACAACGCGATCGCCGAAGCTGCCAATAGTGTCGGCAACGCTGCCGAAAGCGTCGGCAACGCTGCCGACACGGCGGCTGAGCGCATTTCGGAGTAAGAGCCGCGAATTCCCGGGTTCGGTCCGGGAGCTATCGGCGAAAAGATATCCGGCGCCGGGTGCCCATAACGGGTTCCCGGCGCCGCTTCTTTACGCGGCGTTTACCATGCGGACGCTAATCTGGCGGCCATGGCTAACACGCTCTCATCCCCCATACCGGATCGTCGACACACGACCAGGCGGAGTGGGTAGGCGTGCCGTCGCAATCGATCTGGTCGCTGATTGGTTCTGGCGCGATTGCAGTGAGCGCGATGGCCTGCCTGTTGTCGGCGTTCCTGTTGTGGCGACGGGGCAGGGCGGACCGGATACGCGCACTGGTCATCGCCGCGCTCGGCACTGCGGCGGTACACTTGCTTGCAACCTCTCCGGGCGTGATCGATCCGCGTGTTCTCTGGCTTGTCGCCGCGCTGCGTAACCTGACATGGCTGGCGCTGATCCGCGCCCTGTTCGCAGCCGACGGGCGGCATGCCAGCCTGAAACCGGTGCGCCCGATGCTGGCATCACTGGCGCTGGTCGAGGTGTTGCAAGTGCCGCTGGTGATGCTGTCGGACATGTTCACGATGCCCGGCGCATTCGAATTGATCGCGCGGGTTTCTGGCATTTTCCACCTGCTGTTCGCGATCGGCATGCTCGTGCTGATCCACAACCTCTACGTCGGTGCAGGGGCGCAGCAGCGCGCGCGGATCGGCTGGATGTCGGGCGCATTGGTGCTGGCATGGGGTTTTGAACTGAACGCCAACGCCATGGTCTATCTGGCCGGCACGATGCCCGATGCCATGATGATCGGGCGGGCTGCGGCATGGACCGGCGTTGCCGCGCTGATGTGGATGGACGGTAGACAGCGTGCGATCCGGCGTTTTTCCCCGTCCCGCACCGTTGCCTTCCAGAGCCTGTCGCTGCTCGTCATCGCGCTTTACCTGTTCGCCCTGTTCACGATCGATACCGCCCTGTCGCGCAGCGATTTCGCGATGGGCACCCTGACCCGCTTTTCCGGTGTCGTGCTGGCCGTTTTCGTCGGGGCCTTCCTCGCATCGGGCAGCTTCCGCGCCTGGCTGCGGGAAGTGGTGGTGCGCAACCTGTTCCGCCACCGCTATGACTATCGGGAGGAGTGGCTGCGCCTCAGCCGCACGATTGCGGGCAACCGGCATGACAGCGTTCCACTGGAACAACGGGCAGTGCAGTCACTGGCAGACATCGTCGATAGCCCCGCAGGACTGTTGCTGACCCCTGACGAGGGTGGTCATATGGCGCTGTCGGCACGCTGGAACTGGGCATCGCTGGAGGTGCCGTCCACCGCGCTGCCCGCCGTATCGCTCACCTTGTTCGAACGCGACGGTGCGGTCATCGCGCTCGATGCCGTACGTTCAGCGGGAAGCGGCGGGCTGGAACGGCATCTGATCCCCGAATGGCTGCTGGCCACGCCCGGTGCGTGGGCAATGGTGCCGCTGCAGGTCGATGGCCGGTTGGCCGGTGTCGTCGTGCTGGCGCGGCCCGCTTATGCCCGCCACCTCGACTGGGAAGATTTCGACCTGCTGCGCATCGTGGGGCAGCAGCTTGCCGCGCACCTTTCCGAAAACCAGGCGCAAAAGGCGTTGCTGGAAGCGGCGCGTTTCGATGAATTCAACCGGCGCATGGCGTTCGTCATGCACGACATCAAGAACCTTGCCAGCCAGCTGGGTCTCGTCGTGTCCAATGCGGAACGGCATATCGAGAAACCGGCGTTCCGTGCCGACATGCTGGTCACGCTGCGCAACGCGACCGACAGGCTGGAAACGCTGATCGGGCGCCTGTCGAATTATGGCGGATCCGGTGTCGGAACGGTGCAGGGCCTGTCGCCGGTCGACGTTGTGCGAACCGCTCTTGCGGTGGAGATCGAGGGCGGGCTGGTGCACGTGGGGCCGGGCGGCGGATCGCGGCTGGCCGGTGATCCCGAAGCGCTGGACCAGGTGCTCCGCCATCTTGTGCGCAACGCGATAGAGGCAAGCGAACCGGGGCGGGGGGTGGAAGTCAGCTTTCCCGGCACCGACCGGCAAGCGGGTATCGAGATATCCGACAAGGGCTGCGGCATGTCGCCCGAATTCATCCGTTCCACCCTGTTCAAGCCGTTCGTTTCGACCAAGGCCGACGGGTTCGGCATCGGCGCGTTCGAGGCGCGTGAACTGGTGCGCGCGATGGGCGGGCGACTGGAAGTGGAATCGCGTGTCGGCATCGGCTCGCGTTTCGTGATCTGGCTTCCGCGCATGGCGGAAGAGGGCGGCCGTGAAGGGCCGCGCGACGACAGGAAAGTGGCGTAATGGCAGGCAAGACGGGCAGGAACGGGCAAACTGGCGAGGCATTGCCGAAGCTGCTGGTGATAGAGGATGATCCCGGCCTGCAGACCCAGTTGAAGTGGGCGTGGGACGATTTCGACGTGACCTGCGTTGGCGACCGCGATGCCGCAATTGCCGCCTTGCGATCCGAAGAGCCGGATGTCGTGACGCTGGACCTTGGCCTTCCGCCAGATCCCGACGGGACGAGCGAGGGGTTTGCCGTGCTCGACGCGATCATGGAGCTGAAGCCCGATACCAAGGTGATCATCGCCAGCGGCCATGGCGCGCACGAAAGCGTGCTGCAGGCCATCGAACGCGGCGCATACGATTTCTACGCCAAGCCGGTGAAGATCGAGGAACTGGCCTTGATCGTGCGCCGCGCGCTGGCGCTGCGCGCTGTCGAGCGGGAAAACCGCACTCTGGCTGCGAAGACCGGTGAGGAAAGCCGCGTTCTTGGCACCCTCATCACTTCCGCGCCCGAAATGGTGCGCGTGGCGCGCACGATCGAGCGTGTTGCGCCGGCGGATGTTTCGGTGATGCTGAACGGTGCGAGCGGGACGGGCAAGGAACTGCTGGCGCGGGGGCTTCACGATGCCAGCCCGCGGCGCGGCGGGGCATTCGTTGCCATCAACTGCGCGGCCATTCCCGAACACCTTCTGGAATCGGAGCTGTTCGGTCACGAAAAGGGCTCATTCACCGGCGCGACGACAACGCGGGAAGGCAAGATCGAACTGGCTCAGGGCGGCACCCTGTTTCTTGACGAGCTGGGCGACATTCCGCTGGCGCTTCAGGCCAAGCTGCTACGCTTTTTGCAGGAACGGACGCTGGAACGGATTGGCGGGCGCAAGGCCATTGCCGTCGACACCCGGATCGTTTGTGCCACCCATCGCGACCTGTCGGCGATGATCGCCGAAGGGACGTTCCGCGAAGACCTCTATTACCGGTTGGCCGAAATCGTGGTCTCCATCCCGACACTGGCCGAACGGCCCGGCGATGCCCCGTTGCTGGCGCGCCACTTCCTCCACAAGTTCGCCGGCGAGATGAACCCCAAGGTAACTGGCTTTTCCGCCGATGCGCTGGCGGCGATCGATGCATGGCATTGGCCGGGCAACGTGCGCGAGCTGGAGAACCGCGTGAAACGCGCGGTCATTATGGCCGACGGCAAGCTGGTGGGCGCAGAGGATCTGGACCTTGCCGAACCAGACGAGGAACTGGCCAATGCGCTGAACCTGAAAGCCGCGCGCGAGCAGGCGGACCGCCGCGTGATCCGCCATGCGCTGGCTCGCAGCGACGGCAACATCAGTTCGACGGCGCGTATGCTGGGCATCAGCAGGCCCACGCTATACGACCTGATGAAACAGTACGACCTGTCCGCCTGAAATCAGTCGATTGACGCGTTGGCCTCTTCAGGGTGACGTTTCGAATAGCGGACCGACCACCACAGCGAGATGATGATCAGGGTCGCGCCTATCAGGCCGGTGAAAACCTCCGGAATGTGGAACTTCGCCGTCAGCAGCATGATCACGCCCAGCACGATGATCGCCCAAAATGCCCCGTGTTCAAGATAGCGATACTGGGCCAGCGTGCCCGCGCGGACGAGGTGGATCGTCATCGAACGCACGAACATCGCACCGATAGACAGGCCCAGCGCGATGATCAGCATGTTGTTGGTAAGCGCGAAGGCACCGATGACCCCGTCGAACGAGAAGCTGGCGTCAAGCACTTCGAGGTAGAGAAAGCCGCCAAGACCCGATCGCGCCGCGCCCTCTGCCGCCTTGTTGTCGGCCATGTCGAGCAGGGTGCCCACCGCTTCCACCGCGATATAGGTCACGATACCCAGCATCCCCGCCGTAACGAACGTCAGCGCTTCGTCATCCGGCAGCATCAGCGAAATGCCGTACAGGCCCAGAACCAGCAGGGCGATTTCCGCCGCCTTGATATTGGAAACCTTGGTCAGGAATTTTTCGACCGAGCGGATCCAGTGAATGTCCTTCTCTCCGTCAAAGAAGAAGTTGAGGCCGACCATCGTGAGGAATGCCCCGCCGAAACCGGCGATGCCGGTATGGGCCGACGACACGATCTCCTCGTAACGCTTCGGATCGTTCAGAGAGAGGTTGAGTGCTTCCACCGGGTTCAGGCTTGCCGCGATGCCAACAATCGCCAGCGGAAACACGATGCGCATGCCGAACACCGCAATCGCGATACCCCAGGTCAGGAAGCGCTGCTGCCATTTCGGCGGCATGTCCTTCAACACGGTGGCGTTCACCACCGCGTTATCGAAGCTGAGCGATACCTCCAGAATCGACAGGACGATGACGATCCACAGGACGTTGAACACGCCGGCGATGCCGTTGCCCTGCGACCAGCCGAGCCAGACCGCGAGAGCAAGGCAGATGAAAGTAAAGATAAACGAGCCGCGATAGTGGGCGAGGAGCGTCTTCAAGGTCTTGCAACTTCCTGCGGAAGGAATGGGAAAATCGCTCTCCAAACGAGCGAGAGGCGGTTTGGTTCAGTCCTTGCGGGCGGGATAGACCTGCGCCTCGCCCGGGAAGCTGCGCGAGCGTACTTCATCGGCATATGCGGCAGCGGTTTCCGAAATGACCGAGGCGATATCGTTATACTTCTTCACGAAGCGCGGCACGCGTTCGAACATGCCCAGCATGTCCTCTGTCACCAGCACTTGCCCGTCGCACCGGGCCGAAGCGCCGATGCCAATCGTCGGGATTTCGATCGCGCCGGTAAGCGCGATTGCGATGTCTTCGACCACGCCTTCGACAACGACGGCGAATGCGCCGGCGCTCTCAACCGCCTTGCCGTCGGCCACGATCTTCTCGTGCTCCTGCTGGCTGCGTCCGCGGGCCATGTATCCGCCCAGCGCGTTCACCGCCTGCGGGGTCAGGCCGACATGGGCCATCACGGGAATGCCTCGCTGCGACAGGAACGATATGGTTTCCGCCATTGCCTGCCCGCCTTCCAGCTTCACGGCGGCCGCGCCGGTTTCGGCCATGATGCGGCTTGCACTGGCGAAAGCCTGCTGCGGGCTTGCCTCGTACGATCCGAACGGCATGTCGACGACGACCAGCGAGTGATAGGACCCGCGCACGACCGCAGCGCCATGCGCGATCATCATGTCCAGTGTGACCGGCAGGGTGGATGGCAGGCCATAGATAACCTGCCCCAGCGAATCCCCGACCAGCAGCATGTCGCAGTGCGGATCGAGCAGCTGGGCCTGCCGCGCGGTATAGGCGGTCAGCATGACTAGCGGTTCGGTGGTCTTGCCGTCCGCCTTGCGCTGCATGATTTTCGGCACGGTCAGCCGTTTCATCGGCGCTGGTGTGGGATTTGCGCGGCTGGTCGCGGTATCGAGCTGGAAAGTCGTGGACATAGGCGTGCTTTTAGCGAAGCTGTGCCAAGTCGCAAACTGCGGGTCGACGCAGCGCACAATTCGTTGCAGATAACGCCAATCGGTTTCGAATGATACGAAGCAACCGCGTTCGGGGAAGACAGGCATTATGGTAGCAGCAGGCGCAGTCAACGGTCGTGAGGGGTGGTCTTCCAAAACCGCGTTCGTATTGGCGGCGATCGGATCGGCAGTCGGCCTTGGCAACCTGTGGCGCTTCCCGACAGAGGCAGGGGAGAACGGAGGTGGGGCTTTCGTTCTCGTCTACATCGCCTGTGTCATCCTGATCTGCCTGCCGGTCCTGCTCGCAGAAACGCTGATCGGGCGATACGGTCAGGATTCACCCACGCTCAGCGCGCGCAAGCTGGCCGTCGATTCCGGCGCATCACCGTTGTGGGAAGGGGTGGCGGGCGTCGGCATCCTGACCGCGACGATCGTTGCCGGCTTCTACTGCGTGGTCGGTGGCTGGGTGCTCTACTACGTCGGCGTGTTCGCGGTGGATTCGGTGTCGAGCGGCGTGACCGGCGGCGCGTTACAGGGGATGGACGTCGATGCGGTAAGCGCCCTGTTCCCCAGCTTACTGGAAAGCCCCTCGCTGGTCGTCGGGCTGCAACTGCTGTTCGTGGTCGTCACGGCCTTCTTCACCTATCGGGGGGTGTCGAAGGGGATCGAATTGATGGCGGTCTACCTGATGCCGGTGTTCTTCTTCCTGCTGATCGCGATCACCGTCTACGGCATGTTCAGCGGGGCTTTCGGCGATGCAGTGGCCTATCTTTTCACTTTCGAGCCTGAGAAAATAGACGGAACCGTTGTCCTTGCCGCGCTGGGGCAGGCGTTCTTTTCGCTCTCGCTCGGCATGGCGGGGATGATGACCTACGGTTCCTACGTCGGGCGCGACGTCAACCTTGCCGGCACGTCGGGCGTCATCGCCGCTGCCGATACGGGCGTGGCGCTGCTGGCGGGGCTGTGCATCTTCCCGATCGTGTTCGCCGCTGGCATTGCCGCAGGGGCAGGGCCGGGCCTCATGTTCCAGGCCATTCCGGTCGCGTTCCAGTCCATTCCGGGCGGTTCGCTGGTGGGCCTGCTGTTTTTCCTGATGGTGACGGTGGCGGCACTGACCAGTTCGGTCGCCCTGTTCGAAGTGCCGACCGCATGGGCGATGGAGAAGTTCCACGTCTCCCGCCCAAAGGCGGCGCTTTCCATGATCGCCCTGATCGGCGCGCTTGGGGTATTTGCCGGGCTGTCCTTCAACGCCCTTGCCGAATTCCATCCGCTGGATTTCATCCCGATCTTCACCGGTATGGGCATGTTCGACATCCTCGACACGCTGACTACCAAGCTCATGATCCCGATCGGGGCGATCCTTGTCTGCGTCCTTGTCGGCTGGGTGGCCAGCGACCGGCTGGTCGACGCCGAAAACGGCCTTTCCGGTTGGCTCCACCGGTTCTGGCGCTTGCTGATCCGTTACCTCAGCCCGCTGGCGCTGGTCTTGATCCTGATCTACGGCCTGTTTGCCTGAAATAGACTGGGGCCGCCCTGTTACGGGACGGCCCCTGCCAGTTGTTCAAACGCAAACTCTGCTTGTTCAGAGCGTGGTTTCGACCTGCTTGTCCTGAACGTCCTGCGTCACATCCTTGCCGACCAGCATTTTCGCGGTGGTCAGCGCGCCAAGTTCCGCGCTCCAGATGCTGGCGTCGCCAAGGTCCATACGCAGCATCAGCAGCTTTGGATCATCCTTGCCGCCGGGAAACCACGCTTCGACCTGACGTGACCACTGCTTGTCCAGTCGTTCGCGGCTGGTCTCTTCGCTCAGCACACCGTGGAACCGTGCGAACAGGTCGTGGTCCTTGGCGGAGAATGTAGCCGTCGCCGGTCCCTTTGCGGCAAAGCGGTTGTCGCGGGATGTGAAGAACCAGATCGCGCTATCGGCCGATTTGTCGAGCTGGGCGGTCATCGGGGCCGCGCTGTCGGGGTCTGCGTCAAGCTGCAGCATGACGAACGGCGAATCGCTCATCTCTTCCCAGAATTCGTGCTTCAGCTTTGCCGGATCGGGGTGCTTGTCATAATTCATACGGAATTCCTTTCGTTTACCAAACCAACAGGCTGACAACGAACAGGTTCCGCAATTGCGCCACATGCCTCTTGTCGCGAGACAAGCTGCTGACAGATGCTGACAGATGCTGAAGAGCCGGGGGATCCGGCCGATGGAAACGAAAAGGGGCGACGGGGATAAACCTCGCCGCCCCCACACGGAGGCCGTCCGTGTATGGCGTAAACCCGTCTCGTTTAAGAGTGCCCGTTATTGCGGCTGCTGTTCGTCAGAGAGCGTCGGCATGCGAACTTCGATTCGCGAGGCTTGGTTAACAAGTACAGTTAACCTTTCCCGAAATCCAGAAAAAAGCGCAGATTTCTGCGGGTCTCGAAGTTGTGTTGCAGCCTGGTACAGCGACGGTCAACTCGCGGTCTGTAGTTCTGGGGCGAGCCGGAACGGCCCGGGGGCACGGCGTCTGTCTTCATCACGGCAGATCCTGTCTAACCGGTTGTTTTGAAGAGCTTGTTGCTATTCGGGCGTTTGGAACATAAATAGAACGAATGGTGCAGAAACCCATTCTCGACCGGCTCAGGATTCTCGCGGACGCTGCGAAGTACGACGCCTCGTGCGCCTCGTCCGGCACGAGCAAGCGGGACAGCCGTGGGGGCAGGGGGATCGGGTCGACAGAGGGAATGGGCATTTGCCACGCCTACGCTCCCGACGGGCGGTGCATCTCGCTGCTAAAACTGTTGCTCACCAACCATTGCGTGTTCGACTGCCACTACTGCGTGAACCGCAAGAGCTCGAACGTGGAACGCGCGCGGTTTACGCCGCAGGAAGTGGCGGACCTCACGCTGTCCTTCTACAAGCGCAATTATGTCGAGGGACTGTTCCTGTCCTCGGGCATTATCCGCAGTTCCGATCACACGATGGAGATGCTGGTCGAAACGGCGCGCATCCTGCGCGAGGAGCATGATTTTCGCGGGTATATCCACCTCAAGACCATTCCGGAGGCCGATCCGGAGATCGTGCACCGCGCCGGGCTCTATGCCGACCGCGTCTCGATCAACGTCGAACTGCCGACCGATGCCGGTCTGACCCGTCTCGCGCCCGACAAGAACGCCGGACAGATCGATGGTGCGATGTCGGGAATGAAGTCGGCGATTGCCGAAGCGAAGGATGCGAAGAAGCGTTTCCGCCACGCGCCGAAATTTGCGCCTGCCGGTCAATCGACGCAGATGATCGTCGGCGCCGATGCCGCCAGCGATGTCGATATCGTGACGCGGGCAAGCTCGCTCTATTCCCGTCACCGGTTGCGGCGTGTCTATTACAGCGCGTTCAGCCCCATTCCCGATGCCAGCGCGGTCCTGCCGCTGAAGCGTCCGCCGCTGATCCGTGAACACCGCCTCTACCAGTCCGACTGGCTGATGCGCTTCTACGGTTTCGCTCCGCACGAAGTGGCGCAAGCGGCGGGTGCGGACGGGATGCTGCCGCTCGACATCGATCCCAAGCTCGCCTGGGCGCTGAAATTTCGTGAAAGCTTCCCCGTCGACGTGAACCGCGCTGCCAGGGAAGCACTGCTGCGCGTGCCGGGATTGGGAACGCGGGCGGTGGGGCAGATCCTGATGGCGCGGCGGCACCGGCGGTTGCGGCTGGACGATGTGGCGAAGCTGACCGTGTCGGTGAAGAAGGTTCAGCCGTTCATCGTGACTGCCGACTGGCGACCGGTGCTGCTAACCGATCGGGCCGATCTCAAGGCGCTGATCGCCCCGAAGGTCGAGCAGCTGGAACTGTTCGTGGCATGACTGCTCTCCGGCACGTTCAGGATAGCGACTATTACGTCGTGCCGATGGCCACTTCCGACGATTTCGAGGAGTGGCGCGGCCATGCGCGGCTGCTGCTGATGGCGGATGTTCCATCCGATCGTGTCGCGTGGACCGAACCGGGCGGCAGCGCGGGCGACCTGTTCTCTCTCGGTGACTGCCGATTGCCGGCGCCTGACGGGGAGGTGCCGCAGCCCCGCGTGTCGAAGCGGTTCATGGACATTGCGAGGATTGTCCTGTTGAACTCTGATATAACGCGGTTTTCCTTGCTATATCGTGTTCTCTGGCGCCTGCAGACAAAACCGCGCCTGATCGAGGATATGGCCGATCCGGACATACGCGCGATGGCAGACATGGCCCGCGCCGTTCGCCGCGACATACACAAGATGCGCGCCTTCCTCCGCTTCCGCATGGTCGAGGAAGAGAGCGGGGCCGAGCATTATGTCGCGTGGTTCGAACCATACCATCATATCCTGCGCCATAATTCGGGATTCTTCACCCGTCGTTTCGCCAACATGCGTTGGTCTATCCTCACCCCGCGCGGCAGCCTCCACTGGGACGGTGAGATCTTGCGTGAAGGCCCGCCTGCGACCCGCGCCGATGCGCCCGGCGGTGATCCGGCGGAGGAATTGTGGCGCAGCTACTATGCCTCGATCTTCAATCCGGCCCGCTTGAAGGTTGGCGCGATGCTGAAAGAAATGCCGCGCAAGTACTGGAAGAACATGCCGGAGGCGCAGCTTATTCCCGACTTGATCGCCGGCGCGCAGGCGCGCGAGGCTGCGATGGTAAAAAAGGGCGCGCTCGACATGGGCGAACGGCCCGATACGCTGGAGGCGATCGGCCAAGCGATCCATGCCTGCGCCCGCTGCCCCATTGGGGAAATGCACAACACGGCCGTTATGGGCGAGGGGCCACGCGATGCCGCCGGCGGCTTTTCGGGGCTGATGATCGTGGGAGAGCAGCCGGGCGACCAGGAGGATTTGCAAGGCCGCCCCTTTGTCGGCCCCGCCGGGCATTTGCTTGATAACTGCCTTGTCGAAGCCGGGATCGACCGCAGTGCCGCCTATGTCACCAACGCGGTCAAGCATTTCAAATATGCGCAACGCGGCAAGCGCAGGCTGCACGAAACCCCGACCGCAAGGGAAATCGACACTTGTCGCTGGTGGGTGGAGAGCGAGCGCAAGATCGTGCAGCCAAAGCTCGTGCTCGCCATGGGTGCCAGTGCGGCGCGGGCGATGCTGGGGCGCACGGTATCGGTGGCCAAGGCGCGCGGACAGGCGCTTCCGCTCGGCGATGGCAGCGAGCTTTGGGTGACGGTGCATCCTTCCTATCTCCTCCGGCTGGATGGTGAGGCACGGGTGCAGCAGGAGGCGTTCTTCCGGAACGATCTTTCCGCAGTCGCAAAGCGGTTGGCGGAAATGTCCGTCTCTGCGGGCCTTTGAAATTCGGGAACTTGCGCCGGCCTGTGCGTTAAGCTTTCAATGCCCCGCTTCGCGAGCCTGCCCAAGCGTCCCTTCCGGATCGATTATCTTTTATTCGCCCTGTTCGTAGCGGGCGGAATAGTGCTTTTCGGCCTCGACTGGCTGGCACGGCACCCGCAACACGATCCGCGTGCGCCCCTTCTGATTTCTCGAGCCGAAGGTTGGGCGACCGCGACCAAGCTTGCAGGATTGCGCGCCGGCGGACCGGATTGCCGCGACGTTCTATCCCGGTCGGACATTGCGTTCGAGGCTCTGGAACCTATGGGCGAGGGCGCGTGCCTGAGGGCCGACCGCGTTTTGCCGGAGAGCGACGAGCCAAGCGGGCTGGCGTTCCAGCCGCGCAACGCTGTTGCGACATGTGCGGTGCACGCAGGCTTGGCGTGGTGGCTGGAACATCGGGTGCAACCGGCAGCCGAACGGTTACTGGGCAGCCGCGTCGTTAAGATCGAGCAGATGGGCACCGCGAATTGCCGCCGGGTGAACGGTGCAGAGAGCGGGCGGTGGAGCGAGCATGCAACCGGCAATGCCATCGACATCGCCGGTTTCGTCCTGTCCGACGGTCGACAGGTTCGGTTGCTGGATGACTGGGCAGACGAAGGCGCGCGGGGCACATTCCTGCGCGAAGTGCGGGACGGGGCGTGCGACGTGTTCGCAACCACGCTATCGCCCGACTACAACGCGCTTCACGCTGACCATTTCCACCTCGATCAGGCTGAACGAGGGTTCGGCGGTTACTGTCGCTGAGCGGCCGGGCGGTTACACCGACTCGAAAGCGTAACCGGCCGATCGCACCGTGCGGACCGGATCCTTGCTGCCGTCCAGCGTGATACCCTTGCGCAGGCGACGGATGTGAACATCGACGGTGCGCAGTTCGATATCGCTGCCGGTGCCCCAGACCGCGTCCAGCAATTGGCCTCGACTGAAAACGCGGCCTGGGTGCTCCATGAAGAACTTGAGGAGGCGGAATTCGGTTGGACCGAGCTGAAGCGACTGGCCACGGCGGGTCACGCGGTGGCTGGTGGCATCCAGCTTGATGTCGCCGACTTCCAGCATCTCTCCGGCAAGCGCGGGGCGGACACGGCGCAGGACCGCGCCGACGCGCGCGATAAGCTCGCGCGGGGAAAACGGCTTGGTGACATAATCGTCGGCACCGGTTTCGAGGCCGCGAATGCGGTCGTCCTCGTTCCCGCGCGCCGTCAGCATCACGATGGGAACGTGGGCCGTTTCCTTGTCGCGGCGCAGGCGGCGGCAGATCTCGATCCCGCTCGTGCCTTCGACCATCCAGTCGAGGATGACGAGATCGGGCGCCTGTTCGTTGGCAAGAAGCAGCGCTTCATCACCATCGGGCGTGGCGACGACGTCGTAACCTTCGGCCTCGAAGCGGTACTGCAGCAGTTCTGCCAGCGAGGTGTCGTCTTCAACGAGGAGCAGGCGAGGGGATGGCAAGTGATGGCCTTTCGAAATTTCCGACCTGAACCTGCCTTCACACGTTTATTGTTACCACCGTATGACAAGATCGCGACCGGTCCGTTCCGGCACGGGCCTGTCGATCAGGGATTCAACTCCTCGCGATCCGGCGGATAGGTTCCGGTGGCAGCAAAATGCACCATTTCGGCAACGTTGGTCGCATGGTCGCCCACGCGTTCGACGTTGCGGGCAACGAACAGCAGCTGCGCGGCCGATCCGATCGTGGCCGGATTCTCCACCATGTGGGTGACCAGATTGCGGAAGATGCTGTCATAGAATGCGTCGACAACCGCATCGCGGGCGATCACCTCGCGCGCAAGCTGAGGGTCGCGGGCAGCATAGGCCGTGAGCACGTCATGGACCATCTCGGCCGCGACTTCGCCCATTGCCGGGATCAGCGCGAGCGGTTCGAACTTGCGGCGCCCTTCGATCTTGCCGATCCGCTTGGCGATGTTCTTCGCATAGTCGCCGATGCGTTCGACGACGCCGGCAATCTTCAGTGCTGCGATGACTTCGCGCAAGTCGTCCGCCATCGGCGCGCGCAGGGCGATGATGCGGACGGCAAGCCTGTCTACTTCCATTTCCAGCGCGTCGATTTCCTTGTCGCGGGCGATGACTTTCTCGGCGAGGTTGTCATCGCCATTGACGATAGCTTCCAGCGCTTCCTGAACAGAGAGTTCTGCCAGGCCACCCATCTCCGCGATCAGGCCGCGCAGACGGGTAATATCCTCTTCGAAGGCCTTTACGGTATGTTCCATTTTGCCTTGCCGTGCCTTCCTCAGCCATAGCGGCCGGTGATGTAATCCTTCGTCCGTTCTTCGCGCGGATTTGTGAATATGTCACCTGTGCGACCATACTCGACAAGGTTTCCGAGGTGGAAAAACGCGGTTCTTTGCGAAACGCGGGCCGCCTGCTGCATGGAATGGGTCACGATCACGATGGCATAGCGCCCGCGAAGCTCGTCGATCAGTTCCTCGATTCGCGCGGTGGCGATAGGATCGAGGGCCGAACACGGCTCATCCATGAGGATCACTTCGGGGTCGACCGCGATAGCGCGCGCGATGCAGAGGCGCTGCTGCTGACCGCCCGAAAGTGCCGTGCCCGAATCGGACAGGCGATCCTTCACTTCTTCCCAAAGACCGGCGCGGCGCAGCGATTGCTCCACGATACCGTCGAGATCGCCCTTCGATTCGGCGATGCCGTGAATTTTGGGGCCGTATGCGATGTTCTCGTAGATCGACTTCGGAAACGGGTTCGGTTTCTGGAACACCATGCCCACGCGTGCGCGCAGTTGCACCACGTCCATCTTCGAGCGGTAGATGTCATCGCCATCGAGCAGGATTTCACCATCGACACGCGCGCTGGGAATCGTGTCGTTCATGCGGTTCAGCGTGCGCAGGAACGTCGATTTGCCGCAGCCCGACGGGCCGATGAAGGCGGTCACGTACTTGGTGTGAATGTCGATCGAAACTTCGTCGATCGCCTTCTTCTCACCATAGTAGACCGACACCTTGTTGGCGCTGATCTTCGCGGGGCCGGAGTCCGTGAAGGACGCCTGTGCCACACTAGTCAGGTCCGGATTATTCATTTTCATCCTTTACCAGCGCCTTTCGAACCTGTTTCGCAGATAGATGGCCAAACCGTTCATGACCAGCAGGAACAGCAAAAGCACGATAATCGCCGCACTGGTACGCTCGACGAAGCCGCGGTCGATCTCGTCCGACCACAGGAAGATCTGCACGGGAAGAACGCTTGACGGGGAGGTAAGGCCGTCAGGCGGGGTTGCAACGAATGCGCGCATGCCGATCATCAGCAGCGGAGCCGTTTCGCCAAGCGCGCGGGCCATGCCGATGATCGTGCCGGTAAGGATACCGGGCAGGGCAAGCGGCAGAATATGGTGGAACACGACCTGCACCGGCGAGGCCCCGATCGCCAGTGCGCCATCGCGGATCGAGGGCGGAACCGACTTGATCGCGTTGCGCCCCGAAATGACGATGACCGGCATCGTCATCAGCGCCAACGTCATGCCGCCAATCAGCGGGGCAGAGCGGTAGTTCGGGAAAATCGCGAGGAAGACGGCAAGGCCGAGCAGGCCGAAGATGATCGACGGAACCGCGGCGAGGTTGTTGATCGAAACCTCGATAATGTCGGTCCACTTGTTCTTCGGTGCATATTCCTCAAGGTAGACTGCGGCCAGCACCCCGATCGGAAAGGCCAGCACGAGCGTGACCATCATCGTCAGCAGCGAACCCTTCAGCGCACCCCAGATGCCCGCCTCTTGCGGGTCGGTCGCGTCGGCGCGTTGCAGGAAGCCCCAGTCGAACGCGCGTCCCAGCACGCCCTTGCTGTCGAGATCGGCTGCCACGGCGCGAAGGGCAGGATCGCCTTCACCGCGATAGGCAGAGGCCAGATCGTCACTGACCGGCACCGAAACGGTAGTATTCTGCGTAATCATCGCCGGATCGGACACCAGCTGGCGGGCAAGGTCGCGCCATGCGCTTGCGCCAAGCTGTTCGGCGACTTCCGGGCCATAGGCTTCCGTTGCGGCGAACTGCAACACATCGGGCAGTCCGGCTGCCCCAAGCGCGCCTTCGGCGCCAGGTTGCGACAGGCGTTCTTCGGTGATGGTAAGGCCCGCGCCGGCGAAATCGATCGGCACTTTCAGTTCGGCGCGCGTGAAACCGGCGATGCCGTTCGCGGTCATCGTGAAAAGCAGAAAGGCGAGGACCAGCGCGGAGAAAATAACCGAGCCCATCGCCAGATACTTGAACCGGCGTTCGGAGGCGTAGCGCTTTTCCAGCCGCGCCGCGATGCGGGCGGCCCGTTCCTTGCGGTGCAGATCGTGGTCTGCGCCCCCGTGGCCGGCATTCGGGCCGGTGATGTCAGCAGTGCTCATGACAGGCTTACTCGTAAGCTTCGCGGTAGCGCTTCACGACGCGCAGGGCGATGAAGTTGAGCGCAAGGGTGACGATGAACAGGACCATGCCGAGCGCAAACGCCGACAGCGTGGCCGGATGGTCGAAGCTGCCTTCGCCCGTCAGCATCGCAACGATCTGGTACGTGACCGTGGTCATGCTTTCGAACGGGTTTGCAGTGAGGTTCGCGGCGGCACCGGCGGCCATCACCACGATCATCGTTTCGCCGATCGCGCGGCTGATCGCCAGCATGACGCCGGCAACGATGCCGGGAAGGGCGGCGGGGACGAGAACGCGGCGGATCGTTTCGGACTTTGTCGCGCCCATCGCAAGGCTGCCGTCACGCATCGCCGAGGGAACGGCCGCAATGGAGTCGTCCGCCATGGAGGACACAAACGGAATGATCATCACGCCCATCACGAGGCCAGCGGCAATCGCGCTTTCGCTGCTGGCGCTGGCGATGCCCGCAGACTTGGCGACGTCGCGGATGAACGGCGCGACCGTCAGCGCGGCGAAGTAGCCGTAGACGACGGTGGGTACGCCGGCGAGAATCTCCAGCAGCGGTTTCATCCACTTGCGGAAAGTCGAATTGGCATACTGCGTCAGATAGATCGCGCTCATCAATCCGAGCGGGATGGCGACGATCATGGCGATGATCGCACCGATGTAGATCGTGCCCCAGAACAGCGGCAACGCGCCGTAATCGGCCCCGTCCGCGTATGCCGGATCGCGCATCGGATCGGGGGACCAGTGGGTGCCGAACAGGAAGTCGATCGGGTTGACCATCCCGAAGAAGCGAATCGTTTCGAACACGAGCGAAGCGAGAATGCCGAACGTCGTCAGGATCGCGACGAGCGAGGCGAGCAGCAGGATCATCATCACTGCCCGCTCAACACGGGTGCGTGCGGTGAAGTCCGGCTTCAGCCGCAGGAAAGCGAGGATGCCGCCGGTAAACCCGATCAGGATCGTGACGATCACGCCGATGATCGCATAACGCTGCATCGCGGCGGTTGCCGGTTCCACCAGAGGTGTCGCGAGCGGGTTGAACACGCCGTTGGCATTGCCGCTGGCCACGGCAAGCGCCTCGGCCAGGACAGTGTCACGCGTGATGCCGAATTCGGGCAGCTGTGCCGCCGCCGGATCGGCAAGGATCGCCTGCATGACAAGGTGCGGGCTGATCGCGTTCCAGATCATCACGAAGACGATGGCCGGAATGAAGGCCCACAGCGCGACGTACCAGCCATGGTACGAAGGCAGGGAGTGCAGACGCACACGGCCCCCGCCACTTGCGGCGTTTGCCGTGGCGAAGGCCCATGCTCGGGAACGGGCTGCCAGCCATCCGACCAGACCGAGGCCGATAGCTAGGAGGACGAAGATGGCTGGCGACATATTCCCTGACGTCTAGAACGGACTTATTTCAGAACCGTGGCATCGAGCACGGTCATGTTCTTGACCACGTCCGACTGGGCCGACTGGACCGCATCGGTCGATGCGATCATGCCCTTGCTGGTGAACAGGCCGCCCTTGCCCCAATTTTCCACCCAAGTCGAGATGTACTCCCGCAGGCCCGGAACGGCATCAAGGTGCTGCTTCTTGATATAGATGTAGAGCGGACGCGCACCGGGGTAAGAATTGCTGGCGATGTTGTCGTAAGTCGGCTCGACGCCATTGATGGCCAGACCGCGCAGCTTGTCGGCATTTTCTTCAAGGAAGGAATAGCCGAAAACGCCGATCGCCTGCGGGTTCGAAGCCAGCTTCTGGACGATCAGGTTATCGTTCTCGCCCTGCTCGACATACGCACCGTCGGTGCGAACTTCGGTGCAGATCTGTTCGTAACGATCCTCGTCGGTTTCCTTCAGGGCCTTGGTTGCCGCATCGGTCTTGCAGCCTTCGGTCAGGATCAGTTCGGCCAGCGCGTCGCGCGTGCCCGAAGTCGACGGCGGGCCGTAGACGAGGATCGGCTCGTTAGGCAGCGAGGGATCGATGTCCGACCAGTTCTTGGCGGTGTTCGGCTTGCCATAGGGTTCCTTGGCCAGCGCTTCGTACACCTGCTTCACGGTCAGGCCGAAGGTGGGGCCTTCCTTCGATTCGGCGATGGCGATACCGTCCTTGCCGACTTCGAGTTCGACGATTTCAGTGACGCCGTTGGCCTTGCAGGTCTCGTATTCGCTCGCCTTCATGCGGCGCGATGCATTGGCGATGTCGGGGTGCTGCGTGCCGACGCCGGCGCAGAACAGCTTCATGCCGCCGCCGGTGCCGGTCGATTCGATGATCGGCGACTTGTACTGGCCGGAATAGGCGCGGGCGAATTCTTCTGCCGCAGCCTTGGCAAAGGGATAGACGGTGGAGGAGCCGACCGCCTTGATCTGGTCGCGCGAAGCGGCCTGCTGGCCACCGCAAGCGGCTAGGGCGGCGCTGGACAATGCTGCAATGACGATCGTCTTGGTAAAGCGCATGGAATGTTCCTTTTGCGTGGATTTCTGCCGGGCGCTCTATGGCTTTGTCGTGACAAGCATATGACAGCCAGAAAGCGCCCGGTCAAAAATATAACAAATTAAATATTTCAGTGATTTATGTTCAAAACCACAGTTGCTGTGGAAACTTTTCTGCGGATCAGAAGTCGATCTGCGCCCGCGCGCCGAAGGCATCGACTCCGTATGAGGTCGCGTCGCCAGCCGTTGCGATGACCGCGTCGGAGTATTCCATCCGGCCGTAGTTCACCATGAAGCGGGTGTAATTGGTGGGCATCCAGATCAGCGACAGGGCGTAACCGTCCTGCGTGCCGCCGACGATGCCCGCGTCATTGAGATCAAGCCGGTCGTAGCGCAGGTTCACCTGCAGCGCACCCATGCCGCCCTTGTCCACCGGATTGGCAGGCTTCACACGATCGAAGATCCCGTTCTTGTAGCCGCGCGTGTCACCCCTCGTGAGGAAGTAACCGACTTCGGCAGAGGCACCGAAGAATGTCGGGTCGGCAAGGCCGGGGCGTGATACGCTCTGCCAGTGGGCTTCACCGGAGAAGTGGAGCGGGCCGCGGATTGCTGCCGCTTCAAGGCCATATCCGGTTTCCTCGGATGCGCCAGCGACGCTGGCCTTGATGAATTTCGTGCTGGTGAAGTGCACGAACGGGCGCTGGCTGTAGCTGACCGAGGAAACGTCGCCGTCGAGATCGGTATAGTGCAGCGATCCGCCGAAGTGCAGCTGGGTGTTTCCGGTCTTCGGTGCAAACACCACGCGGCCGTCCGCGCCCCACTGCTTGTTCTCGCCCGTTTCGTGGATGTTCGCGGTGAACACGCCGCCCTGTACCAGCAGGTCGCCGGCCTTGTAAGCGGCGGAAGCACCGACGCGGCGTTCGAAGCCGAAGGCGTCAGTGAACGCGGCGCGCTCCATGAACGAGATGTTGAGGCTGCTGGTCAGCTCTTCCAACGACTGGAAATTGTTCTGGTGGCCGATCGCAAGCTTCAGGCCGCCGTCTTCGTAACCGATGAATGCGTCGGCGATCTCGATTTCACTTTTGGCGAAATCAGCCTCGAACTTGTAGCTGAAGCCGCCGGGCATATCGCCCTGGACGCCAAGGCGGACGCGGCGCGCTTCGTTGCCGAAGCCGTCGTCGATATCCTTTTCCATGTCGGGAGCGGAGATCACGCCTGCATCGTACTGCAGGCGGCCGCGCGGCTTGAACGACCAGCCGCTCTTGGTCTCGATTTCCGGAGCGCCTTTCCAGCTGATCTTCGTCTCGCTCTTGGCGGCCTCTGCCGTGGCGAGAGCGGTCGACGAGGTTTCTGCTGCCGCGTCAGCTTTCGCATTTGCGGTTTCGAGCTGGGCCTCAAGCGTGTCGATACGCGACGCCATTGCCTGCATCTGCGCGCGCATCTGCTGAAGCTCTGCCTGCACGGCCGCCGCATCGGCATCCTGCGCGAACGCGGGGCTGGCCAGCCCGGCCGATGCGATCACGGCGATTGCGGAAACCCCAATTTCTGAAAACTGTGAAATCCTCATGTGGGTACGCCCTTTGTTACTATTATGTGTCCAAACAGCGACGCCAGTATGACCATGAGATGACGTTTTTGTTACAGACGTGCGGAATCGGCAGCCTAAGCACGGAAGGCCGTGTTTTCGGGCGACAAAAACTATGAGCGGACGGACTGTCCGGTTCAGGCCGGGACCGAATCCTCGACATGACGTGGCAGGCGAATCGTGACTTTCGTGCCGATGCCCTGCTTGCTGTCGATCTCCAGACGACCTCGATGTCGCTCCACGATATGCTTGACGATGGCCAGGCCAAGGCCGGTGCCGCCGACCGCGCGGCTGCGTCCCGGATCGGTGCGATAGAAGCGTCGGGTGAGGTGGGGCAGGTGTTCCGGCGCGATGCCTTCGCCGCTGTCGCTGACGCTGAATTCGAACTGGCCGTTGCTCCGCTGGATCGCCACGCGCACGGGTTCGTCGGGCGCGCCGTACTTCAGGGCATTCTCGATCAGGTTGCGGGCCAGCTGGTGCAACTGTTGTTCGTCACCGCGCACCGGCATCGGGATCTGTGCGCGTTCGAGCACGATCCGGTCCTTGCCGTGAAGCGACTGCATGCCGGAAATCACAGTCTCCAGACTGGTGCCGAGATCAAGGACGAGGGCAGGCAGGTCGTGCTTTTCCGCCTCGATCCGCGAAAGGCTCATCAGATCCTCTACCAGCGCCTGCAGTCGTTTCCCTTCGCGCGCGATCGTTTCGAGGAACCGCAGCCGCGTTTCCTGCTTCATCGGGCGGACCTGCTCCTCGACATCGGCATCGATCAGCGTTTCGACGTAACCGATGATAGAGGCGAGGGGAGTGCGCAGTTCGTGGCTGGCGTTGGCAACGAAATCGGTATGCGCACGGCTGATGTCGGCCTCTGCGGTGCGATTGACCAGTTCGATCAGCGTCTTCGAACTGTCGACGGGGCGTAGCGCCATCGCCCAGACACTGCGCGGACCGGTCAGTCCCTTGATTACGGCCTCTCCGCCCTCGTTCCTGTCCAGCAGGCGAACCGCTTCGGGGTGGCGCAGGGCGACGCGGGCATCCTGCCCCACGACATGGTTGCCCAGCACGTCGCGCGCTGCCTTGTTCGCAACGGTGATGCGGCGGTTTTCCATGACGAGGCAGGACAGGCTGAGTGGTTCGATCAGTTCGCGGATGCGATCCTGCGTGATCGTCATGCCATCGCCGCGCACCGGAGCCATTTCGGGCGCGGGGCGCGAAAGCAGGAGCGAGCCGATCCAGACCACGAATATGGCAAGCGAGAGCCAGAAGTCCCAGGTGACGAAAAGCAGCGTCAGCGAGCCGGCGAGGCCCAGCAGCAATCCACCCCATGGCAAGGAGCGTTGCATCACGGGTTCCCCTGTCGCGATTGCGCGGGACGGATCGGGCAGGGAATCACGAAAAGGCACTCCACGGCAATCGCATAAGACGCATCAACGCCGTGCGCCAGAGTCATGTGCCTGTCATATCGGGAGGTTGGTGACCCCTACGGGAATCGAACCCGTGTTTCAGCCGTGAGAGGGCGCTAAAAATCGCCCTTTTGCGCAAGCCGACGTAAACCAGCGTAAAGCGTAAATGGCCGAAATCTGCCGTTTTTGCGTCCTGCCGTAAACCAGCGTAAACGGGGGTATATTTCACGCTTATTTCACGGTTTCAGGAAACGGCACTTGGCACGGACATTGACGGAAGCGCCCCTAACGACCCGCAACGCGCGCGCGAAGCTGGGCGAGGGCTTGCACTGGCGCGGCATAGATGCGGACACGCATCTAGGTTATCGGAAGGGCAAGCGGGGCGGCGTTTGGTTGGTGCGTTGGCGGGTTTCGGGCGGCGGCTATCACCGCGACCAGCTAGGCACCGCCGACGACGCGATAAGCGAAGGCACGCTAGATTATAACGCAGCCATCCGGGCGGCGCGCGAGCGCGTGGAAGCGGCCCGGATCGAGGAACGCGCAACGGCAGATGGCGCGCCGCGCGCCGTGGCGACGGCGGTTGCCGCGTACTGCGCCGGGCGCGATGCCCGCGACAGCGCCCGCAAGGGCCGTCCAGTTCGTTCGGACGCGACGCACAAAATGGAACGATATGTGACGGGCCGCGAAGCGCGCGGACAGCGGGCAGCGGTTGAACCTTCGCCGCTGGCGGCGGTCATGTTGCACGAACTAGAGGAAGCGCACCTAATCGCGTGGCGGCAGGGATTGCCAGACAGTTTGAAGGGCGCGACGCGGCAACGGGCGATCAACGATCTAAAGGCGGCGCTCAACGCGGCATATCTGGAAAACCGGGCGCGCCTGCCCGCAACGCTGCCCGGCGTCGTCAAGGTCGGTTTGAGCGTGGCGACCGGCGGCGGCAGCGCGAGCGTTGACGATGGCGAAGCCGTGGCGCGCGACAACCAGATTTTGCCGGACGCCACCGTTGGCGCGATCATCGCGGCGGCGCGTGACGTGGACGACGCGCGGGGCATGGGCGGCGACTTTTTCCGAATGGTCATAGTGCTTGCGGCGACCGGCGCGCGCTTTTCGCAGGTTGCCCGGTTGACCGTCCGCGACTTGCAGGTTGATCGTTCGCGGTTGATGGTGCCGCCAAGCCGCAAGGGGAAGGGGCGCAAGCCGGACGCAACGCCCGTGCCTATCGGGGCGGACGTGCTGGCGGCGCTCGCCCCCGCGATCAAGGGGCGCGGGAAGGGCGAACCGCTGTTGACGCGGCAGCGCATGGAACAAGCCGCCGGTTCGATCCGCTGGGTTGCCGCCGGGCGCATGGCATGGGCGACGCCAAGCGAGCTTGTGCGCCCGTGGGCCGACATTCGGGAAGCGGTCGGGCTGGACGCCGACGTTGTGCCCTATGCTTTGCGTCATTCCAGCATCGTGCGCGGCATCCGGGCCGGGTTGCCGTTGCGGCTGGTCGCGGCGTTGCATGACACGTCCATTGCCATGATCGAAAGGCACTATGGGCGCTGGATTGCGGACGGGCTGGACGATCTGGCGGCGGCTGCTGTCGTGCCGTTGGTGCCTGCGTTGAGTTAGCGCACTGGATCAGGTTCCCTGGTAGCGTTCGCATGCTATACCGTCGCCATCGCGATCCAGTTCAGACCTATAGCCCGGCTCTGTCGCCCCAATTGGATAGGTGCCCGCTGCCTTTGCCTCGCTGCATTCAGACCAGTAATCACCGGCTTGAGGTTCGCGCGCTCTAACGAGGTGCCATTCAACTGCGAGTGCATGGAACTTAGCGCGGCTGCCCGGTTCAAGCGCCACGCTGCCAACCCCGGCGACTGAGCCAAAGAGTGCCGCCAGAATTACGATTTTCTTTGTGTCGTTGCCCAAGCGGCGGCGTGGGGTAATTCGACTGGGTTTGCGGCTTGGCTGTATCTGCTTGGTGTTGCGAGCGGTGACAGGGCTAGTTTGTTGGGCGGGGGCGGCGCTCGGAATCGGCTTCACTTTTGGCGGGCTTGTTGGCTTTTGACCGACAGGGATTGGGGCCTGTCGCCTTTGCCGCCTTTCAAGATAAGCCGGGTCGGGATTGATCGGGACGGCCTTAAAGGGCTTCTTGAAGCGCATGGCGCTTGATTAGCTCTAATGAGTTAATATCGCCTTCCTTTGGCCTACGATCAGCAAGGGGCAGCGGGCGGGCGACCATTTACCCGGCTGCCTTGTCATAAAGTGCCCCGCCCCGGCGCTTGCGGTCGCGGGCGTCCATTTCCTTCATCACTTCCCGCGCCAACGCCTTGCCGTCCTGCCCCGGCTGTTGCTTGATATGGAAAGTGTTGTTGTTCGTGGTCGCGTTGCCAGCCCCGGCGCGCGTCCATGCGCTTGCGGGCACAGGTGGCGGCGTGCGGCGTGCGGGAAGCCCCGCGCCAGCCTTGGCGGGCTTGGCGTCGTCGCCGCCGCCGAAGAAACCGCGCACGCCCCGCGCCAGATCGCCCACGACAGCCAGCTTATCCATGATCCAATCAATGAACCCGGCGGCGCTCGATTTCAGCCCGCCCCAAAGGTTGCCGAAATACTTTGTCAGCGGCTCCCAATTGGTAATGACGATGCCCAGCGGGTGAAACTTGAAAAACAAGTCCTTTAGGAACGTCCACGCCTCGCCCGCCGTGGTTTTGATCCCAGCCCAAAGGTTGCTGAAAAACGCGCTGATTGCGTCCCAATTCTGATAGATCAGCAACGCCGCCGCGCCGATGGCAATGGCGGCAAGGCCAATCGGGTTTGTGGCCATCATCAGCTTAAGCGTTGCGCCAGCAGCTTGCGCGGCTCCAAATGCAAACTTGAGCGAATTGAGGGCCACGACGCCACCGACCACTGCGCCGGTGACAGCCATGATGTTCTTGGCAAGGACGGGGTGCTCGCGCGACCAGTCCGCCGTTGCGCTGGCGATCCCGCCTATCACTGTCATTGCCTTGTTGACGGTGGGTAGCAAAACCGCGCCGATATTGACGGACGTTTCATAAGCGCGATTTTTCAGGATTTCGAATTGCGCCGACGTGGTTTCAAGCTGCGCGGCGAACTCGCGGCCCATGCTGCCGCCTGCCTTGTCGCTGTTCACAAGGTCAATTTGCTTGCGGTATTCGTCCACGCCGGAAACCAGCTTTGAAATGCTGTCGGAATGCTCAAGGCCCACCAGATCAACCAGCACGCCAAGTTGCTTTTCCTTGGGCAGTTTCCGCACGGCTTCGATAACTTGCAGGATCGTGCCTTGCGTGTCCGTCTGCATCCCCTTTTGCACGGCAGCGGCGGACAGCCCGATTTCATCCAGCGCGCCGCGAAATTTCTTCGTGCCCTTGTCGGCAGCCGCCAGCTTTTGAATGAATGCGTTTGACGCCGTGGACGCGGTTTCGCTGCGCTCGCCCAGCGATAGCAGCGTTGAACCCAGCGCCGCCATTTCGGTTGCCGAAACCTTGACCAGCCCGGCAGCGCCGCCCGTGCGGCGCAGGAAATCGACAATATCGCCACCCTTGGAAAGCGCGTTGTCGTCCAGATAGTTGATTGCGTCGCCCAGCTTTTCGATTTCCGGCACGGGCACGCCGTACAGGTTCGCAATCTTGCCCATGTTGTCGGCAAGTTCCTCGCGCGGCAGGTCCAACGCGGTCGCCATCTTCGCCGTTGTGCGCGTGAAATCAATCAGCCCGTCGCGCGCAATGCCCATGCGCGCGCCCTGCTCGACCATGCCCGCAAGTTCGTTCGTGGAAATCGGAACTTCGCGGCCCAGCAATTGAATTTCACGGCGCATGTCGTGATAAACTTGGGTCAGCTTGCCGGAACTATCCCGCGCGCCGTCAACCTGTTTGGCGACGCCAAGCATGGCTTTTTCAAAGCTGGCAGCGTGGACAATGGGCAGCCCCGCCGTCGCCGCAACCGCGCCGACCGTGGCAATGGTGCCCAGCGCCTCGCCCATCATGCCACGCCCGGCGTTGCGGGTTTCCATCGCCCGCTTGAACTTTTCCTGTTCGCGGCGGGCGCGCTCAATCCTGCCCGTCAAGGCGTCGTAACGGCGCTGCAAATGATAAATCGGCATTCCGTCCGCGTCGCGGATTGCCCGGCCCAAGCCCTTTTGCTCGCGCTCAAGATCGCGGATTGTGCCGCCGATGGCTCGCAACTTCGTTTGCGTACTGCCCAGCGCGCTTTTCAGCCCGCCGGTTACAGTGCCGCCAATCGTAATGATTGCGTTTAAACGCTGGTTAGCCATTGGCTGAAAATCCCACTTATGCCCTGCACATGGTGCACCTATCCAACACATACGGTTACAAAGCCCACGGGGCGAATTTCCGCCCATCGCGCAGCGTTTTAACGCATCGCTAGTTTGATAAGCCGGGCACGGCGCACGCCAGACGGGAGGCGGGTGGTGCTGAGCGGGAGTTGCGGAAACTGGGGTGTAAGTCCCGCGCAAGGGTCCACAAAATACCAAAGTACTGAAAATAAGCGGAAATATCGCCATTTTAGGGTGGGCGGGTGTAAGGGGTGGAGCGACTTTCCTATAATTACCCCGCTTTCCCTATGGGGCCTTTCAATCTCTAAAAGTCTTTTAAAAGGTGGTTGTACACCCACCTCCTACACAAATGTTTTAAATTCAATAATTTAAGCTGGGTGTGTGCTTACCTTGTGTACCCAACCAATCAGCGCATGCACCCACACACAACTAATTCACCTAAACCTACCGCTCGCAAAAATCTCCAAAATGCACATCCCTCGGAAATTCGCCCCGTGGGCTTTGTAACCGAGTGGCCGTTAATTGACTGCATCTAACAACACTTAGGAGGCCCTATGTTTACGGTAACTAAGGGAAATACCGAATGTTTGAGATCGAAAAGGGCGTGCCGCTTCCCGAAAAGGGAAATGTGAGGACCGGGGTTGCTAATGCACTGCGGCAGATGGAAGTTGGAGACAGCTTCGTCATTCCAACTGAAGCGACAAACAAAAACCGGCTGTCATCGGCATTCTCGCGGTTCTACATGACGAAGTGCGGCGCTGGTAAACGCTTTTCGCAACGCAAGACGCCGGATGGCTTCCGCATCTGGCGCACCGCTTAGCCAAAATAAACCGGCGGCCACGGTCGCCGGTTTATTCCCGTTATTTCGTCGGGTTGGCGCTTGCGCCGATTTCTCATGGCTTTTGATAATATTTTTGGCGGCGCTCTAATCAGAAAGGGTGCCTAGAAAACGCACGCAGATTTGATTTCACGCGGGCCAAATGTCCCCGCCTAAGATTGCCCCCGGAAGTACCTTGAACCGGGGGGATGCGCGGCGTTGCCGTGGCTCAGCAGTACGTTTAAACGCACTCAACGGTCGAATATTTGAGAATAGATGCCACCAACAACTAATAGTTGGTGGCAACAAAGAGGAAAATAGTCATACTTATGCAAAGCCAGATGAATTTTATTGATCTAAATCGCTTTGCACGCCATCTGTTGTTCAGCGGGACATTCCCCGACATTCTGAAAATCGCAGAGAGCCTTGCAGCAATGACTATTCAATCTCGTAATGCACGCAAACCAAACGCAGAGCGTTCGACGTTCTCGACGTTTCTCGACAGCGCAGCCCAACAGATCGGCTACAGTCATGTCACTGACCACGATAACAACGTGCGCGCCACAATTCAGAAGCCCGCCGCCCTCGTGGATCATGTCGCCATTGGCGATCTTGAGTTGCCCGATATTGGCAACACGAAACTTCGCGCCACTCACTTCCCGATTGGACGTGAGGCGGGCAAGAACTCGAAACTTTCGGCGGCACTGCTTGAAGCCAGCCGCGTTGCCGGAGCGGGCGCGCGCATTATTCCCGTTCCAGAAATGAACGACGGGCGCGTGGTCAACGGGGAAACGATTTTCCTCCGACAGACGATGCATTT
This sequence comes from Croceicoccus bisphenolivorans, assembly GCF_001634625.1. Classification (GTDB taxonomy): domain Bacteria; phylum Pseudomonadota; class Alphaproteobacteria; order Sphingomonadales; family Sphingomonadaceae; genus Croceicoccus; species Croceicoccus bisphenolivorans. The sequence goes on along the minus strand of NZ_LRSE01000007.1, from coordinate 118,618 downwards.
CGACCTTATTGAAGCTGCACCTTTTGCCCCGGTGGCCGACGATGCCGACGCCCCGGATAGTGCCCTGCCGTTTTTCACCGCGCCTATCGACATTGGCGAGACGGCCAACCTTGCATTCCGCGTCAAGCTGACCCGCGCGGATCGCCGGGCTTATGAGGCGGGCTATCTTTCGGACGTGGCCCTTGCGAGTATCTGCCTTGGCATCGCCCGCGCCGCCGACAAAGTGCTACTGGATGCGATTGCCGCCACAACTCCCGCTGCGTTCAACCTTGGGGCCGCTGCGGCGTTGGGTTTCAAATTCTCGGAACTGCGCGCGCTGGTCGGGACGGCGAGCGATGGCGCATCGGTCGGGCAGGATGGCGCATTGCGCGCGTCCGGCATCCCGGCGGAGTTGACGCCTGCAATTGCCGGAACAGTAGTTGGTTCGTTCAGCCGGTCAGCCGTTGCCATTAGCGAGCGTATAAGTCTGGTCGCCGAGCGCGCGAACATCAACGGCGACTTGAACCTAACTTGCTGGGCAAACATGGAGGCATTGCTCCCGATGCCCGGCGCATTTTGGACGGTGGGAGCCTGATATGCGGCGCATCCTGTCGCTGTTCAGGCGTGAGCCGCCTGCCGCCGCTCCGGTGGATGAAACGCTCGTCGAGGTCGAACCCACCCCGCCAATTGACCCCCGCGCGCCCATCCTGCTGCCCGTCACGGTGCTGGACGCCATCGACGCGGCCCATATCACTCCTCGCTTTGGCAAGGACTATGACGAGCCGCGCTTCATAGTGGCATTTCCGGGCATAAACCCTTGGCTCTATTCGGGGGGCGACGACGGCGCGCGAAAGTTCTTTGAGCGCATATTCCCGGAACTTTCGGACGAGCAGCTTTCGAAGGCCGTTCAACGTCTTGAGTTCCGCATAGCTGCTGCCGCCACCAACTGGATTACCAACAGCCAGCAAGCCCCGCGCAGTGCCAGAATTGGCGGTGTTCAGTGGGACGACAAACCAAGGGTGATTGGCGCATGGTGACGCAGGATCAGGTAAAGCCCGCGCGACAGGCGCTAACGATCTATCTCGATGCTGATTTGGTTGCGGCTATCGACGCGGAACGCGCCAGAATTGCAGCCGAAACCGGCTTGAAAGTCGGCAAGGGGCAAATTGCCACGCGCGCGATGCGTGCAGGCTTCAAAGCCACCGCCAGACGCTAATATTTCGACCCGCGCTAACCGCTTGTGGTGTGGCGGTTGCGGGTTGAATAGGCTGCGGGGCTGGGGTTCGTTTCCATTACCCGGCTCCGCAGCCGCCACCCTCATTTATTGGTGAATCATGATTGACGACTGTGAAATTGAAAATCGTATTGACGACAGGCGCAGGGCGCTGCGGCATTTGGGCCGCGCCATTGATGAACTTGAATTGGCCGGATGCGACAGGCTGCGCGAACGGCTTGAAGCCGTGCGAAATGACCTTGCGGACATGACACCGGATAATCGCAAGCGGCGGACGTGGCGGGCCAGTTCGGCGCGCATCGGTGGCGTCGCTGATAATGACAACGCCAACGCATTTGCGCGGCGATTGGACGCTGCCGCGCGAGGTCGCGGCTAACGCACACCAACTCCAAAAATTAAGGCATCACGGCATGGACCATATCCCCGTTGCAAGGCTGGTTGACCACGCAGCCCAATTGTTTGGCATCCCCGCCGACGTAATCACCGGCCCACGCCGGACGGCGCAGATTTTCCACGCCAGATCGGCGGTTGCCCTCGCGGCCCGCGTTGCTGGTTACAGCTATCCGAAAATCGGGCAGGCTATGGGGCGCAATGTCGGTTCTGTTTTTCGTGCCTGCGAGCGCGCAGAATACACTTACCGGCGCGACCCGGAATACAAGCGCCATTGCGATATGCTCATTGGCATGGCGCGCGAATTTCAAGAGGCTTGCAATGACAATGCCCCCGAAAGCGTCGGCGGACTTCGCAGTGCCCTATGACGATTCGCGCCCGTTCTAACCGCGCGGCGTAAACCGGCGTAAATCGCCGTACACTGCCGTAATATTTCACCGTTATTTCATGGAACCGGCGGAAATCTTGCTAAGTGCTTGATTTCCTTGGTGACCCCTACGGGAATCGAACCCGTGTTTCAGCCGTGAGAGGGCCGCGTCCTGACCGCTAGACGAAGGGGCCGATCGATCCGGGGCGGACGCCGCGCGTCGCCGGGATAATGCTGCACCGTGGTGACCCCTACGGGAATCGAACCCGTGTTTCAGCCGTGAAAGGGCCGCGTCCTAACCGCTAGACGAAGGGGCCACGTCGGTGCAGGCCGGCCACTTACGGGGCGCTTCGCGGACGGTCAAGCGCGAATTGCGCTTTTGTTGCAAACAGTATGCATGGCTTCCAAAGTGCGGGATAAATCAGTCCGCAAATGCCGCGTCCTCGATGTGCAGTTCGGCTGCGGGAACCTGACCCCAGTCATCGATCCTGGCACGACCGGCCAGCCAGAACTTCCGCCCCTGCGATCCGTGGAGCAAGGTTTGCCCCATATCACTGTCCGCCGCGCGAAAGGCGATGGCCTTGAACCGGGCACCGTCCTGGCCGCTGGCGATCACGCGAACATGTCCATTGCCGGCGATGTCGACCTTGACCAGACGGACCGGGCCGACGGCAACGCGCGGTGCCGGCCAGCCGACGCCGTAGGGTCCGGCCTCTTCCAGTTGCGTGACAAGGTCGGGCTGCAATCCGCGCGGCGCCACCGATATGTCGATGATCGTGGCAAGCCCTGTTCGCGCGCGTTCGACATCGCGGGCAAGCCGCGTGTCCAGCCATTCGGCGAACGCGTCGATCCGGTCTTCCTCTATCGTCAGGCCAGCCGCCATCGCATGGCCGCCGCCCTTGACCAGCAGGCCTTCTTCCCGTGCGGCGATGATCGCGGCGCCAAGGTCCACGCCCGATACCGAGCGACCCGAACCCTTGCCTTCGCCATCGGCATCGAACGCGACGACGATCGCCGGCTTGCCCGTCTTCTCCTTGATGCGACCGGCCACGATGCCGATGACGCCGGGATGCCATCCGCGACCCGACAGGACGAGGACCGCGCGGTTGTGCTGCCCCGCGACTTGCGCTTCGGCCGCTTCCTGCACTTCGGCCTCGATCGCGCGGCGTTCCTCGTTCAGTGCGTCGAGGCGGGTTGCGATGTCCCGCACTTCTTCTCCGCCATCGCCCGTCAGCAGGCGCACGCCCAGTGTCGATTCGCCAACCCTGCCGCCAGCGTTGATTCGCGGGCCGAGGGCAAAGCCCAGATCGCTGCATTGCGGCGCGCGTTTCAGCCGGCTGACATCGATCAGGGCATTGATGCCGGCATTGCGCCGGTGGGCCATCACCTTCAGCCCTTGCGCGACGAAAGCGCGGTTGAGGCCGTGAAGCGCCGCGACATCGGCCACGGTGCCCAAGGCCACCAGATCGAGCAGGCCCATCAGGTCCGGTTCGGGCCGGTTTGCGAAATATCCCTGACTGCGCAGTGTGCGAACGATCGCGATCCCCAGAAGGAAGGCGACGCCGACCGCGGCCAGATGCCCGTATGACGCGGCCTCGTCGCTCGAATCGAGGCGATTGGGATTGACCAGCGCCGCAGCCTTGGGATTTTCCGCCGCGCACTTGTGATGATCGACCACGATCACGTCGATACCGGCATCGTGCGCCATCGCCAGCGCCTCGTGCGCCATCGCCCCGCAATCGACCGTTACGATCAGGCTGCTGCCTTCCTGCCCCAGCTTTACGAGAGCCTCACCCGACGGGCCGTAACCTTCCAGCAGGCGATCGGGGATATAGTGCGACGGATTCGACCCGAGTTCGCGCAAAAGCCGGATCAGCAGCGCGCTGCTGGTCGCCCCGTCCACGTCGTAATCGCCGTAGATCGTGACCGCTTCCCGGCTCAATACGGCCTGTGCCACCCGCTCTGCGGCCAGATCCATGTCGTGAAAGATCGACGGATCGGGCAGGAATGATCGCAGGGTCGGATTGCGGTGCCGTTCAACATCCTCCGCCGCAACGCCGCGCGCGGTGAGCAGTTGCGTCACCAGATCCCCGCCCGACATCGATCCGCCGCCCAGCGCCATGTTGCCGCCGCGCCAGCGCCACGCCTTGCCGGACAGCGATGCCGCGATGCCGCATGCGTGACCTTCGAGTTCGTTATGTCCGGGAATTGAAGCCATCTTGCGAACTTACAGGTGCATGCGGCGGGGTAAAACCCGTTCGGCTCACCGCTCCCCGCCTTTTCCCCCAGGCGGGGTGTGGTTAGCATGAACGCCATGACAGACACGCCGTCCCTGCTGATCGTCTGGCATTCGCGAACGGGAGGAGCGAGGCAGATGGCCGCTGCAGCCAGCGCCGGGGCAGGGGATGAGGCGCGCCTTCTTTATTGCGACGAAGTCACGCCCGAAGACATGCTTTCGGCGCGGGGCTATCTGTTCGTGTGCCCCGAAAATCTCGCTTCGATGAGCGGAGCGATGAAGGAATTCTTCGACCGGTGCTATTACCCCGTGCTCGGCAGGATCGAGGGCCGGGCCTATGCCACGGCCATCGCCGCCGGCTCTGACGGGGAAGGGGCGACGCGCCAGATCGACAGGATCGCCACGGGCTGGCGGCTGAAACGGGTGACCGACGCTGTAATCGTCAACTTCGGCGCGCAGACACCGGCAGAAATTCTCAAGGAAAAGACGCTTCCCGAAGACCAGTGCGAACTCTGCGCCGCTTTGGGGCAGGTGCTGGCCGAAGGGTTGGCAATGGGCATATTTTGATCGCAAGGACGGCGTAACTGCAGTCTTGAGCGATAGTGCAAATTGATCGAACAATGTAATTAACGACATTCATGTCGATAATGGATATGGTTACTGCCATAGGGACTGTACCGATGATCGGGTGTTTGCAAAAGGTCGCGCAAACGGCACAGGAAATAGAGGTCATGTCCGGCACTGTCGGAAGTGGGGTAAGGCCCGGGGATCAGCAAGAACTCACTTTCAGTCTGTGGTTTGCGGGCGGACGGCCCGACTCCGGTGCTATTGCAGATCGTCTTGAGGCGATGGGCGGCGCTAGTTTTAGCGGGCTGACAGAGATCGACGAAGCGGGCGCTTTTTCTTTCGAATACGATGGTTTTGCGATGGTCCTGTCCGGTGCAGCGCCCGGTGCTTCCGCACGAACGGGCCCACCGCAATATTTCTTCGATATCCGCAACGACGGGCTTGAGGGGACGGAGGCGATCCTGCTGGCCCCCGGCGGCGCGGCGAACGACAATGTTTCTCCGCTGGAAATGGTGCGTGGGCTTGCTGCAGCGACGCTGGCCCTGACCGGTGCCGCCCATTGCATCGCGGTCGGATGGCAGCCCGCGTCGAGTGTCATGAACTGCGATTATTTCGCGAAAGTCGCCCGCGAATGGCTGGACGGCGGGCCGTTTCCCGCACTGGGGCTGGCTTCGCTGATGGTCGAGGATGGCGACGTTCTGGTCAGCCGCGGCATGGATGCCATTTGCGGGCAGGAAATCGCGATTGCGCCGATTGCAGGTATGGCGAATGCGGACAGGGCCCGGGCAGCCATCCGTATGATCGACTATATGGCAAATCATGGCCGCATACGCGAACCGGACACGATGGAGATTGACGGGTTCGGCCTGTTCGAAGTGAATCCCGACGCTAGCGGCAAGAAAATTTACCTTTCTCGATCACCATTTGCTTAAGTCTTTCCCCCGAAGAGAATCGGAGGGGGTCAAGCAATATGACGTACATTGCCGGCGCAGCGGCAATTCGACGTTTTTCTGGTGTAAATCGTCCCGGTATGCCGGGTTTTCGTAAGGGATGGCAAAAACACCACCTCTTGCCGCGCCAGTTCTTTTCGCGTCGCTGCCTTGCGGCCATGCTTTCGTCGGTTGGTACCGCGGGGCTGTGGTTCGACGACTTCAACACCAATGGCGCGCTTCTTCCCGGAAGCGAGGCAGCTGCGTTCGAAGAGCGCCTTCCGCTGCATCGCGGGCCGCACAAGGTTTATAACGAACTGGTATTCGAAAGGGTCGGCGCAATCGAGAGGGAGTGGTCGCACATACGCAGCCGCAATGAGATGCGGGCAGCGGGTATGGCGATCTTCCGTCTCCGCATTGTGCAGCGCGGGCTTGCCCGGTGGCTGCGTGGCGACGGACAATCGCGGCTGGTTCTCAACCGTCGCGATCCGATCGGGGCTGGCGTTAACTACGGAACGCTGGATGCCATGGCAGACCAGCTATGGGGCGCGACTGCAGACAGCGCGTAACGCGCGCGGCAGATCCCGGCGCGTGCGGAAACGCGCCGGGATCTGCCGAATTTCGATCGTCAGTCTGCCCGCGCCGCGTTCGCCGCGCTTAGGATCGCGCGTACGCTGGCCGTGGCGACATCGGCGCTGATGCCGACGCCCCAGACGATCTCGCCATTTCCGGTCATGCATTCGACGTAGGCGGCCGCCTTGGCGTCGCTGCCCTTTGACAGGGCATGTTCCGAATAGTCGAGCACTTCGAGCTGCATGCCGAACGCTTCGCCCAGCGTGGCGACGACGGACGAGATCAGCCCGTTGCCCCGGCCTGAAACGGTGCGTTCCGTGCCGCCCTCCGTCACCGTGCCGGTGAAGACGCGGGTGCCATCCTTGGCGCGCTGCTCCTCGTAATCGACGAGCTGGAAATGCTGCGGGCGGGACACGTGATATTCGCTCTGGAACGCATCCCAGATGTCCGCGGCGTTCAGTTCGCGGCCCGTTTCGTCCGCCATGCGCTGTACGGCTTTGGAGAAGTGCGCCTGCATCCGCTTGGGCAGCTTCAGGCCACGGTCCTGTTCCAGAACCCACGCGAAACCGCCCTTGCCGGACTGCGAATTGACGCGGATCACCGCCTCGTAATTGCGGCCGAGATCCGCAGGGTCGATCGGCAGGTAGGGTACGCGCCAGAACTGGTCGTTCTGCGCGTCATGCGCCTCGAACCCCTTCTTGATCGCGTCCTGATGGCTGCCCGAGAACGCCGTGAAGACCAGTTCGCCGCCATAGGGGTGGCGCTGGTGCACGGGGATCTGGTTGCAGAATTCGACCGTCTCGATCACCTCGTCGATGTCCGAGAAGTCGAGGCCGGGATCGACCCCTTGCGTGTACATGTTCAGCGCAACGGTGACGAGGCAGCAGTTGCCGGTCCTCTCGCCATTGCCGAACAGGCAGCCTTCGACACGGTCGGCACCCGCCATCACGCCCAGTTCCGCCGCCGCGACGCCGGTGCCGCGATCGTTGTGGGTGTGCAGGCTGACCACCGCGCTTTCGCGGTTGGGCAGGTTGCGGCAGAAATACTCGATCTGGTCGGCATAGACATTGGGCGTCGCGCATTCGACCGTGGCGGGCAGGTTCAGGATGATCGGACGTTCGGGCGTCGGCTGCAGGATGTTCATCACCGCTTCGCAGCATTCGATGCTGAAATCGAGTTCGGCGGTGCTGAACGTTTCCGGCGAATATTCGAAGTGCCAGTCGGTGCCCGGGTACTTCGCGGCCTGGTCGCGGATAACCTTGGCGCCAGCCTCGGCAATGCCGCGCACTTCCTCCTTGCTCATCTTGAACACGATGTCGCGCCATGCGGGGCTGACCGCGTTATAGACGTGGACGATCGCCTGCTTCGCGCCTTCGAGGCTTTCGAAGCTTCGCACGATCAGGTCTTCGCGGCTTTGCGTCAGCACCTGCACCAGCACGTCGTCCGGTATGCGGTCCGAACGCACGAGGCCCTGGATGAAATCGAATTCGGTCGCGCCGGCTGCGGGGAAGCCGACCTCGATCTCTTTCAGGCCCACTTTCACCAGCTGGTCGAAGAAGCGGTTCTTCTTCACGCTGTCCATCGGATCGATGAGCGACTGGTTACCGTCGCGCATGTCGGTGGAAAGCCAGCGCGGCGGCTTCGTGATCGTGCGCGAAGGCCACTGGCGATCGGGGATGTCGATCGTGGGGAAGGGGCGGTACTTGACCGACGGATCGTTCAACATGCCCTGTCGGGGCTGTTCATGGGTCATGACGAATACTTCTTGTCTGCTGATTCAGGTGGTGCGGCTTTCTATCCCCCGGGCCGACACGCGCGGCCCGCAGGCAGCGCAAAGGTCACGCCCGGGGGCGTGTAAGTCGAAGCAGCAGGCCAAGGCCGGGGTGCAGGCGCATCACAGTCATTACGAAACCGGCTATGATCCACGCGCGCGGCAATGTCCAGACCTGATTCGGGCCTTGCGCGCGGCTCTTGTCAGAAGCAGTCGACGCCGGTGATCGTGCCGCTCGCGTCGGTAAAGACGTTGAGGCGGCCCGGATTGAGATCTTCGGTATAGGCCGTGTCAGGCGCGATCACGCGCAGCCTTGCGACTGCCAACTTTTCCAGCACTTCCTCGATCGCCGCGCTCATCGTCTGGCCGACATAGGCCGAGGCACGGTCCGCACCGCAGCTTTCGGGCATGATGCCATAACAGTTCGATCCCGCCGGCCGATCGGCATCGGCCCATGACGGGCACTGCGCAGGCGGCACCCATTCGGCATCGGCAAAGTCCGGCACGGCCGGCGATGGCGTGCCCGCCGGGGCGTCGCCCGCACGCTCCCCGGACGAACAGGCCGCAAGGGCCAGCAGCGCGGGGAGCGCGAGGCGCATCACGAAGCCAGTTCGAAGGCGGACGTGATGTCCAGTTCGACTTCGTCGCTTACCATGGGAATGCCCATGTTGACGCCAAAGGTGCTGCGCTTCAGCGTGGCGCGACCTTCGAAGCCGACGGTCTGCTTGCCGCTCATCGGTGCAGGACCCGCGCCGGTAAACTTCGCGGCGATGGCGACAGGCGCCGTCACGCCATTGAGCGTCAGGTCACCGACGATCATCGCCGAGTTCGTACCGGTAGGCGTGACCATCGTGGAGATGAAGCGGGCAGGGGCCGGTGCGGGGCCGAAGAAATCGGGTTTCCCGCCATCCTTGCCTGCGCGCAGCAGGTGTTCGGTGAGCCCCGCGCTTGCGGTCGTCACGGCCGCGACGGGGATCGTCACATCGACTTTTGCAGAGGCGAGGTCAGCCGGATCGAGTTCGAGCGTGCCCGAAATATCGCCGAAAATACCGAAATAGTCGTTGAAGCCCAGATGGTTCACACGCCATCCTACCAGAGTGTGTGCGGCATCGGCGGTGTAGGACCCCGCCTGTACAAGCGAGGCATCGGCGCGGCCCAGTTGCATCTTCGGCGCTTCCTGTGCCGTTGGCGCTGTGGCGGGGACAGCAAGGCAGGCGGCGGCAAGCAGGGCTTTCGTGGCGGTGCGCATCGATCGGGTCTCCGAAGATAGAATCGCGCGCGAAGCTAACGAAAAAGGCCCACGCATCAAGTGCATGATGCGCGGGCCCCGTTTCGTTATCGCGTCGCGCCGTGGCGCGATGGGATCAGTTCTTTTCCTTGTCGACCAGCGCATTCGCACCGATCCACGGCATCATCGCACGAAGCTTGGCGCCGGTTTCCTCGATCTGGTGGCGCTGGGCCGCCTTGCGCGAAGCCTTCAGTTCCGGCTGGCCGGCGCGGTTGTCGAGGACGAAGTCCTTCACGAAGCGGCCCGACTGGATGTCTTCCAGAACGCGCTTCATTTCCTTCTTCGTTTCAGCCGTGATGATGCGCGGGCCGGTCTTGATGTCGCCGTATTCGGCGGTGTTCGAGATCGAGTAGCGCATGTTGGCGATGCCGCCTTCATACATCAGGTCAACGATCAGCTTCAGTTCGTGGAGGCATTCGAAGTAGGCCATTTCCGGTGCGTAGCCAGCTTCGACCAGCGTTTCGAAACCGGCCTGCACCAGCGCGGTCGCGCCGCCGCAAAGCACGGCCTGCTCACCGAACAGGTCGGTTTCGCATTCCTCGCGGAAGTTGGTTTCGATGATGCCCGAACGGCCACCGCCAACGGCGCTGGCATAGGCAAGCGCGACGTCATGGGCATTGCCGCTGGCGTCGTTTTCAACCGCGATCAGGCAGGGCACGCCGCCGCCACGCTGGTATTCGCTGCGCACGGTGTGGCCCGGACCCTTCGGCGCGATCATGATCACGTCGATGTCCTTCGGCGCTTCGATCAGGCCGAAGTGGACGTTCAGGCCATGCGCGAAGGCAAGAGCCGAACCCGGCTTCATGCGGCCGGCGATGTCGTCGTTGTAGATCGCCGCCTGATGTTCGTCAGGGGCGAGGATCATGATGATGTCGGCCCACTCGGCAGCTTCCGAGTTGGTCATGACCTTGAAGCCTGCGCCTTCGGCCTTCTTGCGCGTGGACGAACCTTCGCGAAGCGCGATGGCGACATTGGCAACGCCGCTGTCGCGCAGGTTCTGTGCGTGGGCATGGCCCTGCGAGCCATAGCCGACGATGGCGATCTTCTTGTCCTTGACCAGGTTCAGGTCGCAGTCGGCGTCGTAATAGACTTTCACTTCAGTTCCCCTTGGCTCTTGGCCTGCTGATATGGCTTGGCCGCCGGATTACGCAGCGGCGCATAGCTGTGTTGGATGGTTGCTTCAAATGTATCGTTTGGAACGAATTCGGACCCGGTTATGCCCCGTTCACACCGCGCATCATGCCCACGATGCCCGTGCGGCCCACTTCGACAAGGCCGAGTTCACGCATCAGGGCGACGAATGCGTCGATCTTTTCCGGAGTGCCGGTGATCTCGAAAATGAAACTCCCGGTTGTGGAATCGACCACCTTGGCGCGGTAGACGTCGGCAAGGCGCAGCGCCTCTACCCGGTTGTCGCCCTTTCCGGCCACTTTCACCAGAGCCAGTTCGCGCTCCACATGCGGGCCGAGTTCGGTGAGGTCGGCAACCTTGTGAACCGGGATCAGCCGTTCCAGCTGCGCATGGATCTGGTCGATCACTTCCTGCGGACCGTGGGTAACGATGGTGATCCGGCTGACGTTGTGGTTTTCCGAGATGTCGGCAACCGTCAGCGAATCGATATTGTACCCGCGCGCGGTGAAAAGTCCGGCGATCTTGGCCAGAATGCCGCTTTCGTTGTCGACGGTGATGGCAAGAACGTGTCGTTCCTGCTCGCGGTGCTGGATATGCATCAGACGGACGCCTTCGCTTCGGCCGTGACTTCGCGCTGCGTGTCGTCGCCATAGAGGATCATGTCGGTGTGGGCCGCGCCCGAACGGAACATCGGCAGGCAATTGGCAAGCTTCGCCACGCGGCAATCGACGATGACGGGGCCGTCATGTTCGATCATCGCCTGAATGCCGGCGTCCAGATCGTCCAGATTGTCGATCTGGATACCCTTCCAGCCATAAGCTTCCGCCAGCTTCACGAAATCGGGCAGCGCGTCGCTGTACGAATTCGAATAGCGCGATTCATAGGTCAGTTCCTGCCACTGGCGGACCATGCCCATGTATTCGTTGTTGAGGATGAAAACCTTGACCGGCAGGCGGTACTGGCTTGCCGTGCCCAGTTCCTGAATGTTCATCTGGATCGAGGCTTCGCCCGCGATGTCGATCACCAGCGCTTCGGGATTGCCAAGCTGCGCACCGATGGCCGCGGGCAGGCCGTAGCCCATGGTGCCCAAACCGCCGCTCGTCAGCCACTTGTTGGGGCCGAAGAAGTGGAAGTGCTGCGCCGCCCACATCTGGTGCTGGCCGACTTCGGTGGTGATGATCGGATCGCGGTCTTTGGTGAGTTCATACAGCCGCTCGATCGCGAACTGCGGCATGATCTCTTCCTCGGACCGCGGATAGGCAAGCGAGTTGCGCGCGCGCCAGCCGTCGATCCGGTGGTACCATTCCGAAAGGTTCTGCGCAGTTGCGCCGGTCGTCTTCCACTCGTCGATCATCTGGCGCAGCACAGTGGCGCAATCGCCGATGATCGGCAGATCGACGCGGACTGTCTTGTTGATCGAGGAACGGTCGATGTCGATGTGGATCTTCTTCGCGTCGGGCGCGAAATCCTCGACCCGGCCGGTGACGCGGTCGTCGAAGCGCGCGCCGATGGCGACGACCAGATCGGACCGGTTCATCGTCATGTTGGCTTCATAGGTGCCATGCATGCCCAGCATACCCAGCCACGCCTTGTCATGCGCGGGATAGGCGCCAAGGCCCATTAGCGTGCTGGTGACGGGCGCACCGGTCAGCGCCTGCAGCTCGCGCAGCAGTTCGGATGCTTCCGGCCCCGAATTGATGACGCCGCCGCCGCTGTAGAGGACAGGCGCCTTGGCCGCCGCGATCAGGCGAACGGCTTCGGCGATCGCCTCGTCCGCGCCGGTCGATGGCGGGGTGTAGCGGCTCGGCTTGTCGATCGCCTGAACAGGCGCGCTAGCGACCTGAACGTCCTTGGGAATGTCGATGACGACGGGGCCGGGGCGGCCGGTGGTCGCGATCTGGAACGCCTCGGCAATGGTCGCGGCCAGTTCCGACGGGTCCTTCACAAGATAGTTGTGCTTCGTGCAGTGCCGCGTGATGCCGATGGTGTCGGCTTCCTGAAACGCGTCGGTGCCGATCATCGCAGTCGCGACCTGACCGGTCAGGACGACCATCGGGATCGAATCCATGAAGGCATCGGCGATGCCGGTAACCGCATTCGTCGCGCCGGGGCCACTGGTGACGAGGACGACACCGGGCTTGCCGGTCGAACGGGCGTAACCTTCGGCGGCATGGGCCGCACCGGCTTCATGCCGGACGAGGACATGGCGGATGCGGTTGTCGGAAAACAGGGCATCGTAAATGGGCAGTACCGCACCACCGGGATAGCCGAAGACCACTTCGACCCCCTGTTCGGCCAGGCTGTCCATCAAGATGTCGGCGCCGCTGCGCTCGGTCACTGTCGTTCTCCGTTTCTGTTGGCTGACGGGCCAAGAAAATGGGCCCGAGTGTCGTGCACCCGGGCCTCTCTCTCCCAACCCAATTCGAAGGGCGGACTAGGCGACATGGAATATCATGTCAACCTTAGTTTTCGTAATAATATTTCAACAACGACCCCATTTGAGACATTTTCAGCGTAGAACCGGTTCCAATCAACCGGCGGCTGATGGCGAAACCACGTGTATTGCCGTTTCGCATAGCGGCGAGTCGCGGCCGATCCGCGCGAACAGGCCTCTGCCGCATCGTATTTGCCAAGGAGCATTCCGGCGATCTCGGGCACGCCGATGGCGCGCATGACCGGAAGGTCGGGATCGAGATTGCGGGCAAGCAGCGCGCGCACTTCGTCGACGGCGCCGTACTGCAGCATCAGGGCAAAGCGCCGGTCGCACTTGTCGTACAATGCCTCCCGCTCCGGCATGAGGATGGCGGCGGCCAGATCAATCTCCCCGCCGATCCCGCCTTCCATGTGCGCGTGCCAGTGGGCCAGCGGTTGCCCCGTGCTGCGCACCACTTCCAGCGCGCGGGCAACGCGGGTTGTATCCGCTGGATTGAGACGATTGGCAGAGGCGGGGTCCTCTACTGTTAGAGCCGCATGCGCCGCCGCAACCGGCATGGCGCGGACAGCCTCGCGGACCTGCGGATCGATGGCGGGGATGGGGGCAATGCCGTCGATCAGGGTGCGCAAGTAAAGGCCCGTCCCGCCAACGAGGATCGGCAGTCGTCCCGCGCCATGGGCTTGCGCGATTTCCTGTTTCGCGCGCGCGGCCCAATCGGCGGCGGAACATGGCTCCGCTCCGTCCCATGCTCCGAACAGGACATGGGGCACGCCGCGCATCTCGTCATCGTCGGGCCGGGCCGAAAGCACGCGCAGATCGCGATAGACCTGCGCGCTGTCCGCATTGATCACGGTTGCCGGCAAACCGCACTTTTCGGCAGCGAGTGCCAGATCGACCGCCAGATCGCTCTTGCCGCTTGCTGTCGGCCCTGCAATGAGCGCGACCCGAGGCTTTTCGTCGCCAGGACCCCGTTCGTCGTTCAAGGAGATTTCGTCCGTGCTCATCGCCCGGCTGATAGCAGACCCCACACGCATGGAAACCGCGCTCGAACGGGCGGGCGGCATGTTGGCGGAAAAAGGCTGGGCGCTTGCCGGCGCGCAGATGCTGGAGTTCTGCGGCGACGTGCTGGAAATCGACTTCGCGGCAAAGAGCGGGGAGGGGGCGAACCCGGCGGACGTGCGGGCGATCCTCGATACCTGTTTCAGCCCTTGCGACCTGCTGATGAGCGAGGGCGAGATCGCCGTGCCGCAGCTGTTCGTCTCCGACATGGATTCGACCATGATCGGACAGGAATGCATCGACGAACTGGCCGATTTTGCGGGCCTGAAGGAAAAGATCGCCGACATCACCGAACGTGCGATGCAGGGCGAACTGGACTTTGTCAGCGCGCTTACCGAACGTGTCGGACTTCTGGCGGGACTTGAAGAAAGTGCCATAAACCGTTGTCTTGACGAACGTATCCGCCCGATGCCGGGTGCGCGCACACTGGTCGAGACACTTAAGAGCCGTGGCTGCCGTACCGTGCTGGTAACGGGCGGGTTCCATTCATTCGCCGATCCGGTGGCCGATATGCTGGGCTTCGAACGCGTCGTCGGCAACGTGCTCGGCGTCGCGGATGGCAGGCTGACGGGCAAGCTGGCGGCAGCTATCGTCGGCAGCGGCACGAAGCTTGCAACCTTGGAGGAGGAAATGGCGCGACTGGGCAGCGGCGCGCTCAGCCTCGCGACCGGCGACGGCGCGAACGATATCCCGATGATCGAGGCGGCGGACTTCGGCGTAGCCTATTACGCCAAGCCGAAGGCGAAAGCGGCGGCTAACGGTTTCGTCGATCGGGGGGACCTGACCAGCGTGCTGAAACTGCTGGGCGTGCCGCGGGGTGAATGGGTGGAGTAAAGGGGCAATCCTTGAAATGCAGGTACACGGGCTGCTGCTTAACTGCCTGTAATGCCTATTTGATCAACGTATGTCGCCCTGCAGCCTTGGAAGGTTGCTGATCTTATGGGATACTGCTGCTTCCGGCGCGCCGTTGGGGCGAGCGAGCAGGAGATCCACCATGATTATTTCGGCAAGATCGATCGCGTCAATCGTCGGGGCATCAGCGATGTTCATGGCAGGGGCGGCAGCGGCCAGTCCGGCTGGCGAGAAGATACCCGACACGTGGTATTGCAAATTCCAGGCAGGCACCGTCTCTGTCGATGCCATGTCCGCCCGGGCCGCCGGGCAGGCGCGGGGCAGGGTGCTGTACGTCTACAAGCATGTCGGCCCCGGCTTTGCTCTCTATGCGTCAAGCCAGGCGGTGTCGGCGATGGTGCGGTCAAACCCCCGGGTAACTTCATGTACGCAGGCGACAACCGTGTCATTGCCGCCCACCGGCAAAGCAGTTGCGGTGCCGACAAAGCGGGGTGGCCCGCCGAGCAGTGGTGGTTCGACGACGGAGACCGAACCGTGGGACATCGTCTACGTCAGGTCTCGCACAGCGACGGGGGCAACGGCGTGGGTCGTCGATACGGGGGTCAGCACCAAGACGGGGGATCTCAATTACGACCAGACCCGCAGCCGCTATTTCCTTGCGCCGACAGTGCGGGGAAAGCAGGCCGGTTCGTTCGAGGACTTCAACGGCCACGGCACGCATGTCGCGGGCACGATCGCGGCTATCAAAGGTAACAGTCGCGGGATTTACGGCGTAGCGCCGGGAGCGACGATCGTTTCGGTCCGGGTACTCGATTCACAGGGGAACGGACGCGATATCGATGTCGCGGCTGGCATCGACTATGTCCTTGGCGTTGCCGGTCAGGGCGATGTCCTGAACCTGTCGGTCAATGCCGATCCGCAGTCGGCGCTCATGGACGATTCCGTACTCGCGTTTTCCGATCCTGCAAAGAACCCCGGCGGGGTACGTATCGTGATCGCGGCCGGAAACTACGGCACCAGCCTCGATGGTTCGTTCCGGTATTCTCCGCCAGCCGATATCGACGGTGCGAACATCTATACTGTCGGTTCCATCGGACAGAACGGGACGTACTCCTCGTTCTCCAACTATGGGTCGTCGGTCGACTATGCAGAGCCGGGCGAGAACATCGTTTCGCTCGACACTAGCGGCGGAACGACGGTGAAGCAGGGCACTTCGATGGCCGCGCCCCATCTTTCGGGGATATTCCTGTCTCAAGGCACAGTGACTACCAAGACCACTGTGACCACCCCGAGTGGCACGGTACCCGTGGGTGCCAACCCCGCGCCGTAAGCCACGTTTGGGGCTTACGGACGCAAGGTAGTTCTCAGGCTTCCATCCACTCTTTGAAGAAAGAGAGGTTGGCGGCTTTCAGATCGGCAACCGAAACGCGGCTTTCGCCGGCAACGGAGCGGAACACGAGCGCGTCACCCTCGACATCGCCCAGCGCGATCGCCGCCAGACCAGCGGCTTCGGCGGCTTCGAGGATCGGTTCGGCGTCGGTTGCAGTCACGACATAGCGCGACTGGTCCTCGCCGAACCAGAAGCCGGCTGCGCTGGTGCGGTCTTCCGGCATCGCTACGGCGCAGCCCATACCGCTGGCCATCGCCATTTCGGCCAGTGCCACGGCAAGGCCGCCGTCGGAACAGTCATGCACCGCAGTCACCGCGCCATCCGCGATCAGCTTTCGCACCGTCTCGCCTGCACGCTTGGCAAGGTCGAGACCGACCGGCGGGGGCGGGCCTTCCTCGCGGCCATGCAGTTCGCGCAGGTAGAGCGACTGGCCAAGATGGCCGCTTTCACCGCCGATGACGACGATCTGATCGCCCGAGGCCTTGAAGCGGATGGTGGCCATCGCCTCGTGGTCCTGCATCAGACCGACGCCGCCGATGGCGGGCGTAGGCAGGATGGCAGAACCGCCGCCTGTCGCCTTGCTCTCGTTATAGAGGCTGACGTTGCCCGACACGATGGGGAAGTCGAGCGTGCGGCAGGCATCGCCCATGCCCTGAAGGCAGCCGACGAACTGGGCCATGATTTCCGGGCGCTGCGGGTTGCCGAAGTTGAGGCAGTTGGTGACTGCCAGCGGCGTTGCGCCAACGGCAGAAATGTTGCGATAGGCCTCGGCAATGGCCTGCTTGCCGCCTTCGTAGGGATCGGCATAGCAGTAGCGCGGGGTGCAATCGGTGCTGATCGCCAGCGCCTTCTTGGTTCCATGCACGCGCACCACCGCAGCATCGCCGCCCGATTTCTGCAGCGTGTCCGCGCCGACCTGCGAATCGTACTGCTCCCAGATCCACTTGCGCGAGGCGAGGTCCGGCGTCGCGACGAGCTTCAACAGGTCTGCTGCAACGTCATTGCTTTCCGGCACGTCGCCCAGCGGTGCCACGCCACTCCACGCAGCGTACTCCTCGCGGCTGATGTAGGGACGCTCGTATTCCGGCGCGTCGGCAGCGAGCGGGCCGAGCGGAATGTCGCAAACGACTTCGCCATCGAATTCCAGCACCATGTGGCGGGTGTCGGTAACTTCGCCGATGACCGCGAAGTCCAGCTCCCACTTCTTGAAGATCGCCTCGGCCATGGCTTCCTTGCCGGGCTTCAGCACCATGAGCATACGCTCCTGGCTTTCGCTCAGCATCATCTCGTAAGGCGTCATCGCCTCTTCGCGGCAGGGCACCTTGTTCATGTCGAGCCGGATGCCCGCCTTGCCGTTGGTCGCCATTTCGACCGAGGACGAGGTGAGACCCGCCGCGCCCATGTCCTGGATCGCCACGATGGCATCGGTCGCCATCAGCTCAAGGCACGCCTCGATCAGCAGCTTTTCGACGAAGGGGTCGCCGACCTGTACGGTCGGGCGCTTTTCCTCGATGTCGTCGCCGAAATCGGCGCTGGCCATCGTGGCACCGTGAATGCCGTCGCGGCCCGTTTTCGACCCGACATAGACGATGGGGTTACCCACGCCCGTCGCGGCGGAATAGAAGATCTTGTTCGCGTCCGCGACACCGACGGTCATCGCGTTGACGAGGATGTTGCCGTCGTATGCCTTGTGGAAGTTCGTCTCGCCACCGACGGTCGGCACGCCGACGCAATTGCCGTACCCGCCGATGCCTTCGACAACGCCCTTCACGAGGTGCTTCATCTTCGGGTGATCGGGGCGCCCGAAACGCAGCGCGTTCATGTTCGCCACAGGACGCGCGCCCATGGTGAACACATCGCGCAGGATGCCGCCAACGCCCGTCGCCGCACCCTGATAGGGTTCGATGTAGGACGGGTGGTTGTGGCTCTCCATCTTGAAGATCGCGGCCTGACCGTCGCCGATGTCGATGACGCCCGCGTTCTCGCCCGGACCGCAGATCACCCACGGCGCCTCGGTCGGCAGCTTCTTCAGGTGGAAGCGCGACGACTTGTACGAACAGTGCTCGGACCACATGACCGAGAAGATGCCCAGTTCGACAAGGTTCGGCTCGCGACCCAGCGCATGCAGCACACGCTCGTATTCCTCGGGGGAGAGGCCGTGCGCCTCGACGACGTCAGGAGTGATCTCGCTCATGATCCGCGCCCATAACCACCCCCGCGTCTGTGTGCCAGCCCTTTCGGGGTGCTTGACCACACCGAAGTGCGCGGCCATTGCTATCCGCCATGGACGAAGCCGGAAATAACATCGCCGAAATGAGCTACGAACAGGCGCTGAAGGCGCTGGAAGACGTGGTTCGCAAGCTGGAAAGCGGCGAGGTTGCGCTCGACGAATCGATCACGCTGTATGAACGCGGTGAAAAGCTGCGCGCCCACTGTCAGGCGCGGCTCGATGCGGCGCAGGCACGGATCGAAAAGATCGTTGCTGGACCGGACGGTTCTCCCACAGGTACGCGCCCGTTCGATGAAGGCGCCTGAACCGATGGGAGTCGAAGGGGTCGTATCTACCGATGTGCTCGCCAACGCGCTTGCCGCGATGCGAGAGGATGTCGACAAGCATTTCGACCTGCTTCTTCCGGTGCCGGAAGATGCCCGCAAGCAGCTGTTCCTCGCCATGCGACACGCCGCGATCGGCGGTGGCAAGCGGCTGCGGCCTCTGCTGCTGACGGCAGTGGCGCAGATGTTCGGCGTGAAGCGCGATGCCGCCGTGCGCGCCGGCTGCGCGGTGGAGGCGATCCACGTCTATTCGCTGATCCACGACGACCTGCCTTGCATGGATGATGACGACTTGCGTCATGGAAGGCCCACCGTTCACCTCGAATTCGACGAAGCGACCGCTGTTCTTGCGGGAGACGCGCTTCATGCCCTGGCTTTCGACATCCTCGTCAGCGCGCAAGTATCGACCGATCCGTTCGTGCGGGCGGAACTGGTAGCGACGTTGGCCCGCGCCAGCGGGATGGACGGTATGGCCGGCGGCCAGATGATGGACATGATGGCCGAACAGGCGGGGTCGGGAGAGGAAGGTTTCGATCTTCACACCGTGACACGGCTGCAGCAGTTGAAGACCGGCGCGCTGCTTGGCGCTTCGGTTGAAATGGGCGCGATACTTGGCCGCGTGCCGCCAGAGGGTCGCACGCATCTCAGAAGCTATGCCCGCGACATCGGGCTGGCCTTCCAGATCGCGGACGACCTGCTGGATCACGAAGGTGACGAGGCACTGGCCGGCAAGGCGCTGCGCAAGGACGCGGATGCAGGCAAGGCGACTTTCGTTTCGCTGCTTGGTGCCGATCGTGCACGGGAACAGGCGGAAATGCTGGTAAATCAGGCGATTGGCCATCTTGCCAATCACGGCGACGAGGCCGAAGTGCTGCGCGCCATCGCGCGATATATCGTAGAGCGGGATCGCTAGGAAACGCGGCGTTTCGCTCGGCAACAATAGATCAAGGGGCAAGGGATTGGGCAAGCATATCGGGATCTATCCGGGGACGTTCGATCCGATCACGCTGGGGCATCGCGACATCATTCGCCGCGGGTCGAAGCTGGTCGACGAACTGATTATCGGGGTGACCACCAATCCTTCCAAAAACCCGATGTTCACGCCCGAAGAACGCATAGCGATGGTGGAGCGGGAAGTTGCCGAGCTCGGCCTCGACAATGTGCGTGTTGTCGGTTTCAACGCACTGCTGATCAAGTTCGCGCAGAAGATGGACGCAAAAGTCATCGTTCGCGGCCTGCGCGCGGTGGCGGACTTCGAATACGAATACCAGATGGCGGGCATGAACCAGCAACTCGATCCCGGCATCGAAACCGTGTTCCTGATGGCGGACGTGTCGCTACAACCGATCGCGTCCAAGCTGGTGAAGGAAATCGCCCAGTTCGGCGGCGACATTACCCGCTTTGTTAGTCCGTCGGTGTGTAGCGAAGTGATAGAACGGGTTGAGGCGCAGGGACGCAAGGGCGACTACTGATCGTCGTGTGATGTACCGCCATCCCATTCATTGTCATGTCAGGCTCTTCGGGCTAATCGGCCCGGCAAGCTAATTTTCGGGATTGTTTCAACAGATGAATTCGCGTTTCAAGACCCGTGCCGTAATGGCCAAGTCACTGGTGGCCGGCATCGCGCTTGGCTTCGCAACGCTCACAGCCGGTGCCGCTCATGCGCAGGACGATGCTGCGACGAGCGAGGACGCCGTGGCAACCGCAACCACTCCGGCGATCGATCCCGCGACCTATTGGGTGATCGATACCTCGCTGCAGAGCGATCCTGACAACGTCCTGTTCCTGGACCTGTCAAACGGTGGTCGTGTTGCCATCCGGCTCAAGCCCGATTGGGCGCCCAATCATGTCGAGCGGATCAAGACGCTGACGCGGCAGGGTTTCTACAACGGGGTGATCTTCCACCGCGTGATCGAAGGGTTCATGGCGCAGACCGGCGACCCGACCGGCACGGGGCAGGGCGGATCGCAGCTTCCCGATCTCACGGCCGAATTCAACCGCGTACCGCACCTGCGCGGCACGGTTTCCGCTGCACGAGAAGGCGGGAACGACGATTCGGCCAACAGCCAGTTCTTCATCGTGTTTTATCCCACCATGCAGCTGGACCGGAAATACACCAACTTCGGCCGCGTCATTGCCGGCATGCAATATGTCGACCAGATCCAGCGCGGTCAGCCGCCTGTAAATCCGACGCGCATCCTGCAGGCATCGCTGGGCAGCCAGCACCTTGCCCCGCCCGTTACCACGCCGATGACGGGCAAGATCACGGCCGACATGCTTTCGGCGCCTATCAGTGGCGACGTCGCCAGCGATGCGGCCGACGGCGAAGTGGCGCAGTAACCACCTTCCCAACGCGCATCGGGCCAGCTAGGCGGCTGGCCGATGCGTGTTGACCTTTTCGATTTCGAACTTCCGCCAGAACGGATCGCGCTGCGCCCGGCGCGCCCGCGCGATGCGGCACGGCTCCTTGTCGTGGACGGGAACAAGCCGTTTGCGGACCGCACGATGCGTGATCTTCCGCAGGCGCTGCGCGCGGGCGACGTGCTGGTCTTCAACGATACCCGCGTCATTCCGGCCCAGCTGGAGGGTATGCGCGGGGAGGCCCGCATCGGCGCGACGCTGCACAAGCGGATCGATCTGCGCCGCTGGCAGGCCTTCATTCGCAACGCCAAGCGACTGCGCGAAGGGGACCGGATCGAATTTCCCGCCGATGTCACCGCCACAGCGCAGGAGCGCCATGCCGACGGCAGTTTCACGCTGTTTTTCGAGGGTGACGAGCCGGTCGAAATCCTGCTGGAACGGGCAGGACGCATGCCGCTGCCGCCCTATATCGCAGGCAAACGCGCCACGGACGAAGCGGACCGCGAGGATTACCAGACGATGTTCGCCGAAAAGGACGGGGCCGTGGCCGCCCCCACAGCGGCGCTGCATTTCACGCCGGCGCTTATCGCATCGCTGGACGCGGCAGGCATCAAGCGAGAGACGCTGACGTTACATGTCGGCGCAGGGACGTTTCTACCGGTAAAGGCCGACGATACCGACAATCACGCGATGCATGCCGAGTGGGGCCGCATCGATGCCGCAACGGCTGACCGGCTGAATTCAGTGCGGGCCGAAGGGGGCCGCATCATCTCCGTCGGCACTACCAGCCTGCGCCTGCTGGAAAGCGCGACAGGCGAAGACGGTGTGATCCGTCCGTTCGAGGGCGACACCGCGATCTTCATCACGCCCGGCTATCGCTTTCGCGCGATCGATGGGTTGATGACCAATTTCCACCTGCCGAAATCGACTCTGTTCATGCTGGTCAGCGCGTTGATGGGGCTGGAACGGATGCAGGCTGCTTATGCCCATGCCATCGCGATGCAATACCGCTTCTACAGTTACGGCGATGGTAGTCTTCTGCTTCCGGAACGGTGAGGTGAAACCATTTCGAGACGCTGCTTGATAGTCAGCCCTCGCTCCCCCTGACCGCACTGGGACGGCGGCCCGTCATTCTGGTGTAAAACCGCGAGAAATAGGACGGATCGACAAAGCCAAGTTCGTCAGCCACGTCGTTGCAGCTCGCGTTGGTAAAGCGAAGCAGCCGTGTAGCTTCGGCGGCGATCCTGTCGTTGAGGTACTGGCCGGGGCTAACCCCCAGCGCACCGTGCACGCGGCGCGAAAGTGTCCGTTCCGTGCAGTTGAGCGCTTGCGCATAAAATCCCAGTTTGCGCTGCCGCCGCAGATGCTGTTGCACCAGTTTCTGGAACTGCTGGACGAGTGTGTCGCAATGCGTGCCGACATCGTCGCCGCTGACTTCGGCTGCGATGCGAATGAAGGCTTCGGCAAGCGCGCGCCGCAGCAGTTCCGGTCGCGCGCCTCCGGTAGCGGCAAACAGGATCTGCTGCGCAACCGCCGACAGGCGCGATGCCGTTTCCACATCGAAGGAAAGAACGTCCGCGTGCGAAAGCAATTCGGCAAGGACGTTGTCATCGGCGAATTCGCGCACGAACTTTTCCGATAGCGTAACGACATACCCTTGCGCATCGCGGCTGAAGTGGAAGCCGTGGATTACGCCCTCTGGGGCGACGATGAGGACTGGCCCGATCCGCTGCGAGCCATGCCCCGCCAAAAGCAGATCGACGCTCCCGCTACCCAGCAAGAGCATTTGGCAAAGCGCTGGGTGGCGATGCGGTGCGATTTCCCAATCGTACCTGCGACTGCGACTGGCGATCGTTTCACAATGCACCAGTTCCTCGAAATGTTCGCCCAGATCTTCGCCATAAAGGGCAAAACGGGGAATCGAGGCGACATCCGGTTTCATGTCCGGATAGTACCATAGATTTTCCAATCCGTCCCTGTGCTTCGTTTCGTGATCTAGCCATTTTGGAAGCAGGAAAAAACGGGGAAGGAAATGCCGTGAAAACGCAAGCCTGCATTATTGGAGCCGGTCCCGCCGGGCTCTTGCTTGGCCATCTGCTCCGTGCCGAAGGGATCGAATGCGTCGTGCTCGAACGCAAGACCGGCGATTACGTGCTGGGTCGGATTCGCGCCGGTGTCCTTGAGAAGATCACGGTCGACCTTATGAACCGCCTCGGCCTTGACGGACGGATGAAGGAAGAAGGCCTGCCGCATGACGGGTTCAACCTGGCTGATGGCGACCGTCTGATCCGCATCGACATGGGAGACCTGGTTGGAGAGCAGGTCATGGTCTACGGACAGACCGAACTGACCCGCGACCTGATGGAAGCCTGCGATGAGCGCGATCTTGCCGTCATCTACGAGGCTGGCGATGTCGCGCTTCACGATATCGAGAGTGACGCCCCCTATGTCACCTATAGCAAAGACGGCAGCGATCACCGGATCGACGCCGACATGATCATCGGCTGCGACGGTTTCCACGGCCCTTCGCGCAAGGCGATCCCCGATACCGTCGGCAAGCATTTCGAGCGGGTCTATCCGTTCGGCTGGCTTGGCATTCTGGCCGATGTTCCGCCGTGCAATCACGAGCTGATCTATGCCAACCACGAACGCGGCTTCGCGCTTGCCAGCATGCGCAGCGCAACGCGCAGCCGTTATTACATCGACGTTCCGCTGACCGACAAGGTAGAGAACTGGTCGGATGATCAGGTCTGGGATGAACTGGCGATCCGCCTTGGCCCCGAAGCAGCAGCGCACATCACGCGCGGCCCCAGCATCGAGAAGTCGATCGCGCCGCTTCGTTCCTACATCTTTGCACCGATGCGGCATGGGCGGCTGATGCTTTGCGGAGATTCCGCACACATCGTTCCGCCGACCGGCGCAAAGGGCCTGAACCTTGCAGCAAGCGACGTATATTACGCAGCCGATGCGCTGATCGCGTTTTTTCGCAAGCAGGACAACAATGCCATCGTCGGTTATTCGGATCGTGCGCTTGCCCGCGTGTGGAAGTCGGAACGGTTCAGCTGGTCGCTGACCAAGCTGATGCACCGCTTCCCTGAAGATGGCGCGTTCGAACGTGCGATGCAGGTCGCCGAGCTCGATTACATCGCCAACAGCCGTGCGGCGCAGATCTCGATTGCCGAGAACTACGTGGGCCTGCCTGTCTGATTATACCTGCCTGATCCGGACACCCTGAATATCACGGTCTCTCCAAAGAAAGGGCCCCGTCTGCATCGGCAGGCGGGGCCCTTTCACTTCGGGCTGAAGAGAGAGTGCCCGAAGATCAGATTTCTTCCGGCCAGTAGAGCCGCATCGGATTGGTCACGAGCAGCTTTTGCTGCAGCTCCGCGCTGGGTGCGATGCGCGGGATCATGTCGACGATGTGGCCATCGTCGGCGATCTCGTCCTGCATGTTGGGGTGCGGCCAGTCGGTCCCCCAGATCACGCGATCGGGATAGTCTGCCACCAGCGGTGCGACGGCAGCGGCGAAATTGTCCCAGGGATCGCCCATACCGCCTTCCTTCTTCGCGTCGAGGCGTTCGGGGCATGTGGCCTTGAACCAGATGTCCTTGCGGCTGTCGAGAAGGTCGCGGAACGCTTTCATGTCCGGTCCGTCGGGACCTTGCGTCACGTCGGGGCGGCCCATGTGATCGATGACCACGGGCACGGGAATGGCCGCGATGAACGGGCGCATTTCCTCAAGGATGTCGGCCTCGAAATAGATGACCACGTGCCATCCTTCGGGCAACCGCGCAGCAACTTCGAGGAACTTGTCCTTGGGCGCGTTGTCGACAAGGCGTTTGAGGAAGTTGAAACGGATGCCCCGCATCCCGCCATCATGCAGGGCGGCAAGCTCCGTATCGCTGATATCCGGATCGACCACGGCAACGCCGCGCGCCTTTCCGCCCGACTTCGCGATGGCATCCAGCGTCGCGGCATTGTCCGTGCCGTGGCAGCTGGCCTGCACGATCACGTTGCGCGCAAAACCGAGGTGATCGCGTAGCGCGAACAGCATGTCCGGCCCCGCGTCCTGCGGCAGGTACTTGGCCTTTGCGCTGAACGGGAACTGCGCCATCGGGCCGAATACGTGGCAATGTGCGTCAACCGCGCCCGGCGGCGGGGTATAGGCAGGCTTCGAAGGCGAGCTGTGCCACGAGAGAATGCGATCAGACATAAACAGTGCCTTCCATGAGCTTGCGCGCGGTGCGTAAAAGCGCGCTCGAGACGACTTCGCCATCCTCGTTCACTTCGAGGACGCAGCTCATCTCGCCGCTGGGATGTTCGATGGCCAGCGTCTTGCGCGGGCCTTCGGGAATGTTCGCCACTTCTGCAGCGGGCGAACCCTTGACGAGACAGGCGGTGGCGGCGGTCACTGCGCCAAGAACGCCGATGGAGGCGTGGGCGCGGTGCGGAATGAACACACGGGTGGTGACCGCGCCGCCGTTTTTGGGCGGGGCGACCAGTGTCATCTTCGGCACGCTTTTATCTGTAACGTCGCCAAGGTTCATCATCGGGCCAGCGGCAAGCCGGATAGCCTCGATCTTGGCGCGGACCGGCGCAAGCGCGTCGCTTTCCAGTTCTTCACGCGTCTCATAGCCGGTTGCGCCAACGTCCTCTGCCTTGAAGACGATGCAGGGCATGCCGTTGTCGATCAGGGTGCAGGCAACACCTTCGATCACATCTACTGCATTGCCGGTGGGGAGCAGCGCGCCGCAGGACGAACCGGCCGTATCGCGGAATTCGATCGGGATCGGAGCATGGCTGCCCGGCACGCCATCGATACGGGCATCGCCCCTGTAGTTGACGGCCCCGCCCGGGGTCTCCACCGTGGCAACCGCGACCTGACCCGTGTTTTCCATGTAGATCGAGACGCGGGTTTCATCGCCGGTGGCCGCGAGCAGCCCGCGCTCGATCGCGAAGGGGCCGACGCCGGCAAGGATGTTGCCGCAGTTCTGTTGGTCCGAAACCAGCGGCTTGTCGACGAAGACCTGCAGGAACAGGTAGTCGACATCGATGCCGTCCCGTTCCGATTTCTTCACGACAGCGACCTTGCTGGTCAGCGGGTCCGCGCCGCCCATGCCATCGATCTGGCGGGGATCGGGGCTACCCATGACGCCGAGCAGGAAGGCATCACGCTCGGCGACGTCAGTCGGCAGGTCCTTGGCCAGGAAATAGCCGCCTTTCGACGTTCCCCCGCGCATCCACACGACTGGTGCTGAGACCATCATCTTACCGCCCCTTCCGGGCGCAAAACCGGTTCCCACTTTTGCTGAAGGGGCGGGGCATTATACGTACTTCAGCCCCATTTCGGCCAGACGCTCGCGCATCTTGTACATGTCGAGGCCGAGCACGCCTGAGGCGAGCTTGTCTCGCTTCTCGCCCTCGTTCGCTTCGCGGGCCTGTGCGGCCTTCAGAACTTCGGCGGCTTTATCGCGCGGTACGCAGACAACGCCGTCGTCATCGGCCACGATCACGTCGCCGGGGTTCACCGCGGCTCCGGCGCAGACGACAGGCACATTCACGCTGCCCAGCGTGTTCTTGACCGTGCCCTGCGCGAAGACCGCCTTGGACCAGACCGGAAAGTCCATTTCCGTCAGGTCGCGCACGTCGCGAACACCGGCGTCGATGATCAGGCCACGGCAACCGCGTGCCTGCGCACTGGTGGCCAGAAGGTCGCCGAAATATCCGTCTTCGCAAGGGGAGGTGGGGGCGAGCAGCAGGATGTCGCCTGCCTGAATCTGTTCGATGGCGACGTGGACCATCCAGTTGTCACCCGGAGGGGAACTGATCGTGACGGCGGAACCGGCAATGCGCGCGCCGCTATAGATCGGGCGCATATAGCTGGCGAGAAGGCCCGTGCGGCCCTGCGCTTCGTGAACGGTTGCGACGCCGCACTTGGCGAGCCCGTCGATCACCTCACTGTCAGCGCGTTCGATGTTCTGGACGACAATGCCACCCACAGCCTGCTCTCCTTAAGTTGCGTTCGTGTGCCATCGCGGCATGGGCGCAAGCCGCCGCCCCTGCCAATGCGAAGTTGTCGCATGGCATAAGATAATGCTAATCGTTCCGGCATGGATGCCAGTTTTCCCAATATCCGGCACATGGCCGCGCTTGTCGCCACGGCGCAAACCGGCACGGTGACCCGTGCGGCCCGTCAGGTAAACTTGACGCAGCCCGCCTTGACACAGGCGATTGCCCGGCTTGAGCAGACCCTCGGCTGCGTGCTGTTCGAGCGGGGGGCAGGCGGCATGACAGCGACGGAGCCAGCCCGATTGCTCGTCCCGAGGGCGGAAGTCGCGCTGGACCTCATCGGCTCGCGCCGTGTTACGGCGACGCAGGTCCGTGCCTTTCTGGCACTGGCGGAGGCAGGCAGTTACGCCGGTGCGGCGCAGGCGACGGGTTTGTCGTCTGCTTCACTGCATCGGGCGGTTTCGGATCTTTCCGTCGCGTTGGGGCAAAGGCTGGTGGAAAAGCGCGGGCGGCACGTGACGCTGACCGCTGGCGGGGCGCGCCGCGCCCGCGCCTTCAGCCTGGCGCGAGCCGAACTCGTCAACGGGCTGGACGAAGTCGCGCGCTGGCAGGGCAAGGCGGCAGGTCGCGTGACGGTGGGTGCCATGCCGCTGTCGCGCGCACGTTGGCTGCCGGAAGTGTTGCTCGCCTTCGCCACGCGGTTTCCCGATGTCGAGGTAGTCGTGCTCGAAGGGAGTCATGCCGAATTGTCCGGTCCGTTGCGCGACGGCGTGGTGGACATGATGCTTGGCGCGCTGCGCGAGGATTCGGAGGATCTTCAGCAGGAACCAGTATTTCTGGACCGGCCCCGGATCATCGGTCGTGCCCGCCACCCGGCATTCGTGGCCGGTGCCAGCACCGACGATCTTGCCCGCTATCATTGGGCACTGCCCGGCAGGGACACGCCGCTGCGGCATTTCTGGGAAGACATGATGCGCCGTGGCGGAACCGAGCCGCCAGCCGTGCACATCACGTGCGGATCGATCCTGACAGTGCGGCAATTGCTGTTGAAATCCGACATGCTGACCATGGCATCGGCGGACCAGCTGCGGGTCGAGCTGGAGGGCGGATTGCTGGAAACGTTCGAACCGCCGGTAGAGGTGCGCCGCACCATCGGCATCACGACCCGAACCGATTGGCGACCGACCCGCCCGCAAGAGGTGCTGATGCAACTGTTGAGGGAAGCTGCGTCGGATTACGATTCGTAAAATATTATCGGTTGGTCGCGCTATTCATTGGCCAAGCAGCGTATGGGGCGACACGTTCCGGCGCCATGGGAAACGGGATTTGCCTGATCGGTTTCGGGGAAGCCGGATACACGTTCGCTCGCGCCGCTGGGTGGGGGGCGAAGGCCTGTGCGTTTGATATCGACGATGCGCGGCGCGGTGCGATGGATTCCATCGGCGTCAATGCTGCTTCAAGCGCTGCCGAGGCTATCGAAGGCGCTTTCCTTGTTCTTTCGCTCGTAACTGCGGACAGCGCGCTTGCTGCTGCGCAAACGGCGGCTCCTTTGCTGAAAACGGACGCCCTGTTCTGCGACTGCAATTCCGTCGCCCCCGAAACGAAGCGGAAGGCTGCTGCCGCGATAGACGGCGGCGCGGGTCGCTATGTCGATGTGGCCGTGCTTGCTCCGGTGGAGCCTGCGCGCACTGCGGTGCCGCTGCTCGTGTCCGGGCCTGCCGCGGCAGAGGCAGCCGAAGCGTTGACCGGTGCCGGTTTCACCAATGTCCGAGTAGTGGGTGAGGAGATCGGGCGTGCGTCCTCGATCAAGCTCGTCCGCTCGATCATGGTGAAGGGCATCGAGGCATTGACCGCCGAAATGATGATCGCCGCCCACGTCGCCGGCGTTACCGAAGAGGTGCTTGCCTCACTCGATGCCAGCGAGCGGAAGATGACCTGGGCCGAACGGGCCGACTACAACCTCGACCGTATGATGGTGCACGGCGGGCGGCGCTCTGCCGAAATGTACGAGGCAAGCGTCATGCTGCGCGATCTGGGTATCAGCCCGATGATGACTGACGGAACCGTTCAGTGGCAGGAAGGGCTGGGCCGTCTCGGCATCTCCGCCCCGCCATCCGGCTACGACGCGAAAATCACCGCAATTACCGAAACTCCCGAATTCAGGAACGAGATCTGATGACCATGATCATCGACTGCCACGGCCACTACACTGTCCTTCCCAAGGCGCACGACGAATGGCGCGAGGCGCAGAAAGCCGCTTTCAAGGAAGGGAAGACGCCTCCGCCGTACCCCGAAATCTCTGATGACGAGATCCGCCAGACGATCGAGGACAACCAGCTGCGCCTGATCAAGGAGCGCGGTGCGGACCTGACGATCTTCAGCCCGCGCGCATCGGCCATGGCCCACCATGTCGGCGACCAGCAGGTTTCCGAGGAATGGGCGCAGCACTGCAACAACCTGATCTACCGCGTCACGAAGCTGTTTCCCGAAACCTTCGTCGGCGTCTGCATGCTGCCGCAGAGCCCCAAGGCCGACCTTGCCGCTAGCGTGAAAGAACTGCGCCGCTGTGTCGAGGAAATGGGCTTCATCGGCTGCAACCTGAACCCCGATCCGGGCGGCGGACACTTCGAACATCCGCCGCTGACCGACGAGTACTGGTTCCCCATCTACGAAGCGATGTGCGAGCTGGATGTACCGGCGATGATCCACGTTTCGGGCAGCTGCAATCCGGCGATGCACGCAACCGGTGGCTTCTACCTCGCGGCTGACACCGTCGCTTTCATGCAGCTGATGCAGGGCGACCTGTTCAGCCGCTTTCCGAACCTGCGCTTCATCATTCCGCACGGCGGCGGTGCGGTGCCCTATCACTGGGGGCGTTATCGCGGGCTGGCCGACATGCTGAAGAAGCCGTCGCTCGACGAATACATCATGAAGAACGTGTTCTTCGACACTTGCGTCTATCACCAGCCGGGCATCGACCTGCTGGCCGACGTGATCGACAACAAGAACATTCTGTTCGGCAGCGAGATGGTGGGCGCGGTGCGCGGCATCGATCCGCAGACCGGCCACTATTTCGATGACACCAAGCGCTATGTCGACGCGCTCGACATTACCGACGAGGAACGCCACGCGATCTTCGAAGGGAACGTGCGAAAGGTGTTCCCGCGCCTTGATGCGCAGCTGAAGGAGCGCGGACAATGACCACTTGGCTCGAAAATGCCTGGTATGTAGCTGGATGGGATTCGGAAGTGGACAGCCAGCCGCTGGCACGCACGATTTGCGGCGTACCGATGATGTTCTATCGAAAGATGGATCGCTCTGTCGTCGCTATGCGGGATGCCTGCCCGCACCGGTTGCTGCCGCTTTCGATGGGCCTGCGTGAGGGGGATTCGATCCGCTGCCGCTATCACGGTCTGAAGCTTGGTCCTGATGGCGTGGCTGAGGAAATGCCGATCAAGACCGATCCTGTGAACACGCGAATTTGCGCAGAGACTTTCGCGGTGCACGAACGCCATCGCTTCGTCTGGGTCTGGATCGGCGAAAAGGACAAGGCAGATCCGGCGCTGATCCCCGATCTCTGGCCGTGCTCAAGCGATGGCTGGCGCTTCGACGGCGGTTATTACCCCATCGCGTCGGACTATCGCTTGGCCATCGATAACCTGATGGACCTGACGCACGAGACTTACGTTCACACCGGTTCGATCGGTCAGCCAGAGTTGATGGAAGCGCCGATCGAAACGTGGGTGGATGGCGACAAGGTATTCGTCACCCGCTGGATGCCGGGTGTCGATGCCCCGCCGTTCTGGGCCGGCGCGATGCGACAGGGCGGAAAAGTCGACCGCTGGCAGATCTGCGAATTCCTGCTGCCGAGTGCGGTGATCATCGACGTCGGCATCGCTCCGCTGGGCGCAGGGGCCACGGTCGAAAAACACGATCAAGGCGTGCGCGGCTTCGTGATCGACGTAATGACGCCGGAAACCGAAGATACCCACCATTACTTCTGGGGTATGGCGCGCAATTTCGACATTGATGACGATGGCTTCACTGCGCGCTTCAAGACGCAACAGGGCGGTGTCTTCCTGCAAGACAAGGAAGTGCTCGAAGCGCAGCAGAAAGCGATTGAGAGCAATCCGCATATGAAGCTGATGGCTTACAATATCGATGAGGGTGGCACTCGCGCTCGTCAGATCATTTCGCGCAAGATCAAGGCAAATCAGGCGGAGGCAGCGAAATGAGCGGCTCTACCGACATCCACTCCTACCTTGCCGAGTTCGACGACATTCCCGGCACGCGGGTCTATACCGCCGAACGGGCACGCAAGGGCTATCACCTCAACCAGTTCGCGATGAGCCTGATGAAGGCACAGAACCGCGATCGGTTTCACGGGGATGAGGCAGCCTACCTTGCCGAATGGCCGATGACCGAGGAACAGCGTCAGGCCGTGCTGGACCGGGATTACAACCGCCTGCTCGACCTTGGTGGCAATATCTACTTCCTTGCAAAGGTCTTTTCGTCAGACGGCCTGTCGTTCCTTCAAGCGGTGTCGACGATGACCGGTATGAGCGTGGAAGAATACCAGGCCATGATGCTCGCCGGAGGCCGCTCGCCAGAAGGCGTTCGATCGATAAAGGACAAAAACTAATGGCTCGCATCACCCACGGCATTGCTTGCAGCCACATCCCCGTGCTGGGTTTCGCGTTCGACAATGGCAAAGATCAGGAGCCGATTTTCAAGCCCGCGTTTGACGGCTTCGACTGGACGCGCGAATGGATCATGCAGGAAAAGCCCGACGTCGTCGTACTCGTCTATAATGACCATGCCTCTGCGTTCGACATGAAGGTGATCCCGACCTTCGCGATCGGCTGTGCCGACGAGTACGGCATTTGCGACGAAGGCTATGGCCCGCGCCCGGTTCCGCCGGTGCAGGGGCACGCGGACCTTGCGTGGCATATCGCGCAGAGCCTGATCCTCGACGAATTCGACATGACCATCATCAACGAGATGGAAGTCGACCACGGCCTGACCGTGCCGTTATCGATGATGTATGGCCATGTCGATAAATGGCCGGTCAAAGTCATTCCGATCGCGGTGAACGTCGTCACTTATCCTCCGCCGTCGGGCAACCGCTGCTGGGCGCTGGGCGAGGCGATTGCCCGTGCGGTCAACAGTTTCGACGAAGATCTCAACGTGCAGATCTGGGGCACCGGCGGCATGAGCCACCAGCTTCAGGGGCCACGTGCAGGCCTCATCAACCAGAAATGGGACAACGCATTCCTCGACGGGTTGATCGGCGACAGCCAGAAACTACGCCACATTCCCCACATCGAATACCTTCGAGAAACGGGAAGCGAGGGGATCGAGATGGTGATGTGGCTGATCATGCGCGGCGCGCTGGGCAAGAGCACGAAGGCGCTGCACCGCCACTATCATGTGCCGGTCAGCAACACCGCGCTCGGCCACCTCGTTCTCGAACCCGTGGACGGCACCGTGCCGCCCAGTCCCACCTTCGAAGGCAACAATGCCGCGGCACAGGCCCTGATCGCCTGAGCACGCCACACGAATTTTCAGGAGAAGAACCCATGCGTATCGCACTCGCCGGCGCCGGTGCTTTCGGTGAAAAGCACCTCGACGGTCTCAAGAACATCGACGGGGTGGAAATCACCTCGATCATCAGCCGCACGGGCGAACAGGCGGCTGCCGTCGCCGAAAAGTACGGCGCGAAGCACAGCTCGACCGAACTGGAAGACGCGCTTGCCCGTGACGACGTGGACGCGGTGATCCTGTGCACGCCGACGCAGATGCATGCGCAGCAGGCCATCGCCTGCATGAACGCGGGCAAGCATGTGCAGGTCGAAATCCCGCTGGCCGACAGCTGGGCCGATGCCGAGGCGGTTGCCGCCAAGCAGAAGGAAACGGGGCTTGTCTGCATGGTCGGACACACCCGCCGATTCAACCCGTCGCATCAATGGGTGAAGAAGCGGATCGAGGCGGGCGAGCTCAACATCCAGGCGATGGACGTGGAAACGTTCTTCTTCCGCCGCAAGAACATGAACGCCAAGGGGCAGCCGCGTTCGTGGACCGATCACCTGCTGTGGCACCATTCGGCCCACACCATCGACATCTTCCAGTATATGACCGGCGCGAAAGTCGTGAAGGCCAATGTCCTGCAGGGGCCCAAGCATTCCGAACTGGGCATCGCGATGGACATGTCGATCCAGATGAAGACCGAAGCCGGCCAGATCCTGACGCTGGCGCTGTCTTTCAACAACGACGGACCGCTCGGCACTTTCTTCCGCTACATCGGCGATACCGGCACTTATATCGCGCGCTATGACGATCTTGTCACCGGCAAGGAAGAGCCGATCGACGTGTCGCAAGTCGACGTCAGCATGAACGGCATCGAGCTGCAGGACCGCGAATTCGTCGCCGCGATCCGCGAAGGGCGCGAACCGAACAGCTCGGTCGGCGGTGTGCTTGACTGCTACCGCGTGATCGGCGAACTCGCTGCCAGTCTCGAACAACAGGATGGATGGTCTTGATGACACGCACTCTCGCGGGCCGTGAAGTAAATCCCATCGGCCTGGGCTGCATGAATGTGGCCTGGGCCTACGGGAATCCCCCCTCCCGCGAGGATGCCGTCAGGCTATTCCGGCAGGCACTGGATGCCGGCTACGACCATTTCGACACGGCGAACATCTATGGCTTCGGCCTGAGCGAGGAACTGCTGGGCGAGGCGATCATGGATCGCCGAGACGATTTCCTGCTTGCATCGAAGACGGGGATCATCGTCGACGGCCCTCGTCGCGGGATCGATTGCAGCCCGGATGCGATGACCGCCTCTCTAGAGAGCAGTCTGAAGCGGTTGAAGACCGATCATATCGACCTGTTCTACATGCACCGGTTCGACCCGAAGGTGCCGATTGCCGACAGCGTCGGTGCGCTGTCGCGCGCGATAGAGGCGGGCAAGATCGGTGCTTATGGCGTTTCCGAGTGGGCCAGTGCCCACATTCGTGAAGCCCATGCAATCCACCCCATGGCGGCCGTGCAGACGGAATATTCGCTGTGGACGCGCAATGTCGAACTCGGCGTGCTGGAAACGACACGCGAACTGGGCATCGCGCTCGTCGCGTTTTCTCCGGTGGCGCGCGGCGTACTCGCCGGTGCTCTCGGCATGCCGCTGGTGCTGGGCGACAAAGACATCAGGAAGGCGCAGCCGCGCTTCACTGAACAGCATTGGCCGCACAACGCTGGCCTTGCCCGCCAGTTCGAAAAGCTTGCAAGCGAGGCTGGGGTCACTCCGGCTCAGCTCGCGCTTACATGGCTGCTTTCGCGTGGTGACCAAGTGCATGCCATTCCCGGCACGACGAACCCTTCGCATATGACCGAAAACCTGGCTGCCACGGAAACGAAGGTTGGCGCAGACGTGTTGCAGCGTGCAGGCGATCTGATCAACCAGACGACCGTTTCCGGCCATCGCTATCCCGAAACCATGCGCGCCACGATCGATACCGAGGATTTCGTTTGAACCACGGATGAGAGTGGGGCCGCTGGCTGCGCGACGCGCATCACGGCTCCGCGATCATCTTTCAGCCAACCGACCGCCACTACCGAAGACTGCGTACCGATGGGCGCGTCCAGCCAACCGTCTGGCGCAACGGTTCGGAACGGGCGAGCCCTTTCTGATTTTCATCACTGTAATCAAGGCACTTGGCTTTGGAGCAGTCCGATGGAATTCGAAATTCAGGATCTCGAAACGATGCCGGCGATCGCTACCGGGCGGGCAACCCGGCAACTCGACCGTGGCATGTCGATGAACCAGCAGGCAGACGAGGCTGCACCCGAACCGACCAAGGGCCTTAGCGAGCCTCTTCACCAGTTGACGCAACAGCTTAGCTAGGCGAGCCAAGCTTGTAAGCGAGGGCACGCTGGGGTAGCGCGCCGCGCATGGCGAACAGTTCCAGATCCACGGCAGTCGCCGAAGCGTTTCCCGAACCCCGATCGCATTCCCTTGCCGAAGATATCTACGGGCTCGCGACGGGCTCGGTAATGATGGCCATCGGCCTGACGCTGATGAAGGCGGGCGGGATCGTGACAGCCGGCATGGGCGGGGTTGCTCTGCTGCTTTCCTATATCTCGCCCATTACCGTCGATGTCGCTTTCTGGCTTCTCAACATGCCGTTCTTCCTGCTGGCATGGAGTGCGTTGGGGCGGAGTTTCTTTTTCAAGTCGGTTGCGGCGGTGGCCATGGTTTCGATCTGGGTGGCCGTGACACGCCTTTCTGTGCAAATCGACAGCGTTCACCCCGCATTTGCAGCCATCGCCGGCGGGACAAGTTGCGGCGCGGGGATTCTCGCGATGCTTCGTCACAAGGCGGGGGTGGGCGGGGTGACCATCCTGTCGATCTGGCTGCAGCGGAAAAAGGGCTGGAGCGTCGGGTGGATGAGCTTCGTGCTCGACGCCGCCATCATCGTGGCGGCGATCCTCGTCGTTCCGTCCGACAAGGCGATCTATTCAGTGTTGAGCGTGGCGGCGGTCAGCGGCATCCTTATCGCCTATCACAAGCCGGGGCGTTACACCGGCTACTGACCGCCGTGCGCCATCAATGAACTTCTTCGGCGCGGCGCGATACCGCCGGTCGGGTGGAGACGGGTTGGCGCGTGGAAACCGGCGCCGCATCGGGATGCGCGACGTCGGCAACCAGCTCGTCGAACAGCGCTTCGTAATGGATCATCGCCTGACGCAGGTCTTCGGTCGATACCTCGCCGCGGTTCTGCCGATCCGCAATATCGTGTCCGGCCATGTAATGGCGGGCGACATCGCCGTGATCGACAGTCAGATCTTCATAACGACGCGAAAAATCAGCCATCGGGAAGCCCTTGGTCTTCATGATTTTCGCAAGGAGGCGATCTGCGTGGAGAACCGCTTCGGCCGGACTCTCGACGAAAACGGCCTTCACATCATGCCATTCGCGCGCATACTCGTCATGCTCGCGAGAGGTAAGAGGACGGATTTCCAGCGCGTTCACACGGCGCTGGCGCTCTTCCAGCGCGGCTTCGGCCTTTCCGGTGTTGCCGACGTGATCGACAGTGCGATCGTATTCGTCGCCGAACTTGTTGCGCAGGTTCGCCGTGCGCCGCCGCGCGGCCAGATACCATACCAAAAGGGCTGCAATCGCGAATACCGCGACAAGCACCCACACTAACGGATTTACGCCTTCCACGGCAGATCTCCTCGAAATTTCAGTTCCCTGCCGTCGCAGGCTCAACGGACAGTCGCTGCGTGCGTTCCCGTTCTTCCGGCCAGGGTGTTCGATCGCGGGACAGGGCGGAAAGGTTTTGGTTACCAACTTTGTAACCGCAGTCCCGATAGGCGATGAAGTTTGTGTCTTAGCTTCAAATGCCATGTCGAAGGTCTCGACGACGGAGGGAAAAGCCATGCAATGCCGCCAGGAACAGCGCCAGACGATCCATTCGAACTGCCGGGTCCGCACCGGCCCGGGATTGCCGCAGCGCGCGACTGTTGTCGATCTCTCGTCCGAAGGTTGCGGCTTGCAATCGCCGCGTCTGGCCTTGCGCCGTGCTGACAAGGTGGAACTGACATTCGGCGATGAACACAGCATCGTCGCCGAAGTGCGCTGGGCACGTCATGGAGAGGCAGTCGGACTGCGTTTTTCCACTCCGCTGCGCCCCACCGTCGTGGACGACATCACGCGTCAGGCGTTGCGGGCATCCATTCGCGGAATCGCACCGCGTCAGCAGATCGTGTTGGAACAGGGAAACCTGCGCTCCGTCTGCTGATGCGCACCGTCCGTCACTCCCCTGGGGCAGGAGTGGCGGGCGGGATTCTTGCCTGACGTGACTTACGCCGCACCCTGTTCGCTACTGGCCGGGCGCGTCCTTGCAATTGCGGGTGCAAGCGGTGCCTGCGTCCGTATTCAACCGACCGGTGGTGGTGATGGCGGAACCGTTGGCCAGTTCGTAAGTCGTGGCGTCCGTTCCTGCCAGCGGATCGATGCCGGCAGGAAGTGCCCCGCCAACCCGGATCGAACCGCCCTGCGCGCGACGAACCGATCGCTGCCGATCTTGTTGCTGGGCGCCAATGGCGTTGCTGGCGGAGTTGATACTGCGCGCGATGTTGGAACCAAGCGAACGCTGGGCGCCGCCTGTCTGTCCGCTCCCCGAAAGAATGGCCGCAGTCTCGGCTGCATCCTGAGCGTGGCCGGGACCTGTCACGCCAATGGCGATAACGAGAGTGCCGACGGCCAGCATGGAAAGTTTTGACATGCCTGTGTGCTCTACCAATCAAAGGTGCCGGTTCCTGACAAACAGGATGCCTTATGCAGGGGGTAGGCGCAATGGTGGCGGACAGGGTGTCTGCCTATAAAACCTCCAATATATTTGAAATATATCAATTTTAAATCAAACGTTTCAAATTGCTCCCACATTTTCTACCACACAGGCCCAGCGTCAACGCCGCTTAGGGATGTAGGGAGAGGAATAGGAGCGGGCGCGGATGCCGTCAGCCAAATCGACTATCGGAAGGTTTGCGTGAAATGCCCGTGCATCGTCGGCGCCGGTGAGGAACGCTGCCGCTACGGACGCACAAGCCCCGCAGAAGCGAGGATGATTAGCTTGTGCATGGCGAACCCTTTTACTTGATGTTTAGGCCGACTGGTCAGAAGGTCCGACTATGAGCGGACAAACACCTTTCTACCTTCGCGACGACCTTGACGGCCTTACTGCCGGTCTCGATGCTGACGACAAGGCAGCGGTAATTAAATTCAGGGAAACCGGATATCTCGTCCTGGACCTCGATATCGACTCCCTCCCCGATCAAATCATCGAGGGTGTCTCCTATCCTGACGACGATGGCCGTGTTCAGGATGCGTGGCGCAGCGTCGAAGCGGTCAAAAGGCTTGCCCTCAATGCCGAGGTCGCGCGCGTGTTGCACTTGCTATACGGGCGCGAACCGTTCGCTTTTCAGACGCTGAATTTCCCCGTGGGAACCCAGCAGCATACGCACTCCGACACGATTCATTTCAGCAGCCTTCCCGCCGACTTCATGGCGGGCGTGTGGGTTGCGCTTGAAGATATCGACGCCGAAAACGGCCCCCTGCACTATTATCCTGGCTCCCACCGCCTGCCTCATGTGACGATGGACGAACTGGGCGTGTCTGGCTGGCGAGTGAAAGGCTATGACCTCTACCGAAGCCATTACGAGCCGGAAATTCAGCGCCGAACCGAAGGCATGGAACGCGCAGAGGCGCACCTTGCGAAAGGGCAAGCCCTGATCTGGTCTGCCAACCTCCTCCACGGCGGCAATCCAATCTTAGATCCCGCCCGCACCCGGCACAGCCAGGTGACGCACTACTACTTTCGCGGATGCCGCTACTGGACACCGCTCCAGTCGGGTGAAGGCAAGCGCCGGATGCGATGCCCCTTCAATGTTGAGACCGGAAAGTCAGTGACGCGGATGGGCGACTTGCCGATCCATCAAGGACTGCTGAGGCGGATACCGGGATTGAGCTGATTTGAATGAGCTATTGCCCGGCACTGGCGCGGTAGGCGTCGAACTTCTGCGTCGTCACGGTCCCCGGTCGCCCGCTCAATCGCTACTGACGCGAAAAACCCCGCCGAAGCGGGGTCTGTGCTAGAGCGAGCGCACTAATTTTCGGCAGGCGTTTTTCAATTGGTCTGCTCGCCTTATCGGCACCCCGACATTAAAGCCCATTTCCTGCGCGCAGTTGGTGCACATCTTGTAACGCGAATAGTCGCCGTCGTTAAATTCTCGGCGGATGCCCTTCATCGTCGCGCCGCCATAAGTGGCGAACATATCCTGCTCGAAAATAGTCGGGAAATCCGACTTGCTTTCATGCTCCCAGTCCATGCAGCAGACAATCACCGAACCGTCGAACAGCACGTTGAAATTCTGGCTAGGCTGGTCGCAGGCCGTGGCAATCTTGAAGCGGCTTCCCATGCCTTCTGCCGATACGTCGTCCAGCAACCCGCCACGGCTGTTCGCGTAGTATTCCGCGTTCACCTTGACGGTCGGGAACTCCTTTTCGAGCAAAGTCGTATCCACGCCAGGCAGCACCGGGCAGTTAATTTCGATATTGATCGCATTGCCAGCCTCCTTGATGAAGGCGTGCGTGTTGATGCGGGTCACTTCCCAATCAAGCTTCATGATGTCGCTGTATTGCTCGGGGTCGGCAGAACTCATGTTGACATGAACCTGACGGGGCTTCGCCTCTATCAACTCCTGGCGCCGATCTTCGGTCAGCAATGCGCCGTTGGTTGAAAGGACGACATATGCTTTCGTCCGCTCGTTGATGTCCTTGATCTTACGCCCGAGGCTTTTCACCAAAAGTGGTTCGTGGTGAAGATAAAGCCCCACCTGTCCGCGATAGCCCGCATCAGCCACCTGCCGCACGAACTCGTCCCAAGTCTGCTGAGACATATTGCCCGCCTTGTGGTGCCCTTCGTTACCGTAGGTGAAGGGATGCGGGCAACTTGTGCACTTCGCGTTGCAGCCTGTCGTAAGCTGGACGAAAATAGCCTCGGGATGATTTTTAATCGGATTGTAGAACATGCAACCCCCACTGCATTAATTAAGGCTGCATAACACCATTATAAGGTTAACCCAAAGTTACTGAATCGTGATGCGGATCGACTCCTCCCATTGATCGGGTAGATATTCACGCCCGCGATGCCGAAAACTGAGCAGCCTTCCTCGGACGCCCAATCGGAATCGGCGGTCGATAGCCGCATAGCGCCCGAAACCTATCGAAGGCGGCGCTGAAACTCTCGCGCGGGCGAGAAACTGTATTTGCGTTATCTTGGAGGACTGGCACCGCTCCCAGCCAGTTTGGGCCTAGAGCTTTGCCCACCCCCCCCATTTTTGAACTGTGAATGCGGGAATTATTGATCGGTTGCGGTCCCACTGGGTCTGGCCCGAGAAGTCTTGATCGCCCCCCGGCGCTCAAGTCGAGCAGTGTCCGCCTCTTACGATACGTGCTCGCAAAGCGGAATTTCAGCTAACGACCCCATTTCAGTCATTAGCAACCTTCGATGCCGTGCGCAAAATCAGCCATTCGCCGTGCATCCGGTCCAATCACCTGCGAGCACCCCGCCCGCTTGCCGACAACCTCGCCACCTCGCCCCATGAGCCGCAGTCCCAAAGTTTTACCAGTCTCTTCACTGCATCCCTTTAGCACATAGGACAGCACCGCATCGGCATTGGCCCAGTAATGCGCCGGGTCTGCCCCTTCCACGCCCAGCCGCCCGCCAATTGTCCGCATCTTGCTGACCCTGCGGCGATAGCTGCCGCCAGCCGCCACAATCCATTTGCGCGTCAGGTTCCGCAGGTTCACCGACTTGGACAGGTGCAACAGGATATGCACGTACGAGCCGCTTTCCGGGCTGTTCTCGCGCACCCAGATTGCGACCAGTTCCACCCCACGCCGTTTCAGGTGTCGCCGCGCCCTATCGAGCAACCGCGTCACGAACGGCGCGCCCATGCTGTCCGGAATGCCCGCCCGTTCCAGATGCACCGACCAGTGCCGGGAGAATCCCCAGCCCATCGCTTCTGCATAATCAGCCGCCGCGATAATGTCCTCGACCTGTCGCCGCGTCAGATAGTGCGATACGCGATTAGCGCGGTTGTTCGCGCCGCCCTTTCGTAATGGTCGGAAAGCAAGCCCGTAACTCATATATAGCAAGCCGCGTGCCAAACGGGCACGTCCCTGTTTTCTCCCTGTTTTATCAGGGAGCGAAACGCCAGCGCGTCCAAGTTTCAATGGAACGGGGAGGGACGGGGCGACGGGCCATCCGCCGCCCCTGTCCGGTTCAGGCGGCTGGGTCGCTCTTGCGCGTCACAATCCGGCCTGGAGTGTGCAGGCGATACCGCGCGTGGCGATAGGGGCCTTCCAGTTCAGTGCTGATTTCCAGCCCATCCTGTCGCAGCGCGTGGATCGTGCCACCCAGCCGCGTATGCCACGGCAAGGTATCGTGCTGGGTGATTCCCGCAGCGTTCTGCGCGAGCATATCGACCACACGCCCGCGCTTGCCCTTGTACGGCCATTTGCGGCCATCAGGGGCACCGAACACGACAACGAGGCTATCGGCCTGCCTACGGCCTTCCACCGCGCTCACAGCCCATCCTCCGGTTCGGCATCGCTGTCTGGTTCGTCGTCGCCGTTCGGTTCGCGGTCATCATCACCATCTGCCCAATCGAGCGCGGCGATGAGCACTGCCACAGCGCCGTCGATGGCGCGACGGGGAAGCCTCACCACAGGTTCGGCCTTGCCGTCCATGTAGCTTGCGACGTATAGCGAACGGGCAATGGCTCTCACACTATTGCACTGCCCCTCGGTCGCACCACCGACCGGGGGGTTTTCGCTTCCAGCGCCCAGCGCCGTTTCCGCCGCACTCATAGCGCACCGCCTTCTCGCAACGGGAGACTTTCAGCCCATGCCTCGGCATCAGCGCGGGCGATGCGCGTGGCGGTACCCAGCTTGCGGATTCTCAAGCGGCCAGCGGCCACCTCGCGGTAAGCCGTGGTGCGGCCAATCCGATAGCGCGAGCAAAACTCGGCCATCGGCATCATTTCAGGAAAGTCATTCATCAGTCTCAGCCTCTGATCCACCGGGAGCGCCGGGGCGGCACCTGCGATGTGCAGGGCAGGCAGAGGTTACCTAGGGATACGCAGGCTGTCGGATGATAAGGCTGATTGAGGCTAATCTCACCGAAGATTTGCTCCATCAGCCTTTTGATATTCTCGCAAAATTAACGCCGCTTTGGGTCGGATCGTCGGTTCAGCAGGGTTTTCACCTCGTGCTTCAAACCAAGCGCTCAACCATCGTTCAATTTCAGCTTGAGCACCATGCGCGTATAGGTCGGGCACAACGTCTAGTTTATTTTGCGCCCCTCCAAATGCGGCTATCGCGGCCTCCCAGTCATACTTATTTCGTGAAGGCGGCAATTCGCGAGCGGTCTGGAAGCCGGTCCTTGCTGGACCTGCGACAAGTTGGATTTGTTTGCGATTGAAATGGACACCCGCAGCTTCAGAGCGGTCCCATTGCTCGGGTGCATCGCTAGGGCAGTAGACTTGCTTGAACCCGAAGTCGCCAATTTCCCAGTCTGCATAAACTGTGCGTCCGAAACCATCCTGATCGTCGCAACCTTCAGCGGGAGCATCAGCCATTGCCTTCGACCAGAAGGTCGAGGGCAGGATTCTCAATTCATGACGGGTGTCATCGCATGGCACTTCGAAGTAGCGCTCGTATTCGCCGTCCCATTGAGCTTCGGTGCGATTATGAAACGTGTTCACCAATATCGTCGCAAGCCCGTCAAGAAGGCCGCGTTCGCAACGAGTCACGATTACCCTTTTGGCATCCTTCCCATAACGCGGTTCTAAAAGCTCAACGGCAGCGAGGGGAGTAAGCCAATTTTCCCAATCCATCATCGCATAGCCACCACGTTGCGAGCACAACCACTGATAGTAACGCTAGCCCAAGCCGCCATCATTTGCCGACGCTTTTCCAGCATCGTGCCGCGTTGATAGGCCGCAATCGTTTTATCATTGATAACGTGCGCCAGTGCGGCCTCGGCCAGTTCTGCCGGCCAGTTCGTCTGCTCGGCCACCCAGTCGCGGAACGTGCTGCGAAAGCCGTGCGCGGTTTCATCCCGGCCCATGTCGCGAAGCGCCTTGGTTAGCGTCATGTCGGATAGGGGCTTACCCTTGGCCTGTCCCGGAAAGACCAGATCGGACCCACCGCGCTTGTATGCCTTCATGCGCTCGAACAGCCGCACCGCCGCATCGGATAGTGGAACAACATGTTCGCGTCCCGCCTTCATGCGCTCGGCTGGAATAGTCCACGTCGCCGCGTCCAGATCAATTTCCGACCATTCGGCCAGCCGCACTTCGCCGGAACGGGCAGCGGTCAGGATAACTGCTTCCAGCGCCAGCCGCCCAATTGTCTCGCGCGCGCGTAGTGCTGCCATAAAGGCGGGCATTTCAGCGTAGGGCACGGCCTTGTGATGTTTCACCCGCTCGCGTTGCCTGGGGAGCGCCTTGTCGATCACCGCCATTGCCAACGGCCCATCGCGGTATCCCTTGGCCACGGCCCAATCGATCACTGTGCGGATGCGTTGGCGAACACGCCGCGCCGTTTCAGGTTTTTTCAACCAGATGGCAGCAAGCACATCGCGCACCGCCGCCGCGTCCAGTTCGGCCACCGACCTGTCGCCAATGTCAGGGAAGGCATGGGCCTCTAGGCTCGATAGCCATTGATCCTTGTGCTTGCCGTTCTTCCAGCTTGCCTTGTGCTCGGCATGGACCAGCGCCGCCGCCTCGCGAAACGTGGGAACGCCAGCCGCCTTGCGCCGCTCGGCCACCGGATCGATTCCCGCTTCCACTTGAGAGCGTGTCAGGCGGGCACGTTCCCGCGCCAACGCCAGTGAAACCTTGCTCGCGCTGCCAAGACCGATATCGCGCCGCCGCCCGGCTTTCTGGACGCGCACCATCCAGCTTTTGCCGCCGCGCTTGCCGACCAAAAGGAAAAGCCCGTCGCCATCACCATA
Source organism: Croceicoccus bisphenolivorans (assembly GCF_001634625.1). Lineage (GTDB taxonomy): Bacteria > Pseudomonadota > Alphaproteobacteria > Sphingomonadales > Sphingomonadaceae > Croceicoccus > Croceicoccus bisphenolivorans. Next base: position 74,915 of record NZ_LRSE01000007.1, on the reverse strand, counting down.
GCGCCCCGGCTCGCTCATCGCCTTCACGGCTGTCGCCGTCAGCTTGCCCATTGCCATTGCTCCCACACAATTTACCACACCGTATCGCGGTTAGTGGGAAACGGCAAGGGGCGGCTGGAAACAGGAAAGTCCCTATTTCTCTCTATTTTAGTGGCTGTTTTGGGGCTGGGAGGTTCGGCTGGAAAGAGCCAATTGGCGGACAGGGTGGGATTCGAACCCACGGTACGGTTGCCCGCACGGCGGTTTTCAAGACCGCTGCCTTAAACCACTCGGCCACCTGTCCGTCCGCAGGCCGCTAGCGCGTTCGTTTCGGTTTGTCACGCAATCTGGTGCATGCATCGCAAGTCGGGATTCACACGGGCGACATGCTGTGTCATGCTTGCCGCATGATCTTTTCTGACCGATTCCGCCATTTTGTTCAGATGCTTGCGCTTGCCGTCGGCATCATTGCATTCTCCTCCCCCGCCATTGCACAGCCATTTACGCAAGCCGGCTTCGAAGCGTATTTGCAGAAAGTCGCCGCAAGGGCGAGGGCGGAGGGCGTGTCCGAACGTGCCATCGCTTCGGGGCTTTCGGGGCTTACTATCAACGAGCGGGTGGTCGCACTTGATCGCCCGCAGGCGTACGATCCCAATTCTGTACCCCCGCCATTCGAACCCTATCGGCGCGAACATGTCGATGCCGCACGGATTGCCGGTGGCCAGCGTACTTATGCATCCAGCGCATCGCTGATTCCCGCGGTGGAGGCGAAGTATGGCGTGCCGGGCGAGATCCTTGTCGCGATTTGGGGGCATGAAACGAACTACGGCTCTTTCATGGGCGGTTTCGACACTATCCGCTCGCTTGCCACGCTTGCCTATGAAGGGCGCAGGCGCGAACTGTTCGAGGATGAACTCGTCGCTTCGCTGAAGATGCTGGATCGCGGGGTAAGCCGCTCGCAGCTGACCGGCAGCTGGGCCGGCGCCATCGGGAACCCGCAGTTCCTGCCATCCGTCTGGCTCCGCGTCGCGCAAGACGGTGACGGCAACGGCACGCGCGATATCTGGAACAGCCGCGCCGACACGCTGGCCTCGATCGCCGCCTATTTCCAGTCGGCAGGATGGCGCAAGGGCGAGCCTTGGGGCCTTCCCGCATACGTTCCTGCCGGTTTCGATCGGGATTCGCTGAAGACGCAGCTTGTTTCGCCCCGTTGTCCGCGGGTGTTCGCTCGCCACAGCCAGTGGCGAACCATTGCCGAGTGGAAGGCACTTGGCGTGCGCCCGCAGCGGTTGGTGTCGGACGATACAATGGCATCGCTGTTCGAACCGGACGGGCCGGGCAAGACAGCCTATTTGCTGACCGGTAATTATCGGGTGATTCTCGATTACAACTGTTCCAACTACTACGCGCTTTCGGTAGGCCTTCTGGCAGACGAAATCAGGCGCTGACGGGCGGGCATCGCCCCGGCGGCTTAGTGAAGGTTCCTACCGGCGATATGACCGCGATCCGCCAACTTGCCCGAACAACGGCCGTGGCTCTGGCTGCCGCGGCGCTGCTCGTCTCCCCCGCCACCGGTGCGCAGGGCGGCGGGGGATCGGGCGATGGGGCTGTTGCGATATCGGATGGTGCCGATTTGCCCCCTTCGCTGGAAGGTGCGCCGATCGCGTTGATGGTCGACCTCGGTTCGGGCCGCGTTCTTTACAGCCGTGAAGCGGACCGGCGCTTCATGCCGGCTTCGCTTACCAAGCTGATGACGCTCTACACCGCGTTCGAAATGATCGAGGAAGGCTCGCTGTCGCTGGATCAGCGCCTTCCGGTCAGGGACGAAACCTTCCGCGCGTGGAGCGGCAAGGGTTCGACGATGTTCGTGCCGCGCGGCGCCGCGATCACGGTCGATACCCTGCTCCACGCCATCGACACGGTCTCGGCCAACGACGGCTGCGTCGTCCTTGCCGAAGGAGCGGCAGGAAGCGTTCCGGCCTTCACCGCGCTGATGAATGCCAAGGCTCGGCAGCTTGGCATGCACGACAGCCACTGGAACACGCCTAACGGCTGGATGGACGAGGGGCGAACCTACACCAGCGCAAGGGACCTTGCGACGCTGGCCCAGGCGATCATCACGCGCCACCCCGGACTCTATCGCCGCTATTTCAGCCAGCCCAGCTTCGCTTACAACGGCATCACGCAGAACAACCGCAACCCAATTCTTGGCGCGGTTCAGGGTGCAGACGGCCTGAAAACGGGCTTCACGAACGAGGCTGGCTACGGCTTTGTAGGATCGGCAGAGCGTAACGGACGGCGGATCGTGATGGTGATCGGCGGCACGGAAAGCGGCCGCGCGCGCAAGGCAATTGCCCGCGATTTCATCAACTGGGGCTTCGACGACTGGAGCGCGCGCCGGCTTTATGGTGCCGGGCAGGCCGTTGCCTCGGTTGCCTTGCAGGGCGGCGCGGACCGGACGGTGATGCTGAATGCCGAACGGCCGGTGTTCGTCACCGTGCCGCAAGGCCAACAAGCCGATGCCAGGGTTTCCGTACGCTATCGCGGTCCTGCCGTCGCGCCGGTGCGCAAGGGTGACAAGATCGCCACGCTGGAAATCACCACGGCCGACGGATCGCGGGGCAGCGTCCCGCTTGTCGCGGCAGAGGATGTCGACACTGCCAACTGGTGGCAGCGGCTGCGCAACGGGCTGCTGGCGATCGTCACGTGACACGCGGGCGTTTCATCACGTTCGAAGGCGGGGAGGGGGCCGGAAAGTCCACCCAGATCCGCCTCCTGGCAGATGCGCTGCAGCGTCGCGGCATACCGCACCTGATTACGCGAGAGCCGGGCGGTACGGCGGGAGCCGAGGCGTTGCGGGCGCTACTGCTGGACAGCAACCTCAACTGGGATGCGCGGGCAGAGGCACTGCTGTTCGCGGCTGCCCGCGCCGATCACGTCGCAAACCTGATCCGTCCGGCACTGGCCGATGGGAAGTGGGTGCTGTGTGACCGTTTCCTCGATTCGAGTCGCGCCTATCAGGGCGGAGCAGGGGGGCTGGGTGACGAACAGGTCATGACGCTGCACGACATCGGTAGTGACGGCCTGTTGCCGGATTGCACTCTTCTCCTTGAGCTGGATCCCGGAACTGCGGCGCAGCGGGCAGCTGTTCGCGATGCCGGTGCGTCCGACCGGATCGGGGCAAAGGGCGCAGACTATCACGCCATGGTCCGCGACCGCTTCCGCGAACTGGCCGACAAGGAGCCGCGCCGCTTCGTGCGCATTTCGGGAGATGGCAGCGAAGGCGATGTCCATGCCCGCGTCATGCACGCGCTCGAACCCTTGCTGGCCTTAGCATGAGCGCGAGTATGGGCGTTCTGCTCGGTCACGAAGAGCCTTGGCGTGAGTGGCATGCCGCGATCGGAGGCGGGCGGATGCACCACGCATGGTTGCTGACCGGACCTGCGGGGCTCGGAAAATCGGGATTTGCCAAGGCGGCAGCGGCTGAGCTGGTGGCAGAGCCTGACGTCGCGCAACCGCCGGTTGAGCATCATCCGGACATTCTGTGGCTGGAACGCCTGCCTGCAACTTCCGATGACGAGAAGAAGCGCGAGGAAGGCAAGCCCTTCGCTACCAAGCGGAGCATCACGGTCGACCAGGTGCGCGCGATGCAGCGGCGCTTGAACACGCGCCCTACGCTCGGTTCCAAACGTGCGATCGTGTTCGACAGCGCCGACGATCTGGAAAAATCGGCAGTCAACGCACTGCTCAAAAGCCTGGAGGAACCGCCGGTCGGCAGCATTTTCCTGCTTGTTTCCCATCGACCGGGCGGCCTGTTGCCAACCGTCAGGTCACGATGCCGCACCCTGCGGTTCCGGCCCCTTGATATGGCGGACGTAGAGGCGGTCACGCGGGCCTTGCGGCCGGATGCTAGCGAGCAGGCGCGTAAATCGGCGGTGGAAGCGGCGCATGGTTCGCCCGGTGCAGCCTTGCGTTTCATCGACAACGATCTTGCCACGATCCGAAAGGAACTGCTGGGGATCGTAGAGAACGGCGATGCCGATTTTTCCCGACGCGGGGCACTTGCCGCGGCGATCGGCGCACGGCCTGATCGGGAGCGTCTTCTGGCCAGCGTGGAACTGGCCCGCACGATCTGTGCGGAGAATGCGGGCCTTGCCTCCCGACCGGTACAGGCCCGACTGATCGAGGTGCACGCCAAGCTCACCCGCTTCGGGGCGGAGATACCTTATGCGAATTTCGATCCCGGCCTTGCCGTTGTCGAAATTGGCGGGTTGCTGGCGTCGGCTGCCGCACCTAAGGGAAGCGTCTGACGGGCAAATGCCCGCCGAATGCGCCTGCAAGGGTCAAAGTCCTTGCAACCTCCCGCGAATTGACGAAAGCATCGGGCCGATGGCCGACCCTTATTATATCACCACCGCGATCCACTATCCCAATGGCAAGCCGCATATCGGCCATGCCTACGAAACCATTGCCGCGGACGTCATGGCACGTTTCCAGCGCGCGAAGGGGCGGGAGGTGCGGTTCCAGACCGGCACTGACGAGCATGGCTTGAAGATGGCGCAAAAGGCGCGCGATCTGGGCGTGACACCGCGCCAGCTTTGCGATGAAATGTCCGGTTATTTCCGTATCTTGTTCGACATACTTGATATCAGCTACGATAATTTCATCCGTACCACGGAAGACCGCCATCACGCCGCGAGCCAGGCGATCTGGCAGGCGATGGAGGCCAGCGGCGACCTCTACCTCGACCGTTACGAGGGCTGGTACTCGATCCGCGATGAAGCCTATTACGACGAGAGCGAACTCACAGACGGGGAAGGGGGCGAAAAGCTCTCGCCTCAAGGCACGCCGGTCGAATGGACGGTGGAGGAGAGCTGGTTCTTCCGCTTGTCGAAGTATCAGGAACCATTGCTGGCGCTTTATCGCGACAACCCCGATTTCATCCGACCGGCAAGCCGCCGCAACGAAGTGCAGCGCTTTGTCGAGGGCGGCCTGCGCGACCTGTCGGTATCCCGCACCAGCTTCGACTGGGGCGTGAAGGTGCCGGGCGCGGACGAACATGTCATGTATGTATGGGTCGATGCCCTGACGAACTATCTCACCGGCCTCGGCTATCCTGAAAAAACGCCGGACTTCGAAAAGTTCTGGCCCGCCGACCTTCACCTGATCGGCAAGGATATCGTTCGTTTCCACGCCGTGTACTGGCCGGCCTTCCTGATGAGTGCCGGCTTGCCCTTGCCCAGGCAGGTGTACGGGCACGGCTTCCTGCTCAACCGCGGCCAGAAAGAATCGAAGTCGCTGGGCAATGTGACCGATCCGGTCGAACTGGCCGAAAAGTTCGGTGTCGATCCGCTCCGTTACTTCCTGCTGCGGGAAATTGCCTTCGGGCAGGACGGCTCGTATTCGCCCGAAGCAATCGTGACCCGTGCCAATGCCGAACTTGCGAACAGTTTCGGCAATCTGGCCCAGCGCACTTTATCCATGATTTTCAAAAACGTGGATGGCGTTCTTTCGGTTGCATCCAAGGATGATGCCGATGTCGCGCTGGAAACCAGTGTCGCCGATGCAATCACGGAACTGCAGGACCGCTTCGAACGGCTTGCATTCAGCGAGGGGCTCGAAGCGTGGATGCGCGCTGTCTTCGCCTGCAACCAGTATGTCGACGAAATGGCGCCGTGGGCCTTGCGCAAGACCGATCCCGACCGGATGGCTGCCGTCCTCATGACCTTGTTCCGCTGCGTTCACGATCTGGCGATTGCAGTGCGTCCGGTCGTGCCGGGGTCTATCGACCGGTTGCTGGACCAGATGGGCATAGAAGCAGATGCTCGCGGATACGGCGCGCTTGGCAGTTCGGATTGGTTCGATACGCTCGTCGCCGACGGCTTCCGCGTCGACAAGCCGGTCGGCGTCTTCCCCCGCCTTGAAATGCCAGAGGAAACGCCGGCCTGATGCTCGTCGATTCCCACTGCCATCTGAATTACGCCGGGCTCGTTGAGCAGCAGGACGAAGTGCTACGCCGGGCGCGGGAACGGGGGGTGAGGGGTTTCCTCAACATCTCGACCCGTCAATCCGAGTGGGATGCCGTTGTCGCCGTCGCGGAACGGGAACCGGATGTCTGGGCCAGTGTCGGCATTCATCCGCATGAAGCGGACAAGCACGCGGATCTTGGCCGTGAAGCTCTTTTAAAGGCGACCAAGCACCCGCGCGTGATCGGCATCGGTGAAACCGGGCTGGATTACTATTACGATCATTCCGACCGTCAGGTGCAGCAGGCACTGTTTCGCATGCACATCGATGTCTGTCGAGAAACGCAGCTGCCTCTGATCATCCACACCCGCGATGCAGAGGATGACACGCTGGCAATCCTGCGCGAGGAGGCGGGCAAGGACGCATTTCCCGCCCTGATCCATTGTTTCACCGCATCGCAGCCGTTCGGAGAGGCCGTCCTTGAACTGGGCCTTTCGATATCACTGTCTGGTATCGTAACATTCAAGAATGCCAAGGATTTGCAGGACACGGCTAAGGCCATTCCTGAAAATCGCCTGCTGGTCGAAACGGACTCGCCATTCCTTGCACCTATCCCGCATCGCGGGAAAACATGCGAACCTGCTTTCGTTTCGGACACTCTCGCATTCGTTGCTAACCTGCGGGGTGTAAGTCCCGAAACGCTGGCCGAACAGACCGGCCACAACTTCCATACCCTGTTCACCAAGGCGGCGGCGTGAAACTGCTGATCCTTGGCTCCGGCACATCGACCGGCGTACCGCGACTAGGCAATGACTGGGGTGCATGTGACCCCGACAATCCGAAGAACCGGCGGACGCGGGTTTCCATCATTGTCGAGGCCGATGACGGTCAGCGGGTGCTCGTGGATACCTCCACGGACCTTCGGCAGCAGCTGCTTGCCAATGATATCGCCAGCATCGATGCGGTGTTCTGGACGCACGATCACGCCGATCACTGTCATGGTATCGACGACCTTCGCGTGATGCGATACGGGCGGGATGGCCCCATTCCGGGCTATGCCGCCAATGAGACGGTCAGGCGTCTGCGGCAAAGGTTCGGGTACGTGTTTGCAGGACAGCACGGCTATCCCACTATCGTAAACCTCGACACTCTGGACAGGTTGCGCATCGTTGCCGGCATGCGCGTGGAATGGTGCCAGGTACGACACGGACCGGCGCAAAGTACCGCTTTTCGCTTTGATAACGGCACGCATTCAATCGGTTACGCGACGGACATCAGCGAAATTCCCGATGAGCTCGTATCGCTGATGGATGGCGTCGACATTCTGGTGGTCGATTGTCTGCGCCGCGAACCGCACCCGACGCATGCGCATCTCGGCATGGCGCTTGAACTCGCCGAACGATCTGGTGCGCGACGCACGGTACTGACTCATCTGGACAAGAGCTTGGATTATCAGGCGCTAAACGACGAAACACCCGTAGGCGTTGAAGCTGCATATGACGGCATGGAGATCGCGCTGTGACGACGCTCGGCATCGTGTCACTGATCAGCATGCTCGGTTGGTTAGCGCTGATGATCGCGAACTATCGCTCGTATGATGTTCCGCACGGCAAGACGCTGCGGATGATAGCGATCTGGGTGGGGTTATTTGCCTTGGTGGCGCTGGGCTTCAAGGCGCTGGGACTGGCTTGAAGGCGTTGAAGTGCACTTTATAATTTAACATAATATATATTATCTAATCATGAGGTTTGCGGGGCGGCGCAGGGCATCGCACAATTCGCGCTTGTGGCGGGCTTCACTTGCCCCCCTGCCATTCAATGAATACCGCATTGGGAATGGCCGACATGGAAAACGATAGCCCGATTGCGCGACTGCTTGGTGTAATGGCGCGTTTGCGCGATCCGGACACCGGTTGCGAATGGGATCTTGCGCAGGACTTTGCCTCGATCGCGCCGTACACGCTCGAGGAAGCGTTCGAGGTTGCCGACGCTATCGCCCGTGACGACATGGAAGAATTGCGCGATGAACTGGGCGATCTCCTGCTTCAGGTAGTGTTCCACTCGCGCATGGCGGAAGAGCTCGGTCATTTCACGTTCGCGGATGTGGCAGAAGGCATCGCCGACAAGATGGAGCGGCGCCATCCACATATCTTCGGTGAAACGGCTGACAACGAAGCCGTCTCGATCCGCAGGAATTGGGAAACGATCAAGGCCGCAGAACGCCAATCGAAGGCCCAATCGGGAGCATTGGCCGGAGTCGCACTGGCACTGCCTGCCCTGACACGGGCCGAGAAGCTGCAGAAACGCGCGGCACGTGTCGGGTTCGATTGGCCGGATTCTGGAGGCGCTGCCGACAAGCTGCGAGAGGAGATCAACGAGTTCGAGGAAGCAACCGAGCCAGGGCACAAGCTGGAAGAAGCTGGCGATATGCTCTTCGCAATGGTGAACTGGCTGCGCAAACAGGACATTGCCCCGGAAGAGGCGCTACGTGCCGCAAACCGCAAGTTCGAACGGCGTTTTGCGGCTATGGAAGCAATGGCCGCGCGTGACGGAGACGATTTCGCACAGTTGAAACTTGATGCGCAAGATGCACTCTGGTCTCGAGTGAAATCCGAAGAGTGACCATCAACCTTCCGTTAGACTGAGAAATTTTCCATATTCGCGCGGGTCCAGCCGGACATCGATCTCAAGCTGCGGCAGCCCTGATCCGTCTTCACCCGGATCTTCTCTCAGCACCTCGCCATGGGCATGCAGCCACGCAATGCGTTGGCCGTCGGTAGCGGGCAAGGTGAACGTGTGAACCCGCGCGGAAGCAGTCAGCATGTCCGAAGCCTGACGCAATAACGCGTCGGTGCCGAAACCGGTCAAGGCGGACATCGGGATCACCGGAAGGCTTTCGTGCGCGGACTGTTCGAGCAGTTCTTCCTGACGGGCGGGGTCCAGATTGTCCCATTTGTTCCACGCCTCGATCACGGGGATGGTCAGCCCGCCCTCCTCGCCCGTATTGATGTCGAGATCGGTCAGAACCTGCTCGACCTCGCTTTTCTGCATGTCGGCCATGGGGCTGGAGATATCGCGAACGTGCACGATGACATCGGCGCCGGTCACTTCCTCAAGCGTGGCGCGAAACGCGGCGACAAGCTGGGTCGGCAGGTCCGAGATGAAACCGACGGTATCGGACAGGATCGCCTTTTCCACGCCGGGCAGTTCTATGGCCCGCATCGTGGGATCGAGCGTGGCGAACAGCAAGTCCTCCGCCATGACGTCGGCACCGGTCATGCGGTTGAAAAGAGTAGACTTTCCGGCGTTGGTATAGCCGACAAGCGCGATGACGGGCCAGGGCGCCCTTCCCCGTCGCGCTCTGTGCAGGGCGCGCGTGCGGCGCACCTGTTCAAGTTCGCGACGCAATCGCGCCATCCGGTCGCGGATCATGCGGCGGTCAGCCTCGATCTGCGTTTCGCCGGGGCCGCCGAGGAAACCGAAGCCGCCGCGCTGACGCTCAAGGTGCGTCCAGCTGCGCACGAGCCGCCCGGCCTGATAATCGAGGTGGGCGAGCTCTACCTGTAGCCGCCCTTCGGCCGTCGCCGCCCGTTCGCCAAAGATTTCGAGGATCAGTCCCGTCCGGTCGATCACCTTGCGACCGATCTTTTCCTCAAGATTGCGCTGTTGGATCGCTGACAAGGCCCCGTCGACGATGACAAGGTCCGCTTCTTCCATGTCGCACGCCGTCTTGATGCGATCGATCTGACCGGAACCGAACAAGGTACCGGCTTTCACTTCACGGACGGGGATGATGAAATTGTCGACGACGACGATACCGATGGCGAGAGCAAGGCCGCAGCCTTCCTCCAGACGCGATTCCGGGTCCGCCAGATGGGCAGAACGGATGTCTGGCATGACAACCACGGCGCGGGCACCGCGGCTGACCTCTCCGGTAACGTCGTCGTTCAGAGTGTCTTCTCGTTCTTAGTCTTCGTCGTCCCAGTCGCCCGACAGGTCGACATGCGTGACCGGCTGTACGGTCGAAACGGCGTGCTTGTAGGCGAGCTGGACGTAACCTTCGCGTTCCAGCAGCATGCAGAACAGGTCGTAAGCGGCGATGCGGCCCTGAAGCATGACACCGTTGATCAGGAACATCGTGACCTGAACGCCGGCATCGCGCACGGACGACAGGAACACGTCCTGCAACTGGCGCTTGCCCTTGCCGTCCTCGGCAATTTCGAACTGGTCGGCATCGACCGGCTGCGTCGGCATGATCGTGCTGATCGCATGCTTGTAAACAAGCTGCGACTGGCCGTCACGGCGCAGCAGGATCGAGAAATTGTCGAACCATGTGACGATGCCTTGCAGCTTCACACCCTTCACAAGGAACATCGTGACGGGGGTCTTGTTGCGGCGCACATGATTGAGGAACAGGTCCTGCAGGTTCTTGCCCTTGAGCGTTGGCGTAGCCTTCGCCGCGGACTTTGCAGGTGAGGTCTTTGCAGCCGTGGTCTTTGCCACCGGTTTTTCAGGTGCAACCTCCGCCTTTTCAGAGGGAGCGGGGGTGCGGATCGAGAGAGTCTTACCAGCCAATTTTGGCCTCCTTGTTGTTGGCGGCGGGTTCTTTCCCGTCCGCGATCTGGCCGAACGCGCAACCGCTTCCAGCCGAAAATCGTAAGCAAGGTATCACTGCTCACACCGGATAAAAACTCGAAAATATCGCAGGTGCAGCATTTTATTCGTCGTCGCGGCGATCCGATATGCCCAGCGACTTGAGTTTGCGGTGCAAGGCGGACCGTTCCATCCCGATGAAATTCGCCGTGCGCGATATGTTTCCCGAAAATCTGCGTATCTGGATCCGCAGGTACTCACGCTCGAACTGTTCGCGCGCCTCGCGCAGGGGAATGCCCATCATCGCGGTGATACCGGCCCCCTCCCCGTTCTCCTCCTGCGTGATTTCGCCGGGCAGCATATCGACCTCGATCAGTTCAAGGCGGTCGCGTGGGGCAAGGATCATCGTCCGTTCGATCACGTTACGTAGCTGGCGCACGTTCCCCGGCCAATCGTAACTTTGCAGAACCGCCATCGCGTCATCACTGATCGAAGGCGGCGTCACGCCCTGCGCCGCTGCAAAGCGGGCGAAGAAGTGATTGACCAGCATCGGAATGTCGCCGCGCCGTTCCGCAAGCGAAGGGATCGCCACCGGCACGACGTTGAGGCGATAGTACAGGTCCTCGCGAAAGCGCCGTTCGGTGATTTCCTGCTCCAGATCGCGCGAAGTGGCGGATGCCACGCGAACGTCGACCCGAATCTGCCGGTTGCCCCCCACCCGCACAAATGCCTGGTCGGTAAGAACGCGCAGGATGCGTGCCTGTGTCGATTCCGGCATGTCGGCCACTTCGTCGAAAAACAACGTTCCGCCATCGGCCATTTCCAAAAGGCCCGCGCGGATCAGCTTGCCGTCCTGTTCCTCGCCGAACAGTTCCTGCTCGAACCGTTCGGGCGTGATCCGCGCCGAATTCACGGTTACGAAGGGCTTGTCGGACCGCGTGCTCCACGTGTGAAGCAGGCGGGCTGCAACTTCCTTGCCCGCTCCGGCGGGGCCGGTGATGAGGACGCGGCTTCCCGTACCGGCCACCCGCTTAAGGGTGGCACGCACGGCGTTGATCGCGCTGGACGAACCGTTGAATTCGTCCAGCGATCCGTCGCCGCCCTGACGCAACTGCGCGTTTTCGCGGCGTAGCCGTTCGGTCTCGGTCGCGCGTTCGACCATGTGGATCAGGCGTTCGGACTCGAACGGCTTCTCGATGAAATCGACCGCCCCGCGGCTGACTGCGGCAACCGCCGTATCGATGTTACCGTGGCCGGAGAATATGATGACTGGAAGATCCGGCTCGCGTTGCTTCACCGCCTCCAGCACCTCCAGCCCGTCCATCGGCGAGCCATGCAGCCATACGTCAAGCAGCACGAGGCTCGGGCGGCGTTCGTCGATCGCGGCCAGCGCCGAAACGCTGTCGCCCGCCGTCCGGCAGTCATAGCCTTCGTCTGACAGGACCCCGGCAACCAGTTCGCGGATGTCGCGTTCGTCGTCGACGATAAGGATATCGAGTGCCATCAGTACTTTCCGGGAATTATCATGGTGCGTGGCGAATGGGTCATTCTGCGGCTTCCTTCCCGTCATCAGGCGAAAGTTCGGCCAGCGGATCGCGCGAGAAACGCATCCTGACCCGCGTACCGCCTTCGGGCGCTGCCTCGAACGCGATGTTGCCGCCATGTTCGCCAAGTATCTTCTGGACGATGGCAAGGCCAAGACCGGTGCCCTTCTCGCGCGTGGTCATATAGGGCTCGACGATGCTCTGCCCTTCGCGCGGCAGACCGATGCCGTTGTCCGTGACGGTCACAGTCACGCCATCGCGGTCGGGCGACATGTGGACGAAGATCCGGCCCTTGTAATTGTCGTTGCCCTCGGCCGATCGTGTCTCGATCGCTTCGGCTGCGTTCTTCAACACGTTCGTCATCGCCTGGCCGACCTGGTGACGGTCGCAGGCGATGGTCGTGTTGCCCTCGTCGCTATCGAAGCGATAGGCGATTTGCGCGTTGCCGACTTCCTGCAGGAACATGGCTTGCCGGACGAGGTCTGACAGATCCTCGTCGCGGAAGCTGGGCTTGGGCATTCGCGCGAAGCTGGAAAATTCGTCCACCATTTTCCGCAGATCGCCGACCTGCCTGATGATTGTCTGGGTCAGTTCGTCGAACAGTTCGCCATCGGTTGCGATCTGCCGGCGATAACGGCGGCCCAGACGCTCCGTCGCAAGCTGGATTGGCGTCAGCGGGTTCTTGATCTCGTGCGCGATGCGGCGGGCAACGTCCGACCATGCGGCCCTGCGCTGGTCGAGCAATTGGCGGGTGATATCCTCGAACGTGAGCACGCTGCCGTGCCGCGTCCGCGCGATCTTCACCGCCAGGGTGCGGGTATCCGCGCCGCGGGCCTGCTGGACGATGCCGCTGGAGCGCCCGTCTTTCAGTTGTTCACCCAGCGCGGGGGCGATTTCAGCCAGCGGGCGACCAATCGCGCGCCCTTCCCCGCCCTCAAAAAGCATCGCCTGCGCCGAACCGTTTATGAGCAGGATGCGGCCATCGTCGTCGACGGAGATGATGCCTGACGTCGCCGAATCGAGCACAGCTTCGGTAAAGGCCCGACGCTCGACCAGCAGTTCGTTCGCCTCGATCAGTGCCTGCGTCTGCCCGGCGATCTGCTCGGTCATCCGGTTGAATGCGCGGTTGAGCAGGCCGATCTCGTCGTTGCCGGTGCGGCCTTCGACCCGCTTTGAAAAATCGCCGGAACCGACATCGCGTGCCGCCGCCAGCAATTCGGCCAGCGGTTCGACCTGCCGGTCGGCAAAGCGCAACGCGAACCAAACGGCAAGCGCGACCAGTGCCAGCGACACACCCAACAGGGCGATGTTGAACTGTAATTGCAGGCTGCGGGCGTTGCCGATCAGGCTGTCGTAATTCGCAAGCACGCTTTGCGCACGCTGCCACTGGCTCTGGGCCTGTTCGTCGGACTTGCGCGCCGTGTAGAGATAGATACCGCGTTCCGGTTCGAGCGGAGTCACCGCCTCGATCCGCTTTGCCGTTGCGCTCACGACCACGGTCTCGCCGCTGGCCAGCCTGTCGAACACGCCCGGTTCGATGCGGTGCGGCCCTTCCTCCTGATCCGGATCGACGATCGCCGCCGTGCGCACGATGCCGTCCTCGCCACGCTCGATAATCGCGGATTCGTTCAGCTCGCGGATGATGACCTGGCGGGTATAGGCCTCGGCAAATTCGGGTGAGGCGATGTTCGCCTGGCTGAGATAGAAACGCACGTCGCCGGCCATGGCGACGGTTTCATCGCCGATATCGCGCAGGTTCTGTTCGTAATAGCCGCGCGCCAGCTGGTTCGCATCTTCCAGCAGCCCGCGCGAACGTTCGGAAAACCAGAATTCGACGCCGGACTGGAACAGGTACGAGGCGAAAGCCACGACCAGCAGGGTCGGGACGGCAGCAAGCAAAGAAAAGAAGAATACAAGGCGGACATGCAGGCGACCTGTGCTTCCGGTCAGCTTCCGCGCACGCCTCAGCGCCAGTCGCCGCCCCATCAGCATCAGCAGGCCCATTGCGGGAACCAGCGTTGCAACCAGCAGCGATGTCGTGGTCGTCAGCGGCAGCAGTTGCCCGCTATCCTTGTCCGCACCGAGCGTGAGCCAGCCGCCGAAAAGCACCAGCAACAGCACGGCGGCAAGCACGATTTCCAGTACGACAAATCCGTTGGCACGGTACCAGAGAACCCCGAACCGCCGCGAAAGGCGCGACCAGTCCAGCCCTTCCGACCCGAAGATCGGCCGGCGCTCTGCCGGAATGCTCTTCTCTTGGGCTTCGCCAGACATCGTTGCGCAGTTACAACAGCCCTGTTGCCGTAATGCAAGTGCTGAGTGAGGCCCGATCAACCGCTTCCTTCAGCGGGCCGACGCTCAGTGCCGCGCGGAAAATGCGTCGGGGTCGATTTCCAGTTCAACCAATCGTTTGCGCAGGGTGTTGCGATTGATCCCCAGCATCTGCGCGGCGCGAAGCTGGTTGCCGCCGGTCGCGTCCAGCATGTGAGAGAACAGCGGGCGTTCGAAAGCGGCGATCGCGCGGGCGTAGATCTCCCCCGATTCGGGCGCATTGGCGGTAAGCCAGCGGCCCAGTGCGCCGGCCAGTTCATCCCCCTTTTCGCTGCCGGGCGGCGCGACATATTCCGCCTGCGCGCCAATCGCGACGGATCCGACGAAATCCTCGGCAAGTGCGGCACGGACCGATTGTTCGTCGATCACGTCTTCCCGCGCCAGCAGGGCGATGCGGTAGATGAAGTTCTTGAGTTCGCGGACATTGCCCCGCCATGGCTGGCGGCAAAGCAGATCGGCCGCGCCATCGCTGAGCACGTGGGCCGGCAGACCTTCGCGCGCAGCCTGTGAGAGGAAATGGCGGCTTAGCGAGGCGATATCGTCGCCCCGCTCCCGCAAGGCTGGAAGCTGGATCGGCACGACGTTGAGTCGGTAATAAAGGTCTTCGCGGAAGGACCCGTCAGCGATCTTGGGTAGCAGATCCTTGTTCGTGGCGGCCACGATGCGGGCGTTGACGGGTATCTCCTCCCGCCCGCCGACGCGCAGGATCGTGCCGGACTGCAGCGCCCGCAGCAGCCGCGTCTGGGCATGCATCGGCATGTCGCCGATTTCGTCAAGGAACAGCGTGCCGCCGCGGGCCTGCTCGAATTTCCCGATATGCCGGTTGAGCGCACCGGTGAATGCGCCCTTCTCATGACCGAACAGTTCCGATTCGATCAGTTCCGCCGGAATGGCGGCCGTGTTCACAGCCACGAACGGACCGGTGCTGCGCCCGCCAAGCTGATGGATCGCTTCGGCAACAAGCTCCTTGCCCGTACCTGATTCGCCAAGGATCAGCACCGTCAGGTCGTTGCGCAGCACGCGCGTGATCATCCGGTAAACCGCCTGCATCGCGGGCGAGCGCCCCACCAGCGGCAGTCCTACGCCCTCGTCCGCAGGATCAGGCAGTTTCGGCGATCCGGACGAGCCGATGGCCTGCTTTACCGCCTGCACCAGTTCGTCGAGATCGAAGGGTTTCGGGAAGTATTCGAATGCGCCGGCATCCGTCGCGCGAACCGCGGTATCCAGCGTATTTTGCGCGGACAGGATGATGATCGGCATGTCCGGACAGGCACTGCGCACCGCGCCGATGGTCTCTATGCCGTCACCGTCTTTCAGCAATACGTCGGTCAGCATCAGAGAAAAGGGGCGCCGCGCGATCAGTCTGTCGCGTTCGGCAATCGTGTCGCAGCGGACCACCTCCAGACCTTCGTCTTCGAGGGCGGTGGTGATCACGATGGCGATTGAAATGTCGTCTTCGACAAGGAGGATGGGAGAACTCACGCTGCAGCCTCGTCAACATGGTTTGCTGTGCGCTTGAACGTGGCGGCAACCGGCAGGTGGATGCGAAAATTCGTGCGTCCGGTATTCTCGTCGCGGTCGTGGCTGATGCGCCCGTCCATGTCACGCAGCAGCTTGCTCACTAGCGCCAGGCCCAGCCCCTGTCCCGCCTTTTTCGATGTGACGAAGGGTTCGAACAAGTGGTCGCGCACTGCCGGATCGATGCCCGGCCCGTTGTCCGAAACCGTGATCTCGATCGGCAGGCGAAGCGGGGAGCGTCCGGCCTGCGTACGCAGCGCGATGCCGCTGGCGAAACGGGTGCGGACGTTCACGGTCGGCCTTGCGCTGGTTCCGCAGGCTTCCACGGCATTGGTGAGAAGGTTGATCAGCACCTGCATCAGCGCTTCGCTATTGGCCATCACATCGGGCAGCGACGGGTCGAATTCCTCGACCAGCCGGACATCGCCCAGCCCCTTGGCCTCCACCACGGCAAGCGCGCGACGCACGGCGACATGGAGGTTGAGCGCGACGGCCGGTTCGCGGGTTCGCCGGCTGAGCGACTGCATCTGGTCAATCAGGTGGGCGATCCGGTCGACCTCGTCGGCGATCAGTTGGGCCAGCGGCCTGTCCTTGGCCCGCAGCTTGCGCGCGATTAGCTGGGCCGCGCCGCGAATACCGGCGAGCGGGTTCTTGATTTCGTGGGCAAGGATTTCGGGTGCGCGCAAAACCGAATTCTCGCGCTCCGCATCTCCCGTCCCGTCCAGTGAATCGAGCTCGGTCGGCACGTTCAGGGTAAGGATCTGCCAGCCCGGGTTGCCGATAACGGGGGCAATCATGACGTTCAGGCGGGCCGCATCGGCCTTGCCGATCTTTGCCGCGATATCGCGCGCGGTTATCTGGACCTCGCTGTCCGCCATCATCCCGATCAGCCGGCCATCGCCGAACTCGATCACGGAATCGAGCGATTTGCCCGCAAGCCGGCGGGCGCCCTGCCCCAGAAGCTGTTCCGCGGCCGCATTGACCTCTGCAATTTTCAGGCCCGGCCGCAGGACGACGATCGCTTGCGGCAGGCTGGCAAGAAGCTTGCCGGCATCGGGCGTGTCGCCCGACGGCCTGAGGAGGTTCACGCAGCCCTCCGCTCTGGATCGCCATCCAGCAGGGGGGCATAGAAATCGCGGATCATGGCCAGCGCCGCATCGGCATCGTCCACGAAATTGACCTTGTTACGGAATTCGGCCGATCCGGGCAGGCCCTTGGTGTACCAGCCAAGGTGCTTGCGCGCCATGCGCACGCCGGTGAAGCGGCCATAATGCTCCAGCATCGCATCGTAGTGTTCGACGATAAGCGCGAACTGTTCGGCCAGAGTCGGATCGCGGCGCACGTCGCGCCCCTCCAGCCAGTCCATGACCTGCCCCAGCAGCCATGGCTTGCCATAGGCTCCGCGCCCGATCATCACGCCGTCGGCACCGCTCTGGTCCAGCGCCTTGGCCGAATCGGCGATGCTGCAGATGTCTCCGTTCACGATGACCGGCAGCGAGACCGCTTCCTTCACATTGCGGACAAAGGCCCAGTCGGCGCTGCCCTTGTACATCTGGTTGCGAGTCCGCCCGTGGACGGTGATCATCTTCGCACCGAGATCTTCGGCAATGCGCGCCAGTTCGGGCGCGTTGAGGCTGGCGTGATCCCAGCCCATGCGCATCTTCACCGTAACCGGCACGGACACGGCCTTTACCGTTGCCTCGATCAGGCTGGCTGCCAGCGGCAGATCGCGCATCAACGCGCTTCCCGCATCGCCATTGACGACCTTCTTCACCGGGCAACCCATGTTGATGTCGATGATCGCCGCGCCGCGGTCCTCGTTCAGCTTGGCGGCCTCGGCCATCTCTGTCGGGCTGCATCCGGCAAGCTGCAGCGACACCGGTTCCTCGCACGGGTCCCAGTCCGCTTTCTGCAGCGACTGGCGGGTCTCGCGGATCATCGCGGGGCTGGCGATCATCTCGGTCACGTTCAGGCCGGAACCGAACTTGCGCACCAGCGTCCGGAACGGGCGATCGGTGACACCGGTCATCGGCGCCAGAATCACTGGCGTCGTCACGGAAACCGGACCGATCGCGATTGGATCGAGTTTGGGCGGAACGGGATGTTGCATATGCGAATGTGCCTAAAATTTAGGCAGGCGTTTAATCGAAACGGTGTCATGCGGCAAGACCCGCTGGCGACACTGGATTATGCCGCCCCGTCGGGCTAAGCGCCGCGCCATGGATAGTGCCCGCCCTCACCCCGGCAACACCGACAGGACCGTTGCGGTCATCGTTGCAGCCGGAAAGGGCGAGCGGGCCGGTGGCGGGCTTCCCAAGCAGTTCAGGGTAGTCGCTGGCCAAAGCCTCGTCGCCCACTGCATCGCCGCCTTCACCGGCCATCCCGCGATCGACGATGTGCTGGTGGTCATCGCTCAGGGGCAGGAAGGCCTGCTGGCGCAGGCCACGGCAGGCTGTGCCTGGCCCCGCTTCGTGCATGGCGGCTTGGAACGGCACGATTCGGTGGCCAACGCGCTGGCGATGCTGGCGTCCGAGGGTGGTGCGAAGCGTGTCCTGATCCACGACGCTGCACGCCCGTTCTGTCCCGCGAGGGTAATCGACGGCCTGCTCTCTGCGCTTGCAAACCACGACGGGGCCGTTCCCGCGTTGCCCGTTGTCGATACGCTGGCGACTGGCGAAGGCGCTCTGCTCGGTCCCACGGTTCCGCGCGCGGGATTATGGCGGATCCAGACACCGCAGGCGTTTCGCTTCGATGCGCTGGTTTCGGCGCACAGGACATGGCCTGACGGGCGAGAAGCCACCGACGACGCCCAAATGGTCCGCGCCAATGGCGGCACCATCGCGATTGTCGAAGGAGATGCGATGCTCGAAAAACTGACGCACCCCGCCGACTTCGAGCGGGCAGAGGCCATCCACGGCATTCCGGTGTTCCGCACCGGTAGCGGTTACGATGTCCACCGGCTCGTCCCCGGTGACGGCGTCTGGCTTTGCGGCATCCATGTTCCGCACTCCAGATCGCTGTCAGGGCACAGCGATGCGGATGTGGCGCTTCACGCGCTGACCGACGCGCTCCTGGGCGCGGCGGCGCTGGGCGATATCGGCCAGCATTTCCCGCCTTCGGACCCGCAATGGAAAGGCGCGCCCTCGCATCTCTTCCTCACCCATGCAGCGAAACTCGCGCGAGAGGCGGGTTTCGTCCTTGGCAATGCGGACGTTACAATCATCTGCGAAGCGCCGAAGGTCGGCCCCCATCGTAACGCCATGCGAGCACGGATCGCCGAACTGCTGGCGGTTGACATCGCGGCCATATCGGTGAAGGCGACCACGACCGAACGGCTGGGGTTCACCGGTCGCGGTGAAGGTATCGCGGCCCAGGCCCAGGTTCTCTTGCGCCGGATTTAGGAACCTGTCGGACTACTCCCGCATTTAGCAGTCAAACGGACACTCATGGACGATATTCTCCCCTCCGATCTCGTCGCGCTTGCCGAAAAGGTCATTCAGGCCCACCGCGAGCGCGGGACGACCATTTCCGTGGCCGAAAGCTGCACCGGTGGCCTCGTCGCTGCAGCGCTCACGGAAATTCCCGGATCGTCCGCCGTTCTGGACCGCGCCTTCGTCTCTTACTCGAACGACGCGAAGATGGAGATGCTGGCGGTTCCGTCCGATCTGATCGAGACTTTCGGCGCCGTTTCCATCGCCGTTGCATGGTCGATGGCGCAGGGTGCGCTTGCCCATTCGAAGGCCGACCTTGCCGTGGCGATCACCGGTATCGCCGGACCGGAAGGCGGCAGTGAGTTGAAGCCGGTGGGCACGGTGGTCTTCGCAAGGGCGCGCCGCAAGGACCTTGATGACAAGGAACCGGCCGCCGAACTCAAGAAATTCGACTGCAAGACCCGCGCCGAAGTGCGCCATCAGGCGGCGATCTGCGCGCTTGAACTGTTGCTGCCGAAGCCTTCCAACTCTGCCTGATCAGACTGGCTCGCCGTAAAGCTCGTGGGCGCGCGTTTCGAAAGCGCCCACCATCTTGCGGAAGGCACGGTCGAGGTATTGGCCGGCCAATGCTTCGAAAACCGAGTTCCGGAACGTGAAGTCGACGCAAAAGTCGATCCGGCAGTTCGTTTCGGTCAGCGGCTCGAAATGCCAGCTGTTTTCCAGATGGCTGAGCGGCCCGTCGACATATTCCACCAGGATCCGCGTCGGGCGCTGTTTGTGGACTTTCGACGTGAACTTCTCGCGCAGCGCCTTGAAGCCGACCATCATGTCGGCGACCATTTCGGTCTCGCTGTCGGATTTCACCCGGGTGGCGACAACCCATGGCAGGAACTGCTGGTACTTGCCCACATCCGCCACCAGATCGAACATCTGACCGGCGCTATAGGGAAGCTCGCGCGACTCGCGAATATTCGGCATCAGTCGGGCAGGCTCACTTCGCAGTTGCGGCTTTCGCAAGCTTCGCCTCGCGCGCGGCGCGCATTTCGGCAAAGTCGTCACCGGCGTGATAGCTGGAACGCGTCAGCGGACTGGACGCCACTTGCAGGAAGCCCTTGGCCCGCGCGATCGAACCCAGCGCGTCGAACTGCTGCGGGGTCACGAAATCGATGACCTTGTGATGCTTGGGTGTGGGCTGCAGGTACTGGCCCATCGTCAGGAAGTCGATGTCGGCACTGCGCATGTCGTCCATCACCTGATGGATTTCCAGTCGCTGTTCGCCAAGGCCGAGCATGATGCCGCTCTTGGTAAAGATCGACGGGTCGAGGTTCTTCACCTCTTCCAGCAGCCGCAACGATGCGTAGTAGCGCGCACCGGGCCGCACGGTCGGGTAAAGGCGCGGCACGGTTTCGAGATTGTGGTTATAGACATCGGGCCGCGCCTCAACGATGGCAGCTACCGCCTTCTTCATCTTGCCGCGGAAGTCGGGGGTCAGGATCTCGATCGTCGTGTTGGGCGTGCGCTTGCGCAGTTCCTCGATCACCTTGACGAAGTGGCCGGCACCGCCGTCGGGCAGATCGTCGCGGTCGACCGATGTGATCACGATATGCTCCAGCCCCATTTCGGCTGCGGCAGTCGCGACGTTCACCGGCTCCATCGGGTCCAGCACGCGCGGCATTCCGGTCTTCACGTTGCAGAAGCGGCAGGCGCGGGTGCAGACATCACCCAGAATCATCACGGTCGCATGCTTCTTGGTCCAGCATTCGCCGATGTTCGGGCAGGCCGCTTCCTCGCAGACCGTGTTCAGTTTCAGGTCGCGCATCAGGCGGCGCGTTTCGGCATAACCCTTGCTGGTCGGTGCCTTTACGCGAATCCAGTCGGGCTTGCGGCGGCGTTCTGCCTGCTGCTCGGTCTTGAGGTCGGCGCTTGCGGGTATCTCGTTCATGGGGCTCCACATAGGCCCGTCGCTTGCCAGTCGCAATGGTTGGCGGCAAAGGGAGCGCATGACCGATTCTCCTTCCGCCTTCGAGGCCCTGAACGCCGGCTACATGCGCTTTCGCGAGAAGCTATGGCATCCCCAGCACGAACGCTGGATGCGCCTGAAAGACGGGCAGTCGCCGAAGGTCATGGTCATCTCCTGTTCCGACAGCCGCGTCGATCCGGCGCAGGTGTTCGATGTCGATCCCGGCGAGATTTTCGTGGTGCGCAACGTGGCCGCGATGGTCCCCCCGTTCGAAACGACGCCGGGGCATCACGGTGTATCGGCAGCCCTTGAATTCGCCGTTCAGGTGCTTGAGGTCGAGGAAATCGTGGTGCTGGGCCACGGCATGTGCGGCGGCTGTCAGGCAGCGCTGACCCAGAAGATGCAGGGCGCGGAACCCGGCAGGGGCGGTTTCATCGCCGACTGGATCGAGCTTCTCGACGATGCCCGCGACGAAGTCGCCGCCAAACACGGAACCGAAGGGCGCAAGGCAGAACGGGCCATGGAGCAGGCGGCAGTGAAGGTTTCGATCGAGAACCTGCGCACTTTCCCCTGCATCCAGCAGAAGGAAGCCAAGGGCAAACTGACCTTGCGCGGCGGGTTCTTCGCTATCTCCGATGGTGTTCTGCACTGGCTGGACGAAGCAACCGGCCAGTTCTCGCCCGCGGCCTGAGCAGGCCGGCATGGAAGATACGATAGAAGCCGGCGCCAATTTTTCCGGGCCGCGCCATCCGCTCGCCTATCGCGATTATCGCCTTTTCTGGGTCGCCCGGTTCTGCGGCGTCATAGCCACGCTTTCGCTGGTCGTTGTGCTGGGCTGGCAGGTTTACGATGTCGCGCGGTCTGACTATGGCATGAGCCGGAGCGCGGCTGCGTTTCAACTTGGCATTCTGGGCTTCGTGCAATTCGTGCCACTGTTCCTGCTGACGCCTGTGTCGGGGCTCGTGGCAGACCGATACGATCGGCGCACGGTCGCTACCATTTCCGTCATGCTCGACATGGTGGTTGCCTCCGGCCTTGGCCTTGCCACGTGGCTGGGGGCGTTGTCGTTGCCGATTCTGTTCGGGCTGGCCGCAATGCATGGCATCGCGCGCATATTCTTTGGCCCTGCGATGAGCTCGCTTGCCCCCAACCTCGTGCCGGCACCGGTCATCCCACGCGCGATCGCGACCAATTCGATCGCATGGCAATTTGCAAGCGTGCTGGGGCCCGCCGTTGGCGGCATGCTTTACGCGGTCTTCCCGTCGCTGCCCTATATTGTGGCGGTTGGCCTGCTCGGCGTGTCGGCGGTCCTGATTTCGCTCATCAAGCCGCGCACTCAGCCCGATATCGATCGCACGGTACGCCCGGTCGTGCAGATCAAGGAAGGCCTGCGCTTCGTCTGGCACGACCGCTTTCTGCTCGGTGCGATCTCGCTCGATCTCTTTGCCGTGCTGCTTGGCGGGGTGACTGCGCTTTTGCCGGTGTTCGCCCGCGACATTCTGCAGGTAGGCCCGGTCGGTCTTGGCTGGATGCGTGCGGCCCCGGCCATCGGCGCAGGTCTGGTCGCACTGTGGTTCGCGTTAAAGCCGATGGAGCGCAACGTTGGCGTCAAGATGCTCTGGGCCGTCGGCATCTACGGCGCGGCCACGGCGGTTTTCGGGTTCAGTCACACCCTGCTTTACAGCCTCGCCCTGCTCGTCATTCTTGGCGCGGCGGACATGGTTTCCGTTTTCGTGCGCAATTCGCTTATCCAACTGAACACGCCTGACAACATGCGTGGGCGGGTATCTTCCCTGTCCGGGCTCGCCATATCGGCCTCCAACGAGCTGGGCGAACTGCAGTCCGGCGTGGCTGCCGCGATCCTCGGCGCGACGGGAGCGGTTGTCTTTGGCGGTGCCGGGGCGATATTGGTAACCCTGATCTGGGCGTTAGCATTTCCTGAATTGAAGAACGCCCGCACATTCGCTCCCACCTACCGGGAGTAGGCATAGGGACAAGGAGCCGCGACAATGAAGGCCGACAGCGTACTCGCAACCATCGGAAACACGCCCCACATCCGCCTGTCACGGCTGTTTCCGGACCACGAGGTGTGGATCAAGTCCGAACGATCCAATCCCGGCGGCTCGATCAAGGATCGCATTGCCCTCGCCATGGTCGAACAGGCGGAGGCGGACGGCCACCTGAAGCCCGGCGGCACGATTATCGAGCCGACGTCGGGCAACACCGGCATCGGCCTTGCCATGGTGGCGGCGGTAAAGGGCTACAACCTTGTCCTGGTCATGCCCGAATCGATGTCGCTTGAACGCCGCCGCCTGATGCTGGCCTATGGCGCGACTTTCGATCTCACCCCGCGCGAGCTTGGCATGAAGGGTGCCCTCGCCCGCGCGCAGGAACTGGTCGCCGAAACGCCGAACAGCTGGATGCCGCAGCAGTTCGAGAACCCGGCCAATATCTCGGTCCACGCCCGTACTACCGCGCGCGAGATCATGGCCGACTTCATGGAGAATCCCGTTGATGTGCTGATCACCGGCGTCGGCACCGGCGGTCACCTGACCGGCTGTGCGGAGGCGCTGAAGGAGAAGTGGAGCGGGTTGAAGGCCTATGCGGTAGAGCCGGAACTCTCGCCGGTTATTTCCGGCGGCCAACCCGGTCCGCACCCGATCCAGGGCATTGGCGCAGGGTTCATTCCGGGCAACCTGCACACCCGTTCGATCGATGGCGCGATTCAGGTCGGTGCTGAAGAGGCCAAGGAAATGGCACGCAATTGCGCGCGGACCGAAGGGTTGCTTGTCGGCATCAGTTCGGGCGCGACGCTGGCTGCCATCGCCAAGAAATTGCCGGACCTGCCAAGCGGTTCGCGCATTTTAGGCTTCAACTACGATACGGGTGAGCGTTACCTCTCGGTGCCGGAATTCCTGCCGGAATGAACGGGTTCGAGGAGCATTGCTTCGATCACGACGGCGTGACCTATCGCGCTGCCGTGATCAGACCGGTGGTCGAAAATCCGCGCGGAGCAGTGCTCGTCTGCCCGACCATCGCTAATCGAAACGAAGCGATGGACCTTCGCGCGCGGATGCTGGCCGATGCAGGGTTCGTGGCCGTGATCGGCGACTTCTACGGTAGCGATATGCCGGCTGATATCGAGGACGTGTTCGCCGCCGGCAGGTTGCTGATGCAGGATACATTGCGATTTCGCAGCGTGCTGGACGCCAACCTTGCCGCTGCACGATCGGTCGTTCCCGACCTGACGTTTGCAGCCATCGGCTTCTGCATGGGCGGGATGGCAGTGCTCGAACTCGGGCGCGCCGGTGCGGACCTTTGCGCTATAGTCAGCTTCCACGGATTGCTGGCAACCGGTGCGCCTGCAACAGGATCAATCGCGCCGGTTGTCCTTGTGTGCCATGGCGATGCCGACCCGATGGTTCCGCGCGACCATGTTCTGGCGTTCGAAGAGGAAATGGATGCCGCCAATGCCCAGTGGCAGTTGATGGCATTCGGCGGGGTCAAGCACGGCTTCACCGATCCGGCTTCGGACCTGCGGGACCTTCCCGCCGTTGCCTACAACGCGCGGGCCGACCGGCAGAGCTGGTCGGCCGCAATGCTGCTGCTGGACGAACTTTTTCCCGCCTGACGCCTCAGCCGGTGCGGGCGAACGCTTCCGCCGGCATGGCCATCATCGTGTCCGATCCGTTCTGCAGCTTGCGCCGCAGGGCACCGGCGTCGGGCAGAAGGCTTTCCGCGAAATGGCGCGCGGTGATCAGCTTCGCTTCCATGAAGCCCGCGTCTTCCGCACCCGCATCCAGCGACTTGGCTGCCGCGATGGCCGAACGTAGCCACATCCAGCCCAGCGAAACGAGACCGAGAATGTCCATGTAGTGGTAGGCCGCCGATCCCACGTTGTTCGGGTTGGCCGGACCGTTCTGCATCAGCCACATCGACGCGGCCTTCAACTCGCCATTCGCCTTGCCGAGGGCACTTGCCAGTTCGGCCAGACGTTCGTCACCGCCAGCGGATTCGATGTCCTTGTCGACCATTGCGAACAGGGCCTGGACCGCGCGGCCGCCGTGCATCGGCAGTTTTCGCCCGACCAGATCCATTGCCTGAACGCCATTGGCGCCTTCGTAGATTTGCGTAATGCGGGCATCGCGGACGAACTGCTCCATGCCGTTTTCTGCAATGTAGCCGTGCCCGCCCCACACTTGCTGCATGTCGCGCGCGACCTGCATGCCGATGTCGGTGCCGATGGCCTTCACGATCGGCGTCAGCAGCTGGACCATGTCGTCGGCGGCGGATCGCGTCTCTTCGCTTGTCGCATTTTTCGCGAGGTCAGCCTGCAGCGCGACCCACAGCGCAAGGGCGCGCATTCCCTCCACCCGCGCCCGCGAATCCAGCAGAAGGCGGCGGACATCGGGGTGGACGACCAGCGGGTCGGCACTCTCGTTCGGATCGACCGGACCGGTAAGCGCCCTGCCCTGACGGCGGTCGAGAGCATAGGCAGCGCCGTTCTGGTAGGCATTCTCGGCCTGAGAGTAGCCCTGCAGGCCAACCCACAGGCGCGCGGCGTTCATCATTATGAACATCGCGGCAAGGCCCTTGTTCTCCTCGCCGACCAGCCAACCTTTGGCTCCGTCGTAATTCATCACGCAGGTCGAATTGGCGTGAATGCCCATCTTCTCTTCTATCGAGCCGCATGACAGGCTGTTCCGCTCACCCGGATTGCCATCGGCGTCGGGGATGAACTTTGGCACGATGAACATCGATATGCCCTTGGTGCCCTTTGGCGCATCGGGCGTGCGGGCAAGGACCAGATGGACGATATTGTCGGTCAGATCATGCTCGCCGGAAGAGATGAAGATCTTCGTGCCCGTTATCGAATGGCTGCCATCGCCGTTGGGTTCGGCACGTGTGCGCAGCAGGCCAAGGTCAGTGCCGGCGTGCGGTTCGGTGAGGTTCATGGTCCCCGTCCACTCGCCGCTCGCCATTTTCGGAACGTAGAGGTCCCGCAATTTCCGTGACGCGCGTGCCTCGATTGCTTCGATCGCACCGGCGGTCAGGCCGAAATACATCCCGAATGCCATGTTCGCCGATGTCATGAACTCTTCGACCGCAAAACTCAGCACACCGGGAAGCCCCTGCCCCCCAACCTCAGGATCCATCGCGAGCGTGCTCCAGCCGGCTTCGCGCACCTGCTGATACATCTCGCGGAAACCCGATGGTGTGGTGACAGAACCATCCTCGTTCCGCGTGCAGCCTTCACGGTCCGCAGGGAGATTCGTTGGAGCGACAACTTCGGCGAAGAAGCGGCCTGCCTCTTCAAGGATCGGCGCGATCATGTCGGCCTCGAAAGCCTCGAATCCGGGCTGTCCGGCCAGTTCTGGAAGGCCGATGACCTGTTCGAGCACGAAGCGAGTATCGCGCACGGGAGCGGTATAGGTGGGCATGTCAGTCCTCTTTCTTGTCCGGGTCCATCGTGGCCTCGATTTCGTCGATGAAATCCTTGAGGACGCCTATGGCCCAAACAATGTCATTTTGCTGGCGTTCCAGTTTCGCGATCTGCTCGCGGCAGCGTTCGATGGTCACCCGGCGCTGGACGACGCGGTTGTCGTCAAGATCGTACAAGTCCAGCATCTCGCCCACTTCGTTGAGTGAGAAGCCGACGCCCTTGGCGCGTTCGATCCAGTGCAAGCGGGCGCGATCACGTTCAGAATAGATCCGCTGCGTGCCCTGCCGCTCTGGTGCGAGAAGGCCCCGCTCCTCATAGAAGCGGAGGGCGCGCGGCGTTATCCCGAACTCCTCGGAGAGTTCGGCAATCGACCACGTGCGCGACGAGTCCTGTTCGAAACCTTCGGCCTCTTTCATGACCGAAGATATAGATTACGTTTACGTTAACGTCAAGCAGTCGGAGCGAGACCGTCGGGCGTGACCCGACGATAAAAACAGCTGCGCGCATTGGTGTGACACGCAGGCCCGTGGGCCTCCACGCGAAGAACGAGGCAGTCCTGATCGCAATCGACCAGCATCTCGACCAGCGAGAGGACATGGCCCGACGTCTCTCCCTTCTTCCAGAGCTTGCCGCGCGAACGTGACCAGAAATGCGCGAAACCCGTAGTGCGCGTCAGATCGAGGGCGTCCGCATTCATATGCGCGACCATCAGCACCTCGCCGCCTTTGGCATCCACGCAAACGGCAGTGATCAGCCCGTTTGCGTCGAATTTCGGCGTGAAAGCGGTAGTCGTCTCTATCGTCGGGGCGGACATGCGAACCTTTCGGAATTGTTCTTGCCGGGATGTTCCGGCAAGCGGGTTGTTGCACGATAGGCACACCGTTGCATAATATCCATGCCAAACCTGAAAGCACTCTTTCCTCGGCCCTCGGTGATGTGCACAACACCCTCACGGCTTGAGGGAGCCGGACGCCCGCAAGGGCAAAGACGTTATCGCAGACGTCCTCTGATGCGGTCTACGTTCAGGGATTGGCGGTGCCGGGGGGGGCCGCCGCTTATTGAGGGGATCGGGCGGCAGCTCGGGATCGACGGGGTCCCTGATGCGCCGAACACCCGATTAGTCACGCGGGACGCCCGGGATCATCGATCCCGGGCGTTTCCGTTTCTGTCGCTCAGGTCTGCGAATCCGGCACCGGCATAACCGGATCTCCTGCGATCACGCGCGCATAGCAGGCGATCACCACCCGCCGTGCCCCCGCCTTCTTCAGTGTGCGGACGCAGGCATCGCTTGTCGCTCCGCTGGTCAGCACGTCATCGACGAGAACGATATCGCGCCCGCTGACCAAGCTTGCCTTGCTCGCTGCCATGGCAATCGCGCCTTTCAGCGCATCTTTCC
Source organism: Croceicoccus bisphenolivorans (assembly GCF_001634625.1). Taxonomy (GTDB): domain Bacteria; phylum Pseudomonadota; class Alphaproteobacteria; order Sphingomonadales; family Sphingomonadaceae; genus Croceicoccus; species Croceicoccus bisphenolivorans. Next base: position 46,754 of record NZ_LRSE01000007.1, on the reverse strand, counting down.
GCTCTTTCGGGTCGAGACCGCCAAGGCTGGGGGTCGCCTTGCGCCGTGTCAGCCCATCGGGCACGAATTGCCACCCACGCGCCCGTGCCAGAGACCGGCCCAGCAATGCCGACTGGTTGTAGCCGCGTTTCCACAACCGGCCACGATGCAGCGGGACGGGTATTACCAGCGGCTCGCCCTCGACCCTGCCCGAAAGCCGCGCCGCCAGCGTTCGCCCCATTGGGCCGGCAAGTGCGATCCTGCCCGCGTGTTTCAGGTCCAGCACCATCTGGCGCGAAACGTCGCCATAAACCGTGGCCGCGACGATCCCGTTATGCACCGGCGCTTGGGCAAGGCACCGTCCGCACTGCGCATCAACGCCCAGGTGATCGGCGCCGAACGGATGCTGGCATGTAGCGCAACACGGTTCGCCGGGAATTTGAAGCTTGCCCCAGCACTCTGCGCAAAGGGCATCGTCGCCGGCTATGCCGGACGCGATAGCATCGCCGCACGACGGACAGCGCGGCGGAAAGACGAAATCGATAACCGGAGCAAGGGCTTGGCGAAAATTCACGTCGCGAGTGGTGCATTGCTCCGCCGCCGGGCGCAAGCTTGCGCATCACGTCCTTCACCGGCAATGGGGCGTTCATGGATACGCCGCCCCCGCCCCGCATCTTTTCGCCGCAGCGCCGGCTTTCCGCGCGCCTGCGCATGGCCCGCCTGCGTGAGCGGGGCGAGGCGGTATCGACGATTTCGCGAGAGCTTGCCGCAGATGCACTGGACCGGCTCGGCTTTCTGAACCGTCAATTCGCGCGCGTGCTGGTGATCGGCGACACCACCGGTGCCTTTGCTGCTGGGATTGTTGCAGCGGGGATTGGCGGCGCCGAAAGCATTACCGTTGCCGATCCTTGCGCCGCGCTGGGAGAGTCGATCGACGAGGAGCGCCCGCTTCCCGGCGGGCCCTACGATCTCATCGTTTCGCTGGGCCTGCTCGATAGCGTCAACGACCTCCCCGGGGCATTGACGCTCATGAAGCGGGCGCTCGCCGCTGACGGCCTGATGATTGCAAGCTTCATCGGTGCCGGTTCATTGCCCGCGCTGCGCAAGGTGATGATCGCGGCTGACGGCGAGCGTCCGGCACCGCGTATCCATCCGCAGGTCGATGTTCGCGCCGCAGGCCAGCTGATGACGCGCATCGGCTTTGCCAGCCCGGTGGTTGACGGGTGGAGCTTCGATGTGGGGTTCGAAGACCTCGGCCAGCTGGTGGCGGACTTGCGCGCGCAGGCATCGTGCAATGTGCTGGCAGATCCCGGCCCGGCTTTCGGCAAGGCGGCAATGCAAAGGGCGCGAAACGCATTCGCGGACGAAGCCGGTGAAGATGGCCTCGTCCGCGAACGTTTTGAAGTTGTCACACTGAGCGGGTGGAGCCCCGCCTCGCGCACGTAGGGTCAGGCGTTCAGCGCTGCCTGGGCCGCCGCAAGGCGCGCAATCGGCACGCGATAGGGCGAGGCCGACACGTAATCGAGCCCGACCTTCTCGCAGAAGGCGATCGATGCCGGATCGCCGCCATGTTCGCCGCAGATGCCCAGCTTGATGTCGGGCCGCGTTGCACGACCACGCTCCGCAGCCAGTTCGACCAGTTGGCCGACGCCTTCGATGTCGAGGCTGACGAATGGGTCGCGCGGGTAGATGCCCTTGTCGACGTAGGGGCCGAGGAAGCGGGCGGCATCGTCGCGGCTTACGCCGAGCGTCGTCTGTGTCAGGTCGTTGGTGCCGAACGAGAAGAAAGTACCCTCTTCCGCGATCTCGCCCGCCATCAGCGCGGCGCGCGGCAATTCGATCATCGTGCCGACGAGATAGTCGAGCGTCGTGCCCTTCGCCGCAAACACTTCGCCAGCGACCGTGTTCACCAGCGCCTTCAGGATTTCCAGCTCGCGCTTGGTGGCTACCAGCGGGATCATGATCTCCGGCACTGGAGCTTCACCGCTTTCGACCGCGACTTCGATCGCCGCTTCGAAAATGGCCTGCGCCTGCATCTCGTAAATCTCGGGGAACGTGATGCCTAGGCGGCAGCCACGGTGACCGAGCATCGGGTTGAACTCGTGCAGTTCGTCAGCACGGCGCTTCAGATGATCGATGCCGTAGCCGGTGATTTCGGCCAGTTCCTCGAACTCTGCATCGCCCTGCGGCAGGAACTCGTGCAGCGGTGGATCGAGCAGGCGGATAGTGACCGGAAGGCCCGCCATCTCTGTAAAAATCGCCTTGAAGTCGCTGCGCTGTTCGGGAAGCAGCTTGGCAAGAGCGGCCTCGCGGCCTTTCTTGTCCTCGGCCAGGATCATCTGGCGAACGCTGGAAATGCGGCCCGCGTCGAAGAACATGTGCTCCGTACGGCAAAGGCCGATACCCTCGGCACCGAACTGGCGCGCCATCTTGCAGTCGGCGGGCGTTTCGGCGTTGGTGCGCACCTTCATGCGGCGCTTTGCATCGGCCCACTCCATGAGCGTTGCGAAATCGCCGACCAGTTCCGGCTCGATGGTCGCCACCGCACCTAGCATGACTTCGCCGGTCGAACCGTCGAGAGTGAGGACATCGCCCTCCCTGATCTCGTTCGAACCGATGCGGGCGGTCTTCGTCTTGCGGTCGATCGACAGCGCCGATGCACCCGAAACGCAGGGGCGGCCCATGCCGCGGGCGACCACCGCCGCGTGGCTGGTCATGCCGCCGCGCGCGGTCAGGATGCCCTTTGCCGCGTGCATGCCATGAATGTCTTCGGGAGAGGTTTCGACACGGACGAGGATCACGTCCTCCCCCTTCTCGGCCCAGCTTTCCGCCGTATCGGCATCGAACACCGCCTTGCCCGAAGCCGCGCCAGGCGATGCGGGTAGGCCGTTGGTCAGCACATGGCGTTCGGCTTCCGGATCCAGCGTCGGGTGCAGCAACTGGTCGAGCGCCATCGGATCGACGCGGCGAATTGCGGTCGCTTCGTCGATCAGCCCTTCGTGGACCATGTCGACGGCCATCTTCAGCGCAGCCTTGGCCGTGCGCTTGCCGCTACGGGTCTGCAGCATCCACAAGGTGCCCTGCTGCACCGTGAATTCGATGTCCTGCATGTCCTTGTAGTGCTTTTCGAGCAGATCGAAGACCGTGGCGAGCTGACCGTAGGCTTCGGGCATGGCTTCTTCCATCGATGCCGGCGCGGCGCCGGCTGCCTCGCGCGCGTCCTTCGTCAGGTACTGCGGCGTGCGGATGCCGGCGACGACGTCCTCGCCCTGCGCGTTGATCAGGTATTCGCCGTAATAGGCCTTTTCACCCGTCGCCGGATCGCGCGTGAACGCAACGCCGGTGGCAGAGGTATCGCCCATGTTGCCGAAGACCATCGCCTGCACGTTCACTGCCGTGCCCCAGCCGCCGGGAATGTCGTTCAGGCGGCGATAGACTTTCGCGCGGTCCGAATCCCAGCTGGCGAAAACGGCTTCGATCGCGCCCCACAGCTGTTCCGACGGGTCCTGCGGGAACGGATGACCCAGTTCGCGCTCTGCAATCTGCTTGTATTCGGCGACCAGCGCCTTCCAGTCATCGGCGGTCAGCTCGATGTCGTTGAAGTAGCCCTTGTCCTCCTTCGCGATTTCCAGAGCTTCCTCGAACAGACCGTGATCGAGGCCGAGCACGACGTCGGCATACATCTGGATGAAGCGGCGGTAGGAGTCCCATGCGAAACGGTCATCGCCGGAAACGGCGGACAGGCCCTTCACCGTTTCGTCGTTGAGGCCAAGGTTCAGGACGGTGTCCATCATGCCCGGCATCGATACGCGCGCGCCCGAACGCACGGATACGAGCAGCGGGTCGGCGGGATCGCCGAAGGTCTTGCCCACCGTCTGTTCGATATGGCCAAGCGCCGTCTTGACCTGTGCGCGAAGGTCGTCGGAAAAGTTCGCGCCTTCCGCGAGATACTTGACGCACATCTCGGTCGTGATCGTGAAACCAGGAGGCACCGGCAGGCCGATCGAGGCCATTTCGGCAAGGTTCGCGCCCTTGCCACCGGTAATCGTCTTGTCCTTCGCGCGCGGATCGTCCGAAACCGCGTCACCCCCGAAGGTGTAGACATATTGCGTCATGATTGCATTGACCTCTTCTAGAAACGCCTTGCAGTGCAGCAAACAGTGCGCGGCAAGGACAAAGTCTCCCTCTGCTGCGCCCCTGTAGAGTCACAAACGCAAAGAGTCAGCCCTCGATCCGAGAAAAGTCCGCTACTTTGTGCACTGCAGCAACGAAGCGGGCCAAAAGTGCAAGGCGCGCGGTGCGTTTCATGCGGTTCTCGTCGTTGACCGTCACATCGTCGAAAAAGGTGTCGATCGGCACGCGAAGCGAGGCGAGCGCGGCCATGGCAGAGCCGAAATTCTCGTCTTCGATTGCCGCGTTGGCCGCAGGTTCGGCCTTATCGAGCGCGTCTACGAGCGCCTGTTCGGCAGGCTCGCGCTCGTAATCCCCACCCTTGCCGCGTTCGGCGACGATCGAGCCGACATCGGGATCGTCCACCAGCGACAGCGGGTCTTCCTCACCCGTCCGGGCAATGCGGTCCGTGCCTTCGAACCCTTCTTTCTTGAGGATATTGGCCGCGCGCTTGTAGCCGGCGAGCAGATTCGTGCCGTCTCCGGTTTCCATGAACGACTGTAGAGCCTTCACGCGGGCGAGCAGTCGAACGAGATCGTCCTCGCCGCCAAGCGCAAAGACCGCATCGATCAGGTCGTGGCGAACGCCAGCTTCCTTCTGCTGGACCTTGAGGCGGTCTGCGAAGAATTCCGGTATCTTCGCAAGACCGTAAAACCAATTTGCTCGCGTTGCTGCCAATTGCCCAGACAAATTTTCAGCGATGTTGCGAGCTTCAGCAATAAGCTTTTCGGTCCATTCAAAGTCACACGCATAAATGATAAAGTGTTGGCGAAATTCATCGGCAACAATCTCTTCTCCGAGATGCGTACCAACCGAAATCGAAATTGCTTTTTGCAATCTCAAATTGTGACACGATGCGCTTAACGCGATTATCGCTAGTGTCGCTCGGCGAAGTGCAAACGGATCTTTTGATCCGGTCGGGAACTCTCCGATCAGAAAAAATCCGACCAGCGTATCCAACTTATCCGCCAAACTCACCGCAACCGTCACCGGAGCAGTCGGGACATCATCCCCCTGCCCCACAGGCTTGTAGTGATCGCGAATGGCATCGGCGACCGCATCGGGCAGACCCTCTGCGCGGGCGTAGTAGCCGCCCATCAGGCCCTGCAGTTCGGGGAATTCGCCGACCATTTCTGTGACGAGGTCGGCCTTGCACAGGAGCGCCGCCATCTCGGTCATGTCCGGATCGGCACCGGGCACCACGCCTTCCTCGGCAAGCCAGCGGGCCAGCTTGGCAATGCGCTGGACCTTGTCCGCGACGGTGCCCAGCTTTTCGTGGAACGTGATCCGCTCCAGCTTCTTGGCATGTTCGGCCAGCTTCGTCTTCTGGTCGACTTCCCAGAAGAAACGCGCGTCCGACAGGCGGGCGGCGAGGACCTTGCGGTTGCCGTCAACGATTACCGCCGGATCGTCGGCCGTGATGTTCGCGGTGCAGATGAAGGCATTGGCAAGTTTGCCAGCAGCGTCGTTGCACACGAAGTACTTCTGGTTGGTGCGCGCAGTCAGCTGGATAACCTCTGGCGGCACGTCGAGATAGCTTTCGTCAAAGCGGCCCAGCAGCGGCACCGGCCATTCGGTCAGCCCCGCATTCTCGATCACCAGACCTTCGTCGGCAACAAGGTTGAGGCCAGCGGCGCTGGCGGCGGTTTCCGCCTGCTGGCGAACCATGCCCTGCCGCTCTTCGTGATCGACGATGACATGACAGGCGCGAAGCTTCTCGATGTAGTCATCGGAACCGCCGATCGTGATTTCACCGGGGTGGTGGAAGCGATGGCCCAGCGTGGCAAATCCCGACGCCACGCCATGCACTTCGCATTCGACAAGGTCTTCGCCAAGGATCGCGACGATGCCCGACAGCGGGCGGACCCAGCGCAGGCTTTCCGTGCTGATCGAGGCATCGCCCCAGCGCATCGATTTCGGCCACGGAAACGCGCGGATGATCGCCGGAATCGCTTCGGCCAGAACGTCCTTCACGTCGCGGCCCGGAATGTTCTTCACCGCGAAATAGGTCGGACGCCCCTTTACGTCGCGCACCTCAAGCTGGTCGCGCGTGACGCCGTTCTTGTTGCAGAAACCGTCAACCGCCTGATCCGGCGCACCTTCGGGCGGGCCCTTGGCCTCTTCGCTGACAGCTTCGGTCCGTTCCGGCATGGCCTTTGCGATCAGAGCGAGACGGCGCGGGGTCGACCAGACGGACACATCACCGTGTTCGACGCCGGCAGCCTTCATCTGTTCGCGGAACAGCCGCTCCAGATCGGTGCGGGCACCCGCCTGCATGCGGGCGGGAATTTCTTCCGAGCGGAGTTCGAGCAGAAAGTCCGTCATGCCACCCACTCCGGATAAGCGGCGGCCCATTGGACGGAATATTTCGCCATGTATGCCTCGCATGATCCGCGCGCGAGATCGCGCACCTGCGCCATGTAGCTGGCGCGTTCCTGAACCGAGATCACGCCGCGCGCCTGAAGGAGATTGAAGACGTGGCTCGCCTCGATCGCCTGTTCGTAGGCCGGGATCGGCAGACCTTTTTCAAGGCACAGCCTGCATTCGGCCGAAGCCTTGCGGAACAGGTCGAACAGCGCATCGGTGTCTGCGACCTCGAAATTCCATGTCGACATTTGTCGTTCGTTTTCAAGGAATACGTCGCCATAGCTCACACCCTGTGTATTGAACGCAAGGTCATAAACATTGTCGACGCCCTGAATATACATCGCGAGCCGTTCGAGGCCGTAGGTCAGCTCCCCGGCAACGGGCTTGCAGTCGAAACCGCCCATTTGCTGGAAATAGGTGAACTGGGTGACTTCCATCCCGTCGCACCAGACTTCCCAGCCCAAGCCCCATGCACCCAGCGTCGGGCTCTCCCAGTCATCCTCGACGAAGCGGATGTCGTGCTTCAGAGGGTCGATGCCGATGACCTTCAGGCTGTCGAGATACCATTCCTGAATCTGTGGCGGGCTAGGCTTCAGGATCACCTGATACTGGTAGTAGTGCTGCAGGCGGTTCGGGTTTTCGCCATAGCGGCCGTCGGTCGGGCGGCGGCATGGCTGTACGAAGGCAGCGTTCCACGGCTCGGGGCCAAGCGCGCGCAGAGTTGTCGCCGGATGGAACGTGCCCGCCCCCATGCGCATGTCATAAGGCTGCAGGACAAGGCATCCCTTCGCGCTCCAGAAATCGTGGAGACAGAGGATCATGTCCTGAAAGGACTTCGCGGGATCGCGGACGACGCTGGAATTCGGGCTCGACATGGGCAGCGCCCATGGCCGAAGGGTGCAAAGGCGTCAACAATTCAGCGGCTCGCAGCCCCCTGCCGATGCACACAAGACACAGGTTTCTGTCGATTTTCCGGAAGTCACCTTCCGTTCACGCCTCTGCGGCATATCTATGCCCTCAAGTTGACGAGGAAACCATGGCTTTCAAGAAATTACTCAAGTTGTTCGCGCCCGCCGCGGCCCTGCTGGGCTTCGGATCGCCTGCGCTTGCCGAAGAAGTCGGGTTCGATCGCGGTGATGCCGATCCCGCCTTGTGGGTCGTTTCCGACGATGACACCAAAATCTACCTGTTCGGCACGATGCATGCCCTGAAGCCGGACCTTGTCTGGTTCGACGATGCGGTTGCCGGTGCATTTGCCGAATCCGACGAACTCGTCCTCGAAATGCTGGAGCCGGACGAGATGGAGATCGCACCCGTCCTGCGGCGCGAGGCGATGTATGCGACCGGCGGCGGGCTTTCGAAGACACTGACGCCCGAACAGTACGGACGGTTTTCGGCGGCAGCGACGGGGCTTGGCATTCCTCCGCAGGCGCTTGAACAGCTCAAGCCATGGTTTGCTGGCGTCACACTGGCTACCGCACCGCTGGCAAGGCTTGGCTACCTGCCCGACAGCGGGGCCGAACAGATTCTCCAGAACGCAGCCGCCGAGCGCGGGATGACGCAGATCGGGCTGGAAACGTTCGCCCAGCAGATGGGCTTCTTTTCGGGCCTTAGCGAGGAAGACCAGGTCGCCTTTCTGATGTCGGGCGTGGACGATCTGCCGGACATGGCGCAGACTTTCGCGGAGATGGAGCAGGCCTGGGCCACCGGAGACACCGCTGCCGCGGCGCGACTGCTGAACGAAGGCATGGATGAAACACCGGTCCTTTACGATGTCCTCCTCGCCAAGCGGAACGCCGCGTGGGCGGAATGGATCGGGGAACGCATGACCCAGCCCGGCACCGTATTCATCGCGGTGGGCGCGGGGCATCTTGCCGGTGACGACTCCGTTCAGGTACGCTTGGCCGAGAAAGGCCTGACCGCCACCCGTATCGAGTATTGATCGCGACAAACCCATGCCGACCCGCTTGCTGCCCCTCCTCCTCGCCCCGTTCGTGCTGCTTCTTGCGGCCTGCGGCAGCACGGCGGAACCTGCGCTATGGCGGATCGACAAGGAAGGCGCGGGCGCGGATGCCGCGCCGGCAGGATATCTGTTCGGTACGATCCACGCCCTGCCCCGCGGGACGGATTGGCATGGCGAAACGCTGGATGCCGCGCTGGCGGACGCAGGCGTCCTGATGGTGGAGATCAAGAATCTCGACAAGGGGGATGCGCAGCGGATCTTTCAGGAACTCGCGCTGGATGCATCGCTCCCGCCGATCGATGAGCGGGTGTCTCCGATGTACCGCGACGAACTGGACGAAGTGATGGACCGGGCGGGCGCCGACCCCGAAAACTTCCACTTCGTCGAAACCTGGGCAACCGCGCTTACCTTGTCGACAATGCTGCAGGCGCGGTCGAGCATGGACCCCGACAACAGTGTGGACCAGTCGCTCATCGCCGACTGGCAAGGCCGGCCGATCATCGGACTGGAAACGGCGGAAGAGCAGTTCCGCATCTTCGACCAGTTGAGCGGCAACGAACAACAGGCCCTCCTCGAATCGATGGTCAGGCAGGCCGACGAGATGGAGCCCGATGCTCTGGCCAAGGCGTGGAGCGCGGGCGATGCCGATGCGATGAGCGGGCTGATGGAGCTTGGGTTTGAATCCAATACCGGTCTGCGCGCCGCGATCCTTGGCCGGCGAAACCAGCGCTGGGTCGGCCCGATCCTCAATCAGGTGCAGAGCGGCAAGAAGCCGTTCGTTGCCGTCGGCGCAGGACATATGGGCGGCGATGACGGGCTGATCGCGCTTCTGGCCGCGCGCGGGTACAAGGCGACCCGCATCCAGTAGGCCCGTTGCGGGCTTGCTTTTCCGCGCATTTGCCCTTAGGGGCGCCTTCGCTTGCCCTGTCGGTCATCCCTGGAGGCGCTGGGACAGGCGTTATTGTATCAACCAGTTTCGAAGGTCAGAACCATGAGCGATCAGCTTACCCTGACGGCCGAGGCGCGTGAGCGGGCAGGCAAGGGAGCCTCCCGTGCCCTGCGCCGCGACGGTCGCGTCCCCGCAGTCATCTATGGCGGCAAGGAAGAACCCCAGCCGATCCACGTCGAAGAACGTGCTCTCGTCAAGCTGCTGGGTACCGGCCACTTCTCCAACTCGATCATCATGGTCGAAGTTGGCGGCAAGGCCGTCCGCACCCTGCCCAAGGACGTCGCGTTCCACCCGGTTACCGACCGTCCGACCCACGTCGATTTCCTGCGTCTTTCGAAGAACGCCAAGGTTGAAGTCGCCGTTCCGGTCGTTTTCACCAACGAAGATGCCTCGCCCGGCCTCAAGAAGGGCGGCGTGCTGAACATCGTCCGTCACGAACTGGAACTCGTCTGCGAAGCGGACAAGATCCCCGGCGAGATCGCGATCGACGTCACCGGCAAGGATGTCGGCGATTCGATCCACATCAGCGAAGTCTCCCTGCCGGCCGGTAGCGAGAGCGCGATCACCGATCGCGACTTCACCATCGCCACCCTCGTCGCTCCCTCGGCCCTGAAGAAGGCCGAAGGCGCTGCAGCGGCTGAAGGCGAAGAAGCAAGCGAAGAAGCGGAAGGCGGCGAGGACTGATCCTCCCCCTCCCTTTCAAGCGGAATTTATGGAAACGCCGGTCCCTTGCGGGGCCGGCGTTTTCCTTTGTGTCCGTTTGCTTTCTGGCCCGCTTTGGCTAGGGAGCGGCCATGCAGCTTTGGGTCGGCCTTGGAAATCCGGGCGCGAAATACGCGCTCAACCGTCATAACATCGGGTTCATGGCGCTCGACACCATTGCCGAGGTGCATGGTTTCGGCCCGGTGCAGAAGAAGTTTTCCGGCTGGCTGCAGGAAGGGCGCATCGGCGGGCAGAAGGTCCTGTTGCTGAAACCCGGTACGTTCATGAACGAAAGCGGCGTCAGCGTGGGAGAGGCGATGCGCTTCTTCAAGCTGGGCATGGACGCGCTCACCGTCTTTCATGACGAACTCGATCTTGCCCCGTTCAAGGTGAAAGTGCGCATGGGCGGCGGACTTGCCGGCCACAACGGGTTGCGCTCCATCGACAAGCATCTCGGCCCCGATTTCCGCCGCGTGCGGATCGGCATCGGCCATCCCGGCAGCAAGGACCGCGTGACCGGCCACGTGCTGGGCAACTATGCCAAGGGGGAGCAGGACGAACTGATCGCCATGCTGGGCGGCATCGCGGCGGAAGCGGAATGGCTGGCCAAGGGCGACGACGCCCGCTTCATGAGCGATCTTGCCCGTCGCTTGCAGGATTGATGGTGCGTCGGGTGACAAAGGTTACACCCTGTCACCCGCCGGAATCCCGAATTAATAGCGCATTACCAGTGGCTTCAGCGCCAGCGGATAAGTTGACACTTCGCAGTGTGCCTTCCCCAATTCCATACGTTTTGAAAGAGCCGCAGCGATCCTGACACCCGAACCAGGTGTAGGAAAATAACGTGCTCACCTGGGGCGGACCGGCCTGCCGCTCAGCTTGCGACAGGCCGGTCCGGAATCAATACGGGATCGGCTCGGCAGTCAGAGCGGTCACCGTCTGCCCTTCGAGCATCACGGCCGAGCGTCCGCTGATCAGCCAGCTTGCCAGTACCGCCGCTGCCGTGTTGCCCTTGCCTTCCTGCCGGTGGGTTCCCGAAAGGGCATATTCCGTCTCGCCGATGTGCAATTTTGCGAACGTGAGTTCGAACTTGCCGGACTTGCCGCCGATGGCCCTTCCCGTCTTGAACGTAACTTCCGCATCGGCCTTCGACCCGCGCGGGATGACGACTTCGCCGTTTTCGGAAACGTCCTCCACTACGGAAAACGTGAAGACATCGCCGAGTTCGATCTTCTTGGATGAAATTTCGCTGTCCGAGGCGATCGTGATCAAGGTCGAACTGGGGAGTGTGCGAGCCGGCACGACGTCAGGCGCGACCGCTTCGCTTTCCGGTACAGTTTCCGCGACGTCTCCGCCAACGGGTTCGGCAACAACTCTGGTCACCGCTTCAGCTTGCTGGGCTGCCGTCCCTTCCCGAGCAGCAGCCGGCGCAACCATGCAAAACGCCGCAATCCCGGCGATAAGTACCTTCATCAAAACCCTCCCGGTCGTTTGAAGTAGCGACCCTCATACGACCCGTTTATATTGATAGGGTTTTCATCAACCGCGGTACAATGATAAATAACTATAAATAAGAAGCATTTGTAATTATTATTTCGTACCGCAGATTTTCGATCCTATCAGGGTTTATTGCTGCAACCGACGGCTCGCGCCATGCCGGTCTATACCGCTCGCCCCCGAATCCGGCGCGTTCGCGACGCTCGTCCTGGCATCGATCCACGTCGCAATCGCCAGTTTTGTCGCTGGCTATTGCAGCATGCTTGCAGTTTCATCCGACGAAATCAAAATCCCGCCCCCGGATTGCCCGAGGTTCTGCCGTATGAACGTTTCGAACAAGCTTGCCATATCGGAAACATGCACCATCCGATCCGGGGATGCCGGTTCGTCGCTTCGCATGGGGATAGCCGCATTGTTGCCGGACGAACCCTTCAGCGCCCTGGAGAGGAAATCCTCCAGCAGCGCCAGAGCCTTTTCCGACAGCTCGATTATTCGGACGCGGCCATCATGATCGCTCTTTCTGCTAACGATCAGTTTTGCGTCGGTGAGGAGGTTTACGTACCGCAGTGCGGTCGTCTGGGGCGCACCCGATGCGATACACAAGCTGGTCGCGGAAACTGCCCTTTGATCGTGCCGCGATACGTAGAGATCGAGTAACATGTCCCAAGCAGGTTCCCCGAAAAGATTGTTATCGAAATAACATGCCCTTGCCGTGCGAAGTTCGAGAAACTTTTTCGCCAATTCGTAACGCGGATGATCGTGCTTGATGACCACTGGTGCGACCCTTTTGTGACCGTGTTGACAAGGTGCTGATAGCGGCCTTCGTTCATTCGATGCGTTAATATTCCCGGTTAATATTTTGACCAGAACACCCTAGTCAGAGATACACGTATCCAGCCGTAAACCGCACCTTAACTTCAAAAACCGCGCGGATACGCCGTTTTCAGAACGTGCTGGCATTTGCCGCCAAGGGCACCTAATCGGGCGCGGTAAATTTCTTACGGAGTATTTCATGGGTTTTCGTTGCGGGATCGTCGGCCTTCCCAATGTCGGCAAGTCGACACTGTTCAACGCACTGACCGAGACTCAGGCGGCGCAGGCGGCGAACTATCCGTTCTGCACGATCGAACCAAACGTGGGGCAGGTCGGCGTGCCCGACCCGCGCCTTGACGAAATCGCGAAGATCGCCGGCTCTGCCAAGATCGTGCCGACGCAGCTGGCCTTCGTGGACATTGCGGGCCTGGTGAAGGGCGCGTCGAAGGGCGAAGGCCTTGGTAACCAGTTCCTCGGCAATATCCGCGAAGTCGACGCCATCGTGCACGTGCTGCGTTGTTTCGAGGATGACGACATCCAGCATGTCGCCAACAAGGTCGATCCGCTGGCCGATGCCGATGTCGTGGAAACCGAGCTGCTGCTCGCCGATCTCGAAAGCCTTGAAAAGCGCGTTCCCGCCGCTGCCAAGCGTGCGACGAGCGGCGACAAGGAATCGAAGATCATCGCCAGCGTACTGGGCCAGTCGCTGGAACTGCTGCGAGAGGGCAAGCCCGCGCGGCTGACCGAACCGAAAGACGACGAAGAAGCCCGCGTCTTCGCACAGGCGCAATTGTTAACGGCAAAGCCCGTGCTCTATGTCTGCAACGTGGCAGAGGAAGATGCGGCAGACGGCAACGAACTTTCGGCCAGGGTTTTCGAAAAGGCCAAGGCAGAGGGCGCGCAGGCCGTTGTCGTCTCCGCCGCGATCGAGAGCGAGATCGTTGCGATGGAGCCGGAGGACCGCAAGGAATTCCTTGCCGAGATGGGCCTTGAGGAATCGGGCCTCGCCCGCGTGATCCGCGCCGGATACGACCTGCTCGGCCTCAAGACCTTCTTCACCGCCGGACCGAAGGAAGCCCGCGCGTGGACTTTCCCCAATGGCGCAAAGGCCCCGCAGGCTGCCGGTGAGATCCACACCGATTTCGAACGCGGCTTCATCCGTGCCGAAACGATCGCCTTTGAAGACTACGTCTCGCTGGGCGGCGAAAGCGGCGCGCGCGAGGCAGGCAAGCTGCGGCAGGAAGGCAAGGAATACGTCGTCAGGGATGGCGACGTCATGATGTTCAAGTTCAACGTCTGAAGCAGCGCAAGATCCGGTCGCTCAGGCCGGATCGAACGCCGACAGGATCGGGCAAGGCCCTGCCCCGCCCTTCGCACATTCGGTAGCGAGCTTGCGCAAAGAGGCGCGGGCCTGTTCCAGCCGTTCGATTTCCGCATCCAGCGCTTCGATACGCTCCTTCGCCATCGCGCGGGCCTGCGCGCGGTCGTCCATCCGGTCCAGTTCCAGCAAGTGCCTGATCTCGCGCAGGGTGAAACCGGCTGCCTGCGACTGGCGGATGAAGCGCAGGCGTTTCACATCTCCATCGCCATAGTGCCTGCCGCCCGTTGCCGGCCCCGTCGGCACCTCCAGCAACCCCTTGCGTTGGTAGAAACGCACCGTCTCCACACCCACGTCGGCGGCTGCGGCCAGTTCCGAGATACGGAAAGGGCGGCGCGGTGATGTGTTTTGTTGTTGACTCCGTACCATGGTACGCAATGTAGAACTCGCTGCATGAGCAAACAAGACACCCGCAAAACCGCCGCCCTTTACCGCATGGTGATGGACAAACACATCTGTCCTTACGGGCTGAAGGCGAAGCACCTCCTCGAAAGCCGTGGCTTTACGGTGCAGGATCATCACCTAACGACCAAGGATCAGACCGAGGCATTCAAGGCCGAACACGGCGTCAAGACAACGCCGCAGACGTTCATCGGCGGCGTGCGGATCGGCGGGTACGACGACTTGCGCCGTCACTTCGGCCTGAAGGTTCAGGACCCGGACGCCGTCAGTTACCAGCCGGTCATCGCCGTATTCGCGATTGCCGCGGGGCTTGCCCTTGCCGTCAGCTGGATGGTCTTCGGCTCTCCGCTGACAGTGCGCGCTGCCGAATGGTTCGTCGCTTTTTCCATGGCGATCCTTGCCATGCTGAAGCTGCAGGACGTGAACAAGTTCGCGACGATGTTCCTTGGCTATGACCTGCTGGCCCGCCGCTGGGTGCCTTATGCGCGGATATATCCCTTTGCGGAGGCAACGGCGGGCGTGCTGATGGCCGGACACCTGTTGTCCTGGCTTTCCATCCCGCTGGCGTTGTTCATCGGCACGGTCGGCGCGACCAGCGTCTATTACGCCGTCTATGTCCAGAAGCGGGAGCTGAAGTGCGCTTGTGTCGGCGGAACGGGCCGCGTGCCGCTGGGCTTCGTTTCGTTGACGGAGAACCTGTTCATGATCGCGATGGCGATCTGGATGCTCGTCTCGCCATATTGACCACGCGGGCACCATTTCGATGTTCGGCCGTTCCCTTTTGCAACAAAGGGGACAGCTGACAAATGGTCGACAAATCGGAAAAGTTCAATTGGGCGGTACGGGTCGGATACCTGTCCCGCGCCATTCTATACTCGGTGCTGGGCCTGATCGCCCTCACCAGCGCAGGCAAGATTGCAGAAGGCACGAACGGCATATTCAAGGCGATCGAGGATTTCCCCGCAGGCACCGTCATTCTGTGGATCATGGTGGTGGGGCTGCTCGCTTATGCCCTGTTCCGTTTCGCCTCCACCTTTTTCGATATCGAACATAACGGTTCGGACAAGAAGGGCATCGCCAAGCGCATCGGCCATGCGGGTAGCGCGATCGGGCATATCGCGTTGGCTTGGTCCGCCTACAAGTTCGCCACGTACGAGGCTGAACCGTCAAGCGGCGGTGCGCAGGAAGCGGCATCGGGCGTGCTTTCCATGACCCTTGGCGGAGTAGTGCTGGGATTGCTGGGCATCGCGTTCTTCGTGGCCGCCATCATGCAGGCGAAGAAGGGTATCTCCGGAGAATTCATGCACCGCATCAGTGCACAGGCGCCGCAGTTCACCCGCTGGCTGGGCGGCGCGGGCTATGTTGCGCGCGCGGTGGTTTTCGCCATCATCGGCTGGTCCCTGTTCAAGGCCGGGCTGATGTCGGGCGGCGCGGACCAGATCAAGACGCTGGGCGATGCGGTCGCTTCGCTTAGCGGTGAAGGCATATGGTTCACGCTGGTGGCCATCGGTCTGTTGATGTTCGGTTTGTTCAGCCTCATCCTGGCCCAGTACCGCATCATTCCGGACATGGACGTGTCTGGCATGAAGCCCGCCTTCCGCGCCTGATCCGATCTGCAATTGCTTTCGCCCGCCTTCGTGATAGGCGGGCGAAATGCGTTATTA
Organism: Croceicoccus bisphenolivorans; assembly: GCF_001634625.1. Lineage (GTDB taxonomy): Bacteria > Pseudomonadota > Alphaproteobacteria > Sphingomonadales > Sphingomonadaceae > Croceicoccus > Croceicoccus bisphenolivorans. The sequence goes on along the minus strand of NZ_LRSE01000007.1, from coordinate 30,870 downwards.
CGAAGATTACGAGGTCGGCACCGTCGACCTGCACGGCAGTTGCGAAGTGACTCGCGAGGAGATCATCGAATTCGCCAGCCGCTACGATCCGCAGGACTTTCACCTCGATGACGAGGCTGCGGCGAAAGGCCCCTTTGGAAAGCTGACCGCCAGCGGCTGGATGACCGCGGGGCTGACCATGCGCCTGATGGTCGAAAGCTGGAAGAAAACAGGCTTTGTCGGGAAGGGCGGCGCAGGGATGGATGAACTGCGCTGGACCCGTCCGGTCTACCCCGGCGATGTATTAAGCGTTCGCCAGACACTGCTATCGAAACGGCGCAGTGCTTCCCGCCCTGAAATCGGCTTCGTCCGCGTGTTTATTGAAACGCTGGACGCCGAAAGCAAAGTCGTCATGTCGATGATATCGAACGCGATGATAGGCACCCGCGATCCGGGTGGTACCGACTGACGACGCTGGTTCAGCTACCGCAGCCGATGGTCCCTGTCGCGTCGTAGACGATGCGGTCCTTCATGTCGCGGATGACCATCTTACCGGGGAACTTGCTGCTCTCGATCCCTTCGCCGGCACCGTCCGCGTCTTCATTCCCGCTTTTCCCCATTGTCAGCGTGACGGTGTATTCCTTGCCGTCGTACCCCGAATAAGCCTTCATCGGCAGCTCTGCGCTGCCCTTGTCCGGCGCGAGAGTGCGGATCTTGCCGTCCAGCTTCAGGAAGCCGTAGTTTTCCTGCGCAAGGAACATGATCGCCATACTGCCATCGGGCGCAAAGCCGCAGCCCATGCCGAACAGGTTGTTCTTCTCGATATCGGTATAACTGATGCGTTCCGGATCGATCGGCTGGATCGCGGGCATATCGTGGATCGCCTCGATCTCGGCCACGTCGGCGGCGTCCTCGGCCGGGCTCGATGCCTCGCCGCCGCATCCTGCCAGCAGGGTGAGCATCGCCAGTCCGGTGAAGGCCAAACGCATCTTCGATATTCTCCTGTCGCTATTTCCGGCCGAACAGCTTTTCGACGTCCGTCATCGAAAGCTTCACCCATGTCGGGCGGCCATGGTTGCATTGTCCTGAACGCGGTGTGCGTTCCATTTCGCGCAGCAGCGCGTTCATTTCGGTTACGTTGAGGCGCCGCCCTGCCCTTACCGACCCATGGCAGGCCATCGTGGCCAGCACGTGGTCCAGCCTCTCACCCAGCAGGATCGCATCGCCGTTCTGGGCAATGTCGTCAGCGATGTCGCGCAGCAGCTTTTGCGCATCGGCACCCTTCAGCGCGGCGGGCATGGCGCGCACCAGCATCGCGTCCGGCCCGAAGCGTTCGACCGCCAGCCCGAACGTCGCCAGCTTTTCGGCGGCATCCTCGATCCTGTCGCAGTCGCTTTCGTCCATCTCCACCACTTCGGGCAGCAGGAGCGCTTGGGAACGTGCCACGGCATCATCAGCCCCCGCCGCCTTCAACCGTTCCAGCGTCAGCCGTTCGTGCGCGGCGTGCTGGTCCACGATGACCAGCCCGTCGGCTGCCTCTGCCACGATATAGGTCTGCGCGATCTGTCCGCGTGCCGCGCCCAGCGGATAGGTATCGGCATCGCCCGGCTCGTCCACGGCCTCTTCGGCAGGGGCGTGGGGGGCAAGGCCCTTGTCGGCAAGGATCGAGCCTTCCGTCTCTCGCCACACAGGGGGGATCGTCGGGCGTTCGCGCCGCTCCCAGCCAAGTCCGGCGAAAATGCTGCGGTTATCGCGGGCAACATCGGGCTGGCGAGGCGGTGCGTCGGACTGGAACGGCAAGTCCCCTTCCCTCTGCCACGCGCCCATCGCGGCGGGATCGGGCGATTGGGCGCTGCGCTTGTCCCCGCTCGACAAGGCTTCGCGCAGGCCGGATACGATCAACCCGCGCACCAGTGCCGGATCGCGGAAACGCACCTCGGTCTTGGCCGGATGCACATTGACGTCGACTTCACCGGGCGGAACGTCAAGAAACAGCGCCAGCACCGCGTGCCTGTCCCGCGCCAGCATGTCGGAATAGGCGCCGCGCACCGCGCCGATCAGCAGCCTGTCCTTCACCGGCCTGCCGTTGACGAACAGGTACTGGTGATCGGCCACCCCGCGGTTGTAGGTGGGCAGGCCCGCAACGCCGGTCATGCGGATCGGCGCTTCGGCCGGGCCGCGCATCACGTCGACAAGAACGGCATTGTCGGCCAGTTCCCGCGCGATCAGGCGGCTGACGCGGGTGGGCAGTTCCTCCCCCGGCTGAACCTGGAAGATGCGCCGCCCGTCATTCGACAGGGAAAAGCCCACGTCGGGCCGTGCCATGGCAAGACGGCGCACGACATCGTGGCACGCGGCATATTCGCTGCGCGGGCTGCGCAGAAACTTGCGCCGCGCGGGCACGTTCGCGAACACCTGCTCGACCTTGATGCGGGTTCCGGGTGGCAGGGCGGCGGGTCCCTCCTCCACCAGCCGGCCATGGTCGACCACGCGGCGCCAGCCTTCCTCGCACTCTCGCGGGCGGCTTTCGATGGTCAGCCGCGCGACGCTGGCGATCGAGGGCAGCGCTTCCCCACGAAAGCCGAGGGTGGTGACCAGTTCGATCTCTTCATCCGGCAGTTTCGATGTCGCGTGCCGCTCCAGCGCCAGCGCCATGTCGTCCGCAGTCATCCCGCAGCCGTCGTCGGTAACCTCAATCCCGTCGAGCCCGCCCAGTTTCAGCGCGATATCGATCCGCGTCGCGCCGGCATCGATTGCGTTTTCGACCAGTTCCTTCAGCGCGGCAGCGGGCCGTTCCACGACTTCGCCCGCCGCGATCCGGTTGACGAGATTATCGGGAAGGCGGCGAATTTGCGGCATATCGGCGGCGATAGCGACGAAGCCCGACTTTTTCGAGATAGACGGTGTGGAAAAGCCCTCAAACGCGCGCGAAAAATTTTCCATCCGTCTACTATTTTGCGCTAGTCAGGCCGCAACTTTGCAATCAGACGCGCGTCAAGCGCCACCTACGAGGGATCCGCACACCCAATGGCTTCTTTCTTCTCTCGCCTTTTCCAGTTCGGTTCGCAGAACATGGCGATCGATCTCGGCACCGCGAACACGCTCGTCTACGTCGAAGGGCGCGGCATCGTGCTGAACGAACCGTCCGTCGTCGCGATCGAAACGCTGAATGGCATCAAGAAGGTGAAGGCCGTGGGCGACGATGCCAAGATGATGATGGGCAAGACGCCCGATTCCATCGAGGCGATCCGCCCCTTGCGCGACGGTGTCATCGCCGACATCGAAGTGGCGGAAGAGATGATCAAGTACTTCATCAAGAAGGTGCACGGTAAGAAGAGCCTGCTGCGCTATCCCGAAATCGTGATCTGCGTGCCTTCCGGCTCCACCTCTGTCGAACGCCGCGCGATCCGCGATGCGGCCAGCAACGCGGGTGCCTCGCAGGTCTACCTGATCCTTGAACCGATGGCCGCCGCGATCGGCGCGGACATGCCGGTTACCGAACCTGTCGGTTCCATGGTGGTCGACATCGGCGGCGGCACGACCGAAGTTGCCGTGCTGTCGCTGCGCGGCCTTGCCTATACCACCAGCGTGCGCGTCGGCGGTGACAAGATGGACGAGGCGATCGTCTCCTACGTCCGCCGCCACCACAACCTGCTGATCGGCGAAGCCACGGCGGAGCGCATCAAGCAGGACTATGCCGTCGCCACCGTGCCCGAAGACGGCGAAGGCGAGACGATCCATATCCGCGGCCGCGACCTTGTGAACGGCGTGCCCAAGGAAATCACCATCACGCAGGCGAACATCGCCGAAGCGCTGGCCGAGCCGATCGGCGCCATTGTAGAAGCGGTGCGCATCGCGCTGGAAAACACTGCGCCGGAACTGGCTGCCGACATCGTCGACCAGGGCATCGTGCTGACCGGCGGCGGCGCGCTGATCAAGGGGCTGGATGAGTACTTGCGCGAGGAAACCGGCCTTCCGGTCACCGTCGCCGAAGATCCGCTGTCCTGCGTGGCGCTGGGCACCGGACGCGCACTGGAAGAACCCGTCTATCGCGGCGTGCTGATGACGGCATGAGGCAATCGATCTGACCTGAAGGGGGCGAGGCCATGGCGCCGCCGCAAAACCGGCCGGGCGTTTCACGGTCCGGCTTTTCGAAAAAGGCCCAGTTCGGACTGTTCACGAGCTATGTCGCGGCGATTTCGGGCGCCGCGCTGGGTTTCGTGCTGCTCGTCATCTCGCTCGTCAGCCCCAGCAGTTTTACCTTCGCCCGCAACGCGGCAGCCGACGTCGCCGCCCCTGCCGGTCAGCTTTCGGCGGCATCCCGCTCCACCGGCAAGTCGGTGATCGACGTGATCTCCGGCTATATCGAGGCGGGGAGCAAGAACGCGCGGCTGAAGGAAGAACTGGCCATTGCCCGCTCCCGCCTGGCAGAGGCGGAGGCAATCCGGTCGGAAAACGTGCGGCTGAAGGCGCTACTGGGCGTGCGGGAAACCGATGGCAAGGCGGTAACGGCGGCGCGCCTGATCGGCTCCACCGCCAGCAGCACGCGGCGTTTCGCGCTGCTCAGCGCCGGCAAGCGCGACGGGGTGCAGGTTGGCCAACCGGTGCGTTCGGCCACCGGCCTTGTCGGGCGCGTGCTTGAAGTGGGCAACCGTACCGCGCGGGTGCTGCTTATCACCGATGGCGAAAGCGTCGTTCCGGTGCGCCGCGTGAACGGCGACATTTCGGGCTTCGCGCAGGGACAGGCGGACGGAACACTGATCATTCGCCTGATCGATCTGGGCATCAATCCGCTGCGCAAGGGCGATGTTCTGGTCACTTCCGGTTCCGGCGGACTCTATCGCCCGAACGTGCCTGTCGCCACCGTCGCCAACGTCACGCGCGATGGTGCTGTGGCGCGTATCGTTTCCGACCCCGCGGCCAGCGAATTCGTCGTGGTCGAACCGATATGGCAACCGATCACCGAACTGCGCGCGCCCGCCGCGCAAGCCGCCGAATGAGCTGTTTGCCATGCCCTTGAAAGGCGACCGGCTTCCCGGATCGGACCTGTTTACCCGCCGGATCAACCGTGCGCCCTCGCCCCTGCTGGCAACGGCGGTTCCGTGGATTACAATCGCATGGGCCTCGCTGCTGCCGCTCTCGCCGGTTATAGCGTCCGCGCCTGTCCTGCCGCCACTGGCGTTCATGTTCCTTGTCGCATGGCGTCTGCTGCGCCCCGGGCTGCTGCCGCTTTGGGCTGGTGCCCCGCTCGGGTTGATCGACGATCTCTACTCCGGCCAACCCTTCGGCAGCGGCGTCTTGCTGTTCTCGATAACAATGATCGGGCTTGAACAGGTGGACGGCTGGCTGCGCTGGCGCGGGTTCTGGCAAGACTGGCTGGTCGCCAGCGTCGTCATCGCGATCTACCTGTTCCTGGCCCATATCTTCGCGGTTTTCGCGGGCGGCACGTTCCATCCCGCCGTGATCGTGCCGCAGCTTCTGCTTTCGTTCATCGCATTTCCGTTACTGACGCGCGTGATCGCGATCCTCGACCTCTTGAGACTCGCCCGCGTGCGGGTGCTGGGCTGATGCTGTTCAAGTTGAAACGACGCGGCCCGCGCCTTGTCCAGCGGGTCAGCAGCGGCGAACTGCGCAACCGGTTCGACCGGCGCAGCTTCGTCCTCGGCTCCGTGCAGGGCGGCATCGGCGTTCTGCTCGCGGTGCGGATGGGCTATCTCGCAGTCGCGGAAAACGAGAAGTACAATCTCGCGTCCGAATCCAACCGCGTGGACCTGACCCTGATCCCGCCCCGCCGCGGCTGGATCCTTGATCGCAACAATATTCCGATGGCATCGAACCGCGCCGATTTCCGCGTCGATCTGGTGCCCGAACGCGTGATCGACAAGGAACGTACGCTGGCAACGCTTGGCGAGATCCTTGAACTGACGCCCGCAGCCATCACCGACCTTCGCGACAAGCTGGACGGCACCCGCGGCTTCCGCCCTGTGGAAGTCGCCACCGGCGTTGGCTGGGAACAGTTCGCCGCGCTTTCCGTGCGCCTGCCCGATCTTCCCGGCGTCGTGCCCCAGCGCGGCTTCACCCGCAACTATCCCACCGGCCCTTCGGTGGGTCACCTGCTCGGCTATGTCGGCACCGTTTCGGCGGAGGAGTACGAGGAAGAAAAGAACCCCCTTCTCATCACTCCCGGCTTCAAGATCGGCAAGGACGGGGTCGAGAAATACTTCGAGAAGGACCTGCGCGGCCAGCCCGGCGCGCGGCGCGCCGAAGTGACCGCCAGCGGCAAGATCGTGCGCGACCTCGAAACGCGCGAGGACGTGCAGGGCGATCCCGTCAAGCTGACGATCAACGCCAAGTTGCAGGACTATGCCGCACGCCGCATCGGTCTTGAATCCGGCTCGGTCGTGGTGATGGATCTGGAACAGGGCGACCTGCTGTGCATGGCATCGATGCCCAGTTTCGATCCCAACAGCTTTTCCGACGGGATTGGCCGCGTCGAATGGAAGATGCTGTCGGAGGACGACCACGTTCCCCTTCGCAACAAGGTACTGTCGGGCCTCTATCCTCCCGGTTCTACCGTCAAGCCCTTCGTCAGCCTCGCGCTGTTGCACGCGGGCATCGATCCCGATGAAACCGTGTTCTGTGGCGGCGGGTTGCGCGTCGGCAACCGCGTTTTCGGCTGCTGGAACCGGCGGGGCCATGGCACGACGAACATGGCCAAGGGCATCTACCAGTCTTGCGACGTCTATTTCTACGCCATGGCCCAGCGTGTCGGCATGCAGGTAATATCCGACATGGCTCGCAAGCTGGGGCTCGGCTACAAATACCCGCTCCCCGTCGCCAGCCAGTCTTACGGCACCGTGCCTGATCCTGCCTGGAAAGAGCGCAAGTACGGGCAGGAATGGCAGACTTACGATACCGTCAACGCCACCATCGGGCAGGGCTATTTCCTCGTGAACCCGTTGCAGCAGGCCGTTATGGCATCGCGCATTGCCAGCGGGAAGCGGTTGCAGCCGCGCCTGCTGATGACCGCGCGCGCCCGCCCTGCCCCGAAACTGGATGTGCCGGACGAGCATCTGGAAATCGTGCGCCATGCCATGTGGGAAGTGGTGAACGGTGCGGGCACAGCGGGGCGCGCGCGCCTTCCGCTCGACGGCATCGAACTGTCCGGCAAGACCGGCACCGCTCAGGTCGTTTCGCTCGCCTATGGCAAGGGCGGCAAGGGTGTGCCGTGGAAATATCGCGATCACGGCCACTTCATCTGTTTCGCGCCCTACGACAATCCGAAATACGCCTGCGCCGTCGCCATCGAACATGGCGCGGGCTCTTCTTCGGCCTATCCGGTCGCGCGTGACGTGATGACGTACCTGTTCGATCCGGTGAAGGCGCTGGAGGTGCTGCACCGGTATGAAGAGGAATGGGGCGGCACGGCGCAGGAACGGCTTGCCCGCAAGTACCGGTCGTACGAAGCAGCCTATGGCGGCGGCGCGCCGAAACCGGAAAGCGGAGAGATCGAGAACGCGGTCGCCCGGTCGGAAAATGCGCCAGCGCCGCAACCGGTCAATAACGCGGAAGAACAACGCCCGGCCGAAGGGGACGCACCGGCAGCCGATCCCGCCCCTTCGCCCACACCCACGGCGAGCCCGACGCCGTCGCCCAGCCCCACATTCAACCGTCCGGGGCCGCGCCGATGAACATGCTGACTACCCTTCCCACAACGCTGGGCCGCCAGCCATGGGGCGTGATCGTGCCGTTGACCGCGCTGGTCTGTTTCGGCGCGGCGGTGCTTTATTCGGCGGCTGGCGGGCACTGGATGCCGTGGTCCGCGCTGCATGTCGTGCGCTATCTCGTCTTCCTGATCATGGCGATGGTGATCGCCCGCTTCAGCCGCGACTTCGTGAAGATGATGGCACTGCCCATCTATGTCATGCTGGTGCTGCTGCTGATGGCGGTGGAAGCTCTGGGCTTTGTCGGCGGGGGCAGCCAGCGATGGCTCAATCTCGGCTTCATGACGTTGCAGCCGTCGGAACTGATGAAGCCGGGCATCGTCATCATCCTCGCCCGGTTTTACGACATGCTGCCCCCCGGCGCGACGCGCGAATTCCGCTCTCTGCTGGTGCCGGGGTTTTTGATCGGCTTGCCGACCGGCCTTGTCCTCATGCAGCCCGACCTTGGCACCAGCCTTGCCATCGTGTTCGGCGCGGTCGTCGTGATGTTCCTCGCCGGTCTGCCGCTCATCTGGTTTATCGGCGCGGGCGTTGCCGGCGCGATCGCGGTTCCCATCCTGTTTTTCGTCGCGCTGCATGACTATCAGCGGCAGCGGGTTTTCACCTTCCTCGATCCGGAAAGCGATCCGCTGGGCACCGGATACCACATTACGCAGTCCAAGATCGCGATCGGGTCTGGCGGCATGTTCGGCAAGGGGTTCGGCAACGGCACGCAAAGCCACCTGAACTACCTGCCCGAACCGCACACCGATTTCGTGTTTGCGACAATGGCGGAGGAGTGGGGGATGATGGGCGGACTGTTCGTGCTGTTCGTGTTCGGCCTGCTGCTGCGATACGGACTGCGCGTGGCGCGTGATGCGCCGGGCCGCTTTTCCCGCCTGATGGCGGCAGGGCTGACGGCAACGATCTTCTTCTACGCCGCGGTCAACCTGATGATGGTAATGGGGCTGGCACCCGTGGTCGGCATTCCCCTGCCCTTCATGAGCCACGGCGGCTCATCGATGATGACGATCATGATCTGCGTCGGCCTGATCATGGCGGTCGACCGGTGGGGCAAGCGCGATATGCGCGGAAGTTTCGAGGACAGCTAAAAACCCCCTTGCGCGAATCGCGTCAGACACTATTGGGGGCGCTCCACGGCGGACAGGCCCACCGGCCAACCACCGTATCGCGGCTCAAAAGCGGCGATGTGGACGCATAGCTCAGTTGGTAGAGCAGCTGACTCTTAATCAGCGGGTCCTAGGTTCGAGCCCTAGTGCGTCCACCAACTTTCCAAATACTTACAGATAGTTAGACTATCTCCGGGATTGGGAATTCCATCCTCTTGAGTGGCTAGGTAGCTCTCTAGGTAGCGCGCTCCTGGAAACAGATTTTCTGAGCGAAAGTGCAAGAGAGCCGTAACGCTGGTTGTTTTCCGGCCCAGATCAAGCTCGCTTTCCAAGGCTGGCACGAATCGGCATTCTCAAAGTCGTCAGGCCTGCGGCTTATATTTGAGTTCCGCGATCCCATCCCTGCGGTACGAGGTGACCAAATGACAAATTCGGGTGCGATGATCGTGATCTGCCCGTCGTGCTCGACTGCAAATCGGGTGCCGAAGGATAAGCTTCTCGCGGGAGGCAAGTGCGGCCGATGCGGATCGCTGCTATTCCTAAAGCAGCCCTTGGTTCTCACCGCAGCCAACTTTGGTGCACACGCTACCAAAAGCGACATTCCGCTGCTCGTTGATTTCTGGGCAACCTGGTGCGGTCCTTGCCAGCAGATGGCTCCCGCCTTCACTGCGGCCGCCGGCCAACTCGAACCCAGAGTGCGTCTAGGAATGCTGGACACGGAAGCCGATCAGGCCGTTGCTGCCCGCTATGGAATCCGCTCGATCCCGACCCTGATCCTATTTTCAAAGGGGCGTGAGGTTGCCCGCCAATCTGGCGCGATGTCAGCTACTGCCATTGTCACCTGGGTGCGGCAGGCCCTTCCTGCATAGAATATGGTGCTAAATGCGGCGTCCGTATGCGAGAAGCTGGCGCTGCCAGCGGCACCGTCTCTGGCATGGGACCGAGACATTATTCAGATGCGCCTTGACGCAAAAGTTCGATAACCCGCGAGAGCTTGTCACGAACTACCTGCGCAGCCTTCGTCAATTCTGGATTATCGATTGCCTGCATTGAGGCCACCGGATCAATCGCGGCAACTTCGACCTCGCCGGAGCCGTACTGTTGGACAATGACATTACAGGGCAGCATCAGCCCGACCTTGTCTTCCACCTGCAACGCCTCATGGGCCAGGCCTGGATTGCACGCCCCAAGAATTGTGTAAGGCCGGAAATCGACGTCGATCTTCGACTTGAGTGTCTGCTGGATATCGATCCGGCTGATGACACCAAACCCTTCGGTTTTAAGGGCAGCTTCGGTGCGCGCAATGGCATCATCGAACGGACCCTGAAGCTTGGCGGCCATATAGTACGTCATCTTTGATCCTCTCAAATTCAGCAGTTCGGCCAAATCAGCCTATCACGCCGACTCGCCAGCTGTTTGCGGCAATCAAACCACCGCACGCGCAGTGACTGATTGGCGTTCCATCGAGTGTGCGCTTCACAGCTTCAAGGTGCCAACAAGAACTGCTGTCAAACTGCACCCGAATGCAGTCGTCTGCGTTGTTCATCGTCAGCACCTTGATGCCGTGCGTCATCCCCCGCTGGCCGGTTGAGGCTCCATTGGTCCCACGTCCGTGAGATTTTCTTCGTCCTTTTTCCGATGAACCAGAGCATAGAGCGCTGGAAGAACGAGCAATGTGAGTATCGTCGAGGAAATGATCCCGCCGATCACGACAGTCGCGAGCGGCCGCTGCACTTCGGAACCGGCACCGACGTTCAGCGCCATCGGTACGAAGCCGAGCGATGCCACGAGAGCCGTCATCATCACCGGGCGCAGGCGTGTCAGCGCGCCCTCGCGCACCGCCTCTAGTGCTCCCAGGCCGCGTTCGCGCAGGTCGCGTATGAAGGACAGCATGACGACACCGTTGAGCACCGCAACACCCGACAAGGCGATGAACCCGATCCCGGCGGAGATCGACATCGGGATCCCGCGCAATGCCAGGGCCGCCACCCCGCCAGTCAATGCGAGCGGCACGCCCGAGAAGACGATAGCCGCATCCTTCGTCGATCCGAACAGCGTGAACAGCAGCCCGAAGATCAACAGCAGCACAAGCGGCACGACCACCTGCAGCCGGGTCTTGGCCGACTGGAGCTGTTCGAACGTGCCGCCGTATTCAACGTAGTAGCCGGTCGGCAGTTCGACTTCGGCGCCGACCTTCTCCCGCAGTTCGGTGATGAAGGATCCCAGATCCCGGCCGCGCACGTTGGCGGTGATCACGGCGCGGCGCTTGCCGTTCTCACGGCTGATCTGATTGGGTCCGGCCGAGAGTGAGATGTCAGCCAGTTGTGACAGCGGTACTGTCCCGCCGGCTGCAAGCCGAACGGGCAGATTGCCGAGTGCCGGTAAGTCCGTCCGCAGCGCTTCGGGCAGGCGCACGACGACGGCAAAGCGCCGGTCGCCCTCGAACACCTCGCCCGCCTTGCGGCCGCCAGTTGCCGTGGCCACGGCATCCTGAACCTCGGCCATGCTGATGCCATAGCGTGCGAGCATGTCACGGCGCGGTGTGACCGAGAGCATCGGCAGGCCCGTGACCTGCTCGAGCTTCACATCCTCAGCCCCGGGGATAGACGCCGCCACGTCGTTGATGGCATCGCCGCTCTTTAGCAGCTGCTCGAGGTCGTCGCCGAACAGCTTGATCGCCACATCGGCGCGCACGCCCGCGATCAACTCGTTCATGCGCATCTGCACCGGCTGGGTGAACTCGTAGTTGTTCCCGGGAATCTCCGACACCGCCTTGTTCAGTTCGGCCACAAGCTGGTCACGCGGCTTGCGCGGGTCGGGCCATTCGCTCCTGTCCTTGAGCATGATGAAATTGTCCGCGACCGATGGTGGCATGGGGTCGGTCGCGACATCGGCCGTACCGATCTTCGCAAAGACGCGCTCCACCTCCGGGAACTGCCGGATACGTTTCTCCAGTGACTCCTGCATCTGCACTGCCTGGCCAAGACTGGTGCCCGGAATACGCAGCGCGTGCATCGCGATGTCGCCTTCATCGAGGTTGGGGATGAACTCCGACCCTAACCGTGTTGCTCCCGCAGCGCTGAGGGTGACAAGCAGGACGGCAAAGGCAACAGCGAGCTTCGGCCGAGCCAAGGCCTTGTCGAGGAGCGGCGCGTACCGCTCGCTCATCCAGCGCATGACGCGGTTTTCCTTTTCCTCCACCTTGCCGGTGACGAAGAGGGCAACGGCAGCGGGCACAAGCGTCAGCGAGAGGATCAGCGCCGCCGTCAAGGCCAGCACGACGGTGGTCGCCATGGGATGGAAGGTTTTGCCCTCAATGCCTTCAAGCGCGAAAATCGGCAGATACACCGCGGTAATGATGACGATGCCGAAGATCGAGGGGCGGATGACTTCGGCGCTCGCCTTGGCCACGAGGCCAAACCGCTCGTCGCGATCGAGCAAGCGGCCCATTCGATGCTGGGCTTCGCCCAATCGTCGCAGGCAGTTCTCGACGATGATGACCGCTCCGTCGACGATCAGGCCGAAATCGAGCGCACCCAGGCTCATCAGGTTCGCAGAGGTTCGGGTCGCCAGCATGCCGGTCAGCGTCATGAGCATGGCGATCGGGATCACCGCAGCCGTGATCAGAGCCGCCCGGAAATTGCCGAGCAGCAGGAACAGGACCACAATCACGAGCAATGCCCCCTCGGCGAGGTTCTTCTCGACAGTGGCGATCGTGCGGTCGACCAGTTCGGTACGGTCATAGAGCGGGTGCGCCACCACGCCTGCGGGTAGCGAAGCTGTCGCCTGCTTGAGCTTCTCCGCAGCAGCCTGGGCAACAATCCGGGGGTTTTCGCCAGTCCGCATGAAGATGGTTCCGAGCACGATCTCCTTCGCATTTTCGGTTGCGGCACCTGTGCGCAGTTCGGACCCGATCACAACTTCGGCCACGTCACCGACGCGGATCGGCACGCCGCCGCGCGTCGCAACGAGGATCTGCGAGAGGTCTGCTTCATTGGCCGCCTGCCCGGGAACGCGGATCAGGATCTGCTCGCCGCCGCGCTCGACATAGCCCGCGCCGCGATTGGCGTTGTTGCGTTCCAGTGCCTCGACAAGATCGTTCAGCGACAGATTGAGCGCGGCCAACTGCGCCGGGTTGGGCGTGACATGGTATTGCCGTTCGTAGCCGCCGATAGTGTTCACCTCGGCCACGCCGGGAATGGTGCGCATCTGCGGCCGCACCACCCAATCGGACAGGGTCCTGAGATCGGTTGCCGTCCAGGGACTGCCATCGGGTTTGGTTGCGCCGGGCTTTGGTTCGATCGCGAACATGAAGATTTCGCCGAGCCCGGTGGCGATCGGCCCCATTTCCGGCTCGATCCCGGCCGGCAGTTGCGACCTGACCGCTTGCAGGCGCTCGTTGACCTGCTGGCGGGCGAAATAGGTGTCGGTGCCGTCCTCGAACACCACCGTGACCTGGCTCAGGCCATAGCGCGAGATCGAGCGCGTGTAGGAAAGACCCGGAACGCCGGCGATCGCCGTCTCGATGGGAAATGTGATGCGCTGCTCGGATTCGAGCGGGGAATAGCCTTCGGCCTCCGTGTTGATCTGGACCTGGACGTTAGTGATGTCGGGTACGGCGTCGATGGGCAGCTTGGTCGCGCTCCACACGCCGATGGCAGATAAAAGGGCGACAACCGCGAGGACGAACCAGCGCTGGCGAATGGAAAAGCCGATGATGCGGGCAAGCATGGCGCTATCTCTCCCGCTCAATGATCATGGCTCGCGCCCGACTTCTCGATGTCGGCGCGGATGAGGAAGGAGCCCTTGGCGGCATAAGGCGTGCCCGGCTTGATGCCGCTCAGCACTTCGGTCCACTCGGGCGATGAGCGCCCCAGCTCGAGCATGCGAACTTCGTAGTCCTGGCCGAAATTGGCAAAGACGACCTTGAAGTCGCGGAACGGCTGGATGGCTTCGGTCCGCACGGCCAGTGGCACGGTGACGGCATTCACCACCACCTTGCCGCGCAATGCCATGCCGGCACGGAGCCGCCCCCCCCGATTGGGGACAGAGGTTCGCACCAGCGCCGTTCCGGCCTCGGCATTACCTTCGGGCAAATAGCCCCCGAGCTGGCTGGCCGCGACGGGCGTGCCGTCCATGGCTTCGATTTCTACCCGCATGCCGGGCTGGATCACCGCCAGATCCTTGGGGAAGATGTTGAAGACGACCGAGGTCTGGGCGGGGTCGGTGATGACATAGAGCGCGCGATCACCGGTCACGTTACCGGGGTTGCCGTTACGCTCGGCGACCACGCCGCTGACGGTCGCATAGACCGGATAGACTTGCAGGCTCTCGCTCGACTCGATGCGCGCCAGCAATTGCCCCCGCTGGACATAGTCGCCCACGGCCTTGGTCACGCTGACGACGCGGCCCGGAAACTGGCCACGGATTTCCGAACGGGCAGATGGGTCGAGTGCGACAGTGCCGAAGAGTTCGCGTGTCTCGCCGATTAACGCCGGACCTGCGGTCAGTATCTCGATGCCGCCCGCCTTGGCCGCCTCTGCCGTGATATGCGTGCGGCCTTCGGGACTGGCGTATTTCCAGACGTGCCGCTTGCCGTTTTCGACCGCGACCACCTCGACGTCGAAGCTGTGGGGTTCCTCGACCACGCCCTGACCGGCAAGGAACTTGCCTTCGGGCTTGAAAGCAAAAGTGTTGACCTCGCCCCCCAGTCGCCGGAGCGTCATGGTCAGCTGCACGGACCCCGGATCGACCGGTTGGCCACCTCGGCTGGCATAGACCCTGAACTGCGGTTCCTGCCCGGTTTCGAACACTGTGACCTCAACGGCAAAATCGCCATCCTTCAGGAGACGCCCGCCGTTGGGGCCTTGCTCGGCTTCGGCCCCCTCCTCGCCATGTTCCGCGGGTGCCGGACCGGAACCACAGGCGGCAAGCGGGAGGGCAAGAGCGAGTGCCGCGATAGCGGCGGTGAAACGGATGTTTTTCATTGTACTTCCTCCCCGGCGACGACGTCGAAGCGTCCGGTCAGCCGGTCGATCTGGGACAGGATGTCGCGGTAGCGGGTCATTGCTTCGACCCACTGCGACTGAACCTCGATGATGGCGTCGGCACCGTCCTGCACATCGCTGAAACGGAAACCGCCGCGATTGTAGCCTTCGCGGACCTGCTGGAGTGTGCGGACCGCCTTGGGATAGACATCCTGCATGATCCCGTCGGCGCGCATCCGGGCGGCATCAGCCTCGGCCCTGAGCGAGGCCAACTGGCGCAGACGGTCAAGGCGGGCCGCTTCGGCCAGCAGTTCGATCCGTTGCCGCTCGGCCTGCGCGCGCTCGATGTTGCCCCGATTGCGGTCGAAACGGCCCAGCGGGATCGAGATCCCGGCCACCAGTGCGACATCGCCCGTCTCGCGCAGATGCCGCACGCCGCCGCTCACCGTGTAATCCTGCACGCCGCGCGTCTGTTCGACCACGACCGCCGCCTGCGCCCGTTCCACCGTGGCAGATGCAAGCGCACTGTCGGCAGCGGCCAACTGGTGCAGGTGATCGTCCGGCTTCTCGATCCCGCGCGGCACCTCGACATCTTCTGCCTTGCCGCCCCAGAACGAGGCCAGCCTCGCGCGGGCGGCATTGCGGCGTGACCGGGCCTCGTCGAGCGCAAGCCGTGCCTGGGCTACGCGAGCTTCGGCGCGGGTTTCGACGAAGAGCGGATCCTTGTAGCCGCGTACCCGGCGCAGCGCTTCGGTCTGCATGGCGCGCTCGGTTTCGAGGCGTCGTTCGGCAAGCCAGACAACTTCTTCGGCGATCTGCAGGTCGATGAATGTGCGTTGCACTGCTTCGGCGAGGTCGAGCCGGGTGAGGCGCGCCGAAGCCTCCGCGACACCGATGTCACGTTCGGCATAGGCGATCCGCGCATCGCGCTTGCCCCCGCGTTCGATGGTCTGGGCATAATTGACGGTCGTCTCGGCCTGCCGATAGACGTCATAGGCGCCGGTGCCGGCGATGTTTTCGGCTTCGACTGACAGGACGGGATTGGGACGAACATCGGCCTGGCTGCGCCCCGCCCTTGCAGACCGGATGCCTGCCTCCTGGGCCTGGATCGCGGGCGATGCCGCAATGGCGCGGCGGACGGCCTCGTCCAGACTTACGGGTTCCGCACTTGCCGCTATGGGCAAGGCCAGCGCCAAGCCGGCCAATAGGCCGGCGCGCAATGTCAAAGTCATGGGAACACTCCTGAAACGCTTTCAGTTTGCTCGCGCGTGTCTTCGACACGCGGGGCATTCAGGGCACGTCGGGAAAGCCAGCCAATCAGGGAAACCTCGGCACCCCCGACCGGCAAATCACTCATTCGAATGGTTGAAGCCATCAACAATCGGGATGCCATCTTATGCACCGCCGGCATGATGTTCGGTGTCTACAGTCGATCCCGGGCAGACTGTCATGGATATCGGGGTGCTGTCGGGCACCCGTTCATGGTCAACGTGCGAGATTTGCACACTATCGATTGTAGAGGCGGCAATCTGCACCGAACTTGTGAAACGCCACTGCCCCCGGGAACGATATCGGTACTTCTTCCAGTCGCTTTCCTGACAGGCGACCTGCTGGCCTTGCCTCATGAACGCGATGTGAAGATGGCCGCGGCTTCGGGCGAACCAGCGCTTTTGGCGAACGTAGCCACTGACAATCGTGTGGTCGCCTTCAGCCTTTACTTTGACCCAAAGCACATAGACCGATGAATTCGGGTCAATCTGAATGGGGATATCAACACGGGCCGGGCGCGCATCGACGGGGGTAGCGGCCATGAGCGCCGCAGGCGCAATTGCGCCCATAAGCAAGTATCGCATGTGGAAATAATCCTGAAAATACCAGATTCAACGCCGGGCTGCCCGGCGCGCGCAAAGCTGGGATCTCAGGCTGCTGGGGGCTCGGTTGGCGGAGTTGGCATCAGCGAGGCGAGCGCCGCAGCCTTGCTCGGCCAGAGCAACTCTTTGTTTGCGAAGGCCAGCATCGCGCCGTCGCTGCCATCAAATACCGTCGTCATGGGGCAATGGTGATGATGATAGAGTTCCTGCGAGGGATCCGAGGAAGAATCGTCGGAGAAATCTTCGTGGGCGTCAGCATGGTGCGCATCAGCCACAAGAACTGTGGCCTGACCGTGGTCGTCATGGGCAGCGGCAGGCGCATGAAAACCGGCGCAAAGCACCGAGAACAGAATCAGGAACTGGAGAACAATGCCCCTCATCGTTTCCACCTAGCAGAGCAATACAGCAGCAGCAAACGCATCACTTGCACTGTTCCTGGCCCAGAACATGACGAAGCTCCTCTGGGATCGACATGGGCACGAAGGCGCTGACCGATGCTCGACCAGTGTTCCCCAGAGGAATGCGGCCCAGCAGCGCGCCGAGGGGTGCAAGCATCAGACGCAGAACTTGTCCGCGCGCTTCGCGCCATTCGCGCCGGGAAATGGCAAAGATCAGCATGACGGCATGGGCATGGAGGTGGAGCCGCAGGATCTGCTGAGAAAGGATATGCGCGCGTTCCAGATAGTGCCAGGCATCGGCCGCGTCCTGGCCAGCCCTCGCTTGCCGGAAAGCACCGATCTCCGCCCAATATGCGGTTTCGAGCTGCTTCATACCGGAACCCCTCTTGCCGCAAGTTCATATCGAGCCTGCCGAACCACCTGCCATCCACCTTGAAGCCCGAGAAGCGCCATGATGAGCGCGACGACGAGGTCGGGGAGGCCGCTGCCCGTCCACAGCACCACGAAGCCCGCGCCAATCACCAGCAGGTTGTTGATCGCATCGTTGCGCGAGCAGACCCAGACTGATCGCATGTTGGCGTCACCCGACCGGAAACGATAGAGCAGGAGCGCCACCGAGATGTTCGTCACCAGCGCGAGAGCGCCGATGCCTGTCATCGCCCAAGGATCGGGCTGGGTTCCAGCAACAAGGCCCCAGACCGCCGAGACCATCACCCCGAGTGCAAAGGCCAGAATGGTCAGCCCTTTGACCAGCGCGGTCCGCGCCCGCCAGACAAGCGCCATTCCGGCGACGCCAAGGCTGATCGCGTAGTTTGCGGCATCGCCCAGAAAATCGAGCGCGTCAGCCTGTAGCGAGCGGGATCCCGATGCGGCACCCGCGATGATCTCGACGAAAAACATCACGGCATTGACGACGAGCGCGATCCACAACGCCCTGCGCCACGCAGGATCATTGCGCGCGGTGTCGTCACTGCAGGAACTGGCGCAGCAACTGTCCGCCATGGCCGAAACTCCTTGGTTCGTTCGAGTCGGCCCTCTATATGCACCCTGTAGCAACTACAGGGTCAAGCGATGAAAATCGGCGAACTGTCCAGGGCGACCGGCACCAACATCGAGACGATCCGCTATTACGAGCGGATCGGTTTGTTGCCCGAACCGGCCCGGACTGCGGGCAATTATCGCTCCTATGGCGAAGCGCATCGCACGCGGCTCGCTTTCGTCCGTCATTCACGCGAGTTGGGCTTCACCATCGAGGAAGTGCGCTCGCTGCTCGATCTGGCCGACCATCCCGAGCGCGAGTGCTGCGAGGCCGACCGGATCGCCACCCGGCATCTGGCGCAGGTCGAAGAGAAGATCGGCCAACTCGTTACCCTGCGCGACGAACTATCGCGCATTATCGGTCGCTGCCGGGGCGGACTTGCCGCCGATTGTCGCGTGATCGAGGCGCTGGGGGATCACACCATGTGCAACGGAGACCACGAATGATCTATCTGGTCGTCAAAACCGCTATCTCGGCGATCATCATTGTTGTGGTTTCCGAAGTCGCCCGCCGGAGCGCTGGACTTGGCGCATTGCTGGCATCGCTCCCGCTTGTCGCCGTGCTCAGCATGATCTGGCTCTGGCGCGACACTGGCGACGCAGCGCGTACGGCCAGCTATTCGCAAGCCACGTTCTGGTACGTTCTTCCGAGCCTGCCGATCTTCCTGCTGATCCCGGTTCTGCTCAAGCGCGGCTTCGCGTTCTGGCCCGCACTCGCGGCCGGCTGCGCTCTCACCATCGTCCTGTACGTCGGCATGGCGGCGTTACTCGCTCGTTGGGATGTTCGGCTGTGAAAGCGCCTCTCCGAATTGCGTGGTACGTCCGAGCGGGCTGGCTTGGGCGAAGGACGACTGCAGGCGCGGCCTTCATCGCGATCAAGGCGAAAACGCCCCCGCTCCAAACGTAACACAACTCGCGGAAGCATCTTGCCCCGCTCTCATTCGATTTGCCCGGATGTGCTCCGGGTTTCGCGGGAGCGGAGATTAAGACGCTCGCTTTTAATGCGACGACTAATGCTGTGCGTATACGCTGGTGCGCGCGGCCCCGAAGGCAATGACGTTATACCGTTGCGCGCGAACACCCGGCACCTCCATGCCCGGCGATCCGATGGGCATTCCCGCAACTGCAAGCCCACGAACACCTTTCGGGCGGCTCGCCAGTACGCGGCGCATGTCCGCAATAGGAACGTGTCCCTCGAAGGCGATCCCGTCCACGATCGCGGTGTGGCATGACACCAGGTTTGCGGGAAGACCCACCTGCCGCTGGAACGCGGTACGGTTCGCGTCATCGACGATTCGCACATTTCTGCCGAAGGCCTGCCGAACCCGCGCAGCCCATTGTTCGCAGCACCCACACCCCGGATCGCGATGCATCAGGATGTCGCCTGCCGCTAGCGCGGGGGTCGAAAACAGCGCCAGTGCCAAAACGAGCTTTCGCATATGTGATCTCCTTATCCGCGGGTGGCCGCTGAACCGCTCCGGTGTAAACTAAGGTCCAGTCCGCATTTGCCAGTACTCACATGGCAATACGCGGAGGGTAGCGGACCACCCTCCGCGCACCATTGCTTACTTGTGATCCATGCCGCTCATGTCGTGACCAGCATGCTCACCAGCCTGCTCGCCATGCTCCTTGCAGCAGGCCATTTGGCCGAGCTCGTCCTTCTTGCAGCAACAGCACGACTTCTCTGGCGTCGGTGCAGGCTCGGCTGCAAACGCGGCTGTAGAAAGCGAGAGCACCAGGGCGCCCAGAAGATACTTGGATTTCATGTGTATTCTCCAGATAAGATTGAAACGGATCGGGAAACCGGCTGGCGCGGGGGCGGTGTCGGTGGCTCGGACTTCAATCCGGACAG
The DNA here is from genome assembly GCF_001634625.1 of Croceicoccus bisphenolivorans. Classification (GTDB taxonomy): domain Bacteria; phylum Pseudomonadota; class Alphaproteobacteria; order Sphingomonadales; family Sphingomonadaceae; genus Croceicoccus; species Croceicoccus bisphenolivorans. The sequence goes on along the minus strand of NZ_LRSE01000007.1, from coordinate 10,912 downwards.
GCTTTGGGGCGCCCGGATCTCCGGGCCGATCCAGTCCCATCGTATGGCATTCAGATTGGTGCCGATGGCAGGCGCAGCAAAGAGGCACGCATGACAGACCCGCGCCACGTCCGGTGCGCCATGATGATGTGAGCGGTCGCCGCTTCCCGGCATGTCGCCGCATTCCATGTTAGCAGTCTGCATCGAAGCCGCTGCCGGGGCGGCACAAAGCGGTCCTGCGCCGAACGCCAATGCTAGCGCAACAATGAGAGCGACGACCGATTTCATAGCATCAAGTCCTGCTCCGTTGCGACCCGTCGGTCCAGCCAAAGTCTTTGTGCATTGCCATCAGAATCAGAACCAAACCCTGACGCCAGCGACAAAACTGACCGCATCTGGATCTTCTCCTGCGAGCCGTGCCAAACGCGCGGTGTCACCCGCCTTCCGGCTCCATTCCACGCCAACATAGGGCGCGAGCTCGCGTCGGATCTCATAGCGCAAGCGCGCACCCAGTTCGAAGTCGGTGAGTCCTGATCCCACCCCGATCACGGGCATGTCCTGAGCGGAGAAATTAAGTTCCGCTCGAGGCTGGAAGATCAGGCGCTGGGTGATCCGCTCATCGTAGCTTCCCTCAAGGCGAGCCCGGATGTCACCCTTGTCGGAGAGGAACATCTGCCCCGTCAAATGGAACCAGTAAGGCGCGATTCCCTCTACCCCGAGCACGGCATAAGTCCGCGAGGGATTGGGCACTATATCGTGCCGCAAGCCGACATGGGCATTCCAGAACGGCGAGATGGCACGTGAATAGAGTGCCTGGATTTCCAGATCCTCGATCGGCTCGCCGAATGCGCCCTCGCCCTCTGTTTTGATCAGGAGGCGCTCGACGTCACCGCCGAACCAGGCCTCGCCTGCCCAACGATAACCGTCCCTACCCTTGCGCGCCTGGAATTCGGCGAGATCGAAGAGCACCATCGACCCGCTGAAGGCTCCATTCTCTCGCCGTAAAGCTTCGCGCGCGCGCGCCATCTCAGCGGGATCGAACACGGTATCCGCGGCATGGTCGCCTGGCGGCGCAGGGGCGGGAGCAGTTCCGATAGCCGGATCACCCTCGGACATGCCCGTCATGGCATTCATATCATGGCCGGAGTGATCGATGGCTTCAGGCCGTGGCGGACCGGCTGGCTTAGGCTCGGCAGCGTGTCCGGCATGGGGATCGACTGCGACAGGCGCGGGAACTGCAGCTTCGGGCTGACTATGGCCGGAATGGTCCATTGCAGCCGGCGCTGCCTCGCCTCGAGCAACTGTGCCGGGCGCATCCTTCATTTCCATGCCTGGCATGGAGGATTGGGCCACCGCAAAGCCGGGCGTTGCCAACAAGACAGCAGCGCTGATGAGAAGGGTCGCCTTCATGCCGCGTCCTCCTCATGGCGCACGGTCACGACCCGGAACATCCCCGACATCATATGCAGCAGCATGTGACAGTGGAATGCCCAGTCGCCGAGCTCATCGGCAGTCAGATCGAACGAGACCCTGCCGCCGGGCAGGACGTTGACCGTGTGTTTCAGCGGATGATGGCCGGGACTCCCAGTAACCAGTTCGAAGAAGTGTCCGTGCAAGTGAATCGGATGGGGCATCATGGTGTCGTTAATGAGATTGATGCGCACCCGCTCCATGTGGCGGAACGGGATTGGCTCCGTATTTTCGCTGAACTTCTCGCCGTCGAAGGACCACATGTAGCGCTCCATGTTGGCGGTCAGGTGCAGATCGATCTCGCGTGACGGCGTGCGCTTGTCTGGATTGGGCGCGAGCGATTTGAGGTCGCGGTAGGTCAGCACCCGGTGCCCGACCTTCTCAAGACCGGTCGGACGTTCGCCCGTGCGGTCCATGGGCATTGGCGAAAGCGTCGCAACGCCTGGTCCCATTTTGACCTGCGGCGCGACCGCGGGATCGCGCATCTTCATCGAGCCGTGATCCATCCCGGGCATGGCGTGGCCCATGGCTGCGTGATCAGCTGTACTCGCATCGGCACCGGGTGCAGCCATATCGCCCATGCCCATGTCCTTCATGGTGAGCAGCGGACGTTCGCGGATTGGCGGAATCGGCGCGACCATGCCGAGGCGCGGAGCAAGCGTCGCGCGCACCTGACCGGAGCGATCGATGGCCTCGGCAATGAAGCCATAGGCCTCGTCGGCCCTGGGTTCGACGATCACGTCATAGGTCTCCGCGATGCCGATCTGGAATTCGTCGGTCTCGACCGGCTGCACGTTTTGCCCATCTGCGGCGACCACCGTCATCGCGAGACCCGGAATCCGGACATTGAAATTCGTCATGGCGGCTGCATTGATGATGCGCAGGCGCACCCGCTCGCCAGGTGCGAACAGTCCGGTCCAGTTCGCGGCACTGTCATGGCCGTTGACCATGAAATGATAGGTTGCGCCGGTGACGTCGGAAATGTCGGTCGGGTCCATCCGCATCCCGGCCCATATGCGGCGTTCGGAGGCCGACTGGTCCTTGCCCGCGAGCAGGCCTGAGAGGGTCTGCTTCTGCATGTTGAAGTAGCCAGGCTGCGCCTTCAGCTTCCGCAGCTGGGTATGCGGATGCATGAAGCTCCAGTCGGCGAGCATGATTACATGTTCACGGTCATAGGCGACCGGATCGGGCGCGGCGGGATCGATGACGATCGCGCCATACATGCCCATCGCTTCCTGCATGCCGGAGTGGCTGTGATACCAATAGGTGCCAGACTGCTTGACGGGGAACTCGTACACGAAGGTCTGGCCGACCTTGATCCCCGGAAAGCTCACCCCCGGCACGCCGTCCATCTGGAAGGGCACGAGCAGCCCGTGCCAATGAATTGAGGTTTCCTCGTTCAGCGTGTTGTTCACCGCGAGGCGAACCTTCTGGCCCTCCTTTAACCGGATGACCGGGCCCGGTGTCGCACCGTTGATGCCGATGGCATGCCCATCACGTCCGCCGACCCGGAGCGAGGCATGACCGATGGATAGTGCGATTTGCTCCCCGGACACCACGGACATCGGGCCTGCGAGGCCAGGAGTTCCACTGCGCGCCCACGCGGGGAGCGCTGCCGAAAGCGCGAGGCCCCCGCCCCCCAAAGCAGCCGAACGAATGAGGGTACGGCGATCGAGCGCAAAAGAATGCATGAGTGGTATCCGGTAAGATTGACGGCTTCATCGTCCTTTACGCAGCCGCTTTCCCTAGCCCTCAGATCTGGTCGCCAATCATCGCCTTTAATTTCGCCCTGGCCCGGTAGAGGCGGGTCTCGACCGTCTTCTCGCTGACACCGAGCACCTCGGCAGCTTCGGCCTGGCCGAGGCCATCGATCGTGCGGAGGACCAGGGCCTCGCGCAGACGGGATGGCAAGCGGGATATGGCAGTGGTCACGCGCGCCAGCTCGGCCCGGTCTGCCGCTTGCACATCGGCGGGAATGGCATCGTCTGAAACATCGAAAGCCATCTCGAGCGGCACTGCGCGCGTGAAGAAGGCGCGCACCTTGCGCCTTCGTCCCCAGTCCCGGCACTTGTTGAGCGCAATGTGCTTGAGCCATGCCAGAAACGGTCGCCCATGGTCGTAACGCCCAAGGGCCGAGAACGCGGCAATGAAGGTTTCCTGGGTGACGTCGATGGCCTCGTGCGGATCGCCGACTGACGCTCGCACCAAGCGAAACACAGCGTCACGGTGGCGCGCCAGCAATTCGCGATAAGCGTCCTGCCGGCCCGCGAGCGCCAGTGCCGCGAGCTCGCCGTCGCTCCCCTCGGACAGCGGAAGGCTCACCGCACTTCTGGGGTAAGGGCTCTGGTAACCGACCTGTCGAATTTGGCCGCCTGATCAGGCCTCAGGACGGCGCGCATGGCAAAGAGATGCTCAAGCGTTTCCTTCTGCATTTCACCCATGACCTTGTGGGTGTGGTCGATGGCGGTGGTGACTTGCGGACCATAGCCGTGCTCCAATTCCATCGCTTCGGCCAGATGGGCATTGGCGGCCCGCATCTCGAGTTCGAGCGCCTTGCGGCGTGTGGCAAAACGCTGCTCGATTGCCTCGATCTTTGCTTCCTGTGCGGCATCGAGTTCGAGCTCGCTGTGCAGCAAGGCGTGGAGTTCGGTCTCGCTCTGCCTTTCCGGTGCGAACAGGACGCGGCCAGCATAAGTGCCGCCCAGCGCCGCTGCAAATGCGACAAGCGCGATCAGGATCAGCCGCGTGGTCCAATTCACGGGTGGACATCCAGCAAGGTCGAAGGTGCGAGGGGATTGTCAGGCGCAAAGGGAGAGATGGGCTGAGCCGTGGCGGGTTCGCCGCCCGCTAGTCCGCCACCGGCTACGCCGACCACCAGCGCCAGGGCTGCGGCAAAACCCATCAGCCGCGACCCAGCCGCAGCCTCACGGCGGCTCGCAGCCAGTCCGGCAAGCACAGCATCGTCGATAGTCGCCAGCCCCGAAGGAGCCGGAAGTGTGCCCAGGCGGCGGAGCGCCTGATCAAGGTCGGACATGGTGGGTCTCCCGAGGTCTTGTGATCCTATACGCAGCCATATCCCCGATCCCTCAGAAAAATTGAACCAGCCCAATTTGAGGGATGCTGTTCCGGGCCGCGTATCTCAACCTGATAGCCATTTCCAAGGAGATAACTGATGCGTTTGCCCAGCCTTGCCTTTGCCGTTGCGACTCTGGGGCTCATCGTGCCGCAGGTTGCCAGCGCGCATACGCAGCTCGTGTCTTCGACCCCGACAGCCAATGCCACGGTCGCAGCGCCGACAAAGGTCGAACTGCGCTTCAATGAGGCCGTGATCGGCGCAACGGCAAGGGCCGAGATCGCAATGACCGGAATGCCGGGTATGCCAAACCATGCGCCGATGCCGATCACGGGTTTCACCGCCCGGCTCGGCAATGACAGGAAATCGATGACTTTGCTGCTCCGTCGGCCGCTGGCCAGCGGGACTTACCGCGTGACCTGGAGCGCGGCCGGAGCCGACACACATCGCATGGGCGGCAACTTCAGCTTCACCGTGCGCTGAAGACATGGACAACCTGCCTGTCATCGCCATCCGGTTCGCGCTTTACGCCGATCTGATGGTGCTGGCAGGTGTGACGGCCTTCACGCTTTACGCGCTGAAACCCGAGGAGCGAGGCACTGCCTTGCTGCCGCTGGCCAAACCTGCCCTCATCCTTTCGCTGCTCGGACTGCTGCTGTCTGGCGCCGGCATGATTGCGCTTGTCGCAGCCATGATGGGGACAAGCCTCTGGGCAGCCGATGCCTCGGTCATCGGGGAAATCGTCACACAGAGCGCCATTGGCAGCGCCTGGGTCGTGCGTATGGTGGCAGTTGCAATTGCCTTGGTTGCCGCCCTCGCGCTTGGCCGAAGCCCACACCTTGCAAGATACTGGCTGCTTGCTTCGACGGCGGTGGCTATCGCCACGCTGGTCTGGACGGGCCATGCCGGCGCAACCGAAGGGTGGACCGGAACTCTCCACCGGCTGAGCGACATCGTCCACATGCTGGCGGCGGCTGTTTGGATCGGCGGAATTGCCGCGTTCGCCTGGCTGCTCTTTCAGCCAATGGCGCACCAATCCGATGCGCAGATCAGGATAGCGCATCGGGCTCTTGAACAATTTTCGCGGGTTGGGACGCTTGCGGTCGGGTTGATCGTTCTCACGGGCCTCATCAACAGCCTGAGCCTGATGGGCTTGCCTCATCCGGACACCTTGTTCGCTTCGCGCTACGGAAAACTCCTGCTCATCAAGCTCGGACTGTTCGCTGCCATGCTGGTGTTGGCGAGTGCCAACTGTTGGCGCCTAACGCCCACACTAGGTGCAGCAATCGAACAAGACGACCTCGCCCACGCGTTACGCGGTCTTCGGCAAAGCCTGGTTCTGGAGTCGTCTGCTGCCCTTACGATCCTCGCCTTGGTGGCCTGGCTGGGTACGCTGGAGCTTGCCATCGCGAAAGGATGAATTACTGCTTGACCCTGACATGATGTCAGGGTTGATGAAGCTGGCGACCAGAGGAGCATGAGGCATGACCGAGTCGCAACACAACCACGCGCATTGCGCCCATTCCGGACCGGAAACCCCGGGAACGGCTATCGACCCCGTTTGCGGAATGAGCGTCGACCCGGCGACCACGCCGCATGTCACGACCCACGGCGGCGTCCATCACTACTTTTGCAGCGCTGCCTGTCTAACCAAGTTCAGGGCTGATCCAGAGCGCTATATGAGCGATGCGCCGCGCCCGACAGAACCGGTGCCAGAAGGCGCGATCTGGACCTGCCCGATGCATCCGGAGGTCCAGCAGTCCGGGCCGGGAAGCTGCCCGATCTGCGGCATGGCCTTGGAACCGATGACGCCGACGCTCAACGATGGACCGTCGCCCGAATATGCCGACATGAAGCGGCGCTTTGTAATCGGCCTCATCCTCGCTTTGCCGGTGGTTGCACTCGAAATGGGCGGGCATCTGACTGGACTGCGCCATTATCTGGATGGAAACATCGCCAACCTGATCCAGATGGTTCTGGCGACGCCGGTGGTCCTGTGGGCGGGTTGGCCATTTTTCGAACGCGGCTGGGCCTCGGTGAAAAGCGGTCACCTCAACATGTTCACCCTGATCGCAATGGGAACGGGCGTCGCCTGGATCTACAGCATGGCGGCGACGCTCGCGCCCGGCATTTTCCCGGCCGCGTTTCGCGCAATAGACGGCTCAGTCGCGGTCTATTTCGAGGCAGCGGCGGTCATTACCGTGCTGGTCTTGCTTGGCCAACTGCTTGAACTGCGTGCCCGGGAAACAACCAGCGGTGCGATCCGCGCATTGCTCGACCTTTCGCCCAAGCTCGCCCGCCGGGTTCGTCCCGATGGTAGTGACGAGGAGATCACACTCGACCAGGTTCTGGTCGGCGACACGCTACGCGTTCGCCCTGGCGAGAAAGTTCCGGTTGATGGCGTGGTGCTGGAGGGCCGCGGCACCGTCGATGAATCGATGGTGACTGGCGAGTCCATGCCGGTGACCAAGGAGGCATCGTCGAAGCTGATCGGTGGCACGATAAACCAGACCGGCGGCCTCGTGATGCGCGCCGAGAAGATCGGGCGCGATACCATGCTGGCGCGCATCGTCCAGATGGTAGCAGAAGCCCAGCGCAGTCGTGCGCCGATCCAGCGGCTTGCCGACACCGTGTCGGGCTGGTTCGTGCCGGCGGTGATCGCGGTCTCAGCGATCGCGTTCGTCGTCTGGTCCCTGGTCGGCCCATCGCCGGCAATGGGCTATGGCCTGATTGCCGCGGTGGCCGTGCTGATCATCGCCTGCCCCTGTGCGCTTGGCCTCGCAACCCCGATGTCGATCATGGTGGGGGTCGGACGCGGTGCCCAGGCCGGTATTCTCATCAAGAATGCCGAGGCGCTCGAACGCATGGAGAAGGTCGATACGCTTGTCGTGGACAAGACCGGCACGCTTACGGAAGGCAAGCCTGCGGTGGTCGCGATTGAGACGGCCGAGGGGTTCGACAGCCGCGAGGTGTTGCGCCTTGCCGCCAGCCTCGAACGCAGCAGCGAGCATCCGCTGGCTCTCGCCATTGTCAGGGATGCCGAAGCCAAAGGACTGGCAATCAGCGAACCGGGCGACGTCGATCAGCCAGTCGGCAAAGGCATCACCGGAATCGTCGATGGACATCGGCTTGTTGCTGGCAATGCCCGCTTTCTTGAGGAGCAAGGGATCTCGACTGCCCAACTGGCGCAACGTGCCGACGCCCTGCGCGCTGACGGGGCGACCGCAATTTTCCTTGGCATCGATGGCCGTGTTGCGGGTGCTATCGGCATTGCCGATCCGGTTAAGCAGACTACGCCTGGCGCGCTCAAGGCACTGGCCGAAGCGGGCATCCATGTCATCATGTTGACCGGAGACAACCGCGTCACGGCAGACGCCATCGCCCGGCGCCTTGGTATCGACGACATCGAAGCCGATGTCCTGCCCGACCAGAAGAGCGCGATCGTGAAGCGCTTGAGGGACGAAGGCAGGATCGTGGCGATGGCAGGCGACGGTGTGAACGACGCCCCTGCGCTTGCCGCTGCCGATGTCGGCATCGCCATGGGCACCGGCACAGACGTTGCGATTGAAAGCGCAGGGATCACCCTGCTCAAGGGCGATTTGACGGGGATAGCGCGTGCCCGGCACCTCAGTCATGCAACCATGACCAACATCCGGCAGAACCTGTTCTTCGCCTTTGCCTACAACGTCGCTGGTATCCCGGTGGCTGCAGGCGCGCTCTACCCACTGTTCGGCATCATGCTTTCACCGATCATCGCAGCGGCGGCAATGGCGCTTTCCTCGGTCAGCGTCATCGGTAATTCGCTGCGTCTCAGGAGGATTGCGCTATGAGCCTTTCCAGCAAGCGCGCGTGGTTGCTGGCCGCGGCATCGGGCGCGCTGATCGCCGCTTTCCTGCTCTATCCGGAACACCGGCAGCACTTCTTCGGGCTGATCCCTTACGCATTCCTGTTCGCCTGCCCGCTGCTGCACTTCTTCCATGGCGGCCACCACCAAGGACGCTACCCGAAGTTCGGCGAACAGCGGCCATGAACATCGGACAGGCATCGAAGACCACTGGCGTGTCGGAGCGGATGATCCGGCACTATGAGCGCGTAGGGTTGATGCCGCCCCCTGACCGACGCGACAATGGTTACAGGGATTATTCGCCGCAATCGATCGAGCGCCTGCGCTTCATTGCCAACGCCCGCGGCCTTGGCTTCTCGCTTGAGGAGATCACCACTCTCCTCGGCCTATGGGACAACCGCGAGCGGACGAGCAGTGAAGTGAAGGCCGTTGCCCTGGCGCATGCCGATGACCTTGGTCGCAAGGCCGCAGCACTTGAAGCCATGCGGCGCGCCTTGCTGGAACTGGCCGAAGGGTGCAGCGGCGACAGCAGACCCGATTGTCCGATCCTCGACGGGATCGCAGTCAGTTGACCAGATCCTCTGGACACCTGCACATCGATGCGGTCGCTCGCGAACACATCCGGACGGAAAGATTGCTCTTAATCAGCGGGTCCTAGGTTCGAGCCCTAGTGCGTCCACCACTTTCTCCCCATTTTTCAATGCGTTACAAAGATCGCAAAGTTTGGCGGATCCAGGCATGCGCGTGCTAGGTAGCTCTCTAGGTAGCAGCACGCGAACCCACCATCGAGCATGGTCAAGCGCTACGCTCTGGCGATTCAGGAGCCGCCACGCGGACGAACGAGGAGGACGTCAGGTCTTAAGCGAGTCGTGGCCAGACCTGCCGACCATTGCGACGGCTAATTCCACTTTCCTCCACACCAGCTGCTGGCTTCGAAGGTGTGTAGGAGCCGCTAGGGCACTCGAGCTCCGATCCAGATCACCCGACCGACGATGTCGACGCTCTTACGCTGGATGCCGGGCCAGTTCGGATATGCCGGGTGGTCGGTGAGAACGGTCAGACGGTTCTTCATCGGGTCGATCGCTATTCGCCTCACGAAGATTTCAGAGGAGCCACGGATGGCATAAAGACCTTCACGCAAGCCCTCCTGGTTGCGCATTCGTCCAATCATCACCTCGTCACCATTGCAGAGAGCGGGCTCCATAGCCTCGCCGACGATTGGAAGGATTGCGACGCTGGCTGGTTGATCACTTAACTGAGCTAACCAAGCCGCATCGACTAGGCGCCACGATGGGCGTGAGCCACTGCCCGTCCCGTCCAGCATAGGGACTTTGACGATGGAGCGCTGCCCGACTGTCGGCCCTTCCTTTCCACCCAGCACTTCCGGGGGAACGTCGAAATGCAATGCCAGCAGAGCTATATCACTTTGGTCAAGGCGGGCCGGTGAGCCTCGTTTGATGAACTGTTGGATGTATGCCGAGTTTCTTCCGAGAAGACGCGAAATCGACGCGTAGGTCTCGCCTCGCTCGACAATCAAGCCATCCAACGCCTCACGCGGCTCCATCCTATCATCTCCTGCGATTTCCTACCTGTCTATCACGGCCCTGAGGACGATTCCTAGTCGGCCAGCGCACGGAAGCTCATTACGAGTAACGAGAGAAACGAAAGTCGCATTGGAATAGAATGCCTCGGTACCAGCGCTACTGGGTCGGCCTCGACGCCGGACACCTCGAGACCGCCATCTGCCTTGTTAATTCCGATGGCCACGCCTTCTTCGAGGCTAAGACTGAAACCCGCGCCGCTCCTATCCGGGATATCCTTCGGCGGTTTGGCGTCGAGCCAGTCCAGTCCGTTACAATTGAGGCCGGTGTCGGCACTCAGATGGTTCGGGATCTCCGTTCGTACGGCTTTCCTGTTCAAGTCGTGGACGTACGCAAATCAAGCAAGTTCCTTGCGATCCGACGGCAGAAGACTGATGCAAATGACGCCAAAGGTCTCGCTGACCTTGGCCGACTGGCCCAAGCAACTGGCACTCAGGTTTACGTCAAGCCGATCGAGCATCAGGACATTCGGATCATGATCAACATCCGTCGAACCCTGCTGAAGCACCGAGCCAAGATAGATGCCCTGCTCCAGTCCATATTCAGATTACATGGCGGCAGCCTCAAGCTGCTGAACGGACGAGGCTCGCTCGCGGCTGAGGTCGCGAACCAACAGAGGCTCTTACGCATGAGTGGTGTGACCATTGGTATCGACCTGGAATCCTTGGTCAGCATGGGCGAAACCCTGCGATCACATATTGCGGATATGGACCGCGAGATGCGCACGATGGCCGCTACAATCCCCGCATGCGCTGTATTTCAGACAATTCCCGGCGTTGGTCCAATCACGTCGCTGTCGTTTTACAGCGCTGTCGGAGACCCATACCGTTTCAAGCACAACAGGGATGTTGGGCCTTATCTCGGCCTCACGCCAACTCTCTATCAGTCCGGCGTCACCGCGCGCCGCGGCCGGATCTGAGAACGGCGGTGCAAAATTAGACCACG
>NZ_LRSE01000069.1 GCF_001634625.1 Croceicoccus bisphenolivorans | reverse complement strand
ATCTCGGTGAACATGGCGAACGCGCTTACAACTAAGTTCAACTTACCAGTTTTGGCGGGGTGGTTCCTCCTCTCCTCTCCCCACCCCGCCAATAACGACGTTCCTCCTGCGAACGTGACTTCATGGGTCGGAAAGCCAGCCGCTTTCCGACCCTCTTTTTCGTGGTTTACCGTATGCGCGGAGCCATGCTTCTTGCACTGCGGCATAATCCATGCATCACTGCGCGTTCGGCGATTTGCCGGCAATTTCCGCAGGAGGGGCAATTCCGATGAAATATATCATCGCAGTCATCAAGCCGCACAAGCTTGACGAAGTTCGCGAAGCCTTGGGCTCGCTGGGTGTCGCCGGCATGACCGTCAGCGAGGTCAAGGGTTTCGGGCGTCAG
>NZ_LRSE01000068.1 GCF_001634625.1 Croceicoccus bisphenolivorans | reverse complement strand
GTGCAGGACCATTTCGCGACGTACTGGAGCCAGTGGACGCGGGCGGAAAGCCTGGGTTTCGAGGGCATCTTCTTTAGCGAGCACCACTTCGGCCCCGGCTACAGCCCGTCGCCCAACCTGTTGGTTGCCGCGCTGGCTCCGGTCACGAAGACGCTGCGGCTTGGCGTGATGGGTGTGGTTTTACCCTATTACGAACCGTGGCGGGTGATCGAGGAGATCGGGATGCTCGATCACTTGCTGCAGGGACGTCTGGAAATCGGCACGGCCAGCGGTATTCCGCCGGAAATGGCGCAAGTCGGGCTAGGCGTTGCCCTGGCCAACGAACGCAATGCGGAGGCGCAGGAACTGCTGGACTGGGCGCTGACCCATCCGGGCCAACCGATCACGCATCACGGCAAGCACTGGAATTTCGACAACCTGACACTGGTGCCGCAGCCGCTGCAGGCAAAGCCCAATCGCTGGACGACGGTGGTGAGCGAAGCGTCGGCACGCCGCTCGGCCACGCGCGGCACGCGGATCTGCACCGGGTTTAACTCGGTGGAGCAGGTGCGCAAGGTGTTCGACGGCTACCGCGAGGAAGCGGATCGGATCGGCCTTGCCCATTCGCCCGACTC
>NZ_LRSE01000067.1 GCF_001634625.1 Croceicoccus bisphenolivorans | reverse complement strand
GCGTCAAGTAGTTCTTTTAGTTCGATAATTTATCAGGATTACCCCAACATGAGGTTCGCAAAAGTCTGGGGAGGCATAGCGCATCTCCTGTCGTCAGCCAGATCACCCTACCCTACCGAGCCGCAAGAAGGTCCGAAGCAGACTGTTCCCAAACGCACAGAAGCCGCTGCTCCATTCGAAATTGGAGTAGCGGCTTCTTGGTAGCCACTCAAAAAGATGGCCGAATGGAATAAAGCCATAGGCTTCGTTCTTGTTGTAGGAGCCACACTTATTAGATGGCCATGACGCCCTCTTGTTCAGAGCATCTGCGTGTGAACGCAAGTGCCTTATAGGCGCGTCCAATAAGATATGCAAGTATAAAATTAATATCTGGAATACTTTTTATGCCGAATAGAAAAATAATTGATTATAGTATTTCATATTCAATTATAACTTCGCCGATCCATGCGTGGATAGGTATGAACATAAGGCCTCCTGCGCGCCAAGGCCTTCGATCATCCCTGACAACCCATTCGCGTTTCAACTGATTTGAGAACGACGAAAACCAACGATCCAAACTCACCGAATTCCGCCAATTCTCAGACCCCATTTTCAACGAGGGTTATGGAATGCGTCCGCTGCCCATCTAT
>NZ_LRSE01000066.1 GCF_001634625.1 Croceicoccus bisphenolivorans | reverse complement strand
CCGCGCAAGGTGGGACCGCGACAGCGCTTACTCATCATTCCCGACCATCGGGACATATATCCATTGCAGTTTGCCGCTGACATCGGTTTTAGGCCCTCGCGCTTGGCCATCTCGGCGACAGCCAGAGGCTTCATTTCGGGCCACTTCTTCCCGTAATTACTCGGCAAGTGCTGCAAGACTTCCAACACCTGCCGACAATCCTGCCGACCCAAATCTGAAATGAGTCGGTCTTCCCCGAGAATTGACACGACGATGTTCCTGACCGTCTCATACGCCATCTTCGTCTTGCGAGTGCGCGCGCTGCTCGGATCGGCAAGATATCGGTCCCATGCTTCAGGCAAGGTGACGCCGCCTGCGGTCTCAAGTGACGGTGAAGCAGCGACTGCTTGATTCGGTTTCTGTGCCACAGGCAGCGACGGTCGCAGACCCGACCTCATATTCTCAAAGTTTGTTGCAAATTCGAGCGCAATCAGACGGCATCGTGAAAGAGCATCCCGATACGACGCTGTGCCCAAAGTTCGGTTGATGTGTGTCTTGCCAATGGTCTCCACGAGGTCGGCAGGAACTCGAATGCGAAACTGGTAGATGCCACCTCGACGCCATATTCCACGAAGCCGCTTGTGATACACAGTTGTGTCACACTTGATTGCGGGAAAAT
>NZ_LRSE01000065.1 GCF_001634625.1 Croceicoccus bisphenolivorans | reverse complement strand
TGTCAACGGCGGCGTAAAAGTCGTCCATTGGGCGGAGCAAAACCAGGCCACTTGATCCGGGTGTTGGCGAGCGCCGGGAGGGCGTAGCCCGAGCGGGGGTCGTCAACACCCGGATTGCCGTTTCTGTCAGGGGTTGGGACGTGCTTTGCGTGCCTGGCTCTGGGCCAGGCGATAGCTCTCGCCGTTCATCTCGAGGATGCTGACGTGGTGGGTGAGCCGGTCGAGGAGCGCGCCTGTCAGGCGCTCGGAACCGAACGTCTCGGTCCATTCGTCGAACGGCAGGTTGCTGGTGATCAGCGTCGAGCCGCGTTCGTAGCGCTGTGAGATCAGCTCGAACAGCAGTTCCGCGCCGGTTTTGGAGAGGGGCACGAACCCCAGCTCATCGATGATGAGAAGCTTATAGCCGGTCATCTGCTTGTGTAAGCGCAGTAGGCGGCGTTCGTCGCGTGCCTCCATCATCTCGCTGACCAGCGCGGAAGCAGTGATGAACCCGACCGTCAGGCCCTTCTGGCAGGCCGCCAGGCCAAGACCGATCGCGACATGGGTCTTGCCGGTCCCCGACGGGCCAAGGGCGATGACGTTCTCGCGACGGGTAATCCAGTCACAACGCGCCAGTTCGAGCACCTGCATCTTGTTGAGCTTCGGAATGGCGGCAAAGTCGAAGCTGTCGAGGCTCTTGGCGGCCGGGAACCGCGCGGC
>NZ_LRSE01000064.1 GCF_001634625.1 Croceicoccus bisphenolivorans | reverse complement strand
CCGCTGGCCTGCAACACGGCCGCGCCGGACGAGGGCAACATGTACCTGCTGGGCCATATCGGTTCGGCGGAGATCAAGGACCGGTTCCTGAAGCAACTTATCTCGGGCGAGGCGCGCAGCGCGTTCTTCATGACCGAGCCGGCCGAAGAAGGCGGTGCCGGTTCCGATCCGTCGATGATGCAGACCACTTGCCGCAAGGACGGCAATCACTGGGTGATCAACGGGCGCAAGGCCTTCATCACCGGCGCCGACGGCGCGAAAGTCGGTATCGTCATGGCGGCTTCGGAAGAAGAGGATTCCAGGGGCGGCGCATGCATGTTCCTGGTCGATCTGCCAGACCCCGCGATCCGCATCGTCGACGTGCCCAACACCATCGATACCTCCATGCCTGGCAGTCACGCGACGGTCGAGATCGAGAACCTGCGCGTTCCGGCAGACCAGCTTCTTGGCCAGCCGGGCGAAGGGTTCAAGTACGCGCAAGTCCGCCTGAGCCCTGCGCGCCTCTCGCACTGCATGCGCTGGCTGGGTGCGTGCATTCGCGCGCAGGAAATCGCCACCGACTATGCCTGCCGGCGCGAGGCGTTCAAGAAGACGCTGATCGATCACGAAGGCGTGGGCTTCATGCTTGCCCAGAACAGGATCGACATCAAGCAGGCCGAACTGATGATCTACTGGTGCGCCAGCGTGCTCGACACCGGAGACCTCGGCTCGACCGAAAGCAGCATGGCCAAGGTCGCCGTATCGG
>NZ_LRSE01000063.1 GCF_001634625.1 Croceicoccus bisphenolivorans | reverse complement strand
CAATGCTGACGGGCAGCGCCATGATCTTCGAACCGGTCACGGCAGCCATCGTCGCGCCATTGCCGGAACGGTCTTCGCTATCCCGGACGCTCGACGCCCGCCTGACTCAGGACGACATGTCCGGATTTTTCGATATAGCCGGACGCAGTTTCCCGAACGCGGAAATCCGGAGACTTCAGCTATCGAATGAGGAGGCGACATTGCGCCTGCGCCAACCATTTGAATGGACCCCGAATGGCAGGACGTATGTGCGAATTGAACGATCCGGGGCCGTCACTATCGATGCCCCCGACGGCACGATCGACCAGCAAAGCGTCAGCGAGAAATTCTACCCTATCCACTCCGGTAAAGTCGGGGGTCTGGTGTGGAAGGTCGTTCTGACGCTGACCGGCCTGAGCCTGACGCTTTTGGGAGCGCTTGCATGCTNCGTTGAGGCCCTTATCTGATCGCTGACAAGAAACGAGTCCAGCCTTGCGGTGATCCAAACTGCTTTCGGGTCAGCTTCAGGCGCCGGGTCGTTCTATCAGATTCAGCCTGGAACGGCCAGTTTCGACATTCACGTAGCTTCGATCACATCCTTTCCCTCCAACGAAGCCATTTCTGAAGCCAACAGCAAAATTCGCGAAGTTTCCACCTCTCCGGTCAGCGCATAGGCGAATAGTCCGGTTTCCCAATAGGCAAGGTTTCGATTTTCCCTGCTTTCGGTAAGCGGGACGGCTTCTGCCGGTGTTTTCGCGCGCCGCGCGTAAAGCACCACTCGTTCCATCTGTTCGGTATAGGCGACATCAAGAGGTTCCGGCATTAATCCTCAGATCAATTTCGGACTATCGGAACCAATGC
>NZ_LRSE01000062.1 GCF_001634625.1 Croceicoccus bisphenolivorans | reverse complement strand
GGGGCGACGTGGGCTGAAAACAGCGCTTACAATGATGAACTGGCTGGTGAAAGAGGAACTCGCCAGTCGCAACCCCTGCATTGGACTTCGCGTTGCCGACCCTGTGCCAGTGCGAGAGAAGCGCCGTCCTTTCTCAGCAAACCAACTAGAGCGAATCTTTACAGGCGAGCCCTTCGAAGACCTCGACGGTGTGCGTGACGGTAAGCGTATTCCGACATCGCCCGCGCACTTTTATGTCCCGCTTATCGCGCTGTTCAGCGGCCTGAGGCAGAACGAAATCTGCCAGCAGACCGTAGATGATATCGTCGAACTCGATGGCATCTTCTGCTTTGTGGTGAAACCAGACACCATGTTGGGCAAGCGTGTGAAGACAAATTCGAGCGAACGCGTTGTTCCAATCCATCCCGCTTTGATTCGCGCACGAGTGCTCGACCACTGGCGCCGCTGCTGCACGGCTCGCGAAACCCGTCTTTGGCCTGAGTTGGAACTGGATCGATTTGGCTACGCATCAGCCTACTTCTCGAAGTGGTTCGCGCGCTACCTCATTAGAACAGGAGCCAAGGCGGACCGCACCACATTTCATAGCTTCCGTCACTGCTTTCGCGATGCGATGCGCGCTGGACGCGTGGAGCGTGAACTGGCTTTCGCGTTGGGTGGTTGGACTGGTTCACGCTCAGGCGCAGTGGCTGTCGGCGATATATACGGCAGCGGCTTCGGCATTGGTGTGCTCAGCGAAGCGATTTCGAAAGTCCACTATGATGTTCCTGCGTTGTCGAGCCTGATGGAGAGGGCCGAAGTGATCGACCCTTAACAGTTGTGTCACACTTGATTGCGGGAAAAT
>NZ_LRSE01000061.1 GCF_001634625.1 Croceicoccus bisphenolivorans | reverse complement strand
TTGTAAGCGCGTTCGCCATGTTCACCGAGATCGAGGCCGGTGACCTCTGTCTCTTCGCTGACACGCAGGCCAGTGACGAGCTTGGCGATGAAGATCGCGATCACGGTGCCGACTGCGGCCCATGCGATCGAGATCGCAACCGCCGTCACCTGGATGACGACCTGAGCCATCATCGCGGTCGAACCGTCACCGGGGCCACCGAACACCGGCTGGTACACGATGCCCGTGCCGATCGCGCCGATGATACCGCCAACGCCGTGGATGCCGAACGCGTCCAGCGAGTCGTCGAAGCCCAGCTTCGGCTTCAGCTTGCTAACCACGAAGAAGCAGACCAGCGAAGCAACCGCGCCAAGGATAATCGCGCCGAACGGACCCGAGTTACCGGCCGCCGGAGTCACCGCGACAAGACCCGCGATCACGCCCGAGCAGAAGCCCAGTGCCGAACCCTTGTGCCCGGCCAGACGCTCGGCGAGCATCCAGAACAGACCCGCCGAAGCTGTCGCCACGAAGGTGTTGATCATCGCCAGACCGGCCGTGCCGTCTGCTTCGAGTTCCGAACCGGCGTTGAAGCCGAACCAGCCCACCCACAGCAAGCCCGTGCCGACCATCGTCAGCGTCAGGCTGTGCGGCGGCATCGGCTCGGTCGGATAGCCCTTGCGCTTGCCCAGGATGAGGCAGGCAACCAGCGCCGAGACACCGGCGTTGATGTGAACCACCGTGCCGCCGGCGAAGTCCAGCGCGCCCATCTCGAACAGAAGGCCGCCGCCTGCCCACACCATGTGTGCGATCGGGAAGTAGACGATCGTCAGCCAGATGGCCGTGAAGACCATCACCGCCGAGAACTTCATGCGCTCCACCGTAGCGCCCAGTACCAGCGCTGCGGTGATCGCGGCGAAGGTCATCTGGAAGCAGATGAAGACATATTCGGAGATGACCTCGTC
>NZ_LRSE01000060.1 GCF_001634625.1 Croceicoccus bisphenolivorans | reverse complement strand
AGAGCCTGATCCGAAATTAAGTTGAGTGGTATCAGCTGGTTAGCTTGACGCTTACCCAAGTCGTTGATTCAGCGGTTTTGCAACGAACCAAAGGAAATCAACGATGTGGACCGACACCACTCGCGCACTGTATGCCCGCGCGGAACTGGCATTGCCAAGTGATTTGACCGATGCCGAATGGGCGGTGCTGGAGCCGTTCTTCCCGCCACCTTCTCATGTTGGCCGCCCTCGCAAGTGGCCGCTGCGGCGGATTGTCGAAGCGATCCTGTATCTGCTGCGGGGCGGACTGCCATGGCGGATGCTACCGCCCTGCTTTCCGCCAGTCTCGACGGTGCGGCGCTGGTTCTACCTGTGGCGTGATAACAGGCTGTGGCTGTCGCTCAATCATGTCCTGTTGCTGATCGGGCGCGAAGCTGTAGGCCGCGAGGCGTCGCCAAGCGCCGGAGTGATCGACAGCCAGAGCGTCAAAACCACGGAAAGTGGCGGCCCACGGGGCTATGACGCAGGCAAGAAGATCAAGGGACGCAAGCGCCACATCCTCACCGACACCGATGGAAATCTCGTTCATGCGGTAATCCACACCGCCGACATCCAGGATCGTGATGGCGCACCGCTGGTGCTCGCCGAAATCATCCATCGCTTCCCGTGGCTACGGCATGTCTTCGCCGATGGCGGATATGCTGGCGACAAGCTCCGTCAGGCGTTGCGCAGGGTTGGTAAGTGGACCATCGAAATCGTCAAACGGTCCGACAAAGCAAAGGGCTTTGTGGTTCTCCCACGCCGCTGGGCTGTCGAGCGCACTTTGGCATGGCTCAACCGAAACCGGCGTCTCGCAAAGGACTTCGAGCAGACCATCGCCTCGGCAACCGCGTGGCTGTTCATCGCATCGATCCAGCTCCTCACGCGCCGCATCACAAGGCTATGAAATCACATCGGTTAGTTTTGAATCAGACTCT
>NZ_LRSE01000006.1 GCF_001634625.1 Croceicoccus bisphenolivorans | reverse complement strand
GGCTCCAGTACGTCGCGAAATGGTCCTGCACCTCACGTGGCGTAACCCCGTCGCGCGCCTCTGGAATCAGCACGCCTTCGGCAGCGACCGCTCTGAAGAATTCGAAAATCCAGGGCTTGATCATGACTGTGTTCCTTCTCGGACGGGCACCGGCGTCAGCCTGCGGCGCTCAGGCATTTTCGATCGCCGACAGCGCGTCCAGAACGGGTTGGGCCGGGGTTGGATTGGGCATGACGCCCTTGCCCGCCTGGCTAGTGCCTTGCTGCTGGACCGGCCATTTGGCGAGCGCTGCAGCCAGTTCCTCCACGCCCCATGAATTTTCGCCGTTGTCCATATGCTGACTGATCGTCCAGCCATCGAACAGGGTGATGTCGTCCCCGATCACGCCCAGCACGCGTCCGGTAAACCGGCAGTCCGACGACGCGAGATAGAGCATCAGAGCAGACACGTGATCGGGGTTCATCCGGTCGAAGCCCTGTTCGGGCGCCTTTACGAGATCGCCCGCGACATGTTCGCTTATGCGCGAACGAGCGACAGGAGCTATCGCGTTTACACGCACGCCCAGTTCGGCAAGCTCCATGGCGCTGGAAATGGTGATGCCGGCAACCCCGGCCTTGCCGGCCACATACATCGGATTATCGGGTATCGGCGTCAGGCCGACGCCCGACGTGGTGTTGATGATGCGCCGCCCTGCTTCCGGGCCTTTTTCACGCCAGTGCCGCGATGCCCAGTGGGAAACCGCGGCAGTGCCTGTCAGCACGGTTGCAATGGTCTTGATCCAGTCGTCACCGGTGATGGCGTCGATCCGGCCAAAGCGACTGATCCCGGCATTGTTGACGACGATATCCAGACGACCGAAATTGGCCAGTGCGGCATCAATCAGGCCTTTTACGCTATCCCAGTCCGAGATGTCCGTCGCATCGGCAACGGCCTTGCCGCCGGTAGCGACAATCTCCGCAACGACTTCATCGGCCGGACCGCTGCTGATTTCACCTTCGCCACTAAAGCTCTTACCGAAATCGTTTACGACGACGGTTGCGCCTGCCTTGGCAAGCGCGAGGGCATGCGATCGACCGATACCGCGACCTCCACCCGTCACAATCGCAACCTTCCCCGTCAACTCAACCATTCGTGCTCTCCCACGCAAAACTCGGACGCGGCTGACTGCGCGAATCCGATCACCCCGCCTTTCTGGACTATGGAGCACTCCGGCTTATGAAATTATATTGTTCATCTGTACAGCATTATGGATGGCAAATTTGTCGCCCATCACTGCAAGCATGGCGGGCACCGCATTACCGGAGCCCGCCGCGACCCAGATCAGGTCACCAGATCCTTGCCGATATTGACGATCCGACGCTGGCTATATTCCTCCAGCCCCTCGACCCCGTTTTCAGCACCGATGCCCGATTGTTTGGCCCCACCAAAGGGAACATCGAACGGTAGATCGAGGTGCTTGTTCACCCAGACGACGCCCGACTGAATCTGCGATGCCACTTTTGCCGCGCGTTCCAAGTCCGACGACCATACGGTGCCGCCCAGACCGAAGACGGAATCGTTTGTATTCGCGATCGCCTCATCCAGATCGGCATATTTCATCACCGGCAATACCGGCCCGAACTGCTCTTCCTGAACCAGCCGCGTATCGTTGGCGATATCGCGCACGATGGTTGGGCGGATGAAATAGCCCGGCCCTTCCACCCGATCGCCGCCAGCGATCACGTTGCCGTTCAAGCGGGCATCTTCGATCAGCTCGAGGATCTTCTCGTATTGCTGGCGGTTCTGGATCGGGCCGATCTGCGTGCCTTGCTTGGCGCCGTCATCCACCACTGCGGCGCGGGCGAGTTCGGCCAGTTCGTCGCAAAGCGCATCGTAGATATTCTCTGCGCAATAGACCCGCTTGATGGCAAGGCAGACCTGCCCTGCGTTGAGCGTAGCGCCATTGAAGATGCCATTGGCGACCACCTTGGGATCGGCATCGTCCAACACGATCGCCGCGTCGTTTCCACCCAGTTCCAGCGTCATGCGCTTCAGTGTATCGGATGCCGCAGCCGCCACTTTCTTGCCCGTGGCGGTCGATCCGGTGAAAGCGACCTTGGCGATGTCCGGATGCTGCGTCAGCAACCCGCCGAGGTCGTTTTCGTCCACGATCACGTTGACCACCCCCGCGGGCAGTTGGGTTGCGCAAATCTTTCCGAACAGCAGGGTGGTCAGCGGTGTCGTCGGCGCCGGCTTGATGACCATCGTATTTCCCGAAATCAGGGCCGGCCCCACTTTCATCATCAGCAGCAGGATGGGAAAATTCCACGGCGTGATCGCGGCGACGACGCCTAAAGGATAACGCTGCTCGACAATCCTGACACTGTCATCCTCGCGCAGGATTTTGTCCGGAAGGTCGAGAGCGGCAAAATAGCGCAGGAAACCGATGGAGCCACCGATTTCATAGGACGCCTGATCGGTCGGCTTGCCCTGCTCCTGCGTCAACAGCGCGACGAACTCCTGAAACCTGGCCTCCATCGCGGAGGCGATGGCATGCAGGCCGGCGGATCGCTCGCTGCGCGGCGTGGCCGACCAAACCGGGAATGCTCGCTTCGCCGCGGCGACAGCCTCATTCAACTGCGCCACATCGGCACGCGGGCATTGTGCCACGGGCTCTTCCGTCGCTGGGTTCAGCACCGGGGTACGACGGCCCCCCTCGACAAGTCTCCCGTCAATAACGAGCTTGAAATCATCCATGCCTAATCTCCTCAAACCGTTGTATTATTGGGCATTTCAAAACGGCAGCTAAACGCGCCTACAGGTCGGGCGTTAGCGAGGCCGACTTGCAGCCGGAGCAACAGATCATCATAGCGCCGTTCGACGCGCGCTCGGCCTCGCTCAGGATCAGGTCGCGGCGATCCGGTAGAAGCCGCTCGCACCGCGGCTGGACAGGGAATAGCTGCGCATCAATCCGCTGGGCAGAGCGCCTCAAGCCCTCCGGCACAGTCCATGTGTACTGCATAGCTGTTGCAGTAACCGGCCTGCGCCTAGAAGTTTCGCACGGCAGTAACGATGCCATAGGGAATTCTCCCCATGAACGTGCCGTCCGTCGCCTGATTGATGCTGCGGGCGATATCGATGTATCCTTCCCTCACTTTCGCGACGAGTTCAGGCGGGCTCCGTTCGATCAGGGCCTCCATGTTCGGGTTCCACCGGGAAGTCCGGTCGAACGCTTCCTCGGTGGAAGCGAAACAGCTGTCATAACTGTCGAGCATGACCTTGACGTCGTGGAACGCGGGCGAAAGCAGTGCGCCTGCCCGTGGCCCGTCCGCCCATTCGTAGTGATGATGCGGCGGGCGCGGGATATGGGGCAGCAGCGTGCCGAACATGTCGTAGACGCGGCTGGGCAGGCTGTGGCGACTGAATGCAATCAATCCGATTACACCGCCCGGTCGAACCATGCGGGCCAGCACCCCGGCTGCCGCTTCCTGATCAGGCAGGAAATTGATGCCCAGTGTCGACAGGACATAATCGAACTGCCCATCGTCGAACGGCAGCGCGGTCGCATCAGCCTCCATGAACTCGATATCGTCCAGTGCTTCGACCCGGGCGCGTTGCCTCGCGCGCTCAAGCACGTGCGGGCGCGTGTGGACCGCCGTTACCCGCGCTCGTCGCCGCCCCGCCGCGATAGAGGCATATAACGCGGAATGCCCCATTGCCGTGCCGATATCCAGCACGCGCGCACCGGCGGGAATGGCCAGCAGTTCGCACAGCTTCTCACTGATTATCGCCTGCTCGATGGCGAGCTTGACGGCATGATCCGGATTGACCGGCGGCCCCGACGGCGCTGCCATGACGGCATTCTCCCATAACTCTTGATCGGCGCGATATCTCGCCTTCCATGGCAGCGATTATATTATCCATATAGACAATTCAAGTCAGTTTGCCGTGCTTGAAAAGGCATAGCGCCGCGCCCGTCAACGATGCCGCAGAACGGCGCTATCCGGCAAATTTCATGACTACAGCCATGACAGTTCGCGACGATGCGACTGCCAGTTTGGCCAGCTCTATCGGGCGTTCGACCGCCCGGCGCAGCGGCGGCGGGGAGCCCTGTCGTCCCTCGCGCCCCATCTGCGCATTGACTGCACATCGCATCGGCACGTTCACCATCAGGCGGCGCAGGCAGTAATTGCATTCGTTGCACCGCACGATCTCGTCGGCTCTGCCCTCCATCACCTTGTTCGCGTATTGCGGGTCCGCCAGCAGCGGACGCGCCAGCATGGAAATGTCGCCCAGCCCGCTCTCGATCGCCGCTGCCGCCTGTGACGGATCGTGAAGTCCGGTCAGCAGGATCGGGCACGACAGTGCCTTCCTGAAAGCGGCGGTATCGCCACTGCCGATCACGTCGGCCGTGCGTGTCTTGGAACCGGCGCGCATGTTTTCATAGCACCCGACACTGAGCGCGACATAGGCAAGCCCTTCGCGCTCCACCTCCCTTGCGATGGCGGCGTATTCTTCCGCCCCCTGCCCACCCGCGATGCGTTCGCTGCACGTCATGCGCAGACCCACGGGAAAGTCCGGACCGCAGTATTCGCGGATCAGGCGGCGGGTTTCGACCAGCATTCGCGCACGGTTGGTCACACTACCACCATAACGGTCGGTCCGCCGATTGGTACGCGGCGTAAGGAACGAGGCTTCGAAATAACTCATGTGAGCGGCCATCTCGACCCCGTCCGCACCCGCATCCTTCAGGCGAAGTGCGGTTTGTGCGATGTCTTCCTGAACCTGCCGGATCTGCTCCACCGTCGCTTCATGCGGCGTGGGCATCGTCTTGCCGCCAGGGACCGCGACCCCTTCGGGAAAGGCATCTTCCTCCATCCCGCTTGCTGCGATCGTCGGACCATGGCGGGGCACGCCCATACGCCCGAAACCGCCCACGATCTCGCAGAAGACGATCACGCCATGTGGGCGCGTCACCGCCAATATTTCGCTTAGCCGGTCCGTAAAGCGGTCCGGCGCATCGACGTCCAGCGATCCGTAGGGCGTCTCTTCCCGCACCCGCCGGCCCGAAATGGCGCCACTCAGGATCATCAGGCCGACGCCGCCACGCGCGCGTTCCTCCAGAAAGGCGATCGTCTGCGCCGTCGGGCTGCCGTCTGGGGCGAGATCAAGCACTGCCATCGGCCCTTGCGCGATCCGGTTCTTGACGATGTGCCCACCAATGCTGATCGGTCGCGACAAGATCTCATTGGTGTTCATTTCCATCGACCTCCTGCACCAACCCCATTTGCGAGAGCCGTGACGCCCTGCGGCAACTTTGCGGACCTTATTGCTTGATTTTCGCAGCAGGCTACCGGATCAAACTGAGACAATCGAGCACAGGTACTCCCGATATCCGGCTAAATCGTCCATATCCGGCTCTCGGCACGCCGTGCGTTTCCAGCTTCCTGCATGCCGGAAAAATCCAGAGGGGAGAGAGCCGCGATGGACATTTTGAGCGACGTTCTGCTTTCCTTGCGCTTGCTGGCAACCCGCCTTGGCATCATGGAATTTGCATCGCCGTGGGGTATCGACATACCGGCTCCGCCCGAACGCACGATCATCGGCGCCGTGCTGATCGAGGGGACATGCTGGTTCTGTGCAGGTGAATCGAAACCGGAACAGTTGAATCCTGGCGATGCGGTGCTGGTGACGCACAAGACAGGCCATCGCATGTGGGCGCCGCGTGACCTGCCCCGTTCTCGCATCACGCCCTTCAGCCAGATCGACGGATTGAGCGTGCTGCAGATCGACACGGACTATCGCGACGCGATCGACGCGCCGTTGCGACTGGGCGGTGAAGGCGCGAAAGGGCGGATGCTGGTATTTGACCTAATTGCCCAGGATGCCGGCCCTCGCGCCATCCTGGGCACTCTGCCGCCGTTCATGCATGTTCCCGCGACGGAGCCATCGCTGCCGGTCTGGGCAACAATGGCCGACGCATACCTTGGCCAGGGCACGCGTCACCAGCCCGGTTTTTCCGCGCTTTCTTCAAAGCTGGTCGAACTGATCTTCACGAATATTTTGCGCAGTTACCTGCTTGGAAAGGGTGGTGACGATCCGGGCTGGATGCGCGGGATCAGGAATGCGCGGATCGGACGATCGCTGTCTGCCATCCACAAGCGCCCGTACGAGGCGTGGACCGTTTCCATGCTCGCGCAGGAGGCACGCATGGCAAGGTCAACCTATGCGCGGCTTTTCAACGAGTTGATGGGCATACCGCCGATCGAATATCTCATTAATCAGCGCATGCAACTGGCCTACGGGATGATTGTCGTCGACCGCAAGTCCGTTGCCGCTGTGGCCGAAACACTGGGCTATCGTTCGGAACGAGCATTTCGGCAGGCTTTCAAGCTGCGTTATGGATGCGCCCCATCACAGGCGCGACGGCGTCAGCCGACGGACCTGGCGCAGTAAACCAGATATAGGGCACGGGTACGACATGCATTGCGACCAAGGCCGAATATCCAATGGCTACAACCAACCAACGGACCGGCCGTTCCAGCCGCTTAGGTTTGCCATTCAATTTAACTTGACCATTTGCACAATTCTTTCCAAGGTCAGCGCCATAAGGAATCATGGTAGTGCGAGGAGAGTGTGGTGCCCGATATCGACAAGCTGTCTGCGCAGGTAGAGTCGCTTACAGCCCAGCTGGAAGATCTGGTTTCCCGCGAGCAGATTCGGAATTGCATCTATCGCATCAATCGCGGCATGGATCGGATCGATCGGGAAGTGATGGCTTCGGGCTTCCATCCTGACGCCGTGGTTCGTTGGGGAACACCCGATGCCGTGGACCTCAATTCCTTCCTCGACACCGCAATGATTATGCAAAGCAAGACACAGCGCGTGCAGCATCTTGTCGGCCAGATCCTCATCGACCTGCATGGCGATGAGGCAGAAGTCGAAGCCTACGAAATCGGCAGGCATCTGACGCCGATGGGCGAAGAGATGAAGGATCTGATCATCGCATCGCGCTATATCGATCGCTTCGCTCGCCGTGACGGCAAATGGGGAATCGTCCACCGCTCCAAGGTGGCGGACTGGATCCGGGTCATGGAAGGGAGCGATCCGCTGTATGACATGGTCCCGTCCCGTGGGCTGCGCGACGATCAGGACTTGTCGGTCCAGATGTTTCGGACAGGCGCGTTCCGCGACTGATGTCATGTGGCAAGCGCGCGCATCCCGTTGGCGGCGCAAGGCACGTTCCAACCACATAAACGACAAAAGAATATCCCCAAGGAGAGCAAGATGAGTGAAGCTGATACGACGCTCGACACCGGGACCGGTTACGGCATGAAGCCTGTTGTCCAGGCCAAGCCGCACCTGACGCAGGTCGGGCCGGGAACCCCCATGGGCGAGCTGATGCGCCGCTACTGGCAACCTTTCTATGTCGATGCTGAACTCCAGAGCGATCGCCCCCACAGGGTACGACTGCTGGGCGAAAACCTGATTGCCTTTCGCGACAAGCAGGGACGGCCCGGCCTGGTCTACGAACATTGCAATCACCGCGGCACCAGCCTGTATTACGGCCGGGTGGAAGAAGACGGCATCCGTTGCTGCAACCACGGCTGGCTGTTCGACTGCAAGGGCAACTGCGTGGAGCAACCGGCGGAAGTCGCGGGCGGTCGTGCCCGCCAAAGATATCGCCAGCCATGGTATCCGGTGGTCGAACACTATGGCCTGTTGTGGGCCTACATGGGGCCGCCCGCAAAAAAACCCCTTCCGCCACGCTGGGCGCACCTGGAAGACCTGGCCGACGACGAATATCTCGAAGCGCGTTCCGTGCGCGGCTACGGCCCCGATCTTGGCACCGACATGCCGATGCTCGACATCAACTGGCTTTCATCCATCGAACAGTCGGTCGATGGCGCGCACGTCCCCTGGCTCCATTATCAGCACAGCGGCGACCAGTTCACCGGCGTGAAGCTGGTCGAGAAGGACGAAGCCGACGCGCCGCCTTACGGCAAGGTCCGCGAAGTCGTGGCGGGCATGGTTGCGGAACGCACGGAACTTGGCGTCAAGCAGGGCTTTCCGATGATCGCACCCAACGGCATGGCGGTCCTGTCGTGTAACGAAACCATCATCCCGGACTGCGCCTATATCGCCGGCTTCATCGACATGGCCTTCTTCGTGCCCGCCGACGACGAACACCACCTCGGGTTCCAGCTCTGGCGCACGAAAAAGGGAGAAAGCCATGAGGCCATCTCCGAAGTGCATGACGGCAAGACATGGTGGGAGATGAGCGAACGCGAACACCAGGAAATGCCCGGCGACTATGAAGCGCAGAGTTCGATGCCGGCCCCTGCCAGCAATTTCGAACATTTCGCGCAGAGCGACATGGCGATCGTGCTGTGGCGCCGGCAGTTGGAAAGCGCGATCAAGGATGTCGAGGAAGGGCGCGATCCTCCGGGTATCAATTTCGATCCCGACGCGCCCCCGCGCGTTACCGCCGGTTTCGGAATCCGGCCATTGTTGCCCGAAGAAATGAAAGGCAACTTCGCCATTCCGGCAGAGTAACTGATCGTCCGGTTGGCTCCGCCGTCTGGCGAAGCTGACCGATGATCGCAGGGAAAGGGTCCGCCCCGCCAGCGGACCTTTTTTATATCCGGCGGCAGTTCTTAATCAGGCACGAACGTGATCGGCAGGCTGCCCAGTGCATGCAGCGTATTGTTGAGCACGCGACCGGGATCTCCTGCCGGTTCGATGCGCCTAACCCGCGGCAACAGCGCGTTGAGCACCATTTCCGCTTCCTGCCGTGCCATCATCTGCCCCAGGCATTGGTGAATGCCAAAGCCAAAGCCGACATGACCGCTGGCGGAGCGTGTGATATCAAACGTCTCTGCATCGGACCATTTACGTGGATCGCGATTGGCGGCACCAAGGAAAAGAAGGACCTTCGACCCTTCCGGGATATCCACACCCGCGACCCTTACGTCGCGGCTGGCGGTACGAAAGAAGGTTTGCGCAGTCGAATCCCAACGAAGTGATTCATCGAACACGCGTTTCAACAGCCGGGGCTCCTCCCGCAACTTATCCCACTGGCCGGGGTTTTGGGAAAAGGCATAGAGCATGTTGCCGATGCCGTTGATTGTCGTATCCAATCCTGCGGTAAGCAGCGATCGCACCAATCGGCCCGCTTCACTTTCCGTGCAGCGCCCTTCATCGGCGGCGGCATATACGCCAGCACCCCACCCACTCGAATTCAGGTTAGCGCGCTCGCATGCCATTGCCACCCATTCGGCAGCGGGTCCGGCCGCATTGGCAGTATTTTCGAAGATGTGATTGCGCGGCCCGAATGCATTGAACGCGACCGATGCATAGCGCAACAAATGGTCTTCGCCACCTGCGGGCAGCCCGATGGTGGCGGGGAAGATCCGCAGCGGGAACGCCTGCGCAATATCGTCAACGCCATCAATCGTGCCACGCGCAACCGCGTGTTCCACCAGCTCGTTCGCGTGTTCCTGCCAAACGGGGCGCAGTGCGCGCAGCGAAGAAAGGTTGACGACCTCGTTCATGATACCGCGTGTGCGCTGGTGCAGCGGCGGATCGGCTTCAAGCAGGAGCGAAGGGGGACGCCAGGGTTCCTCTTTGCCGAAATCGGTAAGCCCGACACCGCGCGATGAAATGAACGTCTGCCAGTCCCTCAACGTCTCGCTCACTTCGGCATGGCGAGCCATTCCGTAAATGCCGTAGGAACTGAGATAGAAAACCGGCCCTGCCTCTCGCAGTTCTTTGTGGCGCGCATAGGGATCGGCAAGAAACGCATCACCAAATACGTCGATATCAACGTTCGGAACTCCCGACCGTGAAACGACGGCAGATTCTGTCATCATGATCTCCCGGATGATTTCATCACTCTAGGAGCAGCGATCTTCGAGTCAATATAAGTCTATTGAACAATATAAATGGCGCATCGTGCCATCATCGTGGGCATGCGGGACTGCGACAATGCGAACTGTTGCGGGCGAGGGTTGTCTAATCACCACCACACGCGCTTGCTACAGGCGGTGCATCCGCCCATGGAGACTGTATGACCGCACGCTTGGCCCGCATCGATCCGTTCCTGCTCGTGATGATCGTGACGGTCATCGTCGCATCGCTCTTGCCCGTATCAGGCGAGGCAGCGGTGTGGGCGGGCAAGGTGACGAATTTCGCCATCGCCCTGCTCTTCTTCCTGCACGGCGCAAAGTTGTCGCGGCAGGCCATCCTGCAGGGAATCGGCGCGCTGAAGGTCCACCTGCTGGTGTTCATCGCCACGTTCGCGATGTTTCCGCTGCTGGGCATCGGTGTGCGGTCCGCGTTGTCCGGCCTTGTCGATGCGACCATCCTTGCCGGCGTCGTCTTCCTCGCCATCGTTCCGTCGACGGTCCAGTCCTCTATCGCCTTCACCTCCATTGCGGGCGGCAACGTGCCCGCCGCGATCTGCAGCGCATCCATTTCTAATCTGGCAGGCATCTTCCTGACGCCGCTTCTCGCTGCCCTGCTTTTGGCGGGGGACAATGGCGCCGGCGTCGACCTTGCAGGCTCGGCGCAGAAGATCGCGATGCAGCTGTTGGTGCCGTTCATCGCAGGCCACCTGGCAAGGCCGGTCGTGGGCAAGTGGATCGACCGTTACAAGTCACTGGTTGCAAAGGTCGATCGTTCATCGATCCTGCTGGTGGTCTATACCGCATTCAGCGCGGCGGTGGTCGAAGGGCTTTGGTCGCGCGTCGGACTTGTCGATCTGGCACTTATCCTGATCATCGACTCCATGGTTCTTGCGATAATGATCCTGGCAATGCTGTTCATCGGCAAGCGTGCCGGGCTTTCGCGGGAGAATTCCATCGTGCTGGTGTTCGCCGGGTCGAAGAAGAGCCTTGCCTCCGGCGTTCCGATGGCTGGCGCCCTGTTCCCTGCGGCGCTGGTTGGCCCGATCATCCTGCCGCTGATGCTGTTTCACCAGATCCAGTTGATGGTCTGTTCAGCGATGGCGTCCCACTATGCGAAGACGCAGTACGGGGTACAAGTTCGCGGCAGCGCCTGAATAACCCGCTGCGAACCCTCGCGCTGTGCCTTGTCATTCTGACGGGTGCAAAATCACACGCCGCTTTGCTTGTCTGCCAGTGCCTGCTGCCTGATCCCGGTCAGCGTCTTGCTATGCGTGATCGCTTCCGGATCGATGCGCAGTTCCAGCAGTGCCGGGCGACCGGCGGCAAGGGCGCGTTCGAACGCCGCTTCGAATTGGGAGGTTTCGGAAACGGTCTCTCCGAATGCACCATAGCTTTGTGCCAGCGCCGCGAAATCGGGATTGCGCAATGTCGTGGCTGGCGTGCGCCCGGGAAATTCCCGTTCCTGATGCATCCGGATCGTACCGTAGAGGCCGTTGTTCACTACGATAATGACCAGCGGGGCATCGTATTGCATCGCCGTCGCCAGTTCCTGCCCCGTCATCATGAACCCGCCATCGCCGACGAAGCTCAATACGGTGCGATCGGGATGGATCAGCTTTGCTGCAACGCCGGCGGGGACGCTGTAGCCCATGGAACCGTTCATCGGGCCTAGCAAGGCGCTACCCGCACCGAAACGGTAGTACCGGTTCAACCAGCCGGCAAAGTTCCCCGCATCGCAGGTTATAATCGTGTCGGTCGGGACAATGCGGGCGATCGTCTTGATCGCCTCTGCAAGGTCTAGTGATCCCGGTGTCGCATCGGGCACTGCGTTCTGCTCGTATCGGGCCCGTGCATCGGCGATCCATTGCCTGCGCTCGGCAAGACGGTCCTCTGCCAATGGCACCGCGCTGAACACGGCAGTCAGGAACTGTTCCGGCCCTGCATTGACCGGCAGGATCGGCTGATAGACCCGGCCCAGTTCTTCCGGATCGGGGTGGATATGCACCAGCGGCTGAACCGGCGTTGGCGGCTTGATGAGGGTATAGGACTGCGTCGTCAGTTCATCCATGCGCGCACCGACGGTGATCAGCAGATCGGTTTTGGCAACCGCATCAGCAACGCCGGGCATGATGCCAAGGCTGAGATCGCCAAGGTAATGCGGGTGATTGTTGTCGAACCTGTCCTGACAGCGGAACGACGCGCAAACGGGCACAGCGTGTTTTTCGGAAAAATCCATCAGCGCCTGCCGTGCCGCATCGGTCCACCCTCCACCGCCAACCAGCATCATCGGGCGGCTTGATGCGGCGAGAAGTTGTCCGAATTCGGCGATATCCTGCGGACCGGGTGAAGCGCGAACGGCGCGGTATGGCCGCATGTCCGCGACCTCCACGCGGTCCATCAGCATGTCTTCCGGCAGCCCCAGAACAACCGGCCCCGGCCGCCCCGAAACGGCGGTGTGGAATGCGCGGCTGACCATTTCGGGAATGCGCCGCGCATCGCGGATCTCGGCTGCCCACTTTGCGGTGTGACCGAACATCGCCTTGATGTCGATTTCCTGAAACGCCTCGCGCTCGGTCGTGCCGCGATCGATCTGGCCGACGAACAGGATCATCGGTGTCGCGTCTTCCATCGCGGTGTGGACTGCGATCATCGCATGGCTGGCACCGGGGCCGCGGCTGACGAAACAGATGCCGGGTTGTCCGGTCAGCTTGCCATGCGCCTCTGCCATGTGGCCCGCACCGATCTCGATGCGCGTGGATATGACGCGGATGCGGTCGGCAATGTCAACAAATGCGTCCAGCGCCGCGAGATAGCTCTCTCCCGGTACGCAGAATACCATGCTCGCACCGTGCACGACCAGTTGGTCCACCAGTACCTGTCCGCCGCTCCGCATCCCAGCTCCTGTTGTTTCTAATGAAACCATTATGGGAAATGGGCCGGCAGCGGAAGACCCTCTGATCGGGCATCCCCGCATTCACAGATTTTGGGCGATCCTCAGTTCGCGGCGGTAGAGCGGGACAGGAGCACCATGAGGTACCCCTTGTACTTGTTGGCCTGCGCGATCACGTCGTTTGCCACTGCCGCGCTTTCGGCCTTGCGGATGTCGCCCGAAAGCTTGTCCATGTAAGCCATGTAGTCGGATGCGCGCTTGGCATTGTCGCGCCGCAGGTCGTAGTTCGCCTTTTCCTGGTCGGTCGCCTTCGATCCCGGCTTCTTGCCGTCGCCCATCGCGATCACTTTCGACGCCGCCTCTCGCGAAGAGGCCATGATCGCGTCGAACTGCCGCACGTTCGCCGCCGGATCGAAGGCCGCAGGCTCGGCAGCGACCGTTTCGGTAACGCCCGGACTGCTCGCCGCTGCCTCGTCTGGCGTGTCGCTCCTCGCCAGCCTCACCGCCTGGTTTGCGGCCGCGGAGAACTGGGCATAGTCCTTGAGCGCGGCACGGCTGGTCTCCAGCGCCTCTTCCACGCTCGCGGCCTTGGCAACTGCGGCGGTAGAGCCGGTCAGCGCCTCTCGCGAAGAGGCCAGCTGCGCCGCCAGCTTCTTCTCGGTTGCCCCTGTCGGAGTAGGGCCTCGCGTGGTGGTCCATGCGGCCTGCCGTGCAAGGCTGCGGCTGCGGGTCTGCGCTTCGTCCAGCAAACCAGATGCAAATTCGTTCAGCGAAGTTGTAGCCAGCGTCTGCATCGTTGCCATATGCTCGTTCAGTGCATCCGGGCCGGCCTTATCCGCCGCCATGATGGCAAGGTTTTCGTACTCACCCTTCAGCGCCTCGCCCGCATTGTCCAGCTTGATCGCGAGAGCGTTGGAGACGCCTGCATTGCGCGCCTCCTTGCCAAGATCGATCAGTGCGACCGAAAGGCCCGAAACGGCACTGACGTCGACACCGGCCTCCATCGCGACGGGAGCAGCGATCGGGGTCGGCGCGTCGGTCCCTTTGTTGCTTTGCGCCCAGAAGAAACCGCCCACGAAAATGGCGACCGCGCCAAGGCCGATAACCCCGACGTTCATCGCGCTGACACCGCCCTTGCGCGCCTTCTTCTCGTCTTTTGCAGCAGCGGGCGGCTTTGAACCTTCCGGCTTGGCCGGTTTTACGGCCTCTACATCCGCGCCTGCCGCTGGACCGGCTACGGGTGCCGGCACGACCGGTTCACCGCCCTCGCCCTCCCGATCTCCGGCCGGATCGGCTGTTTCCAGCTTCGCCTTTTCCGCCTCGCCCGAAGTGCGCGGCCATGCGCCGGTATCGACACCGGCCAGCTTGAAGCTGGCCTGGCTGGCCGTATCGGGAACCGGCGGCTCGGCATTGATCAGTTGCTCCACCCCTTCGGCAGGGGCGTTCACCGGCACGATCGGCTTGGGACTGGCAACGAACGTCGCAACCTGCGTCGCATCCTCGTCGATTTCCGGCAGCGGCATCGGGGCCGGACCGGTGTAATCCTCGTCGAACATGCGCAGCCAGTCGCTGATCGATTGCGGCCTGTCGCCCGGCCGGATCGTCATGGCCGCATCGATGGCCTGAAGCGTGCGCTGCGAATATCCGGGCCAGTCGCCATCCGCCAGTGTCGAACCAAGACCGCCATGCAGCCGTTCGAGAACTTCTGGCGGTTTCTCTCCGGTCACGCATTCGTAAAGCACTACGCCCAGCGCGTAGATATCCGTCCACGGCCCCTGATCGTAGGTTTTCACGTATTGTTCGATCGCGGCATAGGGCGGCGTATGGAACGTGACGGTCGTGCTGGTCGCGCGGCCCGCGTCGAACCGCGCCGAACCGAAATCGATCAGCACCGGCCTGCCGTCATCGTTCATCAGGATGTTCGGCGGCTTGATGTCGCGGTGAAGCACGCCCACGCGGTGCGCCCGTTCCAGCCCTTCCGCAATCGGGCGAACGAGGTCGAGCAGTTCGGCTTCGGTAAATTTCTTCCCGTCCTTGATCATGCGGGACAGGGAAACCCCGTCCTCGAAATCCATGACCATGTACGCCGTACCGTGAATTTCGAAGAGACTGCGCACGCTGACGATGTTGGGATGGCGGGTCGGCGTGGAAAGGTTCCAGAGGAGCTTTGCCTCCTCCACGAACTTCTTCAGACCGAGAGCGTGCAGTTCCTCGGCATCGGAATCGATGGGCACAACGGTGTCGCCATCACGGCGTTCGCTGATGGCGCTGGGGAAATATTCTTTGATCGCAACAAGTTCGTCGAAATAAATGCCGCGACCGCGGTAAACGATGCCGAAGCCGCCGACGCCCAATACTTGCTCCAGTCGCCATTCGCGAAGGATCGTGCCGGACGGAAGTGCTTTGGTACTGTAAGGCTTGTTCATCGCGTGCCCCCCGACATAGACTTGCTGCAACGCAGCGGGATTCGCAAGCGGGTCGATAGTATTGCACCATTATTCGGCAACCTGCTGCGTCAAGGGGGCATCATGGACTTCTTCTGTGCCAGCCGCACACATGTCGGCCTGCGACGCAAACTGAACGAGGATGCCTTCCTCGTCTCGCCTGATACGGGCCTGTGGGTCGTGGCAGACGGAATGGGCGGGCACGAGGCCGGTGATATCGCCAGCAGGATGATCGTGGAGGCAATCGGCGCCCTGCCGGACGTGGCGTTCGAAGGGCCGGAGGCGGCATTGCGGGCAGTGAACGCAGCCCTCGTCCGCCTGGCGGCACAGCGGTATGGGGAGCGAACCGTCGGCAGCACGGCAGTGGTCCTTTCGGTGAAGGACAGCGCGTACCGGTGCCTCTGGGTCGGGGATAGCCGGGCCTACCTGCTGCGATCTGGCAAACTGGGCCAGTTGACCCGCGACCACAGCCTCGTTCAGGATCTTGTCGATGCCGGCATGCTGAACGCGGAAGATGCCGAAGGTCATCCCAATGCCAATGTCGTGACCCGTGCCGTAGGGGCCAGCACCGATCTGCAGGTCGATGTCGTAACCGGTACGATCATGCACGGCGACCTGTTCCTGCTGGCGAGCGACGGGCTGACGCGGGTCGTCCCCCACGATGATCTGCACCGCATCCTCTCCACCGGCACACTCGAGCAGAAAGCGGACCGGCTTATTGCCCGTACGCTGGAGAGCGGCGCACCCGATAACGTCACCATCGTGCTGATCGAAGCACGCTGACCCGACTTTCACCGTCCTGACCGGGAACATACCGGCCCTTAGGCCTTTGTTCTGGGCATTGGCATATTCGCCGCGTTGCCTTTTCCGGCGCTCGCGTGGCAGCTTCGAGGGGCAATGGAAGAACAGGCACTTGTCATCGCGCTGGTCGGCGTACTGGGTATCGGCGCGCAGTGGGTAGCATGGCGAACCGGCTGGCCGGCGATCGTGCTGATGTTGCTGGCCGGGTTCGCCGCAGGCCCGCTGCTGGGTATCGTCGATCCGCACCATGCCTTCGGTGAACTGCTGGAACCGATGATTTCCATTGGCGTCGCCATCATCCTGTTCGAAGGCGGCCTCAGCCTCGATTTCCGCGAATTGCGAAAGACCGGCAGCGCCGTTTGGCGACTCGTCATTTTCGGCGTACCGATCGCGTGGCTGCTCGGTTCGCTTGCCTGCTATTATGTGGCGGGCCTTGTCTGGCCGGTGTCGATCCTGTTCGCGGGCATTCTGGTGGTGACCGGGCCTACAGTCGTCCTGCCGATGTTGCGCCAGTCCAGCGTGGCCAAACGCCCGTCGGCGATCCTGAAATGGGAAGCCATCGTCAACGACCCCTTCGGTGCGATGTGTGCGGTCCTGGCCTACGAATACTTCCGCGCCTCGACCAGCGGGGCAAATGCGTTCGAGGTCGTTCCCGCGCTGGTGCTCGCCACGCTGGCCGCAGCACTCCTTGGCTACGCCGCGGCATGGCTGATCGCGTGGAGCTTTCCGCGCGGGTTCGTACCGGAATACCTGAAGGCTCCGGTGCTGCTTGTCGTCGTCGTGTCGCTCTTCGTCGGGTCCAACATGATCCAGCAGGAAACCGGGCTGGTTGCCGTGACGATCATGGGCATCGCGCTTGCCAACATGAACGTCGATTCCCTGCGCGACATCCATCCATTCAAGCAGAATATCGCCGTGATACTGGTATCCGGCATTTTCATCCTGCTGTCCGCGTCGCTCGATTTCGAAACACTGCGCACGCTGGAATGGCAATTCATGCTGTTCCTGCTGGCGATACTGTTTCTGGTTCGTCCGGCGACGGTGCTGCTCAGCCTCGCCTTCAGCAAGATCCCGTGGAACGAACGCCTGTTCCTCGCATGGATCGCACCGCGCGGCATCGTCTCTATCGCGATTTCGGGCCTGTTCGCCCTTCGCCTGTCGGATCTAGGCTATGCCGACGGCACGATCCTGATCAGCCTGTCCTTTGCCGTATGCGTCACGACGATTGTGGCCCACGGCTTCACCATACTGCCGGTTGCCCGTTGGCTGAACGTAACCGGATCGACATCGCCCGGCTTGCTGCTGGTGGGTGCGACACCTTGGTCAATGGGGCTGGCACGCGAACTGTCGCAAATGGACGTACCTGTCACGATTGCCGACACCAGCTGGTGGCGCTTGTCCCGCGCGCGGCAGCAGGGGCTGGACACGTACCACGGCGAAATCCTGGCCGAGGCGACCGAACATTCGCTCGACCTTTCTCAGTACCAGGTTCTTGTCGCCGTGACGGAGAACGAGGCGTATAACGCGCTCGTCTGCAACGAGTTCGCGCCAGAAATCGGGCGGGACTCGGTCTATCAGCTGGGTGAAGCCGGTCACCATGACGATCCGCGCTCGCTCCCCCCATCGATCCGCGGCCGCGCGCTGTTCAAATCAGGCGTCGACATGAACGAGATGCACCGCCGGCAGACGCATGGCTGGGAATTCCGCAAGACCCGCCTGTCCGAACAGTTCGATTTCGATGACGCCCGCGCCGCATTGCCTGCCGAAGCGGATTTCCTGATGCTGGTGCGCAAGGACGGGAACCTGCGCTTCTTCACGCATGCATCCCGGCCCTCGCCCGGCGCTGGCGATACCGTGATATCCTATTCCCCGCCAGAGCAGCCGGACCTTGAAAAGGTGCAGGCGCGCAAGGAGAAGAAAGCGCGCGGACAGTCAAAAGCAGAAGCAAAACCGGCATGAGGGAGGATGGAACACTGCGAAAACTGACAACCCTGACAATGGCAGCAGCGCTGCTTACCGCTTGCGACAGCGCCCCGCCGCCGGCCGAACCAGAACCGACCGCATCGGCCACCCCGGAACCGACGGCCTCGCCGATCTCCATCCTGCGCGAAACACCCAGCCCGGTCGTGGAAGACCTGCTTCCCGATGAACCGTTCGAAGCTGTCGTGCCATTCGCGAAAGGCGGGATCGCCCTGTCCGACGCGGCGAATGAGGCGATCGCGAAGATTGTTGCGTCCGAGCAGTTCAAGCTTGGCGGAAAGATCACCCTGCGCGGCCACACGGATTCCGTCGGTTACGACGAAGCTAACCTGCGGGCATCGCGAAAACGCGCTCAGGCGATTGCGAATGAACTTGAGAAATCTGGTGCAAGCATCGATAATATAGAGATTATTGCGATGGGTGAGCAGCGTCCCGCGGCACCCAACGCCAAGCTGGACGGCACGCCAGACGAGGAAGGCCGCGCGAAAAATCGCCGTGTCGAAGTCTCAGTCGCACCACCGGAAAGCGAGGTGGAGGAAAAGACTGTCGATGGCGATCAAGGCACTGATGAAACTGCGGAAGATTCCACACCGTAGCACGAACCGTTCGTCACCGGTGCGTTAACTATCTCTCCTGCGCGGCTGAGCAGGCCTTCACTCGCGGTTTATCAGCGAAAAGTTAACCAACTGCGGTTACAAACGCGGGCGTGACGTCAATCCTCCGATCCTTTTCGGTTCGTCGAGCCTCTTCGCGGGAGCTGACGCGCCTGTATCAATTGGCCGCGGCAGCGGTCGCGGCCCTGCTGCTGGATATCCTCTTCGTTCCTACCATGATAGACCATGTACCGCGTTGGGTTGGCGCGGCGGTCACGCACAACCAGATTTCCGGCAAGATCGTCTACTTCGACATCACTAATGGCCGCAATTTTAGTGCCGTATCAGTAGCCGAGCGGCAGGCAGAGGCGGTGCAGATCGCGTCGAACGCCGGTGCCGAAGCGATTTTTCTCGAAGGTCGCTTTATCGAAACCGATGCGGGAATCGGAGATCTACGCAAGGCCACCGCAGCCAGCAAGGCGCCGGTCACCATTGGCTGGCCCATCACCTACGGCGCCGATGCCGATCGCAACGGCATCCGCGTGGACCGACGCGCTTCGTTCCCTGGCGTCGAGGAGGCGATCCAGGCGAACCGTATCCTGTTTACCCGTTTCAGATCGGAAACGGAAACAAGGATCACGATCGCCGACCGGCACTACCGCTCCTTCCCTGCGGCAATTGCCGGAATCGAGAATGCGAGCGGCCAATACCTGATCGATTATCGCTACGATGTGCGAGATATCCCCGTTTTCACGCTGGACGATCTGGAGGGTAATCCCAAATTGCAGGCCGGCTTGTCCGGCAAACGCGTTTTGATCGGTGGTTCAACGGGTTCGGTGGACGGAAACTCCCTCGTCCCGCAACAGCTAGTCTGGGTTCCGCGCATTCTGGTGGATATCATTGCGGCAGAGACCCTGCGCAGCGGAACGCCCTTCCATGTACACGCGCTCGTGACGTTCATGCTCGCGTTGTTTTGGCTCTATATCGCGACGCTTCTTCCCGATCGGTCTCGACGGCGCGTCTATGCGGTCGGCACAGTCACTGTGGTTGCCATACCGCTTGTCGTCGCCCCGTTCGGGCCAATCATCGACTTCGGCGTAGCCATCACTACGGCGCTGATCTATTTCACGATGCGGTATCGCACACAGCAAAGCGAACGGGCTGCCGGTACCGAACGCCTTTCCGGTCTCCCTAACTTCCACGCGCTGGAAGACGACTACGCAAGCGCGCGCGGACGACTGGTGGTGGCGAAGGTTGACGCTTTCGAGGAAATTCTGGCGAGCCTTGAATCCACGCAACATGCTGCATTTATCCAGCAGATCGCCAAACGCCTCACCATCGGCGGTTCCACTAAAATCTACACCGATACGTCAGGCCACTTTGCATGGTTTGACGAGTTGGAGAGTGCGAAAAGCCACGTGTCGGGCCTCCTCGCGTTAACGAGTGCCCCGATCCTCATTGGTGATCGCACGCTCGACTTCAGTTGCTCCTTCGGCCTCCTTGATTGCGCCATAGAAAAGCCTCGGCAGGCGATCAGTGCCACCGTCGTTGCCGCTGATCGCGCAGCTAGCCGTTCAACGCATATCGCTTTCGTCAGCGAGCAAGAGGGGTTCGACGCAAACTGGCAATTGTCTCTGCTTGCCGCGCTTGATCAGGCGATCAGCAACGAACAGATCTACTTGGCATTCCAGGCACAGAAATCGTTGCTGGACGATAGTATCGTCGGGGTCGAAGCGCTGGTGCGCTGGAGACATCCCGAACGGGGTGTCATCAGCCCGTCCCAATTTATTCCGCAGATCGAGAGAGCTGGAAGGCTCAAACCGCTGACTGCTCACACCTTGCGGTTGGCCGCCCGTGCGGCCGAACGGACTGCGGGCAGCGGCCTACGCGTCAGCGTAAATGTTTCGGCCACCATCATAGCTGATCACGATTTCATCGATTTCATCCACGACAATATTCTCTCTGGTGGAGGACAGCCTCAACGGATCATCATCGAGATTACCGAAACAGCGCGCATACCAAACATCGAGCTTGCCGCTCGCAATCTGCGCACCCTTCAAAAGATGGGCTATCACATATCGCTGGACGATTTTGGCACGGGTGAGGCGAACCTGTCCCTGCTAGTCTCGCTTCCCTGCGATGAACTGAAGATCGACCGCAGCTTTGTCGTTCTAGCCGAGCATAGTGAGCGCGCCAGAATGGTCATTTCCGCGCTGTACCAGACTACGCGAGCTGCAGGCATGCGCATCGTTGCCGAAGGCATCGAAACCGAGCGGGACCGGTCAACGCTGATCGATCTGGGCTGCGAGATTGGGCAAGGGTATCTTTTGGGAAAACCACAGCTGCTCCCGCAATTCCTCAACGCCCTACATGAGGACGAGCGACAACGACGGCAAAAATTAACCCTTTATTAACCTTAAAAAATGTGGTTAACGTAGAGGCCTCAAGAACGGAGGCCTCTTATGTACGAATTCTCTGCAGCAATCATCAATCTTCTGATCAACCTGCTCTACTCCTACGAGTGAGTTGGGATAATCGAAGTTTCAAAGCCCCGCCCAACCGGCGGGGCTTTTCATTTTAAGCACTTAAAACCCGCCGAATTCCGCCAATCTCACGAACTGCAGAAGACCAAGCAAGCCTTCTTCAGGACCTCATCACATTCCGTCACATTTCGGATTGCTTATCACATTGCAATGTGACATTGCGACCAAATGAACATGACAGCCCCCCCTACGCTCCGCGACCGAATCAGGGAACTCATCGTCGACAGGGCGATGACCCGAACCGCGATTGCCCGCGCGGCAGGCTTGCACGCAAACAGCTTGCGCGACTGCCTCACCCCGCAGTGGAACCCCACCGCCGACACCATGGCGAAGCTGGAAGCATTCCTGACGTCGAGCGACGATCGCCCCGTTCTTTCCACGCCGGAAGAGATCATCGACGAAGCGCGCAACGGCCGGATGTTCATCCTGGTCGATGACGAAGATCGCGAGAACGAAGGCGATCTTGTCATCCCAGCACAGATGGCGACCCCGTCTGCAATTAATTTCATGGCGACCCACGGGCGCGGGCTCATATGCCTTGCCATGACCCGCTCTCGCGTTGAAAGCCTTGGCCTCGAACTGATGAGCCGTAACAACCGTACGCGGCACGAAACGGCGTTCACGACCTCAATAGAAGCGCGCGAAGGCGTGACGACCGGGATTAGCGCCGGCGATCGCGCGCGCACGATCAGCGTCGCGATCGATGCCGGCAAGACGAAGGACGATATCGTCACGCCCGGCCATGTCTTCCCGCTGGTCGCGCGCAATGGCGGCGTGCTCGTCCGCGCTGGCCATACCGAAGCTGCGGTCGACATTTCCCGCCTCGCCGGCCTCAATCCATCCGGCGTGATCTGTGAGATCATGAAGGACGATGGCACGATGGCGCGCATGGACGACCTGATCGCCTTCGCGCGGGAGCATGACCTCAGGATCGGTACCATCCGCGACCTCATCGCCTATCGCCGTAAGCACGATCACATCGTCGAGAGACGCTCCGAAACGCGGTTCGTTAGCCGCAACGGCGGCACTTGGACGGCGACCTCGTTTTTCAACACCGCAACCGGCGACGAAACCATGGCTTTCGTGCACGGCCATATCGATGGCTCCAAGCCGACGCTGGTCAGGATGCATGCACTGGACATCTTCAGCGATGTGTTGGGCGAGGATACGCCGCGCAATGGTCAGCTCGGCAAATCGATGAAGATGATCGCCGACGAAGGGGCCGGTATCGTCGTGGTGATCAACCGCCCCCGTAAACAACCGTGGTCGACGGTCATTGACCTGCATTCGGGCAAGATACCCGCCTTGGACATGGATGAGCTGCGCGATTACGGCGTCGGCGCGCAGGTTTTGACGGAGCTGGGCGTGCACGAAATGGTGCTGCTCACCAACACGCACCATTCGCTTGTCGCGCTGGAAGGTTACGGATTGTCGATCGTCGGCGAACGACCGATCGAGCCCTGAACCGCTTTCCTCCCGCAATTATCACTTTATCTGGAGTCAGCGAACGATGGCCCGTTTTCTCATCGTCGAAGCCCGCTTTTACGACCATCTCAACGACATGCTCATCGCCGGTGCGCGCGCCGCGCTGGAGGACGCGGGGCACGATGTCGATGTCCTGACGGTGCCCGGTGCGCTGGAAATCCCCGGCGCAATCGCGATGGCGGCGGAAAGCGGTCGGTATGCCGGTTTCGTCGCGATCGGTGTCGTCATCCGCGGCGAAACCTACCATTTCGAGATTGTCGCCGGCGAAAGTGCACGTGGCGTCATGGCGCTGACCATGGACGGAATTGCCATAGGCAACGGCATCCTGACTGTAGAGAACGAGCAGCAAGCCGTCGTGCGCGCAGACCTTGCGCAAAAGGACAAGGGCGGCGAAGCGGCGAAGGCCGCCCTCGCCCTGCTGGCGCTTCAGGATCGTTTCGCTGCTTGAGTTGCTGCACTTTACAGCAGGAGGCCTACCAGATCCGCACGCGAGCTTCCGGCACTAGGTAATGCCTCGCGCCCGGCTGCACGTCGAACGCGCGGTACCAGGCATCGATATTGCGCACCGTTTCGACCCGCGCAGCAATCATCGATGAAGCCGTGCCATCTCGGTATTTCGTCGCCCACATCTGCGCGAACGCGATGAAGAAACGCTGGTCGCCGGTGAACCCCTCGATCACCGGCGGTTCCTTGCGACCGAGCGAGGCGCGGTAGGCATCGTAGGCGATAGAAAGTCCGGTCAGATCGTTCGTGGCGGCACGCAGTGCTCTAGCCCCATTGGTCAAGCGCCCATCGTATTGCGCGGCAAGCGCATTGCGGTGACGTTTGAATTCGTCCGCATCACCACTGGCCCAGATCGGCATCAGCTTGCCTTCGGCATCGATCTGCCCGCCCACATCGTCCAGCGCATAGGCCATGTTCCGACCGATAACTGCGCCGATCGCACCGTAATTCGCGGCGACGTCAGAGCCCGCGGCGTAATAAGGTGGCTGAAGCATGGCCGCGCCGATTTCCAGAGAGTTCGGCAGCGGCAGATAGAGCCCATCGAAATCATAGGGTTCACTCAACCATTGCTCGCGGTCCGGCGCTTTGCCCAGTCTGGCAAGCTGCGCGCGGTACATGCCAAGGCTGGCTGCACGCTCCAGGTCGATGGCGCTCGTGCCCTTGGGCCGCGGGCGCGCTGTACGCGGCACCGCGCTCGGCCCACCGATGCCGATGGCCATCGCTTCCAGCTTGGCGACAGCTGCGTCACGCGTG
This sequence comes from Croceicoccus bisphenolivorans, assembly GCF_001634625.1. GTDB lineage: Bacteria > Pseudomonadota > Alphaproteobacteria > Sphingomonadales > Sphingomonadaceae > Croceicoccus > Croceicoccus bisphenolivorans. The sequence continues at coordinate 238,221 of NZ_LRSE01000006.1, read as the reverse complement.
TCCGGTTCGATCCACCCTGCGCTTTCGATCCGGCGTGCAAACGCCTCCCGCACGTTGTTGGCGATTAGCGTCACGTCCTGCTGCTCGGCCGGATCGAGGTAGCGTTCAAGGTAATAGCGGGCGAGAATATCGCCGTAGATCTGGCCGATGCGTTCAACGGCACGGGCCTTCAATGCCGGCTCAGTCTTCAGCCCGTCGATCCGGTTGCCGTAAAGGCGAAAGCGCGCATTGGCCACGCGCTGCGGCAGCATGTCGGCCACGCGATTGACGGCGTGGAATGCCAGCCATGCCTTCCACGTGGCGATATCTTCGGATGCGACGAGAGCCGATCCCGCGACGACCGAACCCGCATCGACGGTGGCGAAACTTTCCTGGCCGGAAAGCCCAGCTCCTTCGAGAAAGGCCGACCATGCGATGCCCGGCGCGCGTTGATCGAGGTCTGCCCGTGTCCAGTTCGCGACGCTTGCGCCAAGATCGGCGCCGCTACGGGCACGCGAACCTGCATCTGCAAGACGCGCTTCAAGATTGACGATCTTGCCGGCCTGTCCGTTGGCATCGGCAACCCCTGCCCATGCCAATACCGTGGCCACGTAATCGCGATAGGCGCCGCGCAGGCCCATGTCATCATAGCTGTCCGCAGGCAGTCCCAATCCGCCCGCAACCAGCCACGGCACGTTCTCTGCCGTTTCCGGCGACGGCATGACCGGCATGGCGAACAGCGCGTCAATCTGGCTGCCAGATTCCTGCAACGGATAGGCATCGCCGCGCACTTGTGCCCCGATCTCTCGCGACAGGTCGGTGCGGTCTGCAATGGCGGCGATCCGGTCAAGCTCGGCCTGCATGGGTGCGCGGCCCGCTTTCTCGATCCCGGCACGGTTCAGGTAGGAGAGGTAGAACCGGCGCACGAGCGCTTCGTCGCTGCCACGTTCCTGCGGAGTTCCGGCCAGTTCCTGCACGATGGCAAGCAAGCGCGTGCGGGTCAGTTCCGCCGCGTTGTCACGCCTCCGCGCGGCGACCGCGTCGTCGGGCACGATCGCGGTGCCAAGCCAGTTGCCGTTGGCATAGACGTAGAAATCATCGCCCGGCGCAACCGCCTTGTTCATCGATTCGACGTCGATGCCAATCGCCGTACCCTGAACTGCGCGCTGGCCATCGCCACTTTCCGTCGAACAGCCGACCGCCAGTCCCAGCGTAGCCAGGAGCAAGGCGGAGGCGGCTATTATTGACGGACGCAAGGGCGACCCCCGGGCATCTGGGACCAAGTCCCATTTGTGGCGAAAACGTGGCGACTGAGCGCCTTCTAGGGCGCTTTTCGCCGGATCGCAATCGGCTGCCGGGGGTCTGTCCCTTTTGAGGTCAGGCGAGACGCCCGAAGCAGCCCGATCCGGCGTAGAACGCCGAACCGCCCAGCTCTTCCTCGATACGAATCAGCTGGTTGTACTTTGCAAGCCGGTCCGAACGGGCGAGCGATCCGGTCTTGATCTGGCCGCAGTTGGTGGCAACGGCAAGGTCGGCGATCGTGCTGTCCTCGGTCTCTCCCGAACGGTGCGACATGACCGCGGTATAGCCGTTGCGCTGCGCGATGGAGACTGCCTCCAGCGTTTCGGTCAGAGTGCCGATCTGGTTGACCTTCACCAGCAGCGAATTGGCAAGCCCCTCGCCGATGCCCATCGACAGGCGCTTGGGGTTGGTCACGAACAGGTCGTCGCCGACCAGCTGGACCTTGTGCCCGATCTTGTCGGTCAGTGCCTTCCAGCCTTCGAAATCGTCTTCGGCCATGCCGTCCTCGATCGACTTGATCGGATAGCCTGCGCAAAGGTCGGCAAGATAATCGGCCATTTCGACGCCGGTGAGCGAAAGCCCCTCGCCCGCGATGTCGTAGCGGCCGTCGCTGAAGAACTCGGTGCTGGCGCAGTCGAGCGCGATCGCAATTTCGTCACCGGGCTTGAAACCGGCTTTCTCGATCGATTCCATCACAAAATCGAGAGCGGCGCGCGTGCTGGCAAGGTTCGGGGCAAAGCCGCCCTCGTCACCGACGGAGGTCGACAGGCCCTTGTCGGCAAGACCCTTCTTCAGCGTGTGGAATATCTCGGCGCCCCAGCGCACCGCGTCGGCCAGCGATTCGGCGCCGACCGGCATGATCATGAACTCCTGGAAATCGATCGGGTTGTCGGCATGTTCGCCGCCGTTGATGATGTTCATCATCGGCACCGGCAGGACATGGGCCTGGACCCCGCCGACATAGCTGTAGAGCGGCAGGCCGCGCGCGTTCGCCGCCGCCTTTGCCACCGCCAGCGAAGTGCCGAGAATCGCGTTCGCACCAAGGCGGCTTTTGTTCTCCGTCCCGTCGAGGGCGATCATCGCAAGATCGATGTCGCGCTGGTCTTCGGCATCCAGACCGAGCAGGGCTTCGCCGATTTCGCCGTTAACGGCGTCAACCGCCTTCAGCACGCCCTTGCCGAGATAGCGGGTCTTGTCCCCGTCGCGCAGCTCGACCGCCTCGTGCGCGCCGGTCGACGCGCCGGAGGGCACGGCAGCGCGGCCCATCGACCCGTCTTCGAGCAGGACGTCCACTTCCACGGTCGGATTGCCGCGGCTGTCGAGGATTTCGCGGCCATGGATGTCAATGATGGCGGTCATTTCAATTGCCTTCCTGTTCCTGCAAGGACGGGGGCGCATCGCGCGCCCGGATGTGATACGCTCGTGCCGATAGATGGCGGAACAATCGCTGGCAACAGCCGTTGGACAGGCAAAAGGGGGCAGTAATGCCGCTGTCCGCCGTAAATCATGAAGGGACCGCCCCGTTGTCGGGGCGGAGACAGGAAGAAAGATGGAAACCATGGCCGATCCGATCGAACCCACCACCCCCGAAACGCCGGTGAATTCGAACCGCGCCGAAGCCAAGAGCCGCTTCTCCAAGGCGCTGGACGAAGCCAAGGCGGGCGCTGCCGCGCTGAAGGCCGAAGCGATGGAAAAGGCGGAAGCTTTCAAGTCCGACGCGAAGGTGAAGGCAGACGGCTACAAGGGCCGCGCCGGTGAAAAGGGCGAACAGCTGAAGGGCGACGCCGCCGTTTATGGCGAGCAGGCGAAGACCAAGGCGACCGAGCTTGCCAACGAAACCAAGGCGAAGACGAGCGAGGCGATGGTGTCGCTGGGCCGTTTCGCGACCGACAATGCCGCTACCCTCGATGAAAAGCTGGGCGTGAAGTACGGCGACTATGCCCGTTCCGCCGCGCGCAGCCTCGAATCGAACGCGGCCAAGCTGGATGCGAAGAGCCTTGAGGAACTGGGCGAGGACGCACGTGATGTCGTACGCAAGAGTCCGGGCACCGCGATTGCCGTTGCCGTTGGCGCCGGCTTCCTGCTTGCACGCCTGTTCCGTTCCAAGTGAGATATTGAATCTCTACAGGATTGAGGGAACGGGGGGACATGCTGGATAGCACTCGCTACCAGGCCGAAGCTTCGGAAAGTGACCCGGCGGCGGATCGTTCGCTTGCCGAGGACATCAAGGCGCTCGTCAGCGACGGGCGTCTTCTGGCCGAAGCCGAGATCGATTTTCACCGGAAACGCGCGATTTTCGGCGCTAAGGAAGGGCAGAAGATCGCGGCCAGTTTCGCGATTGCGGGCGTCCTCGCCTTTTTCGCGCTGATGGCGCTCGTTGTCGGCCTAGTCCTCGCGCTGGGTCAGATCATCGGGTACTGGGGCTCCACTGTCGTGGTTACGGCGGCATTGGTCATCCTCGCGCTGGTTTTCGTATCGAAGGGCAAGGCGCGTCTCGCCCGCCTGAAAACCGTGCTTTCTGAAGAGGAAGACGCATGACCGAGGCCGATGTCATAGAGGCGAAGCGCCTGCGCCGCGCGGCACGCACCGTATTCGAAACGCAGCGGGATCTGGTGAAGGCCGATCTGGGCGCGGCATCGCTGGGCAAGCGCGTTGCCAACCGCATTGCCGAAGACGGGCGCTTCATCGCCGATGAAGCGGCCGATGCGGCAAGCCGGCACAAGGTCGTGCTCTCCGCGGGTGCGCTGGCGCTGACAGGCTGGTTTCTGCGCAAGCCGATCATGGCTTTCGCGGCGTCAATCGTTGGTGCCGATGTGGCCGACGAAGAGGCGACAGAGCCTGACACCAATGATGCAGGGGTGGTCGAGGAAGCCTGAGTTCCCGCCTTGGCGCAGGGAACAAAGCATGATTGGCCGCATTGATTCGGCAAAGCCCGAATGAACGAATAGACAAGAGGAATTTCCGCCGTGACCGACATCGAACCCACCCGCGCAAACGACACGCCGGCTGTACCGCTTGCTATCGATGCAACCCGTCCCGAACCCGAAAGCCAGAGCATTTCGGACCGCGTGAAAGCCGCTCAGGCGCGCATTGCCGAACGCACGGCCCCTGCCCGCGCCAAGGCCGGAGAGCAGGCCAAGGCGGCGGCGAACAACGCAACCCAGTTTGTGAAGGACCATCCTGCCCTTGCCATAACTGGCGCAATCGTGGCCGGAGCGGCAATCGCCTTTGCACTGCCCGGACGGCCGGGCCGCAAGCTTCGCGGCGGGGCTATTGCGTTGGGTGGTCTCGCGGCAGAACTTGCCGCCACGTATGGTTCGCGCATGCTGACCATGGCCGAGGAAGCGGCGCAGTCCAGTCAAGAAAAGCTGGGCGAAATCGGTGAAAGCTTCGCTTCCGCCGGTGAGAGCCTTGCCGGTAGCGCGGCAGAGACCGGGGCCACCGTTCTGGAAAGCGTGAAACGCGCCAGTGAAGCCACCGCGTCACAGGCACAGTCGCTGGCCGGCAAGCTCAAACGATAACGCCCACATCCCGATACAGACGAAAGTCGATCCGGCGCATCCCTTGCACCGGATCGATTTTTGTTTAGAGGGTTCGTAAGACAAGCTTCAATGACGGAGCAGTCTTTCTCCCTCCACTGGACATGGAACCCCTTCTCATGACGCAGAAGTTGCATCTTGTGATGGGTGGCCGGGTTACCGACCCGCGCTCGCTCGAATTCGCCGATCTGCCATCGGTTCACCTCGTCGGCGTCTTTCCCGACTTTGCCAGCGCGGAAGAAGCGTGGCGTTCAAACGCCCAGCGCACGGTTGACGATGCCGAAATGAAATACGTCATCGTCCACCTGCACAAGCTGCTGCAGCCGGACCTGCCCGACGGCGAATAAGGTCCGAAGGCGAACAGGCCCGATGGTAATCAGGCCACGAAAAACCCCGCGAGGCACGTGCCTGGCGGGGTTTTCTTTTTCCGGGATCGGGAATGTCCCGCCTCAGATGAACTGGATCTTTTCGACCAGATAGAACTTGTCGCCCGCAGGGACCGTCACCTCGATCTCGTCGCCCACCTTCTTGCTGATCAATGCGCGTGCCAACGGGCTGGAATAACTGATCCGGCCCTTCTTGGCGTCAGCCTCGGTCTGGCCGACGATCTGGTAGGTTACCGGCTTGTCATCCTCGTCAAGCAGGGTGACCGTCGCTCCGAACACGATCTTGTCGCCAGAAAGCGACGCCGGATCGATGATCTGCGCACGGCTGATCTTGTCTTCCAGCTCGGCGATTTGCGCCTCGATCTGGCCCTGCCGTTCCTTGGCGGCATGATACTCCGCATTTTCGGAAAGGTCGCCATGTGCGCGCGCCTCTTCGATCGCGTCTACCACCTTGGGACGTTCCGCACGCAAAGTCTTGAGATCGGCCGTCAGCTTCTCGTAGCCTTCGGCCAGCATCGGGACTTTTTCGATACTCGCCATGGTCTTCCTTGTTCTACGCGTTGGGCCCTTCCCCGGGACAGGGAGCCTGTTCGCCCCTGCCCTGCGGCAGGGAGCGACCGGCAATCCTGAACTTTAGGGAAAAGCGATCAGTCAGCCATAATAGGATTGAAGCGAGCGTACTTCAAGCGTGCCGCCGCGTTGCGCCACAATCGCGTCTGCCGCGACCACTGCTGCGGCAGCGGTCGTGTAGATCGCGACCTTTGCTTCCAGAGCGGCCTGGCGGATCGATGCGGAGTCCTTCAGCGACTGCCACCCCTCTGTCGTGTTGAAGATCAGCGAGACATCGCCATCGATGATCCGGTCCACGATATGCGGGCGCCCTTCGGCAACCTTGTTCACACGTTCGACGTTGACGCCGTTGTCAGCAAGGAACTTCTGGGTCCCGCCGGTCGCGATGATGGCAAAGCCGTTGGCTTCCAGCTTCTTCACCGCAGGCAGGATGTGATCCTTGTCGCTGTCCTTCACCGAAACGAACAGTACGCCCCCTTCGGGCAGAAGCGCGCCCGCGCCCAGCTGGCTCTTGATGAAGGCGGCGGTGAAGTCGGTGTCGATACCCATGACTTCGCCAGTGGACTTCATTTCGGGGCTGAGGACGGGGTCCGTGCCGGGGAAGCGGCTGAACGGGAAGACGGCTTCCTTGACCGCGATATGGTCGACCTTGCGCTTGATCTTCGGCAGGTCGGCAAGCTTCTCGCCCGCCATGACGCGCGCGGCGATCTTGGCGATCGGATCGCCGATTGCCTTGGCGACGAACGGCACGGTGCGCGATGCACGCGGGTTCACCTCAATGAGATAAACCTCGCCATCCTTGATTGCGAACTGGATGTTCATGAGGCCCACGACCTTCAGCGCGCGGGCAAGAGCATCGGCCTGACGCTCCATTTCCGCGATGATGTCGTCGGAGAGGCTGTAGGGCGGAAGGGTGCAGGCGCTGTCGCCCGAGTGCACGCCCGCTTCCTCGATGTGCTGCATGACGCCGGCGACGACCACATCGGTGCCATCGCAAAGGGCGTCGACGTCGCATTCCACGGCATCGCGCAAGTACTGGTCGATCAGCACCGGGCTATCGCCCGAAACGCGCACGGCAGTTGCCATGTACTCGTCAAGCTGCGCTTCGCTGTCCACGATCTCCATCGCGCGGCCGCCAAGGACGTAGGACGGGCGGATCAGGACCGGATAGCCGATCTGCGCCGCGATGCCGCGGGCTTCTTCCTGGCTGCGGGCGATGCCGTTGGCGGGCTGCTTGAGGCCGAGCTTGTTGACCAGCTTGGCAAAGCGTTCGCGGTCTTCGGCAAGGTCGATCGCGTCGGGCGAGGTGCCGAGGATCGGGATGCCCGCCTTTTCAAGATCTGCCGCCAGCTTCAGCGGGGTCTGCCCGCCGAACTGGACGATGACACCGGCCAGCGTGCCGTTCGACATTTCGACGGCAAGGATTTCCAGCACATCTTCTGCGGTCAGCGGTTCGAAATAGAGGCGGTCCGAAGTGTCATAGTCGGTCGACACGGTTTCGGGGTTGCAGTTGATCATGATGGTCTCGAACCCTGCATCTTCCAGCGCGAAGCACGCGTGGCAGCAGCAGTAGTCGAACTCGATCCCCTGCCCGATGCGGTTCGGGCCGCCGCCAAGGATGACGACCTTGTTCCGAGAGGAAGGATCGGCCTCGTTCTCCGCCTCACCGAACAGCGGGGCTTCGTAGGTCGAGTACATGTAGGGCGTGATCGCCTCGAACTCGGCGGCGCAGCTGTCGATGCGCTTGAAGACAGGGCGCACGCCCAGCTTGTGGCGCAGCTTGCGGATTTCCTCTTCCGAGGTGCCGCCGGCCATCGCCTTCAGCGCATCGTGCAGCAGGCCCGAACGCTTCGCCTGCGTTTCGCCCATGCCGCCGGCAACGCCGATCGAACGGACGGCCAGCGTGGCAAGGCGCTTGTCGGAAAAGCCCATAGCCTTCAGGCGGCGCAGACCCTCGGCATCGCCGGGGACGCCGTTTTCGACGATACGGGCCTCTTCCTCGATGATCTGGCGGATATGGGTCAGGAACCACGGATCGTACTGCGTGACTGCGTGGATCTCGTCCTGCGTCATGCCTTCCCGGAAGGCCTGCGCCACGATCAGCAGCCGTTCGGGCGTGCGTTCGGACAGACGCGCGGTCAGCACGTCCTTCGACGCGCCCTCCAGCTCTTCCACGCGGTTGAACCCGTCGAGGCCCGTTTCCAGACCGCGCAGCGCCTTCTGCAGCGATTCCTTCATGTTGCGGCCGATGGCCATAACTTCGCCAACCGACTTCATCGCGGTCGACAGCTTGTTCTGGCTGCCCTTGAACTTCTCGAACGCGAAGCGCGGGATTTTCGTGACGACATAGTCGATCGTCGGTTCGAAGCTGGCAGGCGTCGCGCCGGTGATCTCGTTCGTGATCTCGTCCAGCGTGTAGCCCACGGCCAGCTTTGCCGCGACGCGCGCGATGGGGAAGCCGGTTGCCTTCGATGCCAGCGCCGAGGAACGCGAAACGCGCGGGTTCATCTCGATCACGATCAGGCGGCCATCGGCGGGATTCACTGCGAACTGTACGTTCGAACCGCCTGTTTCCACGCCGATTTCGCGCAGGACGTTCAGCGACGCGGTGCGCATGATCTGGTATTCCTTGTCCGTCAGCGTCAGGGCTGGCGCGACAGTGATGGAATCGCCGGTGTGGACGCCCATCGGGTCCACGTTCTCGATCGAGCAGATGATGATGCAGTTGTCCTTGCGGTCGCGGACGACTTCCATCTCGTACTCTTTCCACCCCAACAGCGATTCCTCGATGAGGACTTCGGTGGTCGGGCTGGCATCGAGACCTTCGCGGACGATCTTCTCGAACTCGGCCTTGTTATAGGCGATGCCGCCGCCCGTTCCGCCCAGCGTGAAGGACGGACGGATGATCGAGGGCAAACCCGTGTGTTCAAGGACGGCAAAGGCTTCCTCGACCGTATTGGCAACGCCCGAGCGTGCCGATTCCAGCCCGATCGCGTCCATCGCCTTGCGGAACCGCTGGCGGTTTTCGGCCTTGTCGATGGCATCGGCATCCGCGCCGATCATCTTCACGCCGTACTTGTCGAGCGTTCCGTTCTCGAAAAGCTTGAGCGCGGTGTTCAATGCGGTCTGTCCGCCCATCGTGGGCAGCAGGGCATCGGGGCGTTCCTTGGCGATCACACGCTCGACGAATTCGGGGGTGATCGGCTCGACATAAGTCGCGTCGGCCATTTCCGGATCGGTCATGATCGTGGCGGGGTTGGAGTTCACCAGGATGACCCGGTAACCCTCTTCCTTCAGCGCCTTGACCGCCTGCGTGCCCGAATAATCGAACTCGCACGCCTGACCGATAATGATCGGGCCTGCGCCGATGATGAGGATGGACGAGATGTCAGTGCGTTTGGGCATGGCGGTCCGTTATCATTTGAATATGGATCGGATGGCCTTCTTCGCTTGCTCTTTCGAGCACACAATGGATGGCCATATTATTCTCTTTGTCGATGCGGATCAGCGAATATGGCAACTGATCAACACCGTTTGAGGTCTTCACGTAGAAAGTCTTGGCTCCACATCTGCGCAACAAGTTGGCACTCGTAGTTCCAGCGACATCTTCATAAACTTCGTCGGGATAATGGCCTCGCTCGGAGATGCTGAGATAGGGCTTTTCCGTCTCAGCCTCCTCCTCCAACGACGCCACCACCAGACTCACGACTGCACTGGTCCCTGCTCCCGCCGCAAACCAGATCAGTCGCGAGCGATTCACCCCAACTCACCCACGAACTTCTCGAACAGGTAAAAACTGTCCTGAGGTCCCGGCGAAGCTTCGGGGTGATACTGAACGCCGAACGCCTTCTTGCCCAGAATCGCGATGCCGCAGTTGGTGCCGTCGAACAGCGACTTGTGCGTCTCGATCACATTGTCGGGTAGCGTGTCGCCGTCCACCGCGAAGCCATGGTTCATGCTGGTGATCTCGACCAGTCCTTCGGTTTCGCCCCAGACGCCGCCGACGCGCTGGACCGGGTGGTTCGCGCCGCGGTGGCCCTGGAACATCTTGGCGGTCTTTGCACCGGCGGCCAGCGCCAGCATCTGGTGGCCGAGGCAGATGCCGAACAGCGGCACGTCTGCATCCAGAAGGCGCTTGATCACCGGAACCGCGTAAACGCCCGTCGCCGCCGGATCGCCGGGGCCGTTCGACAGGAACACGCCATCGGGCTTCAGCGCCATGATGTCGTCGTAACCGGCTTCGGCCGGAACCACGGTGACTTTCGCGCCCGCCTTCACGAGGTTGCGGAAAATGTTGTCCTTCGCACCGAAGTCCATCGCCACGACGTGCGGGCGGCCTTCTGCGCCCGGCTGGTCGTAGCCCTCGCCCAGCGTCCAGTGCCCGCCGGTCCAGTCCTGATGGCAGGAACGTGCGACCGTCTTGGCAAGGTCCATTCCTTCCAGCCCCGGCCACTGCTCTGCCTTGGCGTGCAGCGCCTTCAGGTCGAAGTTGCCTTCGGGGTTATGCGCGATCACCACGTTCGGCGCGCCGAGGATGCGGATGCGGCGGGTCAGCGCGCGGGTATCCAGACCCGCGATGCCGATCTTCCCCTTTTCCGCCATCCACTGTGGCAGATCGCCCATGGCGCGGAAGTTCGACGGGTCGGTCACGTCCTCGCGAACAACGCAGCCCAGTGCCGAATCGCACAGGCCCTCCACGTCTTCGGGATTCGTGCCGACGTTGCCGATATGCGGGAAAGTGAAGCAGACGAACTGGCCCGCGTAGGACGGGTCGGTCATCACTTCCTGATATCCGGTCATCGAGGTGTTGAAGCAGAGTTCGCCCACGGCTTCACCCACGGCGCCAAAGCCGCGTCCCCATGCGACATGGCCGTCGGCAAAGACGATGACGGCGGTTGCGTCTTTAGGTTTAGGCGCGTGCGAAGGGGCGGCGTCGGCCATGGAATAGGCGCTCCGTTATCTTAAATTTCCAGCGATGCGTGCTAAGGCTCGGTCGCTAGAGGTGTGCGGGTGCAGCGTCAAGGTGGCCGGGCAGGTTTCTTTTCGCTAAGGGCCGCGCATCCACCGGATTCGATCAGAAAGAACAGAAAATGCTTCGCGACGACCTCAAGGCAGCACAAATCAGCGCCATGAAGGAGAAGGACAAGGAACGGCTTGCCGCCGTTCGCCTGATCCTTGCCAAGATCAAGGATCGCGACATCGAACTGCGCACCTCCGACAAGCCGGTCGACGATGACGCGATGGTGATCGAAGTGCTGCAGAAGATGGTCAAGCAGCGCCGCGAATCGATCGACATGTACCGGCAGGGCGGGCGCGAGGAACTGGCCGCCGCCGAAGAAGCCGAGATGATCGTGATCGAGGAATTCCTCCCCCAGCAGATGAGCGAGGAGGATACCACGGCCGCGATTCAGGCAATCAAGGCGGAACTGGGCGCCGAGGGTATGCAGGACATGGGCAAGGTCATGGCCGAGCTGAAAGCGCGCCACGGCACACAGCTGGACATGAGCAAGGCCAGCGGCCTCGTCAAAGCGGCACTTTCGTAATACCAGAGAGCGATGGCGCTCTCACCCCAATGGCTGGACGAACTGCGGAGCCGGATCACGCTTTCGGGCGTGATCGGCCGCACCACGCGCCTGACCAAGACGGGGCGGGAGTGGAAGGCATGTTGCCCCTTCCATAACGAGAAGACGCCCAGCTTCACTGTCAACGACGAAAAGGGCTTCTACCACTGCTTCGGTTGTGGCGCGCATGGCGATGCGATCCGCTGGATGACCGATCAGCGGGGCATGCCCTTCATGGACGCGGTGAAGGAACTGGCGGCAGAGGCCGGGATGGAAGTCCCCGCCCCCGATCCGCGCATGGCCAAGGCGGCGGAACAGCGCGCATCGCTGCACGACGTGATGGCGGCGGCGCAGGCATGGTTCGTTGACAACCTTGCCTCCCCCGCAGGGGCGCAGGCGCGCGCCTATCTGGACAGGCGCGGCATATCGGCGGCAGCGATTCGCGAGTTCGGCTTCGGCTATGCGCCCGACGATCGCGGAGCCATTGCCAAAGCTCTGTCAGGCTTTTCGAAGCCCATGTTGATAGAGGCGGGCCTGCTGATCGATGTCGAAGGGAAAGACCCCTACGACCGGTTCCGCGGCCGATTGATGCTGCCGATTCAAGACCGGCGCGGACGCGTGATCGCATTCGGCGGGCGTATTCTGGCGGATGTTCCCAATGCGCCGAAATACCTGAACAGTCCGGACTCGCCGGTCTTCGACAAGGGGCGCACGCTCTACAACCTGCACCGCGCCGCCGCTGCCTCGCGCCAGTCGGACAGGATCGTGGTGGTCGAAGGCTACATGGACGTCATCGCGCTGGCCGGCGCGGGCATGGGCGAAGCGGTCGCGCCGATGGGCACTGCGCTGACCGAGAACCAGCTGGAACTGATCTGGCGGCTCGTGCCGGTCCCAGTGCTCTGCTTCGATGGCGATTCGGCGGGCCAGCGCGCGGCGCTGCGGGCCATTGCCCGCGCATTGCCGATGTTGAAACCCGGACATTCGCTGTCGATCGTCACTCTGCCAGAAGGGCTGGACCCCGACGACCTGATCCGCCGTGACGGGGCGCAGGCCATGTCGGCGCTGCTGTCGAAGGGTGAAACGCTGGTCGATGCGATCTGGCGATTCGAGCGCGATGCCCTCCCCCTGCGCACGCCGGAAGACAAGGCGGGACTGAAAGCGCGGCTGATCGACCATACCGAGACGATACAGAACCCCGACATCAGGTCGCTCTACCGCCGCGAACTGCTCGATCGCTATGGCGCTTTCGCATTCCCGCCGCGCCCGCCACGCGAAAAACCCGCGTTCCAGAAAGGCCGCGCACGGTTCGACCAGCGGACAACCTTCACCGCTCCGTCAGACCGGTTGCGACAGCTGACGCCGGCTGCTGTGCGAAGCCGCATGATATCGGCCCTGCTTGTCGGCCTTGCCCGTTTCCCGAAGACGATTGCAGAGGAAGGCGAACGCCTTGCAGGCCTCCATCCGGAGGATCGCGGACAGGCCCTGCTGCTCGATGCGATGCTGGAAGTGGCCGAAACGCGCAAATTCGCGGTTGAAATCGATTCGCAGCCGCTTGAAACCACCGATGTTGCAGCCATATTGCAGGAACGTGGTCTGGCCCTACCCGACAGGGAATCGATCGGCGGCATGAAATTTGCCTTTCTGTCCGATCAACCAGGCGAGCCCGAGGCCACGCGAGAACTGGTTCAGGCGATCGAGTTGCTGGTTGAAAAGCCGGCGATCGAGATTGCATTGGCCGAGGCGACGGCGCGTTTTGCGGAAGATCCGGAAGGGGCTTACGCAGAACAGCAGCGTTTGCTGAAGAGAAAGCTGGAATTTGAACGCCGCCTCATGCAAATGGCGGCAACGCGCGCGAACGCGTCGGCCACGTGAAGACCATATCTTCGGGCTGACGACACGGATTACGGGATACCAGAACGGCATATGGCGACGACGAGCGAAAAGAACGAAAGCGGCGATGCTCCGCTGATCGATCTCAACGAAGCCTCCATCAAGAAACTGATCGCCCGCGCGAAGAAGCGCGGCGTCATCACGTATGACGAACTGAACGAGGCCCTGCCGCAGGACCAGATGTCTTCCGAGCAGATTGAGGACATCATGGCCGCGATCAGCGAAATGGGCGTCAACATCGTCGAAAGCGATGACGATTCCGAAAGCGACGGCGACAACGAGGACGGCGGCCCCGACGAGATCGGCGACGACGACGACAACTCGGACGACGACGGCCCTGCTTCCGGCGCCACGGCGAACAAGGCGCCTGCGAAGAAGAAGGAAACGATCGAGCGCACGGACGATCCCGTGCGCATGTACCTGCGCGAGATGGGCGCAGTCGAACTGCTGAGCCGCGAGGGCGAAATCGCCATCGCCAAGCGGATCGAGGCCGGTCGCGACATGATGATCATGGGCCTTTGCGAAAGCCCGATCACCTTCCACGCCATCATCCAGTGGTCCGAAGCGCTCAACAACGAAGAAATGCAGCTGCGCGAGATTCTCGATCTCGACGCGATGCTTTCCAAGGAACCCGCGCCCGAAAACCTCACCGACGACGACGAAGGCGATGGCGAGATTTCTGAAGAGACCGCCGGCCCCTCCTACAAGGAGGACGATGACGACGACGAGGAAGAAGAAAACAACGAGGACGGCGAAGACGGCGAGGAAGGCTCCTCGCGCCGCCGGCAGGACGACGACGATGAGGACAACACCCTCTCGCTCGCCCAGATGGAAGCGGCGCTGAAGCCCGATGCCCTCGAACGCTTTGCCCGCATCACCAAGCTCTTTCGAAGCTTCGAGAAGCTGCAGGAAGAACGCGTCGAGGCGATGGGCCGGGGCGAGAACTTCGCCAAGTCAAAGGAAGACAAGTACGAATCGCTGCGCGAAGAGCTGACCGCCGAAGTCGAATCGGTGCAGTTCCACGCGACGAAGATCGAGTTCCTTGTCGACAACCTCTACGCCTTCAACCGCCGCCTGACCGCGCTTGGCGGCCAGATGCTGCGCCTTGCCGAACGGCACAAGGTGAAGCGCGCCGAATTCCTTGAGGAATATGTCGGTTCCGAGCTCGACGACACGTGGCTGGCCACTGTTGCGAAGAAGGACAAGAAATGGGCCGCCTTCGCCGAGAAGGAAGCCGACGCTGTCGAACGGATCCGTGCGGAGATCGCCGACATCGCGTCGCAGACCGGCATGGCGCTGCACGAATTCCGCCGCATCGTGAACATGGTGCAGAAGGCGGAGCGCGAGGCCCGTATCGCGAAGAAGGAAATGGTCGAGGCGAACCTGCGTCTCGTGATTTCCATCGCGAAGAAGTACACGAACCGCGGCCTGCAGTTCCTGGACCTGATCCAGGAAGGCAACATCGGCCTGATGAAGGCGGTCGACAAGTTCGAGTATCGCCGCGGCTACAAGTTCTCGACTTACGCGACATGGTGGATCCGTCAGGCGATCACCCGCTCGATCGCGGACCAGGCGCGCACGATCCGTATCCCGGTCCACATGATCGAGACGATCAACAAGCTGGTTCGCACTTCGCGCCAGTTCCTGCACGAGCAGGGCCGCGAGCCCACGCCCGAGGAAATGGCAGAGCGTCTGTCGATGCCGCTCGAAAAGGTTCGCAAGGTGATGAAGATCGCCAAGGAACCGATCTCCCTCGAAACGCCGATCGGTGACGAGGAGGATTCGCACCTCGGCGATTTCATCGAGGACAAGAACGCGATCATTCCGGTGGATGCCGCGATCCAAGCGAACCTCAAGGAAACGGTCACCCGCGTCCTCGCCTCGCTTACCCCGCGTGAGGAGCGCGTGCTCCGCATGCGTTTCGGCATCGGCATGAATACCGATCACACGCTGGAGGAAGTCGGCCAGCAGTTCAGCGTTACGCGCGAACGTATCCGCCAGATCGAGGCAAAGGCGCTGAGGAAACTCAAGCACCCGAGCCGGAGCCGCAAGATGCGCAGCTTCCTCGACCAGTAAGACGAAAAACCCCGCCAGTTACGGCGGGGTTTTTTGTTTGAGCGGTTCGGCCGGAACAGTCGATCTGCTAACCAACGTCCAACGCAGGCGTTAGCCGGTGATCAGACGCAGGAACCGGGCACTTTCGCCTCCGCCACCTGCACGCCCGGCGCGATGGTATGGGGCGAGCCGTTCAGCTGGTCCTTCGCAAATCCAGCAGCCTTCTGGTAGGCCAGCATGAACTGCTGCCGTTCTTCCTGCGAAATCACATCGTCGATATTCTCGAAGATGCCTTCGCAACGATCCTCTACAATGCGCAACAGGCCGAATGGCCCTGCCCCGCGATTGCGCAACGCAACCTTGCCGATGGCATCGCAATAGGCGTCGTCATATGCGCGCAGGCTCTGTGTCGTGACGCCATGTTTCAGCATCAACGCCCCGATAGCCCGCGCATCCATGATCGCCTGCGACGCCCCGTTCGATCCCGTGGGGTACATCGGATGCGCGGCATCGCCCATCAGCGCAACCGGCCCGTCAACCCATGTCGGGATCGGATCGCGATCGATCATCGGGTTCTCGTAAACGACCTCGCTCTTGCGCAAGAGGTCGGGCAGATCGAGCCAATCGTAGACGAAGCCGGAAAACTGGTCTGCAAAGTCCTCAAGCCGGGCTTCGCGGAACCAGCCGGACTTCTGCCAGTCATGGTCTGTGTCGAACGTCTGTTCGGCGATCCAGTTGATGTCGGCCAACCCGTCCTCGTCAGGGGCGGAAATCGGATAGAGGACCACGCGGTGACGATCGGTGCCGAGGCCGACGAACGACGATCCCGTCCGGATCGGCACCGCACGCGCCGTTCCGCGCCACATGATCGTCCCGCCCCAGCGGATAGGCGCCTGATCGGGATGCATCTGCGCCCGGATCGCCGAATGGATGCCATCCGCACCAATCAACAGCGAGCCACCAATTTCCTTGCGCTCGCCCTCCGCTGTCTGGACAGTCACGCTGACCGTGCCGTCATCCCGCTTGGTGTATCCGGTAACCCGGTGCCCCAGCAGAACCGATTCGGGGCCAAGCCGGTCGAGAACCGTACGATAAAGCATCATGTGGAACCGACCGCGGTGGACGGCATATTGATGCCAATCGTACCCTGCGAATTTGCCGCGCGGCTCAGAATAGACCTCGCGCCCGTTCAGTCCGACCAGCGCCCATTCGCGCGCGGGAATGCCCACTGCGTCAAGCTCTGCCTCGCCGATGCCGAGGTCTTCGAGTTCGCGCACTGCGTTCGGCTGCAAGTTGATGCCCACGCCCAGCGGCTTGATATCCCTGACGCCTTCCAGAACAAGGCAGGGCACGCCGATCTGGTGCAGGGTCAGCGCCTGGACCAAGCCGCCAATGCCACCTCCGGCAATCAAAACCCGTTCTTCAAGCACGCAGTTTCCGATCCTCTGCTCCGCTATACGATACGGCGACTGAAGTGGCGCGGCCACTAGCGTCTGATCTGCGAATTGACAATCGTTGCCCGCCCGAACGCCAGAACCCGGTATTTCGCATCTAACGGGGGATTTAGGTGTGGCAGTGCCGGAAAAGAGGCATTATGGGCGCGCACATGAAGATTGCCATCGCTTCCGATCACGCCGCCGTCGACCTGAAGGCGGAACTTCGCGAATACCTGATCGATCAGGGCCATGAAGTCGCGGATCTCGGCCCTGAAACGGCCGACCGGGTCGATTATCCCGACTATGGTTACAAACTCGCTTCGGTCGTCGCGGACGGCACGGTGGAATACGGCGTCGCGCTGTGCGGATCGGGCATCGGCATTTCCATCGCCGTGAACCGCGATCCGAAATGCCGCGCCGCGCTGGTATCGGAACCGCTTTCGGCAGCGCTTGCCCGCGAACACAACGACGCGAACGTCATCGCCATGGGCGCGCGGCTGACCGGCATCGACATGGCCAAGGCCTGCCTCGACGCATTCCTATCGACCGAGTTCGGCGGAGGCCGCCACGCCGCCCGCGTCGACAAGCTTTCCAACCCCGCTTGCTGAGAGCCCCCTCCCTTTAGCGCCCCTCCCTTTAGCGAAGGCCCGATCATGACCACCGAAACCATCATCCGCGCCCCCGGCTTCTTCACCGACGATCTGGCCGCGACCGATCCGGCCATCGCAAAGGCGATCGACGCCGAAATGACGCGTGAACGCAAGCAGATCGAACTGATCGCTTCGGAAAACATCGTCTCCAAGGCGGTGCTGGAAGCGCAGGGTTCGGTACTGACCAACAAGTACGCCGAAGGCTATCCCGGCAAGCGCTATTATCAGGGCTGCGCTCCCTCGGACGCAGTCGAGACGCTGGCGATCGAGCGTGCGAAGCAGTTGTTCGATTGCGGGTTCGCCAACGTGCAGCCGCACTCGGGCGCGCAGGCCAACGGCGCGGTTCTGCTCGCCACGGTTAAGCCCGGCGACACGATCATGGGCATGAGCCTCGATGCAGGCGGCCACCTCACCCACGGTGCTCGCCCTGCGCTTTCGGGCAAGTGGTTCAACGCCGTGCAGTACGGTGTTACGCCCGACACGCACCTCATCGACTATGACGCGGTCGAGGCGCTGGCCAAGGAGCATCAGCCCAAGCTGATCATCGCGGGCGGCAGCGCCTATCCGCGCATCATCGACTTTGCCCGCATGCGCGCGATTGCCGATTCCGTCGGCGCGCTGCTGCACGTCGACATGGCGCACTTCGCAGGGCTTGTCGCCGCTGGCGTCCACCCCTCGCCCTTCCCGCACGCCCACATCGCGACGACGACGACGCACAAGACGCTGCGTGGCCCGCGTGCAGGCATGATCCTTACAAACGACGAGGCGCTGGCCAAGAAGATCAACTCGGCCGTCTTCCCCGGGCTTCAGGGCGGCCCGCTGATGCATGTCATCGCTGCCAAGGCCGTGGCCTTCGGTGAAGCGCTGCGTCCCGAGTTCAAGGACTACGCCCGGAAGGTCGTCGAGAACGCACAGGTCCTCGCCGCGACGCTGAAAGAGCGCGGGGCGGAGATCGTTTCGGGCGGCACCGACACCCACCTCGCGCTGATCGACCTCACCCCGCTGGGCGTTACCGGCAAGGACGCTGACGAGGCGCTGGAGCGTGCGGGCATCACCTGCAACAAGAACGGCATCCCGAACGACCCGCTGCCGCCGACGAAGACGAGCGGCATCCGCGTGGGTTCGCCCGCCGGCACGACCCGCGGTTTCGGCGTCGAAGAGTTCCGCGCAATCGGCCACATGGTCGCCGACGTTCTCGACGGTCTCGCCCGCTGCGGCGAGGAAGGTGACGCGCAAGTGGAACAGAACGTGCGCCAGCGCGTCGAAGAGCTGTGCGATCGATTCCCGATCTACAGCTAAGGAGTTCTACATGGCCGAAAACGGCAGCCAGATGTCGCCAGAGACGAAGACCGCCCTCAAATGGGGCGCAATCGGTGCGCTGATCGCGATCCCCGTCCCCTTTGTCGGCCCGCTGATCGGGGCAGCCGTGGGTGGCGGACTTGGCTACGCAAAGGCCAAGGGAAAGATCTGAGAGAGACGATTTGCGCTGTCCCTTCTGCGCCCATGATTCGAGCCAGGTAAAGGACTCGCGCCCCGCCGAGGATGCTTCGGCCATCCGCCGCCGCCGCCAGTGCGAAGGCTGCGGCGCGCGCTTCACCACGTTCGAACGTATCCAGCTGCGCGAAATCTTCGTGTTGAAAAGCGGAGAGCGCCGCGAACCGTTCGAACGGCTGAAGCTGGAGCATGCGGTCAATCTCGCTTGCCGCAAGCGCGGGATCGAGCAGGACCGGATCGATAGGCTGGTGTCGGGCGTACAGCGCCAGATCGAAACGCGCGGCGACAGCGAAATCGCCTCTGCCGAAATCGGCGAGATGGTGATGGAAGGCCTGCGCCAACTCGATCCCGTTGCCTATATCCGCTTCGCCAGCGTCTACCGCGAATTCAGCGAGGCACAGGACTTCGCGCAATTTGCCGAAACCGTGCGCGACGCGGCCAAGGACTGACGCCGAGTGAACCCCGTGATCGTCCTCGTGCGCCCGCAATTGGGCGAAAATATCGGCAAGGCCGCGCGCGCGATGCTGAATTTCGGGCTCACCGAAATGCGCCTCGTCTCCCCGCGTGACGGCTGGCCCAACCCCAGTGCAGGCCCCGCCGCCAGCGGCGCCGACATCGTGCTTGAACAGGCCAAGGTGTTCGAAACGGTCGCGGACGCGGTCGCCGATTGCGAGCACGTCCACGCGACCACCGTACGCAAGCGCGGTGTCACCAAGCCGGTCCTGACCCCGGAGGAAGCCGCGCGGGAGATGACCACCGCACAAGGCCGCCACGCGATCCTTTTCGGGCCGGAACGTTCGGGTCTGGAAACCGACGACGTGGCAGTTGCGCGCAATATCGTGACCGTGCCGATCAATCCGGAATTCGGCTCGCTCAATCTGGCGCAGGCCGTGATCCTCATGGCCTACGAATGGTCAAAGACCGCCGCGAGCCGCGAGAGCCTGCAACAACCGACGCAAGAGGAAATCCTGCCCCCTGCCCCGCAAGTGGAACTGGACGGCATGATCGCCCAGATGGAAGCCCTGCTGGAGCCGAAGGGCTACTTCTTCCCGGAAAGCCGGACTGCGGCCACCAAACGCACCTTGCGCAACATGCTGACCAAGCCGGGCTGGAACCATCTGGAAGTGCGCACCATGCGCGGCGTGCTTTCGGCACTGGGTCGGTCAGACAAGGACTGACCGGAAGATCAGGCGCGCAGCCGCTCCCACTCTTCCAGTTCATAGGCGATCGAGGTTTCGACCAGCTCTTCCCACGCAAGGGCCACGAACCCGACCGGAACTCCATTTTCCAGCGCCGCAGCCTTTGCCGCATCGATCACAGCCTGCTTGCGATCCTCGTCACGAACGGCATCGCGGCTTTGTTTGATGCGGGCAGCGGCGCGCATATAGCCGAAACGAACCGACAGAAGCTCCATCAGCGCCCTGTCCGTCGCATCGACGCCGGCGCGCACTTCGGTCATTGTTTCGCAATCTTGCGCCCGTTTGATCGTTGCATCTGTCGTGTCAGTCATGGGCGGCGGCTCTGCACCGTATCGGGCCCGATGTCGAGCCATGGTTGCGCGAATACCCGCCCTGCTTGACTTCATCCCGCATTCCGCCTAACCGCGCGCATCCACGTCGGACGGGCCTGCTACAGGTTCGCGCCCGATAGGTCCCGCACCCCGGTGAAGCGGTGGCCGCGGCTGGCAGAAGGCCAGTCGGTGCGATGCCGGGCTTTGGGCCCTGCCGTGGTGGCGGGGACAGCATATTGGAGCATACGATGACGAAGCGCACCAGCGCCAAGCATAAACTTGACCGTCGCATGGGCGAGAACATCTGGGGCCGCCCGAACAGCCCGGTCAACAAGCGTTCCTACGGCCCCGGCCAGCACGGCCAGCGCCGCAAGAGCAAGATGAGCGACTATGGCCTGCAGCTGCGCGCCAAGCAGAAGCTCAAGGGCTACTACGGCGACGTGACCGAGAAGCAGTTCAAGCGCACCTACATCGAAGCATCGAAGATGAAGGGCGATACCAGCCAGAACCTCATCGGTCTGCTGGAACAGCGCCTCGACATGGTCGTCTATCGCGCCAAGTTCGCGCCGACAGTGTTCTCGGCCCGCCAGATCGTCAACCACGGGCACATCCTCGTGAACGGCGTGAAGTGCAACATCCCGTCGCGCCGCATCCGCGTTGGCGACGTCATCAGCCTGGGCACCAAGGCCAAGGAAATGGCGCTGATCATCGAAGCGCAGAGCCTGCCCGAGCGCGAGATCCCCGACTACGTTTCGACCGACGGCAACGACAAGGTGACCTTCACCCGCGTTCCGACGCTGGACGAAGTGCCCTATCCGGTCCGCATGGAACCGAACCTGGTCGTCGAGTTCTACTCGCGCTGACCGGTCGGGAAACCGCACGAAATCAAGGAAAAGGGCGGGTCTTCCCGCCCTTTTTCGTTGGTGGCGAATTTTCAATCGTATCAGAGTGTTGCGGCGGGAACCGAGAGGCCGGTTCGGGCATTATCCCGGCACTATGCAATACCGATTCATTACCCCGAAAAACAAAGGCAAGTGGTACCCCGATCTCGCCGTGGCGATGAAGCAGGCCTGCGCGATCGGTGCGGGCTACTACGACAAGGCGAGCGGAGAGTTCTACAAGTATCGCGATACGCAGCTACAGGTGCGCGGCGCTCCTGATGGAGACAGGCCGCTGGCGGCCTGAGCGCTATTTGCCGGAATTGTAATCGCGCCGGAAGCCGGCTGCGAAAGCGGCGAAGCGCCCTTGCACAATCGCATCGCGCATGCCCTGCATCAGCTGCTGGTAGAACGAGAGGTTGTGCTCCGTCATCAGCATCGCGCCCAAAATCTCGCCCGCACGCACGAGATGGTGCAGGTAGGCGCGGGAATACTTGCCGCATGTCGGGCATGAGCAACGATCGTCCAGCGGATCGGTATCTTCCGCGAACCGTGCATTGCGAATGTTCAGTGGCCCGTTCCACGTAAACGCCTGCCCGTTTCGGCCCGAACGGCTGGGTAACACGCAATCGAACATGTCGACCCCGCGTTCGACCGCACCGACAAGATCGTCGGGCTTGCCCACACCCATCAGGTATCGCGGCCTGTCGTCCGGCAACTGCCCCGGCGCGAAGTCCAGCGTGGCGAACATCGCCTCCTGCCCCTCACCCACGGCAAGCCCGCCGATCGCATAGCCGTCGAAGCCGATTTCGGTCAGCTTCTGCGCAGAGATACCGCGCAGTTCCTCGTCCAGAGCGCCCTGCTGGATGCCAAACAGGGCAGAGCGTGCCGCATGCTCCGCTCCGCTGTCGAAACCGTCGCGGCTGCGTTTCGCCCAGCGCATCGACATTTCCATCGACTGCGCAATCACGTCACGGGGCTGGTCCGCGCGCGGGCATTCGTCGAAAGCCATAACGATGTCGGAACCGAGCAGTCGCTGGATCTCCATGCTGCGTTCCGGCGTCAGCATGTGTCTCGAACCATCGAGATGGCTGCGGAAGCTCACGCCTTCCTCGGTAATCTTGCGAAGGTCGGACAGGCTCATCACCTGATAGCCGCCGCTGTCGGTCAGGATCGGGCGATCCCAGCCCATGAACTTGTGCAATCCGCCAAGCCGCGCCACGCGTTCGGCTCCCGGACGCAGCATCAGGTGGTATGTGTTGCCAAGGATGATATCCGCACCCGTATTGCGCACGTCCTCCACCTTCATGGCCTTCACTGTCGCTGCAGTGCCCACCGGCATGAACGCGGGCGTGCGGATTTCCCCGCGCAACATCGAGATCGTGCCGGTGCGGGCCTTGCCGTCGCGTGCGGCGATGGAAAACTGGAAACGGGTCATGGCTGGCCCGCGCCCTAGCGGGTCGCAACGCCATGCGCCAGTGCTTCGGCAGCTTAGCATCGACGCAGGCTGAAAGAGCGGCTTACCTGCTGCGAGAATGGCGCTATGGCGTGGCCATGGAAATCGAACTCTGGGTCATTGCCGCCCTCACCCTTGTCGCTGTCTTCACCGGCTTTCTGGATGCGGTTGCCGGCGGCGGCGGACTGGTCATGATGCCGACCCTGCTGTTTGCCGGACTGCCGCCGCAACTGGCATTGGGCACAAACAAGGTACAGTCGGTGGCGGGAACGTCGATGGCGTTCCGCAACTATGCGCACGCGGGGCTTGTCGAATGGCGCAAGGAGAAGTGGCTGGCGCTGATCGCATTTACCTTCGCGGCGGTCGGTTCGCTGCTTGTACAGCAGATATCGGTGCGGGTGCTGAACCTTGTCGTGCCGCTGTTATTGATGGGCGTTGCGGCCTATGTGATCTTCTCGCCGCGCATGGATGACTCCAAATCGCACGAGGTACTCTCGCGCAAGGGCTATGCCCCCGTGGCCGGTTCCATCGGGTTCTACGACGGGTTTTTCGGCCCCGGCACCGGCAGCTTTTTCGCGGCCTCTCTGGTCGGCCTGCGCGGCGAAGGGCTGACCAGTGCCACCGGCCATGCCAAGCTGTTCAACATGTGTACGAACCTTGCCGCCGTGCTTGTTTTCGCGCTGGGCGGCAAGGTGATCTGGATGCTTGGCATCGCGATGGCATGCGGATCGATGACCGGATCGTGGCTGGGATCGCGCTTCGCGGTGAAGCACGGCGCAAAAGTGATCCGCCCGCTGCTCGTGACAATCAGCCTGCTGCTGACGGCAAAACTGCTCTACAACTGGTTCTTCCCCGCCTGATCCGGCGGTAGCAGTCAGAAGTCGTAAATCAGGGTGACGCGCGAAAGCGTGTCGGTTTTCACCGCATCGTCGGGCGGGCTGGTTTCATGCTCGACCAAGTAGGACAGCCGCGCCGAAAAGCCCCCGCCGATGCCGGCCTGCAACCCCGTCAGGCTCGTGAACGTGCTGTTCTCCTTCTGGACGAAGGCCGATGCGTTCTGTGTGAAAGTGATGTTGCGCGCAAACTTCCAGTCGAGATCTAGAGCGCCCAAACCTGCCAGATAGCGTTCATCCTCTTCATCGACCAGAGAGCTGCTGCGCCATGCAGGACCTGCCTTGATCGCCAGCTTCACGTCTTCGCGGTCGAAAACCCGATAGCCCAGGCCGCCTGACAGCGAATAGCGCGAACGGATGCCCTGAACCCGGTCGCGCTCGGCCTGTGCAAGACCATAAACGAAGGCGCTGTCGGCGATGTCGATGCTGGGTTCGTAAGCGGCAAGAAAGCGTTCACGCGTGGTTTCGCCATCGGTGCGCTGATAATCGGCCTGAGCCTTGAACTTGTGGCGCCAGTCGATCCCGATCCGCGCCAGTGCCAGCGAAGCGGTGAGGCCGACATCGCTGCTGTTGCCGGTGCTGCGCAGTGCGCCAAGCTCGCCCTTTCCTTCCCAACGGTCGAGCAGGCCGGCGGTGCGGATTTCTTCTTCCTTGCGCGCGGCTTCCGCCTTGCGCTTCTGCGTCAGGCGCTCGTTCCAGTCCGCCTTGATCGCGGCAATTGCCGCTCCCTCTTCGGGAAAAGCCTTGGCCGCAGCGGCGTGGACAGCGGCAACCTGCTTCGGATCGCCGGTGCTTTCCGCGGCCTCGATCATCTTGACGACAGCATCGGGCAGTTCTGCATGGGCAGTAGCCGAAAGGGAAAATGCGACAGGAAGGGCGAGCGCGGGCAGGGTCGGAAACTTCATGGCCCCGCCCGCTAGCAATCATTCGCGCAGACGCCAACCCGTCCGGAAAATCCACCAGATCGCCGTGATGCACGCGGCAAGGAACGCCAGTGTCAGCCCCAGCGCCACACCGATAGCGATGTCCGACTGCTCGAAAAACGTCCAGCGCAGCCCGTTCACGAGGTAGACGATCGGATTGAACAGCGCGACCGTGCGCCACGGTTCTGCCAGCATGTCGATCGAATAGAACGTGCCCCCAAGGAACGTCAGCGGCGTGAGGACCAGCAGCGGCACCATCTGCAGCTTTTCAAACCCGTCGGCCCAGAGACCGAGGATGAAGCCGAACAGCGAGAACGCCGATGCGACCAGCACGATATAAAGGAAGGCAAGGAACGGATGGACGATTTCATAGTCCACGAACAGGTGCGCAGTGGCGAGGATGATGGCAGCGATGATGAGCGATTTGGTTACCGCCGCGCCGACGAAACCGACCAGCGTTTCGGCAACGCTAACGGGCGCGGACAGCAGTTCATAGATCGCACCGGTAAAGCGCGGCATATAGATCCCGAAACTGCCGTTCGCGGTGCTCTCGGAAAGCAGCGTCAGCAGCAGCAGGCCCGGCACGATGAACGCGCCATAGGAAACGCCCCCCACTTCGTTCATGCGCGCGCCGATGGCCGCGCCGAACACGATAAAGTAGAGGCACGTCGTCAGCACCGGTGAAATGATCGAACCGAACACGGTTCGCCATGCCCGCACCAGTTCTCGCTGATAGATGGCGGCAGCACTGCGCGTATTAAAGCCGAGGATCATGCCGCGATCTCCGGTCGATCCTTCACAAGGTTTACGAAAATGTCCTCCAGACTGGATTCATGCGCGTCGATCGCAGAATAGCCGATACTCTCTCGCGCCAGAGTCTGGGCGATTTCGGCCACGGCCCGTTTGCCGCCACCTGCCCCGTCGCCGCCGCGATAGACGAGGGCAAGGCCGTCTTCGGACAGCGATAACCCCTCACGCGCAAGCGACGCAGGGATGGCGGAAAGCGCGGCATCGAGCGTGAAACGGGCTTCCGTCCGCCCAAGGCTGCGCATGATCGTATCTTTGTCGTCCACCAGCAGGATGCGACCCTTGTCGATCACGCCGACGCGATCGGCCATTTCTTCCGCTTCCTCGATGTAATGGGTGGTCAGGATGATGGTCACACCCTGGTCGCGCAGCTTGTCAATCTGTTCCCACATGTCGCGGCGCAATTCGACATCCACGCCCGCGGTCGGCTCGTCCAGAAACAGAAGGTCGGGATCGTGGGCCAGCGCCTTGGCGATCAGCACCCGTCGCTTCATGCCGCCCGAAAGCATGCGCAGCTGCGCATCCTTCTTGTCCCACAGGCTGAGTGCGCGCAGAATCTCCTCCACCCGCCCCGGATCGGACGGACGACCGAACAGTCCGCGCGAATAGGTGACGGCGCGATGGACCGTATCGAAAATGTCGATGGCCATTTCCTGCGGCACCAGCCCGATGCGAGCACGCACCTTGCGCCAGTCATGCGCAAGGTTCATGCCGAAAGCGCGAATTTCGCCGCCTGTCGGCCTGACCAGCCCACAAACCGCGCCGATCAGCGTGGTCTTTCCCGCGCCGTTCGGGCCGAGCAGGGCAAAGATCTCGCCCTTGCGGATTTCCAGGTCGACATTCTCCAACGCCTTGACCGGAGGAGCCGCGCCCCTGCCCGGATAGGTTTTTTCAAGACCGGCGATCTGGAGAATTGGTTCTGGCACCGCGGCAATGTGATGCCTCGCCCGCCGAATGCAAGTGTCGGCATCATCTTATACGTACCACCAAAGTCTTCGCCGGTGCGGCAAACCAATTGACCGAAGTCAATGATCGCACCGTCCGGCTCGTTCATGAAGCTCTTGCACGCGCTGTCCTTCGGCTCGTGTCTTCTCCAACTCGAAAGGCCCGCCGTCATCCGACGCGGGCCTTTTTTTGGGCGAACGGGCATCGATCTGCGTGAATCAGACAGAACGGGCGGCTGACTGCTCTTTCGCCTGACAAGCAGCATCATATTCGCGTCAGATTCCCCATGAGACGGGCCAGACCGGGAATCGACGCCACGATTCCAAACAACGGAGCGACGTGGCGGCTGGTGGCGATGCCGCTGATCGCCCCGGCAAACGCAAGCCGTGAACGGAGCCTTGCCGCAAAGGCCCGCTGGAACGCTTCCGCTGCGACCGGTCCATCACTTATCCAGGCGTCGGTCGCCAGCCTGGCGCTGACGAGTGCGATGCCAATGCCTTCACCTGCTAGCGAGGGGATGACTCCCGCCTGATCGCCGAGTCGGAACAGGCCCGGCTGCGTCTCGACCGCACGCCAGCCGTAGGGGACATGGCCGATTGCATCCATGCACTCCTGCGTCGGCAGCGCAGCAATGCGCCGGGCCAATGGCGTGTCCCCTTCGGCCAGTTGCGCAAGAAGCCTTTCCGGCGATCCACCCGCCTGGGCCAACCTGCTCTTGCGAACGGCCATGCACAGGTTTGCAAAGCCCCCCTCGTGCAGGACTAGACCGGCGTATCCCTTGGGAAACAGGTGCATCTCGATCGCCCCCGAAAGCTGTTCACGCAGTTCCGGCTTCGCCGCGAAACGCATACGCAGGCCAAGAAACGGATCGCCTTTCGCAGCGGCGCGCGAACGGGGCAGGCCCCGCATGTCGTGCTTGCCGGTGGCAAGGAAGATGCTGTCGGCTTCAATCGCTTGCCCGTCGGGCAGTTGAAAGGTGCCGTCTTCGTAGCGAACTGTTGCCCGCCTGATTTCCGCACCCACCCCCTCCGCACGGGCAAGCAGCATGCTGTCGAGGCGCAGCCGCGAAACGCCCATTCCGGATTCCGGCAGCGCCATTCGCCACGCCTGTTGCCCCGCCGTAAGGCGCAGGGTGTGTACGATGTGACCGCCGAGAGCTTCGCCGGAAACCCCGAGTTCCCCCAGACGGCGCAGTGTCGTCCAACTCAGGAATCCGCCGCACAGAGCATCGCCAACGCTTTCGCGGCGTTCATAGACGACGGGATATGCTCCGGCCCGGCCAAGCAAGATCGCCGCAGCCGCCCCTGCCGGCCCCCCGCCGATCACGATGGGCGGGGTGTTTTTCATGGACGACCGAAAGCAAAGGTTTCCGCCGCCATGCCGGGGCCGAACGCCATCGCCACCCCCTTCTCCCATCCGGGATCGGCCATCAGTTCGGCAAGGACGAAAAGCAGCGTTGTCGAACTCATGTTGCCAAATCGCGCCAGCACGGATCGCGAAGGCGCCAGCCTGTCAGGCGCCAGATCCAGCGCATGCTCCACTGCGTCCAGTATGGACTTCCCGCCGGGATGGACTGCCCATGCGAGCGCTGCGGGATCGCACCCCCGGATCAGACGATCGCGCAACGTCGTGTCGCCAAGCCCTTGCGCGATGCGATGTGGAACTTCGCCTGACAGGACCATCTCGAACCCGGTATCGCCGATCGTCCACTGGATAAGGTCCGCACTGTCAGGCAAGGTAGTGGGCAAGAAGCTCTCAAGCCGGACTCCCGAAGGCTTCGCACTAACCAGCGCCGCCGCCGCGCCATCCCCGAATTGCATGGCGCCCAGCAGCACCTTCATGTCGTGAGAAGCGACGAGATGCAGCGAGCAAAGCTCCACCGTGACGACAAGCACACGCGCACCGGCATCGCAACGCGCGATGTAATGCGCCGCGCGCAACGCCGAAACCGCGGCATAGCAGCCCATGAAGCCGATGAGCGTGCGCTCCACTCCGGGATCGAGACCAAGCCGCGCGGCAATGATCTGGTCGATCCCCGGCGCCACGAAACCGGTGCAACTGGCAACGACGATGTGGGTAATGCCGGACAGAGGAACCTGCCGTTCAAGATCCGCGATGGCCGCCATCGCAAGGTCTGGCGCTTCGCGGGCGTAGACCTGCATGCGCTGCCCGGTCGAGGGGAATGATCCGCCGTCGTAGAAACCGCCGGGATCGACGGGAGATGACCCGAATTGGTCGCAAGGCAGTACGGACCAGCGATGATCGATGCCCGAACGTTCGGCCATACGCGAAAACAGACTGCGATCGCGCCGGTCTGCCAATTGCGACGTCGCCCATTCAAGGTGGGCACGATGAACGTCATTGCCCGGCACGGCCGTCCCGATGGCATGAACATGTGCGACTGGCTGGGTCATGACTGTTTCGATCCTTCCCGGCACCGCCAACCGCGCGCTCGAATCCGATCTTCTACCAGTTCATTCAAATCGGCGCACATTTTCTCCCCAACCCTGTCGAGCCAGATCTGACGTGGGCGGAAAGTGACGTTCCACGGATATGCGAAAGGGCATATGACGCTGCACGCGAACGACGCCGAGATCGATGCCGGCATCGGTCAGGATCGCGGGCCATTCGCTCGCCCGGATCGAGCGGGCGATGGAGAGCGTCCCGTCCTCCCGAACGATACGGTGGACA
Source organism: Croceicoccus bisphenolivorans (assembly GCF_001634625.1). Taxonomy (GTDB): domain Bacteria; phylum Pseudomonadota; class Alphaproteobacteria; order Sphingomonadales; family Sphingomonadaceae; genus Croceicoccus; species Croceicoccus bisphenolivorans. The sequence continues at coordinate 209,256 of NZ_LRSE01000006.1, read as the reverse complement.
CGCATCAGGCGCGCAAGCAGGGGGAAACCGAGGTACGAAATCACGTGCCTGTCGAGATCGCTCAACAGCCATCCGCGCAGGGCTTGGCTCTCCATGAATTGCAGGAAAGCCCGCAACTGGTCAGACGTCATATGGTGACCGACCTGGCTTGAGATGATGAAGTCGAAGCGCTCGGGCTGCAGGCGATAGTCGCCCGTCCGGAAGTCGATTTCCGGCTGTCCGGCGCTGGCCTCGCGCGCGACCGCCGCGCTAAGCGGGTTGAGGTCGACGCCGACCAGGTCACATGCGATCGCGCGCCTATGTGCCCACCGCGCGATGGATCGCAACATATCGCCATGCCCGAAGCCAACGTCGAGCAGACTGAACCGCGAGAGCCCGCGTGTCGCTTGCTTCAAAAACCGTAGCGTTGGCCGAGCCGTCAGCGTCCAACGGTTGACCCGCGCAAGATCGGCAAGAACGTGCGCATATATTTCGGGAGCAATGGCCGGATCGTCCATCTGCTCTTCCCGGCGTGCACGCTCTGCAAGCAATCGCATGATCTGCTCCGATGGCCGGGTTAATTCGTAGTCCGACCAACGATACCATCAACCCGGAAATGACAGCAGAGTTTCTCCGACCAACTTGGCCCGATTTCAGCGAACAGCTTTGGCCAGCTTCACGATTTCACGGTCCAGCGCCTGCAGGAACGCGGAACGGTCCGCTTTGCCGAAGGGCGGCGGGCCGCCGATTTGTTCACCGCCGGCGCGAAGGTCGGCCATGATCGCGCGCGTGGCGATGGCGCTGCCGATGGAATTGGCGGTGAAAGGCTTTCCGTTCGGAGCAAGCACGACAGTTCCTGCCTTCAGACAGCGGTCGGCCAGCAGGATATCTGCCGTCACCACGATACATCCGGGCGCGGACTGGTCTGCGATCCAGTCGTCCGCGGCATCGAAACCGTCGCTCACCACTACGCGATCGACCAGCGCGTGATCCGGCACGCGCAGCCAGCTGTTGCTCACGATCGTTACCGGCACCTTGTGGCGGAAACAGACCTTGTAGATCTCCTCCTTCACCGGACAGGCATCGGCGTCGACGAGAACGCGCAAGGCCATCAAGGGCGTCCGTTGCGCCCCTTCGGCTTACCCTTGAAACCGGGCTTGGGCTTTCCCTTGAAACCACCTTCCGGCTTGCCCTTGAAGGCGCCTTCCGGCTTGCCCTTCCCCTTCGCTCCGCCCGGCTTGTAGGGCTTTGCCCGGTGGCGCGGCGGATGCTCCGGCCCGCGTGCGTTGTTGCTGTTGCGCGGCCCCCTGCTCTCGCGATGTTCGTGCGCACCTTCGCGCGGGCCGTCCGACGGTTCGATCAGGACGCCTTCGGCGGTCCCTTCCTCGCCTGCGGTGCGCTGCAAGGTCGCGCTGAACTTCGCGGCAAGCTCGGTCGGTACCTGGAAATGCGTTTCGTGCATGCCGATGCGGATCGCGCCCACTTCGTTGCGGGTGATGTGGCCGCGCCTGCAAAGCAGCGGCAGGATCCAGCGTGGGTCGGCGTTCTGGCGACGACCGATGTCGAGGCGGAACCACGCCACGTCTTCGAAACCGGGGCGGTGCCGCTCTTTCTGGGCCGCGCGCCTAGCTTCTGGCGTGTTCTCGATCATCTCCTCCGGCTCCGGCATGGAGGCGCGGTGCGCGCGTACGAGGCTTGCGGCGATGTCCTCTGCCGAACGCTCTGCAAGCAGCTGGCGGGCCAGCTCACGGTCTTCCTCGTCAACCTCGGCCGGCTGGAGCAGGATCGAGAGCAAGCGTTCGCGATCCTTTTCACGGATCGCCTCGCGGCTGGGCGCGCCGATCCATTCCGCCTCGATCCGCGCACCGCGCAGCATCGATTCCACGCGGCGGCGGCGCGGATAGGGCACGACGATGACCGCAGTCCCCTTCTTGCCAGCACGGCCTGTGCGCCCCGAACGGTGCTGCAGCGTTTCGGCATCGCGCGGAATTTCGACATGCACGACAAGGCTCAGCGTCGGCAGGTCGATACCGCGCGCAGCAACGTCCGTCGCCACGCAAACGCGCGCCCGCCGGTCGCGCAGCGCCTGAAGCGCGTGGTTGCGTTCCGACTGCGAATGCTCGCCCGACAGCGCGACGACAGCAAAGCCGCGTTCCTGCAAAGTCGCGTGAAGGTGGCGGACATTGTCACGCGTGGCGCAGAAAAGGATCGCGGTTTCGGCTTCGTGGAAACGCAACAGGTTGACGACGGCTGCCTCGATCTCTGCCGGTGCAACGGTCACGGCCTGATAGGCGATGTCGCCATGGCCGCGTTCCGAACCGACCGTTGAAATACGCAGGGCATCGTTCTGGTAGCGGCTGGCCAGCGCGACGATCTGTTTCGGCATGGTGGCCGAAAAGAGCAGCGTGCGCCGCACATCGGGCGTTGCGTCGAGGATTTCTTCCAGATCCTCGCGAAAGCCCATGTCGAGCATCTCGTCCGCTTCGTCCAGCACGGCAACGCGAAGGGAGGACAGGTCGAGCGCCCCGCGTTCAAGGTGATCGCGCAAACGGCCCGGCGTACCGACGACGATGTGCGCGCCGCGATTGAGGCTGCGCCTCTCCTTCGAAGCGTCCATCCCGCCGACGCACGTCGAAATCCGCGCCGCGGCTTTGCCGTAAAGCCACGCCAGTTCGCGGCTGACCTGAAGGGCCAGTTCGCGCGTCGGCGCGATGATAAGTGCCAGCGGCGTCTCCGCAGTCGGCAGGAAACCCGCCTCATCCAGCAGATTTTCGATGAAGGCGAGGCCGAAAGCGACTGTCTTGCCCGAACCGGTCTGCGCCGAAACGATCAGGTCGCGTCCGGCTGCTTCGGGTGCAAGCACTGCCGACTGGACGTCGGTGGGGGCTTCGTAGCCACGTTCGGTCAGCGCCTCTGCAAAGATGGGCGGAAGATTGGAAAAGGTCATCATGCTCACACGTCTGGCCGGCCGCATCGGCGCGGCGAAAGGCGAATTTTATAAACGATACCGGTCTGGGCGAGCTGTGCGCCTGTCGGGACCTGATTACCGCGCGCAAAACCGATTGCAGCACGGGCCGTGGCGCGCCCATACAGCGCCCGGGCGCATTTGGCTTGCATTCTTTTTCCGTAGCGCTTTTTTGCCGTTAGGCAGCTGTGCGAAGGACGCCCGTTAACGGAGAGGCTGACGCGCGTGCAGCGGGGCGCTATGGGGCCGGTCATGCAGACTGATACCCCATCCGGCGACGGCCCGATCCTTGTTGCCGCCCTGTACCGATTCACGCCGTTCGAGGATCATCAGGATCTTCGCGAACCGCTGGAACGCCAATGCCTTGATCATGGTGTGCGCGGCACTCTCCTGCTCGCCGCCGAAGGGATCAACGGCACCATCGCGGGCAATCCGGAAGGAATCGCCGCCGTGCTGGGCCATATCCGTGCACTTCCCGGCTGCGCCGAACTCGACGTGAAATTCTCGCACGCGGAACAGATGCCGTTCCACCGCACGAAAGTCAGGCTGAAGCGCGAAATCGTCACCATGGGCGAACCCGGCATCGATCCGCGCGCCAGCGTCGGCACTTATGTCGATCCGCAGGACTGGAACGCATTGATCAGCGATCCCGATACGATCGTGATCGACACACGCAACGATTACGAAGTGGCAGTGGGCACGTTCGCGGGCGCGATCGACCCGAAGACGGCCACGTTCCGCGATTTTCCCGCATGGTTCCGCAGCGCGCGGGAAAAGCTGCTGAACACTGCCAAGCCGCCGAAAGTGGCCATGTTCTGCACCGGCGGCATCCGCTGCGAGAAGTCCACCGCGTTCCTGAAGCAGGAGGGCATAGAGGAGGTCTTCCACCTGAAGGGCGGCATCCTGAAATACCTTGAAACCGTGCCGGAGGACGAAAGCATGTGGCAGGGCGAATGCTTCGTCTTCGACGAACGCGTGACTGTCGGCCACGGACTTGTTCAGGGCCAATACGAACTATGCCGCGCCTGCCGCCGCCCGATTACGGAGGAAGACAAAACCTCTCCCATGTTCGAGGACGGGGTCAGCTGCGCCGCCTGTCACGACGAGCGTACCGACCAACAGCGCGCAGCCTATCGCGAGAGGCAGAAGCAGGAGATGCTGGCAGCGGCACGGGGCGGGGTTCACGTTGGTGCGCGGTTGGCCGAACGGCGGGAGCCGCAGTGACCGATCCGGTACTCTACAGTTTCCGCCGCTGCCCTTATGCCATGCGTGCGCGGCTGGCTCTCGCGATCAGCGGCATCCGCTGCGAACTTCGCGAAGTGAAGCTGTCGCAAAAGCCCGATGCCATGCTTGCCGCATCGCCCAAGGGCACGGTGCCGGTACTCGTGCTTCAGGATGGCACGGTGATCGAGGAAAGCCTCGACATCATGCACTGGGCATTGGAACGCAGCGATCCCGATGGTTGGCTGGGGCGGGAAGACGCGGCCCTGATTGCGCGCAACGACGGGCCGTTCAAACACGATCTCGACCGCTTCAAATATCCGGAGCGTCATGGCTCCGACGCAGACCTGCACCGTGAAAGCGGCCTTGCCTATCTGCGTGAACTGGAGGACCGGCTGGAACGCTCGCCACAGCTCGGCGGGCAGGGCATGGGCCTGACCGACGCGGCAATCGTCCCGTTCGTACGACAGTTCGCCGCTGTCGATCGCGAGTGGTTCGACGCCCTCGCCCTGCCGAAGTTGCAGGCGTGGCTTGCCGCACACCTGTCGTCCGACCTTTTCAACGCAATCATGGTTCGGGTCCGCCCATGGAACGAAGGCGACGATCCGGTTTTCTTCGAAGGGTAACCGAACGCCGCAAGAAGGCGAATTGTCCGCTCGGCCCTTGCGCTGCGGCGCAACTGCCACGATCATCCGCCACATCAACAGCAGGAGCCTTCATGACCCTACGATCTGTCCCACTCGCCCTTCTCGGCCCGGCCCTTCTGGCGGGTTGCGCCACGACCGGCGAAGTCGATCCGCAAATCGCCACCGCCACGCTGAAGGACACGTCAGGCAACATCGTCGGCACTGCGACAGCCACGCAAACGCCGGTCGGCCTTGCCGTCGCCGTCGCTGCCCGCGGCCTGCCGGCCGGCACGCATGGTGCACACATCCACACCAAGGGCGATTGCTCAGCCGCCGACTTTACCAGCGCGGGCGGGCACTGGAACCCCGACAACACCAACCACGGCACGCTCAGCGAAGCGCCGCATCCCCATGCCGGTGACTTGTCGAACCTCGTCATCGCCGCAGACGGCACCGGCACGCTGACCGGAACGTCGAACGGCACGTTCGAAGGGCTGATGGACGGCGATGGCGCGGCCTTCATCATCCATGCCGACCCCGACGACTACAAGAGCCAGCCCACCGGCAATGCCGGCGCCCGGCTGGCCTGCGGCGTTTTCACCGCCCGCTGATCCGGTTATCACTGGCGGGACTTGCGATGCACCTCCCGCCAGTGACGCATTCGTCGCCCGTTCTTCCGGCAAGTGGCTTGCCCGTAGCGGCCATTGCCCCTATCTGCGCGGCAAATTCCGAAAACCCGTGATACCGCCCGCAAAGGACGACAGATGGCCGCCCAGTACGCATACGTCATGAAGAACATGACGAAGACTTTCCCCGGCGCGCAGAAGCCGGTGCTCTCCAACATCAACCTGCAGTTCTACCAGGGTGCCAAGATCGGCATCGTCGGCCCCAACGGCGCGGGTAAGTCGACGCTGATCAAGATCATGGCCGGCGTCGACACCGACTTCACGGGTGAGGCCTGGCCGGGCGAGAACATCACCGTCGGCTATCTGGAGCAGGAGCCGGAGCTCGACGAGAGCAAGACCGTTCTCGAAAACGTCAAGGATGGCGCGCGCGACATCGCCGACATGGTCGACCGCTTCAACCAGATCGGCATGGAAATGGCCGAGGAAGACGCCGACTTCGACGCGCTGGGCGCGGAGATGAGCGAGCTGCAGGACAAGATCGACGCCGTCGACGGCTGGACGCTGGACAACCAGCTCGAAGTCGCGATGGAAGCGCTGCGCTGCCCGCCGGGTGACTGGCCCGTTACCGATCTGTCGGGCGGTGAAAAGCGCCGCGTGGCGCTGACCCGCCTGCTCATCCAGAAGCCGTCGATCCTGCTGCTCGACGAACCGACCAACCACCTCGACGCCGAATCCGTGCAGTGGCTTGAAAACCACCTCAAGGAATATGCCGGCGCCGTCCTGATGATCACCCACGACCGTTACTTCCTCGACAACGTGGTGGGCTGGATTCTCGAACTCGACCGCGGTTCGTACTATCCGTACGAAGGCAACTACTCGACCTATCTGGAGAAGAAGGCCAAGCGTCTGGAGCAGGAAAGCCGCGAGGAATCGGGCAAGCAGAAAGCCCTGTCGCGCGAACTGGAGTGGATCCGCCAGACCCCCGCCGCGCGCCAGACCAAGTCGAAGGCCCGTATCCGCAAGTTCGAGGAACTGCAGAACAGCCAGGACAACCGCCAGGTCGGCAAGGCCCAGATCGTCATCCAGGTGCCCGAGCGCCTTGGCGGCAAGGTGATCGAGGCCAAGAACATCTCCAAGGCCTATGGCGACAAGCTCCTGTTCGAGAACCTGTCATTCATGCTGCCGCCGGGCGGCATCGTCGGCGTGATCGGTCCGAACGGCGCGGGTAAGTCCACGCTGTTCAAGATCATCACCGGCAAGGAACAGCCGGACAGCGGCACCGTCGAAATCGGCCAGACCGTGCACCTCGGCTATGTCGACCAGAGCCGCGATCACCTGAACCCCAAGAACAACGTCTGGCAGGAAATCTCCGACGGCCTCGACTACATGAAGGTCAACGGACAGGACATGTCGACGCGCGCCTATGTCGGTGCGTTCAACTTCAAGGGGCAGGACCAGCAGAAGAACGTCGGCAAGCTGTCGGGCGGTGAACGCAACCGCGTCCACATGGCCAAGATGCTGAAGGAGGGTGGCAACGTCCTCCTGCTCGACGAACCGACCAACGACCTCGACGTCGAAACGCTGGGCGCGCTGGAAGACGCGATCGAGAATTTCGCCGGTTGCGCCGTGGTTATCTCGCACGACCGCTTCTTCCTCGATCGTCTGGCGACCCATATCCTCGCGTTCGAGGGCGACAGCCATGTCGAATGGTTCGAAGGCAACTTCGAGGCTTACGAGGAAGACAAGCGCCGCCGCCTTGGCGATGCGGCCGATCGTCCGACCCGCCTTGCCTACAAGAAACTGACCCGCTGATAACGCCACGTCAGCACCGACCAGACTGCCGTTCATGTAAACTGCAAAAAACATGAACGGCGGTCTGCAGCCCGGTTCAGGGGCGCGACAGACGGATACATGTAGATACCTTCACAGCGACCGAGAGAGCGCTAGCCAGCGCTTCCGTGTGGAGAGTATTTATGAAAAGGGTCCAGACCTTGAAATCGGTGACAGGGTTAATCCTTGCCACCACTATGCTGGCCGGCGCACCGATTGCGCAGGCAGCACAAATCCAGACCAGCACCGCAGGCAGCATTGCCATGCCGACCGGCGAAGCGGGCCTGGCCGACCGTGACAGCCGCCGAGGCAATATGCGGGAACAACGCGCGCAAAGCCGTTCGGATCGCACGCCGCGCATCCGTCAACAGCGCGCAGAACGCACAGAACAGCGGGCAGAGCGCACCGAGACCCGGTCCGAACCGCGATCGAGCGAGCGTTCGGGGCGCGACTGGAATCGGTCCGACAACCGCAGCCAGACCGCTGAAACGCGTTCGGGCCGCGACTGGAATCGTTCCGATCGTTCGTCCAACGACAGGGCCAGCAATGATCGCATCCGCAGCGGTGGCGACCGGACATGGCGTACGGCAGATCGGGATAGCACCCGCGAGCGGGATAGCCGCCGTGATCGTGCCCGCAGCTACAATGATCGGGACAGGAACGACAGCTACCGCGATCGGGATCGCGACACGCGCTATTCCGACCGTGATCGCACGGCCTATCGCGACCGGGATCGTGACCGCTACCGAGACCGTGACGGAAGCCGATATCGGGACCGCGACGGCAGCCGCTATCGCGATCACCGAAACTGGGATCGCCGGTGGCGCGACAACAACCGCTACGACTGGTACCGTTATCGCAGTCACAACCGCAGCATCTATCGCATCGGCCATTACCACTCGCCCTATCGCGACTATCGTTATCGCCGCCTGACGATCGGTTTCACGCTAGGCTCGCTGTTCTACAGTTCGCGGTACTGGATCGACGATCCGTGGCGCTATCGCCTGCCGGAAGTCTACGGCCCCTATCGCTGGGTCCGGTACTATGACGATGTCCTTCTCGTCGACATGTACTCCGGCGAAGTGGTCGACGTGATCTACGACTTCTTCTGGTAAGGTCAGGGTCGCAGACCTTAGCCGGAAGGAACGGCCCCCCGAGCATGCTTGGGGGGCCGTTTTCCCATGTGGCCTAACGCTTGCCCAAACCGGGAATCATCCGGCCCAGTTCGTTATTCTTGTCCAGAAACTGGTGCTTCAATGCACCTGCGATATGCAGGCCCACCAGAAGGATCATGATCACACCCCCCGTGTGGTGAAGCTCGAACACCGATTTACCCAGCGCAGGGTTCTCCGCCACCGGCAGCGCCGGCACGGTGAACAGGCCGAAAATGTCTATACCCATGCCGAATGACGACGATGCGAACCAGCCACCCAGCGGCAGTGCCAGCAGCAGGAAATAGAAGATACCGTGCACCGCCTTTGCAAGGTAACGTTCCCAGGCTGCATAGCCGGGGTCCATGGGCGGCGGCGGGTTCATGTAGCGCCACGCCAGGCGGGCGACCGTCAAGACCAGAACGATCATCCCGATCGCCTTGTGCGGGTCCATGTAGACAGCAGCGGCCGGGCGTTCCAGCCCCTCGGCTGCCTCTGCCAGTCGCCAGTTCACGATGACCGCGATCGCGATCAGCCAGTGCAGGATTATCGCCCCTGTAGAGTAGCGTGCCTGCGGGGTGTTGATTGTTGCCATGTCGGTGTGCTTAGCCTTTCCCAGAGCTTGTCCCCGACGGGAACACTACAAACACATTGTCATCCCGACAAACAACTTATCGTAGCAGTACAGGCACCATGGCCAAGACCGGACGCACAGACGAAAAGAACCGCAAGGAAATCGCAGCGATGAATCGCGCAGTGCTCGGTCGCCTGCGATCGGACGATGCGGTGCAGGTTCTTATGGACGATGGCCTGCAACTCTTCGGCATTCCCGATTTCTTCTCCGAAGACGAATGCGAGAGACTGATGCGGATGATCGACAAATGCGCGCGCCCGTCGCCCGTTTTCGATGTCGACTATGGCAAGGCCGCACGCACCAGCTATTCCGGCGATCTCGACCCCCTCGATCCGTTCGTGCGGACATTGCACCGGCGCATGGACGACCTGATGGGGGTTGAGGAAAACTGGGGCGAAACGATGCAGGGCCAGCGTTATGCCGTGGGGCAGGAGTTCAAGGCCCACCACGACTGGTTCGATACCGGCGCCCCGTACTGGAAGGGCGAAGTCGCCTTGGGCGGCCAGCGGGCGTGGACGCTGATGGTCTACCTGAACGACGTGGAGGCAGGCGGCGCCACCGAATTTCCCAAGGCACAGATCGCGATCCCCCCGCAGCAGGGGACGCTGGTTGCGTGGAGCAATGCGAAAGACGACGGGCGGGTCAACATGGATACGCTACACGCCGGAACGCCGGTGATTGCGGGCGTGAAGTACGTGGTAACGCGCTGGTATCGCGCCCGCCCCTGGTACTGATGCTGCGGTCGGCGGCTCACCCGGCCGGAAAGCTGGAACGGGTGCGGTTGGCATAAGCGACGAGCGACAGCATCACAGGCACTTCGACCAGCACGCCGACCACCGTTGCCAGCGCCGCCCCGCTGGACAGTCCGAACAGGCCGATTGCCACGGCCACGGCAAGCTCGAAGAAATTGGACGTTCCGATCAGCGCGCAGGGTGCCGCGATATCGTGCGGGATCTTCCACGCCTTCGCCGCGCCATAAGCGATCGCGAAGATACCATAGGACTGGATGATGATCGGAATTGCGATCAGGACGATCAGCAGCGGATTGGAAACGATCGTCCGCGCCTGAAACGCGAACAACAGCACAACCGTGGCCAACAGGCCGATGATCGACCACGGCTTCAGCCGCGCGGTGAAAGCATCGACCGATGCCTCGTCGCCGCCATGGACAGCGATAACCCGTCGCCGCGTGAACGCCCCTGCCACAAGCGGGATAACGACATAGAGGATGACGGAGAGCAGCAATGTCTCCCACGGCACGACGATGTCGGTCACGCCCAGCAGAAGGGCGACGATGGGCGCAAAGGCCACGATCATGACGAGATCGTTCACCGAGACCTGTACCAGCGTATAGGCCGGATCGCCCCGCGTCAGTTGCGACCAGACGAAGACCATGGCCGTGCACGGCGCCGCGCCCAGCAGGATAAGACCCGCAATGTACTGATCCGCCTCCGCCCCCGAAAGCCAGCCGGCGTAGAGGTATTCGAAGAACAGGACGGCCAGCGCCGCCATCGTGAACGGCTTGACCAGCCAGTTCACGACCAGCGTCACGATCAATCCCTTGGGCTTGCGACCGATCCCGCGCACGCTGGCGAAATCCACGCCGACCATCATCGGGTAGATCATCGCCCAGATCAGCACCGCGACGACCAGATTGACGGAGGCATACTCCAGCCCCGCCAACAACCCGACAGCACCGGGCGCGACGAGGCCGAGGGCGATCCCGGCAAGGATCGCCAGAAACACCCATAGCGACAGATACCGCTCGAACATGCCGAGCGGCGATACTGCTGGCGCGGAGCCGTTCATGGCGTCAGCCTGCGGCGGGCGTGATCGTCAGATATGGATCGCCCGACCGTAAGCAGCCAGCACGCTTTCATGCATGGATTCGCTGATCGTGGGGTGCGGGAAGACCGTCTGCATCAGTTCGGCCTCGGTCGTCTCCAGCGTCTTGCCGACGACATAGCCCTGGATCATCTCGGTCACTTCAGCGCCGATCATGTGCGCGCCCAGCAGTTCGCCGGTCTTGGCGTCGAACACCGTCTTCACGAACCCTTCCGGCTCGCCCAGCGCAATCGCCTTGCCGTTGCCGATGAACGGGAACGTGCCCGCCTTCACCGTGTAGCCGGCCTCCTTCGCCTTCTCCTCCGTCATGCCGACACTGGCGATCTGCGGGTGGCAATAAGTGCAGCCCGGGATGTTGTTGCGGTCAAGCCCGTGCGGGTGGACGTCCTTGTTGCCCATTTCCTGCGCGATCGCTTCGGCAGCGGTAACACCCTCGTGGCTCGCCTTGTGCGCCAGCCACGGTCCGGGGGTGCAATCGCCGATGGCCCACAGTCCCTTCACGCCGGTGCGGCCGTAATCGTCGATCTGGATGAAGCCGCGGTCCAGCTTCGCGCCGACTGCTTCCAGCCCCACATTCTCTGTGTTGGGCACGATGCCGACCGCCGAAATCACATGGCTGAACTCGTGTTCGGCAACCTTGCCGTCCTTGCCCTTGATCTTGGCCTTCACGCCCTTGACACTGGTCTCGATCGCCTCGACACCGGCGCCGGTCATAATTTTCATGCCCTGCTTGGTCAGTGCCTTTTCAAGGAAGGCCGATACGTCCTTGTCCTCGACAGGAACGATACGGTCCAGCATTTCGACCACGGTCACGTCCGCACCCATGTCGTTGTAGAAGCTGGCAAACTCGATGCCGATTGCGCCCGATCCCATGACGAGCAGCTTGGTCGGCATTTCCTTGGGCGTCATCGCGTGGCGATAAGTCCAGATCTTGTTGCCATCCGCCTTCGCAAACGGCAGTTCGCGGGCGCGGGCGCCGGTGGCGACGATGACGTGCTTGGCCGAAATCGTCTCGGCGCCCTTCTCGCCCTTCACTTCCACGCTGGTGGCGGATTTCAGCGTCCCCTCACCCATGTGGACCGTGATCTTGTTCTTCTTCATCAGGTGCGTGACACCCGCGTTCAGCTGCTTGGCAACGCCGCGGCTACGCTTGACGACAGCATCGAGATCCGCCTCGATCTTACCGGCGATCTTCAGGCCGTAGTCGCTCGCATGTTCCGCGAAATGCTTGATCTCTGCCGAACGCAGCAGCGCCTTGGTCGGGATGCAGCCCCAGTTGAGGCAGATGCCGCCAAGCAGTTCCCGCTCCACGATCGCGGTCTTCAGCCCCAGCTGCGCCAAACGGATCGCGGCGACATAACCACCGGGGCCCGAACCAAGGACGATCACGTCATAGCTTGCCGACATTGTTCAAAGCTCCTGCCCAGTATTCGGCGCCGGGCGGTCTTTCACCGCGCGCGGGCGCCCTGTTTCATCAATCACCACGAATGTGAAACTGCCGCTACACACTTCTTTCGTGGCTTCACTGTTACGTTCGCGCGCGATGCCGCGCACCTCGATATTCAGAGAGGTTCGGCCCTCTTTCGCGATATCCGCATAGATCGAGAGTTCGTCGCCCACGTCCATCGCGCCGGGAAAGCGGAAATCCGTCGCCCCGATGACGACCGCCGTGCCGTTTGCATGGCGTGAGGCGAGCGAACCCGCCCCAAGCGCCATCTGGCTCATCAGCCAACCGCCGAACACCCCGCCATAGGGGTTCGTGTCGGCTGGCATGGCGGTGACGCGGATGACGGGATCTCCCGCCACCTGCACCATCAGGCCAGCAGCCCCATCGGCTTTTCGATCAGGTCCTTGAACACCTGCATCAGCTGGGCACCGTCCGCACCGTCGATGGCACGGTGGTCGAAGCTGCCGGTTGCGGACATGACCGATGCGATCTGCAGGCTGTCATCGATGACATAGGGGCGCTTTTCGCCAGCGCCGATCGCCATGATCATGCCCTGCGGCGGGTTGATGACCGCCTCAAACTGCTTGATGCCGTACATGCCCATGTTCGACAGGCTGGCCGTGCCGCCCTGGAATTCATGCGGCTGCAACTTGCCGTCGCGGGCGCGGGTCGCAAGATCCTTCATTTCGGTAGAGATCTTCGACACCGTCTTGTCACCCGCATCGACAACGATGGGCGTGATCAAGCCGGCGGGGATCGAGACGGCAACCGAAATGTCGGCGCGGCTGAAGCTGAGCAACTGGTCGCCGGCGAACTGCACGTTGCACGAAGGGACCGCGATCAGCGACCTGGCAAGCGCCTTGATCAGCAGGTCGTTCACCGAAAGCTTCACGCCGGAAGACGCGAGACTGTCGTTCAATTCCGCACGCAGCTTGAGCAGCGCGTCGAGCCGGATATCGACCGTAAGGTAGATATGCGGAACCTGCTGCTTCGATTCGGTCAGGCGACGCGCGATCGTTTTGCGCATCATCGACAGCTTTTCCACCGTGTGCGGAATGCCGAAATCCTGCGCCGCAACGGCAGCCGGAGCCGGTGCGGAGGCCGCAGGGGCAGCCGCCGGTTTGCCGGTCGATTCTGCACCGACGACGTCCGCCTTCACGATACGTCCGCGCGGGCCGCTGCCGGAAATCGCCGTCAGGTCGACGTTGCGTTCGGCAGCGATGCGGCGCGCAAGCGGGGATGCGATCACGCGGTCGCCGCTGGCAGCAGGTGCCGCTTTCGCAGGGGCTGCCGCAGATGCGGGTGCCGCTTCCTTTGCCGGAGTTTCGGCAGGCTTCTCAGCCACTTCCTTGGCGGCGGGGGCTGATGCCGGTGCGCTGGCAACCGCGTCGGCATCCTCGCCTTCCTCGGCAAGCGTCGCGATCACGGTGCCGACTTTCACGCCTTCCGTTCCGGCGTCGATCGCGATGTCCGCGATCACGCCTTCGTCGATGGATTCGAATTCCATCGTCGCCTTGTCGGTTTCAATTTCGGCGATGATATCGCCCGGTTCGATCTTATCGCCCTTTTTAACCAGCCACTTGGCAAGAGTGCCTTCCTCCATAGTGGGGGAAAGCGCGGGCATTTTCAGTTGGATCGCCATCGGTATCCTTGACGTCGTGAGGGAGTTGTTTTTTCAATTGCGGTTTGGCGCAGCATGGGCAGGCTGGTCAAGACGCTGCGGTGTGCTTTTTCTTGCTTAATGCGCATGCATCGCGCAACGTCCCGCCGGGATCGGGAAACTTGTGGGATAACCGCCGCGAATGCGCGTCTACCTCGTAATCATGGACGAAACGCCGGAGGCGCGGGTTGCCTTGCGCTTCGCATCACGTCGCGCGGCCAAGACGCAGGGCGCCGTTCACATCATCGCGCTGGTTCCCAAACAGCAGTTCGTGGCGTTCGGCGGGGTGCAGGCCACGATCGAGGCGGAGGCGAAAAGCCGCGCCGAAGTGCTGGTCATGGCCGCCGCCGGCAGCCTGCTGAACGAAAGCGGGCGAATGCCCGCGATCTCGGTCAAGGTGGGCGACGGCGCGAAAGTCGTGGCGGACTACCTTGCCGAACATGGCGAAGTCGCCGCGCTGGTGCTGGGCGCAGCATCCGAAGGGACGCCCGGCCCGCTTGTCAGCCACTTTGCCGGACAGCGCGCGGGGCAGCTCCCCTGCCCGCTGATGATCGTTCCCGGCAGCCTTAGCGACGAACAGATCGACGCGATCAGCTGACCGGCCGGCAAGCGCTCAGCGCTTGCCGCCCTTGTGCCGGATATTGCCCGGCCTGCCCCGTTTGCCCTGCATATATCCGGTCTTGTTCTGCTTGCGCGGGCCGGATTTCTTCTGCGGCCGCCCGCCGCGTGGCTCGATCCGGCCTTCGAATTCCGGCGGTTCGAACTTCAACGCACCCGTCAGCGGGTTGGCTTCGGCTAGCCGCAGCTTCAGCCGGTCGCCCGAACGGTACTCCGTGCCCGAATGCTCCCCGCGCAGCACTTGCGCCCTGTCGTCGTAATAGAAACGTTCATCGCCCAGCACCGACACCGGCACCAGCCCGTCTCCGCCAAAACCGAGGATTGTGGCGAACAGGCCGAATTTCTGGACGCCGGTGACGCGCGTGTCGAACGTCTCTCCGACCTTGCCGGCAAGCCACGCGGCGACATAGCGGTCGATGGTGTCGCGCTCTGCTTCCATCGCCCGCCGCTCGGTCTGGCTGATCGCCTCTGTCACGCGGTCGAGCGAGGCGCGATCGCGATCCGAAAGGCCCGTTGCTGCCGGTATCGCATGATCGGCAGGGCGCGGCTGTTCCAGCCCATAGGCCTCGACCAGCGCGCGATGGACCAGCAAGTCGGAGTAACGGCGGATCGGTGACGTGAAATGCGCATAGGAACCGAGCGCCAGACCGAAATGTCCGGCATTGCGCGGCCCGTAATAGGCCTGAGTCTGGCTGCGCAGCACCTGCTCCATCACCAGCGCCTTCTCGGCCTCGTCAGACACATCCTTGATCAGGCGATTGAACAGGCTGGGTGTGATCACCTGCCCCAGCGCCAGCTTGCGATCCATCGTCGCGAGATAGTCCTTGAGCGCCATCAGCTTTTCGCGGCTGGGCGGCTCGTGTACGCGGTACACCACCGGTGCGGCCTTGGCCTCCAGCGCTTTTGCCGCCGCGACATTGGCCGCGATCATGAACTCCTCGACTACCTTGTGCGCATCAAGCCGTTCGCGAACCGCAACTTCGGTGATCCGCCCCTTCTCGTCCAGCATGACGCGCCGTTCCGGCAGGTCGAGATCGAGCGGATCGCGCTCCTCCCGCGCCTTGGCCAGCAGCTTCCACGCGTCCCACAGATGCAACAGGCTGCGATCGGGTGCCTCCGCGCCCGGAGTCGGCGCACCGGTCGGCGCCATCGCATCGGCGGCAGACATTTGCGCTGCGGGGAAACCGGCGTCGGCAATCGCCTGCGCATCCTCGTAAGCGATATTGTGATGGATGCGGACGATGGCCCGCTTCACATCCCACCGCGTGATCCTGCCTTCGCGGGAGATGTTGAGGTGGCAAACCATCGCGGCCCTGTCCTCGTTCTCGCGCAGCGAGCAGACATCGGCCGACAACACTTCGGGTAGCATCGGCACAACGCGATCGGGAAAGTAGACAGAGTTGCCGCGCTTCCTCGCCTCCCGGTCAAGCTCCCCGCCGGGCCTGACGTAGTAACTGACATCGGCAATCGCGACGACGGCGTCGTAACCGCCCTCCTTGTCCGGCGCGGCCCAGATCGCATCGTCGTGATCGCGTGCGTCTGCCGGATCGATGGCAACGATGGGAAGGTCGCGCAGGTCCTGCCGCTTCTCCTCGCTCAGCGGCAGTTTCGCCACCGCCGCAGCCTCGGCCAGCGTCTCGGACGAGAAGAAGTGCGGGATGCCATGCTTGTGGATCGCGATCAGCGAGTACGACTTGGGCGCGAGTGGATCGCCCAGCACCTCCACCACTTTCACGCCCGAACGCGGCGAACGGCCCGCCGCCTCCGCCAGCACCAGTTGGCCTTTTTCCGCCCCGCCAAGATCGGCAATGGGCAGCGAGGATCGCACTGATTTCTCGATAGGCGCGAGCCAGCCCTTTCCGCTGCCGTCGATTTCCACCACGCCCATCAGGCTTTCGTGCGTCTGCGGCAGCTTCTTCATCGGATGGCCGATATAGCCGGTGCCGGTTTCTTCCGTGCGGGCCAGAACCCTGTCGCCCTTGCGAAGGGCCGGCATCTGCCGCGCCTTCCCCTTACCCTTGCTCTCGATCAGGCGAACGCGCGGCGGCGGCACCGCGTCTTCGGGCTGCCAGGCATCGGGAATGGCGATCGCCTCGCCCTCGTCGATATCGACCACGCGCAGCACGGTAACCTTGGGCACGCCGCCCATCTGGTGAAAGGCGGTGCGGTTGCCGTCAATCAGACCTTCTTCGGCCATGTCCTTCAACAAGGCCTTCAGCGCGATCTTCTCTTGTCCCTTCAGGCCGAAGGCGCGCGCGATTTCGCGCTTGCCGGCGGGAACGTCGGAATTGCGGATGAAATCCATGACCTGCTCCTTGCTGGGCAGGCCCGGTTTGGTCGGCACGCCGCGCGGGCGCTGTGTCGGTTTGGCCATGTGCGTCATGTGAGCGCGCGGGCGCACTTGCGCAAGGTGCAAAGGCAAAGCGGCTGTTCACGGACCGGAAACCGCACAACTGCTAGGAAACTTGGGCATTGCCGCGCGCCGAATGGGGCGTTAGATGGTTTCATAATTTACCAGATAGAGGTTTCTGACGCTCGATGGCTTTCAAATTCGCCGCTGCCGCCCTGCTTTCCGCCACTGCCCTCGCGGCACCTGCCGCTGCGCAGCAATACGCGCCGGCGCTTGGCAACGACCTTCTGGCGCAGCCAGGCGGACCGAACGCATTGACCGCGCGCTGCGACAGTTACCTGACCGCATTCGACAAGCAGTTCTCGGCTCTTGCCAAGGCCAAGGGCAAAGCAACAATCGAAAACACGCTCCTCCCCTTCGACAAGATGTCGGCGCTGCTTGGCGGTGCTTCGGGTGAATTCGCGCTTTACCGCGAAGTGCTGACCACGGCCGAGGAACGCGATGCCGCTTCGGACTGCGAGGTGCGGATCGAGGAAGCCGCAAACCGCATGTCGCTCTCCCGCCCGCTCTATGACCGGATTGCCGCAGTCGATGGCTCCGCCGCCGATGCGGAGACGCAGTTCTACCTTTCCAACACTGTTCGCGATTTCGAACTGAGCGGTGTTGCCCTCGACGCCGACAAGCGCGCCAAAGTGAAAGAGCTCAACGACGAGATTTCCAAAATCGGCGCCGAATTCGACAAGAACATCGCCGAGAGCGGAAAGTCGATCACGGCGCTGCCGTCCGAACTCACCGGCCTGCCTCAGGATTTCATCGACGCCCACCCCGCCGACGCCAGCGGGCTTGTCACGCTGACGACCGACTATCCCGATTACGTTCCCGTCGTCAGCTTTGCCGACAACGATGCGCTTCGCGAGCGGCTGGCCCGCGCCTATTTCTCGCGCGCCTATCCTGAAAACAACGATCTGCTGAAGCAGCTGTTCGCCAAGCGGCAGGAACTGGCCGAAGTTATGGGCTATCCCGACTATGCCGCACTCATGCTGAAGAACCGCATGGTCGACACGCCGGACAAGGTGCAGGCCCTGATCGAGGACATGGCCGCCGCCGCTGCCCCGGCGGCAAAGGCGGAATACGATCGCAAGCAGGCGCTGCTGGACAAGTTGCGCCCGGGCAAGACGCTGTACCGCAGCTTCGACAACAACTGGCTGATGGAACAGGTGAAGGAACAGGACTACCAGCTGGATGCACAGGAGGTGCGTCAGTACTTCACCTACGAAAATACCCGCGACGGCACATTCGCGCTGACCGAACGCCTGTTCGGCGTGAAAATCACGCCGTGGGAAACGCCCCTGTGGCACGAAGATGCGGAAGCCTACGAAATCAGCGAGAACGGAAAGGTCATCGGCCGTTTCTATCTCGACAGCCATCCGCGCGACGGCAAGTACAAGCACGGCAACGCAATCCCGATCCGCGCCGCCATTCCGGGCAAGTCCGTTCCGGTCGCCGCACTGGTCATGAACCTGCCCAAGGGCGGGTATGAAACCGGCCTGATGATGCACGATTCAGTGGACACGTTCTTCCACGAATTCGGGCACTTGCTGCACATGCTGTTCGGTAACGTGGACTATTACGGCACCAATATGATGGGCGTGGAATGGGACTTCGTGGAAGCCCCGTCGCAAATGCTGGAAGAGTGGATGTATGATTACGACACGCTCGCCACTTTTGCGAAAAACGAGAAAGGCGAAGTGATCCCGCGCGAACTCGTCGCAAAGATGGATCGTGCGCGTTATTTCAACCAAGGCTACTTCTTCACGCGCCAGCTTGGCTATTCGAACGCATCGCTGGCATATCACCGCCTGCCGCTGTCCGAAGACATCGATGCGACCTATCGCGAAAAGGTCGAGGCCTATGACCTGATCGGTATTCCGGACAACACGCACAATCCGGCGGCGTGGGGGCACCTCAACGGCTATGCCGCAGGGTACTACACCTACATGTGGTCGAACGTCGTCGCGAAGGACATGTTCACCCGCTTTCAGGCAGCCGGACTGGGCGATGTTGCCACTGCAAAGGCCTACCGCGAACGCGTGCTGGCACCCGGCGGGTCGAAACCCGCAGCTGATCTGGTCGCCGATTTCCTTGGCCGTCCGGTCTCTCTGGATGCCTATCGCGAGCACATGAAAATAGCTGCCGAGAGCGAATAAGGCCCCTCAGCAAGCCCATCATTGATGCCCCGCCGGCCGGAATCGCGGCCAGCGCGGCTTCATGGCCTATGTCGACCAATCAGTAGGCGCGGGCGACGTAGATCGTCTCGACCGCGTCATCGCCGGTGAAGAAGCAGTCCGCTTCCGGCTTGTCTTCCTGCATCGGCGTGTTGCGGATGGTCAGCTTCAACGTCTTCAGCTTTTCGACGACTGCATCCAGAGCGGCACCGGTCGGGCGGGACCATGCCAGCTCGACCCAGCCCGGCTTGGCGACGCCATCGGCGAAGTGCGCGGCAAGGCCATCGAAGTCTTTGATGTCACGACGGATATTGTCGTCGCGGCGCTTCTTCGCCTGTTCGAACAGGTTTGTCTGGATGTCCTCCAGAACCCCCGCAGCACAGAACACGAAATCGTCACGCACCTGAAACTCGAAGTCGGTCTTGCCATCTTCGCGCCACAGGTGATCGCGGCGCAGAACGGCAACCTTGCCGTTTTCCATGTCGCGCGGGCCAACTTCCACGATGATCGGCGCACCCTTGCGCACCCAGTCCCACCGTTTTTGCGCAACCTTGCCCGGCTTGCTGTCCAGCAGCACGCGAACCGGTTCGCGGAACGCGTTCTGTTCCAGAAGGCCTATGCGCAGCTTTTCACAGTAATCCAGAATCTCTGCATCGCCATCAGCGCCGCGCAGCATCGGCAGGATCACGATCTGGTGCGGCGCAATGCGGGGCGGCACACGCAACCCGTCATCGTCGCCATGCGTCATGATCACGCCGCCGATCAGGCGGGTGGAAACGCCCCAGCTTGTCGTGTGGCACAGCGTCTGCTGACCTTCCTGATCCTGATACCGGATGTCCGCCGCTTCGGCGAAGCCAGTGCCAAGGTAATGCGAGGTGCCTGCCTGCAGCGCCTTGCCGTCCTGCATCATTGCCTCGATCGAATAGGTTGCGACGGCGCCGGGAAAACGCTCGTTCTCCGGCTTTTCGCCCGCGATCACCGGCATCGCCAGCACGTCTTCGGCAAAGGCACGATAGACTTCCAGCATCTTGAGCGTTTCGACCATCGCGTCATCGCGGTCGGCGTGCGCGGTATGGCCTTCCTGCCAGAGGAACTCACTGGTGCGCAGGAACATGCGCGTGCGCATTTCCCAGCGCACGACATTGGCCCACTGGTTCATCAGCAGCGGCAGATCGCGCCAAGACTGGACCCAGCGGCTCATAGCCTGACCGATCACAGTTTCTGACGTGGGACGAACGACGAGCGGCTCTTCCAGCTTTGCCTCGGGATCAACGACAAGTCCGCCATCCTCGGCCTTCAGCCGGTGGTGCGTGACGACCGCCATTTCCTTGGCGAAACCTTCGACGTGTTCGGCTTCCTTGGCGAAATAGGACAGCGGGATGAACAGCGGGAAATAGCAGTTTTCATGCCCCGTTGCCTTGATCTCGTCGTCCAGCACCCGCTGGATGCGTTCCCAAATGCCCCAGCCCCACGGCTTGATCACCATGCAGCCGCGAACGCCCGATTCCTCGGCCATGTCAGCCTGCGTGACGACAGCCTGGTACCAGGCCGCGAAATCGGCTTCGCGCGTGATGTCTAGGGCGTGACGGATCTTGGAATTGGACACGGGGACTGCCTGCCTTGTTGATGGGCCGACCCGCGGCCTGAACGCGAGAGCGGGGCAGCCGATGGGCCACCCCGTCTTTCTTGTGGATTGCCCCTATGCTCTACGGGCAAACTTGTGAAGTGGCGACGCGCTACTTGGCGAGCTTGTCGAGCTGCTTCTGCATCTCGGCCATCTGTTTGCGCAGCAGGTCGAGCTCTTCCTCACCCTTTTCCCCGGCCGCTTCCGGCTCTGCGGCCGCAGGCGAACCCGCAGCGCCGGGACGTCCGGACATGAACGCTTCCGTTGCAGCCTGAAACATCGCCATGTTCTGCTGGGCCAGCTTGGCCAGCGGATTGGTGCCGAGGCTGTCTTCCAGCGCCTTGCGCATTTTCAGCTGGTTGTCGCGGAAATGCTGCATCGACATTTCGAGGTAATGGGGAATCATCGACTGCATCGAATTGCCGTACATGCCGATCAGGTCGCGCAGGAAGCTGACCGGCAGCATCTGCGAACCGCCGGCCTCTTCGTCCATGATGATCTGGGTCAGGATCTGGTGCGTGATATCCGCGCCGCTCTTCGCGTCGATCACCTGAAAATCGACGCCCTGCCGCGTCATTTCCGCCAGGTGATCCAGCGTGATGTAACTGGAAGAATCCGTATTGTAGAGGCGCCGGTTGGCGTACTTCTTGATGATGATGACATCATCGCTCTTTTCGGAATCAGCCACAGATATCCCGCGCCTCCTTTTGAACACAGCTTCGTGCTGCATTTTTGCTGCACATGCTATTAGCACATGCACAATTGCCACGGCAACCGGTTACGCTCGCAACCTCGGTCCCAAAACGGTCAGCAATTCGTATTGGGTCAACCCGCTTCGCTGCGCGGCGGTCGGCAAGTCATATTCGGCACTCACCCAATCCCCTTCAGCAAGATCGGGCGCAGAGGACAGGTCAATCGCGGTCATGTCCATCGAAACCCTGCCCAGCACGGGCAATGGGGCGTTACCTGACCGGAAAACACCAACGTCGCTCCAGCAGCGCAGATAGCCGTCTGCGTAGCCCAGCGACACGATCCCCACACGCGTATCGCGCTGCGCGGTAAATGCCGCACCATAACCGACCGTTTCGCCCGCAGGCACAGTCCGCACCTGTATCAGGGCCGCTTCCAGTCCGACGACCGGCCGGATTTTTCCGACAAGTTCGCTGCGCACAACACCGCCGTAAAGCGCGACCCCCGGTCGCGTCAGGTCGTGCTGGAAACCGGCGCCCAATGCGATACCGGCGCTATTGGCAAGGCTGGCCCGCCGATGCGGCACCGCGGCAAGCAGCGAGGCGAAAAGATCGCGCTGCCGTCCGTTCATGGCGCTATCCTCGTCAGCGCAGGCGAGATGGGACATGAAGGTAATCACCTCCAGCCCCGCGAGCGCCGGATCACCCAGTTCATCGGGCCGAAGGCCAAGCCGGTTCATCCCGCTGTCGACCATCAGATCGCATGGCCCACCCCCCGTCGACTGCCACAGCCCGACCTGTGCCAGGCTGTTGAGGACCGGTCGCACGCCAGTCTGGCGCGCGTATTCACAGTCGGCTTGCGTTATCGGGCCATGCAGCACGGCTACGTTCTCCGGCGCGGCATGGCGGATGGCACCTGCCACCTCACACCAGTGTGCAACGTAGAAGTCGCGACAGCCTGCATCGAGCAAGGTAGGCATGGCGCGATCGATGCCCACGCCGTAGGCATCGGCTTTCACCGCCGCCGCAGCGCGCGCAGTGCCGCTCATCGCATCAAGCGTGCGCCAGTTGTCGGATATGGCTCCACTGTCGACACGCAAACGCATCGCGGGCGGCGGAGCCATTGGGCTGTCGGGCATCAGGGGTTTGATTGTACTTCCTCGAAATCACGCGGCGGACCGGATTTCAGCCCCCATGCCGTGATAAGGAAGGCAAAGGCAACGAAGAACCACGTGTACCACAGCCCGGAATAGGCATTTCCCGTCCGCGCGATGATATACGCAGCGATCAGCGGCAGGAATCCGCCGAAATACCCCGCGCCGATATGATATGGGATCGACATTGAACTGTACCGGATGCGCGGCGGGAACATCTCGCTCAGCAAGGCGGCGACCGGGCCGTAATTCGCAGCCGAAAGCGCGCCCAGAACCAGAACCAGAGCGATGATGCCGACGATGTTGACCAGCGGCGGGTTCTGCTTGTCGAACGAATAGCCGTCTGCCACCAGCTCCGCGCGGATGGCATCGCGACGCGCGGCCGCATCATCCAGCGCGAGGGTCGACAGGTCTATGTGACGAACACCCACTACGAGAGACAGGGTATCGGATTCGCGGATATCATAAGGCACGCCGTCCGCCGTCAGCGTTTCCAGCACGTGCGCGCAGGGCGACTGCTTCTGGTCGAACAGATCGCCGAAGGGATTGTACGAACATCCGGTGCCATTGACGACGACAGGCGCGCTTTTCGCAGCATGCGCCAGTTGCGGATTGGCCAGTGCGCCGATGCCCCACATAACGGGGAACAGCAGCAGCAGGATCGCGAAGTTCCCCCACACGATCGGCGGCTTGCGCCCGATGCGATCGGACAAGTGCCCGAAAACGATGTAAAGCCCCATCGTCAGCAAGCTGGCGATCAGCATCATGATCTCGACCGTGAAATCCTCCACCTTCATCGGCCCCTTCAGGAACGACAGCGTAGAGAAGAACGCAGTGTACCAGATCGTGGTCAGACCCGCCGTCACGCCCAGCGCGACAACGATGCGCTTCAGGTTGCCGGGATAAGTAAAGCTTTCGACAAACGGATTGCCCGATGTCTCGCCCGCTTCCTTCATGGCGCGGAACACCGGGCTTTCGGACAGTTTCAACCGCATCCACAAGGAAGCGGCGAGCAGGAGGATCGACAGCAGGAACGGCACGCGCCAGCCCCATGCGCTGAACGCATCGGCCGGTATCAGCCAGCGGCACAGCAGGACGACGATGATCGACAGCACGAAACCGCCAACCACACTGGCCTGGATGAAAGACGTGAAGAAACCGCGCTTTTCCGGCCGCGAATGTTCGGCAACATAGATCGCCGCGCCGCCATATTCCCCGCCAAGCGCCAGCCCCTGCAGGATGCGCAGCACGATCACGATCAGCGGCGCGGCAAGACCGATGGTTTCGGCCGACGGAATTAGGCCGACGCCTGCGGTGGCGACACCCATCAGCGTCACCGTGACGAGGAAAGTGTACTTCCTGCCCAGCCTGTCACCCAGAAAGCCGAACAGGATCGCGCCAAGTGGACGGAAACCGAAGCCTATCGCGAACCCGGCCCAGACCAGCAGCGTTTGAAGGATGGCATTGTCACCGGGGAAGAAAGCGGCACCGATCAGGCCGGACAAGGTCCCGTAGATGAAGAAATCGTACCATTCGAAAATGGTACCGACCGACGAAGCCCCCACGACAAGCCGCATTTCCGACTTGCTGATATCGTGCCCTTCGCTTTCCGTTGCCGCCATTCCAGTGCCCCTCTTATCCCTTTGGCAAACGCCTTAGGATGGTAACAGGCCGCTTGCCAAGACAGTGAACGCTGGCAGGTACTTCAATCGGTAGAGGCAACACCCTTGCAGAGAGCGTCGCAGGCCGCCGCCCACGGCAGGATCATGGCCCCGTGGCGCCCCGGATAGTCGATGGCCGGTACGATGAGGTCCACACCCGGCCATTCGGGCACAGGCCCGGTGCCGGCCAGCCACGACGACATCGCGTCGCGGGCAGCGATGAGATCGCCCACCCGCTTTCCCATGGCGCCCTTTGCAAAGACGGCCGCGCTCGCCTGTCCGATGGCGCATGCGCGCGAGGCCAGCCCGACGCTTTCAACGCACCCGTCATCGTTCAGGATCAGGCCCAGTTCGATCCGGCTTCCGCAACTCTTCGAGCGGGCCTCGCCGCGCAGGGTGAATGTCGGCAGAAGCGGAAAATCCGCCAGCGAGACAGCCGCAGCAAGTACCTCCGGCGTGTAGAGCCGGTGCCCGCTCACGTCGCTGCTTCCTCTTCCTCTGCAGGTGTCAGGCCGTCCATCAGTTCCTCGCGCCGTTCCGACACTGTCGTCACGAGCGCCATGCTGGCCGCGTTCACGAAAGGATAGGTCCGCGCTTCCTTCACCCATTCAGGGCGCCCTTCCGCACTCCACACCGTGTCATAGCCCAGCGCGATGATCGAAAAGGTCAGAACGACCATCAGCAAACCCTTGAGCAACCCGAAACCGAGCCCGAGAATCCTGTCGATGAAGCCAAGAGCAGATTTCCGCGTCTTCGACCCTGCCCATTTCGCGAGAAGCCGCAGGACGACCAGCGGCACGACCAACAGCAGGATGAACGCGATCAGGCCCGCATTCGTGTTGTTATCCTCGAAAAAGGCGATGATCAGATCGGTCAGCGGCGCATGGAACATGTAGATCGCGACGATGGCCGCAAACCATGCGGCAAGCGACAGCACCTCGTGCACGAAGCCGCGCGAAAGCCCGCTCAGCGCGCTGAGGCCCACGATCACCAGAACAGCAATATCGAAAAACGTCATGTCTATCCGCTATGCACTGCCCACGAGCCGGTCAACGAGATTAAGCAAGGTGCCAAGGCCCATGTAGTCCGCAATCGCCCTGTCCTCGGCTTTTCCCGCACTGCCTGACGGCCCGCCGGCCTTGTCGAAACCGAGCTTTGCCGCCTCTCTCAACCGTATTCCGCCATGGGCGACCGGGCGCACTTCGCCCGCCAGCGATACTTCGCCGAACCAGACTGAACGTGGCGGTAACGCCCTTTCCGAAAGGGCGGAAACAAGCGCCGCAGCCACCGCGACATCGGCGGCGGGATCGGTGATGCGGTAGCCGCCCGCGACATTGAGATAAACTTCCGCGGTGGAGAAATTGAGCCCGCACCGCGCCTCCAGCACCGCAAGCAGCATGGCGAGCCGCCCACTGTCCCAACCGACCACCGCGCGGCGCGGCGTCGCGCCCGACTGCAGCCGCACGATAAGTGCCTGTATCTCGACCAGCACGGGCCGCGTGCCTTCCAGCGCGGGGAACACCGCACTGCCGGCCAAAGGTTCGTCGCGGCCCGACAGGAACAGGCTGGACGGATTGGCCACTTCGGCCAAGCCCTGCCCTTCCATCGCGAAAACGCCGATTTCATCCACTGCGCCGAAGCGGTTCTTCAGCGCGCGCAGCACACGGTACTGGTGCGAACGCTCCCCCTCGAAGCTCATGACCACGTCGACCATATGTTCCAGCACGCGCGGCCCCGCGATATTGCCGTCCTTGGTGACGTGGCCGACCATCACCAGCGCGCAATCGCGAGACTTGGCATAGCGAATCAGTTCCAGCGCACACCCGCGCACCTGGCTGACCGTGCCCGGCGCGCCCTCGATCTGGTCAGAATGCATCGTCTGGATCGAATCGATGACCAGCAGGTCTGGCGCGTCCATCCCGCCCAGTGTCGTCAGGATATCGCGCACCGAAGTCGCCGCGGCCAGCTTGATCGGCGCATCCGCCAGACCAAGTCGTTCGGCGCGCAGCCGGACCTGCCCCGCCGCTTCCTCGCCGCTGATGTATACCACATTGCCACCCGCCCGCGCGATGCTGGCCGCAGTTTGCAGCAAGAGTGTCGATTTACCGATCCCCGGATCGCCACCCATCAAAACGCCGCTGCCCGGCACCAGTCCGCCGCCAAGCGCGCGATCGAACTCTGCCAACCCCGTCTTGCGGCGCACCGGCAGCGGCACCGGCCCGTCCAGCGGCACGAAATCGATCCGCCTGCCGCCGCCCGACAGATCGTGCTTGGCCGAAAACACTGTTTCGGCCGCTTCCTCGACCAGAGTGTTCCATTCCGCGCAGTCCGGGCACTGGCCCTGCCAACGGTGAGTGACACTGCCGCAGGCCTGGCAGGCATATCGACGTTTGGGTTTCGCCATTCGCATCGCGTAAACGGAACATTTACGGAACGCAAGTGGACAAGTTTCGCTTTGCTTGCGCCGACTTGCCTGCCATCCTTGCCCCATGCGGGAGAAGGAACTGCGCATCGCGCTCGTCTGCTATGGCGGGGTCAGCCTTGCGGTCTACATGCACGGCGTGACCAAGGAGGTCCTGAAAATCGCCGAGGCGAGCCGCGCCTTCCGCGACGGTCTTCCCCCGCCCGGCGGATCGCCCGGTGTCTACCATGCCCTGCTGCAGGCAATCGCAAGGCACGGCGGCACGCGGCTGCGCGTCATTCCCGACATTCTTTCCGGCACCAGCGCGGGCGGGTTGAACGCGATCTTTCTGGCGCAGGCCTTGCTGACAGGGCGATCGCTCGATCCGCTTACCAACCTGTGGCTCGAATGTGCGGACAGCGACGTGCTTCTGGCGCCGGAAGCGCGGATGGGGCACCGGTTTTCCAAGTTCTGGGCACAGCCGCTGGTGGAGTGGACCTTGCGCCGGCCGGGCAACGCGGTTTCGCGCACCGTCGCGCCCGAAACGCGGGAAGAAGTGCGCGGCAAGCTTTCGCGCCTGATGCGCAGCCGCTGGTTCGCCCCGCCCTTTTCCGGCCCCGGCTTTTCCCGCCTGATCGACGATGCCCTGATGGCGATGCGCGATCAGCCGCCCGGCCTTTCCCTGATCCCGATCGGCCACCCGCTCGACCTGTTCGTCACAACCACGGACTTTCGCGGCTATCGCGCCCCGTTGCATGTGAACAGCCCGACGGACGCGACCGAATCCGAACATCGCCTGCCGATTTCCTTCCGCGCCCACGGCGGCGACACGCAACTGGCGGAACGGGCCGAACTGGTCCTTGCCGCGCGAGCAACCGCCAGCTTTCCCGGCGCATTCCCGCCCCTTGTCCTGTCGGAAATAGACGAGCTGGTCACCGAACGCTGGTTCGAATGGCCCGGAAGAGACAGGTTCCTGCAACGTATCATGCCGCATCATGTCCATGCCGGCGATCTCGATTCGGTGGCCCTGATCGACGGCGCAGTGCTGGTGGGCGCCCCTTTTGCCGAAGCAATCCGCGCGCTGGAGAACCGGCCCGCTACGCGCGAAGTCGACCGGCGATTCATCTATGTCGATCCCCACCCCGATTACCGCTTCGGGGAAGTGCGCGCGCCAAGCCGCCCGATCGGCTTCTTCAGCGCGATTTTCGGCTCCCTGTCGTCGATCCCGCGCGAACAACCGATTCGCGACGATCTCGAACGCATCGCGCTCCATTCGGCAGACGCCATGCGCATCCGAGGCATTGTCGACGCGCTGCGGCCAGAGGTCGAGGTGGCGGTCGACAAATTGCTGGGCCGAACGCTGTTTCTCGACCGCCCCAACGCCGAACGCCTCACCAAATGGCGCCGCCGCGCGCAGCAGGCCGCTGCCGAGCGTGCGGGCTTCGCGTTCCACTCCTACGCGCAGGTAAAGTTCGCGGGCATCGTCGACGGCCTTGCCAACCTGATCTGGCGCGCAATCGAAGGCGAACGGCCACCACTGGACGAAATCGTTGCCAGCCTGTCGCGCTACCTCGACACGCAGGGCCTTGCCACACTGGCGGCTGCCAAGGGCGCGAGCGAGGAGGCGATTGCCTTCTTCCGAACGCACGACATCGGCTTTCGCACGCGCCGCTTGCGCCTTCTGGCGCGCAGGCTGGCCCCCGGCGACGTTGGCGACGAACTCGCGCCGGACGAGCGGGAAAGGGCGCGCGATGCGATCTATCGCGCGCTATCGCTCTACACTGCGCTGGAGCAGACAAAGGCGCTGGGCACCGAATTTTCCCGCATCGCCGCGAACGTCCTGTCCGATCCGGAGGGCGTTCTTGCCGCCATCGCGGACCGGCGCGACTTGCGCAGCACCGATCCGCAAGTCGACGCCTTGCTGGCCGATGCTCTGTCACCCCTGCCGCGAGAGCAGCGGCGCAAGTTGCTGCTCACCTATCTCGGCTATCCTTTCTACGACATCGCGACCCTGCCCTTGCTGGGAACATGGGGGCATGACGAATTCGATCCGGTGAAGGTCGACCGCATTTCGCCCGAAGACGCCCATTCGATCCGGACCGGCGGCACCACAGATACGCTGCGTGGGATCGAGTTCTACAATTTCGGGGCGTTCTTCAGCCGCGCCTATCGCGAAAACGACTACCTCTGGGGCCGTCTGCACGGAACCGAGCGGCTGATCGACATCACGGCATCCACGCTGGGCGAGGAAAATCCGCTCCCGCCGGAAATCCTGGAGGAACTGAAGCGGGATGCGTTCCTGGCCGTACTCGGCGAAGAACGCGAAAAGGGGCAATGCGACCGTGCACTTGTCGCAAGGCTGGAGCGCGAGGTGATCGAAAAGCTGGGCTAGCGCCTAGCGCTTTGCCGAAAAGCCCGCCTTGATACGTTCGAAAAAGCTCTGCGATTCTGGGCACTGCGCATCGGTTTCGCTCTGCTGGAATTCGCGCAGCAGTTCCTTCTGCTTCGTCGACAGCTTGCGCGGGGTTTCGACCTTGACCTCGACGACGAGATCCCCGCGTCCGCGCCCCTGCAGCACCGGCATGCCATCGCCGCGTTTGCGAAGCTGTTCGCCCGACTGGATTCCGGCCGGAATGTTGATCGTCAGCCATTCGCCATCAAGGCCCGGAAGTCCGACCGTGCCGCCAAGCGCGGCCTTAGTAAAGGTGATCGGCACAAGGGTCAGCAATGTCGTACCGTCACGTTCGTAAACGTCGTGGCGGCGGACATGGATGAAGATATAGAGATCGCCCGGAGGCGCGCCCATCGGCCCTGCCTCGCCCTTGCCGGTCAGGCGGATACGGGTGCCGGTTTCAACGCCCGGCGGAATGTTGACCTCAAGCTTCTGCGGCTGGTCGACCCGCCCCTCGCCACGGCATGCGCGGCACGGCTTTTCGATAACCTCGCCGCGACCGTGGCAGCTGGGGCATGGCCGTTCGACCATGAAGAAGCCCTGCTGCGCCCGAACCTTGCCATGGCCGGCGCACGTGGAACAGCGCGATTTGGCTGTCCCCGGCTCCGCGCCGGAACCGGCGCATGGCTCGCACGTCTGGGAAACCTCGATCTCGATTTCGGTCTGCTTGCCATGGAACGCTTCTTCCAGCGTGACTTCCATGTCGTAACGCAAGTCAGCGCCGCGACGGGGCCTGCCGCCCGCGCCGCTGCCGAATGCACTGCCGAAGATCGTTTCGAATATATCGCCGATGTCGGAAAAACCGGCACCGCCACCGCCACCACCCTGCTGCGCCTGCGCATAGGCGGCATGGCCGTAACGGTCGTAAGTCGCGCGCTTGTTGGGATCCTTCAGGCAGTCATAGGCGACGCTGATTGCCTTGAACCGCGCCTCGCTATCCGCGCAACCGGGATTCCGGTCGGGGTGATAGCGCATGGCAAGCTTGCGATAGGCGGACTTGATGGTCTTGTCGTCCGCCGTCCGTTCGACTTCGAGCAGTTCGTAAAAGTCGATCTCGGTATCCACTGACACTGTGTCCCCGTCGTCCCGTATTGCCTGGTATGCCGCCGGTCGCGCGCGGCGTAAAATCGCAGGGGCGAATCGCCGGTCAGGCGTCGCCCCTTGAACTTGGCGGACCGCAGGATAGACCCGCCCCGCTCTCCCGATGGTTAACGCGATTGCGCGTTGCCGGGAAGAAGCGGGGCGGGAAAATCATGCGATTACCGCGTCATAAGGCTCAGTTCTTGTCCGCGCCTTCATCCACTTCCGAGAATTCGGCATCGACCACTTCCTCGTCCGCACCGGCATTGCCGGCATCGGCGGGGGCAGCTTCGGCCTGCTGCTTCTCGTAAATCGCCTGACCCATCTTCATAGCCTTTTCGGCAAGAGCCTGCGACTTGGCGTTGATCGCGTCGGCGTCCTCGCCTTCAAGCGCGGTCTTCACTTCGGCAACAGCAGCTTCGATCTCGGACTTGAGGTCCGCGCCGATCGCGTCGCCGTGTTCCTTGAGCTGCTGTTCGGTCGAGTGGACAAGGCTGTCTGCCTGGTTGCGCGCCTCTGCACGCTCCTTGCGCTTCTTGTCTTCGTCGGCGAACTTCTCTGCGTCCTGCACCATCTGGTCGATGTCGCTGTCGGACAGGCCGCCCGATGCCTGGATGCGGATCTGCTGTTCCTTGCCGGTACCCTTGTCCTTGGCAGACACGTTCACGATGCCGTTGGCGTCGATGTCGAACGTCACCTCGATCTGCGGCACACCGCGCGGTGCGGGCGGGATGCCGACAAGGTCGAACTGGCCGAGCAGCTTGTTGTCGCTCGCCATTTCGCGTTCGCCCTGAAAGACGCGAATCGTCACGGCCTGCTGATTGTCATCGGCAGTCGAATAGACCTGCGACTTCTTGGTCGGGATCGTGGTGTTGCGGTCGATCATCTTGGTCATGATGCCGCCCAGCGTCTCGATGCCCAGCGAAAGCGGGGTCACGTCGAGCAGCAGGACGTCCTTGACGTCGCCCTGAAGCACGCCGGCCTGGATCGCCGCGCCCATGGCAACGACTTCGTCCGGGTTGACGCCGGTGTGCGGTTCCTTGCCGAAGAAGTCCTTCACGGCTTCGCGAACCTTGGGCATGCGGGTCATGCCGCCGACAAGAACGACCTCGTCGATTTCCTTCGCCGTGACGCCTGCGTCAGCCAAAGCCTTCTTCATCGGCTCCTTCGTGCGGGCGATCAGGTGCTCGACCATCTTTTCAAGATCGGTGCGGGTGATCGTCTTCACGAGGTGCTTCGGACCGTTCTGGTCGGCAGTGATGAAGGGCAGGTTCACTTCCGTCGACTGCGCGCTCGACAGTTCGATCTTCGCCTTTTCGGCAGCTTCCTTCAGACGCTGCAGGGCAAGCTTGTCGCCGCGAAGGTCGATGCCCTCGTCCTTCTTGAACGCATTGGCGAGGAATTCCACGACCGCGGTGTCGAAGTCTTCACCGCCCAGGAAGGTGTCGCCGTTGGTCGACTTCACCTCGAACACGCCGTCGCCGATCTCGAGGATCGAGACGTCGAAGGTGCCGCCGCCAAGGTCGTAGACCGCGATGGTCTTGCCGTCTTCCTTGTCGAGGCCATAGGCCAGCGCTGCCGCCGTCGGCTCGTTGATGATGCGCAGCACTTCGAGGCCCGCGATCTGGCCGGCGTCCTTGGTCGCCTGGCGCTGCGCGTCGTTGAAGTACGCGGGAACGGTGATGACCGCCTGCGTGACTGTTTCACCCAGATAGCTTTCGGCCGTTTCTTTCATCTTCTGCAGGATAAAGGCGCTGATCTGCGAGGGGCTGTAATCCTCGCCGCCGGCCTTGACCCATGCGTCGCCGTTCTTGCCCTTGACGATGTCATAGGGGACCAGTTCCATGTCCTTCTTGGTCATGGGGTCGTCGAAGCGGCGGCCGATCAGGCGCTTGATCGCGAAAAGGGTATTGTCGGGGTTGGTCACCGCCTGGCGCTTTGCCGGCTGGCCGATCAACCTTTCGCTGTCCTTGGTGAAGGCGACGATCGACGGAGTGGTCCGCGCGCCTTCCGAATTCTCGATAACCTTCGGCTTGTCGCCATCCATGACTGCAACGCAGCTATTGGTGGTGCCGAGGTCGATGCCGATAACTTTAGCCATCTTGGTATTTCCCATCCTACATTTGACACCGTGCTTTTCGGGGCCCCCCATGCGGGCAGGCCCGCCACACGGCTCCTGACTTGGATTTTTGTGTTTCCGGGGGCGATATAGGGGCGCTTTTAGGTGGAACAAGACCCGTAAGTTTCCTATTTGATCGCTGTCCCCAACCGGCTTCGGAGCCATTGAAAATGCGTCTCAATTCGACATCTGCCGCCCTTTGCGCCGCTGCTTGCATGTCGCTGGCGCTTGCCGCCTGCAACTCCGGCACGCCCGATGCGGAGCCGACCGAGGCTGTGGACGTGCCGGTGGCGGCCGATGCGCCTGCAGGCGTTTCGCTCAGCAATGCGGAGGTGCGCATGCCTGCCGTAACGGGACGCCCGGGCGCAGCCTATTTCAGCATTTCGTCGCAGGAACCGCGCAAGATCGTGGGTGTGTCCGTGATGGGCGCAGCAACCAGCGAGATGCACGAAACGAGTGAAACGGGCGGAGCCATGACGATGGCGAAAGTGGACGAGGTGTCGTTGCAGCCGGGCGAGCTCTTGTCGTTCCAGCCGGGCGGCTATCACGTGATGCTGTTCGACATGGACGCCACGATTGCGCCGGGCGGAACGGCGGACCTTACGATCACGTTCGACAATGGTGACAAGGCATCGATCCCGGCCCGTGTCGTCGGTGCGGGCGGGATGGACGCCATGATGCCGGAAGATCACGACATGGCCGATATGGAAGGCATGGAACACTGAGCGAGACGCGCCCTGCCTCTCCCCCCGCGTGCCCCGTTGGCGGGACGCGGGGCCTGACCGACGGTGAAAAGGCGCTGGTCGGCAGCGTCTTCAATTCTGCCATCGATGTTGATCCGGTGACGATCCGGCGGAAACGCTGGTTTCCGTTTCAGCCTACGAATACCGCGATGGCGCCGATGGGGCACATCCACTTTCCCGCCGAGCATATCGCTTATGCCGACGATTTCTCCGCTGCGCCGGTTTCAGCACAAGGACTGTTCATTCACGAGATGACGCATGTCTGGCAGGCACAGCAACGGGGCCGCTTCTGGCTGCCCCTGATGCGACACCCCTTCTGCCGCTATGACTATGCGATCAGGCCGGGCCAGCCGCTGCACCGCTATGGCATCGAACAGCAGGCAGAAATCGTGCGGCACGCTTTCCTGCTGAGGAACGGCGTCGCCCTTCGCGGCGCCCCGCCCTTGGCGCAACTGGAAAGTATCCTGCCGTTCAAGCGGCCCTGACGAATACAGCACCCATGAAAAAAGGCGCGAGCCTTAGCCCGCGCCCCTCTCCCAAACTCCGCGTCGTTTAGTAGCGCGGGTCAACCGGATAGCCTGCGGTGCCGTAGCAATCGTCGTCGAGCCGGCCATCACGGTCATAACCGTCGCAGCCGTCGTTCTTGTCCATGAAATAGCCGCCTGCCGCACCGGCGGCAGCACCGACCGCAGCGGCAGTGCCGACATCAGCACCGGTCACGGCACCGACGGCCGCACCGGCGGCAGCGCCCACGGCTGCGCCTTCCACGGCATAGTTATCGGCACAGCCGGCAGTGGCCAGTGCCGCAGCGGCAATGGCGGGGATCGTAAGCGTCTTGATGTTCATCGTCTTGCTCCGTTGGCCCCCATTAATGTTGGACATACGGAGCAGGACGCATGAAGTTCCGAAAAAATATGGGTTTTTCCCCGCTGCGGGGATCAGGGCTTTTTCGCGACCCCGACCATGGCAGGGCGCAACAGGCGGTCCTTGATCATGTAGCCTGCCTGCATTTCCTGGATCACGGTGCCCGGTTCGGCATCGTCGGACGGGATTTCCACCATCGCCTGGTGCTGGTTCGGATCGAGCGGCAGACCCATGGCCGCGATCCGCGTGATGCCATGCTGGCCAAAAACCTTTTCGATCTCGCGGCCCGTTGCCTCGATCCCGGCGACAAGGCCCTTCATCTTATCGTCCTCGCGAAGGTCTGCCGGAATGGCATCCAGCGCGCGTGCGAGATTGTCGGAAACCGAGAGAATGTCGCGGGCAAAGCCGGTCGCCGCATAGGCGCGGGCATCGGCCACGTCCTTTTCCATGCGCCGGCGCACGTTCTGCGTTTCGGCGCGGGCATAGAGCACCTGCTGCTTGGCCTCTGCCAGCTCTTCCTCAAGCGCAGCGATACGCTCTTCGTCGGCGGCCAGTTCCTCGGCCGCCTCACCACCGTCCAGCATGTCCTCGGGCACGCCCTTCAATTCGTTCTCGACCGCTTCGTCGCGGGTGCGTTCGTCGCTCATCGCGCAAGTAATTCCTGTCAGTTTTGTCCGGTGATCCGCCCAAGGCTGCGCCCCAGGCTTCGTGCAGTGAAATCCACCATGGGGACGAGCCGCGCGTAATTCAACCGCGTCGGCCCGATAACGCCCACCACGCCGATGACCCTTCCCTCGCGATCGCGATAGGGCGATGCGATGACGGAAGAGCCGGATAGCGAGAACAGCTTATTCTCCGACCCGATGAATATACGCGCGGAGTCCGCATCGCGGGCAGAAGCCAGCAAGTCCGCAACCTGTTCGGAGCGTTCGATATCGTCGATTAGGGATCGGACACGCTCCAGATCCTCTATCGCCGTTTCATCCAGCAGGTTTGCCTGTCCGCGCACGATCAGCACAGGGCGCCTTGCGGCATCCTCGCTCCACACCGCCAGCCCGCGCGCCACCAGATCGCGGGCTGCTGTATCGAGCGAGGCACGCTCGTCCGCGAGTTCGGTGCGAACCGCCGTGACCGCCTCGGCCAGTGTCCGCCCGGCAAGGCGCGCGGTGATGTAGTTACCCGCCTGCTCCAGCGCGGAAGGGTCCGTGCCCGGCGCAAGGTCCAGCACGCGATTCTCGATCGCGCCGTCTTCGCCCACCAGCACTGCCAACGCGCGGCCGCTGCCGATCGGCACCAGACTCAACTGCTGCAAACGCGGCTCGCGCGCAGGCACCATGACCACGCCCGCGCAGGCGGAAAGGCTGGAGAGCATCGCAGACGTCTTGGCCAGCGCATTCTCGATGGGTCCGGGCTGCGACAATTCACGCTCGATCGCGATACGTTCGGCCTGGCTGGGTTCGGCCACCTGCATCATGCCGTCGACGAAAAGCCGCAGGCCCGATTCGGTTGGCATCCGCCCCGCGCTCGTATGTGGTGCCGCCAGCAGGCCAAGCCGTTCCAGATCCGCCAGAACCGAGCGAATCGATGCGGGCGAAAGGTTGATCCCCTCTGCAGTGGCCAGCGCCTTCGATCCGACCGGCTGCCCGGAATCGAGATAGCCTTCCACGACAAGACGGAAAATCTCGCGCGCACGCTCGTTCATGTCGTTAAGGGGCAAGCTTGGCATGACGCTTATTTAGAGCCTCCCCTTGCAGCCTCAAGCCCGACTGGCCTAACGCGGCCCGCGAATTGCATGACTTCAACAAGGAATCACCGAAAAATGCGCCCATCCGGCCGCGCCGCAGATGAAATGCGGGCGATCACCATCGAGACCGGCTTTACCAAGCACGCGGAAGGTTCGTGCCTGATCAGCTTTGGCGAAACCCGTGTGCTGTGCACTGCCTCCATCGAGGAACGCCTGCCGCCATGGCTGCGCGGCAAGGGCGAAGGCTGGGTAACGGGCGAATATTCGATGCTTCCCCGCGCCACCCACACCCGCGGCAGCCGTGAAGCGGCCAAGGGCAAGCAGTCGGGCCGCACGCAGGAAATCCAGCGCCTGATCGGCCGCTCTCTGCGCGCCGTGACCGACCTCAAGAAACTGGGCGAACGCCAGATCACGCTCGATTGCGATGTGCTGCAGGCAGACGGCGGCACCCGCACGGCATCGATCAGCGGCGCATGGGTTGCCCTGCGCCTCGCGGTTCAGGGCCTGCTAGACAAGGGCGAGATCAAGGAAGACCCGCTGACCCGCAAGGTCGCGGCGGTTTCCTGCGGCATCTTCAACGGCACACCG
Organism: Croceicoccus bisphenolivorans; assembly: GCF_001634625.1. GTDB lineage: Bacteria > Pseudomonadota > Alphaproteobacteria > Sphingomonadales > Sphingomonadaceae > Croceicoccus > Croceicoccus bisphenolivorans. The sequence goes on along the minus strand of NZ_LRSE01000006.1, from coordinate 172,960 downwards.
GTGCTCGATCTCGACTATGACGAGGATTCGAACGCCGATGCCGACGCCAACTTCGTCTTGATAGAGGGCGGCCAGATCGCCGAGGTTCAGGCAACGGCGGAAGGCGCGACATATGACGAGGAAGGCCTGCTGCGCCTCCTGCGTCTGGCCCGCACCGGCTGTGACGGCATCTTCAAGGCACAGGACAACGCAGTTCGATGAACGACACTCCCCGTCTCGGCTCAGGCAAGCTGGTCATCGCCACGCATAATGCGGGCAAGCTGAAGGAAATCCAGGCCTTGCTCGCGCCCTATGGCGTGGACTGCATCAGCGCAGGTTCGCTTGGCCTGCCGGAACCGGCCGAGACGGGGACGACATTTGTCGAAAACGCGCTGATCAAGGCGCATGCGGCAGCGCAGGCTTCGCAGATCGTCAGCCTTGCCGACGATTCGGGCCTGTCCGTCGCCGCGTTGGACGGGCGGCCCGGCGTCTACACCGCCGACTGGGCCGAACGGCAATGGTTCGAAGGACCTGCAGGCCGCGACTGGTTCATGGCGATGGGGAAAGTCGAAGGGATGCTGGCCGAAAAAGGGCCGGATGCACCGCGCGATGCATGGTTCTCCTGCGTTCTTGCGATCGCATGGCCAGACGGACGCGAAGCGGTCTACGAAGGGCGGGTCGATGGCACGCTGACGTGGCCACCACGCGGGGCAAAGGGTTTCGGGTACGACCCCCTGTTCGTGCCGCAGGGTCTCGACCTGACGTTTGCAGAGATGGAGCCTGAGGAAAAGCACCGCATCAGCCACCGCGCGGATGCGTTCCGCCAGCTGGTGGCGGAGCAGTTCGGAGCCTAGAAAACAGGCTTTCCGTAAATGTTGCCCGCCGGCCAGTAACGGCAGACTAGCCAGTCGTTGCCGCCGCCCGGCACTACGGCACATCCCATCTCTGTCGTGTCGCGCCAGATCAGCTGGGTATAATGGCCGACATCGCGCCACTGGCCGGTGCGGCTGACTTTCGGAAAATCGCCCTTGGTGAAGTGGCGCTTCTCGTCAATCATGCCCTCGATCATCTCTTCGGCAGTGTAGAAACCTGCGCGCCCTGCCCACAGGTTTTCGCCGGCACCGCCGCGTTCGGCATTGCTGGCATGTACCAGCGAGTTGCCCTTCGACAGCTTGCGCGCATAGGCCTGCGCCTGGGCCGCCAGTTTCGGGCTCCACCGCAATTCGGGCACGCCCATCCGGCGACGTTCGGAATTGTGCGCCTCCAGCAAGCGTTCGGCAAAACTGCCGGCCCCCACGCGCTCCACCCAGCCGCGCTCCTGCGAGGAAGCGATCCCGCCAAGGCCGATGGTTGCCACTGCTGCGATTGCGCCGGTGATGCCCAGCGCCAAGAATCTGACCCGTCCCATGCGCCGCATCTTGACTTTGACGGGTTAACAGGCGCTGAAATAAACCATGGCCTTAGCGCTTTATATCCATTGGCCCTTCTGCCTGAAGAAATGCCCCTACTGCGACTTCAACAGCCATGTCCGCGACAGCGTCGACGTGGCCGTGTGGCAGCAGGCTCTCTTGGCCGACATGGCCTATGAGGCCGCGGTTACCGGAAGGCGGGAGCTGGGCTCGATCTTTTTCGGCGGCGGCACACCGTCGCTCATGCCGCCCGCGCTGGTGGAAAGCCTGATCCGGCAGGCGTCCGAATACTGGGATTTTGCCGACGATATAGAGATCACGCTGGAAGCGAACCCGTCCAGCGTGGAGACCGGAAAGTTCGCCGATCTTGCCGTGGCGGGGGTCAATCGCACTTCACTCGGCGTGCAAAGTTTCAATGACAAGGCCTTGAAATTTCTTGGTAGACTGCATGATTCCGAAGAAGCGGTCGCGGCCATCGGCGTGGCCCAGCGGCATTTCGATCGGGTGAGTTTCGACCTCATCTACACCCGCCCCGGCCAGACCCGCTCACAGTGGCAGTCCGAGCTGGGCACAGCGCTCGCTTTCGGAACCGGCCACCTCTCACTCTATCAACTGACCATCGAGGACGGGACACGGTTCGCGACCGATTTCCGCAAGGGCATATTCGAAATGCTAGACGAGGAATCGTCGAGCGAACTGTTCGAGTTCACCCGCTTTCGCACCAAGTCGGCGGGCCTTCCCGCCTACGAGACCAGCAACCATGCGCGGGCCGGCGAGGAAAGCCGCCACAACCTCACTTATTGGCGCTACGAAGATTACGTCGGCATCGGCCCCGGCGCGCACGGGCGCAGGCGGGGTGCCGCGACGCAGCGCCACAAGAAGCCAGAGAACTTCCTGTCCGCCGTTGCCGAGCGGGGGCACGGCATGGTGGAGGAACGCGCCCTGCCACCGGCAGAACAGGCTGCAGAGGCGCTGATGATGGGCCTGCGGCTGAGCGAAGGCGTCGACCCCGCTGCGCTTGCCGCGCGCTTCGGGCTTACCGAAAACACCCTGTTCGATCCCGAACGTACGCAGCTGATGAAGCAGCTGGGTTTCGTGACCCACGAAAACGGGCGCTTGCGCGTTACCGGACGCGGCATGGTCGTGCTCGACAGCCTGATCGCGGAGATTGTCGGGCCGGACCTGATGGGCGCACCGTGAGCGCCGCTGCCCCGCAGGACGCGGACTTCCGGCGTGAGGCGATCCTTGGCGACTGGCACGGCTACCTGACCCACAACTTGCGTCGCTCCCCCCATACCGTGCGCGCCTATGTCGCTGCCGCAGAACGGCTGTTGCGGTTCGAGGATGTCACGCCCGAATGGGAATCTCTCGCCGACAGCCAGCAGGGGTTGCTGCGCCGGTTTCTGGCCGCCCGACGGGAAGACGGCCTGTCCAATACCTCTGCCGCGCGGGAACTTTCCGCAATCAAGTCATTCCTGAAGTACTGCCGTGAAAAGTCTGGAAAATCAGGACAATCTGCGCCGCGCATGCGCGGACCAAGAGTGAAAAAGGGAATCCCCCGCGCCGTCACCCCCGATGAAGTCGTCAACCTTGCCGAAATGGTGGACGGGGATGCGAGCGAGCCATGGATCGGCGCGCGCGACCGGGCGGTCCTGCTGCTGCTCTATGGCTCCGGCCTGCGCATTGCCGAAGCGCTGTCGCTGGATGGGGAGGCGTTACCCATGGGCGATACGCTGACCGTTACCGGCAAGGGCGGAAAGCAGCGAACCGTGCCGGTGCTGCCGATCGTGAGAGCGGCTGTCGATGCCTATGTCGAGGCGACGCCGTTCACGCTGAACCCGAAGCAGGCGCTGTTTCGCGGCGCACGCGGGGGCAGGCTTTCGCAGGGGATCGTGCAACGCGCCGTGGCAAGGGCGCGCATCGCGCTCGGCCTGCCGCCAACGGCCACGCCCCATGCCTTGCGCCACTCGTTCGCAACGCACCTGCTCGCCGCCGGTGCGGATCTCAGGAGCCTGCAGGAACTGCTGGGCCATGCCAGCCTCGGTTCGACGCAGATCTACACGAAGGTGGATGCGGCAACCTTGCTTGATGTCTATCGCAACGCGCACCCGCGCGAGAGCGGGGATTAAGCGCTATTCCGCCGCGTCTTGCGCCGGGTGCGTCGATTTCCACGTGAGCACCCGAACCAGATAGCCCAGCAGTGCCAGTGCCAACAGCCCGATGACGACGTAGCCGAGTATGTTTTCCAGACCCGAAAACCATCCTGCCAAAATCGTCGCACTACCGATAAGCAGGGCGTTCCAGATAGCCGCGCCGCCGAAGGTGAAGGCCAGAAACTTCACATGGTTCATGTGCATCAATCCCGCCGGAAGCGAGATTATCGTACGCAGGAACGGCGAAAAGCGCAGGAAGAAAACGACCCACTGCCCGTGGCGTGCAAAGAACCGCTCCGTTGCTTCGACATGACCCCAGTCCATCGTCAGCCAGCGGCCATGCTTTTCGACGAAGGGGCGTGTACGTTCATACCCCATCCGGTCGCCGAGCAGGAACCACAGGTAATTGCCGAAAGTCGAGCCGACTGTCCCCCACCACAGCAGGGGCCAGAAACTCATCCGGCCATGATGCACGGCATTGCCGCCCACCCACATGATCACTTCGCTGGGGATCGGCGGAAATACGTTTTCCAGCGCCATGAGGAAGGCGATGCCGAGATAGCCGCCGCCTTCGATCAGCTGGATGATCCATTGGTTCATGTCTGTTTCAACGCCCGAAACGGCGCGAGGGTCCGTCGCACTGCCCCGCGCGTCAACCCGCCTGCCGCTCGGATACGCGGGATTCGATAGCTTGCCAGATCATGGCGGAAGTGTCGGTGCCGTTGAACCTGTCGATTGCGACGATGCCGGTCGGGCTGGTCACGTTGATTTCCGTCAGCCACTTGCCGCCGATCACGTCGATACCGACGAAGACGAGGCCCAGTTCCTTTAGCTGAGCGCCCATGGCGGCGCAGATTTCCTGCTCGGTCTCGGTAAGGTCCGCCGCTTCGGCAAAGCCGCCCTGCGCAAGGTTGGAGCGGAACTCCCCCTCACCCGGCTTGCGGTTAATCGCACCCGCCACTTCGCCGTCCACCAGCACGATGCGTTTGTCGCCCAACGACACTTCGGGAAGGAAGGGCTGCACCATGAACGGTTCGGGCCATGTCTGCAGGAACATCTCGACCAGAGCGGACAGGTTCGCCGCGTCCTCGCCGATGCGGAACACCGCCTTGCCGCCATTGCCATGCAGCGGCTTGATGACGATACCGCCCGGATACTTTTCGGCATGCTCCGCCATGAAATCGCGCACATCCTCGATCCGGCGGGTGATCAGCGTGGGCGGCATGAACCGCGCGAAATCCAGAACGTAGATCTTTTCCGGCGCGTTACGGACCGAAACGGGATCATTGACGACAAGTGTCTCGCCCTTGATCCGCTCCAGCAGCCATGTGCCGGTGAGATAGCCGATATCGAACGGCGGATCCTGTCGCATCAGCACGACATCGACATCGCGGCCAAGATCGATCGTGCGATGTTCGCCCAGCTCGAAATGATCGCCTTGCACGCGCTGGACGCTGACCGGCGCGGCCCATGCCGTGACGCGGCCACTACCCTCACCATCCGACTTCCACGCAAGGGTGCGGACATCGTAATGGAACAGTTCGTGCCCGCGCGCCTGTGCCGAAAGCATCAGGGCAAAGCTGGAATCGCCGCCGATGTTGATCGAATCCATCGGGTCCATCTGGACGGCGACGCGCAAGGGTTTGGTCAAGAGAAGCTTCCTTCAGAACTGGCCGATCAGAACTGGCCCGCGTTCGCCAGATGGCGTGGCAAGCGGCCCGGCGCAAGGAGGAGGACGTCGATCCGCATGTCATCGCCCTCTCGCAGGTACTTGTGCGCCTCCACTTCGGCAGCGGCGCAAACGCGGGCAAGGCGTCGCGCATCGATGGCAAGGTTCAGGTCGTCCGCCCTGGCGCGCCATTTCACCTCGACGAAGATCACCATCGATCCGCGCCGGGCGACAAGATCGATCTCGCCAGCAGGGTTGCGGACCCGTTCGGCAAGGATGCGCCAGCCCTTGGCGCGTAAGTACATTGCAGCAGCGGCCTCGCCCTTGCGGCCCTGCCGCTCTGCGCGAACGCGTTTGGGGGCGGCTCCTGTCACTTCAGGTCAAGCGCGCGGGCGTATAGCATCTTGCGATCGAGGCCGTACGACTTGGCCAGTCGCGCGGCTGCTTGCGATGGTTTTTGCGTTTCGAGCTCAGCGCGAAGCAGGGCGTCGATGTCGAGATCCTCGCTCGCCTGCTCGCCCGGCGGGCCGATCATCAGTACGATCTCGCCCTTGGGCGGATGGGCGGTGTAATGCGCCACGAGATCGGCCACGCTGCCACTGCGGCATTCCTCGAACTTCTTGGTCAGTTCACGCGCCACGGCCACTTCGCGGCCCGGCAATGCCGCCTCGATCGCGGCGAGAGCGTCGAGCAGGCGCGGCGAGGTTTCGTAGAACACCAGTGTCGAACGCACCGCGCCCAGTTCGGCCAGAACGTCGCGGCGCGCCTTGTCCTTTACCGGCAGGAAACCGCCGAACAGGAACCGGTCGGTCGGCAAGCCGGATAGGGTAAGCGCGACGATCAGCGCGCTCGGCCCCGGCACGCTGACGACGTTCACACCCCGCTCCCGCGCTTCCTTCACCAGTTTGTAGCCGGGGTCGGAAATAAGCGGCGTACCCGCATCCGATACCAGCGCCACCGGTTCTTGCGCAGCCATGGCTAGCAACCGCTCCCGCACCGCCTCATCCGCATGGTCGTCATAGCGGATCAGACGCTTTTTAAGCCCTGCGTGGTGGAGCAATTTGCCGGTAACCCGCGTATCCTCGCACGCTACCGCGCCGCAGGCTCCGAGCACCGCAAGCGCACGCGTGCTGAGATCGCCGAGATTGCCAATCGGGGTCGCGACAATATAGAGGCCGTGTGGCAAGCCGGAATACAGGTTGGGTTCAGTCACGAGCTTTTCTTTTGCGGCGGACATATCTGGTGCCAATGCACGGGGTTTTCAGGGAGATGCAAGCATGAACACGCACGGGTCCTTCACGCGAAGGGGCACGATGCGCGCCGGCACCGCCGGTCTGATGGCGCTTTTGCTGGCCGGTTGCGCCGGCATGGTTCCCAAAAGCGAGGCTCCGCCCCCGCCGCCAGAACAGCCGACGGCAACCCAGCTTCCCGACCAGAACGAGACGCGGCACCGCGTCGCCCTGCTCGTGCCGCAGTCCGGTGCGAACGCGGGCGTGGGGCAAAGCCTTGCCAATGCGACGACGATGGCGCTGCTCGATACGAACACCGCCAATATCCGCATCACGACGTATGATACCGCGTCCGGTGCCCGCTCTGCGGCCCAGCGCGCGATTGCCGACGGCAACCGCCTGATCCTCGGCCCGCTGCTGTCCGACGATGTCGCCGCGGTAAAGGCCGTGGCCGCGCCGGCGCGCGTGCCGATCATCAGCTTTTCCAACGATACGACCATTGCCGGTGACGGGGTCTATGTCATGGGGCAGGTTCCGGCCCAGTCGCTGGAACGTTCCATGAAATATGCCGTCAGTCAGGGGATGACCACTTTCGGTGCCCTGGTGCCGAACGGAGAATACGGCCGCAGTGCTTCGGATGCCATCATGGCGACCGGTCGGGCCACGGGTGCGCGGGTCATGGCGATCGAGAGTTACGACCGCGATTCGACATCGCTCGCCAATGCCGTGAAGCGGCTTGCCGCCAAGGGCGACTATCAGGCGATCGTCATTGCCGACGGTTCGCGCATGGCCGTTCGTGCTGGCCCGCTGATCCGCGATGCGGAAAAGGCGGCCAAGATCATCGGCACCGAACTGTGGAGCGGCGAGGAACAGGTCGTGCAGGCATCGTCGCTACGCGGTGCATGGTTCTCCGCCATCAGCGACGGCCGCTTCAAGCGTTATTCGGACAGCTACAAGAGCCGGTTCGGTGCCTCGCCGTACCGCATCTCGACGCTGGGCTACGATGCCGTTCTGCTGACGATCAAGGTCGCGCGGGACTGGAACGTGGGAGACCGCTTCCCGACCCGTCCGCTTGGCGATGCGGGCGGCTTCATCGGCCTCGACGGGGCGTTCCGCTTTGACGGGGGCGTGGTCGAACGCGCGTTCGAGGTTCGCGAAGTGACGTCATCCGGCGTGAAGGTCGTCGCACCCGCGCCGACGAAGTTCTGACCGCGCATTCGCCACTGGCGATAACTTGTCCGGCGCGCTTGCCTCTGCGGCGCGCCGGGCGGTAGCGTTCCCTTTATGTCTGATGACCTGTTCGAGAATGCGCCCGCCGGTTCGGCAGAGGCCTACGACAGCTCCTCGATCGAGGTGCTGGAGGGGCTGGAGCCTGTTCGCAGGCGGCCGGGCATGTACATCGGCGGCACGGACGAGCGTGCGCTGCACCACCTCGCCGCCGAAGTGCTGGACAACTCGATGGACGAGGCCGTGGCCGGCCACGCCAACCGGATCGAGGTTTTCCTTGATGCAGGGCCGGACGGCACGGCGGGCACCATCACGATCAGCGACAACGGCCGCGGCATGCCGATCGACGAGCACCCCAAGTATCCGGGCAAGTCGGCACTCGAAGTCATCCTGACGACGCTGCATTCGGGCGGCAAGTTTTCCGGCAAGGCCTATGCCACCAGCGGCGGCTTGCACGGTGTCGGCGTTTCCGTCGTCAACGCGCTGTCGGTAGAGACGCGGGTCGAAGTCGCGCGGAACAAGGAGCTTTACGCGCAGACTTTCTCGCAAGGTTTGCCGACATCGAAGCTGGAAAAGATCGGCGCAGCACCCAACCGGCGCGGCACGACCGTCACTTTCACGCCCGATCCGGAAATCTTCGGCGCGCAGAAGTTCAAGCCCGCGCGCCTGTTCCGGCTGGCCCGTTCGAAAGCATACCTGTTCGCAGGCGTCGAAATCCGCTGGAAGTGCGCGCCTTCGCTGGTGAGCGATGACGTTCCCGCCGAAGCGGTGTTCCAGTTCCCCGGCGGCCTTGCCGATCACCTGAGGGAGCAGGTCGGCACCCGCGAATGCGTGACGACCGATTTCTTCGCCGGATCGCAGGAGTTCCCCGCAAACGAGCAGGGCCTTACCCTAGGCCGCGTCGAATGGGCCATTGCGTGGCCACTGTGGTCCGACGGTTCATACAGCTGGTACTGCAACACCATCCCCACGCCCGATGGCGGCACCCATGAACAGGGGCTGCGCGCCGCGCTGACGAAGGGCCTGCGCGCCTTTGGCGAACTGGTGAAGGAGAAGAAGAGCAAGGACATCACGCCAGACGACGTGGTGACCGGAAGCGAGGTCATGCTCTCGCTCTTCATCCGCGACCCCCAGTTCCAGAGTCAAACGAAAGACCGCCTGACCAGTCCGGAGGCGGCGCGCCTCGTCGAAAACGCGATCCGCGATCATTTCGACCATTTCCTTGCCGACAACATGGAACGCGGGCGCGCGCTGCTGGGCGCGGTGATGGAGCGGATGGACGAGCGCCTGCGCCGCAAGCAGGAGCGTGAGGTCAAGCGCAAGACCGCCACCAACGCGAAGAAACTACGCCTGCCGGGCAAGTTGACCGACTGTTCGGGCGAAGGCAGCGGCGAAACCGAACTCTTCATCGTGGAAGGCGACAGCGCGGGCGGCAGTGCCAAGCAGGCACGCGACCGCAAGACGCAGGCGATCCTGCCGATCCGCGGCAAGATCCTGAACGTCGCATCGGCCAGCGCCGACAAGATCCGCGCCAACCAGGAAATCGCGGACCTGACGCTGGCGCTCGGTTGCGGCATCCGCAAGGACTGCGACCCCGAAAACCTGCGTTACGACCGCATCATCATCATGACCGACGCGGATGTCGACGGCGCCCATATCGCGACGCTGCTGATGACGTTCTTCTTCCGCGAAATGCCGGAAATCGTGAGGCGCGGTCACCTGTTCCTCGCCCAGCCGCCGCTCTACCGCCTGACTGCCGGTAAGGAGAGCCGTTACGCCCGCGACGACGCGCACCGCGCCGAACTGGAAGCGTCCGTTTTCAAGGGTAAGAAGGTTGAAGTCGCTCGCTTCAAGGGCCTTGGCGAAATGAACCCGCAGCAGCTGCGCGAAACGACGATGAGCGTCGAAAGCCGCAGCCTCATCCGGATTACGCTGCCGACCGAATTCGAACAGCGCGCCAGCGTCAGCCGGCTTGTCGACGAATTGATGGGCCGCAACCCGGAACACCGGTTCAACTTCATCCAGAACCGCGCCAGCGAAATCGACCGCGACCTGATCGACGCCTGATCTGCGTCACCCCGTCCCTGCGCCTTGTAACGTTGCACTGCACAATCTAGCGTGCGGTCAAACGTAACGGATCAAGGCCAAGGACAGCGATTGGGAATGGACCAGAAATTCACCGGCACCGAAAACTACGTCGCAACCGATGACCTGAAGGTGGCGGTCAACGCCGCCGTGACCCTGCGCCGCCCCCTTCTCGTGAAGGGTGAGCCCGGCACCGGCAAGACCGTGCTTGCCCACGAAATCGCCAAGGCAACGGGCGCCCCGCTGATCGAATGGAACGTGAAATCCACGACCAAGGCACAGCAGGGCCTTTACGAATACGACGCGGTCGCCCGCCTGCGCGACGGGCAGCTTGGCGATGAACGGGTTCACGACATTTCGAACTACATCCGCAAGGGCAAGCTGTGGGAGGCGTTCACCTCCCCCGAATTGCCCGTCCTGCTGATCGACGAGATCGACAAGGCCGACATCGAGTTTCCCAACGACCTGCTGCAGGAACTCGACCGGATGAGCTTCGACGTCTACGAAACCGGCGAGCGGATCGAGGCGCGCGAACGCCCCATCGTCGTCATCACTTCGAACAACGAGAAGGAACTGCCCGACGCCTTCCTGCGCCGCTGTTTCTTCCACTACATCAAGTTTCCCGACGCCGACACGATGCGCGAGATCATCGACGTCCACTTCCCCGGCATCCAGAAGAACCTCGTCACCAAGGCGATGGAGATCTTCTACGAACTTCGCGACGTGCCGGGCCTGAAGAAGAAGCCGTCGACGAGCGAACTGCTCGACTGGCTGAAACTGCTCTTGGTCGAGGACATGCCGCTCGACGTGCTGCAGGATCGCGACCCGAGCAAGGCAATCCCTCCGCTCCACGGTGCGCTGCTGAAGAACGAGCAGGACGTGATGATGTTCGAACGTCTTGCCTTCATGGCGCGCAGGCAGGGACGATGAGCGCGCCGTACCGCGGCACCTGCGCCTGCGGCGCGGTCACGGTCTCGGCGCATTCCGAACCGATCGGCACGCGCCAGTGCTGGTGCCGACAGTGCCAGAAAATCGCGGGTGGCGGGCCGACGCACAATGCTATTTTCCACAACGGGGACGTGACGATAACCGGCACGCTCGGCTCGTCCATCTGGACGGCAGCAAGCGGCAATATGCTAACGTTCCATTTTTGCCCTTCGTGCGGAACACAGGTTTTTGGGCAAAGTTCGGCGCGAATGCATCTGAAAACGATGCGTTTAGGCATCTTCGATGGAGACCACGGCCTGCGTCCGCAAGCGGTGATCTGGACGGAAGATGCGCCAGACTGGGCCCAGATCGATCCGACGCTCGAATGCTGGCCCCAGCAACCCCCTCCTCCGCCAGAGCCGGCCTGAACCATGCTCCTCTCCTTCCTCGACGAACTGCGCGCGGCGGGCATTCCCGCCAGTCTCAAGGAGCATCTGACGCTGCTTGAAGCGCTCGATCGCGATGTGATCGAGCAGACGCCGGAGGCATTCTACTACCTCTCCCGCGCGACATTCGTGAAGGACGAGGGACTGCTCGACCGGTTCGACCAAGTGTTCCAGAAAGTCTTCAAGGGCGTGCTTACCGACGACGGGCAGGAAGCCGTCGACATTCCAGAGGACTGGCTGAAGGCCATTGCCGAGAAGTTTCTCAGCGCCGAGGAGATGGAGAAGATCAAGTCGCTGGGCGACTGGGACGAGATCATGGAGACGCTGAAAAAGCGGCTTGAGGAGCAGCAGGGTCGCCATCAGGGCGGCAACAAGTGGATCGGCACGGGCGGCACCAGCCCCTTCGGCAACGGCGGCTACAATCACGAAGGCGTGCGGATCGGCGGGGAAAGCCGGCACAAGCGGGCGATCAAGGTCTGGGAAAAGCGCGAGTTTGCGAACCTCGACAACACGAAAGAACTGGGCACCCGCAACATCAAGATGGCCCTGCGCCGCTTGCGCCGGTTTGCGCGTGAAGGGGCGGCGGACGAGCTTGACCTCGACGCCACGATCCGTGGCACCGCGCGGCAGGGATTCCTCGACATCCATATGCGGCCCGAACGGCACAACGCGGTCAAACTGCTGCTGTTTCTGGACGTCGGCGGATCGATGGACCCGCATATCAAGCTGTGCGAAGAACTGTTCAGCGCGGCCCATGCCGAGTTCAAGAACCTCGAATTCTTCTACTTCCACAACTGCCTTTACGAAGGCGTGTGGAAGGACAACCGCCGCCGCTGGGCAGAGCGGACGAAGACCTGGGACGTGCTTCACAAGTACGGGCACGACTACAAGATCGTCTTCGTCGGCGATGCGGCGATGAGCCCATATGAAATCAGCCACCCCGGCGGCAGTGTTGAGCACATGAACGAGGAAGCGGGACACGTCTGGCTAAGCCGTGTGACGCATACCTACCCTGCCTGCGTCTGGCTGAATCCCGAACCGCGCCGGATCTGGGACTACAACCAGTCCAACAAGATGATCCGCCAGTTGCTAAATGATCGCATGTATCCCCTGACGCTGGAGGGGCTGGACGATGCCATGCGCGAACTGAGCCGCAAGCAGGGATGATCGAGCTTCCCGAAGGCATCGAACTGGAAGATCCCCGTCCGATCGTGGCCGATGCGCCTTATACGTTCTTCATGCCGTTCGAAGTGGAACTGGCAGCGCTGAAACCGCTGGACGGGATCAAAGCGATCTTCCGCCAGACCGTGGGCGAACCGAAATATTCCGCCGAACGGATGTGGGTCCTGATCGAGAGGATCGAAGACGGCGACGTAATCGGCACGCTGGACAACGAGCCTTCGGGCATGGACCGCATCAAGCTGGGTGACCGGGTTCGCATCCCCCTCACCCACGCGATCTCCACCGCGTTCCACAAGGACAATCCCCGCCCAGAGGTGCCGGAACGCCGCGAATACTGGGACCGCTGCTTCGTGGACGACTGCGTGCTCGAAGGGCGCAGCCATGCCGACTACATCTATCGCGAAGAACCGGACATGACCCGCGACGGCGATAAATATCCGGACAGCGGCTGGCGCATCCGCGGGACGGAGGAGGCAGTTGAAGACGACGAGAGAAACGAATGCAGCCCCCACTACATCGCCATTGGCAAGGTGCTGAATGCGGATGACCGCTGGATCGGACTGCTCGACAGCCCGGTCGACAGCCATTTCCGGTGGTGGCCCGAAGACAACGCCTATATCGAACTGAAATAGGCATCGAACCCGAACAGGCACAGCGATGTGCCTTCTTGGGCGCTGCCGCCATCGTGACTATCTGTAGCGCATGACCAGACAACCTGCCCTTTTCGTCGGCCATGGTTCGCCCATGACGATGATCACCGAAAACCCGGAACGCCGCGCGATGGAGGAACTGGGCCGCCGTCTGCCGCGTCCGGACGCTATCCTTGCCATCACGGCCCATTGGACCACGCACGGCGAAACCCGCCTGACGAGTGGAACCGCGCCGCATACCATTCACGATTTCCGGGGGTTTCCGCAGGAATTGTTCGACATGCGCTACCCCGCCCCCGGCTCGCCCAAACTGGCGCAGCGTGCGGCGGAACTGATCGGCAACGGCGCAGTGCTGGACGACGGTCACGGCTTCGATCATGGCGTCTGGGGTACGCTATTGCCAATGTTTCCCGCCGCGGAAATTCCGGTCGTCGCGATGAGCGTGGACATGGCGCTGAATGGCGAAGAGCATCGCCGGATCGGCGAACGGCTGGCCGCCTTGCGCGATGAGAACGTCCTGATCCTTGCCAGCGGAAACCTGATCCACAACATCTCTCTCTGGCGGCAGAGCAAGGGCACGCAGCCCGAATGGGCGGTCGATTTCCGCGGTCGCACGAACTCGGCCTTGCTGGAACGCGAAGACGCCGGACTGCTGGCTTTCGCAGCCGATGACCGCGCCGCCCATGCGGCGATCAACAGCGGCGAGCATTACGTGCCGCTGCTTTACCCGCTTGGCGCGCGACAACCCGATGACGAGGTCGCGCTGTTCAACGACACGCTCGACGGCGCGCTGTCGATGACATCGGTAATCTGGGGCGACGCTTCGCTGGTCGAAGGGCTTTAGTACAGCAGCAATGGCGCGATCTCCTCACGCCATTGCGCTTCGTCCGCGCCGGCAATCGCTTCCAGATCGCCGGGCGCGCTACCGGCATCGTCGACCCATTCGCGCAATGCTGGTCCGCCGTTGATGACGTCGATGGCAAGCCGGTCGAACTCGTACTCGTAAGGAAAGTCGCGCCAGACCGGATAGTCGGGATAGAGCCGCCGGATCGCCTTGAACGCCAGTGCCTGCAGCCGCCACGGGCGGAAGGCGTGGTGGTCGTAGAACGCCCCTTCGGCATGGATCATCAGGCCGTTGCAAAGCTGCCCCGCGTGCTTGTGAAACGTCGGCTCGAACCAGCATTCGCGGATCGCGCAACCGGACAGCCATTCGGGGGCGAAAGCGCGCATTTCGGCCAGTACGGCCTTCGCGTCCACATCGGGCGCGCCGAACAACACTTCGAGCGGGCGGGTCGTGCCCCTGCCCTCGCTCAGCGTAGCGCCCTCTATCATCACCGTGCCCGCATAGGCGCGCGCCATGTTGAGGTTTGCCGCATTGGGGCTGGGATTGATCCAGATGCGGCTTTCCGGCCAGCCGAAGCCGCCGCCTTCGGGCTGCCACCCTTCCATTTCGACCACACGATAGGCAACGTCGAGATCGAAGTGCTTGATGAACCAGTGCCCCATCTCGCCCAGTGTCAGGCCGTGGCGCATCACCATCGGTCCGGCACCCACGAAACTTTCCTGCCCCGGCAGCAGCAACGTACCCTCAACCGGGCGACCCGCCGGATTGGCCCGGTCCAGCACCCAGACTTCCTTGTCCAGCTTTGCAGCCTCTTCCAGCAGGTAGAGCAGCGTGGTCACGAAAGTGTAGATGCGACAGCCCAGATCCTGCAGATCGAACAGGAATACGTCCGCCGTGTCCATCATCGTCGCCGTCGGGCGACGCACTTCGCCATAGAGGCTGAAGACCGGAATGCCGTGGACGGGATCGGTCTCGTCCAGCGTTTCGACCATGTTGTCCTGCTTGTCGCCCTTCAGCCCGTGCTGCGGGCCGAAAGCGCTGGTCACATTCACCCCTGCAGCGATCAGCGCGTCGAGCGAATGGGTCAGGTCCTCTGTAACGGAGGCCGGATGGGCGACGAGTGCGACGCGCCGGCCTTCAAGCGGGGCGCGCAGGCTCGCATCGGCGAGCAGGCGATCGATACCGAATTTCATGGGCGTGCTGGTGCGGCAAGCGGAACGGTGAAGCAAGCGGGATCGTGAAAATCGGGAACGTCGCGCGAATGTTCCAGTGCCCAGAACGACTTGTGCCCGCCAGTCTCCTCGATCACCGCAGTCAGACCCGCCCGTGTGAAGCCGGCAAGGTCGCGCGGCATCAGGCTGACATTGATCGCCAGCATCCTGTCACCTGCCTTAGCGGAAACGGCGGGCATCTGCATCGGATCATGGTCTGCCATGCCGGTGCGCGGCCCGTCGAAATCGTAAACGGCCCAGCGGCCCGAAGTCGAGAAATTGAATTCGCGATAGGACCCGTCGTCGCGCAGTGCGAACAGTTCGAAGCAGGTGGTCTGCCACAGCTCGTCCTGCCGTCCGCGACCGGCGAACTCGGGGATCACGAGTTCCTCGATCCCGTCGATTCGGAAGCGGGCCATGGCAAGGCCTTGGTTGGGAAAGATGATCTCCGCCTCTACGGAGCGGATGGCCAGCGGCGGGTGCGCCGGATGCGGAACCAGTGGCTGCATGTCCCCATCAATAGCCGCCGCGATGCCGTGCGCAATCGCCAAATTGCAATGCGCGAAAGGAAGCCGCTCGCGGCCCTTTGCCTCGCGCCCGCCGCATGCTAACCGCCGCGCGTCATGACACAGTACAAGTCCTCACTCCTCCGCCTGCTCGACGAACGCGGCTACATCCACCAGATGACCGATGCGGCAGCGCTCGATACCCTTGCCGCCGGCAGTGTCGTGCCGGGATATGTCGGTTTCGATGCAACGGCGCCGTCGCTGCACGTCGGTTCGCTGGTGCAGATCATGCTGCTGCACCGCCTGCAGCAGGCCGGGCACAAACCGGTCGTCCTGATGGGCGGCGGAACCACGCGCATCGGCGATCCCACGGGGCGCGACGAAAGCCGCAAGATGCTGAGCGACGAGACGATCGAGGAGAACATTGCCTCGATTCGCCGGATCTTCGACCGGCTGCTGACTTTCGGTGACGGACCGACCGATGCCGTCATGGTCAACAACCACGACTGGCTGGGCCAGCTCGGCTATATCCAGTTGCTGCAGGAAGTGGGCACCCACTTCACGGTCAACCGCATGCTGACTTTCGATTCCGTCAAGCTGCGGCTGGAACGCGAACAGCCGATGACCTTCCTCGAATTCAACTACATGATCCTGCAAGGGTACGACTTCCGCCACTTGTCGAAGGACATGGGCGTGCGCCTGCAGATGGGCGGATCGGACCAGTGGGGCAACATCGTCAACGGGATCGAACTTGGCCGCCGCATGGACGGGACCGAACTGTTCGGCGTAACCACCCCGCTGCTGGCCACTGCCAGCGGTGCCAAGATGGGCAAGACCGCCGCAGGCGCCGTCTGGCTGAACGAGGACATGCTGCCGAACTACGATTTCTGGCAGTACTGGCGCAATTGCGACGATGCCGACGTGGGCCGCTTCATGCGCCTGTTCACCGACATACCGCTTGAAGAGATCGCCGAACTCGAAGCGCTGGAAGGCGCTGCGATCAACGATGCGAAGGTGCGACTCGCCAACGAAGTGACCGCACTTGTCCGCGGCGAAGAGGCTGCCCGTACCGCCGAAGCGACTGCGCGCGAAACCTTTGCCGGTGGCGGCCTTGGTGCAGACCTGCCCACGCTCGACATTCCCGCCGAAGGGATGTCGGTCGTATCGGCGCTGACCGCGCTGGGTTTCACGAAATCCAATGGCGAGGCGAAGCGCAAGGTTGCCGAAGGCGCGGTAAAGCTGGACGAAGCGGCAGTCACAGATCCGGCCATGCAGATCACGCTGGCCACAGGGTCCAACGCGAAGCTTAGCCTGGGCAAGAAAAAACACGGCATCCTGCGCGCGTGATTAACGCGGGGGCGCGTCTGAACGGACCGCTCCCGCGACGCGCATTTACCTTTTGTTCGCCATTGGCAGTTACCTTCCGGTTCATTCGGACAGGAGGACAAACGCAGTGATCGGTGGTGCGCAACTTTCGGTGACGGACCTGCGCCAGGCCGCCCGTCACCCTGTCGATTATCCGGTTCTGGCCGAACACCGCCGCATCGGCGACATCCACATGTTGGTCACCAACGTTTCGTCGAACGGCTTCATGGTCGATGGCGAATTGCCGATCGGTCGCGGCGAACGCGTCATGCTGCGCCTTCCCGAAATCGGCCGGATCGAGGCGCATGTCATCTGGGTTGCCGAAGGCCGCGCCGGATTCCAGTTCGAACGCATCATCCGCCCCGAC
Source organism: Croceicoccus bisphenolivorans (assembly GCF_001634625.1). Lineage (GTDB taxonomy): Bacteria > Pseudomonadota > Alphaproteobacteria > Sphingomonadales > Sphingomonadaceae > Croceicoccus > Croceicoccus bisphenolivorans. Next base: position 155,711 of record NZ_LRSE01000006.1, on the reverse strand, counting down.
GCCTTTGTCGCAATGGTCGACCAGATGCAGCCCCGCGCCAAGCCGCGCCCCCGCCTGCGCAAGTAACCGAACGGCCCGCGCGTTCTTGTAATTTGCGCGGCCGCACCGCACATGGCCGGCATGTCGGAACAATTACTCAAGAACATCGCGCTGCTGATCGACGCGGATAACACCACGCCGCAGGGGATCGATCCGGTACTCACCGTCCTTGCCGAACTGGGGCAGGTGAACATCCGCCGCGCCTATGGCAACTGGGCCAAGCGCAGCCTTGCCAACTGGAGCAAGATTTCCAACCGCTACGGAATTCGCCCGCAGCAGCAGTTCGACCTGACGAAGGGCAAGAATGCCACCGACATGGCGATGACGATCGATGCGATCGACCTGCTTTATCAGGGCAAGGTCGACGGCTTCGGCATCATGAGCAGCGACAGCGATTTCACGCCGCTGGTTACCCGCCTGCGGCAGGACGGGCTTACCGTCTATGGCTTCGGCAGCGCCAAGACGCCCGAAGCGTTCAAGGCGGCCTGCACCCGCTTCATCGACATCGACGCGCTGATCAAGCAGAGCAAGGCGGACGAGCCGGATGCGACCCCGGCCGAAAAGGAAGAAGGCGCCCCTGCCCCGATCGACAAGGACCTGATCGATTTGCTGGGCAAGGCGTGGAAGGCCGCGAGGCGCGATGCGGACGGTTACGCAAGGCTTGGCGAGGTCGGGCAGATCGCGGGCAACCGGTCCAGCTTCGACGTGCGCAACTACGGTTTCGAACGGCTGAGCGAACTGTTCGAGAAGCTTGACCAGTTCGAGGTCGTGATGCGCAACAACCAGCCGTTCGTGCGGCGCCTGCGCTAACTTTCCACCCTTCCAACGAAAAAGGGCGACCCTGCGGGGCCGCCCTTCTCATTTGGCGTCAGGACCGGTCGATCAACCGGCCTTGTCGTTGACGTAAGCGATCCACAGGCGTGCAAGCTGCGAACGCGATGCGCCGCTGACTTGTCCAAAAGTGGTCTTAGCTTCATCGAACTTGCCCTGATCGGCCAGCGCGATGCCAAGACCGGTCAACGCACGATCCTTGTCGGCAACGCCGGCGGCAATTGCCTTGCGGTACATCGCCTCTGCATCCGCACCCTTGCCGTAACCGAGGTAGGTGTCACCTACAGCCAGTGCCGCCGCACCGTCGAGCGAGCCTTTGGCATCGGCGTTTAGTTCCCTGAGGACCGAGTCATACCGGCCCGACGCAAGCTTCAGCTCGTCACCGGCAAGGCTGTCCGTCGATGTCAGCAGGCCTGCTGCGATACCGGCTTCGACCAGCGTCTTGACTTCGGCAGGACGGCGACGCGCGTCGGCAGCGGCAAGATACGCCATGTACTGGCGACGATCGCTCAGCGCATCGGCGCGGTACATCAGGCGCAGAAGGTCGAGCTCTTCTTCCTTTGTATACCTCGAAAGCGCGGACAGGACCTTGTAGGCTTCCGTCCGGTATTCATCGCGCGGATTGCTTTCGATCACACGGACGGCCCACAGGGCGGCCTGATCGTTGAGGCCGTTATTGGCCGCGATGGCCAGACCACGAAAAGCATCGGTGTCAGCAGGCGCTTCGCCAGCCGCCTTGCGCAGGGCGATCGCCTTTTCAATCGTGGCGAGCGCCTGCGGATAGTCCTTCTGCTGCACGTAGACTTCGGCAAGCGTGGCAGGAACCGCCGGGTCCGCCGGCATCAGCGTTGCGGCCTGCTCAAGATATCCGCGTGCGGCCGCATAATCCTGTGCATTGTAGCCCAGCTGGCCAGCCGCAAGGAAAACCTTGCCTGCCTGTTCGGGAGCGATCTTGCCGCTGTCGGCCATCAGCTTGATGCCCTGATACTGCAGGGCCGTGTTGCTCGTCTTGGCGCCAAGGTTGTAGATCAGCTGGCCGCCGGCAAGCTTTTCATCGGCCGAAGCGATCGTCGCCGACAACGTGCCAATTTCGGCAGCAGCAGTCGCCGGATCGGCTTCCGCCTTTTCGGAAAGCGGCTGATAAACCGCGATGAATTCCTTGGAATATTCGCCGCCGCCGCTCTTCTTCTTGGCAGCCAGAGCCGGGCTTGCAGCCATGCCCATCACGCCAACGGTGCCCAGCGAAAGCGCAACTGCCATGGCAGTACGCGAGAACGAACGCTTCATTTAAAAACTCCTTACAGCCATCCTGCAAGGCGCACTTTACGGTGCATCCTTGCCATCAAATGCTCTAAATTCCCGATCCGCGCACGCTCTTGCCGAGTTTCTACCGCGAAGGCAACCGACCAAACACGCCCGCATCACTTGCCTTTCGAGGTAGAGAAGCGTGACTGAACGCGCATTGAATGGCTCGTTGCGCAGCCCCATATCGGCGTCGGCCCGAAGCGTGCCGCCAATTGTGGACAAAGCACGGTTTTTCGGGTGCCAAAGGGTGTCCTCGCTGGCCTTTTCACCCCCCCTCGCCTAACCCCTTCGCACAGTAATTTTATAGAGCAGCAAGAGCCGCCTGACACGTGAACGACATGACTGATACCGCCCCCACCCCCGGCGGCCCCGACATCGAGCCGATCGACATCGTCGATGAGATGAAGTCGAGCTATCTCGACTACGCGATGAGCGTCATCGTCAGCCGTGCCCTGCCCGATGTCCGCGATGGTCTGAAGCCCGTTCACCGCCGCATTCTCTTTGCCAGCCAGGAAGGCGGCTTCGTCGCCGGACGCCCTTATCGCAAGAGCGCGAAGATCGTCGGTGACGTGATGGGTAACTACCACCCGCACGGCGACAGCGCGATTTATGACGCGCTGGCCCGCATGACCCAGAACTGGTCGATGCGACTGCCGCTGATCGATGGCCAGGGCAACTTCGGTTCGATGGACCCCGATCCGCCGGCATCGATGCGTTATACCGAGGCGCGCCTTGCCAAGGTCGCGAACTCGCTGCTCGACGATCTCGATAAGGATACTGTCGATTTTGCAGACAACTACGACGGTTCGCGTTCCGAACCGACCGTGCTTCCCGCGCGTTTCCCGAACCTGCTGGTCAACGGCGCGGGCGGCATCGCGGTCGGCATGGCGACCAACATCCCGCCGCACAACCTGGGCGAAGTGATCGACGGCTGTCTTGCCATGATCGAAAATCCGGCCATCACCGTGGATGAACTGTTCGAGATCATTCCAGGCCCCGATTTCCCGACTGCGCCGCTGATCCTCGGCCAATCAGGCGCGCGTAACGCCTATCGCGAGGGGCGCGGCTCCATCCTGATGCGCAGCCGCCACGAGATCGAGACGGGCCGCAACGATCGCCGCTCGATCGTGCTGACATCGATCCCGTTCCAGGTCGGCAAGTCCAACCTCGTCGAGAAAATCGCCGAAGCCGCGAAGGAAAAGCGGATCGAGGGGATTGCCGACATCCGCGACGAATCCAGCCGCGAAGGCATGCGAGTCGTCGTCGACCTGAAGCGCGATGCCTCGCCCGAAGTCGTGCTCAACCAGATCTGGCGCTATACACCCGCGCAGTCGAGCTTCCCGGCCAACATGCTGGCGATCCGCGGCGGCCGCCCCGAAGTGCTGAACCTGCGGGATATCCTGCAAAGCTTCATCCACTTCCGCGAAGACGTCATCACCCGCCGCACGAAGTACGAGCTGAACAAGGCCCGCGAACGCGCGCACATCTTGCTCGGCCTTGTCATCGCGGTCACCAACCTTGACGAGGTGGTGAAGATCATCCGCGGTTCGGGAAGCCCCGCGATCGCACGCGAAAGCCTGCTGCAGCGCGAATGGCCGATGGGCGAGATCGCGCCCTACATTCGCCTTGTCGAAGCGATCGAGGATGACGACGATCTCGACAAGCAGCCGACCTACAGGCTGAGCGAGACACAGGTCCGCGCAATCCTCGACCTGCGCCTGCATCGCCTGACCGCCATGGGGCGCGAGGAAATCGGCGAGGAACTGCAGAAGCTGGCCACCGACATCGCGGAATACCTCGCGATCCTGGGCGACCGGGTGAAGCTCTATGGCGTGATGCAGGACGAGCTGCGCGAAGTTCGCGACGCCTATGCGACGCCACGCGTTTCCGAAATCGCCCCCGCGTGGGACGGCATCGAGGACGAGGACCTGATCGAACGCGACGAGATGGTCGTTACGGTCACGATGGACGGCTATATCAAGCGCACTCCGCTCTCCACCTTCCGCGCGCAGGCACGTGGCGGCAAAGGCCGCGCCGGCATGGCGACGAAAGAGGCGGATGCGATCACCAACCTGTTCGTAACCAGCACCCACAACCCGGTCCTGTTTTTCTCAACCGCGGGCAAGGTCTATCGCATGAAGGTCTGGAAGCTGCCCGAAGGCAGCCCCACCACGCGCGGGCGCCCGATGGTGAACCTGCTGCCGCTGGGCGAAGGGGAAACGATCCAGACCGTGCTGCCCCTGCCGGAGGACGAGAACGAGTGGGGCAACCTGCACGTCATGTTCGCCACCGGCAACGGCACGGTGCGTCGCAACTCGATGGCATCGTTCACGAACATTCCGTCAAACGGCAAGATCGCAATGCGCTTCGACGACGACAGCGACGACTACCTCGTCGGCGTTCGTCTGCTGACACCGCAGGACGACGTGCTGCTGGCCAGCAGGCAGGGCAAGGCCATCCGCTTTGCCGCCGAAGACGTGCGCGAATTCCAGTCGCGCACTTCCACCGGCGTGCGCGGCATGACGCTGAAGGGTGACGACCGGGTTATCTCGATCTCCGTCCTCAACGGCGCGGAGCTTGAGCAGCGCGACGAATACCTGCGCGCCGCCCCGTGGAAGGAAAACGAGAGCGAACCCACGCTCGACGCCGAAACGATGGCCCGCATGGAAGAGGCGGAGGAGTTCATCCTTACCGTCTGCGCCAACGGCTATGGCAAGATGAGTTCAGCCTACGAATATCGCCGCACCGGTCGTGGCGGTCAGGGCATCACCAACATCGACAATATCGGGCGGAACGGCCCCGTCGTCGCCAGCTTCCCCGCGCACAAGGGCGAGCAGTTGATGCTCGTTACCGATCAGGCGAAGTTGATCCGCATGCCGCTGTCTTCACTTCGCGTGATCGGACGCGGCTCGGCAGGCGTGCGCCTGTTCGACGTTGCCAAGGGCGAACATGTCGTCGGCGCAGCGCGCATCGACGAAGAGGAAGCGCCCGAAAACGAGGCCGAGGAAGCCATCGTCGAGGAGATCATCGGCCGCGACGCGGAACCGACGACGCCGGACACGACGATCGACCGCGACGACACTCCGCCAGAAGAACAGTAACCCGCCTGCGCCTCAGGCGGCGGCGTCGCGCCGCAACCTGCTGACTACTCCGGTCGCGATCATCAGCTGGCCGGAGTAGTAGAGCGGCCAGACGAGCAGTTCGCCTAGCGGACTATCGCGCAACACCGGCCCGCTGATCGCGAAAAGTACCAGCTCCGACAGCACGAACAGGATCGCCCCTGCCCCGACGCGATAGCGGGAAAACCGGCTGGTCCATGCCATGGCCGCCATGATCCCCAGCATCAGGGAAAAGCCGGTCACCAGCAACCTGCCGTCTTCGCCAGCCAGCAATATCCAAGCCAGCAACGGCAGGATCACGACCAATGCGGCGGCAAGCAGCTTCTGCGAAATCGAAGTCGTCTCCCGCCGGTTGCGGGAATAGAGCCAGATCGCAAGCAGGAGCGAGAACGCCATCAGCGTACCCGCCGCTGCATAGCGAAGTTCGCTCATCGCGTCGGCCATGGCAGCAATCGCCATGACACCGCTGAGGATCGTGCCGTCAGGGCCAAGGTGGCGCTGATAGGCATAGACGGCCAGAAGCGCGAGCGGGATGGCTTTCCACGCGATCTTGAAAAGGCCGGGCACGACATCGCTATCGCCGAAGGCCCACCATGCCAGCGCCGCGATCAGGCTGGCGAACAGCCACGGACGACGCTCCACCAGTGCGCGCTTTACCATCCTGCCAGCCCTTTGCCGAACCGCGCCATTTCTTGCTGCCCCTGTTTTCTGCGACCTTTCGGCCTCTTTGCATTTGCATTGGGCACTAGGCAATCGCTAACCGGCTGGGATGACACACGACGTTCACATCATCGGCGGCGGGCTGGCCGGAAGCGAAGCCGCATGGCAACTGGCAAGCCGCGGCTTGCGCGTGCGCCTCTCCGAAATGCGCGGCGGCGGCGATACGACGGCGGCACATCAGGGTGACGGGCTGGCCGAACTCGTCTGCTCCAATTCCTTTCGTTCGGACGACGATACATCCAATGCCGTCGGCCTGCTCCATCACGAGATGCGCGCCTGCAATTCGCTGGTGATGCGCGCCGCGCATGAGGCGCGAGTACCCGCAGGCTCGGCCCTCGCCGTCGACCGCGACGTATTTTCCGCCCATGTCGAACGCGCGCTGGGCGAACTCCCGAATGTCGAGGTCGTACGCGAAAGGATCGACACCCTGCCCGCATCGGGCATGACCATCGTGGCGACCGGCCCGCTGACCACCGCGACACTGGCCGAAAGCATCGGCGCGGCGACGGGTGCGGACAGCCTCGCCTTTTTCGATGCCATCGCGCCCATCGTCTATCGCGACAGCATCGACATGGACATCTGCTGGATCCAGTCGCGCTGGGACAAGCGGACCGAGGCATCGAACGAGGATGGCGATTATATCAACTGCCCCATGACGCGGGACCAGTACGTCGCTTTCCGGCAGGGCCTGCTCGACGGCGAAAAGACCGAATTCAAGCAGTGGGAGGCCGACACCCCCTACTTCGAAGGCTGCATGCCGATCGAAGTGATGGCCGCGCGCGGCGAGGATACCTTGCGCTTCGGCCCGATGAAGCCGGTGGGGCTGGACAATCCGCGCGACGTAACGCCGGAATTCCCGCAAGGACGCTGGCCCTATGCCGTGGTGCAGCTGCGTCAGGACAACAAGCTTGGCACGCTATGGAACATGGTCGGTTTCCAGACCAAGCTGAAGCACGCGGCGCAAGTCGAGCTGTTCCGCACGATTCCCGGCCTGGAAAACGCGCAGTTCGCCCGGCTTGGCGGCCTGCATCGAAACACCTTCCTGAATTCGCCAGTCCTTCTGGACCGACAGTTGCGGCTGAAGTCGGCCCCGCATGTCCGGTTCGCTGGGCAGATCACCGGCTGCGAGGGATATGTCGAAAGCTCTGCCGTCGGCATGATGGCCGGCATGATGGCTGCGGCGGAACTGACCGGAAAGGCATGGCAGTCGCCGCCGCGAACGACTGCGTTGGGCGCGCTGCTGTCGCACATCACCGGCGATGCAGAGGCGGCTAGCTATCAGCCGATGAACGTCAATTTCGGGCTTTTCCCAATGCCGGAGGAGGACGTGAAGAAAAAGGACCGCAAGCGCGCCTATACCGAACGAGCGAAGCGCGACCTGTCGGCTTGGCTGGGAGAGGCGAAGCTGACCGAACCTGCCTAGCAGGCGCAGCGCCGCGCCGGTTTGCGCTTGGGCGCGGTGGTGCGGAATTCATCGGGCGTCAGCCTGCCATCGCCGTTGGCGTCCGCCCCTTCGAACTTCGTCACTGTCGTGACGGCCCATTCCTCGAAGGTCAGCAGGTTGTTGCCGTCCTTGTCCAGCCTGCGGAATGCTGACACCCGAGTGGACAACATTTCGTTGCGTGTAATGATAAGGTCTCGATTGATGTCATAACGCGCGAAGCGGCGCTGTTCGTCCGACATCTTTACCGCGGTCGGCAATTCCGGCCCCTGCATGTCGGCAACTTCGACCGTGGGGAGCGGTTCAGGCTCTTTCCTTTCAGGCGAAGCGATAGCCTCTGGCGGGGGCAAACCCTCCGCTTCTATCGCACGGCCCTGCCACCAGAACAGCCCGATCGCCACCAGAATAAGGGCGCCGAACGCGCCCACCAGCATACGGTTCATGCCCTACCTCCTGTTGAAGTGCAGGTTAACTGATTGATGTGGCGTTGAAAGTGCCGGCGGCAATTCATCAACGACCGATTATTCCGATCCGCACGGCCGTCAGAAAGTCTGCCACTGTCGGCCCGGTCTCCTGCTCAAGACCCCGCGAGGCCAAGGCATCGAGGATTGCCGCAGGCCTGATCGCGCGCGGGGTGGGCGAACCCGGCCGGTTTGCGCCTTGATGCAAGGCCAGCACCGCGCGCCGCTCCTCCTGATCGGAAAGATGCGCGACGACATCGGCCAACGCCCAGCGATAGCCAAGATCGTATCCCGCCTGCGCCTCATCGCCATGTCCACTCAGGCGCCCAATCGCGGCCACGACATCGCCTCGCGCGCCGGCCAACGAGGCGAAGGACGCTGCATCAAGCGGCGCTTCGCCCAGCATCGCTTCCCAGCCATCGGCAAGGGCCGCAAGCACTGCGGCATCCTCCCAAGCGGCCAGTGCCCCAAGCAACACATCGCCCGCCGGACGATCTGCCACAGGCTGCCCCAGCGTCTCTCGCCACCAGGCAAGGCGCATCTGCGCCAGCATCGGTTCCCGCGCGGATGCGACGATATGCGCGAATCGGCGATCGAGGGCGAGAAACCCGAACCAGAGATGGCGGCAGCGCGCAGGGGCGTAGCTGGCCGCAAGCCTTGCCAGCGGGGGCAATTCAGCAATCAGCGCCTGCCCTTCTTCCCGCCAAAAGCGCCGAATGTCAGACCGATGGGTCACTAACACATCATTAACCCTGTTCCTTCAAAACCTGCTTACCAGAAACACCGTAATTTCAGCGCGTGTATCCATAATCGTGCAGGCGTTTGCCGCTTGCATGAACGTTAGTTTGCAAGGGGGCAATCGATGATCCTTCGCCATGCGACCAGGCGCGCCACGCGATTTCTCCGCCGTTTCCGGGCGGATACCGGCGCGAACGCACTTCTTATCGCCGCGTTCGGCGCGCCGATGATCATCGGCGGTGGCGGCTTCGCCGTCGATTTTGCCCAGATCTATCTGTGGAAACGGGAATTGCAGTTCGCCTCTGACCAAGCCGCGATTGCCGCTGCATGGGAGCTGGCGAACAACCAGAACAGCACTACATACGTCGAGCGCGGCCTGACCGAATTCAACGCAAATGAATCGGTGACAAAGGATATCAACACTACGCCCAGCATTACCCTGTCCAATTATGCGGGCGAGGTTGGAAACGCCGTTTCGGTCAGTGTGAGCGCGACGCGGATGCTTCCCTTCACAAGCTATTTCACGCGCTCTGCCACGACTGTTTCCGTATTCAGCCAAGCTGCCTTTACCGGCGGCCTCGTCACGACAGAATGCCTCAAGGCCGTCGATCCCCATGACGGCGGTACCATCACATTCAACGGCAACCCCGTCTTTACCGCAGGCTGCGGCATTGCCGCGCTCTCGGATTCCAAGCGTATCTGCGTAACTTCCTATGATACCGACGGCTATTGCATCGACAAGGATGATGGCACCAGCGGTTGGGAAGGCGAAGACGCCATCGTCGCCAATGGTACGCCCACGATCGATGCCGGCACTATCGTGACTGCGGGCACCGTCGATGACGACATCGAACTTATCACAGACGACCTTATCATCGAAAACTTTGGTCAGCTTTACGACCAGTTTGCCGATGTTGTCCCGCCGATCAACAACGTTCCGACCAACCCTCCCGGAAGCTATTCCTGCACGTCGGTCGGCAACGGCAAGGGCAACGGCGGCCCCGGCAAAAAGATAGGCATCGCCACTCCCGGCTGGCACACCGGCGGTATCAAGGTAGCTTGCGACACGACGTTCCAGCCCGGCATCTACGTGATCGACGGCGGAATGCTGGACATCGGCGGCAATTACAAGACGCTGGGCACCGATATCATGTTTATCCTGACGAACGGCGCGGGGATCAAGGTGGTTGGCACGTCCGACAATGGCCAATCGACCGAGATCAACCTTCAGGGAATCACGGAGACGACGCTGATCAACAAATATGGCGTCGACCCAGATCTCGCGCACAAGATCAACGGTATGCTGGTTTACGAAGACCCGGAATCGGAAGGCTACAATCCTTCGGGTGAAGGTCTGGGCAACAAGTTTGCGGGCACGTCTACCACATGGATCAGCGGCACGATCTATTTGCCCAAGAGCACACTGAGCCTTGCCGGCACGGCAAACGTGGCAAACATCTGCCTGACAATCATCGCCAACAAGATCAACCTGAACGGTACGGTCAACATGTCGGACTTCTGCCCCAACGACCAAACGCATGAGGAAGTCGTGTTCCTCGGCACCGTCCGGCTTGTTTCGTGAGGTCAGCCATGAACATGCTCGCCAATTTTGCGCACCGGTTTTTCGAAGAGGATCGTGCATCGGTTCTCATCGAAACGGCCTTCGTCGCCCCCGCTCTCGTCGGCCTCACGCTTGGCGGGGTAGAGGCCGGAGCGATGTATGCGCGTCAGACACAGCTGCAGCAGATCGCCTCGAACTCGATGGAAATCGTGCTGACCTCCGCGCCCACCACAGAACTCGAAGGCGCTGCGACCCTCAACCAGGTGCGCGCCTATGCAGCCGAAGCCAGCGGGCTGACCGCAACGACGAGTTCGGAACCGGCAGTCGGCCAGGTCGCGGTGTACAAACGTTACCGTTGTGGCAACAACAGCGCGCGGCAGGCGACATATGGCTGTTCGAACGAGAGCCAGTCCATCAGCACTTTCGTCGTGATCTACCTGCGGACCAGCTATTCGCCCGTGTGGACCAATTACGGCATCGGGCAGGACTTCGAATTCAACGTGAAACGCAGCGTACAGATAGGGTAGGCCGATGAACACGTTCCTCAACCGCCTGAAAAACGACGAACGCGGCGTCTCCATCATCGAAGTGGCATTCCTGCTGCCCGTTCTGATTGGGATGATGATCAGCGTGCTTCAGGTCGGCCTCTATCTCCAGGCGCAAAACGCGGTTCGTGGCGTCGCGGGAGAGATCAGCCGGTTCATGGCGGTTGAATCGCAGAAGCGAAACAGCCTTACGCCCTCACAGATGGAGGATGCCGCACTCAGTATCGCGGTGACTCCCCCCTACATCCTGCAAATTTCGCAGCTGACCATCGACGTCAGCGAAAGCGCCACGCAGGATATTGACCGCGTCCGCAAGATGGACGTCAATATGAACTACACGGTGCCAAACATTCTGGGCTTTGCAGACTGGGGTGTGCTGGAAATCGACTATACCCGGCAATTGTTCATCCCTGAAGATCTGGTGCGCGAGGATTCCACCGACACCACGGACACAGGTGATGGCACTGGCGACGGGACCACCGATGGGACTGATCCAGGCACCGGAACCGACACCGGCGGTGGCGATCTGGGCGCCTGATCTCCAGAAGAAAATCGCACCAAAGAAAAAGGCCTGCCACCGCGAATGCCGGTGGCAGGCCTTTCTCATTGTGAGCTTCGCCAGCCTTAGCCGCGATAACAAACCTTCTTGGCGGCAGCGACGATGCGCGACGCATCGATCAGCGCCGCCTTTTCAAGGTTCGCCGCATAGGGAAGCGGCACATCCTCGTCCGTCACCCGCAGGACCGGGGCATCGAGATCGTCGAAGCCCTGCTCCATGCAGACGGCGGCGATTTCGCTGGCGATCGAGCAGGTGGGCCAGCCCTCTTCGGCAACGATGACGCGGTTGGTTTTCTTCAGGCTCGCCAGAACCGTTTCGGTATCCAGCGGGCGCAGGGTACGCAGGTCGATGACTTCGGCATCGATCCCCTCACCCGCCAGCGTTTCGGCTGCTTCCAGAGCAAGTCCGACGCCGATCGAGTAGGAAACGATCGTCACGTCCGAACCTTCGCGCATGATACGCGCCTTGCCAATCGGCAGGACCCAATCGTCCATGTCCGGCACGTCGAAGCTGCGACCGTAGACCAGTTCGTTTTCAAGGAACACAACCGGATCCTCGCTGCGGATCGCGGCTTTCATCAGGCCCTTGGCATCGGCGGCATCATATGGCGCGATCACCACAAGTCCGGGCACGCTGGCGTACCACGGGCCGTAGTTCTGCGAGTGCTGCGCACCAACGCGGCTGGCCGCGCCGTTGGGGCCGCGGAACACGATCGGGCAACGCATCTGGCCGCCGGACATGTAGTTCGTCTTCGCGGCAGAGTTGATGATGTGGTCGATCGCCTGCATCGCGAAGTTGAAGGTCATGAACTCGACGATCGGGCGCAGACCGCCCATGGCAGCACCGGTACCGATGCCGGCAAAGCCGTATTCGGTAATCGGCGTGTCGATCACGCGCTTGGAGCCGAATTCGTCCAGCAGGCCCTGCGTCACCTTGTACGCCCCCTGGTACTCGGCCACTTCCTCGCCCATCACGAAGACGCGGTCGTCGGCGCGCATTTCCTCTGCCATGGCGTCGCGCAATGCTTCGCGCACGGTCAGGGAAACCATGCTCGTACCTTCGGGAACCTGCGGGTCCCGGGCAACCTTCGGCTCGCCCTTGGGCTTTTCCGCCTTCGGTGCGGGTGCAGGCTCGCTTGCCGGTTCGGGCGCTGCGGCAGGCGGCGGCGCGGATGCATCGGCATCGTCACCTTCCAGCACCGCGATCACGGTGCCGACCTTCACACCTTCGGTTCCGGCCTCGATCATGATCTTGCCGACTTTGCCTTCATCGATGGATTCGAATTCCATCGTGGCCTTGTCGGTTTCGATCTCGGCAATGATGTCGCCGGGCGAAATATCGTCGCCTTCCTTGACCAGCCACTTGGCGAGAGTGCCCTCCTCCATCGTCGGGGAGAGCGCGGGCATCTTCAGTTCGATAGACATCAGTAGGTTTCCACCAGAACGTCGGTGTACAGTTCGCTCATCTCCGGTTCGGGCGAGCTTTCGGCGAAATCGGCCGACTCGCCGACCTGTGCGCGGATGGCCTTCTCGATTTCCTTCAGCTTTGCCTCGTCCACGCCGCGCGCGACCAGTTCAGCCTTGGCATGTTCGATCGGATCGCGCTTTTCGCGCATCTCGTTGACCTCGTCACGCGTGCGATACTTCGCCGGATCGGACATGGAGTGACCGCGATAGCGATAGGTGTTCATTTCCATAAGCACCGGACCGCCGCCGCCGCGTACATGTTCCAGCGCGACTTGGGCCGCGCCGCGCACGGCAAGCACGTCCATCCCGTCGACATCCATGCCCGGGATGCGGAACGCGGTGCCGCGACGGTGGAATTCGGTCTCTGCGCTGGAGCGGGCCGTGCTGGTGCCCATCGCATACTGGTTGTTCTCGATCACGAAGATGATCGGAAGCTGCCAGAGCGAGGCCATGTTGAAGGTTTCGTAGACCTGCCCCTGGTTCGCCGCGCCATCGCCGAAGTAGGCCATGCAGACGCCGCCATCACCGCGGTACTTGTGGGCAAAGGCAAGGCCCGCACCAAGCGGAACCTGCGCGCCGACGATGCCGTGGCCGCCGTAAAACGCATGTTCGGTGCTGAACATGTGCATGGAGCCACCCTTGCCCTTGGAGATACCGGCCTGACGACCGGTCAGCTCGGCCATGATGACCTTCGGATCGATGCCATAGGCAAGCATATGCCCATGGTCGCGATAACCCGTGATCACCGAATCCTTGCCTTCGGCCAATGCGGACTGCAGTCCGACCGCAACCGCTTCCTGACCGATGTACAGGTGACAGAAACCGCCGATCAGTCCGAGCCCGTACAGCTGGCCCGCACGTTCCTCGAAACGGCGGATCAGCAGCATCTGCTCGTAGAACTTCAGCAGTTCGTCGTCGTTCGCCTTGAACGATCCCTGTTTTTCAAATTTGTCCTGCAGCGAGCGCAGGGCGAAGTCGGGATTATCGGTGGGAGCCGTAACGGCAGCGCCTGTCGCGCCGCCCTTCGATTTCCTGGTAGCCAATCGATACACCTCTATGCCTGGATGCGCGGGCAAAGAGGGAGGGAGGGCGCCCGCGGTCCAATTGCTCCTATAATTGCGGTCGACCACGAATCACAAGCGTTGATCCGCAGGTCGATCGACTTTCAGGAGATCAGTGTCGCGGAACGACAACTTCGTCGGGATGCGCAACGTTCAGATTACTGCGCAGCAACTCGCCGACAAGGTCCGGATCGGCGTTCGACGGGTCGAGAAGTTCGACGCGATTTGCGATCCGCTCACGCTCTGCACGCAAAGTGGCAAGCTCGGTTTCGCGCTGCTCAAGCACGCGCGCCGAATCGCTCCACGCGCGAACGCCCGTCGGCCCGACCAGCGCCAGCGCACCCAACGTAATGAGCGCGCCGACGGCCACAACCCGGCCGAACCGCCGCTTGGGCAGGTGCGGTGTCGTCGCCATCTTGCTACGCTTGCCAAGTTGAAGGAGGTTGTTGCCAGCCATTTCTTACCAGAATCACAATTCGATGGCGCTTTCAAGGTCCTCGTGAGCCTTAAGCGCCGTGGTGGACAAGTATTGCGGCAGAACGATAGTTTGCGCGAATATTTCCAGCATTAGGCACGGCTATCGCGGCCGCGTTGGCACCTGACAGGATTGCGCTTCGCACCTCTCCGGCGCTCATGCGCCTGCGACTCCGAACCGGGCTTCGATCTGGCATGACCCAACACAACAAGGGACCGCCCCTGCGGGACAGTCCCTTGTTGTGGTGCGCCGCGCCGAGCGATGATGACAACTATATCTCCTCCATAGCCCTCTAAATCCCTCCTATCGTCACGGCACTCACGTTGCCGACAGGAGGTGGCCGATTTCATCCATCCTCACTCAGCAGAAAGCAGGAGCACGCACCCGACTTAAGCTTGTGATCGGTCGCGCGAAATGCTCCTGCACGAACGCTTGGCGAGTGACCGCCAGCGCGTTCTTGTATCCGCCGGTATCGCGCCAGTCCTGCGACAGGCTTTGCCGGAGCGGCGTGGCGTGTTCGAGAACGCCGGACGTTGCGCGCCCCCTTCGCAACCTCGGCGAGCCGAGTGCAGGCCCCAGCCTCAAGCACTGCTCGAACGGCGGTCCAGTCGCCGTCGGGCTGGCCAGTCAGCGCAACAGCCGTTGCAGCCTCGTGGACCGCGAACGTGGCTTTTCGCCGGAACGGCCTTTCCCTTCGCGAAGCAGTCATTCCACTTGCCCAACATGTGGGAACTTGGCGAGCGGATGGAACCGGCGCTGCGCGGGTTGGGTGGCGGCCGGTCATCGACCGCCAGCTTGGCAAGGAGATCAGCGGCATAGTCCAAGGTAGATCGGTGTCGTGGCAGTTGGGGCGACAGCGGGGATTGGGGCTATAGTCGTTCCTAATGTGGATCGAACCTCCTTGACAAACATGCCGATCGAATTATGGTATAGTCATTCCATAACGGAAACAGGAACGATATGGCCCGGCCACGAGAGTTTGACGAAGAACGTGTCCTTGACGCGGTGATGGAGACCTTCTGGCGCAATGGCTACGAAGGCACGTCCGCCCAAGACCTCGTGGATGCAACCGGACTTGGGCGCGGCAGTCTCTATGCGGCCTATGCCAATAAGGACGGCCTTTTTGAACAGGCGTTGCTCCGCTACCACAAGCGCGCGCAAGCCCATGTCGATAAGCTGCGGCAAGAGGGATTGCCCATTGAGCGGCTGCGCGAGTTGATGACGGATATAGTCGAAGCCGATTTAACCGCGCCGCAGAAGCGCGGCTGCCTCGCCACCAACAGCGCGGTCGAAATGGCGGGGCGCGATCCCCACGTCGCTGACCTCGTGCGGCAGAACTTCGATATTCTGGTGCGCGGCATCGAACAGACGATCCGGCGCGGCCAAGCCGCCAATGAGATTCGGCCCGAAGCAGATGCCGCTGTCCTTGCGCTTTTCCTGTTCAATGCTGTGCAGGGATTGCGGGTGCTTGCCAAGACCCTCCAACCCAAGGACCGCCCCAAACTCGCCGCCGTCATCGACCAGACGCTCGCCTCGTTAACCTGATCGCCCCTTTTTTTTGCCTATTATGGAACGATCATTAAAGAATAACCAGCCCACAGGAGTATCCCATGACTGACAATTCCTTCGCCCTTCCGGTCGCCGTTCTCGGAACCGGCATCATTGGTGCCGCCGTTGCCCGAAATCTGGCCCGCAAGGGTTTCGCGGTTCGCGCCTGGAACCGCTCGGCGGAAAAGGCGCAGGCGCTCGCCGCCGATGGCGGCGCGCCGTTCGAGAATGCGGCCGATGCGGTTCGCGGCGCGGCGATCATCGTAACCGTGTTGAAAGACGGACCCGCGGTGGTCGAGGCGATGAATGCAGCACTCCCTGGCATCTCCAAAGGCACAATCTGGCTGCAACTCAGCACGGTCGGCGTTGAAGCAATGGATGGCCTGTCAGGCTTTGCCACCGCGAATGGCCTGGCCCTCTATGATGCGCCGGTCCAGGGAACCCGCCAGCCTGCCGAGCAAGGGAAGCTGGTCATCCTCGCGTCCGGTCCACAGGACAAGCGAGAGACGGCCCAATCCGTTTTTGATGCAATCGGCCAAAAGACCATGTGGGCGTCCGATACCGCTGGCGCAAGCAGCCGGTTGAAGCTGGCCCTCAATGCATATGTTTTCGCGCTGACCCACGGCACGGCGGAAACCCTCGCCATCGCCCGCGCGCTTGGCGTCGATCCGGCCTTGGTGATCGAGGCGGTGACGGGCGGCCCGCTCGACAGCGGCTATTTCCAGGGCAAAGGCGCGGCGATGCTCAAGGGCGATTTCGCCACCAGCTTCTCGGTTGAGAACGGTGTGAAGGATGCGCGGCTGGTCGTGGAAGCCCTCAAGGGAACCGGCGTGCGCGCCGATCTGGCGGAGGCCGGACTTGTCCGCTTCCAGCGCGTGGCCGAAACCGGCCATGGCGACAAGGACATCGCAGCTTCCTTCCTCGCCTGACGGACGATCAAATGACAATCTCTGAAAACATGCAGGGCGTAGCGCCCAAGGGCAGTGCTACGCCGGATCGCCTTCCGGTCGGTCAACTGCTCGCCTTCACCGTGGCGGGTTTTCTCGCCATCATGACCGAGAACATGCCCGCCGGCCTGCTACCGCAGATCGGTCATGGTCTGGGCGTCTCCGAAGCCATGGCCGGGCAAACCGTGACGCTCTATGCGCTCGGTTCGGTGGTGGCGGCGATCCCCGTCATCGCGGCGACGCGAAGCTGGAATCGTCGCCCGCTGTTCCTACTCGCTATTGCTGGACTGCTGATCTTCAACACGATCACGGCCGTTTCGGCGCATTATGGCTTGACGTTCTTGGCCCGTTTCATCGCGGGCATGGCGGCTGGCGTCGTATGGGGCCTTGTCGCAGGCTATGCGCGGCGTCTCGCTCCGCCCCATCTGCAAGGTCGGGCGATGGCGATCGTCGGCGTCGGCCAGCCCATTGCCCTGTCGCTCGGCGTGCCACTCGGCGCATGGCTCGGCGAACTGACCGATTGGCGGTTCGTGTTCTGGATCATGTCCGCCCTGGCCCTCCTGTTGCTCGCCTGGATTCGATTTGGAGTTCACGACTTCCCCGGACAGGCGCAGCACCAACGTCTTCCTGTCGGTCGGGTCTGCGCCATTCGCGGCATCCGTCCGGTGCTCTTCGTGCTGTTCGCGTGGATTCTCGCGCACAACATTCTTTACACCTACGTCGCGCCCTTCCTTGGCACCACGGACGCAAGCTTGCGGGTCGATATGATCTTGCTCGTCTTCGGGGTGGCGTCCGTCGTCGGCATATGGGGAACCAGCCTCCTGGTCGATCATCGCTTGCGGCACGTCACGCTGCTCGTTCTCGCCGCCTTCGCTGGTGCGGCGCTATTGCTGGCGTTCTCCCATGGCTCCCCAATCATGGTGCTGGCTGGCGTGACGATTTGGGGCCTGACCTTCGGCGGCGCACCGACCTTGCTACAAACGGCGCTGGCCGATTGCGCCGGAAACCATGCCGACGTCGCGCAATCCATCCTCGTCACCGTCTTCAACCTCGCCGTCGCGGGCGGCGGTCTAATCGGCGGGCTGGCCATGGATAAGGCCGGTGCGGCCTCGTTGCCATGGATCGTGCTGCCTCTCATACTCCTTGCCTTGGCGGCGGCGTGGCAAGCTGAAAGCTACGGCTTCCGTTCGGGACGCCGGGGCGCATAACGATGATAGGCGGGGGCAAGTCCCATCTTCTCCAGACGGCGGTTGTAGTCGCCGTCTGGAGCACCGCGCTCCGCTTACCGATCAGCCGGAAAGAAGCACCATGCGCAGACGCTCGGTAGCGAATCCGCCTGCCGATCACCCACCGCAGCTATCAGGCGGGCGGATTCCGATTGCCGCGCTGATCCAAACGCTCGCGGTCGCGGAACATCTCAGCTTCCATCGTGCCGCGCTGGCGCTCGGCACCAGCCAATCGAGCGTCAGCACTCACATCAAGGCGCTGGCAGCAGAGCTTGGCATCCTCTTGTTCGAACGCAACACACGCGGCGTGCGGTTGACGGAAGCTGGTCAGCAATTCGTCGCGCGGGTGGCGGTGGGCATCGACCAGATCGATTACGCAATCAAAACTGCGAACATGGCGGCGGACGGGGAATATGGCCGGCTGCGCGTCGGTACTCCGGGTTTGCTCCCATGCAGCTTCTTTGGCGAGCTAATCGCGCGATATCGCGGCGCCTATCCGGGCATCGCTTTGGAGATCATGGAAGCCACGGCACGGGACACGATAACGCATCTGCGCGCCGATCGCATCGATGTCGCTTTCGTGGCAGGCGCGCCGGAGCTGACCGATTGTCATTCGCGGTGGATATCGGCGGGAGCACCTTCGCGCCCGGGCGCAGCGCGTTGAGGTCTCTGACGACGAAGTTCGCATCATGGGATCGAAAGCGGAACTGCTACGCACGCTTGTTGCCGCTTCCAGCGGGAAATCGGCGGCAATAGGCGTTAGTGGTTCTGTGCTGAAATGGTGCGCCCGACAGGATTCGAACCTGTGGCCCTCAGATTAGGAATCTGATGCTCTATCCTGCTGAGCTACGGGCGCACTAGCGGTGCGTTTAGTGATGAGCGGCGTGGATGACAATGTCGGAATGGCCGACTATCGATTCGCGATCAGTTGACGATGTCGGGCGGTGCAACCGGAAACGGCAGCGGAGCAATCTCCACACCTTCGGACAGCAGGTCCTCGACCTCCTCGGTCGTGGCCTGTCCGTGGATCGCTTCCTGGTCCTTCTCGCCGTAATGCATGGCAAGGGCCTGTTCGGCAAAATCGTCACCGACCCAGCGTGATTTTTCCAGCGCCGCCTTTTGCATCCTTACGAGCGTATCGAGTGCCTCGCGCATTTCCGGCGTGACGGTCGACAACTGGGCACTCGCTTCTATGGGCACCGGCGTCGCAGACGGTTTTTCCGCAGCGCCACTTTCGACCATGATCGGTGCCTGATTGCCCTTGCGGCCCACCGCAGGAGCCATCACCGCCTTTTCGATACTCGAAGAACCGCAATGCGGACAAACGAGCAGTCCCGCATCCTGCTGGCGCACGAAATCATCCGAAGACCTGAACCAGGCTTCGAAGCGATGCGCATTTTCGCGGCAACAAAGGTCGAAAACGATCATTACCCGTGCGAACTAGGGATTTTTCGCCGATTGGCAAGACTGGGCAGCTGTCCGCGCACTTCGGACAATCGCGCCGGATCGATGTGCGCAATGCCAATTCCCGATGCATCGCCGCCCATATCCAGCAGGACATCGCCCCAGGGATCGACGACCATGCTGTGACCGTATGTCTTCCTGCCATCCTCGTGCGTGCCCACTTGCGCTGCCGCGATGACATAGGCGCTGGCTTCGATCGCGCGGGCGCGCAGCATCACTTCCCAGTGCGCCTTGCCCGTCGGAACGGTAAAGGCAGCCGGCAGGGCAATCGCGGCGCAGTCCTGATCGCCCAGTGCGCCGAACAGGGCCGGAAACCGCAAGTCGTAGCAGATCGCAAGGCCCAATCGTCCGATCGGGGTTTCGGCAGTCACCACCTCTTCGCCGGGAGCATAGGCATTGGATTCGCGCCAGCTTTCGCCTGATGTCAGATCCACGTCGAACATGTGGATCTTGTCGTAGCGCGCGGCGATTTCGCCACTGCCGTCGATGACGAAGGAGCGGTTGGCCCACCGGCCATCCTCCCGCGCGACCGCCAGCGAACCGAGCGCAATCCATATGCCCTGCTTCGCCGCCGCCTCGCGCATGGCCGCAAGCACTTCGTTATCGCCTTCGGGCACGATGTGCGGTGCCGCACGCTTGCGATCCCGATCGAGCAGCCCGGACATTTCCGGCGTGAACATCATCGCCGCCCCTTCGCCAGACGCACGCTCCGCCGCGGCGACAAGCGCTGCGGCATTGGCGGCAGGGTCGATACCCGTCGTCGCCTGGTAAAGCGCGATGGTAACCGGATCAGACATAGCGATGGTCAGAGGCCGAGCATCGGATCAAGCTTGCCCGCACTATCGAGCGCGGCAAGATCGTCACTGCCGCCGATTGCGACATCGTCGATGAAAATCTGCGGCACGGTGCGCGCATCGGGTTTGCGCTCGACCATTTCGGCCCGCTTCTGCCGGTCCATCGTGGTGTCGTATTCGGTGAATTCGACGCCCTTGGACTTCAACAGCGCCACCGCGCGATGGCAATAACCGCACCCAAACTGGGTATAGATCTCGACCTTGGGTACGCTGTTGGCATCTGACACTGCGGCAATCTCCTTGAATGCGGACCGGCATAGCGAATGGCAAGAATCCGCAGCCTCTTGACCATGATACTGCGCATTCCCAGATTTGATCCGGCCCAGATGTCATTTCATCAGGCACGCCGCAAGGGTGCCGGGCCATAATCGAGTGAGGACCGCCGTGCGCCGGAAGGGCCGGCAAGTCCTCAAGTGAATTGCTCAAAGAAGAGGATTTGCAAGATGAACCGTTTCGATTTTACCCCCTACCGCCGCACCACCGTCGGCTTCGACCGCCTGTTCGACCTGTTGGAGAACAACGCGCGGGCAAGCCAGGGCGACAACTACCCGCCCTTCAATATCGAGCGTCGCGGCGAAGACAGCTACCGCATCACCCTCGCCCTCGCCGGCTTCAAGCCCGAGGATATCGACATTACCGCACAGCAGAACCTTCTTGTCGTTACCGGCAAGAAGGCCGAAGAACCCCAGACGGGCGAGTTCCTGCATGTCGGCATCGCGCAGCGCGGATTCGAGCGGCGCTTCGAACTGGCCGATTTCGTGCTGGTAAAGGACGCGCAGCTTGCCGACGGCCTGCTTCGCATCGACCTTGAACGCGAGGTGCCCGAAGCGATGAAGCCCAAGAAGATCTCTGTGAACGGCAAGAGCCCGCTTTCCGTAGTCGAACACGGATCGGGGGGCGAAGACAAGGCCGCCTGAGAACTTTCGGCAACCAGTAAAAACAAGGCGCGGCCGGATCCCCGGTCGCGTCTTTTATGTATTTTATACAAAACCGAAAAATTGGGGGCGGACCCGAAGGTACCGCCCCCGCGACGTCACCGCCGCCTTGCCCTTGGGAATGACCATCCGGGTCGCAGAAAGACAGTCACCCCCAGGAAGCAAGCTCTTATAACACTTCTACCATTCTTCCGCGATATCTATGAGAGCTTCGCGATCAAGAATAGTTACTTTTCCCTGGTGCAGGGAAACAATGCCGCAATCGACCCACGCCGAAAGCTGGCGATTGATCTGTTCGCGCGACATACCGGCAAAATTGCCCAGTTCTCCTTGACTTAGCGCAAGTTTGAGCTGCGATCCGCTATCCTTTTGGTCACCCTCGCCGATCATCAGACGCAACAGGAAGCGCGCAAGGCGCGGACCGGAGGTATAGGCGCGCTCCGCCTCGATCGTCAGATTGGTCTGGCGCAGCCGCCGGGCCAGTGCCTGCAACAGCCGCATCGCCATCTGCGGATGCCGTTCAACGATCTCTGTAAAGGACTGGCGGGTCAGGCGCAGAGCCTCGCAGTCGGTGAAGGCATGAACGCTTGCGGTGCGAAGCCCGTTGTCGATCATTGCGATCTCGCCAAGCACTTCACCGCCTTCGGCGTAATCCAGCACGATCTCGCGCCCGTTCGCAGCCAGAACGCTTACCCGTGCAACGCCAGACAGCAGGATGAACAGGGCATCGCCGTCTTCCCCCTGTGCCAGGATTTCCTTGCCCGCCGGAAAGCTGCGCACTTGTGCACGGGCGACGATTTCCGAAAGCTCGTCCTCCGAACAATCGGCGAACAGGCTGGATGGCGGCAAAAGCTCGCCCAGCTGTCCGATGTTGACCGACTGCATGACCCGACTGCGCCCCACGTTCCCGAAGAGGGCCGGCACGGCTGCTGGATAAATCCAGAATCTCCCGCGCCGGATTAACAAATATTACAGCGTCGCTATCGGAAGCGTGGGCGGGCTGGCAAGCATTTTAACGTAATAGCCGCAGAAATCCGGGCTTCGCGTGGTTACACGAGGCGGGATTGTTCCAGCGCCGCACCGATGAATCCGGCGAACAAGGGGTGTGGATCGAACGGGCGGCTTTTCAGCTCGGGATGGAACTGGACGCCGATAAACCATGGATGATCAGGGCGTTCCACGATTTCGGGCAAGAGCCCGTCTGGCGACATGCCGGAGAAAATAAGACCGCCCTGCTCCAGCTTTTCCTTGTAGGCGACGTTCACTTCGAAACGATGGCGGTGCCGTTCCGAAATGTCGGTCGAGCCGTAGAGAGAAGCCGCGCGGCTGTTGCCCGACAGCGCAGCGGGATAAGCGCCCAGCCGCATGGTGCCGCCAAGATCCCCGCCCGCCGCACGCGTTTCCAGCCCTTCCGATGTCATCCACTCGGTGATGATGCCAACAACCGGTTCGGGCGTTTCGCCGAATTCGGTCGATGATGCCCTGGCGATACCGGACGTGTTGCGCGCACCTTCGACACAGGCCATCTGCATGCCGAGGCAGATGCCGAGGAACGGTACCCCGCGTTCGCGCGCGAAACGCACACTCTCGATCTTGCCCTCGCTGCCGCGATTCCCGAAGCCGCCGGGCACCAGGATACCGTGCATCGGTTCGAGCTGGGCAATGATGTCGCTGTCGTCCTGTTCGAACAGTTCGGCATCGATCCAGTTGATGTTGACCTTCACCCGGTTCGCCATGCCGCCGTGGACCAACGCTTCATTCAGCGACTTGTAGGCATCGGGCAGGCCGACATACTTGCCGACCACCGCAATAGTGACTTCGCTTTCCGGGTTCTCGTACCGGTCGACGATGTCGTGCCACGTTGCAAGGTCGGGCTGCGGCGCTTCCATGTGGAAATGGCGCAGAACCTCGTTATCGAGGCCTTCTGCGTGATATTGCAGCGGCACGGCGTAGATTGAACTGGCGTCCAGCGCCGGGATCACCGCTTCGGGCCGAACGTTGCAGAACTGCGCGATCTTGCGCCGCTCCCCTTCGGGCAGCGGCTGTTCGCAGCGGCAGAGCAGGACGTCGGGCTGCACGCCCAGACTGGTCAGCTCGCGAACCGAGTGCTGAGTCGGCTTCGTCTTCAACTCGCCCGCAGCCTTGATATAGGGCACCAGCGTCACGTGGATGGCGCAAGTATCCTCTCGCGGCAGTTCGTTGCGCAGCTGGCGGATCGCCTCGATAAACGGCAGACCTTCGATATCGCCGACCGTGCCGCCGAATTCGCAGAGGACGAAATCCAGCCCCTCGGTATCGGCAAGGGCGAATTCCTTGATTGCGTCGGTGACGTGCGGAATCACCTGCACCGTCGCGCCGAGGTAATCGCCGCGGCGTTCCTTGGCGATGATCTGCTGGTAGATGCGGCCAGAGGTGATGTTGTCGCCCTGGTGCGCGGAAACGCCGGTGAAGCGCTCATAGTGGCCCAGATCAAGGTCGGTTTCCGCACCGTCGTCGGTCACATAGACTTCGCCGTGCTGATACGGGCTCATCGTGCCCGGATCGACGTTCAGATAGGGATCGAACTTGCGGATGCGGACCTTGTACCCGCGCGCCTGCAGCAATGCTGCAAGACTTGCCGCCATGAGACCTTTGCCGAGCGAGGAGACCACGCCGCCGGTGATAAAAATGTACCGCGCCATGGGAGTCGGGCCTTAATCAATAAGGGTGCCCTGCCGCAAGCGAGGCGGGCACCGGTTTTCACAAAAATCGGGATTTTCCGGCGCCGCACCCTGAAAGGAGGAGTGCGCCGACATCTTGCCTTACTCGCCAGCCGCTCCGGCAAGCGGATCGTCGCTGGCTGGCGATGCTGCCGGAGTCGCGTCGGGCGCAGGCACCGTGTCCTGTCCGCCGGCAAGCGGATCGACGTCGGCAGGAAGACTGCGATCGAGCGAGGTGTCGACGTCGGTACCCGAAGTCGTGCTGACCGAAACAGCCGCAAGAGCGATCGAGAGAATCACGAACACCGTCGCAAGCAGGGTTGTCGCACGGGTCAGGAAGTCTGCCGCACCGCGCGCCGACATCAGGCCCGAGGGGCTGCCGCCAACGCCGAGGCCGCCCCCTTCGGAGCGCTGCATGAGAACGACGCCGACGAGTGCTGCGCCAACCAGCGCCTGCACCACCGTCAGGAACAGAAATAACGACATGACCTGCAAATCTTCCGTCAGAAGCTACGTATTGCCGCCGCCCTTACCCCCCTGAGAGCGGGTGCGCAAGGCGATGGAGCGACTTGCGTCGGCGTGGCGCGCGATCAGTCCTGCTCTGCCGCGGCGGCGATGATCGGAACGAAACCGTCGGCGGTAAGGCTGGCCCCGCCGACAAGCGCGCCGCCGACTTCGGCAACGTCCAGAAGTTCCGCGGCATTCTCGCCCTTGACCGATCCGCCGTATAGGATGCGAACGGCCGCACCTTCCTCGCCGTACTTTTCGTTCAGAACGCCCCGCAGCCGTTTATGCATGGCGGCAACGTCGGAAACCTGCGGCACGCGGCCGGTGCCGATGGCCCAGATCGGTTCGTAGGCGACCGACAGGCGCTGGGCCGTATCGGGCAGGGACGCGGCAAGCTGGCGGGCGACGATTTCCTCGGCCTCGCCGGAATCGCGCTCCGCCTCGGACTCGCCGCAGCACAGGATCACGCCCATGTCGACGCTTTGCGCCGCTTCGGCCTTGGCCTTCACGTCCTCGTTCGTTTCGTGATGATCGGCGCGGCGTTCGGAATGGCCGACGATGACGAAATCGGCGCCCGCCTCGCGCAGCATCGGGGCGGCCAAATCGCCGGTGTGGGCGCCCTTTTCGCTGAAGTGGCAGTTCTGCGCACCGACGCCGATGTGATTCGTGCCCTCGCGCATGGCGGAGATCAAAGTAGCCGGCGGCGCGATCGCCACTTCCACTTTCGGCAGGCGCTGAGCGGCACGATCGATGGCGCGCGCCTCTGACAAGGCGGCACGCATGCCGTTCATCTTCCAATTGCCGACGATGTAGTAACGCTCGCTCATGAGCCCCTCTGTTAACTGCGATGCCCCGCCTGAACCACACTATGCCAAAGCATTCCCCAAGCGGGGCGGCGGCTAGCCGATGCGCTCCCCCCTGTCAAAGCACGAGAGGCCGATTGGTTGCAGCGGCGCGCCCACCCG
The DNA here is from genome assembly GCF_001634625.1 of Croceicoccus bisphenolivorans. Taxonomy (GTDB): domain Bacteria; phylum Pseudomonadota; class Alphaproteobacteria; order Sphingomonadales; family Sphingomonadaceae; genus Croceicoccus; species Croceicoccus bisphenolivorans. Next base: position 130,245 of record NZ_LRSE01000006.1, on the reverse strand, counting down.
TCTAGAGCGCTGCGCAAACGGGTGGCCGACGGTCGCCCCATTTTCCGGATTCGAACAGGCCGCACAACGATGATCCAAGGTTTTCGCAAGCTTTTCCAATCGCGTATCGGCGTTTTCCTGGCTCTTGCCTTTGTCGGCGTGATCGCTCTCGCCTTTGCCAGCGCGGACATTACCGGCGGCAGTTTCGGCGGCATTGGCGGCGGCGAACGTGTCGCCGCGGTTGGCGACCAGCAAATTTCCACAAGTACCTATCGCGAAACGCTGAATGGTGCTTTTGAACAGGCCAGACAGGAAAATCCGACGCTGACGATGCAGCAGTTCCTGGACGGCGGCGGTCGCGACGGCGTTCTCGACAACATGGTCGAGCGCATGGCCATCTATGCCTTTGCGCTGGATCACGGGCTGCGCATCGGGGATTCGCTGATCGGCAGCGAGTTGAAGGACATTCCCGCATTTCAGGGCCCGGACGGCAAGTTTAGCCAGGAAATGTACACTGCCGCGCTGCAGCAGCGCGGTATCAGCGAAAAACTGCTGCGCACCGATCTTGGACAGGGTCTTGCCGCGCGCATGACACTGGTGCCCGCGCAGATCGGCACTGCGATGCCGGAAAAGATTGCCCGCCAGTATGCCAAGCTGCTCAACGAAACGCGCAAGGGTTCGGTCGCGCTGATCCCGTCCGAGGCTTTTGCCAAGGACGTAAAGGTCACCGACAAGCTGCTGCAGTCCTATCTTGCCTCCAACCGTGCACGCTATTCCTTGCCGGAACGCCGCACCATCCGGTTTGCCGTTCTCGACAAGAGCGGGCTTGAAGGCGTGACCGCTACCGATGCGGAAATCGCTGCCCGTTACGAACAGAACCGCGCCGTATATAGCGGCAAGGAAGGGCGCACGCTGACCCAGCTGGTCCTGCCGACCGAACCTGCCGCAAAGGCGGTTCTGGCCGAAATCACCAGCCCTTCACAGATGGGCGCGGTGGCGCAAGGCAAGGGCCTGTCGACCACGCAGATCGTTGCCGCCGACAGGGCCGACCTGTCAGCCAAGACTTCCCCCGCAGTGACGCAGGCCGCCTATGAAGCGAAGGAAGGCACCATCGCCGGACCGGTCAAGGGGCCGCTCGGCTGGTATCTCCTGCGGGTTGATGCGGTTACGCGCACCAACGAGCGCAGCCTTGCGCAGGTGCGCGACGAGATCGCCGCGACCATCACCGAGGAAAAGCGCAACCGCGCCCTTGCCGACCGTGCGGCCAAGGCGGAAGAGGAGCTGAACAGCGGCGCCAGCCTTGCCGAAATCGCCCGCTCTTTCGGTAAGGAAGTTGCCACGACCGCGCCGTTGCTGGCCAATGGCAATCCTTTCGCGAACGGCGCTGCTCCCGATCCGCAGGTGTTGCGCATCGTACCGGCTGCATTCGCAATGAGCGAGGATAGCGATCCGCAGATCGCCATCGCTGCCGACGGCCAGTCCTACATCATCTATGCGCCGGGCAAGGTGACGGCCAGCGCGCCGCCGCCGTTTGCCGAGATCAAGCCGATCCTCGATCGCGACTACCGTTTGAAAGAAGGCTCGAAGCAGGCCGCCGCAGCTGCCGACAAGGTGCTTGCCGCAATCCGTCAGGGCAAGTCGCCGGCAGAAGCGATGAAGCTGGTCGGCAAGCCGATGCCGCCTGTCGACAACATCGACCTCAGCCGTCAGGCACTGATGGGCAGCGGCCGCGAAGTGCCCGCTCCGCTGGCCCTGATGTTCACGATGGCCAAGGGTTCGACCAAAAAGCTGGAAGCGCCGCGCAATCTGGGCTGGATGATCGTCGACCTCGACGACATCGTGACGCAGGACGTTGCCGCGGACGATCCGCTGGTGCTGGCAACGCGCCGTCAACTCGGTCCGCAGATCGGCGGCGAACTGGGCGAACAGCTGACCCAGGCCATCATCGCAGACGTCGGTGTGAGCCGGAACGATACCGCGATCAAGGCGGTCATCGACCAGCTTGTCGGCAATCGCTGATAGCCGGAGATGTCAACTGTGGCCGATCGGGAATGGGACGCCCAAGCGAAGGCGCAGCTTGAAGCCGGAAGGCCCGGTGTCGTCTGGCGGCAGGTCGTCGCCGATTGCGACACACCGGTTGCCGCGGCGGTAAAGCTGATCGAACCGGGGCGCGGCGATTTCCTTCTGGAATCCGTCGAAGGCGGGGAAATCCGCGGGCGTTACAGCCTGCTGGGCCTGGACCCCGATCTCGTGTTCCGCGCGAACGGACAGTCTGCGGAAATCAACCGCGAATGGCGCGATGATCGCCAGCGTTTCGACGCGCTCGACGCCGATCCGCTGACGGCGTTGCGCAACCTGGTGGAGGAATGCCGGTTCGACGTTCCCGAACCGCTGCCCGCGGCCCTGTCCTGCCTCGTCGGCTATTTCGGGTACGAGACAATTGCACTGGTCGAACCGACCATCGGCAGGCCGCCATCAAACCCGCTCGACGTACCGGACATGTTGTTCGTGCGCCCTGCCCTCGTGCTCGTGTTCGACCGGTTGAAGGACGCGCTGTTCTGTATCGCCCCGATCTGGCCGGGAGAGCAGACACCGGACGATGCGGTTGACCGTGCGCGCGAACGGATCGACGATTGCCTCGCCCGCCTTGCCGCGGCGCGCATACCGGACACCGCAGACCTCTCCGACGTGCCGGAACCGGCGCTCAACCCGAACCTCGAACCGGGGCGCTATCGCGAGATGGTGCTGAAGGCGAAGGACTACATCACGGCGGGCGACATCTTTCAGGTCGTCCTCGCCCAGCGGTTTTCCACGCCGTTTCCCCTGCCCCCGCTGGCGCTTTATCGCGCATTGCGGCGTGTGAACCCTTCGCCGTTCCTCTATTTCCTCGACCTGCCCGGCTTCGCGCTGATCGGATCGAGCCCGGAAATCCTTGTCCGCGTTCGTGATGGCGAAGTCACGATCCGCCCGATTGCCGGCACCCGCCCGCGCGGCAAGGATGCGACAGAGGACCGTGCGAACAAGGAAAGCCTGCTGGCCGATCCCAAGGAACGGGCCGAACACCTGATGCTGCTCGACCTTGGCCGCAATGACGTGGGCCGCGTGGCGAAGGCGGGCACCGTGCGGGTGACGGACAGCTACACGGTCGAACACTACAGCCATGTCATGCACATCGTGTCGAACGTGGTGGGTGAACTCGACCCCTCGCACGATGCGGTCGACGCGATGTTCGCGGGATTTCCCGCCGGCACGGTCAGCGGGGCGCCGAAAGTGCGCGCCTGCCAGATCATTGCGGAGCTGGAGCCGGAAACACGCGGCGCCTATGCCGGCGGCGTGGGATATTTCTCCCCCGACGGTTCGGTCGACAGTTGCATCGTCTTGCGCACCGCACTGGTGAAAGACGGCGTGATGCACGTTCAGGCCGGTGCCGGGATCGTGGCCGACAGCAATCCCGAATACGAACAGCGCGAGTGCGAGGCGAAGGCCGGCGCGCTTGTCGCCGCCGCGCGCGAAGCGCTGCGCGTTGCGGGCGAATCGGGTTACGGACAGTGAAGGCGGCCTTGCCGGTGCTTCTCGCACTGGCAGCCTGCACATCTCAGGAACCTGCCGAGGCCGAGCCTGCCCCCTGCTCTTCAGAGGTCTTCGAAAGCAGCAGGTTCACGCACTGCATCGTCGATCCGCGAAGCGCCGAAATCGCACTGCGCCTGAACGGAGCCGACGGCAGCCCCCTGCGCAGCCTCGCCGCGCTGGAACAATCCATGGGCGATGATGCTTCCCATGTCATCGCGGCGATGAACGCAGGCATGTACGACGATGCCGGACAGCCGATCGGGTTGTACGTGGAGGATGGCGAGGAAATAACGCCCCTCAACCGCAACGACGGCCCCGGCAATTTCCACCTTCTCCCCAATGGCGTGTTCTGGGGCGGCAACGGAACATGGCACGTCGATACCAGCGATCATTTTGCAACGCTGGAAATGGCCACGCCGCCGCCCTTCGCCACCCAGTCGGGGCCAATGCTCTGCATCCCGATTTCGCCGAAAACGGCACTTCAACACACTTTCGAAACGGCGTGGGTGTCGATTCGCAGGGGCGGGTACACTTCGTCATCAGCGACGATCTGGTCAGTTTCGGCCGCTTCGCGCGGTTCTTTCGCGACGTGGCGAAAACGCCGGATGCGCTCTATCTGGACGGCGCGGTTTCCGCTCTCTGGGCCCCTGCAACCGGTCGCCGCGATGGCGGACCGCCGCTTGGCCCCTTGATCGTGGCCACCAAACGGGCAAAGGCGAAAGAATGAACGCGAACGCCAAGATCCTCGTTGTCGACAATTACGACAGCTTCACCTGGAACCTCGTCCACTACCTGATGGAGATGGGCGCGGAGGTCGATGTCGTGCGCAATGACGCGATTACCGCCGGCGATGCGATCAGGACGGGGGCTGCCGGATACCTGATCTCCCCCGGCCCATGCACCCCGAACGAGGCCGGGATCAGCCTCGACCTCGTCGCCGCCTGCGCCGATGCGGGCAAGCCGCTGCTGGGCGTGTGCCTTGGCCACCAGTCGATCGGGCAGCATTTCGGCGGCACTGTCGTCCGCGGCGGGCTGATGCATGGCAAGACGAGCCCCGTCGATCATGATGGCACCGGCGTATTCGCCGGATTGCCAACGCCGTTCATCGCCACCCGCTACCATTCGCTGGTGGTAGAGGACATTCCCGCCTCCCTGCTGGTCAACGCCACAACGCCGCGCCCCGATGACGATGGCACGCATGCAATGGGCTTCCGCCATGCCGAACTGCCGATCCACGGCGTGCAGTTCCATCCCGAAAGCATCGCGACCCAGCACGGCCACGCCATGCTCGCCAATTTCCTTGCCGTATGCGGCATCGACGCAAAGGTCCCGGCATGAGCTATTCCATGGCCGAGACGGAGGCGCTGTTCGGGCGCATGCTCGACGGAATGATGCCCGATGAAGAGATTTCGGCACTGCTCGTCGAAATCGCGGAAAAGGGCGAAACAGCGGAAGAGATCGCCGGCGCAGTCAGCGCGATGCGGGCACGAATGCTCACTGTCGATGCTCCGGCCAACGCCATCGACGTTTGCGGCACCGGCGGCGACGGGCAGCACAGCCTGAACGTATCCACCGCGGTCGCGCTGGTCGTCGCCGCGTGCGGCGTGCCGGTGGCGAAACACGGCAACCGGGCCGCATCCAGCAAGGCCGGCGGTGCCGACACGCTTGAAACGCTGGGGCTGGACCTCGCCCGAGCGGGGATTGATGCGGAACGGACCTTGCCCGACCTTGGCATCGCGTTCCTCTTCGCCCAGCGTCATCATCCCGCGCTTGCCCGCATCGCCCCGATCCGCAAGGCACTTGGCCGCAGGACAATCTTCAATCTCACCGGACCGCTGGCCAACCCTGCCAGGGTTACGCGCCAACTGGTCGGTGTCGCCCGCCCCGAACTTGTCCCCGTCTATACCGAAGCGATGCGACTGCTCGGCACCGAACGCGCACTCGTCGTGTCAGGCATGGAAGGGCTGGACGAACTGTCCATCGCGGGCCCAAGCCGGATCGAAGGTATCGGTTTCGACGTACCGGCACAAATCTTGCCCGAAGATGCCGGACTTATCCGCCACCCGCTCGATGCGATCAAGGGCGGCGACCCGCAGTACAATGCCGATGCCTTGCGCGTTCTGCTGATGGGAGAAAAAAGCGCCTATCGCGATGCCGTGATCCTGAATTCGGCAGCGGCCCTGTGGCTGGCCGGAGAGGTCGATGACCTTCGCGCCGGTGCCGAGGAAGCTGCCGAGACAATCGACAAGGGCCTTGCCAAGGCGCTGCTCGATTGCTGGATATCGACCGTGAAGGCAGATGCCTGAAATGACCGGAAGGACGCCCACTGCCATGACCATGCCCAACAAGCTGGTCGAAATCTGCGACACGAAGCGCGGCGAAGTTGCCGGGCGCAAGTCCGCGCGTTCGATCAGCGAACTGGACGAAGCGGCAAAGTCGCTCGAACCGCCGCGCGGGTTTGAAGCACGCTTGCGACAGGCCGCGGCAGACGGCTTTGCACTGATCGCAGAAGTGAAGAAAGCTTCGCCTTCCAAGGGATTGATAAGAGACGATTTCGATCCCCCGAAACATGCGCGCGATTACGCCGCCGGCGGGGCCACCTGCCTGTCCGTGCTGACCGATGCGCCTTATTTCCAGGGGCATGAAGATTTCCTCGTCGCGGCGCGCGGCGCCTGCACGCTTCCGGTCCTTCGCAAGGATTTCATGGTCGATCCGTGGCAAGTGGCAGAGGCGCGGGCGATCGGCGCCGACGCCATCCTGATCATCGTCGCGGCCCTGGAAGACTCGCTGATGGCGGAGATCGAGGCCGCTGCCATCGAACGCGGCATGGATGTCCTGGTCGAAGTGCACGACGAGGAAGAGATGGAACGCGCATCGCGGCTGCGTTCGCGCCTGATCGGCGTGAACAACCGCGATCTGCGGACTTTCGTCACCGATCTCGGCAATACCGAACGGCTTGCTCCGCTTGCGCCGGAAGGCAGCCTGATCGTCGGCGAGAGCGGGATCAATTCGCACGACGATTGCCTTCGCCTTGCAAGTGCCGGTGTGCGAACATTCCTGGTCGGCGAAAGCCTGATGCGCCAGGCCGATGTCGAGCAGGCAACGAAACTCCTACTGACGGGCCGCGCATGAGCCGCCTTACCCACCTCGACGACGCAGGCAATGCCCGCATGGTCGATGTCGGCGAAAAGCCGGTCACGCGCCGCGCGGCTCTCGCGACAGGCAGCATCGGCATGTCTGCCGAAGCTCTTTCGGCCATTCGCGAAGGCACGGTGAAAAAGGGCGACGTACTCGCCACTGCGCGGATTGCGGGGATCATGGCAGCCAAGCGCACAGGCGACCTCATCCCCCTGTGCCATCCGCTGCCGATCGACGGCGTTACTGTCGAATTCGAGTTCGGCGAAAATGGGATCGCGGTTTCCGCCATCGCCCGTACATCGGCGAAAACCGGTGTAGAAATGGAAGCAATTATAGCAGCTTCCATCGCACTCCTCACAATCTACGACATGGCAAAGGCCATCGACAAGGCGATGGTGATCACCGGCGTGCGGCTGCTGGCGAAGGATGGCGGCAAATCGGGCCGCTGGCGCGCCGAAGGCTGCGAGGGCATCGAGATTTGAGCGAACTGCTCGATCTGGGTGCCGCGCAGGACCGCCTGATTTCACTCGCCCGGCCCGGGCCGGTGCTCGACCTTCCCGTCCAGCAGGCTCTCGGCCATTATCTGGCAAGCGATCTGACAGCCCGGCGGACGCAGCCCGCGCACCCGCTCTCAGCAATGGATGGCTGGGCCATCCGCGGGTCGGACATGCCCGGACCATGGCGCATCGCGGGGGAAAGCGCGGCGGGGTACCCCTATGACGGAACGGTCACTGCCGGACAGGCTGTGCGGATTTCTACAGGCGCAATCGTGCCGGACGGCGCGGATGCCGTGCTGGTACAAGAACAATGCACGGTCAGTGCAAGCGAATTGGCCTTCGCGGGCGACCCGCCCCGACCGCTAAACCGGCATATCCGGCCTGTCGGGCTGGACTTTCGCGAAGGGGCAACCGTGCTGCATAGAGGCGACAGCGTTACCGCCGGTGCCCTCGCCCTTGCGATCGGTGCGGGTCATGCGACTGTGCCGGTCCACGTCCCGCCGAAAATCGCAATCATCGATACCGGTGACGAACTGGTTGCCGCCGGCAATCCTCTGGCATCGGGCCAGATACCGGCCAGCAACGGTCCGATGCTGATGGCGATGCTGGCCGGCATGCCATGCGATGTCACGGGCAGCGACCCCGTACCGGACCGGCTGGACCAGATCATTGCAGCGTTCGAACGGGTTGCCGATGTCGATCTGGTGATCACAAGCGGCGGCGCTTCCGTCGGCGATCACGATCTGGTCCGCCCTGCGCTGGAGGCAATCGGCGCAGAGGTCGACTTCTGGCGCGTGGCCATAAAACCCGGCAAGCCGATCATGGTCGCAAAACGCGGATCGCAGGTCATTATCGGCCTGCCCGGCAATCCGGTATCTGCGTTCGTGACAGCCCACCTTTTCGCTCTGCCCTACGTGCGGGCATTGATGGGTGCTTCCGCACCGCTGCCCGTCATGGTCCGCCAGACCTGCACATCCGCCCTGCCCAAAACCGGCAAGCGAGCGGAGTTTATACGGGCAGAAATAGACGCAGGCGACATCCGCGTCCTGCCGGTACAGGACAGCGGCGCCCTGCACGCCATCGCGCATGCCGACGCGCTGATATACCGCCCCCTGTTCGCGCCGGCATGCGAACCGGGTACCGTCGTGGAAGTCATTCACATCTGAACCGTCACGACTTGACGGGACCGATTTTGTTTCATAATTGTTCTTCGTTCGTTCGCATGGGAACGATGCAGAAGGACTACGCGACATGCTTACGCGAAAGCAGCACGAACTGCTCCTGTTCATCCAGAGCCGGCTTGAGGAATCGGGCATCTCTCCCTCGTTCGAGGAGATGAAGGAAGCGCTTGATCTGAAGTCGAAATCGGGTGTCCACCGCCTGATCTCCGCACTGGAAGAACGGGGTTTCATCCGCAGGCTTGCCAACCGTGCCCGGGCGCTTGAAATCATCCGGCAGCCTAACGACGTGACCGGCACGAGCCGTGCGGCACCGTCAAACGTGGTCGAAATGCCGAAGGCGAAGGCTCCGCCGCCGTCCGCTGCCAACGACGTGATCGAGATTCCGCTACACGGCCGCATCGCCGCCGGCGTCCCGATAGAGGCGTTGGAAGACACCCAGACCCTTCCCGTTCCTGCCGCCCTGCTTGGCTCAGGCGAACATTACGCACTGGAGGTTTCGGGTGACTCGATGATCGAGGCAGGTATTTTCGACGGCGACTTCGCGCTTGTCCGCAAGACCGACGTGGCGCGCGATGGAGAGATCGTGGTCGCGCTGGTGCGGGGCGAGGAAGCGACGCTCAAATACCTTCACCGCGAAAACGGCATGGTCCGGCTCGATCCCGCTAACGCAACGTACGAACCGCAAATCTACGCGCCGGGCGATGTGCAGGTTCAGGGCCGGCTGGCAGGACTGCTGCGCCGCTATCATTGATGGACGTTACCAGCCATGCCGGTCCCCTGTGGGCCGGACATGGCTGATCGTCCGCGCGTCGAAATCGATGGATGCACCGCCCCGGCGCGAAAGTTTCCGCCCGTCCAGCTTGTCCCATCGCGGATTGCAAGCGTCGGGCAGCACCCGTTCGGATATGACGATGTCACTCCGTGCGCACGCCTCGGCAAGTTCAGAGCCACCGACCGGCAACCGGTTCATCGCGACCAGCAGTCTGACGGGATGCTGTGGGTCACCAGCCTGAAGGCTGCAGAAATCGTCGTTGCAGGTTGCGTTCGGCCAATCCCGGATTGAACGTATATGCTCGTTTCCAGTCTCGGTGTCGATGCCGAGACGTTCCAGCATCATCTGCAGGTCGAAGCTGTCCGACTGGCGAAGCGAGAACACGGCTTCTGACGGGCCACGCAGCGCAACATGGCGGCCATCGCCGCTTACCAGCAAGTCCGGACCGGTGTTCAACGCCATCGCAAGAACACCCACCACGACCGGCACCAAGCCAAAAAGTCTCGCCCGCCCTGACCAGAGAGCGAGCCAGAAACCTCCTGCGACGATCAAGCCGAGTATGATGAACGGCACATCGGGTGAACCGATAACGGAACCGGGGATATCCGCAGCGCCATGGGCAAGCTGCAGCAGGAAATCGATCGCCCGTCCGGCGACACCCCAGAACGGCCAGCCCAACCCTGCGGCGCTGGCCAATGCAGCCGCAATGAGGAGCGGGAGAATCGCAAACGTCGTGAGCGGGATAGCGATCAGATTGACAGCTGCGCCATAGATTCCCGCCCTTTGGAAGTGGAACAGGACAAGCGGCATCAGGGTCAGTTCGACCGCAAGGCCGGTAAGGAGCAGCAATCCCAGCCAGCAAACCCCTCGCTCCAGCCCGCCCCTGTCCCGCATCCGATCACGAAAGCGCGCCACCGGTTCCGCGTTGTGGAGCGCCACGATGGCCATGACGGCCGCGAAACTGAGCTGGAAGCTAGCCGAAATGGCAGCTTCCGGCCAGAACAGGAGCACGCAGATCGCCGCAACCGCGATGAGCCGCATGGAAAGCGCCTGTCGCCCGATGGCGAGAGCCGCCAGCACGAGCATCGCCGCAAGACAGGCCCGGATCGTCGGAAAGGCTGCACCCGTCACCAAGGTATAGCCGATGCCGCCAAAGGCAGACAGAACCGAAGCGACGAGCGGAAGCGGAATGCGCAAGGCAAGCCAAGGCCATAGCGCCAGCCCGCGCATGGCAACGAACCAGACCATCGCGACGACTGCGCCGACATGCAGCCCGCTGATCGACAACAGATGCGCAAGACCGGCATCGCGCATCGCCTGACCGTCGGCTTCGGCAATGCCGGTGCGGTCCCCTGTCAGCAGCGTTGCCCCGATTGCCGCAGCCGAGGCGCTGGCGCCTGTTTCCGTCATCCGCTGCCGCACTTCCCGCGACAGGTCGGAACGGCTGGTGGCGCGCGCCGCCCCGTTGCCGGAAACCAGGATTTCGGGGGCGGCCAGCAGGGAGCCCGATCCCGCAATACCATCGAACCAGGCCGCCCGCGCCGGATCATAGGCCCCCGGCACGACCGCCCTTTGCGGCGGGATAAGGCGAACGCGCGCCCGGACAATGGCACCTTCGCGCAGTCCTTCGGTGTCGAATGCTTCGCGCACGTTGACGTATGCTACGGCTGGCCGGTTGGCGACCTGATCCGTCACGATCCGCAATTTTGTTCCGCCCCTGCGTTCCTGACGCTCCAGCACCTTGAAGGTAATTTCGCCTGACACAGGATTGCCGATCGGCCGCGTGCCGATCAGGTCGGACCGGGTCCAGATCAGCACCGTTCCGGCAGCCATCACGAAAGCCGTGGCCGCCACCGCAGCACGAAGATGGGGAAACCTCTCCGGATCGAGCAGTGCCAATGCGCTGCCCGCGGCGATGCCGCAAATCCCCACGAAAACGAGCCATTCGGGCGGTGCCGGCAAAGCGAACCAGCACAGGATGCCGGCCAGCATGGCAACCGCGAGCCAGGGCATACGCTCGAACGGCCGGCTGGCGAGAGCCGACTCCCAGCATGTCGCACTGGACAAATCGCGCAAGCTTCCCCATTGCCGCACCTGCGAAGGTAACGGAGCGCGCTCAGGCGGTCCGCCCGCGGTTGGAACGGCGACATCTTCAGCCATGTCTTGCCATCCCCGTCTGCGGCCCTTCAGCCTGTAATTGAAAGGAAATTCGGCAAGATGGCAAGCGGTTCGGCAGCAATTGGCAACGGTGCGGAAAGCGCCCGGCAGCCGGTTGTCACGCGTTTCGCACCCTCACCAACCGGATTCCTGCACATCGGCGGCGCTCGTACGGCGTTGTTCAACTGGCTCTTCGCCCGCCATCACGGCGGCAAGGCGCTGCTGAGGATCGAGGACACCGATCGCGCCCGCTCCACCGAAGCGGCGATCGATGCGATTCTCGACGGGCTCGACTGGCTTGGCCTCGATTACGACGATGCGCCGGTCTTCCAGTCCCACCGCGCGGACCGCCATGCCGAAGTCGCCAACAAGCTGCTTGCCGCAGGCCATGCCTACAAGTGCTTCGCCACGGCGGAGGAACTGGAGGAAATGCGGGCGCAGCAGCGCGCGAACAAACAGCCAATGCGTTACGACGGTCGCTGGCGCGATCGCGATCCTTCCGAAGCTCCCGAAGGCGCGCCGTTCGTCGTCCGGCTGAAAACCCCGACCAGCGGCGAGACCGTGATCGAGGACGCGGTGCAGGGTTCGGTGAAGGTGAAGAACGTCGAGATCGACGACTACATCCTGCTTCGTTCGGATGGCACGCCGACCTACATGCTGGCCGTCGTCGTCGACGATCACGACATGGGCGTCACTCATGTCATCCGCGGTGACGACCACCTGAACAACGCCTTCCGCCAGTTGCCGATCTATCGCGCGATGCAGGAAATCGAGGGCGGCTGGGATCTGCCGGTCTATGCGCATATCCCACTGATTCACGGTGCCGATGGCGCAAAGCTGTCGAAGCGCCATGGTGCGATGGGCGTCGATGCCTATCGCGACGAACTGGGACTCCTGCCCGAAGCGGTGGACAATTACCTGCTGCGTCTGGGCTGGGGCCACGGCGATCAGGAACAGTTCACCCGCGAGGAAGCGATCGCGTTCTTCGACCTTCCGGCAGTGGGCAAAAGCCCGTCGCGTTTCGATTTCAAGAAGCTGGCGAACATGAACGGCCTCTACATGCGGGAGGCCGATGACGAGCGGCTCGCCAACCTTGCTGCCTCGCGCATCGCCGCTCTCGAACCTGCATTCGACGCGGAACGCGATCATGGCCTGTTGGCCCAGGCGATGCCGTCGCTCAAGGCGCGGGCAAAGAACCTCGATGAACTTGCCGAAGGTTCGCTGTTCCTTTTCCGCAAGCGGCCGCTGCCGCTGGACGAGAAGGCACAGGCACTTCTGACCGAAGATTCGCGCCAGCTTCTGGCAGATATATCAGTACAGTTGAAACTCTGTTCGGATTGGACTAGCGAGCCGCTGGAAACCAGTCTGAAAGCCATGGCCGAGCAACGGGGTCTCGGTCTGGGCAAGCTTGCACAGCCGCTACGCGCGGCACTCACCGGCCAGGCAACGTCGCCTGGAATTTTCGATGTGCTCGTTCTGTTGGGACGTGACGAAAGCCTCGCGCGTATCGACGCGCAGGCTGATTGCGTACCCGCAAAAGACGGCGCGATTACCAATCCTTGAATGGAGGGAACCGAAGTGGCGGATAACATGGCCCATCTGAAAGTCGACGGCGGCGATTACGAATTTCCAGTCAAAAGCGGCACCATCGGTCCCGATGTCATCGACATCGGCAAGCTCTACGGCAAGACCGGGATGTTCACCTACGATCCCGGCTTTACGTCCACGGGCAGCTGCGATTCGGGCCTGACCTACATCGATGGCGAAGAAGGCGTACTGCTGCACCGCGGCTATCCCATTGGCCAGCTGGCTGAAAGCTCCAGCTTCATGGAAGTCGCCTACCTGCTGCTGAACGGCGAACTGCCCAGCGCGGACGAATATGACAACTTCACCTACACCATCAGCCGCCACACCATGCTGCATGACCAGCTGCGCGGCTTCTACCAGGGTTTCCGCCGCGACGCCCACCCGATGGCCATCATGTGCGGCGTGGTCGGCGCCTTGTCGGCGTTCTATCACGACAGCACGGACATTTCCGATCCGGAACACCGCAAGATCAGCTCGCACCGCCTGATCGCGAAAATGCCGACGATTGCGGCAATGGCCTACAAGTACTCGATCGGTCAGCCGTTCCTCTATCCGGACAATTCGCTCAGCTACACCGGCAACTTCCTGCGCATGACGTTCGGCGTGCCGGCGGAAGAATACGAGGTGATTCCGGCTGTCGAAAAGGCGATGGACCGCATCTTCGTCCTTCACGCGGACCACGAACAGAACGCTTCGACCTCGACCGTGCGTCTGGCCGGTTCGTCGGGCGCGAACCCGTTCGCCTGCATCGCGGCCGGCATCGCCTGCCTGTGGGGCCCGGCACACGGCGGCGCGAACGAGGCGGCCCTGAACATGCTTCAGGAAATCGGCACGCCCGACAAGATCCCGCACTACATCGAACGTGCGAAGAACAAGGACGACCCGTTCCGCCTGATGGGCTTCGGCCACCGCGTCTACAAGAACTACGATCCGCGCGCCACGGTCATGCAGAAGACCGTACGCGAGGTGTTCGACGCGCTGAAGGTCACCGATCCTGTCTTCGAAACCGCCTTGCGGCTTGAAGAAATGGCGTTGAACGACGAATACTTCATCGAGAAGAAGCTGTTCCCCAACGTCGACTTCTACTCAGGCGTCATCCTGTCGGCGATCGGCTTCCCGACCACGATGTTCACCGCGCTGTTCGCCCTTGCCCGCACCGTCGGCTGGGTGGCGCAGTGGAACGAGATGATCTCCGATCCCGCCCAGCGCATCGGCCGTCCGCGTCAGCTCTACACCGGTCCGACTCAGCGCGACTACGTGCCGCTCGGCCAGCGCTGATAGCCAGGCGAAAGGACAAAAAGGGCGATGCCGAGGCTCCTTTTCAAGATTTTCGGTGTCGCCCTTGTTCTATCCGGCGTCCTGTGGACGCTGCAGGGTGCGGGACTGGTCATGTGACCGGCCGAAAGCTTCATGCTCGATCAGCGGGAATGGACCGGCTATGGCCTCGCCACGGCAGCGGTGGGTGCCGTTCTCGTCTGGCTTACCCGCAACGGCCGCAAAGACCGCTAGGGGATCAGGCGGCGGGTAGTATTATGGCGAAGCGGTTTCCGCCGCCCGGCGCTGCCTGTGCTTCGACTGTTCCGCCCATCGCGCGCGACAGCATCAGCGCGATATAGAGGCCTAGCCCCGATCCACTGTCACCCGACCTGCCGAGCCGTTCGAACTTGTCGAACATCCGGATGCGGTCTTCTGCCGACAGTCCCTCACCCTCGTCATCGACGGTGATCGTTACCGCCTTGCCTTCATGAACCAGGCCGATGGTTATCTTTCCGCCCGCAGGTCCGTAGTCGATGGCATTACCGATGATATTGAGCAGGATTTGCAAGGCGCGCCGGCGATCCGCCATGGCGATCGCATCTTCCTGCGGCATGGTGAACGCGATTTCGCGAGCATCGGCACGCACCTGCAGCAGGCGGCAGGCTGACTCGATCGATTCGGCAACTCGAATCGGCTCGGCGGTGATTTCGATCGTGCCATGTTCGATCGCTTCGGCATCGCCAAGCTCGTCGGCCAGTTCGCGCAAGTGCTTGCCCGCGCGCACGATATCGACGGCATAGTCGCGATATTCACCCGGTAGCGGCCCTGCCAGACGGTCGCGAATGGCCTCTGCCTGCCGGATGATCCGGCGGATCGGATCGTGCAGTGCCGGCGCCAGTTCATCGCGCAGCAGGTTGGGCGGCAGCAGGTCTGCATCGCCACCATCCTGCCCGACATCGCCTTCCGGACGCAAAAGGATCTGGAAGCCGACATTGGCCGTCGTCAAAAGCAGGTGCCACGCACGCGCCGAACCTTCGACACGGACACTCATCCCGCTGCGTGCCTGCCAGATTGCCGGTTTCTGCGTGCTATCGCTTTCAAAATCGAACAACCGCGTCCAGTGATCGCCGCGCAGCGCGCGGGCACGCTTTACCAGTGCCGCAAGATCGCCCGCCTGGCTTTCAAGCGCGATGATCCGCTGTCCCTCGTCCAGCCAGACCACGCCTTCGGCCAGCAGGTTCTCGATCGCGATGCGGGTTTCCTCGCCATTGGCGTTCGTCCCCGCGCGTTCGCTGTGATGCCAGTCGGACAGGCGGATGGAGCAGCCCTCTTCGTCCGGCTCTACCTCTACCCATCCCTCCAGCTTGCCGTCGGCGCTATGCATGACGACGGGGCGGCCCAACCGCATCCCGAAACTGCGCGACTTTCGCACCAGTTCGAGCAGTTCGGGTGCAGCTATCAGGCCGGGAATCTCGCCCCCGCAGGCAATCTGCATGTCGGCAAGCGGCCCGTCGGCCGAAACGAGGCGATCGGCGGCATCGCTGCGCGCGACCAGCGGCTTGATCGCCGCATCATCGCGTAGGGTATCAGCCCCTGCCATCGCCGCCTGCACCCTGCCCTGTCAGCAGGGCCCGCGCATCGTTGCCATGAAGCCGCCCGAAACCATCGGGCAGCGTGATATCGGGATGGATCGCGTAGAATTCACGCTCGATCTCGGCGTTCGAAAGACCGGCGGCTCGCAGCGACAAGGCAAGGCGGGCAAGCTGGCTTTCACTCGTCGCGACCGCAACCGTATCGCGGTCGTCACTCGTGGCCGAAGCCAGCGCGGAGAGAAACACGGCCACACCAGCATGCGTGATCGAAAGCGCCGCAAAAGCCCCTGCACCCAGTGCCGTCACCAGCCGGTTTGCCAGCGAGATGCGGCACTGCGATTCGTCGTATTCCTCGCGGATCGCGTGCTCGGTGTTTCGTGCATGTGCCTCGTAGGCAAGATCGCCGGCCACTGCATGACGCAGCGTTTCAAGCAATGCGTGCAGAACCTCTGCCGGCAGCTCGACAACCGGCAGGCTCATCCTCTGCTGATGGCGGGCAAAGGCGGCCTGCGATGTCAGAAGATCCATCGCCAGTGCCGAACTCGTCGGATCATCAGCCCCGATCAACGCCTGCAGCAGCGGCGACAGCGAAGGATCCACCCCTGCGCGACGCTGCATCGATTCGGTAAGCTGCCATTCCAGCGCCACCGCGTGGAGGTGATCCACGATGACCGGTTCGTCGATCAGCGCGCCGGAAAGGGGCTCCGTTATCGATTCAGCCCATACGCGCGGATCCTTCTCACCGGCGGCCTGCGCCAGTTTGAAGCCGACTTGCCGTGCCATATCCTCTGCCATGGCACGCACCCGCGCGACGATGGCGTCGGAGAACATCGAGCGGTCTTCCGTGGCGATCAGCTGGCGCAGGACTACCCCCCGCGCGCTCAACACCCGGTCCCCGCGCTTCAGTTCGACGCGCATGATTGATTGTAGGCCAGTTGCCTTTTCGAGTTCGCCCATGATCACCAAACTAGCGCCCTATGGTTAAAGGCGCGTTAGTTTCCGCCAGCGAGCGTGCCCAATGTCAGCTTGCCCGTCCAGATTAACATGACGATCATGACCGCAAGCATGGCAATTGCCGCCAAACCGTCCCCTAATAGGGCAAATTGCAGCACAATCGCCTGGGAGAAACGGTCTTCGAAATAGGGGCGAGCCCGGAGAATCGGGTAAGAAACAGCGCCAAGCCGCGCCAGACAAACGAAGACCAGCGCCACGCACCATGGCGTCAGCCATGCTGTGGTTCCCTCCTCCGTCCACCCTGTCAGGGCCAGGCCGAGCACTACGAACAACAGGATATCGATACCCAGAAGCGCCAGCATCGGCCGACGGTCCGGCAATGCGGAGGATATCTTCCCCTGCCGTTCCGCCGCATCGAGGATCATTGCGGAGCGGACCATCAGCCAGCTGAGTGCAAGGCAGAAGAAAGCCGCCCCGAATATGGCAAAGGCCGCCAACCCCATCGCCGCGGCCACGGGCACGAGCGCAGCCCACCAGACCAGCGCGGGCGAACGGTCCGCCTCGAACAACCGGTTGCCGAAACGCGCCACGAGGAAACCAGCCAGGGCGCGACCGGGCGTGCGCCCCCTTGCCTCAGCAAGACTGAGGCGGAGGCGATGGGCTTCGATGGCCTGCACGTCGGCTTCGTTCCGCACGATGGCCCAGCGCATTTGCTCGATGGCGCCGGCATCGACCGGACGCACCGAAACCCCCGCCATCAGCGCGATGCGCAGCAGCGACGATGCGACGTCGCAGTCGCGAGGCAACTGGCGCAATCGTTCCGCCAAGGCACCGGGAATTACGAGTATGCCGCCCCACGCATTCTCGGCGTCGATGCGTTCGAACCCTGCTGCAAGCCCCTGTTCGATAGGCACGGTGACAACGCCGCTCGACGCCAGCATCGGCAGGGCGAGAACGGGATCGGCCACCAGCGCATCGCCGATGACGAGGAGATCGTCCGCTGCCGTCACTTCCGAACACAAGCCCGGCGCGTCGGCGACAACGCGCACGTCAAGCCCGCCTTCGCTCGCTTCGGCCACCAGATCGTCCAGCCCGATCGTGCGCCTGTCGGCAAGGATGAGCAGGCGCTTCGCCCCGGCGGCCAGTGCCAGTTCCAGCTGCTGTTCGACGACAGTATCGCCATTCACGCGCAGCCCCGCCCGCGTGAGCAAGCCGTCCACGGCCAGCGGCTCCAGCATTGACAGGACGGCGATGCGCAAGCCGATGTGCCCCTTTGCCATCGCACAATCCCGCGACGGCCCAATTCGTGTGTAACGTCGCGGTTCATGGATCGCTGCGAAGAAGGACGCAAGGTGCCTTCGAACATCGGTGCACAACCCCCGGAAATCCGTGGATGAGCCGGGGGAAAACGGCGAATTTGCCGGGTGCGCGCGGGTTCATTCGGTGTTAGGCATAAGACCATGACCAAACGGCGGAATATCGTGCCCTTCGGCGGGCAGGACGAGAGCGAGACTTTCACGGAAACGACGCAGGAAACTGCGCCTGCAGAAGAGTATAGCGAACAGGCGGACGACTGGTACGAGGTGGAGCCGGAAACGCGGCGCAATCTCGGCTGGATCACGCCCGTGCTCGGCCTGCTGGGGCTTGCCGCGTGGACAGCGTTTTTCGTCTGGGCACGTCAGGGCGAAATCCTGGCCCGCCCCACGCCGAGCGAATGGACCGGTCTGCTGGCCCAATGGTCGATGCCCGCCGTGCTGGTCGTGGCGCTGTGGATGCTAGCCATGCGCAACAGCCGGGTCGAAGCTTCGCGCTTTGCCGACGTTGCCAGCAGCCTGCGCACGGAATCGCGGGCACTGGAAGACCGGTTGAGCCACGTGAACTCCGAACTCAGCATCGCGCGCGAATTCATCATCGCACAGGGACGCGATCTTGAAGCACTGGGACGTATCGCCAGCGAAAGGCTCGGCGAAAGTGCGGGGAAGCTCGAATCGCTGATTTCGGACAATTCCGAACGGGTTGACCGCCTGCAGACGGTCAGCTCTGCCGCGCTCGACAACATGGAAAAGCTGCGCGGGCAGCTTCCCGTTGTCACCAACGCGACGCGCGATCTCACCAACAACATCGGGCAGGCCGGCCAAGGGGCCAGCGCACAGCTTGAGCGTCTGTCGGAAGGGTTTGCCCGTATCGGTGAAGCGGGTGAGGCAAGCTCGCTGAAAGTCGATGTGATGCGCGAACGCGTGAACGAGGTACTGGGCGACTTCACCAGCGCCGCCGACCACCTCGGCCAGATCGCGCAGGACCGTTTCGCCGCGCTGGATGCCGAAAGCGCAGCCCTGCGTGAACGCATGGACCAGCAGGAAATCGCGGCGCTGGCCGCTGTCCGCTCTCGCGCTGACGAGCTGGAAGGTCTGCTGGAAACGACCCGCGCGCGTCTCTCCGAAACGGAAAGCTTCGCGCTGTCGTCGCTGCGCGAGCAGCTGGCTACGCTGGACAATGCGGCAAGCGACTTGTCCACGCGGATGCGCGATGACGAGACGATGGCCGTCTCCGGCTGGCGCGACCGGATCGCGGGGATCGAGAATGACGCCCGCGCCCTCTTTGCCCAGATCGACAACGGGTCGGGCGAAGCGCTCGACGCCGCCGGCACCCGCATCGCGGCGCTTTCCGCAGAAATCAGCCGCCTGCACAGCGACTTGCGCCGCCAGGGCGAAACGCTCGACGCAGAGATCGAGGCGCGCGTCGCCAAGAGCGAGGACGCAGGCCGCGGGTTGACCGAACGGCTGGGCGCACTGGTCGCAGGGCTCGACAGCGAAATCGAGGCACGCCGCGTGCGCGGTGCACAGGCCAGTCGTGCACTGGTCGAGGAACTGGCGACGACATTCGCCAGCCTCGACAGCGACATCCATGATCGCGCGCAGCGTAGCGAAGAGAGCGGCCGGATGCTGGCCGAGCGGCTCACCGCGATCCTCGCAGGGTTGGACAGCGATATTTCGCGGCGCGCCCAGCATGGTGAGGATACGGCCCGCGAAATGGTGGCCAAGGTCGCCGAAGCCCTTGCCGAGTTCGACCGGCAGGTCGAGGAACGCTCGCAGCGCGGCGAACAGCAAGGCCACGCATTGGCCGCGCGCATTTCCTCCGCCCTCGCCTCGCTCGACAACGAGCTTGCCGCCCGGGCGCAGCGCGGTGAGGAAACCGGACGCACCGTCACCGGCGCTATCGCAGGTGCGCTGACGTCGCTGGACGAAGAGATCGAAACCCGCGCCGAACGTGGCCGCGAGACTGCCTCGCTCATGTCCGACAGCCTGCGCACCGCGCTCGACGCGCTGGACAGCGAGATCGAGCGCCGCCGCAACCACAGCCGTCAGGCCGGTCGCGAACTGGCCGAAGGCTATGCCGACGAACTGGCCGAGCTTGACCGTCAGCTGGACGAGCGGCGCAATCGCCACGAAAAGGCAGGCCACGAAGTTACCGAACGGCTCACTGCCCTCCTTGCCCAGTTCGACACCGACTTTGAGGAACGCCGCCGCCGCCAACTCGAATCGAGCGAATCGCTGGGTCGCCATGCCGAACAGATCGCCGCACGCCTTGGCGAATACGGCGATCGGATGGACCATGTTTCCAGCCAGAGCCGCGCTGCCGAAGAGGCGATCGTCAACGGCCTCGGCAACCTCTCGCAAAAGCTGGAGGCGAGCCGCGAGGCGCTATCGGGAACCGACGGCGCGATCATGGCACTGACCGACAGCTCGGTGCGCCTGCTCGAACTGATCGAGGCAAGCTCCCGCCACACCCGCGAGGCGCTTCCCGGTGCCTTGTCAGAGGCCGAAGGGCGTCTGGACACCGTCGAAAGCCGGATCGAGGCCATGCGCAACCTGCTGGGACAGGCCGGTGAACGCGGGGACCAGCTTGGCCGCGCGGTCGATACCACGCGCGAAACGACGAAGGCCGCACTCGCGGAACTGGAAGGGCTGCACGACACCTTGCAGGAGCGCGGCTCGGCCCATTCGCAGCAACTAGCCGACTTGCGCGAAACCCTGTCGCAGGCCCGCAACGACAGCGAGATGATGGCAAGTGCGGCCGAGGCGACGCTGAACGGCGCGATCGCCCGCCTTGCCGATGCGAGCCGCGAAGCCGTGGCGAATATCGAGGGTACGTCGTCCGACGCCGTGCGCTCCATCGCCGAGAAACTCGCCAAGGAAAGCGGCATCGTCGTTACGCAAGCCCTGCGCGAAAGCACGCACGATGCGCTGGAAGGCTTGGACGCCACCGTCAGCAAAGCCACCGAGGCCGCGCGCCGCGCCGCCGCCGAACTGCACGAACAACTGGGCCGTGTCGACGAGATCACCGGCCATCTGGAGGCACGTATCGTCGCTGCCCGCCAGCGCGCGGAAGAGGACATCGACGAACATTTCGCCAAGCGCGTGTCGCAGATCACCGAATCGCTCAATTCGACTGCGATCGACATCGACAAGGTGCTGTCCGCCGAAGTCAGCGAGAATGCGTGGCAGGCGTACCTGAAGGGCGAGCGCGGCATCTTCACGCGCCGTGCAGTCCGCCTGCTGGATTCAGGCGAAGCCCGCCATATCGTCGATCATTACGAGACCGAGAGCGAGTTCCGCGAACACGTCAACCGCTACATCCATGACTTCGAGGCGATGCTGCGTAACCTGCTGGCGACGCGCGAAGGCAACACGTTGGCAGTTACGATGCTATCTTCCGACATGGGCAAGCTCTACGTGGCGCTGGCACAGGCGATCGAACGCCTGCGCCGCTAAGCCGACGGATAATCAGTCGGCCGGGGTGGCCTCGTCCGCTCCGGCCTGCTGCATTCCGCCTTCCCGCATCCACGCCTGCTCGTCGGTAATTTCCTTGGGCGGATGGATGAAGTTGACATCCTCTGCAGTGATCCAGCCGTTGACGTAGTTCGCATAGAACACACCGGTGAGGATCGCAGAGAGTACAGTTGCGCGCAGGGCGACGCGACCGGGGCGAAAATTCGTCGGCGCGCTGTCGGCGTGTCCCTTCTGGACTTCGACGCCTTCTTCCTGATGCGTGCGGATGCCGAAGGGCATCACGAGGAACGCCGCCATCACCCAGAACAGGCAGTAGATGGCCAGAACGGAAGTCCACTGCATAACGCGGCTCTCAACTTTCGTGGAAATCGATGACGGTGACCTGCGGGTTCTTGCCCGACCAGCGCCGCGCCGCGCGTCGCACGGCAAGCCGCGCGGTTTCCCGCACGACATCGCGATCCTTGGCGCGCCCGCCTTTCAGCTTCGCCAGCGCAGTCCGCAAGTCGTCCCGTGCCTCGGCCAGAAATTCTGCTTCGTCTTCATCAAGCGGCAGGCCGATCGGGTGGATCACCGGCCCGGCCTTCGAACCGGGCGGCGGCAGCACGACGGTGACGTGACCGTTGTGGGCCAGCCTGCGACGTTCGCCCATGGTTTCACCGTCGGCCGGCACGATAATGTCGCCGTCCAGAACAAGGCGCCCAGTCCGCGCTTCTCCGATCTTGCCGGGATTGCCCGGCGCCAGTCGCACGATGTCGCCGTTCTTCTGGAAGATCTGCTTCGGCACTCCGGCCTCCGCGCCCACCCGCGCCTGTTCGCGCATGTGGCGCATCTCGCCATGCACGGGGACAAGGATTTTGGGCCGCAGCCACCCGTAAAGCGCCTCCAGCTCCGGCCTCCCCGGATGTCCGGATACATGGATCAGGTCGTGACGGTCGGTAACGGTGGTGATCTGGCGTTCGGCCAGCTGGTTCATGATCCGTCCGATAGCCAGTTCGTTACCGGGAATCTGGCGGCTGGAGAATACGACTACGTCGCCCTTTTCCAGATCGATCGGATGGCTCTCCGCCGCGATGCGCGCAAGCGCCGCGCGCGGTTCACCCTGCCCGCCGGTGGCGAGGATCAACACTTCGCCGCGGGGCAGCGCCATCGCAGTGTCGAAGTCGATCGGTTCGGGAAATCCACGCAAGTAGCCATTGGCCTGCGCCGCATCGATGATCCGGTCGAGCGACCGGCCCGCCACGCAAAGCTTGCGCCCAGTTTCCTTCGCCACCTGACCCAACGTCTGCAGGCGCGCGACATTGGATGCGAACGTCGTCACCAAGACCCGCTTGCCACGATGGCGCGCGATCTCTGTATCCAGCGCAAGCCTGACAGCCCCTTCCGAACCCGACGGTTCGGGATTGAACACGTTGGTGGAATCGCAAACCAGCGCAAGTACGCCGTCGTCGCCGATCTCGCTCAGTTCTTCCGGCGTGCTCGGCTCGCCGATCTGCGGATCGTCATCCAGTTTCCAGTCGCCGGTATGGAACACGCGGCCATAGGGCGTATCGATCAGCACCGCATTGCCCTCGGCAATCGAGTGGGCGAGCGGAAGATAGCGCACCGTGAAGGGGGAGCCTGCGCCCCCGGGCGTAAATTCGTCGAGGTGGTCGATGACGATCAGTTCGACCGCATCGGTCAGTTCCGCCTCTTCCAGCTTGCGCATGACGAGATTGGCAGTGAACGGCGTTGCATAGAGAGGCACGCCGAGATCTGCCGCGAAATATGGGACGGCACCGATATGATCTTCGTGCGCATGGGTCAGCACGATTCCGACGAGATCGTCGCTGCGCTCCTCAATGAATTCGAGATCGGCAAAGACAAGGTCGACACCCGGGTATCCCGGATCGGCAAAGCTCATGCCGAGATCGACCATGAGCCATTTGCCTTCGCAGCCATAGAGATTGACGTTCATGCCAATCTCTCCCGACCCGCCGAGGGCCAGGAAGAGCAGTTCTTTTTCAGGGGTCATCGAGCGGGCTTAGACGCCTTTTCGGCAAGGATTGCCAGCCCCTTGAGAGTCAGATCGACATCGACGACATCGAAAATGTCGGTTTGTTCGTCGAACAACAGGGCAAGCCCGCCCGTCGCAACCACCTTGGCCGGACGTCCAATCTCTGCCCGAAGGCGCGCGATCAGCCCCTCTATCATCGAGACGTAGCCCCAATAGACCCCGATATGCATCTGCGATTCGGTGTTGCGGCCAATGACGCTTTGCGTTTCGGAAGGCGCTTCGATCGCGATGCGGGGCAGCTTGGCCGCCGCCTGCACCAGTGCATCGAGGGAAAGGTTGATGCCCGGCGCGATGATCCCGCCCTTGTAGGCGCCATTGAAATCGATGACGTCGAAAGTCGTCGCCGTACCGAAATCGATAACGATCAAGTCCCCCGGCTGTTCATCGTGCGCCGCAATCGCGTTGACCGCCCGGTCTGCGCCCAGACTTGCCGGTTCGTCCACGTCGATGGCGATACCCCACCCTGCGCCGCCTTCGCCGGCGAAGATCGGGGGCTTGCCGAAATACTTCTCACCCAGAACCTGCAGGTTGTGCCGTGCACGCGGCACGACCGTAGAAACGATGACGGTTTCAACCGAATCGAAGGAACACCCCTCAAGCGAGAACAGCTGCATCAGCCAGACGGCATATTCGTCGGCCGTGCGCCGAGCATCGGTTGCGATGCGCCAGCGGGTGCGAACCTCGCGCCCATCCATCAGGGCGAAGACGATATTGGTATTGCCCACGTCGCATGCCAGCAGCATCGCGTCAGGCTCCCTCTTCGCGAAGCAGCAAGACTTCACCCGCGTGAACGGCGCGCATCGTTCCGTCATCCATCCGCATCAGCAGGGCACCTTCGCTGTCGAGACCGGCAAAGGACCCCACGCTGACCGTGTCGGTAACGCCAACGACACGGATAGACGCGCCGATATGCGGGCCGCGGATAGTCCAGCGCGAGATGACTTCAGCAAGCCCCGCCTTGCGCCAGGTGGCCAGTTCCGTTGCCATCCGCTTCGCCAGCTCCTCCGCGAAGTCATCACGGTCGACACGGGCCTTTCGCGATGCCAGCGATGCCGTGCGGCGATCGGGAACATCGGGAGCGATGGACAGGTTTGCGCCGACCCCGATCACGACAACATCACCCGCTCGTTCTAGCAGGATGCCCGCGAGCTTGCCCCCGTCGAGCAGGACATCGTTCGGCCACTTCAGCAACAGGCCCTGCGCACCGCCGATGAAACGGGAAATCGCTTCGTACAGCGCCACGCCGGCAACGAGTGCCAGTGTCTGCGGCAGCGGATCGCCCGAGCGCAGCCGCACGGCGGTGGAGCCCATGAAATTGCCCGCACCGTCGGACCATACCCGGCCCAGACGACCCCGACCGTCGGTCTGTCGGTCAGCGACAAGCCATGCGCCTTCCGCAACCGCTTCTCCCGAAGCAAGGCGGCGGACAAGTTCGCCATTGGTCGAGCCGATCTGCTCGACACATTCGATGCGTTGGCCGCCCGTCATGCGGCGCGCTCCGTTAGCCTACGAAGAGCAGCGCGGCCGCTGCCTTCTGCGCCAGATCGCCGAGCCACGGCGTCAACAGGTAACCGAGCGGTGAGATGAACAGGCATGACACCAGCAATAGCACCTTGTGCGCGGCTGCGTCGACGCCGCTTTCGCCACTTTCGCTGACCACGCCTGCCGGTTCGTCGAAGAATGCGATCTTGACGACCTTCAGGTAGTAGAACGCACCAATGACGCTGGCCGCGATGCCGATGGCGGCAAGCGCGATCAGGTCGGCATTGACGGCGGCCTGGAACACCACGAACTTGCCCCAGAAACCGAACAGCGGCGGAATGCCGGCAAGGCTGAACATCACGGCAGCCAGCGCCCAGGCCAGTGCCGGCCGCGTGCGCGACAAACCGGCCATGTCAGCGATCGCCTCCACCGGATTGCCTTCTGCATCGCGCAGCATCAGCACGACGACGAAGCCGGCCACGCTCATCGCGACATAGATCGCGAGATAAACGAGCATCGCGGCCGCGCCTTCCGGCGTGGCGGCGGCAAGGCCGATCAGCAGGAAGCCGATGTTGTTGATCGACGAATAGGCCAGCAGCCGCTTGATATTCGACTGCCCGATCGCACCGAGCGCACCGACGATGATCGAGGCGAGCGAGACGAAGATCACGATCTGCTGCCAAGCATCGACCTGCGAACCGAACGCACCGAGGGCGACACGCATGGTGAGCGCAAGCGCCGCGACTTTCGGGGCCGTGGCGAAGAACGTCGTCACCGGCGTCGGTGCGCCTTCGTAGACGTCCGGCGTCCACATGTGGAACGGCACGGCACTGATCTTGAAAGCAAGGCCGGCCAGCACGAAAATCAGGCCGAACAACGCGCCGGTCGACAGATCGCCCGAAAGCGCCGCGTTCACACCGGCGAACGACGTCGTGCCGGCAAAACCGTAGGTCAGGCTCATGCCGAACAGGATAATGCCCGAAGCCAATGCGCCCAGAACGAAGTATTTCAGGCCTGCTTCGGCGGAGCGCTCGTCCGTCCGCAGGAAAGCGGCAAGGACATAGGCGGCAAGGCTGTTGAGTTCGAGGCCGATGTAAAGCGACAGGAAGTCGGTCGCCGAAACCATCATGTTCATGCCGAGCACGGCGAACAGGATCAGGATCGGATATTCGGCCCGAATCGCGGCAACCCGTCCGAAGAACGAGGGCGCGACGATCAGCGCGGCACCGCCTGCTGCGTAGATAAGCAGTTTCGCGAAAGCAGAAAACGCATCTGCCGAATACTGGCCGAAGAAGGCCACCCGCTCCGGCCCGACAAGCCCTTGGCACAGTGTGGGTGCGGCAATGAAGGCACAGGCTGCAAGGGCAGCTACGGCGGCGATCGAGATCGCGCGCGACGCCTTGTCACCCGCCCATGCGGCAACGACGAGAAGGACAAGGCCGACGACCGTCAGGATTTCCTCGGCAGCGATGAGCTGCAGCGACTGGGAGAAATCGTTCATCAGTGCGACCCTCCTTCCGCAGCGGCTTCTTCGCCGTGGTGCTCCGCAGCAGCTTCCGGATCAGGGGCCGACAACTGCGCGTCGCCGGCAGGAGCGGCAGCTTCGAGCCGCTGGTCCAGCCATTCGATATCCGCCCGCATCGGCGCAAGGAAGCTTTCGGGATAGACGCCCATCCACAAAACGGCAGCGGCAAGCGGCAGCATCATCGCCCATTCGCGCTCGTCGAGATCGGGCATGGCGGCGGCATCGGCGTTCTTCTGTTCGCCAAAGGCCACGCGGCGGTAGAGATAGAGCATGTAGGCAGCGCCAAGGATGATGCCGGTCGTGCCGATCAGCGCGACCCAGCTGGAAATCTGGTAGACGCCCGCGAGCGACAGGAATTCGCCGACGAACCCGCTGGTGCCGGGAAGGCCGATCGAGGCCATCGTGAACAGCAGGAAGAACAGCGAGTATTTCGGCATGTTGATCGAAAGACCGCCGTAACGGCTGATCTCGCGCGTGTGCAGGCGGTCGTAGATGACGCCGACGGCAAGGAACAGCGCGCCCGAAACCAGACCGTGACTAAGCATCACTATCATCGAGCCTTCCAGCCCCTGCACGTTGAAGCTGAACAGCGCCATGCACACGATCGCCATGTGCGCGACCGACGAATAGGCGATCAACTTCTTCATGTCGTGCTGGACCAGCGCAATTAGCGAAGTAACCACCACCGCGATCATCGAAAGCGCGAAAACCAGCCACGCGAAATTTGCGGATGCTTCCGGAAACATGGGGAGCGAGAAGCGGATGAAGCCGTAGCCACCCATCTTCAGCAGTACGCCGGCCAGGATGACCGAACCGGCGGTCGGTGCCTGAACGTGCGCGTCGGGCAGCCAGGTGTGAACCGGCCACATCGGCATCTTCACTGCGAAGCTGGCGAAGAAGGCCAGCCAGAGCCAGTTCTGCGCACCGGCCGGGAAATCCGTCGCCATCAGGGTTGGGATGTCGGTGGTGCCCGCTTCGCGCACCATCCAGAACATCGCGATCAACATCAGGACCGAGCCGATCAGGGTGTAGAGGAAGAACTTGTACGAAGCGTAAATGCGGTTGTCCCCACCCCAGATGCCGATGATCAGGTACATCGGGATCAGGCCGGCTTCGAAGAAGATGTAGAACAGGAACAGATCCTGCGCAGTGAAAACGCCGATCATCAGCGTTTCCATCATCAGGAAGGCGGCCATGTACTCACCCACCCGCTTGGTGATCGAAAGCCAGCTGGCCCCGATGCAGATCGGCATCAGGAAGACCGACAGCATGATCAGCATCAGCGCGATGCCATCGATGCCGAGCGCGTAGCTGAAGCCAGCGAAAATCTCGGCCCGCTCGACGAACTGCCATTGCGCCCCGCCGATGTCGAACTCTGCCCAGAGCATCACGCCCAGCAACAGGTTCACCAGCGTCGCGACCAGCGCAACCATGCGCGCGGTCTGTGCCGGCACGAAAAAGCAGATGGCTGCACCGACAAGCGGCACCAGCAACATCAGCGAAAGGATCGGAAAGCCGTCCATTATCTAAACCCTGCCCCGTTCCTTAGTGCCCGAGCCCGTTGGCCATGACCCAGCTGATCGCAGCGACCAGACCGAGCAACATGACCAGCGCGTAGCTGTAGAGATATCCGGTCTGCACCTTTTGGGCGTAGCGAGACCCTTGAGCGACGACCCATGCGGCACCGTTCGGACCGAACCGGTCGATCGTGCCTTCGTCGCCCCACTTCCAGAACTTGCGACCCAGCCAGAAGGCCGGCTTGACGAAGATCGTGTGATAGACCTCGTCGAAGTACCACTTGTTCTTGAGGAAGGTGTAGACGCCGCCGAACATGCCGACGAAGCGGCCCGCGGCACCCGGATCGCGGATGTAGTTGTTCCACGCGATGGCAAGGCCGATCAGCATGGCCGCGCCCGGCGCGATCTTCACCCACGTCGGCACATTGTGCATCGCATGGATCAGGTGCTCGTTATAAAAGATCGAGCCGTTCCAGAACTCTGCGCTGTCCAGGAACGAATGGCTCCAGATCGCACCGGCAAGCACTGCGCCCAGCGACAGCACGACAAGCGGCGTCAGCATCACCCACGGGCTTTCATGCGGGTGGTAGCCCGCCGTGCCGTCACCATGGCTTGCATGAGCGTGTTCGTGATGATCGTCGCTTTCCTCGCTCGGCTCTTCATGATGGCCGTACACAGCATGCTGGATATGCTCCGACTGTTCCCAGCGCGGCTTACCCCAGAAGGTGAGGAACATGAGGCGCCATGAATAGAAGCTGGTCAGCAGCGCAGCCACGATGCCCATGAAGAAGGCGAACTGGCCCATTTCGGTGCCGCTGGCGAACGCGCTCTCAAGGATCGCGTCCTTCGAATAGAAGCCTGCGAAGCCGATGTGGAGGAACCAGATGCCCACGCCCGTGATCGCCAGCGTACCGGCCATCATTGCCCAGAAGGTGATCGGGATGTGCTTCCTGAGGCCGCCGTAATAGCGCATGTCCTGTTCGTGGTGCATCGCGTGGATGACCGAACCCGCGCCAAGGAACAGCAGGGCCTTGAAAAAGGCGTGCGTGAACAGGTGGAACATCGCCGCGCCATAGGCGCCGACGCCCGCTGCAAAGAACATGTAGCCCAGCTGCGAGCACGTCGAATAGGCGATGACGCGCTTGATGTCCGTCTGCGTCGTGCCGATCGTCGCGGCAAAGAAGCAGGTGGCGGCACCGATGAAGGTGACGAAAGTCAGCGCCATCTGGCTCGTTTCGAACAAGGGCGACAGGCGGCAGACCATGAAGACACCGGCGGTGACCATCGTTGCCGCATGGATCAGGGCCGAAACGGGAGTCGGACCCTCCATCGCGTCAGGCAGCCAGGTGTGCAGGCCGAGCTGTGCCGACTTGCCCATGGCGCCGATGAACAGCAGGATACACAGCACCGTCATCGTGTCGACCCGATAGCCGAGGAAGCCGATCGAGCTTCCCGCCATTTCGGGTGCACGGTCGAGAATTTCGGGGATCGACGTCGTGCCGAACACGAGGAACACCCCGAAGATGCCCATCATGAAGCCGAGATCGCCGACGCGGTTGACGACGAATGCCTTGATCGCAGCCGCACTGGCGCTGGGCTTGCGGAACCAGAAACCGATGAGGAGATACGAGGCAAGGCCGACGCCTTCCCAACCGAAGAACATCTGGACGAGATTGTCCGCAGTCACCAGCATCAGCATCGCGAACGTGAAGAGCGACAGGTACGCGAAGAAACGCGGCTGATCCGGATCTTCGTCCATGTAACCCCACGAATAGAGGTGGACGAGCGCCGAAACGCTGGTGATCACGACGAGCATTACCGCTGTGAGCGTATCGACGCGCAAGGCCCAGTCGAACGTCATGGTGCCGGACTGAACCCACTTCAGAACAGGCTCGACATAGGCGCTTTCAGCGCCGGTCATGAAGCCGAGGAAGATGGGCCAGGACAGCGCGCAGGACAGGAACAACGCGCCGGTCGTGACGACCTTGGCGGCGAAGTTGCCCATCGCACGGTTGCCGAGACCGGCAATGATCGATGCCAGCAGGGGCGCGAAGACGATGATCTTGATCACTGGGATCAGCCCCTCATGCGGTGAATGTCGTCAACCGCGATCGTACCGCGGCCACGGAAGTAGATGACAAGGATCGCAAGCCCGATCGCCGCCTCACCCGCCGCGACGGTCAGGACGAACATCGCGAAGATCTGGCCGGTCAGATCGCCGAGGAAGGCGCTGAATGCGACAAGATTGATGTTCACGGCCAGCAGGATCAGTTCGATCGCCATCAGGATGACGATGACGTTCTTGCGGTTGAGAAAGATGCCGAGCACGCCCAGCACGAACAGAATCGAGCTGACGACGACGTAGTGTTCGATCCCGATCACAGCGAGACTCCCTTGCCGATTTCAGGCTTCACGTTGACGGTCGCCTCTTCGGGGCGACGCGCCACCTGCCGGGCAACCTTCTGCCCGCGCGTGTCCGTACGTTCACGATGGGTCAGCACGATCGCGCCGATCATGGCGACCAGCAGGATCAGGCCCGCCGCTTCGAACAGGAACAGATACTCGCCGTAAAGCAGAGCGCCGATGCTCTCGATATTGGAGCGCCCTTCGATCGTGGCGGCGGTGCCGTCCGCAGCGCCGAGCTGAAGCTCTCCGGCGCCGTGGATCACAAGGCCGACGAAAAGTTCGACGAAAAGGACGACCGCAATCAGCACGCCAAGCGGTGCGTTCTTCATGAAGCCCGCGCGCAGTTCGGCAAAGTCGATGTCGAGCATCATGACCACGAACAGGAACAGGACCGCGACCGCGCCGACATATACGATGACCAGCAGCATCGCGATGAATTCCGCGCCGACGAGAACCATCAGGCCCGCCGCGTTGAAGAACGCGAGGATGAGCCAGAGGACCGAGTGGACCGGGTTGCGGCTCATGATGACCAGCATGGCGCTGGCGATCAGGAGCACTGCGAACAGGTAGAAGGCTATCGTGTGGATCATGTGATCTTTCCCGCGCGGCCCCTAGCGATAGGGCGCATCGGCTTCAAGGTTCGCGGCGATCGCACGCTCCCACTTGTCCCCGTTGGCCAGCAGTTTCGCCTTGTCGTAGAGCAGTTCCTCACGCGTTTCGGTCGCGTATTCGAAGTTCGGCCCCTCGACGATGGCGTCGACCGGGCATGCTTCCTGACAAAAGCCGCAGAAGATGCACTTGGTCATGTCGATATCGTAGCGCGTGGTGCGGCGCGAACCGTCGTCGCGCGGCTCGGCCTCGATCGTGATGGCCTGCGCCGGGCACACTGCCTCGCACAGCTTGCACGCGATGCACCGTTCCTCGCCGTTCGGATAGCGACGCAGCGCGTGTTCGCCGCGGAAACGGGGCGACAGCGGGTTCTTCTCGAACGGATAGTTGATCGTCGCCTTGGGCTTGAAGAAGTACTTCAGCGTGAGGGCATGCGCCTTCACGAACTCCCACAGGGTGAACGATTTTACGAGTTGGGCGACGCTCATGCGTACCTCGTGAACATAAGCCAGCCGGAGACCAGCACCACAAACAGGAGCGAGATCGGCAGGAAGATCTTCCAGCCAAGCCGCATCAGCTGGTCGTAACGGTAACGCGGCACCGTCGCCATGACCCAGCTGAACATGAAGAAGAAGAAGAAGGTCTTCAGGAGGAACCAGATGATGCCCGGCACATAGTACAGCGGAGCCCAGTCGATCGGCGGCAGCCAGCCACCGAAGAACAGGATCGTGTTCAGCGAGCACATCAGCAGGATGTTCGCGTATTCACCCAGCCAGAACAGCGCGAAGCTCATCGACGAATATTCGGTCTGGTAACCGGCGACGAGTTCGCTTTCCGCTTCGGTAAGGTCGAACGGAACGCGCTGCGTTTCAGCCAGCGAGGAGATGAAAAACATCACCCACATCGGGAACAGCAGGATGTTGAAGAAATAGCCGTTCACGAAGCCGAGGCCGTGGCCTTTCTGTGCGTTCACGATTTCCGTCAGATTGAATGTCCCGGCCCACAGCACGACGCAGATCAGGATGAAGCCGATGGAGACTTCATAACTGATCATCTGGGCCGAGGCGCGCATGGCCGAGAAGAACGGATACTTCGAGTTCGACGCCCACCCCGCCATGACGACGCCGTAAACCGACAGCGACGAGATCGCGAGAATATAGAGCAGGCCGACGTTGATATCGGCAAGCACCACGCCCGCATCGAACGGGATCACCGCCCATGCACCCAGCGCGACAGTAAATGTCACGATCGGCGCAAGCAGGAAAATGCCCTTGTTCGCGGCCGAGGGAACGATGGTTTCCTGCAGGAAGACCTTCAGACCGTCGGCAAACGATTGCAGCAGACCAAAGGGGCCGACCACGTTGGGACCGCGCCGCAGGTTGATCGCGGCCCAGACCTTGCGGTCGACATAGATGATCATCGCGACGGCCAGCATCAGCGGCAGCGCGATCAGCAGAATCCCGCAGATCGTGGCGATGAACCACGCCCACTCGTAATTCATGCCGAGCGATTGGAAGAAAGCAGTCATTCCGCGGCCTCCGCAAGGGTCTCACCGTGGAGCAGTTCTGCCGAGCAGCGCTGCATCGTCGGGCTGGCGCGGCAGATCGCATTGGACAGGTAGAAGTCGGCGACGGGATAGCCGGTAATGACGCCCGATGCATCGCCGCCACCTGCGGGAAGCGCAGTGCCGAAATCGGCCAGACCTTCGTTTGCCAGTGCCGGTGTATCCGCGAACATGGCCGCACGAAGCTGGTCATACGTGTCGAAACCGACCGTCACGCCAAGCGCATCGGCCAGCGCACGCAGGATCGTCCAGTCCTCGCGAGCGTCTCCGGGCGCAAATACGGCCTTTTCGCTACGCTGCACGCGGCCTTCGATGTTGACGTAAGTGCCCGGCTTCTCGGTATAGGCAGCCGCTGGCAGGACGATGTCCGCCGCGTGCGCACCCTTGTCGCCATGGTGGCCGATGAAGACCTTGAGACTGTCGGAGAACTTGGTGAAGTCCACCTCGTCCGCGCCAAGTGCCAGCAGTACCTTCGGCTTTGCCGCGACGAGGTCGGCAATGCCGCCCTGCTGAGCAAGGCCCAGCATCAGACCACCCATACGCGACGGCGAGAAGTGGAGCGTGTTGAAACCGTTCCACGTGCTTCCGTCGTCAAGCTGGCGAACGACGTTCCATTCCGCCGCCAATGCCAGAACCTTGCCCGTCGCGCCACGGCCGGCAGCCGCACCGCCCATGATGATCGCCGGACGCACCGCTTTGGCCATCGCGTCGGAAACATCGGCAGGCAGCTTGTTCAGCACAGCGAGATCCGCGCCGAGGAACGTTGCAGGATAAGTCGTTTCCCACTCGGGACCAACGACAAACACCTTTGCGCCGCGCTTCACCGCCTTACGCAGGCGGACGTTGAGCAGCGGCGCTTCGTGGCGGATTTGACTGCCGACGATCAGGACCGCATCCGCGTTCTCTATCTCTGCCAGCGTAGTGTTGAAGTTCACGGCAGCAAGGTTGTCGGTCGGGTAAACCAGCCCCGTCTGACGCCCTTCGATCAGCGTCGAACCCATCGCGCCGAGCAGCGCCTTGGCCGCGAACATCGTTTCGCAATCGAGCAGGTCGCCATAGACCGCGGCAATGTCGTTGCCCGGTTTGGCAGCCTTGATCTTCTTGAATGCCTCGTCCCAGCTTGCCGGCTGGAGCTTGCCGTTATTGCGCACGAACACCTTGTCGAGGCGGCGGCGGGTGAGGCCGTCGACTGCGAAGCGCGACTTGTCGGAGAGCCATTCCTCGTTCACGTCGTCGTTGATGCGGGGCAGCACGCGCAGCACTTCGCGGCCGCGACTGTCGATGCGGATGTTGGCGCCCATGGCATCCATCACGTCGATGCCAAGCGCCTTCTTCAGCTCCCAAGGCCGTGCTTCGTAGGCATAGGGCCGCGAAGTCAGCGCGCCGACCGGGCACAGGTCGATCACGTTGGCAGAAAGCTCGTGCTTGGCCGCGTGTTCGAGATAGGTTGTGATCTGCATGTTCTCGCCGCGATAGAGCGCGCCGATCTCGTCTACGCCGGCGATCTCTTCGGAGAAACGCACGCAGCGGGTACAGTGGATGCAGCGCGTCATCGTCGTCTTGATGAGCGGGCCCATGTTCTTTTCAGTAACCGCGCGCTTGCTCTCGTCATAGCGCGAACCGCCGCGACCATAGGCGACCGACTGGTCCTGCAGGTCGCATTCGCCGCCTTGGTCGCAGATCGGGCAGTCGAGCGGGTGGTTGATGAGGAGGAACTCCATCACGCCCTCGCGGGCGTTCTTCACCATCTCGCTGTCGGTGCGGATTTCCTGTCCCTCGGTGGCGGGCAGCGCGCACGAAGCCTGCGGCTTGGGCGGCCCGGGCTTAACCTCGACAAGGCACATGCGGCAGTTGCCCGCGATGCTCAGGCGTTCGTGATAGCAGAAACGCGGGATTTCCTTGCCCGCGAGTTCGCAGGCCTGCAGGACGGTGGCGCCTGCGGGAACCTCGATTTCCTGACCGTCTACCTTAACTGTCGGCATTACTCAGCTGCCTCTGCCATGTTGCCCGCTTCCGCGATGCGGCGTTCGAGTTCGGGACGGAAGTGCTTGATCAGGCCCTGGATCGGCCATGCGGCCGCATCGCCAAGCGCGCATATCGTGTGGCCTTCCACCTGCTTCGTCACCTGCTGCAGCATGTCGATCTCCTCCACTGAGGCATCGCCCACGCGCAGGCGTTCCATCATCCGCCACATCCAGCCGGTGCCTTCGCGGCACGGCGTGCACTGGCCGCAAGACTCGTGCTTGTAGAAGTAGCTGATCCGGCTGATCGCCTTCACAATGTCGGTGGACTTGTCCATGACGATGACTGCCGCGGTGCCAAGCCCCGAACCGACCGCCTTCAGCCCGTCGAAGTCCATCGGCGCATCCCAGATTTCCGCCGCCGGAACCAGCGGGACCGACGAGCCACCGGGGATCACGGCCAGCAGGTTGTCCTTGCCGCCGCGAATGCCGCCACAGTGCTTCTCGATCAGCTCGCTGAACGGTATGCTCATCGCTTCCTCGACCACGCAGGGCTTTTCGACGTGCCCGCTGATCTGGAACAGCTTGGTGCCCTTGTTGTTCTCCCGCCCGAAGCTGGAGAACCAGTCGGCACCGCGACGCATGATCGTCGGCGCGACTGCGATCGATTCGACGTTGTTTACCGTCGTCGGGCAGCCATAAAGGCCGGCACCTGCCGGGAACGGCGGCTTGAGGCGGGGCTGACCCTTCTTGCCCTCAAGGCTCTCGATCATCGCGGTTTCTTCGCCGCAGATGTAGGCGCCCGCGCCGCGGTGGACGAAGACATCGAAGTCGTAGCCCGAACCGCAGGCGTTCTTGCCGATCAGGCCGGCGTCATAGGCCTGCTTGACCGCGTCCTCTAAGCGCCATGCCTCGCGGATGTATTCGCCGCGAATGTAGATGTAGGCGGCGCGCGCGCGCATCGCGTATCCGGCGACCAGCGCGCCTTCGATCAGCTTGTGCGGATCGTGGCGGATGATCTCGCGGTCCTTGCACGAACCGGGCTCGGACTCGTCGGCATTGATGACGAGGAAGCTGGGACGACCGTCCTTGCTTTCCTTCGGCATGAACGACCACTTCATGCCGGTGGGGAAACCCGCACCGCCGCGACCGCGCAGGCCGGAGGCCTTGATCTCGTCGATGATGGCATCCTGCCCCTTGGCAAGAATGTCCTTGGTGTTGTCCCAGTCTCCACGCGCCTGCGCCGCCTTCAGGCCCCAGTCCTGATAGCCGTAGAGGTTGGTGAAGATACGGTCCCGGTCAGCGAGCATTCGCGAGCGCCCCTCTAACTACTCCAGCGAGCATCAGCTCAGCCCTCCGAACACGAAAATGGCGGCAGCGATCAGGATCACGACAAGCGCGACCGTCTTCACGATACCCTTGAGCACCTTCCAGGCCACGAACACCGCGACCAGAGCCAGAACGATGACGATAAGCTGATCCAACTTACCACTCGCCCCGATAATCGTGGTTGGCATCGGCCATCGCGGTCAGCGTGCTGAGCGCGCCGACCGGCTCTACCGTGTGACGGCCCGGTTCCTGCGTTCCGGCCTTCGGCGTTTCGCCCGCGGCCAGCGCATCGAGCACGGCATCGAGCCGCTCGCCGGTCAGGTCTTCGTAGTTGTCGTCGTTGATCTGGACCATCGGCGCGGACGAGCAGTTGCCCATGCACTCCACCTCGGTCAGCGTCCACAGGCCGTCGTCGGTCGTGTGGCCCTTCTTCATGCCGCGCTTCTTGCAGGTTTCCATGACCTCGTCCGAACCGCGCAGCCAGCACGGCGTGGTGCCGCAGACCTGCACGTGGAATTTGCCGACGGGTACGAGGTTGTACATCGTGTAGAAGGTCGCGACCTCCACCACGCGGATGATCGGCATGTCGAGATAGGCGGCGACGTATTCCATCACCGGAACGGGCAACCACCCCTGCGTACCCGTTTCCTCGCCCACCTGCCGCTGCGCGATGTCGAGCAGGGCCATAACCGCAGATTTCTGGCGGCCTTCGGGATAGTGCGAGATCTGTTCCTTCGCCTTCGCCTCCCACGCGGGGGTAAAGGCGAATGCGCCCCAACGCTCCCGCAGTTCGGGCGTGACGGGTTCGAGATAGCGGTCAGCCATTAGCGGACGAACTCCACGCGGGCGCATTTGTCGCCCTCGAATGTATAGATCGCGACAACGTCGAACGGTTCGACCAGCGCCGACCCGTCGGTCGCCGGTCCGCGCGTGACATGTTCGCGGAAGATCACGTAGTTGCCGATTTCCTGAGCCTCGACGATTTCTGCGCGATTTTCGGGCCAGCGGGCGAAAGCGGCGGCAAGCCCTGTGCGGGTGCCGTCCTTGCCATCGCGCACGACATCGCCGCGATAGTTCGCCTCGCATGCATCGTCGGTCATGAACGAGACGTAGGTGTCCACGTCCTGTGCATTATAGGCTTCGATCATCGCGCGGGCGATGTCGGTCAGGCTGCGGGCGATCGTGTCAGCCACGGGGACCACCTCTCCGTCGCTTGAACGCTTCCCACTGGCTCTGTCCGAACATATACAGCTCGAAACCACCGATGCAGGCGATGACATCGGGCAGCCAGTCGGCCGTATCGGTGCCGAGGTACATCGCGAGGAAATGGAACGCGATAAGGATCAGGCCGGTTGCCGAGGCAAGGACGCTGATCTGCTGTGTCGGGTTCAGTCTCACCGGTCGCACTCCCCGAAAACGACGTCGATCGCGCCTAGAATGGCGGTCGCGTCAGGCAGCATGTGGCCCTTGCACATCATGTCCATCGCCTGAAGGTGGCTGAACGCGGTGGGCCGGATCTTGCAGCGATAGGGTTTGTTCGAACCGTCGGATACGAGATAGACGCCGAACTCGCCCTTGGGGCTTTCCGTCGCGACGTAGACTTCGCCCGCCGGCACGTGAAACCCTTCGGTATAGAGCTTGAAGTGATGGATCAGCGCTTCCATCGAGCTCTTCATCTCGCCGCGCTTGGGCGGGCTGACCTTGCGGTCAAGGCTGGCGATCGGCCCGTCGGGCATTTCGGCCAGGCACTGCTTCATGATCTTGGCCGACTGGTACACTTCCTGCACGCGGACCATGAAACGGTCGTAGCAGTCGGAATTCGTGCCGACGGGAATCTCGAAGTCCATACGGTCGTAAACGTCGTAGGGCTGGCTCTTGCGCAAATCCCACGGAACGCCGGCTGCGCGGATCATCGGGCCGGAAAAGCCCCATGCCAATGCGTCGGCCTTGCTGACGACGGCAATATCGACATTACGCTGCTTGAAGATACGATTGTCGACCACAAGGCTCATCGCGTCGCCGAACAGTTCGGGCAGGCGCTTGTCCAGCCAGTCGCCGATGTCGGTCAGCAGCTTCAGCGGCACATCCTGATGCACGCCGCCGGGGCGATACCACGCACTGTGCATGCGGGCGCCGGACGCGCGTTCGAAGAAGTTGAGGCAGTCCTCGCGGATCTCGAACATCCACAGGTTCGGCGTCATCGCGCCGACGTCCATCACGTGGCTGCCAAGGTTCAGCATGTGGTTGCAGATGCGGGTCAGTTCCGCGAACAGCACGCGTAGGTACTGGGCGCGGATCGGCACCTCCACGTTCAGCATCTTCTCGATGGCCAGAACGTAGCTGTATTCCATCGCCAGCGGCGAGCAGTAGTCGAGCCGGTCGAAATACGGCAGCGCTTGCAGATACGTCTTGTACTCGATCAGCTTCTCGGTGCCGCGATGGAGCAGGCCGACGTGCGGATCGACGCGCTCGATGATCTCGCCGTCAAGCTCCATCACCATGCGCAGAACGCCGTGCGCCGCGGGGTGCTGCGGCCCGAAGTTGATCGTGTAGTTTGTGATGACCTCGTCGCCGGTCGTGGGCGACTGTTCAAGCTGCATCGTCATGCGCTGCAGCTCCACTTGCCGGTATAGGGATCGCGTTCGCCGTCGGGGAACTTCAACGTCAGCGTCGCGCTTGCCTTGTCGTCGGCAACCAGCACGATCGCCGTTATCGGCAACGTGCCGTCGGCGCCTTCACGCACGAACGTCGGGCCGTTCAGCAGGTACTCGGTACCCCCGCTCTGCGCGTAAAGCGCCGTTGCCGCCTGTCCGTTGGGGCGAACCACGGCAGCGCCGGGCTTTTCCTCCTGCGTCGGCGCGCCGGCGGTCAGCAGGGCACGGCCGCCCTCGTCCATGAACACGCACAGGCCGGCACCCTTCGTGCTGTCGGCAATGATCGTGCCATCATTCGCCTCGAGCGCGAGAAGTTCGGCATAGGCGAACTCGCTTTGCGCGCCGGGCAGAGTGGTATCCAGCTTAGCTTCGGTCGGTGCGACGACGACATTCTCTGCCGTCGTCGTTTCGGCGACGACAGGTGCCTCGGCAGCCTGTTCACATGCGGAGAGCGCCAGACCGGCCAGGACCGGAGACGCCAGAAGAGCGATACGCAGTTTCACTCGCCATCCTCCTTCTTCACTTCGGTTGCCTTCGCCGTATCGGCACCCTTGCCCTTGCGGGCTTTTTTCGCAGGCCGATCCTCGGTCGTCGTGGGTGCGTCGGCATCGACCTTGCCCTCTGCCTTTGCGGGTGGCGGTGCGGAAACCTTGTCGTCCGACTTGGCGTCGGTCTTCGCGCCTG
Organism: Croceicoccus bisphenolivorans; assembly: GCF_001634625.1. GTDB lineage: Bacteria > Pseudomonadota > Alphaproteobacteria > Sphingomonadales > Sphingomonadaceae > Croceicoccus > Croceicoccus bisphenolivorans. Next base: position 90,987 of record NZ_LRSE01000006.1, on the reverse strand, counting down.
CTCCGGTATCGGAAGGCTTGTCCGTTGTCTTCGGCTTGTCGACCGCAGGCGGAGCAGGCGTTTCGGCGGCCTTTTCGTCACCGGGAAGGACGTAATCGGCCCCTTCCCACGGGCTCATGAAGTCGAAGCTGCGGAAATCCTGCGGCAGGCTGACCGGTTGATAGACGACGCGCTTGTCCTCTTCGGAATAGCGCAATTCGACATGGCCTGTCAGCGGGAAGTCCTTGCGGAAGGGATGCCCTTCGAAGCCGTAGTCGGTGAGAATGCGGCGAAGATCGTCGTTTCCGGAAAACAGCACGCCGTAAAGGTCGAAAACCTCACGCTCCAGCCAGCCGGCATTGGGCCAGATGGAAGTCACGCTGGGCACCGGCTTCGCTTCGTCGGTCGAAACCTTGACTATCAGGCGGTGGTTCTTCGTGACCGAAAGGAGGCAGTAGCAGACCTCGAACCGCTCGGCCCGCGACGGATAGTCGACGCCCGCGATTTCCATCAGTTGCTGATATTCCTGCCCGTCGCGCAGGGCGCGCATGGCGTCGGCCAGACGGTCACGCACGACCGTCAGCAGGATTTCGCCATGCTCTTCGTGAACGCCGGAAACCATGTCGCCAAGCGCGCCTTTGAGCGCATCGGCAACGCCATCGTTCGACGCGTATTTCGGAGCGGAGTGCAGGACAGCCATTTCTCGCCTCTCCTTACCGCGAAACCGTGCCGACGCGGCGGATCTTGCGCTGCAACTGCATCACGCCATAGAGCAGCGCTTCGGCAGTCGGCGGGCAGCCCGGCACGTAGATGTCGACCGGCACGATCCGGTCGCAGCCGCGCACGACGCTGTAGGAATAGTGGTAGTAGCCACCGCCGTTCGCACACGATCCCATAGAGATCACGTACTTCGGATCAGACATCTGGTCGTAAACCTTGCGCAGGGCCGGAGCCATCTTGTTGCACAAGGTGCCGGCCACGATCATCACGTCCGACTGGCGCGGCGATGCGCGCGGCGCAACGCCGAAACGTTCCATATCGTAACGCGGCATGTTCACGTGGATCATCTCCACCGCGCAACAGGCAAGGCCGAACGTCATCCACCACAGCGAGCCGGTACGGGCCCACTGGAACAGGTCCTCGGTGCTCGTGACAAGAAAGCCCTTGTCATTCACCTCGGTCTGCAGCGCGTGGAAATAGTCCTGGTCTGGCTGGCGCACCTCTCCGGGCCGAGCCGCAGGCACGAGGGTTTCGTTCACTCCCATTCCAGGGCTCCCTTTTTCCACGCATAGGCAAAGCCGATGACGAGTTCACCCAGGAACACCATCATCGTGATCCAGCCCGGCCATCCCGTCAGATCGAGGCTGACGGCCCATGGAAACAGGAACGCCGCTTCGAGATCGAAGATGATGAACAGGATGGCGACGAGGTAGAACCGCACGTCGAACTGGCTGCGCGGATCCTCAAAAGCGGGGAAGCCGCACTCGTACTCCGAGTTTTTCTCGGCATCCGGGTTATGCGTCCCCGTCAGGCGCGAGACGCCCATCGGAAGGAAGACGAAAAGGGCGGAAAGCCCCAGCGCAATCCCGAGGAAAAGCAGGATCGGCAGATATTGCGTTAGATCGACCAAAACAGACTCGCTTTGCATGTCGCGTTGCGGTTGCGAAAAGCGCCCTAGGCATCTGTCGCGCATGGCGCAAGGGGGCCATTTGGCGAACTGCCCCGGAATGCCCCTACGTAACCCTGCTCGCAATCATCAGCGCATAGGCGGAAAGCCCCATCAGCGTGCCCAGCGGAAGGGCGCTTTCAGCCCCCACCTGCCTCCCCGCAAGCTTCAGGAAAAGCGCGAGAACAAGTCCGGCAAAGGCTGCAAGGAGCAGTGTCAGGACAACGTTCATTACGCCCACCCACAGGCCGATCGCACCCAGCAGCCACGGGTCGGCGCTGCCCAGCCCGTCTCGTTTCAGAACGAACCGGTAGAGCAGAGCGGGCGCAGCCAATAACGCAAAACCCAAGGCCCCGCCCGCCACCTGATCGAGTATGGCGGACACGGCGACCGTACCTGCCTGCTTGTCCAGAACCGGCAGCAGAAGGGCCGACGCCGCAAGCAGCGCTATCGCGCGCGGCGGAAGCCAGAAATGTCGGCCATCCAGGATCGCAAGGAGCAGCAGTTGCCAACCCAGTATGGCGATGGCGGCGCCCTCTCCAACAGTGGCGGCGACACCCATGGCCGATAGCCCCACAAAGGCACCGCCCAGTTCCGCGATCAGGTGCAGGGCATCGATGCGGGCACCGCAAGTCCGGCACCTGCCCCTGTTGAAAACGTAAGAGAGGACCGGTACAAGATCGAGCGGGCTAAGCGGGCGCTTACAGGAATCGCAATGCGACCTGCCCGCAACGATCCCTTCGTCCCGTGGCAGGCGCATGGCCGCCGCACCGACGAAGCTACCGACAAGAAGGCCAATGCCGCCCCCGGCCAGGATCATCGGCCAGTTCATGGCACCTCAGGGCTCGCCAGTTCCCCAAAGGCGATTTTCGGCCATCCAACCCGATTTCTCGCCCACCGCGAAGCGGCACCAGCCATCGCGACACTCACCCAGTTCGCCGGAAACGCCAGGTTCGGCCCGCCAGAGCAGCTTGCCGGTCTTTTCGGGCTTCGCCCGGATCGCCGCCGGTTCGTCACCGGTGACGATCGCCGTCCGTTCGAGGCTGAGAAAGCGGGAGACGATCCAACCACGCGTTCCGTCAGGATCCTCGACAAGGCGCCAACCGCTAAGTTTGCGTACCACTTTCATCGGCAGGCCGACGCGCTGGTAAACCCATTCGATCGGATACGATTCGCTTGGGCCCACACGCATGTTCGCCTCGTCCGCGCGCAACGAAACCCAATAGGGCACTTCCTCTTCTGCCAGTGCCGGACCGGACTGGGCAAGCAACAGCGCGGCAAGCGCGGTAACGGTTATGCGGAACATGTCTGCGCGCAAGACGATAAGGCTCCCTGTGGCGCGATCTTGATCAATCGCATAGCGGTCCTTCCACCATGCCCGCAAGCTTCGGTGCTTGACCATCCACCTGATGTGGAAGTAGCGCAAATCCCATGCCCGACCGCAGCGACATGACACCGTCCAGCACCGAAACCCGCCGCGTTACCGGAACCGTCCGTGTCGGCGTGACCCGGCACCTGCTTCCCTCGGTCGAAAACCGCATGGGCGAACTGTTCGACGTGCGCCTCAATCGCGAGGATCGAACACTCAGCCGGGAAGAGTTGGTCGCACTGACGCAGGACATCGACGTTCTGGTCCCGACGGTCACCGACCATATCGACGCAGACCTGATCGCCAAGGCCGGGCCGTCGATGAAGCTGATCGCCAATTTCGGCGCGGGCACCGACCATATCGACCTGAAGGCCGCCCGCGCACGCGGCATCATGGTCACCAATACGCCCAGCGCCTTTACCGAAGACACCGCCGACATGACTCTGGCCCTGATCATTGGCGTGATGCGCCGCATGCGCGAGGGCACGCGGATCATCCACCACGGCCAGTGGACCGGCTGGGCCCCCTCCGCGATGCTGGGGCGCAAGATGGGCGGAAAAGTTCTGGGTATCGTCGGTATGGGCCGGATCGGTCAGGCAGTAGCCCACCGGGCACGCGCTTTCGGCATGCGCATCGTCTATCACAACCGCCACCGCCTGCCCGAAGCGGTAGAGCGGATGCTTGGCGCAGAGTACGAGGAAACGCTGGCCGGCCTGCTTGCCAATGCCGACGTGGTTACCCTGCACTGCCCGGCAACCGAAAGCACGCATAACATGATCGATGCTGCCGGGCTCGCGACGATGAAGCAGGGTTCGGTGCTGGTGAATACGGCCCGCGGCGAACTGGTCGATTACGAAGCGATGATCGCCGCGCTGGAAAGCGGGCATCTGTGGGGCGCGGGGCTGGATGTCTATCCCGAAGAACCAAAAGTCGATCCACGCCTGATCGCGCATCGCAACGTGATTACCCAGCCCCACCTTTGCAGCGCGACAGAGGAAGGTCGCGAAGCTTCCGGAGGGCGCGTTATCGCGAGTATTCGCAGCTGGGCCGACGGGCACCGCCCGCTGGATCAGGTGCTGGAAGGCTGGGTCTGAGCCCGCTTTAGTCCTCGCGTCTTACAGGCTCGTAACGCAGGATACCGGCAATCCCGCCACCGCCGTCATTGGGATGCAAGCGGCCTTCCGATACCACGATTTCGGTAAAGTCGAACGGGCTGATGCCATCGATACAAGCGACGTTCACACCGAACTGCGTCGGATCGGACCGGCGCTGGTGGTGGGTGTAGATGCCGCACTGCTTGCAGAAGTAGTGCTTCGCCTCACCCGTATTGAAGGTGTAGAGCGTAAGCAGCTCTTCGCCGCGCGTAATCTCGAATTCGGCAAGGTTCGCGCTGACCGCAACCGCACCGCGCATCCGGCAGATCGAACAGTTGCAGCGCCGCGCTGAAGCGAAATCGACCGTGGCGGCAAAGCCGACGCCGCCGCAATGGCAGGCGCCGGTCACTTTGCGCATGTCGCTTGCCGCCATCAGTCGCCGGTCAGGATGCGATCGACCAGCTGCTTCACAGTCGGCGTGAAGCCGTTTGAATAGAACGGGTCCTGCTTGAAGCGATAGGCCGCATGCCCGGCGAAGGCCAGGTTCTCGTCAACCGGCCCGCCGTGGGCGATATCCTGCAGGGTCTTCTGGATGCAGAAGCTGCGCGGATCGGCCAGACGCCCGGTGGTGTAGTCGTCATGGTCCTTCCAAGACGAAAACCCGCAATGCGAAAGACAGCCCATGCAGTCGGCCTGGTCCTTGCGGATGGTCTCACGCTCTTCCGGTGTCACGAAGACGAGCGTGTCGTCCGGCGTCTTGAGCGCGGTTTCGAAACCATCGGCGGCATAGCCGCGGGCGCGGTCACGGTCATGCGGCGTGACCCAGAAGTTCTTGCCCTTCACCCCTGCGTCAAGCTGTACGGTATGATCGCCGGCTTCCACGCGCGAATAGGGAATCTGGCGGTCCGAACGCGCTTCCAGATTGCGCAGGAACGGGTTGCGCACGGCAGAGGAATAGAAGCCCGTCGGCGAAAACTTGTGAAGCAGGACATCGCCCGGCTCCAGCGTGCGCAGCATGTCCTTCCACCCCTGCGGGATGGGGCTTTCGTCGGTCAGCAGCGGGCGCGTGCCGAACTGGAACGCGATCTTGCCCAGTTCCGGATTGTCGATCCAGTTGTCCCATTCGCGCAGGAACCATACGCCACCCGCCATGACGATCGCGGTGTCTTCCGAAACGCCTTCCTTGCGCATCGTGGCGCGCAGTTCGGCAACGCGCGGATAGGGATCCTGCGGCTCACGCGGGTTTTCCGCGTTCGACAGCCCGTTGTGACCACCGGCCAGCCACGGATCTTCATAGACCACCGCGGCCATGAGTTCCGGAACCTTGGAATAAGAGCGCTTCCAAAGCGCGCGGAAAGCACGCGCCGAAGACACGATCGGCAGGTAATGCACACCGTAATGCTGCGCGATTTCAGCCAGCTTGTAAGGCATGCCCGCACCGCAGGTCACACCGGTGACAAGCCCCTTGGTCTGTTCCAGAATACCTTCCAGAACCGCCTGGGCACCGCCCATTTCCCACAGGACGTTGATGTTGATCGCGCCCTGCCCGCCCGAAATCTCGTGGGCGCGCTTCACCTGTTCGACGCCGCCATCGATGGCATAGCGGATCAGCTGTTCGTGCCGTTCGCGCCGCGTCATCTGTTCGTAGACCTGCGGCACGATCTTGCCCTCGGCATCATAGCTGTCGGCGTTCACCGCGCTAACCGTGCCGATGCCGCCGGCAGCCGCCCATGCGCCCGAACTGGCATGGTTGGTCGCCGAAACGCCCTTGCCACCCTCGATCAGCGGCCAGACTTCCTTGCCGCCATAGTTGATGGGTTGCAGTCCCTTGAAACTCATGTCCTGTATGCCCCAGATTCCTGCGGTTCGTGACCGCCAGTCGCAATTGGATCGCCCTCACCTGACGCCAGTTCCTGCTTGCAGGCAACAATATCCTGCGGATCGGGTCGTGGCCCTTCGGGTTCAAAGCGGGCGTAGTAACCGGCCAGTTCGGGCCGGCGGATGAAAGTGGCAAGGCGGAAACCGACCGCCTCGAATTCGCAGAAGAGCAGCGCCGGCGGAATGCCGTGCTCGCCGGTCGGGCGGTCGACATCGACGACGACAACCTGCCCGTCGTTCTTCAGGGCGGGCCGAAGCCGCCACAGAAACGCATAGGGCTCCGTCACCTCGTGGTACATGTGGACGAGGAACACGCGGTCGAAACTGTCTTCGGGCAGGTTCGGATCGTCTTCCGAACCCTGCTTGATCGAAACGTTATCCAGCCTCTCGCGCTGAACGCGCGCGCCCAGCCGTTCGAGCACGGCCGGATCGATATCCTGCGCCAGCACGCGCCCGCGCGAACCGACACGTTCGGCAAGACGCGTCGTATAATAGCCTTCACCCGCGCCGATGTCGGCCACGGTCATGCCCTTGCTGATATTGGCAAGGTCCATGACCATCGCCGCCTCGTTCCTGTCGTCGCGCGTGCGTTCGTTGGAAAACTGGTTGCTGGTGGTCTGTGAAACGGGCCGGTCGGCACTCGGAAAATCGCGCGCGGTTTCCGGCCTTTCGTCAGTGTCCCTTGCCGAAATGTCGCAGCCCGACACCCCTGCCGTGACGGCGCATAAAGCGACAGCCGCTGCAAGAGCGCGAAGCAGTCTCAATCCACGTCTTCCACTTCGACGCTCTCGCCCGTCACGCGCTGCGCGAGGGCTGCCGAAATGAACGGATCGATCGCGCCGTCCAGCACGTCGGCCGGGTTGGTGGAGACATGGCCCGTCCGCAGGTCCTTCACCTGCTGATAGGGCTGCAGAACGTAGGAACGGATCTGGTGGCCCCAGCCGATCTCGGTCTTCGCCGCATATTCGCCTGCCGTCACCGCCTCGCGCTCGGCGAGTTCCTTTTCGTAGAGCCGGGCCTTCAGCATGTTCATCGCGGTGGCGCGGTTCTTGTGCTGCGAACGGTCGTTCTGGCTGGCGACCACGATGCCGGTCGGCTGGTGGGTGATGCGAACGGCGGAATCCGTCGTGTTGACGTGCTGTCCGCCCGCGCCCGATGCGCGGTAGGTGTCGATCTTGAGGTCGGCCGGATTGATCTCGATCTCGATATCGTCGTCGATGACCGGATAGACCCAGACGGAACTGAACGACGTGTGCCGCCGCGCCGAACTGTCATAGGGGCTGATCCGCACGAGCCGGTGAACGCCGCTTTCGGTCTTGGCATAGCCGTAGGCGTTCTCGCCCTTGATCAGCAGGGTCGCGCTCTTGATCCCGGCCTGTTCTCCGGCCTGGTATTCGACCAGTTCGACCTTGTAGCCGCGCCGTTCGGCCCAGCGCGAATACATGCGCTGCAGCATCTCGGCCCAGTCCTGGCTTTCCGTACCGCCGGCACCGGCATGCACTTCCAGATAAGTGTCGGAACCGTCCGCCTCGCCCGAAAGCAGGGCACCGACCTTGTCCTTGTCGGCCCGTTCGGCCAGCGCGGCAAGCGTGTCGATGCCGTCCTTTACCGTGTCCTCGTCACCCTCGGCCTCGCCCAGTTCAACGAATTCGATGGCGTCGGCCATTTCCGCGCGGATCGTCTTCACCGCGCCGATCGCGGATTCGAGGCGGCCGCGCTCGCTCATCACGTCCTTTGCATCCTTGGGATTGTCCCAAAGCGTCGGGTCTTCGACACGCGCATTCAGCTCGTCCAGGCGGCGCAGGGCGACGTCCCAGTCCAGCGATCGGCGGATGAGTGCAAGGGCCGCTTCGATGCGGTCGATATAGGCCTGCCCTTCGGCACGCATGGTCGTTCTCCGTAATTCGCGGTCCGCTTAGCTCAGCCTTTCCGGTCTGGAAAGTGGCACTGGCGGGATAATAATGGGACAGCAGGCCGTTTCACTCCGGCGCTCCCGATGCCTTCGGCAGGAATGCGTGGGTCTATTTGCTTTTCAGCGCCCGAACGGCGGCCAGCGTACGGCTGACATGTTCCCGCCAGTCGAGGTCGGAATGGACCATCACGATCCGGCCGTCTCGCGCGATGACATAGGATGTCCGGTCGCTCAATTCCGCGGACATGCCGGGCCGGTTCAAGGCAACGTCATAGGAACGGATCAGGCCGGGGGTCGCACGGGCGACGGGAAATTCGTCGCGGCAGGCCTCTGTCGAAAAGCGCTTCAGTGTCTCGATATCGTCGTTCGACATACCGACGACGCTGGCACTGGCGGCGCGGAAATCGTCCATCGCCTCGGCAAAGGCATGAGCCTCCAGAGTGCACCCTTGCGTGAAAGCCTTGGGGTAGAAGTAGAGGACGACAGGCCCCTTCTTCAGCGCCTCGTCCAGATTGAAGCTGAATGCTTTTCCGGCAAGCGCCCCGCTGGTCGTGAACAGCGGCGCGGCATCACCCTTTTTCAGGGCGGCATGCGCAGGCGCCGAAAGCGTCGAAAGTGCGAGGACCGCGGCAATTGCCTGAATGCTATGTGCGAATTTTTTCATGACCCGTAGATGGACCTTGCGGCTGGCAAAGTCCATCCACCCCCGGCACCTTCCGGCAATGCCCCATTGCGCGCCTAGTAGATGCCGCCCTGGTCTTCGAGGAACGTATCGTCGATCCTGCGCGGACCTCGCGTCTGCGTCACCCGCTCTTCCGATGCCGCGCGCAGGGCGGCGATGGCGGCAAGACGCTTTTCTTCCAGCGTCTGCCTGTCGAGCGAACGGCGCGGTTCGGTGTCGGGCTTGAACGCTTCCCATATGATCGCGGGCGTATATTCGCGCGTCGGCCAGCCTTCGAACACACGCTTGCCGGAACGACGATCGATGCGGACCATGCGGATTCCCGCAGGCGCCTTCACCGGCTCGGTCGGCCAGCGTTCCTTCGTATCCTCGATCAGCTGCTTGATGATCGGGCCTGCGGTATTGCCGCCCTGCACCCAACCGCCAAGATTGCGGGGCTGGTCGAAACCGACATAGACGCCCGCGACAAGATCCGCCGATCCACCGACGAACCATGCGTTCGTGGGGCCCGAAGTCGTCCCCGTCTTGCCAAAGATCGGCAGTTCCAGACTGCGCAGGCGCACGGCGGTACCGCGGGTGACGACGCCTTCCAGCATATGCACCACCTGATAGGCCGTGCCCGCATCCAGCACCTGCTTGCCCGCAGGCGCAAGCCGCGGCATCGCCTTGCCGTTCCATTCGTCGGCCTTGCAGATCTCGCAGCGGCGCTTGTCCGCCCGCCAGATCACCTTGCCATTGCGATCCTGCACGTAGTCGATCACCGACTGGTCGTACTGCCGCCCCAGATTGGCAAGGGCGGAATAGGCATTGACCATGCGCGCAACCGTCGTGTCGCCAGCACCAAGCGCGAACGAGAGGTAGTTCCCGTATTCACCGATCCCCACGCGCTTGAACGTGTTGGTGACGTTTTCCATGCCTGCATCGTTGGCGATGTGGATCGTCATCAGGTTGCGCGACTGTTCAAGGCCCCAGCGCATCGTCTGCTGCCCGGCACCGCGCTGGTTGCCGAAGTTACGGAAGCATTTTTCGCCGAGTCCGGCGCCCTGCCACACGCAGAACGGACCGTCTTCGACCATCGTGGCAGGCGTCATGCCCTGATCCAGCCCCGTGGCATAGACAAACGGCTTGATGGTCGAACCCGGCTGGCGTTCGGCCTGCGTCGCACGGTTGAAGGAGCCGAGCCGCGAATCGAAACCGCCCTGCAGGGCCAGAACGCGGCCGCTGTGCGGGTTTTCCACGACCAGCCCGCCGGACACCTCCGGAACGGTGCGCACGACCCACTCGGTCTTGTTCTTAGGCGCGGCAACGATCACGTCACCGGCCTTCAGACTGTCGGGTAGGCCCGAAAGCGGATGCTCGTCTCCGTCCGTGAAACCGATTTTCGCGCTATCGCCGCTGCGCGTGGTCACGACCCCGACTTTCCAATCCTCGTAGTCGATGGCGAGGTTGGAGACGATGAGCTGGGTCTGCCAGTTCTCGTCCATGTTGATCTTGGCGATCGGGCCGGTCCACCCCTTGCCCGAATGATAGCGAAGCAATCCGGCACGCAGGGCGCTGCGTGCGGCGCGCTGCAATTCGCTGTCCATCGACGTGCGAACCCAAAGGCCGCCGGCATAGACGGAGTTCGGTCCGTCCTCTGCCGTTTCGCCGAAACGGTCGATCAGGCGGCGGCGCACTTCTTCCACGAAATAGCCACCGGCAGGATCATAGTTCGCCGCACGGCGGGGCACGAGCCCCAGCGGCTTGCCCTTTGCTTCATCGGCTTCGGCCCGTGTCGCCCAGCCGTTCTTCACCATCTGGTCAAGCACGTAGTTGCGGCGGGTGATCGCCATGTCCTTGTACTTGGCGCGGCCATAGCGTTCCGGCGCCTTGGGCAGGATGGCGAGGAACGCCGATTCGTGAAGTTCGAGATCCTTCACGTCCTTGTCGAAATAGGCGCGGGCCGCAGCCTGCACGCCGAAGCTCTGGCGGCCAAGCGGAATCTCGTTTAGATAGAGTTCAAGGATTTGCTGCTTCGTGAGCACGCCCTCGATCCTGCGAGCGAGGATCATCTCCTTCAACTTGCGCGTGATCGAGTATTCGTCACCGACAAGGATGTTCTTCGCAACCTGCTGGGTAATGGTCGAACCGCCCTTGGCCCGCTGGCCTGTGCCCATCTTGGAGACATAGTCGACCACCGCGCCTGCAAGGCCGCCGACATCGACACCGCCATGGCTCCAGAACGTCTTGTCCTCTGCGGCGAGGAAGGCGTTCTGCATCTGCTCGGGAAAATCGACGTAACGAAGCTGCACGCGGCGTTCGCGGGCATAACTGTTAACGATCTCGCCATCGATCCCGCGCACCATCGTGGGCAGCGGCGGCTGATACGTCAGCAGACGATCGGCAGACGGCAATCCGGCCCCGATCGCGTAATAGGCGACGACGACGAACAGCAGGCCGGCGGCGCAAAGCCCCGCGAACCAGCGGAACAGCCGGCTTTCGCGCCAGCGCGCCACGAAATTCGTGCGCAGGGCGGACAAGTCGCCGCGCGCCCTGCCCAGATAAGTGTTGAGTTGCGATCCCACGGTCATGCCGCCCGGCCCTAGCACGCCATTTCGAGATCAGGGAAGCCGCTTCGCGACGGAACGTGCAAAGTCATGGCATTCACGCCCATAACGGCCAGCATTATCACGGTCATGATCACGGGGTTTCTGGAGCCAGCAAGTGCGTCAGGATCGCATTGGCCAGCGCCTGTGCAACCGCGCCGCGCCGTGCCTTGTCCCCAAGCCGGTTGGCGTCATCGGGATTGGTGAGGTAGCCCGCCTCGAACAAGACAGAGGCCATTTCCGGCGAACGCAGGACCACGAAATTGGCGGAGCGCCTGAACGGTTGGTGGACCGGCATCCGCCCTTGCGATTCGCGTTCGAGCGCGCGAGACAATGCAGCCGAGCCAAGCGCCGTTTCCCGCTTCATGAGGTCCGCCAGGATCAGCGCGACATCGTCCGCCCCTTCCGGCAAGCCGATGCCGCTGGCACTCTCGTTCTCGATACGGGCCAGTGCCTGCGCCTCTCGATCCGATGCCCGCGCGGAAAGGACATAGACATTCGCGCCTTTCGCCTCCGGCGCAGGCGCGCTGTCGGCGTGGATCGAGATGAACGCATCCGCCCCCAGCGCCTCGGCCAGTTGCGGGCGCTGCTCAAGCGGCAGGAACCTGTCGCCATCTCGGGTCAGCGCAACGCGCACGCCGCCTAGTTCAATCAGCCGGTCACGCACTTCGATGGCAAGGGCCAGCACGATGTCCTTTTCCCGCTCGCCATCCTCTCCGGACGCGCCGGGATCGAAACCGCCGTGGCCCGGATCGATGACGACGAGCGGCGCTTCGGCTCCCGTTCGGGCAGACGTCATGATTTCAGGCAGTGCATCGCTACGCGGTTCCGGCAATTCGCGGCTGATGACAGGCCTGCCCCCGCCCGGAAACAGGATGCCGGCACCGAACCCTGCCAGCAGGCCCAATGCCGCCGCGCCCGAAACGGCCAGCGCCTTTTGCCACAAGGACGCGCCCTCGCCCGCATCGCCGGTTCGATCAATGGCGTCCTGCATGTCATCCATGGCGCGATGCTATCGCCTTACCCGTAGCGGCAAGGCAAGCGCCGGGCGGCACGGATGCGCATATTATTGCGCGGCTTTCGCTTTTTGTTGCCGTATCGGAACGGCGGTGCTAGCGTCCATGACAGCCGGGGCAATCAGGCCCGCACGGTTTTCAAGCCCTTCCCCAGCCTGCGCAACTTGCGCGGCAGAGCGGAAGCGGCGCTCCCGAGAGGGGGCAGGAACCCGCGCCGGACCCGCGATTGGAATCAACTCGGTACGCCATGCGACAGGTTCGCGGCACGGCAAGACCCCCAAGCAATGTCGGTCTGCCTGCCGGGCCATGCGCGGCGCAAGCAGGTAAGAGTTTTTTATGGCCGGAACAGCGTCGAATGCAGCGGATCGTCAGCCCCACGGGCCGATCGCTGCAATCGTCGTGCGCAATTCGCGCGTCGGTTCAGGCTTCACGTTTCCAGAATTTCACATCCGGCGGCTCCGCACCTCGCGGACCGTCGATCTTTTTGCACCTTACGCGCCGACCGGTGGCCCTGATGGCCATCCGGTCCGGCGCGATTTCATGAACAGACGCGCAACCCCGGGACAGCGGCAATCCGCTCCGCCCGGCCATCTGCGCGCACGGAGAATAATTGATGTCCACGCGTATGCTGATCGATGCGCGCCACCCGGAAGAAACACGGGTCGCGGTACTCAAGGGTAACAGGATTGAAGAGTTCGACTTCGAGTCGGCCGAACACAAACAGATTAAGGGCAATATCTACCTGGCCAAGGTAACGCGGGTCGAACCCTCGTTGCAGGCCGCTTTCGTCGACTTCGGGGGCAACCGCCACGGCTTCCTCGCCTTCAACGAAATCCACCCCGACTACTACCAGATCCCGAAAGAAGACCGCGATGCGCTGCTGGCCGAAGAGGCCGAGCATGCCGAGGAAGAGGCACGCCTTCGCGCCGAGGAAGACGCGGACGACCATTCGGGCGACGAGCATGACCTCGACGATGGCGACCAGCACCACGAGGCCGATTCGCTGGCCGAGGAACTGGCCGACGGCGACGACGGGCTGGAAGAAGTCGACGGTTCGGAAAAGGACGATGTCGCCACGATCGAGGACGGCAACGTCTCCGGCTCCGACGACAGCGACGACGAGAGCGAGGACAACCGCCCGCGCCGCCGCAAGGGTCGTCGCCAGGGCGGCAACCGTTCGCGCGCGGCTGACGAGGCCCGCGCCAGGCGCCTTGCCCTGCGCCGCCGCTACAAGATCCAGGACGTCATCCAGCGCCGGCAGGTCCTGCTGGTGCAGGTCGTGAAGGAAGAGCGTGGCAACAAGGGCGCAGCCCTCACCACCTACCTCTCGCTGGCGGGCCGCTACTGCGTGCTGATGCCCAACAGCAGCCACGGCGGCGGCATCAGCCGCAAGATTTCAAGCGCGAGCGACCGCAAGCGCCTGAAGCAGATCGTGTCGGAACTTTCGCTGCCCAAATCGATGGGCTGCATCGTGCGCACCGCCGGACTTTCGCGCACCAAGACAGAGATCAAGCGCGACTTCGACTACCTCGCCCGCTTGTGGGACGAGATCCGCGAAAACACGCTGAAATCCAGCGCTCCGGCCCTGATCCATTCGGACAGCGACCTGATCAAGCGCGCGATCCGCGACATCTACAACCGCGAGATCGAGGAAGTGATCGTGGAGGGCGAGCAGGGTTACCGCTCGGCCAAGGAATTCATGAAGCTGCTAATGCCCAGCCATGCCCGGCGGGTGAAACAATATGCCGACCCCGTTCCGCTGTTCCAGCGCTATGGCGCGGAGGACCAGCTTTCGGCGATGTACGATCCGGTCGTGCAGCTGAAATCGGGCGGCTACCTCGTCATCAACCCGACAGAGGCGCTGGTCTCGATCGACATCAACTCGGGCCGTTCCACCAAGGAACACGGTATCGAGCAGACCGCACTGTCGACCAACCTCGAAGCGGCGCGTGAAATCGCGCGCCAGTTGCGCCTGCGCGACATGGCCGGTCTTGTCGTGATCGACTTCATCGACATGGAGCACAACTCCTCGGTCCGTAAGGTCGAGAAGTGCATGAAGGACGCGCTCAAGAACGATCGCGCCCGCATCCAGGTCGGCCGCATTTCCGGCTTCGGCCTGATGGAAATGAGCCGCCAGCGCCTGCGCACCGGTGTGCTTGAAGCCACGACGCGCGAATGCCCGCACTGCGACGGCACGGGCCTTGTCCGCACCGCATCCAGCGCGGGCCTTTCCGCCCTGCGCCTGATCGAGGACGAGGCGGCAAAGGGCAAGGGCACGATCATCTCGCTCTATGCCTCTACCGAAGCGGCGATCTACCTGCTGAACTCCAAGCGCGCCGATCTTGCGGAGATCGAGGAACGCTACGGCGTGAACGTCGAAGTCCTTCCCGAAGGCGAGAACGAAGGCGCGAAGATGCGCGTCGGCTCCTCCGGCCCCAAGCCCAAGAACGCGCCGCGCTTCGAGGTGATCCAGCACGAGGAAGACGACGACCTTCCCGAAGAGGACGAGGAAGAGGAAGAAGAAACCTCGCGCGGCGAAAGCCGTAAGGGCAGTGGCCAGGACGACGATGATCGCGGCCCGCGCAAGCGCCGCCGTCGCCGTCGTGGCGGACGCCGCAACCGCAATCGTGAACGCGGTGACGAAGGCGAAAACGAAGACGGCGAAGGCGAGCAGGCTGACGACGCCGTATCGAACGATGAAGCTGGCGAGGAACCGGAGAACGACGGAGTCGCATCCGAAGCCGAAGCACAGCCCGAAACCGATGGCGAGGAAAAGCCGAAGAAGCGCCGCCGTCGCCGTCGCCGTAAATCGGACGGCGATGAAGCCGCGAATGAAGGCGAAGCCGAAACCGCCGAGGAGCAGGTAGCACCCGAGGCTCCGGTTGAAGCCGAAGCAGAAACCGCAGCACCGGCAGAACCCGAGCAGGCCCCAGCAGCCGAACCGGAAGCTGAAGAGAAACCGAAGAAGCGCCGCACACGTCGCAAGAAGGTGGAACCGGAAGCAGAAGCCGCCGAACCCGAAGTTGCGGCAGCAGAGCCTGCAGCCGAATCGGCGCCCGCGCCCGAAGAGCCT
Organism: Croceicoccus bisphenolivorans; assembly: GCF_001634625.1. Classification (GTDB taxonomy): domain Bacteria; phylum Pseudomonadota; class Alphaproteobacteria; order Sphingomonadales; family Sphingomonadaceae; genus Croceicoccus; species Croceicoccus bisphenolivorans. Next base: position 75,733 of record NZ_LRSE01000006.1, on the reverse strand, counting down.
GCGGCTGCAGAAGCCGCGCCGGCCGAGGAAGCCGAGGCCAAGCCGAAAAAGCGCCGCACCCGCAAGAAGGCTGTGCCCAAGGCTGACGCCGAAGCGCTCGTGGCAGAGGAAGCAACGGCGGAAGCGCCCGCAGCTCCTGAAGCTACCACGGAACCGCAGGTCGAAACGTCTGCACCTGCCAACGATGCCGGTGCCGACGAAGAAACCGGAGAATCAGGCGAACCGCGCCGCGGCTGGTGGCAGCGCACATTCGGCAACTGATCGGCCGCACTGGCGAAAATCAAGCAACGGGCCCGCATCGATGGTGCGGGCCCGTTTGCATTTCTACCATTCGATGGCCGAGCCATCCCAGGCGAAGAAGCCGCCGCTCTGCACCGGTGACAGGCCCAGCAGGACATCGATCAACTGCTGCGCCGCCCGAGCCGGATCGAATAACCGATCTGCCGGAACGTTCGCCTGAAAAGGCTCCGACAGCGGCGTATCGACCGTTCCCGGATGCAATGCGACAGCGATAGCAGACGGGTTGATGCGGCGCAGCTCGATGGCGAAATTCCTGACGAGCATGTTCAGCGCCGCTTTCGACGCGCGATACGAGTGCCAGCCACCAAGGCGATTGTCGCCGAGCGAGCCGACCCGGGCCGACAGAAAGGCGAAACGCGACGGCGCCTCTTTGTTCAACAGCGGCATGAAGTGCTTTGCAATGAGGGCAGGCCCGATGGCATTCACGCTGAAAGCCATAGCCATCGCTTCGGCATCGAGGGCAGACCAGCTCTTTTCCGGCGTGACCAACGGCTTGTTCTGCAACAATCCGGTGGCCACGATCACCAGATCGAGCGGCCCGTCGCCACCAGCCAGATCCGCTGCGGCAGCTATGGAAGCCTCTTCCCGAAGGTCGAATGGGAACGGCGCGAGTTTCGCGCGTCCGCCGCTGCCTCCGCGCGAACCGGCATAGACCACTGCCACGTCATCTCTGGCCCGCAGCGTTTCGACAAGCGCCTTGCCGATGCCGCCGCTGCTGCCAAAAACAACGCAGCGCATCACGTTTCTCTCTTAGCAAGCAGTTCGCGGACCAGCGCGAAATCAGCCGCCTTGTCCACGTCTATGGCCGCCCTGCCGTCGCGGGCTGCAACGACGCGGGCGTCAATGCCAACTCGCCCTGCCAACCGGGATACCATCGCCTGCAACGTCAACCTGCCCAGAACGAAGCGCAGCAGCGTTCCCCAGCCCAACCGCGATGCCATGCGCAAAGGCCGCTTGCGGTTGGCCTCGACCTCGCTCCACAATGCAATCGCTCTGCTTGCGCGCGCGGTCTTGAGGAAAAACAGGTTGCAGCCGGACCACTGGCCGTCCGCCAGGCGGATCCATGTCCGCTTCGTTTGCGGCACGGCCCGTTCCACCACTTCGCGGCGGGCAAGCAGGATCGAGACGTCCGCATCTTCCGGCGTATCCTGCAGGAAATCCGCAACCCAACCGGCCTGCAACAGGGCGTGATCGGCCGTTGTGACGACCATCGGCGCGCCGTAACGGGCCAGCGCGGCCCCCACGCTTGCGCTCGGCCCGCTCTCGGCCGGCATGACCTCCGCCCCCTCAGCTGCTGCCAGTGCCGAAATCTCAGGGCAATTTGTCGCGACGACTATCCGGGCGATGCCGGCGCCGCGCAACGCTTCGCACACGCGTGACAGGATCGCGCTGCCCACAACTTCGATCAGCCCCTTGTGCGCAACGCCCTGTTCCTGCGCGAAGGGATCGCCCCCCGGCCGGTTTCCGGCGAGGATCAGGGCACATGATGTGTTCGATGCGGCGCTGGACATGCATCTGCATTAGCGACAGCAATCGGGCCAGCACACCCCGAAGACCGCTGTTTTCCCTCATCCCGGCATTGCGCGGAGCCTTCGGCCTGCCTAATCGCTGCGTGATGGATACCAATGCCTCCGCACCCGCAGTCCGGTCTGTCGGCCAGAATCCAACGCGCCTGTGGGGCCTGACGATGCAGGAAAGAACTGCGCGCCTTGCCCGATCGCTGAAGCTGACGGACGTCGCATCTTCCCCGCTCGTCCTCGCCAATGCCGAATTTGCGTATGATCCGGCGTGGCTGCGCTACGTGGTGGCGAAGCCGGGCCTGATGCTTACGCTCGGCGGCATTCCGGCCCTCGCCCATGGCACGAACGAGGATGAGCTGGCCGAGGTTCACGCCGCCATGGAAGCTGGCCGCAAAGCCACCAACGAATACGCGTTCGAAGTCCTGCGCATCGAGGATAACCCCGCGATCGAGGACAAGATGCTGCGCAAGCGCGAGACACCGTTCCTGATGCGTCTGGAGCCCGGCACCGTCCGGTCGATCGAGCGGGCCAGTTACTTCGGGGCCTACAAGGGCGTGACGGATATACTGACCAAGTACCTGTGGCCGGAATGGGCACTGGTGCTCACCCGCATCGCCGCCAATATCGGCATGACGCCCAACATGGTCACGGCGATCGGCGCGGTTCTGTGCGTGCTGGCGACAGTGACCTTCGCATTCGGCCATTACTGGGCCGGAATGGCCATGGGACTGGTGTTCATGGTTCTCGATACCGTCGACGGAAAGCTGGCGCGCTGCACCATTACATCCAGCGAATGGGGCAATGCCTTCGATCACGGCATAGACCTTGTCCACCCGCCGTTCTGGTGGTGGTTCTGGGCAACTGGCCTCACCTACTGGGGATTGGCGCTGGATACGGCAACGTTCTGGGCCGTGCAGATCGCGATCCAGGGCGGATACGTCGTGCAGCGGCTGATCGAGGGACTGTTCATGGTTCGCAACCGGCAGATGCATATCCATGTCTGGCGGCCATTCGACAGCTGGTTCCGCCTCATCACGGCAAGGCGGAATCCCAACATGGTGATCCTTTTCATCTCGATGATTTTTTCCCGCCCCGACATCGGCATCATCGCGGTGGCCTTGTGGACAGTGGCTTCACTGGCGGTCCACCTCGTGCAGCTCGTTCAGGCAGAGTTTGCGCGCAAGGCGCGGGGTAGTCATCTGACAAGCTGGCTTGCAGGAGATGGCGCATGAACGAAACGATCAGGAAATTCGGCTATCCCGCCACACTGATCCATGAATACGAACACTGGGTAGCGTTATTGCGACCGGCGCAGCCGACGCTGGGCAGCCTCGTCCTTGCAGCGAAATCCGATGTGACGGAGTTTCACGCCCTGCCCGCGACGGCTTTCGCCGAACTGGAAACCGTTACGACAGCGATAGAGACGACCCTGAAGGCGTTCATCGGTTACGAGCGGATCAACTATCTTATGTTGATGATGGTCGACCCCCACGTCCATTTCCACGTGATCCCGCGATACGAAGGGGCACGCGAATGGCAGGGGGCGACGTTCGAGGACAAGGGGTGGCCCGCCGTGCCGGTGCTTGGCGAGGCAATCAAGCTGGGTGATAGTGACCTGTCCGGTCTGGTTGCCGACCTGAAAGCGCAATGGAGCTGACCCCAGTGCTGCATGTTCTCGCGATCGGCGGCGAACATCAGCTTCCCCACTTTCTGCCGGTCGCTTTCGAACTGGACCGAAGAAAGGAAGTAAAAGTCCGCTTCTTCACGCTGGACCAGAAGGGGGCCGATGCCGTCAACCGGCTGGCATCCCGCCTTGGATATCCGCGTCCGTCGACCAGCATACTGAAGTTGCCTGCGCCGATCCAATGGCTGATCGAACGGACACCGCTGCGCAAGGCGGAGAAAGTTCTGCGTCTTGTGTACTGGTCGCAAAAGCTACGCAATGCCGATGCCCTTCTCAGCGCTGAAAGGACCAGCACGATCCTGAAACGCCTGCCGGGCCGGTGTCCGTTCTTTATGCACATCCCGCATGGCGCAGGTGACAGGGCGATCGGCTTCGAACGACGGATCAAGTTGTTCGACGAGGTCCTGACCTTGGGCCGCAAGGACCGTCAGCGTATGATCGACGAAGGCCTTGTGGCACAGGAACATTGCCATGTTGTCGGGCCATTGAAACTGGCGAGCTTCACATCGGCGCAGAAGAAGACGTCGTTGTTCGGCAACGGTCGGCCAATCATACTGTACAACCCACATTTCCACCCTGTGCTGGGCACATTCGAGGATATGGCGGAGCGGTTCCTGCAGTGGGCAACGTCGCAAAACGATTACAATCTGGTCATCGCACCTCACGTGCGACTGGCGGAAAACTGGTCTTCCGAAAAAGTCGCGAATTGGACCAAGCGATCGATATCGGACAAGGTCATCGTCGACATGGGCTCTTCCCGGTCCAGCGACATGACTTACACCAATGCCAGCTCAATCTATTGCGGCGACGTCAGCAGCCAGATCTATGAATTCATAGCCAGGCCACGCCCCTGCTTTTTCGTCGATTCCAATTCCATCGACTGGCAATCGGATCCCAATTTCGCAATGTGGCATTTCGGGCCGACCTTCGACGTTGATGCCGACATCGGGGCGGCCATCGCCGAGGCTGTTTCCACGCATTCCGACTATGTCGAGCGTCAACGGGATGCCGCTATATCTGCCCTCGAAGGAATTGATTGCGCGGACGACGGTGTTATCGCAGCCAGCAGGATCATTGACCGTGCGGCAGTTCTGGTAGCCGGGCTGATCACTGACTCCAGACGTCAGTAAGTTCGGTCGCGATCTCGATATCGTTGAGGAAATCGACTTCAGCCCAGTCCATCCCCTCGATCGATACGGTGCCGACCTTGCCGCTGTCGGCGATCATGTCGATGACTTTCAGATACCAGTGATTCACGCCATCGGGTGTCCGCATGGTCTGACGCACGGTCTCGCGGAACAGTTCGCCGCCTTCGCCACGAAACGCGAGGAATCCGATAGACTCCGCGTTGCTCACTTCGGCAGTCAGCGTCTTGCCGATCCGGGCCAGACGTCCGTTCTCTCCGCACGAGACTTTCATGTCGTCGCTGTCGTAGGCGGGTTTCACGTCGACCGTCACCGCGATCGGCCATTCCGACCCCTGCTGCACACGGTTGACGATATCCTCCGACACCAGCGTGTCGCCATTCAGGATCATGAAATCGCCGTCCATCCGGTCCCGCACAATCCAGCATGAACCGAGATTATCGGCGACCTTGAAGAACGGATTGAAGTGACAAGTGACTTCGACGCGCGGATCGTCGATCGCGGCAATATGCTGTTCGACCATGTCCGTCATGAAGCCGGTGACGACATCGATACGCTTCACCCCGCATCGTGCGAGCATTTCGATCTGCCACCCGATCAGCGACCGTCCGGAAAAATCGATGAGGCATTTCGGCCGTTCGGCAGTCAGCGGCAGCAGCCGCGAACCCTGCCCCGCGCTTAGAAGAATGGCGTGTTCGATCATGGATGGGCTTTCAAGCATGGTGGGCCTTTAGGCATAGCGACGGCGTCCCGCAACGCTTCGCTTCTCTGCGCAATTCTGCATCGGGCGGCTTGCCAGGTCCGGAACGCTCGTTCAAATGCCTGCGGTAATGTCAGGCAAGGGTCCAGAACTCGCAGCGTCGAAATCGCTGCTGTCACGCATGTTGACGAACGTCGCGTGGCTTGTCGGCGGCAAGGGCTTTGGCGCGGTTTGCTCGCTGGTCTACCTCGCGATCCTGACCCGCTCGCTGGGCCTGAAGGATTTCGGGCACTTCTCGCTGATCTTCGGAACATCACAGGCACTGATCGCGCTCGCCGGTTTCCAGACATGGCAAGTGGTCGTGCGGTTCGGGGTGCAGCATGTTCATGACAAGGACTGGGACGGCTTCGGTCGCCTTGGCCTCATGGCGGGCATCCTTGACGTGCTGGGCGCGATCATCGGGTGCGGCATTGCATGGCTCGTGTTCTACCAGTTCGCAGACGCGCTGCAGATCAACCCCGCGCTGATCGACACGGCATTCTGGTTCAACGTCGCCGCGCTTTGGGCGATCGTTTCCGCGCCAACGGGGATTGTGCGCGCGCTCGACCGGTTCGACCTTGCCGTCTATATCGAAGCCGTTGTGCCACTGGGCAGGTTGATAGCCGCAGTCGCCATCTGGCTCACCGGCCCAAGCCTCGTGCGTTTCCTGATCGCATGGGCGGTGATCGATTTGATCGAGGCTGCGCTTTATTGGCTGGTCGCGCGCTGGATCTGTCCGCAGGCGATCCGCCTTAGCCATCTCAAGGGCGCATTTCGGGCACGGCACGAAAACCCGGGCCTGATTCGCTTTTTTCTCATCACTTACGCAAGCGCAACAGTCGACGCGGTTTACCGCCACGGGCCTTTGCTGGCAGTCGGCTATTTCGTGGGAACAAGCGCGGCCGGTGTCTATCGCCTTGCCAATCAGCTGGCACAGGGACTGGCCAAGCTGTCCACCCTGCTCAGCCGCGCCGCATATGCCGAAATCGCCCGCGCCCGCGTGTCTGCAGGGGCCAGCGAATTCCGTCGCCTAGTTGCCCAAACCAGTCGGATTGCGGGAGTTGCAGGCGCAGTCGTCGTCGTATTCGTTATCGCTGTCGGCGGAAATATTCTCGCCCTGTTGGGTGGCGAAGAGTTCCGCAACGGATACCATGTGCTGATTCCGCTGACAGTGGCGTCATGTTTCGAACTGGCGGGTGTTGCCTTCGAGCCGGTTTTGCATTCCACCGGACGGGCACGCTTTTCGCTGTTTGCACGCTTTTGCACCGTGATTGCCGCTGCGGCAGGGCTTTTGTTGCTCGTCGAACCTTTTGCCGGCGGAGGCGCGGCCTGGGGCGTGGCAATTGGCGGCGCTGTAGGCTACTTCGTGATGGGCTTGATGGCTTTGATCACGCTGCGCGGTCTTGGCCAACAGGATGTGGCCTTACCGCAGCCCCCCACAACCTAACGGAAGTCGGCCGCCACCCAATTCCGCGTGCTCGCGTAGCGCCGTGCGCCTGCTCCGCCATTTACCAGCACGCCCTCGTCCGCCCAGTCTAGCAATGGCGCGTCACTCAGGCTGTCACTGTAAAAACGGATATCGCAATCGGCCCGATCGATGCCGAGGTCGGCCAGCAGCGTCTCCACGCGCGGGACCTTGGCCGTGCCGTAGCAATTTCCCCCCGCTATACGGCAGATGTCGCCTGCCGGATCGGCATGGCGGGTGGCGATCACGTGGTCGAACCCGATCCGGCGCGCGATCTCGCCGGCGTAGAACGCCATCGCCGCAGTCGCGAGGACGAGCATACGCCCCTCGGCGCGGTCGCGTTCCAGCGCGACTGCCGCGCCTCGCGCAATCCATGACGGCATCACTGAATCGGCAAAGGCACACGCGAGATCGTGGAGGGCGGACTGGTCGATCCGTCCCACCATCAGGCGCAGTCCGAAGCCTTTCAGTGCCTCACGCGAGTAAAGGCCCGCCTTGTACCCGATCATCGCCCCCACCCACACCGGGGCGAGCGCTAGTCTCCACACCGCACGCCGGCGCGCCGCGAACAGCAGGAACGGCGTGAAAGTCGCGCGCTTCAGCAACGTCCCGTCAAGGTCGTAGATCGCGATCCTGCGCTTCAAGTCCTGCTCCCGATGACTGCACGGGCGAACTATACCGGGCGAAATAATAGCGCAACGCCCGCCCGCCGCCCCTCACAAATGTTTGCGCTGCGGCGCAGCACCCTTGACTTGTTGCCCGAGGTCATGTTGACGCGGGGCCACGCTTTTAATCGGGGTAGGTTTACAGCACATGGCCCAGTTCGCTCTGCCGAAGAACAGCCGGATCACCGGCAAGACACGCACGCACAAGGCGGAAACCGGCGGCGCGAAGAAAAACTTCAAGGTCTACCGCTATGATCCCGACAGCGGCGAAAACCCGCGCTACGACGTTTTCGAGATCGATCTGGACGTATGCGGCCCGATGGTGCTGGACGCGCTGATCAAGATGAAGAACGAGATGGACCCGTCGCTGACGTTCCGCCGTTCCTGCCGCGAAGGCATCTGCGGTTCCTGTGCGATGAACATCAACGGTCGCAACGGCCTTGCCTGCACCACCGCGATCGAGGATTGCGGTTCGGGCGAAATCCGCATCACGCCGCTGCCCCACATGGAAGTCATCAAGGACCTCGTCCCAGATTTTACGCACTTCTACGCGCAGTACGCCTCGATCCGTCCCTGGCTGCAGACCGTGACGCCCGCCCCGTCGGGCAAGGAACGCCTGCAGTCGCCGGAAGACCGTAACAAGCTGGACGGCCTGTACGAATGCATTCTGTGCGCCTGCTGCTCCACATCGTGCCCCAGCTACTGGTGGAATTCCGACAAGTTCCTTGGCCCGGCCATTCTGCTTCAGGCCTATCGCTGGCTGGCCGACAGCCGTGACGAGATGACGGGCGAGCGTCTTGACGAGCTGGAGGATCCTTTCCGCCTCTATCGCTGCCACACCATCATGAACTGCGCCAACGTCTGTCCGAAGGGCCTGTCGCCCGCCAAGGCGATTGCCGAGATCAAGAAGATGGAAGCCGAACGGCTCGTCTGATCCGGCTGAATTAGATGGTAGATTCGCTATATCCAGCACCCGATCATCCGGGTTGGCAGGAATGGCGCGTCAGCGATTCCGCCCGGTTCAACCATCTCGTACTGGGAAGGATGCTCGTCCGTCTCGACGATCCGCATACTGCGCGCATCCGCATTGAAGCGGATGACCGGCACACGAACGTAAACGGCGTGATGCATGGCGGCGCGATCCTGTCTCTCATCGATTCGGCGATGTTCGCGGGTTCGACGGTGATCACCGCGAAAGACCAGATGCGTGCGGTAACGGTTGATCTGCAAGTCCAGTTTCTCAGCCCCGGCATTCTTGGTCGCAGCATCGACGCTCTGGTCGAAGTCACCCGTGAAACCGGCCGGATGCTGTTCATGCGCGGCCTGGTCGTACAGGACGAGGAGCGTGTCGCCTCGTTCACGGGCCTGTTCCGCAAGTTGAGCTGATCAACCGAATGGCCGGATTGCTCGATCGATACGAAGCCCTCCTTGCCGGAGGCGAGCTTCGGCCGGACGCTGAACAACGGGCTGCTGCTGAACGGCTCGACAAGCTCCAATGCGAACTGGAGGCAGCACCGGCCAAGACGGGCTTCATCAAGCGGATTTTCGGCGGCTCTTCTGCGCAATCTCCGCAAGGGGTGTACATGTGGGGCGGCGTCGGGCGCGGCAAGTCCATGCTGATGGACCTGTTCCACGACACGCTCGGCATCACGGCAAAGCGCCGCGCCCACTTCCACGAATTCATGCTGGACGTGCACGCCCGCATCCGGGAAGAGCGCAAGAAGGAAAGCGGCGACCCCATCGCCCCTGTCGCCGCCGGACTGGCAGCCGAAGCGCGGGTACTCGCATTCGACGAAATGGTCGTGAACAATTCGGCCGACGCCATGATCATGAGCCGGCTGTTCACCGCCCTGATCCGCAGCGGCGTCACCATCGTGACCACATCCAACCGCGCACCGCACGAGTTGTACAAGGACGGCTTGAATCGCGAGCATTTCCTGCCGTTCATCGCGCTGATCGAGGAGAGGTTGGAGGTTCTGACACTCAACGGGCCGACCGATTACCGACTTGAACGGCTCGGCGGCATGGAAGTCTGGTACACGCCGATCGGCCCCGAAGCGACCGCCAGGGTGCGCGAACTGTTCTATCGCCTGACCGACTATCCGCCGGAGGACGCTGAACACGTGACCGGCGCGGAACTGCAGGTTGGTACCGGGCGGACGATCCACGTGCCAAAAAGCCTGAAGGGCGTGGCGGTATTCTCCTTCAAACGGCTTTGCGGGGAACCGAAAGGGGCTTCGGACTATTTGGCCATCGCCCGGCACTATCACTCCGTCTTCGTCGTCGCGATTCCCAGGATGGGGCCGGACATGCGCAACGAAGCTGCGCGGTTCGTGACACTGATCGACGCCTTTTACGAAAACGGCGTGAAACTGATCGCTACTGCCGATGCGCAGCCGGCAGACCTTTACGAGGCAGGCGACGGCCGGTTCGAATTCGACAGGACCGTCAGCCGCCTGATGGAAATGCAGAGCGAGGATTACCTCGCCCGAGGACACGGCGAAGAATAGCGGTTCGCACGGGCGGGTACACCCGTGTGCCTTCTTGAGCGGTACCGGAGATGCCCCACATCGGTTCCATACCGGCGGCCCCGTAGATGCGGGCAACCCCGCCGACGTGGAAAATGACATGATCGAGATCAGGCCCTTCGACCAACTGGGTAAGGCGAACCACGGCTGGCTGGATACCAGCTACCACTTTAGCTTTTCCGGCTACCACGATCCGCAGCGGATGGGCTGGGGCGCGCTGCGCGTCTGGAACGACGACTGGATCGATGCGCGATCCGGTTTCCCGCCGCACCCGCATCGCGACATGGAAATCATCACCTACGTCCGTAAGGGCGCGATCAGCCACCGCGACAGCCTTGGAAACGAAGGCCGAACCGCCGCCGGCGACGTGCAGGTGATGAGCGCGGGTACGGGCATCACCCATGCCGAGTACAACATGGAGGACGAACCGACAGAGCTGTTCCAGATCTGGATCGTGCCTGACCGGATGGGCGATGCACCCAGATGGGGCCGGCGTGCCTTTCCCAAGGGCGACAGGGCCGGTCGGTGGATCACTCTGGCCAGCGGTCACGATGGTGAGGCAGGAGAGGAAATCCTGTCGCTCAACACCGACGCACGCCTGCTTGCGGCCACGCTGGTAGAGGGCGACCGGATCGATCTGCCGATCGATCCTGAACGGCACTATTATCTCGTGCCGGTCGGCGGCGAGATCACGGTGAATGGCCACGCCGCAGCATCGCGCGACGGTGTCGCGATCACAGGCGAGGATGCTCTGGACGTGATGGCGAAATCGGGTGTCGAACTGGTGCTTGTCGACAGCCGCTGATCACACCTTGGGGCGAAGCGCAGGGGCGGGACTGTCCGCGAAGATGGACAGGATCCGCTGCTGCGCTTCAAGCCGGGCGCGCGTGCGCGAAATCTCCGCCTCCAGCGTGGCGATATCCGAAATGCCTTCAGGCATTGCCGCTTCCTCCATCGCGATCGCAAGCCGGACCTGCCGCCAAAGCGGATCGGCTTCTGGACGGCACAACACCCCGAACAAGTGGGCGGAACCGGCGATCACGACCTGAACCGGCGCACAAGCGCCCCCCTCCCCCAGGTTCGCGAGGAGCGCGATGTCTTGCGGGGAAAGCATGTGGGCATTGTCCACAATCAGCAAAGCCCCTGCCGCCGTGGTACGACGAACCTGCCTGCCGCGATCGAAAGGCGCGATCCGGGCAATGCCATGTGACGCAAGCCGCGCGCCGAGCGTTCCGGCAACTTCGCCACCGTCAATATCGGCCAGAAGGCGAATTCCCGGACCGGCCAGACGAGCCACTTCGGCAAGCAGTGCCCTGCGTTCACTGGCGCGGCGCGCCGTCAGCACGACGGCGCGGTCGCCACGTTTCAATGCATCGAGGCAATGACGCAGTGTGCGCGCCGGCCCTGCCAGCTTGCGATTGAAGCGCGCGTCAGCCGCAGTGATGGTCGGTTGTTGCAACATGTGACGTTCCGTGTGCAGCTTCCCCTGACCTGCAAATGTTGCAACGTGAAGTCGTTGAAAAGAAGTACGGATTCATCCGGATTGCAGCAAACCCGGCATCGGGATTACCGAATTCGGCAGAACGCCCGCCAGATCGATCAGGAATGGATCGATTCGCGCCCTAGACCAGGATCTCGCGTGCAGGTCCGTGACCTAGGAACATGGCGGGACTCGCGCTGGCCCCATAGGCTCCGGCACAGAATACGGCGACCAGATCGCCCTCCTGCATAATGGGTAAGGCCACCTTTTCGGCAAGCCGGTCGATCGGCGTGCACAAGCGGCCGACGATGCTCTGCGGTTCGCCCGACGGCTCGTCCCCGAACCTGTTGGCGACCGCAACGGGATAGTTTCGCCGCACCACGGTTCCGAAATTGCCCGACGCGGCCAACTGGTGATGAAGCCCGCCATCCACGACCACGAAAGTCTCCCCGTGGCTATCCTTCACGTCGAGCACGCGCGTCAGGTACACGCCCGCTTGGCCAACCAGCCAACGGCCCAGCTCGATTGCGAATTCGGTCTTCGCATAGGCAGCTGGCAAAGCCTCTAGCGTTTCGCCCAGCGCGTCGCCCACTGCGGCGATGTCCAGCGGTTCGTCGCCGGGAAAGTAGGGGATACCGAAGCCACCACCAAGGTTGCAGTGCGCAAGCTCCGCTCCCGCCTTCTCGGCCAGCCTGACAGCCAGCGCGACGGTCTGCGTCTGCATCTCGATCACGGCATCGGCCGAGAGAGCCTGACTGCCAGCAAAGATATGGAAACCGCGCCACTGCGCACCGCTGTCCACGATCCTGCGCACCAGATTGGGCACATGGGCCGCGTCGATCCCGAACGGCTTTGCGCCGCCGCCCATCTTCATGCCCGACCCCTTGAGATCGAAATCCGGGTTCACCCTGACCGCAAGCCGTGGCCGAACGCCGGTGCGTTCGCCAATCGAGAGTGCGCGTTCGAACTCTCGCACGGATTCGAGGTTGAGAGTCGCGCCCTGCACGATCGCCGCCTCAATCTCCCCATCGTCCTTGCCGGGACCGGCAAAACTGATCTTCGCCGCCGGCATGCCCGCTGCCGTCGCCAGCGAAAGCTCTCCGCCAGAGGCGATGTCGAAACCGTCGACCAGCGATGCCATCCGCTCCAGCACAGGGCCAAAGGGATTGGCCTTCACCGCGTAGTGTATCGCCAGCCGCTGCGGCATCGCGGCACGCAGCCGTGCCACCCGCGCATCGAGCATGGCCCCGTCGTAAACGAAAAGCGGTGTCGCTCCTGCCTGTCCGACCCATTGGGAAGCAGGGTGCCCGCCGATCAGCAGTTCTCCACCCGAACCGGTATATCCCGCCGGCACCGGCCCCATCGCCTTCACGCATTCATCTCCAACAATTCGCGAGCAATTCCCGCACGATCCAGCTTGCCGGTCGCCCCCTTGGGCAACTCCTTTCGCCAGTGGATGGCCTGGGGCTGCATGTAATTGGGCAAATCCCGCCGCAAGGCAGTGACGAGGTTGGCAGAGGCCGTGTCGGGATCGAGGCCTGCATTTGCGCGTGCCACGAGGTGCACGGCTTGCCCCAGCTTCTCATCGGGAACGCCGATGGCAATGCACTCGGCAACCAGTCCGGTCGCCATCGCGGCTTCCTCGATCTCCTGCGGGCTGATGCGCTGGCCCAGCGACTTGATCATCGCATCGCGCCGGCCGACGAAATGGAGCAGCCCCTCCCCGTCGTAACGGACCCGGTCGCCAGACCAGACCGCGATGCCGCCATAGGACGATCCCGATGGAGTAGGGCGAAACCGCTCCTGCGTGCGGGCATCGTCCTGCCAGTAACCTTGCGCGACCAGCGGTCCGGCATGAACAAGTTCACCTTCCTCGCCATTCGCGGCGAGCGTGCCGTCGTCCTTCATCACCAGAACCTCTGCATGCGGAATCGCACCACCGATGGAAGTTGGGTGTGTATCGATCAGCTCTGGCGGCAGGAACGTCGAGCGGAACGCTTCGGTCAGGCCATACATCGCGAAGAGCCTTGCATCGGGAAAACGCGCGCGCAGACGGCGGACGAGCGGTTCGCCCAGCGCCCCGCCGCTGTTGGTAAGCCTGCGCAGCGAAGAGACGGCATCATCGGACCAGTCCTGCTCCAGCAGCTGGGTCCACAGCGGAGGGACAGCGGCAAGCGTCGTGATGCCGTGGCGGGCAACCGCCTTCACCACCTCGCGCGGCAAAAGGTAGTCGAGCGGCACCGCCGATGCGCCGGCAAACCAGCTCGAAAGCAACTGGTTCTGCCCATAATCGAAGGCCAGCGGCAACAGGGCCAATGTGCGGTCGGACGGGTCGAGAGCGAGGTAGCCTGCCACGGCCTCCGCCCCCAGCCACAGGTTCGCATGGCTCAGCATCACGCCCTTCGGCCTGCCCGTGGAGCCGCTGGTGTAAAGTATGGCGGCCAAGGTATCCGGGTCGGCATTCGACGGGGGCATCGGATCCGCCGCAGCCACCGACTGTTCGACATCCACCTCGTCGTGGACCATGCAGCCTTTCGGCACGTCGCCTGCCTGCAAACCGTCCAGCCTGCCCTTGTTCGCGATAAGAGCGCTGGCACCGCTATCGGCAAGGATATGCGCCACTTGCGCCCGCTTCAGCAGGGGATTTACCGGAACATGGACCAGCCCCGCCCTCGGCGCCGCCAGCGGGAGCAGGCAAGTGAGCCAGCCCTTGCCGGCCCAACCGGCAATGCGGGCACCCGGCAGGTACCCCTGCTGCCCCAGCCAGCCGGCAAGAAGAGCGATTTCCCGTTCCAGCGCGGCATAGTCCAGCACCCGCCCTTTGAGCACGAGCGCAGTCGCGCCGGGCTCGCCTCTCAGGGCCAGCCGGTCCAGCGGTTGCGGATCGGCCAAGGGTGCATTGCTGTTCATCGCCACGCGCATAGCACAGTCGCCATTTGCTGCCATGCTTGCCTACCCATCATACAAAAGCTAAGTGCGCGGCCATGCACGAGGTATCCCCTTCCCAGGCGCGCGCAAGCGACGATATCCTGCGCGAGATCCTGAGCGACGTTCTCGCCCTCTCTCCCGAACGTGTCGCGGCGTTCGATGCGGATACGGAATTGTTCGGCGCGTTGCCCGAACTCGATTCGCAGGCCGTTGCCGGATTGCTGACCGAAATCGAGGATCGCTGCGACATCATCATAGAGGATGAGGATGTCGACGGCGAAATGCTGGAAACCTACGGCGCGCTTCTCGCCTATGTAGAGGAAAAGCGCGCCGGATAGCGCCTATTCCGCTGCTTCGCGCGCGAAGTCGAGCGTGGCGAGGAAGCGTTCCGCATCAAGCGCGGCCATGCACCCCGTTCCCGCCGCCGTCACGGCCTGGCGATAGGTATGGTCCATCACGTCGCCACATGCGAAAACGCCGGGCACCGCGGTCTTGGGCGTACCGGCTTCCACGATGAGATAGCCGCTGGCGTCCATTTCCAGCTTGTCCTTGAACAGTTCCGTCGACGGGGCATGGCCGATCGCGACGAAGGCGCCCTCGGTGTCGAACCGGCTTTCCTCGCCGGTGACGGTATCCCGAAGCACGAGATGCGTCAGGCCCTTGCCCTCCTCGCCCTCGAACCGTTCGACAGTCTTGTTCCACAAGGTGGAGATCTTGGGATTGGCGAACAGCCGTTCCTGCAGGATCTTTTCCGAACGCAGTTCATCGCGGCGATGGATCAGGGTCACATCGTCGGAGTGGTTGGTGAGATAGAGCGCTTCCTCGACCGCGGTATTGCCGCCGCCGATCACCACGACCTTCTTGCCGCGATAGAAGAACCCGTCGCACGTGGCACAGGCGGAAACGCCCTTGCCGGACCATTCCTGTTCGCCTTCTACGCCAAGCCACTTGGCCTGGGCACCAGTTGCGATCACCAGCACGTCACCCACGTATTCGTCGCCGCTGTCGCCGACTGCCTTGAACGGAGAGCCGCCCGCGATGTCGACATCGACGATCGTGTCCCACATCATCCGTGTCCCGACGTGTTCGGCCTGCGCCTGCATTTCCTGCATCAGCCAAGGGCCCTGGATCACGTCGCGGAAACCGGGATAGTTCTCCACGTCCGTGGTGATCGTCAGCTGCCCGCCGGGCTGCAGACCCTGCACCACGATCGGCTCCATCCCCGCGCGCGCGCCATAGATCGCGGCTGAAAGGCCGGCAGGGCCGGAGCCGATGATGAGCATGCGGGTGGTATGCGTTGCCATTGGTGTGGATCCCTCAAGTCGTTGGGGTCCGCAGATAGGCAAAATGGCCGGATTTGCAATGCCGGCGGGGGTATCTTCCCTCAATCCTGAAGCGAAGGCGGGTTCCAACCAGTGGGCGCGAGTTCAGAGCCGCTGAATTCGAAACCGGGCGCGACGATGCAGGTCACGAGCGTCCACCGGCCCAAAGGTTCCGCCGATTGCCAGCGCCCTGCCGGATAGAGGTGCTGGATCACTTGGCCTGCCTCCACGTCGCTGCCGAGTACGACCGGCTCGACCGCAACCTCGCCTGCCTCTCCACCCGCACCCAAGAGCTTCAGAGGATCGCCGGCATTGAATATCCAGAATTCGGCCGCGTCCACCCGGTGCCAATGCGAACGCTGTCCGGCTTCGAGCAGGAACAGAATGCCGGTTGCCTGCGCCCGTGCGCCGGTGACGGCTGGTTCACGCCATGTCTCACGGTACCAGCCCCCTTCGGGATGTGGCTTAAGATCAAGCCCGTCGATGATTGCGCGCGCGTCCTGCATGGACGCCTCTTTATTCCCCTGTTTGCGCCGCAAGCAAGGGATAGGGATTGATCGGCGTGCCTTCCCACCATGGTTCGTCCGGTATCATCCGCATCACGGCGAAATGGAGGTGCGGCGTTGCCGGATCGGCATTGCCGCTCGAACCGACACGCCCGATACGCCGCCCGGCCTCGACAAACTGGCCTTCGGCCAAGCCCGGTGCATAAACGGAAAGGTGCGCGTAGTAATATATGCGAGAGCCATCCGGGCTGCGGACGTAGATCGTTTTCCCGCCATCGTCGGACAGGAACAGCTTTTCCACCGTCCCCGACGCGGCGGCGAGAACGGGCGTTCCGTCGGGAGCGATTATATCGAGCGCTTCGTGCCGCTCCTCACCGCGCGGCTCGTTGTAGGTATCGACAAGTTCACCGTAGCGTACGCCATCGACCGGGATAATCAGATTGCCTGACACTGGCACGGTCAACCCGTCATCAACAGGCGGGGCCGGGACGACAAATGCCGCTTCCTCCCGTTGGCCGTTCGTTGCAACTGTTTCGCCATCAGGACGCTCTGGCGCGAACAGATCCGGCCCGGCGAATGCGATGATCCCGATCCACGCAAGCGACGTGAATCCAGCCACTGTCAGGACAAGGCGCAAGTCGCGACCAAGACCGCCCCGTCGGCTTGCGGCAATTGCCGGTTTGGACGAGGCGGTCGACGCGGTCATTTTTCAAAGATCACTTGCGTCTTCTGCGACACCATTTCGGCAAGGCGCGCCGCATCCCAGTTCGTCAGCCGCACGCAGCCATGGCTTTCCGCCCTGCCGATGGTTTCCGGCGCCGGCGTGCCGTGAATGCCATAGTGTTCCTTGGAAAGATCGATCCACACGACGCCCACGGGTCCGTTGGGGCCCGGCGGAAGCTGTTGTTTTTCCTCGCTATCGGCTACGTCCCAGAACAGGCTTGGGTCATAGGCAAACGGCGGATTATGCGCGATGCCCAGGATATCCCATTCACCGATCGGCAAGGGATCGTGGCTGGAACCGCTGGTAATGGTGAAGGCCGCGATCAGCTTCCCTTCGGCGTCGTAGGCTTTCAGCGTGCTCTCCGACTTGTCCGCCACGATCTTCGCGGCATCGGGCTGATCGGTGCCCACGCCCAGCATGCGCAATGTATCGCGCCAGTCATCCTCGACTTCGGCTTCCGCATCGATGAAATCGCCCCCGATGTTCGGCACGCGGATTTGCTGCCCAGCGGCAAAAACGCTTTTCGGTCCGGGCTTGGCGACCGTGCTTGCCCCCGAAGCCGGGGTGCCGCTGGCGGTAGCGTCCGGTGAAGGCGACGCTGCCGGTTGTGGCGTGGCAGAGGCAAGCGTCGCCGGCTTGCCGTCAGGGTTCAGCATTTTCAGCGTCTCGACCGTCGTATGAAACCGCTCTGCCAGCTTTTCATCGAGAGATTCGTATCCCAGGCGTGTCATCTTCGCCTGATCAGCCGGATCGTCGGGAATCGCCTCGAACCGGCCCACTGCAAATTCCTCGGGGATGGTCACGATGCGGGTTGCCGCGAACTCCTGCCAGCGGGTGAGCGCGTCCCGGGTTGCCGTGTCGATCTCGCCACTCGTGTCCAGATCGTTGGCTTCCTGAAAGGCAGCGAGAGCGTTCTTGGTCGACATACCCATTTTCCCGTCCACCACGCCGGGAGAGAAGCCGAGCCGGTCCAGCACGACCTGCGCCTGCATGACGGGCCGGTCCTCGCTATCGGGAATGTCGGGTTGTTCAGCCGCATCACCGCGATCGTTGCTTCGCATCGCATCGGCGAAGTTGCTGTCTGCCTGCTGCGTCGCTGTCGCTTCGGGAGTCGGTGTGGTTTCGGGCTCGCTGGAACAAGCCGACAGGCCCAGCGCGAACGAAAGGCCGAGACACAGGGCAGGTTTGCACTTCATTGGAATCCCCGAAGACATTGTCGATTGGTCTTCGGGTGAACGCGCAAGTGCCGGTTTGTGTCCGGCCGCTACGCCGGATCAGCTATCGCTGTCGGGTAGCCCTTCGGCGTCCGGCACGGGAGCGGCGGCAATCGCTTCGGCGAACGCCCGCACCGCCTTCACCTCGTCCCCGTTCCAGACCGAACCTGAAACGGCTAGGAAATCGGCACCGGCAGTGACCAGCGGAGCGCAGTTTTCGGGCGTGATACCGCCGATCGCGACGCTGGGTAGCTCGAAGACGCGATACCACCAGTCGAGCAGGTCGAGCCCGGCGCGGTGTTCCGTTTCCTTCGTCGTGCTGGGAAAGAACGCGCCGAACGCGACGTAGTCGGCCCCGTCCTCGCCCGCCTGCATGGCGAAATGGCGGCTGTCGTGACAGGTCACGCCGATCTGCGCATCGCGGCCAAGCTGCTGCCGCGCCTCCTTCACTTCGCCATCACTCTGGCCAAGGTGCACGCCATCGGCGCCAAGCCGCTTGGCCAGCGCGATGTCATCGTTGACGATGAAGCCGACGTCCCGGTCCGCGCAGATCGCCTGCAGCGGTTCGGCAAGGCGCGCGGCTTCATGCTGATCGTCGATGCCTTTCACCCGGAACTGGAAAGCGGTGACGATGCCCTTCCCCGCATCGAGCGCGCGAGCGAGCCGTTCGGGAAAGTCGCCCGAAACGTCGAGCGGGGATATCAGGTAGAGCTGGCACGTTGTGTTCATCAGCCGCCCTCTAGAACGGCTGCGATGGAGTGTGAAGCGCAATGACGATACAAAAGATGCTTCTGCGGACAGCGGCGCTGGTGCTTGCCCCGCTGGCGACCGGTGCTTGTGCGACATATCCAAGCGATGCGCCGATCGTGGCCGAACCGGTCGGCAGCTTCGTCGCAATCGATCAACCGGTCCTCGTCAACGAGGATTTCGTCCTGACAGCCAAGGCAGTCTACGAAGACAGCCGCTGCCCGACAGGCGTTCAATGCGTCTGGGGCGGGCGGGTAGTCGTCACCACGCAAATTGACGCGCCGAGCTGGAGAGAGACGGTGAACCTCGTTTCCGGCGAGCGGCAGACCGTCCGCGGTCACGACTTTCTTCTCATCGAAGTGCTGCCTGCCCGGCGCCCTCAGGATGGTATCCCGATGCAGGATTACCGCTTCCGCTACACGATGGATTATCACCTGTAAAAAAGGCCGCCCTCCGGTATGGAGAGCGGCCCTTTTCGGATCAATGTCCGATCAGGTCAGGCGACGCTGGCCGCGTAAATCTGGTCGATCGCCTTGCCAAGTACCGCGTCGAATTCCTCATCCGACTGCCCGGCGCGCAAGTCCTGCAGCAGGCCGCGGCTGAAGCTCGCGATCATACCCTTGTTCTCGGCCAGCTTCTCGCAAGCCTCGTCCGTCGAGTAACCGCCCGAAAGCGCAACGACGGCCAGCACCTTGGGGTGCGCGATCAGATCGGCGTAGAGGTTCGGCTCAACCGGAATAGACAGCTTGAGCATGACCTGCTCGTCCATGCTCTCAAGGTTCTTGAGGATCTCGGCCTTCAGGATCTTCTCACCTTCGGCGCGGCCCTCGGCCTTGATGTTGTATTCCGGCTCCAGCATCGGGACGAGGCCGGCGGCAAGGACCTGCCGGCCCACTTCGAACTGCTGGGCAACGATGGCGGCGATCCCTTCGGGATTGACCTCGTTGATGACCGAGCGTTCCTTGGTACCGAACACGCCCAGCGATTTCGCACGAGCCAGCAGGGTGCCAAGTTCGGGCATCGGCTTCATCATCTGCACGCCATTGGCCTCGTCCTCCAGACCCTTGTCGATCTTGATGAACGGCACGATGCCGCGATCGATCAGCGCCTGCGGGGTCGGCTTGCCCTCGACCTGACCGTCCATGGTCTTTTCGAACAGGATCGCACCGATCACCTTGCCGTTCGAGAACGACGGGCTGGTTATGATCCGGCTGCGCATTTCGTGGATCTTGGCGAACATTTCCTCGTCGCCGGACCACTCGCTGTCTTCCACGCCGTATCCGCGCAGCGCCTTTGGCGTCGAACCGCCCGACTGGTCCAGCGCAGCGATGAAACCCTGCGAGTCGGCGATCTGCTTCTTCATGTCCATCAGTTCAAAAACCCTCTCTGAATAATGCCGCCGCGTTAGAGCGACAGGGCGGCAACACCGGGCAGTTCCTTACCTTCCATCCATTCGAGAAAAGCGCCGCCGGCAGTTGAAATATAAGTGAAATCTTGCGCCACGCCCGCATGGTTCAGCGCGGCAACGGTATCCCCGCCGCCCGCCACGGAAACGAGCGAGCCTTCCTTCGACAGGGCCGCCGCAGTGCGGGCCAGCGCCACGGTCGCCGCATCGAAGGGCTCTGTCTCGAACGCGCCCATCGGCCCGTTCCAGACCAGTGTGCGGCATGTCTTGAGCACGTCGCCCAATGCCTCCACAGCCATCGGGCCGACATCAAGGATCATCTCGTCAGCCGCGACTTCGTGAACGTTGCACGTACGCAGGCTTGCCGGGTTGGCCGCAAATTCCCTGGAAACAACCACATCGTAGGGCAGATGGACCGTGCAACCGGCCGCATCCGCCGCTTCCATGATCGCTTCGGCCGTGCCGGTCAGGTCATGCTCGCAAAGCGACTTGCCGACATCGACACCGCGCGCGGCAAGGAAGGTATTGGCCATGCCGCCGCCGATGATCAAGTGATCGACCTGTCCGACAAGGTGGCGCAGCACGTCCAGCTTCGACGAAACCTTTGCTCCACCCACAACGGCCGCAACCGGCTTTTCCGGGTTGCCAAGCGCCTTGTCCAGCGCCTCCAGCTCCTTCTGCATCGAGCGGCCGGCGAAGGACGGGAGGTACTTCGTGAGCCCTTCCGTCGTCGCGTGGGCGCGGTGTGCTGCGGAAAACGCGTCGTTAACGTAGAAATCGGCATTGGCCGCGATCGCCCTGGCGAATTCGGGGTCGTTCTTTTCCTCGCCCGGCCAGAAGCGGGTGTTTTCAAGGATGGACACATCGCCGTTGCGCATGATGCCTATGGCCTGCGCGACGATGTCGCCGGCGACTTCAGGTACGAACATAACCTCGCGGCCCAGCACGTCCTGTACCGCGTCGACGACCATCGAAAGGCTCATCGTGGAATTGCGCGCGCCCTTGGGCCGGCCGAAGTGGGCCAGCAACAGGACCTTCGCGCCCGCATCGGCAAGTTCGAGAATCGTCGGTTCGGAGGCACGAACGCGCGTATTGTCGGTGACCGAGCCGCCGTTCATCGGCAGGTTCAGATCCACGCGAACCAGCACGACCTTTCCGGCGACATCGCCGATGTCGTCCAGCGTGCGGAAATTGCTCATTTCTCGATCCTTATCGTGTCACCGGTGCGGATCGTGCCTTCGGCAAGCACGCGGCCCAAAACTCCGCCCCGCCAATCGGGGGAAAGCGCGGCCTTCAGACCGGTGTAGATTTCTTCCATGCGGCTGCACGGGTCGCATTCCTGAACGACCTCGATCACGACGTCGCTCCCTATGTGAATGCGCGCACCTTCCTCCCGCGGGAGGGCCAACCCCTCAACCAGCAGGTTGGCGCGGCGTTCCTGCCATCCGATCGTGTCGGCCGCCATGCCGAGTTCGGCCATGGCGGCAGCCCAGCTTTCGGCCTCTATCAGTGAAACCTGCCGCTTGCGCGGGCCGTCCGGCTTCATCGCGCCGCGATAATCGCCCGCGATGCCTTCACGAAGCGTGACTTGCGCCTCGTCAATCAGTTCCATGGGGCCACGCGGACGATCGTGCCGCGCTATGCCGCCCAATCGTCCGCTGTTTCCCATGACCTGTGCTTGCTCTCTCTTAAAGGAAGCTCGCCATCACGCCCGCAGTGTCGATCATGCGGTTCGAGAAGCCCCATTCGTTGTCGTACCACGACACGACGCGGGCCAGCTTGCCTTCGAGAACCGCGGTTTCGAGGCTGTCGACCGTCGAGCTGGCGGGGAAGTGGTTGAAGTCCGACGAAACCAGCGGCTGATCGGTGTAATAAAGCACACCCTTCATCGCCCCTTCCGAAGCAGCCTTCAGCGCCGCGTTCAGTTCCTCGGCAGTCGTGTCCTTCTTCGGCACGAAGGTCAGGTCGACAAGGCTGACGTTCGGCGTCGGCACACGCACGCTCGAACCGTCCAGCTTGCCCTTCAGCTCGGGCAGGACGAGACCAACAGCGCGGGCAGCACCGGTCGTGGTCGGGATCATGTTCTGCGCACCGCCGCGCGCACGGCGCAGGTCGGAGTGCATCTGGTCCAGCATGCGCTGGTCGTTCGTGTACGAGTGGATCGTGGTCATGAAACCACGCTCGATGCCGACGGTGTCGTTCAGGACCTTGGCAACAGGGGCAAGGCAGTTAGTGGTGCACGATGCGTTGGAAACGACATCGTCTTCCGCCGTCAACGTTCCCTGGTTCACGCCGAACACGATCGTCTTCGAAACGCCGGTGGCCGGGGCCGAGATCAACACCTTCTTGGCGCCAGCGGCGATATGCGGACGGGCCGCTTCGTCGGACTGGAAGAAGCCGGTGCATTCGAGCACGATGTCGACGCCCATGGCGGCATGCGGCAGCTTGCCGGGCTCACGCTCTGACGTCACGGCGATGGTCTTGCCGTTCACGGTGATGCTGTCTTCGCCAGCTTCGACGGTGCCGGGGAAACGGCCGTGCGTCGAATCGTACTGGAACAGCAGCGCATTGGCCTTCACGCTGGCAAGGTCGTTGATCGCAACGAGTTCGAGATCGTGGTCGTCACGCTCCAGGATGGCACGGGCCACAAGCCGCCCGATACGTCCGAAACCGTTGATCGCAACCTTGGTCGCCATGACTTAAACTCCTGTCTTTAATTCAGTTTCTCTTTGATCTGCGGCACGATGGCATCGACTGTGAAGCCGAATTTCTCGAAAAGCTGCTCTGCGGGAGCAGACGCGCCGAAGCGGTCGAGGCCGATGTTGAGGCCGATCACCCCTGCGCCCGCGTGGGTGTACTTCTGCCAACCCATGGTGACGCCGGCTTCGATCGAGACGCGAAGGGGCCGCGCCGCATCGTTGTGGCCCAGCACGTCGGCCTGATAAGCTGCGTCCTGTGCGTCGAACAGCTCCTGACAAGGCATCGACACCACGTCGGCACCGATACCGTCCGCTTCAAGCGCCTTGGCGACATTTACGGCCAGTTCGACTTCGGAACCGGTGGCGATTAGGATCACCTTGCGAGCCGCACTTGCCGAAACGAGGCGATAGGCACCGCGGGCAGAACGGTTGCTGCTCGCACTCCAGTCCGCATCGCCCTCTCCGCGCAGCTGCGGCAGGTTCTGGCGGGTGAGCGCGAGAACAGACGACTTGCCCGGCGTGGAAAGCGACAGCGCCCAGCATTCCGCCGTTTCGATGACGTCGGCGGGGCGATAGACGTTGAGGTTCGGGATCAGACGCAGCGACATGACCTGTTCCACCGGCTGGTGGGTCGGGCCGTCTTCGCCAAGGCCGATCGAATCGTGCGTAAGCACATAGACCACTTCGGTCTGCTGCAGCGCCGACATGCGGATGGCGTTGCGCGCATAGTCGGAGAAGATCAGGAACGTACCGCCATAGGGGATCACGCCCCCATGCAGTGCCATGCCGTTCATCGCCGCAGCCATGCCGAACTCGCGGATGCCGTAATAGACATAGCGGCCGCCATAGTTTTCCGCGGTGAGCGGATCGGTCGACTTGGTCTTCGTGTTGTTCGAACCGGTAAGGTCAGCCGAACCGCCGATCATCGTGTCGATCGCGGAAGTCAGCACCTCCAGCGCCATTTCGCTTGCCTTGCGGGTCGCCACCTTCTTCGGATTAGCGACGAGATCGGCGATGTAGCCTTCGAGCGCGGCCGAGGCGACCGAATCGCCCTTCATCGAGGCAGCGTAATACTTCGCGCGGCGATCGGCATCGCTATCGATACGGGCCTGCCAATCGGCATGGGCCTGCTTGCCGCGTTCGCCCGTCGCCTTCCATGCGGCGGCGATATCGTCAGGGATAACGAACGGTTCGGCTGTCCAGCCCAGTTCCGCGCGCGCTGCGGCGACTTCGTCCGCGCCAAGCGGCGAGCCGTGCGTGGCGCTGGTGCCCTGCTTGTTGGGCGCGCCTTTGCCGATGACGGTCTTGCATGCAACCAGCGAGGGGCGCGGATCGGCAATCGCCTCGTCGATCGCGCGGCGGATGTCGGCGGCGTCGTGGCCGTCACAGCGCACAACGTGCCAGTTGGCAGAGCGGTAACGCGCCTCGACATCCTCGTTCGAGGACAGTTCGACCTTGCCGTCGATGGTGATGTTGTTGTCGTCCCACAGCACGATCATGCGGCCAAGGCCGAGATTGCCGGCAAGGCCGATCGCTTCGTGGTTGATACCTTCCATAAGACAACCGTCGCCCGCGATCACCCAGGTGCGGTGATCGACAAGCTCGTCGCCGTGCTTCGCGTTCAGGTGACGTTCGGCAATCGCCATGCCGACGGCCATCGCAAGGCCCTGGCCCAGCGGTCCGGTGGTGCATTCCACGCCGTCGAGAAGGAAGTTTTCGGGGTGTCCGGCGCAGGGGCTGCCGAGCTGGCGGAAATTGCGGATCTCGTCCATCGTCGGGTGCGCGTAACCCGTCAGGTGGAGCAGCGAGTAGATCAGCATCGAGCCGTGGCCCGCCGACAGCACGAAACGGTCGCGATCGTCCCACTTCGGCGCGGCAGGGTCGAACTTCAGGTATTCCTTGAAGAGGACCGTGGCGACATCGGCCATGCCCATCGGCATTCCGGGGTGCCCGGAATTGGCGGCCTGAACCGCATCCATGGAAAGGGCACGAATGGCGTTGGCCATCCCTGCCAGGCTGGTGGTCGTGGTCGTCATGATCAGGCGTTTCCCCGTTGAGCGCGCGGGTGCGGGTGATTCGTTTGCGGCGACGCATTGCGAGGATGCTGCGGCTGCGTCAAGGTAGGCTCCCTTTGGAAGGTGGAAGATGCCCTTGCATATGTGGACCGTTATTCCGCTTGCAGCGCCGATCATCGCAGAGCAGCGTCCGCATATCGCTTTTACGGGGATCACCGGTTTGCGACCTGCGCCAGACTTGGCCAACGGGCGCTAGTGATCGGTGGCAATCAGGCACGGGAAGACAGCAAGACAATGGCGGAACCGGATAAACTGGAACTCGACGGAGCGCTCGAGCGGCTGGATGCGATGCTGACAAGGCTCGAAAAGGCCGTGGTGCGCCCCAATCCGGCGGAAAACGAATTGCGATCACTGAAGGTCGCACACGAAGCCATGCGCGAAAAAGTCGGCCACGCCTTGGCAGACCTCGACGTCCTGCTGGAAGAATTCGGGGAGCACGGCTGATGGCGAACCTTGATCTGGAAATCGGCGGCAGGCGCTTTGCCATCTCCTGCAAGCCGGGCGAGGAATCGCATATCGCCCTGCTTGGCCGGATGATCGACACCCGCGTGCGCGATGCAGGCGCAGTGGGACAGTCCGAACCGCGCATGCTGCTGTTCGGCGCGCTGGTGCTGGCTGACGAGCTGCACGCCATGCGCGAAGGCAATACCGGCCCCGCAATCGACCGGGACGAGGACAAGGCCATCGCGAAACGGATCGATTCCATCACTTCGCGCATCGAAAATATCGTCCGCCACCTTGAGGGCGAGGACCACCACGCCTAGATGATGGGCGACGGGTTCTGCCCGGCACGAGCCGACAGAACATCCCTGAGGCTATAACCAATCCTAGGGGGCTGTCCCTTGGCTGGCTCGTGGGCCGGCTGAAACGGCCTCCACCTGATGCTTAGGCGTCAGAGGATTTCACACGGCAAACGACCCACGGTGGTTCCCGTCACCGACTACACCGGCTTTTCGCCCATGCCGGCCTGCAAATGGCGGCTGTCTGCGCTTCCGGTGCTCACGACCAGACGGTCGCTCCGCTCCGGTTCTCGCCTTCCTCCATTTTCGGCATCGGCCTGACCGAAAATCCGGTGCAGTCGTTGTTGAATGGCCGGTGGAGAACGGACTTGGACAAGTCAAGGTTGCGCAAGCGGTTGCGGGAAAAGCGGCGGGCCCATGTGGCGGGCCTTGACGACAGTACGCGCGCGCTGCTGTTCCGGCGTCCGCCGCGACCGGTTCTCGACCTTGTGCCGAATGGTGCAACGATTGCGCTGTATCACCCGATTCCGACCGAAGCGCCGACCGGCGGCTATGCGCGGTTTTTTCAGGAGGAAGGCTTTCGCCTTGCCCTGCCGCGCTTTGCCGATCGCGGCGCACAGATGACTTTCGCCGCTTGGGAAGATCCTTATGGCGACAGTGACCTCGTGGTCGCGCCACACGGTTCCTTGCAGCCCGATGCCGATGCGCCGCAGGTAACGCCGGATGTCCTGTTCGTCCCCCTGATCGGTTTCACCGAAAGCGGCGCGCGGCTGGGCCAGGGCGGCGGACATTACGACCGATGGCTTGCCGCCAATCCGCAGGCAACACCGATCGGGCTTGCCTGGGACGTTCAGAAGGTCGACATGCTGCCGCTGGAACCGCATGACCGGCTTCTGGCTGCGATCGTTACGCCCACGCGGCTTTATGGCCCCTTCGAAAGGCACGAACCCTGATGCGACCCGACTGGCAACCGACCTGGCGCAAGCCCGTTGGCATATTGGCGCTGATGATCGCGATGGGCCTTTACATCATGGCTGTTGTGACGGTCATCGAACCGATTTCACGCTGGCACGTGCTGTTGCAGGTACCGGTCTATCTGGTTCTGGGAATCGTATGGCTGCTGCCGTTGAAGCGATTCCTGATCTGGATGGAGACTGGCCGCTTCTCACCGCCGGAATAGAGCTTCAGATCTGAAAGGTAGAAACGAGAAAGGCCCGCTTGCGCGGGCCTTTGTCTTTTCCTCCAAGTGGCGCGAGTGACGGGGCTCGAACCCGCGACCTCCGGCGTGACAGGCCGGCGCTCTAACCAACTGAGCTACACCCGCTAACTTGACGCTTGCGATGGCGTGCACCCCTTGGGGAGCCGCGCATCTATGGGAGGGCGCGCGCCCTGTCAACGCCCATCAAAGCGGATTTTATGAATTTTTCGCGACAGCCCGATTCCGCGTGGAAAACCCGCCGCTCCCGCTCACTCCTTCGGCTTCTTCAGCTGAAGCCCGGCGCGCTTGCAACTGGCCACCAGTTCGTCACGCTGGTTATAGGCGCGGTGCTGGAACGTAACGATTCCCTGATCCGGCCGTGACTTGGATTCGCGCAGTTCGAGCACTTCGGTTTCCACGCGAATCGTGTCCCCGTGGAACACCGGCGCGGGAAAGCGCACTTCATCCCAACCAAGGTTGGCAACCGCGGTACCAAGCGTCGTTTCGTTCACCGAGATTCCGACCATGAGCGACAGCGTGAAACAACTATTGACCAACCGCTGACCGTACGGAGTGCCCTTCATGTATTCTTCGTCGAGGTGAAGATAGGCGGGGTTGTGCGTCATGCAGGTGAACATGACATTGTCGGTTTCCGTCACCGTACGGCGGATCGCATGCTGGAAGACCTGCCCCACTTCCATCTCGTCGAACCAAACACCGGCCATATCTTATCCCTCCGATTTGCCATTGATTGCGATCGGTTTCCTCTATCCGGAACCCGGTTAGATCACCTGCTGTTCAAGCGTGTGCATGTCGTTGTCGCTCAGGCCGAAATGATGGCCGATTTCATGGACTACGACATGGGTGATGAGCGCTTCCAGCGCGACGCCGGTCTCACACCATTCCGCCAGCAACGGCTGGCGATAAAGTACGATCTGCGGCGGCATGTCACCCGAACTCCACACCGACTGATCGGTCAGCGGCAAGCCGTGATAAAGCCCCGTCAGATCCCATTCGCTTTCGATATCCATCGCCTGCAGCGTTTCCGCGTCGGCGAATTCCTCGACCCTGATGACGATATCGCGCAGATGCTGTGCAAACGGCTCCGGCAACCGGTTCAATGCCGCTACCGCCAGCGCCTCGAATGTGGCGGCACTGGGCGGCGCTCCGCTCAAAGTCAGGCCTGCTCCGCACTCGTGCGCATGAGCGCGTCAGCGATCAGTCGGCGCGAATTCTCCACGCCGTAGAGCGCGATGAAACTGCCCATGCGCGGGCCCTGAGAGGAACCAAGCAGCGTTTCGTAAAGCGCCTTGAACCAGTCACGCAGATTCCCAAACGCGAACTCCTCGCGCTTGCCGATCTCGTAGACCGCGGTCTGTAGCTCCTCTGCAGGGGTATCGGCATCGAATCCGGCCAGCGCCCTGTCGAGCGCATCCAGCGCCCTCGCCTCGTTCGCCTCCGGCGCACGCTTCACCAGTGTTGGCGCAACAAAATCGCGATTGTAGGCCAGCGCACGATCGACCAGCACGTCGAGATCGGGATGGTCCGCCGGGTCGGGATCGTGGATATAGTTGCCAAGGTAGGACCAGACCTGCTCCCGGTTGGCCCCGGCGCCAAGCACGCCGACAAGGTTGAGCAACAAGCCGTAGGTTACCGGCAGGCTGTCACCCGCACCTGGCAGGTCCAAACCCTGATGGCCGCCATTGGCCCCAAGCAGGTGCCATGCTGCATTGCCCAGCTGCTGCTCC
Source organism: Croceicoccus bisphenolivorans (assembly GCF_001634625.1). Taxonomy (GTDB): domain Bacteria; phylum Pseudomonadota; class Alphaproteobacteria; order Sphingomonadales; family Sphingomonadaceae; genus Croceicoccus; species Croceicoccus bisphenolivorans. Next base: position 46,901 of record NZ_LRSE01000006.1, on the reverse strand, counting down.
AGCGGCTGGGCCGGCAGCTTTTCGCGGAACTGCCAGTATTCGTCCACCGCCTTGGGGATGATGCCGACGTGGAGTTGCTTGGCGCTCTTGGGTTCACGAAACAGGTAGAAGCCAAGGCTCTCCTCGCTGCCGTAGGTCAGCCATTCCTCGATCGTCAGGCCATTGCCCTTCGACTTGGATATCTTCTCTCCATTCGCGTCGAGGAACAGCTCGTAAATCATGCCCTCCGGCTTGCGACCGCCGAGGATCTTGGCAATCTTGCCGGATTGCGTGACGCTGTCGGTCAGATCCTTGCCGCACATCTCGTAATCAACGCCCAGCGCCACCCAGCGCATCGCCCAGTCGACCTTCCACTGCAGCTTGGCCTTGCCGCCAAGGATCGACTGCTCGACGCTCGTCCCGTCTTCGTCGGTAAAGCGGACAAGGCCCTGTTCGGCATCCACAACCTCGATTGGCACCTGCAGCACAATGCCGCTGGTCGGGCTGACCGGCAGGACCGGCGAATATGTTGCCTGCCGCTCTGCGCGCAGGGTGGGCAGCATAACGCCCATGATCGCATCATAGTGACGCAGGACGTTCTTCAACGCATCGTCAAAAGCGCCCGAATTGTAGCGATCGCTGGCCGAAACGAATTCGTAGTCGAACCCGAACCGGTCGAGAAAGTCGCAAAGGCGTCCGTTGTTGTGATGCGCGAAGCTTTCATGCGTGCCGAACGGATCGGGGATACGGCTGAGCGGCTTGCCGAGGTTTTCGGCCAGCACACCTGCATTGGGGATATTGTCGGGCACCTTGCGAAGCCCGTCCATATCGTCCGAGAACGCGACAAGACGGGTGGGATGGCCACCGGTCAGAACTTCATAGGCGCGTCGCACGAAGGTGGTGCGCAGCACTTCCTGAAACGTGCCGATATGCGGCAGGCCCGATGGGCCGTAGCCGGTTTCGAACAGCACCGGCACCAGATTGCCGTCCGCGTCGCGCTTGCCGTTCGGAAAGCGTTTGGCAAGGCGCTGCGCCTCCTGGAAAGGCCATGCCTTGGAGGATGCGGCGGCTGCCTGTATCTGGGCGTCGGTAATCGTGTTCATGGTTGCGCGCTTTGGCCTTCGCGGACGCAATATTCAAGGGGGATGGAGGACTGCCCCGTCTTCCCGCTACACGATCCGGTTGGCTTTGCGTGCATTCATTGTATCCTTGGCATTGTATCCTTGCCGCACGGCAAGTCTTTGGGGAGTATTCCGGATCATGCGCAAATCGTGGTTGGCCATCGTCGCTTCGGGGTTCGGCGTGCTTCTTTCAGGGTGCGCCACGACTGGCGAGGCGGAGGCGCTGCCGGTCTGCCCCACCGAAACGCGCGGCTGGGCAGCTTGGATCAATGCCATGCCCGGCCCCGATGCCGTGCCGACACTGATCGTTACCGGCGAAGTGCTACTGCCCGAAAACGCCACAGCGACACTGGCGGCGGAGCCGACCGACCGGATGATGCCGCCCGGTCAGCGTGTCGCGCTGACGATTGCGCCGGCTGATCGCGCATCGGGGTGGGAGCAGGTGCGGCTGGAGATCAAGCCGGCCCTGCCCGCATATTCCAGCGTCATTGTCGGCTGCGGGGGTAGCCAGCTTGCCACCATCGCTCCGATCGAATCCGCGCATTGACGACATCATTCAGTGAAGAACGGCAACTACCAGAACGCGCTTGAAAATCTGGCGCTTGAACTTGTCGGCATGGCGCGATGGGCGCGGGCGAAGGGCGAGCGCATTGTCGTCGTCTTCGAAGGGCGCGACACCGCCGGCAAGGGCGGTGCGATCAAGGCCATTCACAACCACCTCGATCCGCGTCAGTGCCGCATCGCCGCACTGCCCAAGCCCAGCGCTGACGAGCAGACGCAGTGGTATTTCCAGCGCTATACCGCCCACCTGCCCGCTGCCGGCGAAATCGTGCTGTTCGACCGCAGCTGGTACAACCGCGCCGGGGTGGAGCGGGTGATGGGCTGGGCGAGCGAGGAGCAGGTTGCCCATTTCCTGCGCGCCGCGCCGATCTTCGAAAAGATGCTCGTCGATGACGGCATCCGCTTGTTCAAGTACTGGCTTTCCGCCAGCCAGCAGAGCCAGGAGGAACGCTTCAGGGAGCGGCTGGACGATCCGCTGAAGCGTTGGAAACTTTCCCCCACCGATGTTGCCGCGCGGTCGAAATATGCCGACTATACCGCCGCGCGGGAGGCGATTTTTGCCGCGACCCATTCGGCATGGGCGCCGTGGACCGTGGTCGATTTCAACGACCAGAAGCGCGGGCGGCTGACGCTGATCCGCCACTTGCTGGACCGGCTGCCCGACACCCATGTCGAGCCGGAGGCGATCGACTGGCCCGATCTGGGCCACGAACCGCTGGGCGAGGAATTGAAGATCTTGCGCCCGATCGAGGATTACCCCGATCCCGACTGAAGGTGACAAAGGTTACACCCTGTCACCCTCCCCCAGCCCCCGCAAACCCGCACAAACCCTTGGCCTTCGCCCCTGCGCGACAGGGTTACACATTTCCGCCCGCCCCGCCCTTGCCCACCGGCGTGAGCGGTTCGGGGCAACGATGGCAGGATCGCCGCGTGTAGGAAAACGGTTTGGCGGGGGGCGCTAACCTGCGCCCCTAAACCCTTGCCGTCGCGACGTGGGCGGACATGGGGAAGCCGTCTTCCGGTTCCGTCCGCTGCGCCTCTGCAATGGCGGCGGCCAGTGCTGCATCGCGCAAGCGTTTTGGATGGCGGGCCAGTTCACCGGAAACGGGCGTGCCAAGGCAATAGCCGCGCGCCAGCATCGCAGCGCTCGCGGGCGGGGAGCGCAAGGCGACCTGTTCCACGGCAACTTCTGCAAAGCCCGCCGCATCCAGTTCGCGCGCGATCAGATCGGCATCGTGATAACCGAAGGGCGTGCGCGGCAGGAACGTCGGCCCGGGATCGGGCAAAATGTCGCAAATCGCGCGCTGCACCGCATGGCTGCCCGGATTGCTCTCCAGCGTGTTCCATGCGTTGAACAGCAGCGTGCCGCCCTTGCCCAGCACGCGGCGCATTCCGGCATAGGCGGCGACGCGATCGGGAAAGAACATCGCGCCGAACTGGATCACGACCAGATCGAAACTGGCGTTCGTGAAAGTCAGCGCCTGCGCATCGGCCACGCGGTAACGCACGTTGCGCCCTTCCCCGTTTTCGCAGGCGATGGCCAGCATGTCGGCGTTAAGGTCCGTCGCCACGATCTTCGCATCGGGCAGTGCATCAGCCAGCAGGCGGGTGACGACACCGGTTCCGGCGGCGATTTCCAGCACACGTTTCGGGCGGCAGGCTACCGCGCGGGCGACGAGATCGCGGGCATAGGGCGCGAACAGCGTGGGGACGAGGCATTCGTCATACGTCGCGGGGATCGACCCTGCGAAAACGGTATCGCCGGCCGGTCTGGTATCCCTGGGCTTGCTGTCTGTGGCTTCGACCATCACGCGCACTCCCCGCAATTGCAGGCAGGACCCTACGCCTTGCGGGGCCGGATTACAAAGATGGAGGGTGTGAGGCGGGCGGCGCGCCTAACAGGCGATGCCGTCGCCATCCGGATCTAGTTCGTCGCGATAGCCGGGCTCGCCCCGCGCGATGGCGGAATGGCCGCGCCGGTTCGCATCCCCGCACGTGCCGAACCAGACGGCAGCCTCGGTCGAACGCGCCTCTCCGGAAATGGCCCAGGGGTTGTCTTCGGACATGTAGACCGGATCGTCACCCCCGCGCACCTTGATGACGCCATCGAACCATCCCGTCTGCGTCAGCAGCAGGAAAGTCCCCACGATCAGGGGAATGGGCAAACGGCGAACGAGTGCGTTCATGCGCCGGAGGTTAGGGGAATATGGTTAGGTTGGGGTTAAGACCACAGATCAGCCTGCCCATCATCTTGATCCTTTCGGCGCTCTTTGCGTTTTGCAGGTGCCTTGAGATGAAGCCTCCAAGCATTTCGCAATGATGCGATACGCCTAATAAATTCACGCTCAGGCATCGGCGAAACCGCCTGAAGATCCACTAACTTTAAGGTTCGTTCATCCCCATCATCGGCTTCAGTATCGACAAGCCACAAGCGAAATTCATCGAAGTAATCGCCGAACAATTCTTCAAGGAGTCTGCGCATGAACGGCGCATTGAAAGCCCAAGGAACAGGATTCTTGCGAGGTTGAAGAAAGACAAGATTTGGGACGCCATCGACAACGACGACCGTTTCAGGACGCACACCAAGAGCGAAATCACGATCAATCGGATAGAGTGCCCGCTTGAGTTGATAGGAAGGGCAATTGCGAAATGCTGTGCATGCGTAAAGGAGCTTAGCGACATCAAGATTGCACTTACGAGAAAGCTCGAATGCAACCTTTTCAATTCCTGCAGTCAGGACACGGAATGGAAGTTCGCCAGCAAGCAACCGACCTGTAAGTGCACGCACCTTGCCGTAACTGAATGGACCAGCTTCTCCAAAATATGTGCTTACCCGGTACGCCGTTTCACGGGACGTACTCGCAGTCATTCGCGCTGCGTCCATGAAGTTAACGACACGTGGCACTGCCTTCGCTCCTTAGTGCAAGGTTAAAATTGGATTAAGCCGCTTGAAGTGGTCAAGGATCAAGGCATCAGGAATTTTCATGCCCGGATAAATTGCATCTTCCGCTTGCTGCCAAACAAATTCCCAAGGGCTATCTTCGACATGGCTTTCCGTGACTAGTTCTCCAGCAGAATAACGCTGATACTTCTGAAGAACCGCTCGTATCACGGAAGCATGATCATCGCAGATTTTTGGAGTTTTATAATGCGGATTTCCATTTAATGGATCAATATAAGTAGCCCTTAAACCTTTAATCGGCCTATCCTTTAGCGCTTTAAACTGATCATATAGCACTCTCTGAACTGGACCATATTGCCATGCTTCGAACTTGTTCTTGATCAGGGGCTCTTCGAATATTGCAAAGAACCATCCATGAGCAAAATATAGCAACTTCTGAAGCGCTAGATTGGTGATACCGAAGTTATGTTCATCGGCATAATCAAGCGTAAAGTTCGCCACATCCCGCACATCATACATGATGAACGTCCTTAACGATTGGTTGGCTGTCGTTATGAAACCAACTGAACTTTGTTCCGTATTCGTTCCTTAGCAGCAAGCTACGAATTTATCAAATCACTCCGCCGCTTCTTCTCCGAACAAACCCGGACCTTCGTCCTCGGCGTCGTTGGCTTCTTCGCCCTTGCTCGCCTTGCGGCGGCTGTCGAAGTTGGACCACACGTCCTGCCAGTTGCCACGCGTTGCGCCCTTCGAATATTCGGTCGCGCGGGTTTCGAAGAAATTGGCGTGCTCCACCCCGTTCAGCAGCGGCGTCAGCCACGGCAGCGGATGTTCCTCGATCATGTAGATTTCGGGCAGGCCCAGCTGGCCCAGGCGCCAGTCGGCGATATAGCGGATGTAGCGCTTGATTTCCTTCGCGCTCATGCCCGGAACCGGCCCCTGTTCGAAGGCAAGGTCGATGAAGGCGTCTTCGAGCCGCACCGTTTTCTGGCAGCAGTCGATGATGTCTTCCTTCACCGCCTTGGTCAGGCAGCCGCGTTCGGCGACGAAGGCGTGGAACAGGCGCGTGATCCCTTCGCAGTGGAGCGATTCGTCGCGCACCGACCATGACACGATCTGGCCCATGCCCTTCATCTTGTTGAAGCGCGGGAAGTTCATCAGCATGGCGAAGCTGGCGAAAAGCTGCAGCCCTTCGGTAAAGCCGCCGAACATGGCCAGCGTGCGGGCGATATCCTCGTCACTGTCCACGCCGAACTGCTGAAGGTAGTCGTGCTTGTCCTTCATCTCCGAATATTCGAGGAACATGCCGTACTCGCTTTCGGGCATGCCGATCGTATCCAGCAGGTGGGAATAGGCGGCGATGTGGATCGTCTCCATGTTGGAGAACGCGGCCAGCATCATCTTCACCTCTGTCGGCTTGAACACGCGGCCGTACTTTTCGTGGTAGCAGTCCTGCACCTCCACGTCGGCCTGTGTGAAGAAGCGGAAGATCTGCGTCAGCAGGTTGCGTTCGTGATCCGACAGCTTCTGCGCCCAGTCGCGGCAATCCTCGCCCAGAGGGACTTCCTCCGGCATCCAGTGGACCTGCTGCTGCCGCTTCCAGAACTCGTACGCCCAGGGGTATTCGAACGGCTTGTAGGTCTTGCGGGCTTCGAGCAGCGACATGGGCGGTGTTCTCCGTTCGTCTTGAGCATTTGGCGCAGGTGCGCGATTCACCAGCACGAGCCACAAGATATAGCATGGGGCAGGCCTGCGGGCCGCTAGCGCTGGAAGGCTTTTCCCCAGCGCGGAATGGCAGCTGAACGCAAAACGGCGCATCGCCCTGTTGATAATATGGGGACGGCGGCGCGCGCGCAAAAGATATCGGGCCTTTTCGCACGGCTGGCCGCAAGCGCTGCGCCGCTCGTCGCGGGTGTGGCCGAATAAGGCTGAATGGGGCCGAAATCGGGCATTTCGGGTGGAACGCGAGGGGGTTGCGGGTCGTTTACCATACGAGCCGCCCGGGGACTTATTCCCCTTCGCCCCGGGCGGTACCCGATAGATGACCCCAACATGGGAGCAGAGCAATGAACGACATCGCAAACGGCATCCGCGAACACATGGAAGTGATCGGCGCGGACGGTGCCCATGTCGGCACCGTGGACGCGGTAGAGGGCGAACGCATCAAGCTGACCAAGGACAGCAGCGACGCCGGCTTCGAACAGGAAAGCCACCACGGCCACCACCACTACCTGCCGCTAGGCCTTGTCGCCGGTGTAGAGGGCGACAAGGTGCGCCTGTCGGCCACCGGCGCCAATGCGGCGGAACTGTTTACGCAGGAAGCCTGACGTTTTCCTTCCGTCGGGTGAACCGGAAGCCCCCTGCCCGCATCACGCGGCAGGGGGCTTTTTCGTTATTTCCAGAACAGCCTGGACGAAAGGCTGCGGCGCTTACGATTGCGCCACATCTGCACGTAGAGCCAAATGCCGGAAAAGCCGAAGAAGATCATGGCAAGGCCCGACAGGACCGAGATCGCGGTGCCGACGGGGCCGAACGTCTCCCCCGAATGCAAGTGGTGGAACAGGCCGACCATGCCGCGAATGCCGGTGGCATCGGGGCGTGGCGGCATGCAGCGCCAGCCTTCGGGGCAGACGAAGCCTTCGGGCGGTATGGCTGCGGCGGCTGCGGCAGGATCGCTTCCGGCAGGCCATAGCACGGCGACCTGGCTCAACACGCCGGTGATGGCGATCCACAACAGGAATACTCCGAACAGGACCGACAGCCAGCGGTGCCATTTGCGCATTTGTTTCCCCTTTTGTGTAAAAATCCGACAATCGGTCGGCGGGTAGGGGAACGACACGCACGGGCCAAGTCACCTTGCGTCGCAGATTGTAACGGTTGCGAAGGTAAACCGACCGGTAAGCACACTCTGTCAAATTCAGGGCAACCACGCCCATTTGCATCGCGTTCGCAATTTATACGGCATTCTTCGCACTGCGCGACCTCCACCGCGCGAGACCAGAGGAGTTTGCTATGCTTGAGAAACTTGGAGTGAAGAACGGCATGGCCGTGTTCGATGTCGCCGGTCGCCCGGTGGGCAGCGTCGACAGCATTTCCGGCGACGATTTCACCGCCGGCGGCAAGGATTACAGCGTGAACCACATCAACATGGTGGAGCCCAGCGGCATCTATCTCTCGGTTTCCTGAAGACCCGGCAAACGGGCGCATCCCCCGCCGCTCCCCCTATCCGAAGGTTCATGCCGGCACCGCCGCCGCCAAGGCGCGCGGGCGCGAACCGAAGGTAGGCGGGGGATGATTTCCCTGTGGTTTCCATGAGGCGTTCAGCACGCCCGCCAGGTCGTGGACCGATCGCTTGCCCTGTCCGTTAGTTATGTGAAAACAGACAGATAGGAGCAGACATGTTCGAGAAGCTACGCATCAAGGAACACATGGAAGTCACCGATTCCACGGGCCAACACGTCGGCACCGTAGACGAGGTCGAGGGTGAACGCATCAAGCTGACCCGCACGGATTCGAGCGACAACATGCACCACTTCCTGAAGCTGGAAGACGTGGACCGTATCGACGACAACCGCATCTACCTGAAACAGGATGCCATGATCCCCGAAGGCGTCGGCTGACCACCGAATCCCTTTACCGGCCTGTATGGCCCACGATCATGACCATGCCGTCAAACGCGGTATGCGGGAAGCCCGGCGGAGACCCCCTCGACGCCGGGTTTTTCCGTTTTTGAACTGGACTACCGAGCGACTGACACGCAATCAGGCTTCTTCTACCGCTCCGATGACATCGCCCACAATGACTCCGCCAAGCGTCAAGCGGCGCACGAATTCGGTTTCCGTCTCGCGCCCGTCAAGATCGGCGTCCAACTGGCGGACGGACGCTTGAACCAGTCGTGTGCCGAAGCCCTTCGCCTCGACGACTTCGTGATGATCCGGCGTGGTTTCCTTCCACTCGATCGTGGCTTCATCACCGTTCAGCGAGATATCGATGGTCAAGGTGCCATTGTCGGAAGCCAGCGCGCCGTACTTCGCCGCGTTCGTCGCCCATTCGTGGAAGATGAGAGCAAGGGGCGTCAGTTTGCTGACCGAAACCATCACGTCCGGTCCGTTGATCGCAATATCCTGCGACCCACGCGCGGGCGTGATCACGGTTTCGACCAGTTCGCGGATAGTGATCGGGTCGTCCACATTCCTTCTTTGGGTCAGCGCATGGGCGCGGCCCATCGCCGCGATCCGGCGCTTCAGTTCAGCGGCAAATTCGCTGACATCGCTGGCATCGCGTTCGCAGATGCCGACCATGGCACCGACGACAGCGAACAGGTTCTTGATGCGGTGGTTCATTTCCCGCAGCAGCAGGTCGCGCTCTGCCAGCGCCTCACGCTCTTGCGAGATATCGTAAGTCACCCCGATGAAACGGTGGTCGTTGCCGATCCGCACGCGGCGGGCCAGGCCGTGCAACCAGCGGTCGCGGCCGTCGTCGGTGGTGATACGGAACGTCTGGTCGTAATCCTGTGTCCCATCCATCGCGCGACGCAACGATGCGTTCACCGCGTCGCGATCTTCTTCGTGGACATGCTTGAGGATCGCCTCCATCTCCTCCGCATCCTCGTCGGACACGTTGAGCAGGCGCTTCTCCGCTTCGTCCAGTTCGGTCTTGCCGGTCGCCGGATCGTATTCCCACACCCCGATGCGGGCGACGCGGATGGCCAGTTCCAGCCGTTCGCGCTGTTCCGCAAGCTCCCGTTCCATCGTGAGGGCGGAGGTGATGTCGGTGAACACCATCGTTGCGCCATCGACCGTGCCGTCGGGCCGGTGATAGGGCAGGACGCGCAGGGAATAATCGCGCCCGGCCGCCGGGTTGCGCGCATGCGATTCCGCGATGTTGCCGGTACGCGCCACGCCTCGCGCCAGTTCGAGGAACTCGTTGCTATGCAAATGCGACGTCACGTCGGCCAGAACCCGCCCCCGGTCACCGGGCTGGAACGGGAACAACTCGCATGCCGCGTCCGTGAAACTGCGGATACGCATGTCGGCATCGACAACGATGACCGCAAGCTGCGTGGAATCGAAGAAATTTTCGAGATCCGACTTGGCGACGAGCACCTGGTCGATCTTGTTTTTCAACTCGTCGTTGACCGTGGTCAGCTCCTCGTTCGTGGACTGGAGCTCCTCGTTCATCGACATCATTTCTTCGTTGGAACTCTTCAGTTCCTCGTTCGCGGTCTCCAGTTCCTCCACTGTCGAACGCAGCCGGTGGCGCGTCATGCGCAGTTCGTCTTCAAGCAGCTGGACCTGGTCGTCCACTTCGGCCAGCTCGATGAAATCATCGCCCTCGCTCGGCTGGAATGGCGCGGTTTCGCGAATGACGATCAGGAAAGTGCCGTCACGCACAGGATCGCAGACGACTTGCACCAGCTGCTCACCGAAGTCCGTCTTCACCACGACATCGCGCGCGACATGGCGCTGGTTGCCCTCCATCGCCTGTCGCACCAGCACGCCGACAACTTCACGCAGGCCCGGCTTGGCCAGCGAAGTGGCATGGATGCGGCGATCACGATCGGCGGTGAAATCGAAATAGCGGCCCACCGGCCCCCAAGTGGTGACGATCATCGCCTCCCGGTCAACCAGCAGCGTTGGGGGGGCATAGGATGTCGTCAGCTTGCGCAGCGCCTCCCCTTCCATCCAGCTCGGCTCGCGCATCCGGCTGGCACGCTCCACCGGGCGGCGCGTGCGGTTGGCCTTCCCCACGCTGGGCAGTTCGAGCGGATAGCTGGGAAATGCCGAATTGCGCTGGAAGATGCGGTGGCGGGCATCCAGCGTGTTGAACAGGTCGTCATAGCGGCCGATCGTTTCCGACGGGCCAAGGAACATCCATGCTTCGGGCCGCAGGGCATAGTGGAACAGCGGCAGCACGGCCTGCTGCAACCTGTCATCGAAATAGATCAGCAGGTTGCGGCACGAGATGAGATCGATGCGCGAGAACGGCGGGTCCTTGATCACCGAGTGAAGTGTAAATCGCACCATTTCGCGGATCGCGGCGCAGATCACGAAAGTATCGCCGTGGCCGACCGTGTACTTGCTGCGCATCGGTTCGGGAATGTCGGCGATGCTGGCGATGGGATAGATGCCTTCGCGCGCGATGCGCAACATCTGGTCGTCGATGTCGCTGGCGATCACCTGCACCGGCAGCTGGCGTTTCTGCGCGGCCATTTCCTCCGCGATGAGGATGGCTATGGAATAGGCTTCCTCTCCGCTGGAACACCCCGGCACCCAGACGCGGATGCCGTTCGTTTCATCGGCAGTGCGTACCAGCGGGCGGATCACCTTTTCGGTCAGCGCCTCGAATGCATCGTCGTCGCGGAAAAAGCGGGTGACGTTGATCAGCAGGTCGCGGAACAGCGCCTGGCATTCGGTGGGATCGTGGCGAATGCGGGTGAGGTAGCCGCCAAGATCGTCGGTGCCGAGAACCTGCATCCGCCGCTCGATCCGCCGGCCCAGCGTGCTGCGCTTGTAACCGGTGAAGTCGTGCCCGATCTGGTCGCGCAGCGCATCGCACAAGTCATCAATGTTGTCGGCGACAAGTGAGGCAGGGTCGACCTCTCCGCCATTGGCGATACGGTCGAAGTATTCGCGCAGGCACGGGATGATTTCCGACGATTCCCGAATGAAATCGACCAGCCCCGTGCCCACTGCCGAAAGCGGCATTCCGTCATAGCGTGCGCCATGCGGTTCCTGCGCCACGGAAATGCCGTGGTGTTCCTTGATCGCGCGCAGGCCGCGGCTGCCGTCGGCGCCCGTGCCCGACAGGATGACGCAGGCCGCCCGTTCGCCAAGATCCATGGCCAGCGCTTCGAAGAAATCGTCGATCGGGCGGCGCATCCCGCGCGGATCGGTGAACTCCGTCAGCCGCAGCACGCCGTCTTCCACCGACAGGCCGGAGCCGGGCGGAATGACGTAGACATTGTCGATCTCGACCGTTTCCCCACCCTCGATCTGGCGAACGGGCATCGAGGTATACCGCTCGATCAGCTGCGCCATCAGCGATTCATGGTTGGGATCGAGGTGCTGGACGATGACGAAAGCCATCCCCGGCGAGCCGCTGTGCCCGCCCAGCATCTCTCGCAATGCTTCCAGCCCGCCCGCCGACGCGCCAACGCCCACGACCGGAAAGTCGAGGGGTTCGTTACCCTTCGTCGAACTCTGCGTACCCATATCGCGGACAGATAACCTTCGTCGACCAGTCAGACAATCGAAATAATTCCGTGGTTTATCACCTTAACCCTACATCAATTGTTATAGCCATTACATCGCATCGAGGGCCTTTCCGATGAAAAGGTCCCCATCCCCATAGAGATAAGAGCCATCGAACCGGGCCACCGATTTCAAACGTTCCATGTCCGGGATCATCACCCGTCCACGAGAAAAATCGATCAAACCGTCTTCCCGCATGGCGCGAACGGTGCGGTTGAGGTGAATCGCGGTCGTGCCGCAGGCATCCGACAGTTCCACCTGCGTCAGCGGCATCGCGCAGCTCAGCGGTTCGGCAAGGCCCACGAAATCGAGGCGGTGCCACAGTTCCACGATCAGATGGGCAAGCCTGCCGTCGGCATTCAACTGCTCCAGCTTCAAAATCCATTCGCGGTGGATCGCAGCATCGAGCAGGGTTGCAAACCACAGCAGCCGGGCAAGGTGCGGCTCGTTCCGCATTACCGCGACCAGCCGTTCATGCGGGACATAGCCGACAAGCGTGTGCCCCACCGTCACGATATCGTGATCCAGCCGTTTCAACGCAAAGCCATGCAGGTCCACGAAATCACCGGGCACATGGATACCGATGATGTGCCGCTTGCCATCGCGTGTGATGCTGCGCGCGATGAAACCGTCGATCAGCATCGTGCTGCGCTGGGCCACCTCTCCACGCCGGATGATGGTATTGGGTGCGGTAAACAGCTCTGTCGTTTCGACCATGCTTTCCAGCAGGTCCTGTTCGCGCTGGCGCATTGCCTGGCGCACCCGGCCCTGCATGAAACGGCCGGTTCGTGGATAATCCGTGAGTGCCATCAGGTGGTCGCCATTCGTATTTCGGCCATCACTCGCTCAACTTCGCTTCGGCGATGATCGCGGCGCTTGTTGCCAGCGACTGGAACGTGCCCAGTGTCACCATCCCCATTTCGCCAGTCAGCCGCCCCAGTTCGCGGATGTCCTCTCGCAAGGTCTGGTCGTAACCATCCTGTCCGCGCCGGTCGTGCCGGGAAAAGTCGAACTGCGCACCGATAATCATCGCGTCGCCGGCGTCCTTGCGGATCTTCGTCATGTAGAGAAGGTTGAGAAACGGCGAGCCATCCTTGCGCTGGTTCGGCAGGAGGAAGCGGTTTTCACGCTGGGCCGGATCGTGCAGGAAATCGCGGATGCGCTGGCGCACCGGGCCCGCCCCGGTGGGCGGCTGGAGGAACCGGCAATTGCGCCCCACGACCTCTTCCGCCTCATACCCGGTAAGGCCAAGAAACGCCGGATTTGCCGACAACAGCGGAAAATCGGGCGCCGTCGCATCGGCAACGGTCAGCGAAATGCCGCTCTTGTCCAGGAATTCCTGCATCGTTTCCGGTATCTTCATCGCGCGGCCCCCATGCCGAATGGCTGAGCATGTTCCCGCATGGTCGCACGGCACACAGACTCTCATTTGTTAAAGTCGCAAGGTCGATCCGGTTCCGACAAAATGCGATGAACCGTGAAAAAGTCCTGATCTGCCGGAACTTTTGTCGCCCCCTTTGGCCTTGATCGCGGGATGCCATTGATATTGAAGGCGCGGACAATCAATCGATTCGGACAGGACGGAGTAGCGAGATGAGTTCAGGATCGGCGGGCGCAAGGGTCGCCGTGGTAACCGGGGGCTTTGGCGTGCTCGGCACCGCCACGGCCAGGGCACTGGTGGCTGCGGGCGATACCGTGGTGCGGGTCGGCCATGCAGACAAGGCGCGCGAACAGGTGGAGGGCGCAATCGATATCGGCGGCGTCGACTTGTCCGACTTTGCGGCGGCACAGGCCCTTGCCCAGCGGATCGTTTCCGAACAGGGCGGCATCGACGTCGTGGTGAACGTGGCCGGTGGCTTCGTCTGGGAAACGCTGGAAGATGGCGGCGCGGACACGTGGCAACGCATGTTCGCGCTGAATGCGCTGACTTGCGTGAACATGACGCAGGCCGCCCTGCCCGCGCTGCGCGAGGCGGCGGAAGGGCGAATCGTAAACATCGGCGCGGGCGGCGCGGTAAAGGCCGATGCGGGTATGGGCAGCTATGCCGCGTCAAAGGCCGCGGTCCACAAGTTGACCGAGAGCCTTGCCGCTGAGCTGGCGGGCACGAAAATTACCGTGAATGCCATCCTGCCCAGCATTATAGACACGCCCACCAACCGTGCCGACATGCCCGATGCCGATTTCGGGGCGTGGGTACGACCCGAAGCAATTGCCGATGCGATCGTCTTCCTCGCCTCGCATCAGGCACGCGGCATTACCGGTGCGCTGGTGCCGCTAACCAAGGGCGGCTGAACCGTCCGGAGCAAGGGGCCGGAATGCAAAAGGCCGGGGTTCATCCCCCGGCCTTTCGTTTTTTGGGCTGCGCTTGCCGCTTACTGGCAGGCTAGACATTCCTCGTAGTCCGTCTCTCCGTTGGCGGAGAGGTTGAACTGCGCCGCATCCTTGGTGTTGTCGGCCTCTACCCCGCCGGCGAACCCGGCGCGCTGCACCGACTTCGACCGCAGGTAATAGAGCGACTTGATGCCCATTTCCCATGCGCGGAAGTGCAGCATCATCAGGTCCCACTTGTCGACATCGGCCGGAATATAGAGGTTGAGGCTCTGCGCCTGGTCGATAAATGGCGTGCGGTCCGCCGCGAATTCGAGCAGCCAGCGCTGGTCGATCTCGAAGCTGGTCTTGTAAGTCGCCTTTTCTTCCGCCGTCAGGAAGTCGAGGTGCTGGACAGAACCGCCGTGTTCAAGGATCGAGTTCCACACGTTGGTGGAATCCTTCGACTTTTCGCGCAGCAGCTTTTCAAGGTAGGGGTTCTTCACGACGAAGTTACCCGACAGCGTCTTGTGCGTGTAGATGTTGGCGGGGATCGGTTCGATGCAGGCGCTGGTGCCGCCGCAGATGATCGAGATCGACGCCGTGGGCGCGATCGCCATCTTGCAGCTGAAACGCTCCATCACGCCGACGTCTTCGGCATCGGGGCACGGTCCGCGTTCCTTGGCCAGCATCATCGACGCCTCGTTCGCCTTGGCGTTGATGTGCTTGAACATCTGCAGGTTCATGGCCTTGGCCATCGCGCTTTCGAAAGAGATGTTCTTCGACTGCAGGAACGAGTGGAAGCCCATCACGCCCATGCCGACGCTGCGTTCGCGCATCGCGGAATACTTGGCGCGGGCCATCTCGTCCGGCGCGCGGTCGATGTAATCCTGCAGCACGTTGTCGAGCATGCGCATCACATCCTCGATGAACAGCTTGTCGCCCTTCCACTCGTCCCACGTCTCAAGGTTGAGCGATGAGAGGCAGCACACCGCCGTACGGTCGTTGCCAAGGTGGTCGCGGCCCGTCGGCAGGGTGATTTCGCTGCACAGGTTCGAGGTGGAAACCTTCAGCCCCAGTTCGCGGTGATGTGCGGGCATCATGCGGTTCACCGTGTCGTTGAACACGATGTAGGGCTCGCCGGTCGCAAGGCGGGTTTCGACCAGTTTCTGGAACAGCGCGCGCGCATCAACCGACTTGCGCACCGAACCGTCGCGCGGGCTCTTCAGCTCGAACTCGGCACCGTCGCGAACGGCTTCCATGAACTCGTCCGTCAGCAGAACGCCGTGGTGCAGGTTCAGCGCCTTGCGGTTGAAGTCGCCCGAAGGTTTGCGGATTTCGAGGAATTCCTCGATCTCCGGGTGGGAAACGTCGATGTAGCATGCCGCCGAACCGCGACGCAGCGAACCCTGCGAGATGGCGAGGGTCAGCGAATCCATCACGCGCACAAAGGGAATGATGCCGCTGGTCTTGCCGTTCAGGCCAACCGGTTCGCCAATGCCGCGCACCTGCCCCCAGTACGTGCCGATGCCGCCACCGCGCGATGCGAGCCACACGTTCTCGTTCCAGGTGTTGACGATGCCTTCAAGGCTGTCCTCTACCGAGTTGAGGTAGCACGAGATCGGCAGCCCGCGTCCGGTGCCGCCATTCGACAGGACAGGCGTTGCCGGCATGAACCACAGGTTCGAGATGTAGTCGTAGAGCCGCTGCGCGTGTTCCTGATCGTCGGCATAGGCATCGGCCACGCGGGCGAAGAGATCCTGATAGGTCTCGTTCGGCAGCAGGTAACGGTCCTGCAGCGTGTCCTTGCCGAAATCGGTCAGCTTGGCATCGCGCGTCGCATCGGTGACGATGGTGAAGCGGCGCGGCTGGATGTCCTTCGACGACAGCTTCGGCGCAGCAGCGGCCTTCAGCCCCTCTGCCACAGCATTGCCCATCGCCTCGGCAACAGCGTCTGCCACCGGCGCTTCGTCGCCCGCGTTCTTGCCGCTTACCTTGTCCTGCACTGTCTTCGTCTCCTTGGGCGGGGTTCCGCCGGTATCTGCATTCGTCGTGGTCGTTTCGGCGAACATGTCGCCGGTCGCATCATCAGCCGTCACGTCCGTCGTGCCGACCCGGCCGTCGTCCCCGTTCCTGAAATCCATATGTCTACCGCCCCACTTGCCCCCGGAAACCCGCAGGTCCCGACCTATGATCCACAGTCGGACCCCGTTCCGGCACGCATCGTCCGAAACATCCGGACCGTTTCGCGCCGGACCAGACGACCGGCGGGCCCGACACAAGCCGGAAATCCTGCTGCAATCGAGCCCCGCCGGTCGTCCACGGCCCCCATTGCAAGTCCCCTGAATGCCGCGTCCTACCGGTTATCCGGTCAGGGCTTCCGCCCAACGCCAAACCCAAGGTCTTGCGGTCCTCCCGTCGAACCGACCGCTAGGGATAGTGCCCCAAAGCTGGCCCCGCGCAAGCGCAATTTATCCACCGAACTATCCGCCGGCCCATGCCGCAACGCGGCGACGCGTGGACCAAGCTTGGCCCACGCATGACGCAAGGGGGGAGCGGACAAGAAAAAAACTTTTCCCCAGTTCGCTGACTGGCGGCCCACAACGCGGCGCAGATACCGGATATGGTAGGTGCAACCCCCTAATAAAAGCCTGACAAACCATATTTCGCGTTGCCGGAATCGCGATTCCCGTCATGTCGGGAGCGAATCCAGCTGCTATGGGTTGATGAAGTCAGGAAACCGCAAGGGATCGGGAAACAAGTTCATGCTCAACATCGTCGGCGCCATCGTTTCGGGACTCGTGGTGGGGATCCTTGCCCGATTCTTCTATCCCGGAGAGGTCGACCTCGGCTTTTTCGCCACGATCGCGCTGGGCATCGGCGGCTCGCTTTTTGCCGGACTGATCACCAGCCGAGGGCGTTCGGAATTTTCCCGCCCTGGCTGCCTCGCCTCTATCCTGGGCGCGATGGTGCTGATCCTGGCCGGACGCTTGCTGCTGGGCTGAACCGAAAGGCGCGCACGGCGGATCAGGCCGCGCGGCGCGTCTCCTTCAGCTCGTAAAGCCGCTCGTCCGCCAGCTTCATCGCCGTTTCGAGCGTGTCGCCGCGGCGTCGTTCCATAGAGGCGACGCCCCACGAAAACGTCACCGGTTCTCCGCCGACGCGGGCATCGGGATCGCGCAGCACGTTGTCGAAGATGCGGCGCACGATCTCGTTCGCGGCGGTTTCGCCAAGGCCGGGGAAGAACATCACGAACTCGTCCCCGCCCCAGCGGCCCGCGACATCGCCGGCGCGCATGTTGCCCACCATGCGCTGGGCAAGCCCGCACAGCACGCGGTCGCCCTCTGCATGGCCAAGCTCGTCGTTCACCGCCTTGAACCTGTCGCCATCGAGGATCGCGACCGTACCGCCGCCACCGCCGCGCAGCACGGCAGCGACCGTTTCCTCGAACCCGCGCCGGTTGAGCAGGCCGGTCAGCATGTCGGTGCCCGCTTCGGTGCGCAATTCATCCATGCGCGATACCGTCTCGCGCGCGGCGCGGGCCACGGCGTGGAGTAGCTTGCCGGCAAGGTCAGGGCCTCCCTCGGGCACGTCCTGCACCAGTTGCCCGCGTTCCAGCCGTTCCAGATCGCGCGTGGCCAGCCGCAGCGGCGCCATCAGGCCATGAAGACCGGCGATACCGACGCCGGTGCCAAGCACGGTCGCAAACAGCAGCGGCAGGAAGATCGACCACTGCCATTCGCCCAGCGCGACTTCGACAAGGCCGAAACCGATGATCGGCACGTGGACCGATGCGAAGCACACGGCAAAGACGCGAAGCGAATAGCTGTGGGGAAACAGGAATCGGGTGGCATTGTAGAAACGCATCGAAATCCTCGCCAAGAGCGATGTTGATGCGTCAGCCTAGGTATGGGCGAGTGAAAGCTTTGCCATCAAATGATGGTAAACCGGACCTCAAAATACGTATTTCGGTACATTCTCTGCGCAAACAATTTTGCACAACCGGCAAGCCGGTCAGGGGACGAGGATCGTATCCCGCGCCACTGCATCCGCCTGCGGATAATCGGCGTTGTAATGCAAGCCCCTGCTTTCCTTGCGCTTTCTGGCACTGCGCACGATGAGATCGGCGGTTTTCAGCAGATTGCGCAATTCTATGAGATCCTTGGTCACCCGAAAGTTACCGTAATACTCGTCGACTTCTTCCAGCAGCAGACGGATGCGGTTGGCGGCGCGCTCCATCCGCTTGTCGGTGCGGACGATGCCGACATAGTTCCACATGAAGCGGCGAATCTCGGTCCAGTTCTGCTTGATGACCACTTCCTCGTCCGCCGCCGTGACCCGGCTTTCGTCCCATGGACGGATTTGCGGCGGCGCGGGCGCGGTATCGAGGCGGGAGAGAATGTCGCGCGCCGAGCTGTCCCCGAACACGAAACATTCAAGCAGCGAGTTCGAGGCAAGCCGGTTCGCCCCGTGCAGCCCGCTCTCGCTGCATTCGCCGATGGCATAGAGGCCGGGCAGGTCGGTGCGCCCGTCAAGGTCCACGCGAATGCCGCCGCACGTGTAATGCTGGGCGGGAACGACGGGGATCGGTTCCTTCGTCATATCGATGCCAAGGCCGAGCAGCCGTTCGTAGATCGTGGGGAAATGTTCCCGCACGAATTCGGGTTCGCGGTGGCTGATATCCAGATGCACGTAATCGAGGCCAAGGCGCTTGATCTCGTGGTCTATCGCGCGGGCAACGATGTCGCGCGGCGCGAGTTCGAGCCGTTCGTCGAATTCGGGCATGAAGCGCTTGCCCGCTTCCGGTCCGGCCTCCGGCGGCAGCTTCAAAATGCCGCCCTCTCCGCGAACGGCCTCTGTAATGAGGAAGTTCTTCACTTCGAGGTTATACAGGCAGGTCGGGTGGAACTGCATGAATTCCATGTTCGACACACGGCAGCCCGCGCGCCACGCCATGGCGATGCCGTCACCGGTCGCGCCGCGCGGTGCGGTGGAGAAGAGGTAGGTCCGCCCCGCCCCGCCAGCGGCAAGGATCGTGGCTTTGGCGGTCAGCGCCTCTACTCCGCCCTTTTCGCTATCCAGCGCATAGACGCCCCACACCGCCTGCCCGCCCTCCGGATCGACGGCATTGCGATCGCGGATAAGGTCGATGCCGACCATGTTTTCGCGCATCGTGATATTGGGGTTCTCGCTCGCCGCCTTCAGCAATGCGGTCTGCACTGCCCAGCCGGTCGCATCGTCGACATGGACGATACGGCGATGCGAATGCCCGCCCTCGCGCGTCAGGTGCAGTGCGCCTTCTTCGGTGTTGAACGGAACGCCAAGGTCGATCAGCCGCTGGATCGCCTGCGGTGCGTGCTCGATCACGAACTCGACCGTTTCGCGCCGGTTCAGCCCTGCGCCTGCGACCATCGTGTCGCGGATATGATCCTCGAACGTATCGCCTGCATCCAGCACAGCCGCGATGCCGCCCTGCGCCCACGAGGTCGAGCCCGCGTCAAGCGATCCTTTCGACAGCACGAGCACCCGCGCCCTTTCGGCAAGGACCAGCGCGGCGGTCAGCCCCGCGGCGCCCGAACCCACGATGATTACGTCGAACTGGTGCGCATCGGACATTGCTTGCAGGGCTCTTTCGGTACCACTCGTGATCGGGGGGCAGATCGCGCCCGCCCCGCTTTGTCATGCCATTGCCATCATGCACGGCAGGCGACAAGCGCAACATTGCCGAAACCGACTGCCCGTTGGCGGCGCTATCCGCCCATGTCGTAAGGGAACTTCGCAAATGCCGCGACATGGGACTTTGGCGGGGGTGGACGCCGGTAGCATTCCGCCCTATTTCGCACTCGCACACTAAACGGCAATGCGCCTTACCACGGGGCAAGGCGACCGTTTTGAGCCAAGAGGATTTGAAAGGACCCGATATGAGCGCAGTCTACCTCGTTTCCGCAGCACGCACGGCCATCGGCACATTCGGCGGCGCGCTGAAGGACTATTCCCCCGGCTCGCTCGGCGCTGTCGCCATCAAGGGCGCACTGGCGCGCGGCGGGGTCGATCCTGAACTGGTTCAGCACACCATCGTCGGCAACGTCGTTCCCTGCGAACCGCGCGACGCATACGTCAGCCGCATCGCGGCGGTGGAGGCGGGCATTCCGCACCCTGCCCCCGCGCTTACGGTCAACCGCCTGTGCGGTTCGGGCATGCAGGCAATCGTTTCGGCGGCGCAGCACATCATGCTGGGCGATCATGACGTCACCGTCGGCGCCGGCGCCGAAGTGATGACCCGCGCCCCCTATTTCGCGATGGGCGTGCGCTGGGGCCTGAAGATGGGCGATGCGCCGATGATGGACGGCATGCTGGGCGCGCTGCACGATCCGTTCCACCGCTATCACATGGGCATCACGGCGGAAAACGTGGCCGAGAAGTACCAGATCACCCGCGAACAGCAGGACGCCTTCGCCGCCGAATCGCAGCGCCGCGCCACTGCCGCGATCGAAGCCGGTTACTTCAAGGACCAGATCGAACCTGTCGAAGTGAAGGTGAAGCGCGAAACCGTGATGTTCGACACCGACGAACACGTGAAGCCGGGCACGACGGCCGAAAAGCTGTCCGGCCTGCGCCCCGCGTTCAAGAAGGACGGCGGCACGGTTACCGCCGGTAACGCATCGGGCATCAACGACGGCGCCGGCGCCGTCATCCTCGCCAGCGAGGAAGCGGTGAAGAAGAACGGCTGGACGCCGATGGCGCGTCTCGTCTCCTACGGCCACGCAGGCGTCGATCCGGCCTACATGGGCATCGGCCCGGTTCCGGCCAGCGAAAACGCGATCGCCAAGTCGGGCTTGTCGAAGGACCAGCTGGACGTGATCGAATCGAACGAGGCTTTCGCCGCGCAGGCCTGCGCCGTGTCGAAGCAGCTCGGTCTGGATCCGGACAAGGTGAACCCCAACGGTTCGGGCATCTCGCTGGGCCACCCGATCGGCGGCACGGGCGCGATCCTTGTCACCAAGCTGGTCTACGAACTGCAGCGCACCGGCGGCAAGTACGGCCTTGCCACGATGTGCATCGGCGGCGGTCAGGGCATTGCCACGATCTGGGAAAACGTCGGCTAAGCCCGTACCGGATCATCGAAACAAGAAAGGGCGGCCCCGCGGGGTCGCCCTTTTTCGTTGATGCGTAATGGGAACGGATCAGGCGAAAAGGTCGTGATCCATATCCTTCTGGTGCGCATTCGGCACCGGAAGCTGCATGTGACCGCACTTGCGATCGATTTCCGGCTCGTCATCGCCGACGGGGCTGGAAAACCCCATCATCCGCGCGGTCATCGTCATCGGCATCATCCAGAATTCCACCCAGCTGGCCAGAAGCGGCAGGCCGGCATCGGTCATCGGGGTTTCCGTCGCAGAATCGGTATCCTTGGCCATCCTAAGCTCTCCGCTTGCGGGGCGGCGAAACCGCCTAATTCGTTTACACGTCCGGTGCAGGACCGCGGATCGATCCTGCAAGGCGATCATCAGTCATCTGACGCTAAAAATCCAGACTCTTGCATTAACGCATTGGAAGCCAAGGGTAACCGCAATTCAGGACGGTTCGGGGCACGTTCGCGGCAAGGTGAAATTCACCATCGGTATTAACCCGGTGCTTACCGCGACCGGGAAGGCCGATGCAGCGATTGGCCGCTTACACTGCGGGCTGGAAGACGATGGGGTCGCGCCGCCGGGCGCGCCAAAGCCATATCCGGTTCGCGCCCCCGCGCCTTCCACCAACGGCGTAATCGCTTTCTTCGCACGCGAGCGGTCGCCCCGACACCAGAATGCAAGGAGCAGAAAGATGAAAACTTGCCTGAGCCGGGTCGCAGCAGTCACCGCCATCGGTGCGCTCGCCCTCGCCTCGCAACCCGTGATGGCGGATAGCGACAACGACAATGCCGCCACCGTGATCCACAAGGATTCCTGCCTGACCGCCGTGCCGACGGAAGCAGGCAAAATCACTTCGGCCTTCACCGCAACAGACGCCAAGGTTCAGCGGGTCGAACTGGGAAGCGGCCAGATCATGGTGATCTGCCACTTCGATGTTCCCGAAGCGCTGGTACCCGACAGCAAGCGCAAGGCATCCGGCTTCGGTTGCCGGGATTTCATCACCAACAAGCGCACCGAAGACACGCAATTGCTCGTCTCGCCCGGTGGCCGCGGGGTAATGATCTGCCGGGTGGACTGATAGGGAACGGACTATTCCGACGGGAGCGTACGCCCGCCGCGACGGGGCCCCTGCCCCGCGGCGGCATGAGGCGTTCGCGACCGGCCGGGCGGGGCCGTTTGTGCGGACGGGCCCGTCCGGCCACTGCTGGTCGCAAATGACCTGACGAAAAATCAGGCCGATTTCATCAAAGACCCGCAGGCTCCGGCGTCCTTGCCCTGCCCTGCGCATACTTTGGCCAGCTGCCCTTGCAGCGCGTCCAGCACCGCATCGCCCCCGTTCTTGTCGCTCCACGCGATCAGCGCCTTGCTCCACCGGTCTACGATCGCTTTGGTGCGCTGGTAATAGCTGTCCGGGCTCTTGCCGAGTTCGGTAAGCACGGCCTCTGCACTTGTGCGGACGGCATCGTCGTCATCGGGCGTCAGGTTCATGACCGTGCGCGAATAGATCGCCGCCCACTGCACGCGGGTGGCCGGACCTTCCGATGCTTCATAGGCCTTGCGCGCCCAATCGACCGCCGCTGCGTTGTCGCCCTCTTCCTCGGCCATGTCCGAAAGGCTGGACATGTAGTAATAGGGCGTGGACGACTTCCCGATCTCGGCCAAGAGTAGCTTCTTCGCCGCCGCATCGTCGCCGATCTGGCGCAGCGCACCGGCGGCGAAGGACAGCACCGACTTGCGCGCGATCTCGTCGCTCGTCTCCTTGTCGATCGTGGCGACCCATTTGCGCACCTTGTCCTTCAGCGCGGCGGGGACATCACCCTCGCGTTCGGCAAGGTCCACTTCGCTGCGCAGTGCCGCCGTGCGCTCGACCAGCGAAAGGTCCTTGTCCTGCTGCATGGCGTTCAGCACGCCGGTCAGCAGCGCGGTCAGCTTCTCGCGCTGCTCACCCTTGGGCAGGCCGCCGACGAGGTCCGACCCGGCAAAGGCCAGCAGCGTGGCGTTCGCCCCGGTTTCTGCCGGACTGGCCAGCACGGTGGACAGGATATCGCCAACCTTTGTGGCCTGCTGCGCGGTCAGGACCAGCCGGTCCTCGTCATCGGTTTCCGCCTCTCGCAGCACGACCGCCAGCGCGAATTGCCGCTTCAGCGCCGGATCGGGCGCGGCCTTGGCCAGTGCGGCCAGTAGCTTCGTTTCATCCTCCGGCTTTTCGAAACGCTTGGAATCGTTGCCCCAGTCGAACCCGGCAAGGATGCGCCAGTCCTCTGCCGAAAGGCCGTTCGGGTCCGCCCTTGCATCGGCGATCACCGCATCGATCGAACGGGTTCGCCCGGCGGCGAGCGTCAGCAATGCGGGCAGTTCGGATGCCATCGTCGAACTGGCCAGCCGCGTGATTTCCTCGCCCGCCGGGCTAAGCACGATGACGGTTGGATAGCCGCTGGCGCCGAAATGCTCGCCCCATTTCTGCGCCCCTTGCGTATCCCCGTCGAGGTAGACGGGAATGAAACCCTCCGTCTTGGCGATGAAGGCCGGATCCTTGAACAGGGTCGCCTTCATCTGCGCGCAGGGCGGGCACCATTCCGCACCCCAGTAAAGCAGCACGGGCTTGCCGGTTTCCTTCGCTTCGGCCAGCGCATCCTCCACATCGCCATGGCGCCAGGCGATCTCCTGCGCCTGCTGTGCGGCGGGCGGCTCGGCCGACTGGTTGCAGCTGGCAGTGGCGAATGCGATCGATGCGACAGCCGCGAGGAACGGGAGCTTTTTCATCACTTGGTTTCCCCGGAAACGATTGCGCCTGTCATCGACCAAGTAACACGCGCTGGCAACCCTGTGATGTGTCCAGGCCCGGAGCCCGGTTGCGAATGAACCGGCAGGCAGGTGGAAACCGGCCTGCCTTGCCCCCGCCTTCCTCAGCAATCCAGCGTCGTCTCCCGCTCCCACGAAGTGAGATGGCGGCAATAGGAATTCCATTCCGTGCGCTTGAGCTTCAGATACGAGGGTACGAGCGCACCAAGTGAATCCGCGAGGACCGAAGAACCCTCAAGTGCTCGCAGAGCGTCCAGCAGGTTGAGCGGCAGTTTCTTTGCTTCCGTCAGCAAGTGGCCGTCCGTGTACATGTTGATGTCCTGGCGCGGGCCCGGATCGCGCCGGTTCGCCAGCCCGTCAAGGCCTGCAGCAAGCACACCCGCCGCCAGGAGGTAAGGGTTCGCCGCCCCGTCGGCTAGACGGAATTCGAAGCGGTCGCCTTCGGGAACGCGCACCATGTGCGTGCGGTTATTGCCCGTCCATGTCACCGAATTGGGCGCCCAGGTGGCCCCCGAAGTCGTGCGCGGCGCGTTGATACGCTTGTAACTGTTGACAGTCGGGTTGGTGAACGCAGCAAGGGCATCGGCCGAATGAATGACGCCGCCAATAAAAGCCAGCCCGTCAGCCGA
Organism: Croceicoccus bisphenolivorans; assembly: GCF_001634625.1. GTDB lineage: Bacteria > Pseudomonadota > Alphaproteobacteria > Sphingomonadales > Sphingomonadaceae > Croceicoccus > Croceicoccus bisphenolivorans. Next base: position 22,214 of record NZ_LRSE01000006.1, on the reverse strand, counting down.
CAAACCGCTTGGGCTCGCGGCGTCTTCGAAGACGTTGGTATCGCCATTCCACATCGACACGTGCATGTGGCACCCGTTGCCCGTGAGATGAACGAAGGGCTTCGGCATAAAAGTTGCACGCAAGCCGTGTTTTTCGGCGATCGACTTGACCATGAACTTGAAGAATGCCTGCCGGTCCGCCGTGATCAAGGCATCGTCAAAATGCCAGTTCATCTCGAACTGTCCGTTCGCGTCCTCATGATCGTTCTGGTACGGCTGCCAGCCGAGCTCCAGCATGCTGTCGCAAATTTCGGTAATGATGTCATAACGACGCATCAGCGCCTGTTGATCGTAACAGGGTTTCGACTGGGTATCCGCATCGTCGGAAATCGCGGTTCCGTCTGCTGAAATGAGAAAGAACTCGCACTCTACCCCGGTTTTCATGACCAGCCCGAGTTCAGCCGCTTTGGCGATCTGCCGCTTCAATACCACTCGGGGGCTGGCTTCGACCGGCTTGTCATCCATCCACAGATCGGCCGCTACCCAGGCAACTTCGGGATGCCACGGCAACTGAATGAAACTGGCGGGATCCGGTTTGCCGAACGTGTCGGGATCGGCCGGGGTCATGTCCAGCCAACTGGCAAACCCTGCGAACCCCGCACCCGACTTCTGCATTCCGGCAATGGCCGACGAAGGCACCAGCTTGGCACGCTGGTTTCCGAAAAGGTCAGTGTAGGAAATCAGGAAGTACTTGACCCCCTTTTCTTTCGCCAGATCCGCCAGCTCGATTGTCATCATGCAAATCCTTTCGTCAGCGGCGGGCCGAGCCTGCCATCCAAGTTTTCAATTAGCCGGGCAACGAGCACTCCCTGTTGCCTTGTCCCCCAAAGCAGTGATCGTCAGAGGCCCTGCCCCCCTGGTATCCAGTCGGTTCCCGCCAAAGGCACCCGCGCCATGGCCGCGGCCTCGATACTGAGGGCGACGAGATCTTCCGGCTCCAGATTGTGCAGGTGGCTCTTGCCGCAAGCGCGGGCGATCGTTTGAGCCTCCAGCGTCAAGACCGACAGGTAGTTGGCCAGCCGCCTTCCGGCCACAACCGGATCCAGACGGGAAGCCAGTGCCGGGTCCTGCGTGGTGATACCTGCCGGATCGCGCCCTTCGTGCCAGTCGTCATAGGCGCCCGCCGTCGTGCCCATCGCCTGATACTCGGCCTCGTGCACCGGATCGTTGTCGCCCAGGGCGACCAGCGCCGCCGTACCGATGGCAACCGCGTCCGCGCCAAGGGCCAACGCCTTTGCCACATCCGCCCCGTTGCGAATCCCGCCCGAGACGATGAGCTGCACCTTGCGATGCATGCCAAGGTCCTGAAGCGCCTGCACGGCAGGGCGTATGGCAGCAAGGATCGGGATGCCGACATGTTCGATGAACACATCCTGCGTCGCGGCAGTGCCGCCCTGCATACCGTCCAGCACGACGACATCCGCGCCCGACTTCACGGCAAGAGCAACGTCGTAGTACGGCCGCGTCGCGCCGACCTTCACGTAGATCGGCTTTTCCCAATCCGTGATTTCGCGAAGCTCCTCGATCTTGATTTCAAGATCGTCAGGCCCGGTCCAGTCGGGATGACGGCATGCCGAACGCTGGTCGATGCCCATGGGCAGGTTGCGCATCGCTGCGACGCGGTCGGAAATCTTCTGACCAAGCAACATGCCGCCACCGCCGGGCTTCGCGCCCTGCCCCACCACGACTTCGATCGCGTCGGCCTTGCGCAGGTCATCGGGATTCATGCCATAGCGGGAGGGGAGATATTGATAGACCAGCGTTTCCGACTGGCCCCGTTCTTCGGGGGTCATGCCGCCGTCGCCCGTTGTCGTGGAAGTGCCGGCAATCGTCGCGCCGCGGCCAAGGGCCTCCTTCGCCTGACCGGACAGTGCGCCGAAGCTCATGCCCGCGATTGTTACCGGGATCTTAAGGTGGATCGGCTTCTTGGCAAAGCGGGTGCCCAGCCAGACATCGGTCGCGCATTTCTCGCGATAGCCCTCGAGCGGGTAACGCGAAACGGATGCGCCGAGGAATAGCAGATCATCGAAATGGGGCAGCTTGCGCTTGGTTCCGCCGCCGCGGATGTCATAAATGCCGGTGGCGGCTGCCCGGCGAATTTCCGCCAGTGAATGAGGATCGAATGTCGCCGACATGCGCGGCAGGGTCTGCGGGATATTCTCTGCGTCCATATGTCCGTTCTCAGTAAGCGGCAGCGTTGTCGACGTGGAAATTGTAGAGCTGGCGGGCAGAGCCGTAGCGACGGAACTCGTCCACGCTCACCTCTTCAGAGACGCCGGCGTCCTGCAACAGCTTGCGAAGACCCTGCTTGTGCTCTGGCCGCATTTCCTTCTCGATGCAGTCGGAACCCAGGCTCTTGACCTCGCCCCGCACGAAAAGGCGCGCCTCGTAGATGGAATCGCCCAGCGCTTCTCCGGCGTCACCAAGGACGACGATGGTTCCGGACTGCGCCATGAACGCGCTCATCGGCCCGATCGACCCCTTCACGACGATGTCGACCCCCTTCATCGAGATGCCGCACCGCGCCGAAGCGTCGCCGTCGATGATCAGCAGTCCGCCGTGCGCGGTGGCCCCTGCGGACTGGCTGGCGTCACCTTTGACGTGGACCGTGCCCGACATCATATTTTCGGCCACGCCAACGCCCGCATTGCCGCCGATGATCACGGTTGCCAGCTTGTTCATGCCTGCACAGTAGTATCCGGCGTGGCCCATGATCTCTACGGTGACAGGCGCATCAAGGCCCGCGACAAGGGCGTGCTGGCCTTCGGGATTGTCGATGCGCCAGTGCGTGTCGTTGGTATCGGCCGCAAGCGCATGAAGCTGCTGGTTGAGCTCCCGGCGGGTAGTTGTTGCAAGATCGACGACGTGCATCAGTTACGCTCCCAGGCATAGACGCGGGCAGGTTCGGGTTCGAAGACGCGGGCGTTTTCGATGCCCGGCAATCCGACCAGCGCCCGATATTCGGAGCCGAAGGCAACGTAGTCGTCAGTTTCGACCATCACCGCGGGCTTGCAGGAGATCGGATCGCGCACCACCGCGAAACCGGTCTCGGTTCCCACCACGAACGTGAAAAAGCCGTCGAGGTCGTCAAGACTGGCCTCCAGCGCCTGGGCCAGGGTAGCGCCCTTGCGCATCTTCCAGGTCAGGTATCCGGCCGCGACTTCGCTGTCGTTGTCGGTGGAAAAGCCGATGCCTTCCGGCTCGAGCATCCGGCGCAGGCTGCGATGGTTGGAAAGCGAACCGTTATGCACCAGGCACTGGTCCGCACCGGTCGAGAACGGGTGGGCGCCCGCAGTCGTTACCGCGCTTTCCGTAGCCATGCGCGTATGCCCGATACCATGCGTTCCGCTCATCCCGGCAAGGGAGAAGCGACGGGCGACGTCTGCGGGCAGACCGACTTCCTTGTAGAGCTCTATCCGCTGGCCCACGCCGGTAACGGTCAGGTCGGGTCGATTGAGCGCCAGCCACTGGCGCACGCGTTCCTCTTCGGTCGAAGGCAGGGTCAGGACAAGATGGGTATCCCGCAGGATCCCGGTCACACCTTCACCAATTTCGGCCGCAACGCTGTCCAGCTTGCTGCCGCGCACGGTCATCTTGATCTTGCCGGCTCCGCCCTGCCCGTAAACCGCGAAACCCGCGCTGTCCGGGCCACGCCCGGTCATCACGGTCAACATTCCCTCAAGCATCGCCCCAAGCCGGGGCTCAAGCTCGCTATTCTTCAAGAAGAGTCCAACAATGCCACACATGGCCGATTCACCTCACGTCTGATGCGATGGCGATACGAAGCCGCTGCGATTCCGTCAACTTAAAAGAATATTATTTTCCCATTAGGAAACACGAGCTATGGAGTATATGGCGTCCGCGAAGTAGCGGACCTCTTTCCCGGCAATTCGTGCGATCCGTTCAGCGATCCGCAGTGCTTTCAAACAGCAGCAAATTGATCGTCAAGTAACCGCGCAATCACTTTTTTAAGAAATATAGTTTTGATGTAAAAGAATACCTGCGCAAAGCGTATACCCATAGTAATAGCAGTGATGCCGTAATACTATCTGATGTAACGTTGCGCAGGTTGGATCAGATGCAGCAAGGGCCCGGAATTCCATCCGGCTCGCACGTCAGAGTTCTTGTCATATCATTGATTTTCAACGTGATATGTTAGAAAATCAGAAATCCCGAAGGTGCGATCGATCGGTCCTGACAGGGTTCGCTATGGTGGCGATGTCATGCCGAACCGGCATGAACTGCCTCATCGCCAGCCACCATCGGCTCTGCTCTCCGGCGCCTTGCCGCGCGGACGGTATTTTCAAGCAGACAAGCGATCGTCATCGGTCCCACGCCCCCCGGAACGGGGGTGACCGAACCGGCGTGATCCATCTCGTCGAAGGCGACATCGCCAACGATGCGCCGCTTTTCGCCGTCAACGATCCGATTGATTCCCACATCAATCACGACCGCACCCGGCTTTACCCAGTCCCCTCGCACAAGCCCGGCATGGCCGGCGGCCACGACCAAAATGTCGGCGCCGCGTACGATTTCGGGCAAATTCCTTGTCGCGATATGCGTGACGGTAACGGTGCATTCCCGTTCCAGAAGCAGCATCGCGACCGGTTTTCCCACGATGTTCGATTTGCCGATCACCACCGCTTTCAAACCGCGAAAATCGTCGATCACGGTGTCGAGGAGCATCATGCAACCCAACGGCGTGCATGGAATCAGCCCGCCGGTTCCCGCCGACAGGCGACCGACATTGACCGGGTGGAAACCGTCGACATCCTTCAGCGGATCGATAGCATCGAGCACGAGATCGGAATCGATATGCCCGGGCAGTGGCAGCTGAACCAGTATGCCATCCACGCGATCGTCCGCATTCAATCGCGCGATCAGTTGCAGCAGGTCGTCCTGACTGGCGCTTGTCGGCAGCCGGTGTTCGAATGAAGTCATGCCCGCCTCGACCGTGCGGCGAAGCTTCGAACGGACGTAGACCTGGCTCGCGGGATCCTCCCCCACCAGTACGACCGCAAGCCCCGGCGGCGTTCCCCTTGCCGCCAGTTCGGTCGCTTCGCATTTCACGCGCGCACGCAATCGGGCGGCGATACTCTCGCCATCGATCAGATCGGCCATGGCTCAGTCCCGGAAGACGACGGTTCGCGAGCCATTGGGCAGGGCCCGTCCTTCCAGGAAGAACGAAACGGCACGGGCCAATACGCGCCGCTCGATGTCGCGACCCTTGCGGACCAGCGCGTCGGGCGTGTCGTGATGGCCGATCCGTTCCACGTCCTGTTCGATGATCGGCCCTTCATCGAGATCGGCAGTGACGAAATGGGCTGTCGCACCGATCAGCTTCACCCCGCGCGCGTGTGCCTGATGATAGGGCTTTGCTCCCTTGAAGCCGGGCAGGAACGAATGATGGATGTTGATGCAACGACCCGACAGGAAAGCGGCCAGATCGTCCGACAGGATTTGCATGTAACGCGCAAGCACGATGAGCTCGGCCCCGGTCTCTTTGACGATGCGCTTGATCTCGTTTTCCTGCTGCGGCTTCGTATCCTTCGTGATCGGCAGGTGATGAAACGGCACGGAACCGAAATCGATGCCCGTATATGTCTCGCGAGGATGGTTCGAGACGATCCCGACCACGTCCATGGCGAGTTCGCCGATCCGGTTGCGGTAAAGCAGGTCGACAAGGCAATGATCGAACTTCGAAACGAGGATCAGCACCTTGCGGCGTTCGCCAAGCTGGCGCAACGACCAGTCCATGCCGAATTCCCCGGCAAGGGACATGAAGGCCTGCCGGAACGCGCTCGCGGCATCCCCGTCGGGAAGGGTGAATACGATCCGGCCAAAGAAACGGTTCGTCTCGACATCGTCGAACTGGTGCGCCTCCTTGATGTCGCCCTGATGGTTGAACATCGCGCCGGTCACGCGCGTCACGATGCCCGGCTGGTTGGGGCAGGATAGCGTCAGCAAATAGGAAGTGGTCATTGCATCCTCAAACGATGGAGATCAAAGCGCAGCCGCCACCTGATCCAGCCAGTGCCGGAAGCTGCTGGCGTAACTGCGGAACGTGGCGATGTCGTAAGTCGGCGCGTCGTCGACTTGCCAGACGATCACCCCGATATGCGCGATCACCGTGCTGGCGGCCGTGCCGACCGGGAAGTAATCAGGGTGGAGATCGATGGCAACGCCGCGCTGCAGAGCCGTTCGCGCGCCGGGGCCGGACAAGCGCGTGATCGCATAGCCGCTCGACTGGTCCGATACCGACGCCACACCATGGAGCTTGCCGCCAAGGCCTTCGGCAAAATCCGGCAGGGCATTCGGCATAATGGCCAGCCACGTGCCCGGACCGGTGCCCAAAATGGCCAGATCGCCCTTGCGCACGACTTTCGCCCCGTCAGGCAGGTCCGCCCCCAGGGCCGCACCCACCGACACGGCATCGTGCCCCTTGCGTGCCATGATGGCGGCCACGCCGAGCCCGGTCAGGCTCTCGACGTTCATCTGCTCAGCCACGGACTCGTGCTCCTTCCGGATCGTAGAAGACGGGATTGCAGACTTCCACTTCGATATCCGCGCCGCGAACCGGGTCATGGACGATGACGCGTTCGCCGTGCCGCTCCGCCCCGCGCGAAAGCAAGGCAAGCGCAATCGAATGGCCGAGCGTGGGCGACCATGCCGCGGATGTGACATGGCCCTCGTCGTTCTCCGGCGTCGGCACCGCACCGGGCGCGATGAGGTGCCCGCCGCCACGCAGCACATCGCGAGGGTCGACAGGCTTCAAGCCGACCAGCACCGGCCGTGCGGGGTCGGTCAGGCCCGGACGCGCGGCCATGACGCGGCCGATGAAATCCTTCTTGCGCGACATCATCCGGCCAAGGCCCAGATCCCCCGCCGTTGTCTGCCCGTTCAACTCGTTGCCGGCTGCATGCCCCTTCTCGATCCGCATCACGCCCAAAGCCTCTGTCCCGTAAGGCACCGCATTGAAGGCCCCGCCCAGATCGAACAGGTAACGGATCAACAGCCCGCCCAGATCAGCCGGAACGCTGATTTCATAAGCCAGTTCGCCGGAGAACGAGAGGCGATAGATACGCGCCTCGGCCCCCTGCCAGCGGAACTTGGCGGCACCCATATAGGGCATCGCTTCATTCGACAGATCGAGAGCGGGAAAGGCCTGCCGAAGCAGCGCGCGCGAGTGCGGGCCGGCCACGGCGTAAGTCGACCATTGTTCGGTTACCGATGTGGCCTGCACGTCAAGATCCGGCCACAGCACCTGACGCGCATAATCGATATGCTGCATCACCCGGGCGGCGTTTACCGTCGTCGTGGTGACGAAAAAACTATCCTCGGCAAAGCGTGTGGTCGTGCCATCGTCCATCACGATGCCATCCTCGCGCAGCATCACGCCATAGCGGGCCTTGCCCACCGCAAGCGTCGAGAACGTATTGATGTAGAGCCGGTCGAGCAGGACGCCTGCATCCGGCCCGTGAACATCGATCTTGCCGAGGGTCGAAACGTCACAGATGCCAACCCCGCCCCGTGTCATGGAAACCTCGCGGTTCACGGTTTCCAGCCAGTCCCGCTCACCGGGGCGGGCATACCATTGCACCCGCTTCCACTGCCCGGCATCGACAAAGGTTGCCCCCCGTTCCACCGCCCAGTCATGGCTGGCCGTCCGGCGTTCGGGGCGAAAATGTTCTTCACGGTGGTGTCCGGCAAGCACGCCGATGGCGACCGGCTGCAAGGGGGCACGGGTGCGGATCGTGCCTACCTCCGAAATCGAACGACCCGTGGCCGCAGCCAACAGGGCGTGGCCGTTGACCTGGCTGGTTTTGCCCTGATCGGTCGCCATCCCCAGCGTCGTATAACGCTTCATGTGTTCGACGGAGACGAAACCTTCGCTTGCCGCAAGACTCACATCCTTGTCGGTCACGTCGTTCTGGAAATCGACGAATGCCTTCGTTTTCGCACCGGGCACATGCCATATCGGGCTGGCCTCATCGCTTTCGGTACTGGCGCGGAATACGGGCAGATTTGCCCCTGACTTGCCAAGTTGAAGCGCACAGGCATGGCCCTTGCGCGCACCGTCGGCGAGAGCCTCTTCAATGCGATAGCATCCATCGGCGGCTCCGGCGGCCACCAGTCCGGGCGGGGTTTCGCCAAGCAGGAATGCCTGATGCTTCTCCGACCAGACCGGCTTCGCGCCAAGCGTACCGCCAAGCCCGATCGATGGTCGCCATCCGCCCGCCATTGCGACCAGATCGGCACGGATCGTGCGACGGGTCCCGTCGGCCAGCCTGATATCCACCTTGCGCACCGGTGCGCCGCGCGCATCCGTGACCACGGCGCCCATCAGGATCTCGACACCCTGGCGGCGCAAGTCTTCGGCATGTGCCGGAGGCGTTGCCCGGTGGTCGACCACGGCGGCGACTTCGATGCCCGCGCGCAGCATGTCGAGCGCGCTGGCCCAGCCGCTGTCGCCGGACGTGAAGACGACCGCCCTTTGCCCGGGCAGCGCGGCATAGCGATTGACGTATGTCGATACCGCGGATGCCGTCATCACGCCGGGACGGTCGTTCCCGCCGAACACCACCGGCTGCTCTGTCGCGCCTGTCGCCAGAACGGCGTGGCGGGCCACGATCTTCCAAAGGCGCTGTCGGGGCTGGCCATGCGGACTTGTCGCCAGATGATCGCTGACACGTTCGACCGCGACATATTCGTGGCCGTCGTAAACACCGAAAACCGCCGTGCGCCGCAGGATGCGAACATTGGGCAGCGCTGCCAGTTCGGCCGCCGCCTGTTCTGCCCAACTGACACAATCGATCCCGTCGATCTCGTGCCGCTCGCTCAGCAAGCGTCCGCCCGGCTGCGCATCCTCGTCGGCAAGGATAACGCGCAGGCCTGTACGACCGGCCGTCAGCGCGGCTGCCAACCCGGCTGCACCGCCACCGATCACCAGCAGGTCGCAAAAACCGTGGTCGCGATCGTAAGTATCGGGATCGGGCAGCATCGACAGACTGCCAAGGCCGGCTGCGCGCCGGATCAGCGGTTCGTAGACCTTTTCCCAAAAGGCGCGGGGCCACATGAAAGTCTTGTAATAGAACCCGGCGACGAAAATCGGCGCGGCCAGCTGGTTGATCGCCAGCGCATCGAAACGCAGGCCGGGCCAGCGGTTCTGGCTGGTCGCCTCCAGACCTTCGTAAAGCGAAACAGTGGTCGCGCGGGTGTTCGGCTCTGCACGGGCGCCGGTGCGCAACGTGACCAGCGCGTTCGGCTCCTCGCTGCCTGCGGTCAATATGCCGCGTGGGCGGTGATATTTGAACGAACGAGCCACCAGCCGCACGTCGTTCGCAATCAGGGCCGAAGCCAGCGTATCCCCTTCAAAACCGCAATAGGCGCGGCCATCGAAAGTGAAGCCGAGCGGGCGCGTGCGGTCGATCAAACCGCCTGACGGTGCGCGGCTCACTGCCCTGCCCCCTTGGCGAGCACGGCACCATCGATACGGTGCGTGCGGGTGTCGCGGATCAGCTCGATCCAGTTACGACAGCCCTGCGCGTGATACCAGTGTTCGCGCATCGGGCCTGCCGGATTGTCGCGCAGATAGACATAGGCGTGGAATTCGGCATCGTCGTCCGGGCGGCGCGGCGATGCATCGCCGCGATAGACGAACTCCTGTGCGTCACGCTCGCCGCAATAGGGACAGGGGATACGCATCGTCTGCTTGTCCTCAATGCAGGTTGGGTTGGGCGCCAACGCCCTTTTCGTCGATCAGCCAGCCCTGTTCGAACCGGTCGAGACGATAGGCGCTGGCAGTTTCGTGCGCGGAATCGGTGGCAAGAAGGTGGGCAAAGCACCAGCCGGCAGCGGGCGTCGCCTTGAAGCCGCCATAGCACCACCCTCCGTTCAGATAGAGGCCCGGCACATCCGTGCGATCGATGATCGGCGAACCGTCCATGCTCATGTCGACGATGCCGCCCCACGAACGAAGCACCCGGGCGCGGCCAATCATGGGCATGATCGCCATGCCGCCTTCGCACACGTCCTCCACCACGGGCATGTTCCCGCGCTGGGCATAAGTGTTGTAACCGTCGATATCACCGCCAAAGACCAGCCCGCCCTTGTCCGACTGGCTGATATAGAAATGCCCTGCGCCGAAAGTGATCACGCCCGGTATGACAGGCTTGAGCCCTTCGGTGACGAAGGCCTGAAGGACGTGGCTTTCGATGGGCAGGCGCAATCCGGCCATTGCACCTACGACCGATGTATGACCGGCCACGGACATACCCACCTTCTCGGCCCGGATCGCCCCCCGGCTGGTTTCCACGCCGGTAACGGCACCGCTGGCGTCGCGCAGAAAACCCGTCACCTCGCAGTTCTGGATGATGTCGACACCCAGTGCCGACGCCGCGCGGGCATAACCCCAGACAACCGCGTCATGGCGAGCCGTGCCGCCGCGCCGGTGCAACAGGCCGCCCTGAATTGGGAAGCGCGCGGAATCGAAGTTCAGAAACGGCGCCATCCGGCGAACCGCATCCTGATCCAGCAGTTCCGCACCTGCGCCATGCATGATCATGGCATTGCCGCGCCGGACATAAGCATCGCGCTGGCCATCGCTGTGATAAAGGTTCAGGATGCCCCGCTGGCTGACCATCACATTGTAGTTCAGCTCCTGCTCCAGCCCTTCCCACAGCTTCATGGACCATTCGTAGAACGGCTCGTTACCCGGAAGGCCATAGTTGGAGCGGATGATCGTTGTGTTCCGCCCGGCGTTGCCCCCGCCGATCCAGCCGCGTTCCAATACCGCAACATTGGTGATGCCGTGGACCCGGGCCAGATAGTAGGCCGCTGCCAGGCCATGCCCGCCCCCGCCTACGATGACGATATCGTAGCCGTCCTTCGGCGATGCATCGCGCCAGTTGCGGCCCCAGTGCCGGTGGCCGGACAAGGCGTTGAGCGCCAAGTTGAAAATGGAAAAGCGCATGAGCCTTCCCGCAGCCTCCGTCGAATCAAATTGCCCTTTACGAAATATTTTTTCTTTAAGAGGTTCGCTTGTCTGATATGGTCATTGTCATGACCAATATGGACGACATGTCGAAAAAGCCGCGCCGCACGCTGGGCCTTCTGCTGATCGATGGCTTTGCATTAATGTCCTATGCCTCGCTGATCGAACCCTTTCGCGCGGCCAACGACCTGTCCGGTGAAGACCTTTACGACTGGGTCCACATCTCCGTCGACGGAGCCCCGGTCGCCGCATCGAACGGCGCAACCATCCTGGCGGATCGCAAGGTCGGAGATCCCCTTGCCTGCGACACACTGTTCGTTTTCGCGGCTGGCGATCCCGCCGCCTTCAGGGACGACCGCACTTTCGCATGGTTGCGCAAGCTTGCCCGCGAAGACGTCAGGATCGCCGGTATTTCCGGCGGCCCTTACCTGCTGGCGCGGGCGGGCCTGCTATCCGGATATCGCGCAACGATCCACTGGGAACACGAAGCGCGACTGGCGGACGAGTTTCCCCTGCTGGTGCTGGAATCCAGCCTCTATGTGATCGACCGGCGGCGGTTGACTTGCGCGGGCGGCGTGGCCGGGCTCGACCTCGCGGTCGACCTGATCGAGCGTGATCAGGGCTCTGGGCTTGCCACCCAAGTCAGCGAATGGTTCATCCGCACGGAAACGCGGACGGCAGAACGGCCACAACGGCTGAGCCTTCGCGACCGTTATCGGGTCAACGACGATACGGTACTGCGCGCGCTCGCTGTCATGGAGGCGGAGATCGAAGCGCCCGTGCCCCGCGAATTGCTCGCGCGCATGGTCGGCGTTTCTCCCCGGCAACTGGACCGCCTTTTCCAATCGGCTCTCAACCAATCCGCCACGCGCGCCTATTTGCGTATCCGGCTTGAAAAGGCGGAGCAACTACTGCGCACGACCGGCCTCAGCGTCACCGAAGCGGGCCTCGCTTGCGGCTTTGCCAGCGCCAGTCATTTCTCGCGGATATACAAGCAGCATTTCGACATGTGCCCCAACGATGCCAGGCGCCGACCACCATTTTCACCAGCGTAATACGACGATCCGTATCCCGGCTTTGCCTCCTACACGCTCACACCGGCCTTGAGACCCTCGAAGACTGCTTCCTCGGCCGTGCGGGGGGCAAGGCAATCACCGGCCATGTGGATTTCAACCGGCAGGCCCTGCAGCGATCGGGACAGCTCGTCGATCGGGCGATGGCCCATGCTCAGCACCAGCGTATCGACATCTTCAAATACGATCGGCTCGCCATTCGTGCCATGCTGCATGTAGACGGTTCCTTCATCGACCCCGAACAGCCGCGCGTTCGGCATGATCTGAACCTCCAGCTTGTGCAGTTCCCCGACCAGGTTGTCTCTCACATAGAACGGCAGGGTTTCGGCGATATGGGGACCGTCGATTGCCACGGTTACGCTGCTACCCTCCTTGGCCAGCTTTTCTGCGATTCCGCCCGCGATCCAGTCACTACGCCAATCGGCGATGAGCACCTTGCCGCCAGCCCGCGCCGCGCCAGTGAGTATTTGCCAGCAGTCAACGATCTGCACCGAACCGTCGGAAGGGATCTCGGGGATATAGGGGGCTGCCCCTGTCGTCACGATAACCACATCCGGTTGCAGCTTTTCCACCAGGGCGCGATCGACCCTCGTGCCGAGATGCAATGTTACCTGCAGCAGCTCAAGCTCGCGGGCGAGGTTGGTAACGATGCCGCCGAATTCGCTCCTTCTTGGCAGGAGCTGTGCGAGTTTCGCTTGCCCGCCCAACTGCCTCTCGGCTTCGTACAGCTCTACCACATGCCCCCTGCGGGCAGCGGTAACAGCGGCCTTCATCCCGGCGGGGCCGCCACCCACGACCATTACGCGTTTCGCCTTTGCCGCGGGCGTAGGCGAACCATACTGCAATTCCCGCCCTGATTCCGGGTATTGTATGCACGAGATCGGAAAACCGCGATGGAAGTGGCCGATACAGGCCTGGTTGCAACCAATGCAGGCGCGAATGTCGTCCGGTCGGTCGGTATTTGCCTTGTTCGGCATTTCCGGATCGCAGATCATCGCACGCGTCATGCCGCACATGTCGGCAGCGCCGCTGGCAATGATCGCCTCGGCCTCATGCGGCTGGTTAATCCGGCCGGCAACGAACACGGGGATGGACACGACATCCTTGACGGCTTTGGCATCACCGGCGGTATAGGCGCTATCCAGCGCCATAGGCGGCGCAATATGGATTGCCCCGCGGTAGGTGGATGACGTGCCGACCGTTACGTTGACATAGTCCAGACAGGGCTCCAGATGCCTGACGTATTCAAGGGTATCCTCTGCTTCCAGTCCCGTATCGTCACGCTCATCCGCGCTGATGCGGGCGCCAACGATGAAGTCCTCGCCGCATGCGCTTCGAATAGCCGTAAGCGCCTCGCGCGAAAAGCGCAGCCGGTTCTCCAGGCTACCGCCATATTCATCGGTGCGGCGATTGACGAGCGGGTTCGCGAACTGGGCAGGCAAGTAACCGTGACTGGCGACGAACTCGACACCATCGAGCCCGGCTTTGCGCATCCTTAGCGCCGCCGCCGCGTAGCCCGCGACAATCTCGGCGATCATCGCCTTGTCCAATTCACGCGGCATGACGTGGAACCGGCCGTTGGGCGTCACCGAAGGGGCATAAGCCACCGCCAGCAGCCCGTCTGCCGATTCCATTATCTCGCGCCCGGGATGAAACAATTGCGAGCAAAGCACGGCGCCCTCGGCATGAACCGCCTCGGCCAGGCGTCGATAGCCCTCGATGCAGCGATCATCCGTCGCATCGAGCATGTGCGACGAATAGTGTGCCGTGTGATGGACGCCCGCAACTTGAGAAACGATGAGGCCTACACCACCCCTGGCGCGTGCGCGGTGATAGGCGATCAGTGCATCGTTCACCGTTCCGTCGGTCGGGATCGTCGTATCGTGCCCGGTGGAAAGTATGCGGTTGCGGATTGTCTTGCCGCGGATAGTGATGGGTGTGAAAAGGCGCGGAAAAAGACTGGAAGTCATTTACTACCTCCCGAACGCTCTTTCCAGTCAACCGGATACAGCACATAGAATACTGTCGCGCCGTCGCCTTCATAATGCAGCGCGGTATTCTCTGGTATCCATAGAACATCGCCCGGACCCGTGTCGTACACCGTGTCCCCTACGCGAAGACGAAAGTTGCCTTCGAGAGTGACGATGAATTCGTCATAAAGCACGGTCCAGGAAATAGAAGCGCCGTCGAGACGCACGATGCCAGCGCCCATCGTATTGCTGACCTCTGTTCCGGCCAGACGGCTGATGGCGGATCGTTCGATCACATCACCATAGGGTTCGAATGTCATCTCCCCCTTGCGATACAGTTTCACACCGGACATGCGGCAATTCCCATTATTATGATTGGATTTTTTGGGCGCACGCGATGAATTCCATCTTACGCCATGTTAGTANGCGGCGCTGCGGGTCGGGGTTTCGGTCGCGGCGCTGGAGAAGCTGCGTTATGCGAAAGGGGCGGAAGGGTTTCGCGCGGCGTGGGATGCGGCGCGGCGCTCTCCCCGGGCGCAAGCGGCGCGGAAAAACCGGCGGTTGCGGGGTAGGCCGGAACCTCATCAGGAAAAGTGGGAACCGGTTTTCCGCCCGGATGAGGTGACCCGATCCGGAAATTTCTCCGGATCGGAAAACAGGTGCCCTCCCCCTCCCCTCACCTGTGCTTCCCCGCGCCCTTCGCGGCGGACGTCCTATCTCGCCTTCTATTCCGATCCGCCGGACGAGGACGATCCGCTGCTGGGCTTTGCGCCCTATATCCACGCGGCGCCGCGCCGGAACTCGATAACGCCGGTGCGCCAGCGCGCCTTCATCGCGGCGCTGGCGGCCACAGGCTCTGTCACGCAGGCCGCGCGCGAGATCGGGGCCAGTCTGGAGGCGCTCTATCGCCTGCGCGGGCGTGGCGGGGCGCAAGGGTTTGCGGCGGCGTGGGACAAGGCGGTCGATCTGGGCATGGCAAGGCTGGAGGATGCCGCGCTTATCCGCGCGATAGAGGGCGAGCTGCGCCCCGTCGTCAGCGGCGGCAAGGTCGTGGCCCACTATCGCCGCCACAACGACGCGCTGACGATGTTCATGCTGCGCCACCGCCGCGCGCACCGCTATGGCTCCGAAACGGAGCGGCGGGTGGAGGAAGAGCATGACGAGGATGCGATCATTGCCTCCATCAACCGCAAGCTGGACCTGATGCGGGAGAGGATGGAGGCGGCGGACCGGATGGCGCAAGGGGATCTGCGCGGCGGGGATGGCGGGCGGTAGCGCGATTATCCGCGGATCGCCCGTCGCCCCGTCTCAGGTCACGGCACTATTCGACATGGCAGTCCGCGCATCAGCCATGATCCCATGATCGGGTCGGAATCTTCCAGTGAATTGCTGGTGCACATATTGATGTTGGTTTCCGCCACGCCGAACGGATCGGAGGACGGGCCGGCCCGTTCCGGATACCACCACCGATCGGCGTGGACGACCTTCGACGGGTAGATATCGTCGATGTGCGCCCTTTGCCGCACCGTTCCCACGGGTGTTTCGATGGCGATCCACTGGCCTTCGGCAATACCGGCGGATGCGGCAAGGTCATGATGCAGTGTCACGACAGGATCGGGGTTCTTGCGGCGGAACGCCGGGGTCTGCTGTGAGCTTTGGTGAAACCCTTCGATCTTGCGCCCGCCTGTTACGAGCACGAGGGGGAATTCATCTTGCCGGGCGAAAATTCCCGACAGGCGGAAATCCGGCAGTGGATCCAGCCCCCATGCCGCCAGCATATCGCTGCGCAGTTCGATCTTGCCGGAAAGGGTTCCAAAAACCTCGCCGCGCGGCATGGCGGCGGCTTCGCTGGCCGGCTTGCGCGCGGCATCCCCGCTTAGCGGCCCGTTATTTCGGGCAAGTTCCGCAAATGTCATGCCGGCCGGCGCCAACATCATGTCATAGAAATCTTCCACCCGCTCAGGCCAGTGTTCGGCTTGTCCGCAACGCTCCCCCAGCCCCTTGAACAGATCGTAATCGCTGCGATGTTCGTACTGCGGAGGGATTACGGCAGTGCCTGCCTCGACATAATCGCCGCTCCACGCCAGCGACGCCGCCCCCATCGAAAAGTGCGGCTTTTCCAGCCAGTGGGCCGCAGGCAGTACATAGTCGGCAAGGCATGATGTGGCATTGAGGAAGAGATCGTGCGCAACGAGCAGTTCAAGCCCGTCGCCGAGAAGCGCTTCGCGTACTTCCCCGGTGTTCGCGCTGCCGCCAACGGGGTTATGACCCTGAATGATCAGAGCCTTTACCGGATAGGGCCGTCCATCGAGGATCGCCTGCCACAGCGTCGGTTCATGCGCGGTGGAAAGCCAGTGCGGAATTCCGCGCTTGCCGTACCATGCGCGTGCCACCGTCTCGTCGATCTGGTCATAATGCGCAATGCTTGCAAAATGTTCGGCCCCCAGTGCCTTTGCACGTTGCGCGATGTCCAGCGCATCCCTTGCCATAAAATCGCCGTTTGCGAGAATGTCGCGCGGCGGCCCAAGCAAAGCCTGCCCGCCCTTTCTTTCGAGATTGCCGGTGAGGGCGACGAGGCAGGCCAGTATCCGGCCGTGCTGCACCGTGCGGACACCGGTCTGGCATAGTCCGTTGCCTGCGACGAAAGCTGTTGGCCCGTCCTCGCACAGTATTTTCCCGGCTGCGCGAATATCCTCTGCGGCACAACCGGTTATCGATGCCACCCGATCTGCCGCATAATTCGCGGCACGCTCTTTCAGCTCTTCAAAGCCCACCGTATGGCGCGAAATGAAGTCGCTGTCGTCAGGGCGTGCGGCAATCACCTCGTGCAGCAACGCCAGGCCAAGCGCAGCATCGGTCCCCGGCCGCGGTCGCAACCAGATGTCTACCCTGCCCGCTTCTTCCGTACGTGCCGGATCGATCACAATGCATTTCGCACCGGCGTCGAGCACCTTTTCCATGGTATGCCACGCCGGGCGCGCGGATTGAGAAGGTCGTGCGCCCCACAATACGAGTGACCGTGTGACTCCGGGTTGCAAATCGGGGGACGACGGTCCGAAACCATATGTCAGAAATTCGCCCAGCGTGATCGGACCAAGACAAATTTTGTCCTGTCCCACACTGTTGGGGCTGCCGAACAGGTTCATGAACCGGGTGCCGATCGAATAATCCGAACCGCGGATCGTTCCGAACGTATAGGCAACCGTTTCCGCCCCATGCGCCTTTGCCAGCTGTTGAAGGCGGTCGGCAATCTCGTCCAGTGCCTGATCCCACGAGATCGGTTCCCAGTCGCCGCTTCCCCGCGCACCGCGGCGTTTCATCGGCGAATGCAGGCGATCCGGGGAATGGTGCAGGTCGTGCGCTTGCGCACCTTTCGGACAGATAAAGCCGGCTGTACGGGGGTGGTCCCGATCTCCGTGCAATCGAACAACCATGCCATCACGCACAGTCGCGACGTGTCCGCATTGTTGTGCGCACGTAAAGCAGATCGCACGTTTCTCCACGGTGTCAGACATGTGCAATATCCGATCTTAAATATCGAACGATGTAACCCTCAATTTTCCATCGACATGAGTGAAATCATTTCACTTCAAGATTATATGACTGGAATATGGTTTCCCGGATCCAACCGGTTTTTTCATAGAGACGCTGCGCCTCAAGGTTTTCATTCGCCGTAATCAACGACAAGCCAATGGCCCCGATGCTTTTCGCGTAATTGGCCGCAGCCTTTATCAATTCTTGCGCCACCCCTTTGCCGCGTGCATCAACGGCCACGAACAGGTCATTCAGGATAAGCTTTTGCGCGCAACGCACCGAAGAGTATGACGGATAAAGCTGGGTGAAACCGAGCAGAACCTCATCCGCCCCGGCAATGAATATTACGGATTGCCGGTTTCTAAATCGATCCAGCAGAAATGCGCGCGCCAATTGCGGGTCGGATTCCTGCCCATAAAATACGCGGTATGCGTCAAAAAGCGGGACAACTGCATCAAGATCATTCAAGCAAGCTTGTCGTATCATGATGTCAATCCTGTTCCTCCATTATATATTTTCCATGAACCGGGATATCCCATCTTACGCCATGATTGTATTTTGTTTGTATGAGGCGGGGCGTTGCCCCGCCTCTTGTTGTTTTGTCAGGCGGTTTGCATGGCCTGTTCGCGCAGGGTTGCGGTTGCCTGTTCGTCGACTTTCAGGGTGTCGGGATCGATGACGACCTTGTAGTCGCGCCTTGCGGCTTCGACGCTGATGTATTCATCGAGGACGTCGTCGAGCACTTCGGCGACGGGGCGATCGATCGGGTTGCCCCAACCGCCGCCACCGGTGCTTTCGAACCAGAAGGTTTCGTTCTGGCGGAAGCGGTGGCCGGCCAGCAGCGGGTTCTTCCAGGTGCCGTCGGGGCCGTAGCCGCCGATGACTTCGGCCCGGCCGTCGGGGAACACGTGGGTGGAGCGCTGGACCGCGCTGTGGCTGCCGCCGTTGACGCCGGGGCTTCCGGCAAGCGTCCGCGAGGTTTCCATGCCCAGTTCGCCGCCGCCAAGGAAGCGGACCTTGAAGTTCGCGCCCGCACCGCCGCGATAACGACCGGCACCGGCGGAATCCTGGCGAATATCGAAAGCCTCGTAGGCGATCGGGAACATCAGTTCCGCCACTTCGGCAGGCATGTTCATGCAGTTGCCGAGCGGATCTTCGGTGACATGCATGCCATCGCCATAGGGCGTGCCGCCCCAACCGCCCGCGGGCAGATCCGAAAAGACGTCGGCTGCGCCGTCGAGCGAGAAGCAGCTGGCCACGAACCAGTTGCAGTCGGCCGAGGTCGATCCGGTGATGCGGTCCGGAATGGCCTTGGCCAGCGCCTGCCAGATCGCGCTGGTGATCTTGGATGACGTGAGCGTCGTGCAACCGATCGTCGGCGCGGGCCATTCGGCGTTGAGCCAGCATCCCTTGGGCAGGTTCACGGAGATGGGATTGAACATGCCCTGGTTCTGCGGTGCATCGGGCGACAGGAAGAACTGCAGCGAATAGAGCGTCGCCGACATGGTATTGGCCTTGGGCGAGTTGATCGCGCCCGGACAGATCGGATCGGTCCCGGTGAAGTCGACGAGGATATCCTCGTCATTGACCTCGAGCCGGACCTTGATCTTGAGCGGGGCATCGCCGATGCCGTCGGTATCGGCGTAATCCTCGCCTTCGTAGACGCCGTTGGGAATGGTCCGGATCGCCTTGCGCACCATGCGTTCGGTATAGGCCTGCAGTTCCTTCATGGCTTCCTTCACCACGCGCGGGCCATAGCGGGTGCAGGCGTTCTGCAGTTCCTGTTCGGCGGCGCGCAGCGCCCCGAAGTGGGCCTGCAGGTCGCCGCGAACGAAATGGGGTGTGCGCGTGTTGTTGAGAATGATCGCCAGAAGGTCCTGGTTGACCTCGTAGTTCTGATAGATCTTGAGCGGCGGGATGCGCAGCCCTTCGGACGCGATATGCGTACCGAAAGTCAGGCCGCCGCCGGCACCGCCGCCAAGGTCCATCCAGTGCCCGCGGCTGACGCCGAACCCGATCAGTTCGCCTTCGTAGTAGATCGGCATGATAAACGAGATGTCGGGGATGTGCGTGCCGCCCTTGTAGGGGTCGTTGACGACCAGCACGTCACCTTCGCTGATGCCGTCGAACCCGTACTTCTCGACCGCTGCCTCGGCGGAAAACTTCATGGCCGCCAGGTGCACCGGACAGTTCGCGGCCTGTGCCAGCAGGCGCAGTTCGGAATCGTAGATGGCGTTCGAAAAATCCACCATGTCCGCCAGGATCGGCGAGAACGAAGCCTTCTGCAGGCCGGTGGCCATCCGGTCGCAAGCATATTCGAAAACGCTGCGCAAAACCTCGAAGGTGACCGGATCGATGCCGGCCTGACGAGCCTGGTTTGCGGCGGTTACTTCTGCGATACCCATTGCTCTTCTCCTTATGCTGCAAGGTCGATGACGAGTGCGCCTGTGTCGCTGACTTCGGCCTTGCTGCCTGCCGGCATGACCGTGCAGGCGTGTTCGTAGTCGATGATGGCCGGGCCGGAGATGCCGTAGCCGTTGGGCAGGACATCGCCGTTGTATACTTTGCATTCCAGCCAGTTGCCGCCGAAATAGACTTTGCGGCTGCCCGCCACGGCCTGTCCGCTCAGTTCCGGCGGGCGCAAGGACGAGGGTTGCGGCAGTTCGCCGACCAGAGCCGCGCTGAGCGACACGAAAGCCGGGGCGAAATCGTCGGAGGAAACGCCGAACTCCTGTTCGTGCGCGTGATGGAAAGCCTGGATGATGCTCGCCAGGTGCTCCTGTTCGATCTTGCCGTTCGGGATCGGCGTCTCGACCTCGTAGGACTGGCCGACATAGCGCATCTGGGCGCTGCGGATGACCTGGATCTTGGCAGGATCCGTCACGCCCTGACGCGCCAGCAGTTCGCGGCCCCGTTCCTCAAGCGAGGCCAGCACGGCATTGACCGCATCGAGGTCCGCTGTCTCGACCGGGCTGTAGAGGAATGCCTCGAGGTCCTGGCGCAAGTTCATGGTGACGGCGCCGCACGCCGACGCGACGCCGGCGTTGGGCGGCACGATGACCTTGGGAATGTTCAGCGATTCGGCGACAAAAGCGGCATGGAGCCCGCCCGCGCCGCCAAAGGCGGCATAAACGAAATCGCGCGGGTCGCGTCCGCGGGAGATCAGGACGCGCTTCACCGCCGCAGCCATGTTCTCGCTGCCGATCGCGATCATGCCCTCGGCCGTTTCCAGCACGCTCAGCCCGATCTTCTCGGCCAGCCCTTCCATGGCCTTCTGCGCCGCTTCGACATCAAGCTGCATCTTGCCGCTCAAGGTCGGCTCGAGCCGGCCCAGAAGCAGGTTGGCGTCCGTGATGGTCGGTTCGGTGCCGCCCCGTCCATAACAGGCAGGGCCGGGCAGCGACCCGGCACTGTGCGGGCCGACGCGCAGGGAACCGCCGGCATCGACCCATCCTATGGAACCGCCACCGGCACCGACGCTGTGGATGTCGAGCATCGGCACGATGATCGGCACTTCCCATTCCAGTTCGTGACTGCGGGTAACCAGGCCTTTGCCGTCCTCCACGATGGACACGTCGAAGCTGGTGCCGCCGACGTCGGAATGGATGATCCGGTCGTACCCTTCCTGGCCCGCAAGATAGCTGGCATAGGCAACCCCGCCCGCAGGCCCGGATTCCAGCTGCTCTTCGGGGTGCTCGCGCGCCAGATCCAGCGTCATGACCCCGCCGCTGCTCTTCAGGATGAGCGTGGTCCCGCTGAACTCGTACTGGCGCAGCCGATCCTCAAGCTGGTCGTAATACTGGCCCATCACCGGCATCAGCGCAGCGCGCACCGCGGTGGTCACGAAGCGGCCGTGCTCGCGGAAGATCGGCCGGGTCTCGCTCGACAGGACGATATAGATGTCCGGACAGACCTCCTTGAGAATGTCGCGCATCTGCTCTTCGTGCGAGCCGTCCTTGTAGGAATTGATGAAGCCGATGCCGACGGCCTTGAGGCCGGCCTCCTTGATCCGGAGCGCCACCGCCCTTGCCGCTTCAACGTCGAGCGGCCGTTCCGACTCGCCCTGGGCATTGGTCCGTTCGGGAACCGTGAAACGAAAGCGGCGACGGATGATCGGGCGCGGCTTGGCCTGATAGGGATCGTAAAGATGCTCGCGGTGCTGGCGTCCGATCTCGATCGTATCGCGAAACCCCTCGGTCGTGATCAATCCCGCGTCCGGATAGGATCGCTCGATCAGCGCATTGGTGCCCGTCGTCGTGCCATGGATCAGATGCGAGATCTGAGCGATGGGAATCTCCGCCTTCGCAATCGCCTCCAGCACACCGATGGAACGGTCCGGCTTGGTGGTCAGGACCTTGGCCGTCCGCTGCTCCCCGCCATCTTCCCACGCAAAGAGATCCGTAAACGTGCCACCAACATCAACCCCAACTCGCCACATCGTATCAACTCCATACACAACGTCTCCATTCAGACTTTCACAGTTGCATCCCCCGTGCAATCATTTTTTTCCTCACACGAAAAACTATTGACAATGATTGCACCCCTCCATATCCGTTCACAACAAGGCAGCGGACAACAATCACAAACCGCAAGCCACCGCATTCC
>NZ_LRSE01000059.1 GCF_001634625.1 Croceicoccus bisphenolivorans | reverse complement strand
GACGACGGGACGGTTGAAGTGTCATCGCTACCGGGCGGCGGTTTTGCGGTGCACTGGCTGGCGGACAGCAACGCGGATGGCGACGGCGACACGCTGGCGATCCAGCGCTATCTGGCCGACGGCAGCAAGGACGGCGGAGTGGTGACACTGACGCTGTCGGACCAGCTGACGAACGCCGACGGCGTGGAAGGGTTCGATCTCACTGCGCTCGACAACGGCGGCTATGCGCTGAGCTACGAGGTGGAACTGGAAACCTACGGCGAGTTCATGACGTTGGGTAACCCACCGCTGCAAACGGTCAGCATCGTGGGTCGCCCCAGCGAGATCTTCGTCGGGAATACGGACGCGACGTTCCAGTTGCGGGGCTTTGCCGCCAACGGCAGCCCGATTACGATCACGCTCGATGTCGTCGACGGGGTGATCAGCCTTGGCGAAGGCTTCTTCGACCAGTTTGGTTATGATGATCGCTTCACGCTGATCGTCTCGAACCCGTCCGCTCCGTTCGACCTGTTTATCACGAGCACGCAGACGGCAACCTATACGTCGGACAATCCGCTCACCGAAGTGGATGTCACGGCGGCGTCAGGGCCGTCGCCGGTGCCGGGTGCCTCCCAGGCCATCCTGTCGAGCCTGGATGGCCGCGTCGAGGCGTTCCATATCGAAAGTGCAACCCCGGCCTCGGGACAGACGGTGGGCTATACTCTGGTCGTCAACCCGCTGGGCGATGCCGATGCCTTTGCCAGTGCCACGGGTGGCAACCTGTTCTCTGGCGGGCTGGTTCTGTACGGCGGCCTGACCCCGGATGCGAACGGCGACATCTTCGTGCCGCAGAACGTGCTTGATGCACTGGGCGATCAAGATGCCGGCATCGCACTACTGGTGAACGGCCTCGAACCGGGCAGCAGCGTCACAGGCTCCGTCACCTACCGCGAAGGCACAGACCTCCCCGAAGGCATCTTCGTCGAAACCTACGACGCCGATGG
>NZ_LRSE01000058.1 GCF_001634625.1 Croceicoccus bisphenolivorans | reverse complement strand
CTCAGGGGCTGATCGGGCGCACTGAGATTTGATCCTAAATTTCGATTATCTTGTTGATTTCTGGTTGGCCTACTGACCTCATGTGCCATACGAACTTTGCGTATTGCTCCGTGAGGATTTGATTTGTGACTTTCAAGAAGAAGAAGTCTATTGCATCGGCACCCTCTACGCCAACTGGCCTTCTGCCTCTTCTGACACGCAGGTCGATTCCCGACGCCATGTCGCATCAGAAGGAGATGCTGGCGTCCTACGCGAGCGAACTATCAGAGGCGCGAGATGTTGCGCTACAACTGCCGACAGGAAGTGGGAAAACTCTAGTTGGGCTTCTGATTGCTGAATGGAGGAGGCGAAAATTCAAAGACAGAGTTGTCTACCTTTGCCCGACAAGGCAACTGGTAAATCAAACTGTTGAGCAAGCGGAAAAAAACTATGGAATCGAGGCGATAGCTTTCACTGGTTCAAAGAAAGATTATCGACCTTCTGACATTTCCGATTATACCACAGGCGCGAAGATTGCGGTTACGACTTATTCAAGCCTCTTTAATAGTCACCCGTTCTTTGAGAGTCCCGACACCATCATACTCGATGACGCTCACGCAGCTGAGAACTATGTCGCGAAGATGTGGTCACTTGAAGTCCCGGCAGGCGACGGCCCGCTTGCGTCTTTACACGCTGCACTGGCAGGAATCATTAGGCCAGAAATTTCCAGTCAATCCTACGCGCGGCTCACGGGTGATTGGCAAGGACCGCTTGATGCAACTTGGGTGGATAAGCTGCCCAGCGAGACCGTTATCGCATTGTCACCTCAGCTGATTTCTGCATTGGATATGCATCATACCGCGAGTGCAGAGCTGAGGTTTACATGGCCCTTGCTTAGGGATCATCTAGCTGCCTGCCACATTTATCTTGCTTCAAGGCAAATTTTGATAAGACCGCTCGTCCCCCCCACATGGACGCATGCGCCCTTTGAAAACGCTAAGAGTCTGATTCAAAACTAACCGATGTGATT
>NZ_LRSE01000057.1 GCF_001634625.1 Croceicoccus bisphenolivorans | reverse complement strand
CGGCGCTGCGGGTCGGGGTTTCGGTCGCGGCACCCTGCCCCATGCAAAAAGGGCCGAGGCTTGCGCCCCGGCCCTTCGCTTGATTCTCAGGCTGGGCCTCAGAAACGGTAGGCCAGACCGGCCTTGAAGTTGTTGTTGTCGATGCTCAGGCCGTCGATGCCCTGATCGCCATAGCTGGAAATCACGTACTCGGCGCGCAGCGACACCTTTTCCGCGACCATCGTTTCAAGGCCGAGGCCGTACTGGATCGCGTCTTCGCTCTCGCTATCCTTGTAGGTTTCGATGCCGTCGTTCAGCGTCGCTTCGAAGTTCGTCGACAGCCAGCCGATGCGGGCATAGACGCCGGTCGACGGATTGACCTTCATGCCAAGGCGTGCGGCGACGCCGAAGCTTTCCTTCGCCTTTACCGCAAGGCCGATCGTGTCGACGCCGTCGGTTGCCGAAATTTCGACCGAAGCGTCGCTCAACTGCGCGAAGCCTTCGACAGCGACGAAGGTGTTGCGGCCGCCAAGGTGATAGCCGGCGAACAGGCCGCCCATCGCGCCATTGCCGCTAAGACCGTCGAGCGTGCCGGTCGCATCGATGCCGACGACGTCATAAAGGTCGATATCCTCGACCTTCACCTCGTAATTGTCGAAGCCGCCTTCGACGCCGGCATAAAGACCCTGAAAGGACTGCGCCTGCGCAGGCACCGCGAACAGGGCCGAAGCGAGAAGAGCAGTTGCTACGTATTTCATGTATTCCCCCATAGGATGGACGGATTCGTTTCCGTCGGGGCGGCTTTTGCCGAGAAGAGATTAACAAATCCAACCTCGATTATTTTTTTCCTCAGGTTTTTACTTCATTTTTTATGTAACTGTTCTGAAACGAAATTTGTTATTTTCCTACAATAGCTTACTTGGGTTAAGGCGTACTTCCACCCCCGCACCGGAGCGCGCCGATGTCCGATCCCTTCCCCTTCACTCCCGTAGAGCGGGCCGCCCATGCCCGTCTGACGCCGGAAGTCCAGCGGGCCTTCGTGGCCGCTCTGGCGCAGACGGGGCTGGTGTCGG
>NZ_LRSE01000056.1 GCF_001634625.1 Croceicoccus bisphenolivorans | reverse complement strand
CTCAGGGGCTGATCGGGCGCACTGAGATTTGGCGATCGTTGAGGACTGACAGCTTGAAAACTGCTGTCCGTCGCGTTTCCGGTGTCGCGGCTCAAATCGAAGCTTACATTGAGAGTGCGCGATCGGTTGCGGGTCTATCGATCGATGAAACGCTCCTTCGACCGTTCACGGACGATCCTAGCTCATGGCCCGCACTTGCTGCTATCCGAGTGAAGGAGCCAGCTTCCACCTCTGATCCTTCGATTGAAGGTCGTCCCTCGATCGCGGAAGTGGCGCTTGGGCAGGCATACGAACAGTATCTCAACGACCCGGCGCATTCGTGGTCGGCGCGGACCCGTGAGGCGTTCGAAACGAGCCGCAAGATGGCGGTGGCCGTGATTGGAGCAGATACTCCGCTGATGTCGCTCTCTCGGGCTCAGTGCCGCGATTACATCGAGGTGTTGCGCTTCCTTCCTCGGAACTCGGCAAAGCGATTTCCGAAGCTGACGCCACGGCAAGCCTCTGAGCAGTCGAAGGCGAACGGAGGACGCGACGCAATCAGCGCAGCCAATGTGAATGTGTATCTCGGAAACCTGTCGAGCTTCTTGAATTGGGCGGTCAATGAGGAGCTTATTGGACGAAACCCCCTTCGTGGGCTGCGACTGCACGATGAGGTCGCGAAGAAGGACAAGCGCCTCCCATTCTCAGCCGATCAGTTGCGGAAGATTTTCAACGCCCCTCTTTACCGGGGATGCCTTGATGGTGGGCGAGGATATGCGACACCGGGGGCTAATCGCCCTCGTAACGCTCGCTTCTGGGTGCCTTTGATCGGCTTGCATACGGGTATGAGACTCAACGAGATTTGCCAGTTGGATGTCTCGGATGTTCGATCAATCGATGGCGTTCAGTGCATTGTGATCAGCGAGAAGTCGAAGGTCGGAAGCACAGATAAGACTCTCAAGACCGGGGCAAGTGAGCGAGTCATCCCACTGCATCGTAATCTGCTTGATTGCGGTCTTGCGCGGTATGTTGATCAGCAGCGTGATGCTAGTGAAGAGAAGTAAGCGCTGTTTTCAGCCCACGTCGCCC
>NZ_LRSE01000055.1 GCF_001634625.1 Croceicoccus bisphenolivorans | reverse complement strand
GTAAGCGCTGTCGCGGTCCCACCTTGCGCGGTTAATCTGAAGCGTCGAGTTTCCGCGCCCTGATCTTCAGGAGGGGCGTTGGTGCTATGACGATGTCATGTGACGATACTGGCACTAGCGGTGTTCAGCGGTTTGAGGTTTTCACCGGCGCGGGCAAGCGGCGGGATTGGCCGCCGGAAGTGAAGGCCTCGATTGTTGCGGAGAGCTATTCAGGGATGGAGACGGTGAGCGCGGTCGCGCGCCGTCATGGCCTGGTTCCTTCGCAACTCTTCACCTGGCGCCGCCAGCTGCGCGAGCAGATGGAGGAGCACGGCTTCATGGTTTCGGAGACCACGAAGCCGGAGCCGACCTTCGTTCCGGCAGTGATCGACGTGATGCCCGATCCCGATCCGGCACCGAAGAACAAGCCTGTGCGCCGACGGCGGCGCAGCAAGGCCAGTACGGTGGAACTGGAAGTGGACGGGATCACGGTGAAGATCGCTCGTGGAGCAGATGCGGGCACGATCTCGGCAGTTATCACTGCGCTGAGAGAGACGCGATGATCGGGCCTGGTGCTGGCGCGAAGGTGATGTTCGCAACGCGCCCGGTGGACTTTCGCAAGGGACCGGACTCGCTCGCGGCGCTGGTGGCCGCCGAGTATGGCGGCAAGCCCTATTCGGGCGTTATCTATGTGTTCCGCGCCAAGCGCGCGGACCGGATCAAGATGATCTGGTGGGACGGAACGGGCCTGTGCCTGATGGCCAAGAGGCTGGAGCAAGGTGCGTTCAAGTGGCCCCGGATTCAGGACGGCGTGATGCGGCTGACCGCCGCACAACTGGGCGCTTTGCTGGAGGGACTGGACTGGCGGCGTGTCCACGGCGGACGTCGCCCGAAGGCGCCGCAGATTGCCGCTTGACGGGATACCGCACCACTGATTCAGTGTCTCCATGCTGATCGAAGCGGACCTGCCCGAAGACGTCGAAGCGCTGCGAGCGCTCGTGCGCGAACAGGCCCGTGAGCTCGATACTCTCAAGACATTCCGCGATGAGGTCGAGCGCCTGCGCGCGATCATCGAAGCGATGCAGCGTCACCGGTTCGGTCGCCGTTCCGAGCAACTCGATCCCGACCAGTTCGAGCTTGCCCTTGAGGAAGTCGAAGCAGCCCTGGCCGCAGCCGAACACGCGCAGGGGCAGGGGCAGGGGCAGG
>NZ_LRSE01000054.1 GCF_001634625.1 Croceicoccus bisphenolivorans | reverse complement strand
GCAGGGGCAGGGGCAGGGGCAGGCGAGCAAACGCAAGGCAGATCGCCCGCGCAAGACCAACCGTGGTTCGCTGCCCGATCATCTTGAACGGATCGAGCAGGTTGTCGATGTTGAGAGCCATGACTGCCCCTGCTGCGGCGGTGCTCTCCACCAGATTGGCGAAGATGTCTCCGAACGCCTCGACGTGGTTCCGGCAACCTTCCGCGTGCTGGTCACGCGTCGTCCCCGCTACGGTTGTCGCTCATGCGAGAGCGGCGTGGTCCAGGCTCCGGCACCAGCCCGTATTGTCGAAGGAGGCATCCCGACCGAAGCGTTGATCGCGCAGGTGCTGGTCTCCAAGTACGCCGATCACCTGCCGCTTTACCGGCAGGCGCAGATCTATGCCCGGCAAGGCGTTCAGCTTGACCGTTCGACGCTTGCCGACTGGGTTGGCCGGGCGGCCTGGTATTTGCGCCCCTTGCGCGATCATGCCCTCGAAGAACTGCGACGATCTGGGCGCTTGTTCGCCGACGAGACCACGGCACCGGTGCTCGATCCAGGACGAGGCAGAACCAAGATCGGTCAGCTATGGGCCTATGCCCGCGATGATCGACCCTGGGGCGGCAGCGATCCGCCGATGGTCGTCTACGTCTATGCCGCCGATCGGAAGGCCGAACGGCCCGAAGCACATCTCGAAGGTTTTGCAGGCATCCTGCAGGTCGATGGCTATGGCGGCTACGCTGCTCTTGCCCGCCGTCGCGGCGACGTGACCCTCGCGCTCTGCTGGGCGCATGTCCGACGCAAGTTCTACGAACTGGCAGACAGCTCGCCGGTCGCATCAGATGTGCTGCGCCGCATCGCCGAACTCTATGCAATCGAAGACGAGGTGCGGGGATTGTCGGCGCGGCAACGCCAGACCGTCCGCCATGCACGGAGCAGGCCCATCGTGGATGATCTCCACCAGTATCTCGACACCCGTGCCCGGCAGATCAGCACCAAGAGCAGGCTCGGTGAAGCGATCCGCTATGCGCTCACCCGGTGGGATGGCCTCCTCCGGTTCCTTGATGATGGCCGCATCGATCTCGACAACAACACCGTCGAGCGCTCCATCCGCCCGCTTGCACTCAATCGCAAAAATGCGCTGTTCGCCGGCTCCGACGAAGGCGGCGACAACTGGGCGGTGATCGCCACGCTCATCGAAAACTGCAAACTGAACGGTATCGAGCCGAACGCCTGGCTGACAGCCACTCTCTCGAGCCTCGCCAACGGTCACCCGGCCAACCGCGTCGGCGAACTCATGCCCTGGGGCGACGTGGGCTGAAAACAGCGCTTAC
>NZ_LRSE01000053.1 GCF_001634625.1 Croceicoccus bisphenolivorans | reverse complement strand
TGAAGCGTCCCGGGTTTTCCGGAGGCGGTTTCATTTGAGTCATGCGACCATATCGAGGTTCCCTCTGGCTGCATAGTAATTGGCTTCGGCCTCGGCGGGCGGGATGTGCCCGATGGGGCCGAACAGACGCTGGTTGTTGAACCAGTCGACCCATCGCAGGGTTGCCATTTCCACTGCCGATACGCTTGGCCATGATCGCTGCCGCCAGATGACCTCGGCCTTGTAGAGGCCGTTGATCGTCTCGGCCAAGGCGTTGTCGTAGCTGTCACCGACGCTGCCCACGGACGGGACAAGGTTGGCCTCTGCCAGGCGCTGGGTGTAGTTCATGGCCAGATATTGCACGCCCCTGTCGCTGTGATGGATCAGGCCATCATCAGGGCCTGGCCTGCGCGCATGGATCGCCTGCTCCAGAGCATCCAGGACGAAGTTCGCCGTCGCCGTGGTGCTGACCTTCCAGCCCACGATCCTGCGGGCGTAGGCATCGATCACGAAGGCGACGTAGACGAACCCCGCCCAGGTATGCACGTAGGTGAAGTCGACCACCCACAGGGCGTTGGGCCGGCTGACGCGGAACTCGCGATTGACCTTGTCGAGCGGGCATGGCGTCTTCGGGTTGCTGACGGTCGTGACCGTCGTCTTGCCCCGCCGCACGCCTGCCAGCCCCATGGTGCGCATCAACCGTTCCACCGTGCACTTGGCTACAGCGATGCCCTCGCGGCGTAACTGGTGCCAGACCTTGCGGGAGCCGTAGAGGCCAAAGCTGTTCTCATGGACACGCCTGATCTCTTCCTTGATCTCATCATCGCGCCGGGCACGGGCCGGACGCCTGGCGGGATCTGCAAGCCGGGCAGCATGCTCGTGATAGGAGGACGGGGCGACCGCCAGTTCGCGGCAGATCGGCTCGATACCCAGTTCCTCGCGGTGCGTGTCGATAAACGACATCACCATTTGCCGTGGCGGTCGAGCTCCGCCTGAGCAAAATATGCGGACGCCTTGCGCAGGATCTCGTTGGCCCGGCGCAGTTCCTTGACCTCGCGTTCCAGCGCCTTGACCCGGTCCCGGTCGCTGGCGGCCTGCGCCGCTGGTCCCGCTTGTCGACCAGCCTCCTCACGGCACCAGCGGCGCAACGTCTCGGTCGTGCAGCCGACCTTCCCGGCAATCGAAGACAACGCTGCCCATTCCGACGGGTAATCCCCCCGGTGCTCATCCACCATCCGCACCGCGCGGTCACGAAACTCAGGTGAAAACTTGTTCCTTGTAGCGCTCATCGTAGCTCCTTCTCACAAATAGGAGCCTCCGGAAAACCCGGGACGCTTCA
>NZ_LRSE01000052.1 GCF_001634625.1 Croceicoccus bisphenolivorans | reverse complement strand
TGGAACTGTCGGGTGACGAGTATATCGCCGGGAATCCTGCCGAAGTGGCAGAGCAGATCATCGAGCAATGCCGCACGATCGGCGCAGCGCATTTTATGGCGATGCTGGACGGCCATGGAAATATCGCGGCCAACGCGGAAGCATTCGATCTTTTCGGAGAGCAGGTGAACCCGTTGCTGCGCAAAGCAGGAAACAGTGTGTCGACGCAAGCGGTGCTCGATGCCGTGCAGGGCTCTTGAAACGACAGACAGGACGACAGCAATGAGCGATTACGAAACGCATCAGGTGCCCGGTAACGATCGCCGGTCGCTGGACATCGAAATTTTCCGCCCGGCAAAGCCTAACGGCGTCGGCGTAGTGCTGCTGCATGGCGGCGGTTTTGCGCAAGGCCATCGATCCATGATGCATGGCTATGGCGGCGCGCTGGCGGAACAGGGTTTCGTTGCTGTCGCGGCGGAATATCGCCTGCTGGGCGAGGCACCGTTTCCGGCCATGATCGACGATATCCGCGACGTCGTGCGCTGGCTTAAAGCGAATGCCCGGACTTTTGGCATCGATCCTGGGAAGATTGCGCTGCAGGGCTATTCTGCCGGGGCCCATATTGCCCTGATGGTGGCAGGCACGCAGCCGGGTTCGGGTTTCGAGGGCAAGGTCGGCGGGGATTCGACCGGCTCTGACGTTGCGGCAGTCGTCGCATTCTTCCCGCCCGCGCGGCTGGATGCGAACCCGGCGATGATCGAACGTCCTCCATTCAGCCTCCTCTTGAACGGCGGCGGGATGGAAGCGGCACGCGCCGCAAGCCCGATCTATTACGTGAACGCAAATTCGCCGACCACGTTCATTCTGGGCGGAATGGCGGATTACATGCAGCCGTTGCCCAGCGGGCTCGACCTTCTCAACGCTTTTGTCGAAGCGGGCGCGGAGGTGGAGTTTCATTACCTGCATTCGCAGGTTCACGAATTTTCCAGCACCTCGGGCATGCTGGGGCAGATCATGGTGGAAGTCGGCTTTTTCTATCGCCGCACCCTGCTCGATCGGGAAGTCCTGCTGGACGAGGCGAAGGCAAGCAATCCCTTCGCCCGGGCGAGCAACATGCAGGAACTCGCGCAGATGATGGCAGGCGCACCGCGCTGAGGAGATTGGTGCGCGGCGCCGACAAGTCGCGCTGACAAAAGACCGGACGAGACGTGTCTGGCGCGTGGGGCGGATTGGAGAATGACGTTGGTCAAACCATGGATATTTGAATTCTTTCGCGCTCCCAGCGAACCGGGCACGCTGGTTCCCGCTCCGCGCATCGGGTTGTCGGCATCCGAAGTGCAGGACCATTTCGCGACGTACTGGAGCC
>NZ_LRSE01000051.1 GCF_001634625.1 Croceicoccus bisphenolivorans | reverse complement strand
TGTCCGGCGTCAGCGCCAATGGCACAGATTTGAGGTTGTGAATTAAGGAGGATTTGGGCTTCGTCGTAGTGACGAAGGAACGAAGATGAAGCCCAAATCCTCCTTGAAAAAATCGGTGAAGGCTCCTGCGGAGCAGGTGGTGAAGGACATCCGGCGGGCGACACGCCGGCACTTCTCTGCCGAGGATAAAATCCGGATCGTGCTTGAAGGCCTGCGCGGCGATGACAGCATTGCTGAACTGTGCCGCAAGGAAGGGATCGCCCAGAGCCTGTACTACACCTGGTCGAAGGAGTTCATGGAAGCGGGCAAGCGCCGGCTCGCCGGCGATACCGCCCGTGCCGCAACCACCGGCGAGGTCCAGGATCTGCGCCGGGAAGCCCGTGCGCTGAAGGAATGCGTGGCCGACCTGACCCTCGAGAACCGCCTGCTTAAAAAAAGCATGATCGCGGATGGGGGCGACGACGAATGAGATACCCTGCATCCGAGAAGCTGGAGATCATCCGGATCGTCGAACAGTCGCACCTCCCGGCCTGGCGCACGCTGGAGCAGTTGGGCATCCCGCGCCGGACCTTCTATCGCTGGTACGACCGCTATCTCGAAGGCGGCCCGGAGGCGTTGGAGGATCGGCCATCGGCCCCGCGCCGGGTGTGGAACCGCATCGGCGACGATATCCAGCAGCAGATCATCGACATGGCGCTGGATACAACCGATCTGTCGCCCCGCGAACTGGCGGTGCGCTTCACCGACGAGAAGCGCTACTTCGTGTCGGAGGCCACGGTTTATCGCCTGCTCAAGGCCCATGATCTGATTACCAGCCCGGCCTTCGTCGTGATCAGGGCAGCCGATGCGTTCCACACCAAGACGACGCGGCCGAACGAAATGTGGCAGACCGACTTCACCTACTTCAAGATCATTGGCTGGGGCTGGGTCTATCTGTCGACCGTGCTCGACGACTTCTCGCGCTACATCATCGCCTGGAAGCTGTGCACCAACATGCGAGCCGAGGATGTCACCGACACGCTGGACCTCGCGCTCGAGGCCTCGGGTTGCGACAGCGCAACGGTGCTGCACAAGCCTCGGCTGCTGTCGGATAATGGCCCGAGCTACATCGCGGGTGAACTGGCGGAATATATCGAGGCCCGGAAAATGAGCCATGTGCGCGGCGCTCCGATGCATCCCCAGACCCAGGGCAAGATCGAGCGCTGGCATCAGACCCTCAAGAATCGCATCCTGCTCGAAAATTACTTCCTGCCCGGTGACCTTGAGGCCCAGATCGAAGCCTTCGTCGAGCATTATAACCACCGACGTTACCACGAGAGCCTGAACAACGTGACGCCCGCCGACGCCTACTTCGGCAGGGCCGATGCCATCATCAAACAGCGCGAAAGGATCAAACGGAAGACCATCGAACATCGCCGCTTGCTCCACCGCAAGATCGCCGCTTAATATCAACCCCAGGACGAGGCCCGCACTCCGCTAATTTACGCCGCGAGTTGTGCCAAATGTTCTGACGACGGACA
>NZ_LRSE01000050.1 GCF_001634625.1 Croceicoccus bisphenolivorans | reverse complement strand
GCCGGTCAACAGCCGCATGTACGAGCGCGCCGATGTTGTCTCCACTCTGGCCCTGGGCAGGTAGGGATAGATCGCCATGTCCAGTCGGGGCGGGCGGCGCTCCACCCGGCATAACAGGAGATGCTTCACCGCATCGAAGCCGATCGCGCCCATATCAAGGGCCTGCTTCACCGCGCCATGCAGATCGGCCAGAGCGAAGCTCTCCAGCAGGCGCAGTACCTGCACATATTCGCGCCGGCCATGCTTGCCCATGCGCGTCTCCATCAGCCGGCGCAGCGTTGTAAATACCTCGGGCAGGTCCCAGCCCTGCAATGGTGCGGCCTGATCGAGGGCATTGATCTTCTGTTCGATCAGGGGAAGGTAATGGATCGGATCGAAGATCACATCCTCGCGCTCGTAGCTGCGCACATGGCGGGCAATGATCTCGCCCCGGCAACCGATCACCACCTCGTCGACATAGCCCCTGATCCACACCTCCTGGTGGCCGAAGCGCACCGGCACCGAGTAATCGTTGGTCCGGTAACGCACCAGCGCCTGCGATGAGACCTGGCCGCTGGTCTGGTCACAGGCCTCGAAGGGGGAAGCCGGCAGTTCCTGCATCGCCGCCAGATCGCGCCGCAGCCTCTCGCCAATCGTCTCACTCTCGCCCCGCAGCCGGTCGTTCTGCCGTTTGCGGCATTGCTCCTCGAGCCACAGGTTGAACGCCTCCCATGTCGGGAACCGGGGGATCGGCACCATGAAGTTGCGCCGGCAATAGCCGACAAGGCCTTCAACGCCGCCCTTATCGTTACCCTTGCCGGGGCGGCCGTAACGATCACGGATCAGGTAGTGCGACAGGAAGGCGCTGAACAGCCTCGCGCGCAGCCGCGTCCCGTCAGGCAGGATCTTCGAGACCAGGCAGCGGTCGTTGTCGTAGACGATCGACAGCGGCACCGCGCCGAAGAACGCAAAGGCGTGGACATGGCCGTCCATCCAGGCCTCGGCAACGGCAGCCGGATAGGCGCGTACGTAGCAGGCGTCGCTGTGCGGCAGATCGAGCACGAAGAAGTGCGCCTTCTGCTCCACCCCGCCGATCTCGACCAGAGCTTCTCCAAAATCTGCCTGCCCATGGCCGGGTGCGTGTGCCAGCGGCACGAACATCTCCCGGCTGCGCTGATCCCGATCCCGGATGTAATCCTTGATGATCGTGTAGCCTCCGGTGAAGCCATGCTCTTCGCGAAGGCGATCGAACACACGCTTCGCCGTATGGCGCTGCTTGCGCGGGACCGACCGGTCCCCATCCAGCCAGCCGTCGATGATCGGTATGAACGCTTCCAGCTTCGGTCGCCGCACCGGGGCGCTGCGACGGTAACCGGGCGGCTCGGAATACGACAGCATCTTGCGGACCGTGTCGCGCGATATGTTGAAATGCTTCGCTGCCGCCCGGGCGCTCATGCCGCCCGCGCAGGCAAGACGAACCTTCAGGTAAAGTTCCACGGTGTAAATCCCTCATCCCTCCTCGCCAGCATCGCGAAAAGGGAAAAAAGTGGACGACTTTTACGCCGCCCGCAGCAGCACTTCGCCGCCGCTACCGTGGTCTAATTTTGCACCGCCGTTCTCA
>NZ_LRSE01000005.1 GCF_001634625.1 Croceicoccus bisphenolivorans | reverse complement strand
CGTCCGGCGCGGCCGTGTTGCAGGCCAGCGGCCCGAGTGGTGACAGACCGGACCTGATCAGGACATAGGCCGTCTCCACCTGCGTCAGGTGTGAACCGTCGGGCAGGACATGCGGCGTCATCACCCCTGCCGCGCGCGCCTTTGCGCGCATCTCGTCGACCAGTTCGTCGGTCGGACAGCCGTGATGATCGCGGCGCGTGTCCTTCTCGTAAGGGATCACGACTTCGCGAACGAATGCTTCTACCTTCGCGCCGATATCCAGCGCGCGCCGCGATACAAGCGTTTCCATCACTTTGGCGCCATGCGGATCGCACCGTCGAGGCGGATCGTCTCGCCGTTCAGCATCGGGTTCGCGACGATCTGTTCCACCATCAGGGCATATTCGTCCGGATTGCCCAGACGGCTGGGGAACGGAACCTGCTGGCCCAGCGAATCCTGCGCCTCCTGCGGCAGCGATGCCAGCAGCGGCGTCAGGAACAGGCCCGGCGCAATGGTCATGACGCGGATGCCGTGGCGTGCGAACTCCCGTGCGATCGGAAGCGTCATGCCGACCACGCCGCCCTTGGATGCAGCATAGGCGGCCTGCCCGATCTGTCCGTCGAATGCCGCGACGCTGGCCGTGTTGATGATCACGCCCCGTTCCTCGCCCAACGGCCCGGCATCGGTCAGCCGTGCGGCAAATTTCGACAGCACGTTGAAAGTGCCGATCAGGTTGATGTTCACGATCAGCGCGAAATCGGCCAGCGGAATGGGATTGCCATCGCGGTCGACCACCTTCTTCGGCGGGCCGATGCCGGCGCAGTTCACCAGGATACGGGCCTTGCCGTTCACAGCCTCTGCTTCGAGTATCGCGTTGTGGACCTGATCCTCGTCCGTCACGTTCACCTTGGCAAAACGACCGCCGATCGCGGCGGCATGGCTCTGCCCCAGTTCCTCGTTCAGGTCGAAGATCGTGACTTTCGCGCCTGCCTTGGCAAGCCGCGCCGCAGTCGCACCGCCAAGGCCCGACGCCCCGCCCGTCACGATTGCCGCCAATCCGTCGATGTTCATGATGATCCTTTCCTTTGTCTCTTGGCTGCTGCGCGTCACAGCGCGCGCGCGATTACCAGCCGCTGGATGTCCGATGTGCCTTCGTAGATCTGGCACACCCGCACATCGCGATAGATTTTGGCGATGCCGAATTCTTCCAGATAGCCATAGCCCCCCAGCGTCTGGATCGCGCCGGACACGACCGCTTCGGCCGTTTCCGATGCGACGAGCTTGGCCATTGACGCTTCCTTCAGGCACGGCAGCCCTGCGTCCTTCAGCGTTGCGGCATGCAGCACCAGTTGCGTCGCCGCTTCCAGCCGCGCCGCCAGATCGGCCAGCCGGAAGCCCACCGCCTGGTGCTGGATGATCGGTTGTCCGAAACTCTTGCGCTCTTTCGCATAGGCGACGGCGATTTCCAGTGCGGCGCGTGCCATGCCGATGCTTTGCGCGGCGATGCCGATCCGGCCCACCTCAAGGTTCGACAGGGCCAGTCCGTAACCGGCCCCTTCCGCGCCCAGCCGCAGGTCGTCGGGCACGAACAGGTCCTCGAAACGGATGGCGCAAGTATCGGACGCACCCTGCCCCAGCTTGTGCTCGACCTTGTCGACCGAATAACCCTCACTATCCGTGGGCACGATAAAGCCTGTGATCCCGCGCTTGCCCGCATCGGGATCGGTAACGGCATAGACGATCGCGACCCCTGCGATACGGCCCGAACTGATGAACTGCTTCGCACCGTTCAAGAGGTATCCGCCGTCGACTTTCGTGGCGCGCGTGCGCATGGCCGCGGCATCGGAACCGGCATCCGTTTCGGTCAGCGCGAAGGCGCCGATCATCCGGCCCGCGATCAGGTCGGGCAGGAAACGCGCCTGCTGCTGCGGCGTGCCGTCCTTCAGCAGGCTGGACACGATCAGGCTGTTCTGGATCGAGATGATGGTCGAAAGCGCACCGTCGGCAGCCGCGATCTCGATCAGCGCCAGTGCGTAGGACACGAAATCCGCCTCCGCCCCGCCGAATTCGGCAGGGGCAGTCATGCCCATCAGGCCAAGTTCGGCCAGTTCCTCGAACAGACCGTCGGGATAGCCGCCCGCAGCCTCAAAGCTGGCGGAGCCGGGCAGGATACGATCCTGCGCGAAGCCGCGCACGGCATCCTGGATCGCGGTCTGGGTCTCATCGAGAATCATGCGGCATCCAATTTCTTTTACTCATGAGTAGATAATATTCTGATAGGTTTCAGGTCAATCCCAAATTCGTCCCGCGAAAGTGTCGGCGAGCAACGGGCGGCAAGCGCACGGAACCGGGATCAACCGGCAATCTCCCGCCCGATGATCTCCAGCAATATTTCGGAAGTGCCGCCGTAGATCCGCTGCACCCGCGCATCCCGCCACAGCCGGGCTATGGCGTATTCGGTCATGTACCCGGCCCCGCCATGCATCTGCAGGCAATCGTCGGTGATCTGCCACTGCATCTCGGTGTGCCAGAACTTGGCCGCACTGGCCTGCACGCCGGAAAGTTCCTTTCGGCAATGCGCTTCGATGCAGCGATCGAGATGGACCCAGCCGACCTGCAGCGAAGCAGTGTGGCGGGCAAGGGTGAAGCGCGTGTTCTGCAGGTCGATCAGGCGTTCTTCGAATACCTTCCGGTCCAGCGCAAACTCGCGCGCTTCGTCAAAAGCGCGCTGGGCTGCCGCTTGCGCCATGATCGCGATGCTCAGCCGCTCTTGCGGGATCAGCTTCATGACTTGCGCAAAGCCCTGCCCCTCTTGCCCCAGCATGGCGGATGCCGCCACGCGAACGCCATCGAAGAACAGTTCGGATGTGTCGGCATAATGCTGTCCGATCTTGTCCAGCTTGCGCCCGCGCGCGAAGCCTTCGGCTCCTGCCTCCACGATGAAGAGGGTGATGCCGCGCGCGCCTGCGGCAACATCCGTTTTGGCAAGGACGATAACGATATCGCATTGCTGCCCTGCGGAGATGTAAGTCTTCACCCCGTCGATGATCCAGTCGTTTCCGTCGCGCCGAGCCATTGTGCGAATGGCCTTGAGGTCGCTGCCGGCACCCGGCTCCGTCATGGCAATTGCTGCCACTGTCGTTCCGGCGATCATGCCGGGCAGGTATCGCTGCTTCTGCTCTTCCGAACCGTATTCGACTATGTATTCGCAGATGATGTCGGACTGCAGCGGCGGGCCGCTGAAGCAACCGGCATAGGCCAGTTCCTCCGTCACGATCGCATTGTAGCGGAAATCGAGCCCCAGCCCGCCATACGCCTCTGGCACCGTCGGGCAGAGCAGGCCGGCTTCCCCGCATGCCAGCCAGAAAGACCGGTCGATCTCCCGCTCCCGTTCGAACCGGTCGAGATTGGGCAAAAGATGTTCGCGCAGGAACGCCCTGACACTGTCGCGAAAGATCGCGTGATCGCTATCGAAACAGGTGCGTTCGGCGGGAATACCCACGGGATGTCCTCCTGTTATCCGGCTACTCCGTCTACGGGCACATAACGGCCTTGATGCACCGCCCTGCCGCCTGGTCCTGAACAGCTTCGTTGATTGCATCGAACGGATAAGTCGTGACCAGCCGGTCGAACGGGAAGCGACCGTCGCGGTACATCGCGATCAGTTCGGGGATGAAGGTCGCGGGATCGCTGTCCCCCTCGACAATGCCGACGATCCGCCGGCCATAGGTAATCATCGCCGCGACGTTGACGGGAAGCGCGGTTTCCGCCCGCTGCGGCACGCCGACAAGGCCCAGCGTGCCGTGACTGGCCAGGGCATCCAGCCCGGCAGACATCGCCTCGTCCCGCCCACTGGTTTCCAGCACGTAATCGAAGCCGTGGGGCAACGATTGGCGCAGCGCTGCGGGCGTGTCGGCACCGCGCAGATCGACAACCTCGCTCGCCCCCAGTTCGCACGCCATTTGCCGGCGGGCGGCATCGGGTTCGACGACGACGATCGGATCGCAGCCCCGATCCTTGGCCGCCATCACCGCGGCCAGACCCACCGGCCCTGCCCCGAATATGGCAAGCGAACTGCCGGGCGGACAATCGAAGGAACGCAGGATGCTGCCCGCCCCCGTCTGGAAACCGCAGCCCAGCGTGCCGAGAATGCGCAAATCGATGTCAGCGGCATCGACCTTCACCACCGTTCGCGCGGCGGCGACGGCGAATTGTGCAAAAGACGATTGCAGGAAGAAATGCGATGCGACGGGGCCGTTAGCGTCGCGATAGGCGGTAGATCCATCGGTCCGCGCGCCGGAATAGTTCAGGGGCGCGAAATCGCGGCAATAGCTCGGCTTGTCATTCCGGCACTGCGGACAGGTTCCGCAACTTCCGAAAGAAAGCACGACCGTGTCGCCTGCTTCCAGCCCCTCCACCCCCTCGCCCACGGCGCGAACGATACCGGCACCTTCATGGCCAAGGACGGCAGGAACCGGATAAGGGATGAACTGGTCACGGAAAACGAGGTCGGTATGGCAAAGTCCCACGCCCGCGATCTCTACCAGCACTTCGCCACCCCCCGGTCCTTCGACCTGCAGCGTCTCGATCGAAAAGGGCTGGCCGGCTCCCCTTGCCACTGCGGCGCGCGTTTCCATCCTCTCGTGCCTTTCAAAGTGCTTCAGGCTGCGGTGTATCCGCCATCGGCGATATATTCCGCGCCGGTCACGAACCCCGCGGCGTCGCTTGCAAGAAACGCGATCAGCGGTGCGATGTCCTGCGGCATGCCGATCCTCCCCGCGGGGATCAGCGCGCTCCACGCGGCAAGGATTTCTTCCGGCGTGAGCAGCCGCCCACTCTCGTCTTTCGGCGGTTCCCAGTCTGCGCCAAGGTTCGTGGCGATCGGGCCGGGCATCACGCAATTGACCCGCACCCGCTCCTTCGCCAGTTCGATGGCCACGGCCTTGCTCAATGCGCGCACGGCGCCCTTGCTGGCACTATAGGCGGCATATTCGCTTCCCGCGACCTTGCCGTAGATCGACGACACGTTGACGATGGACGCGGACCCCGTCGCGGCCGCGCGGCGCAGCAGCGGCAGTGCGGTATGCATGCCAAGGTACACGCCCTCCACATTGATGGCATATTGCTTGCGCAGGATTTCGACCCCTGCATCGGCAAAGGGCCTGGCGATCATGATGCCGGCGTTGTTGACCAGCACGTCCAGCCGCCCGTGCGCCGCATCGATCTCGGCGCAAACCTCTGACCACTGACCCGCGTCCATCACGTCGAGCGCCAGCGCGCTGGCGCCGTTGCCGATCGCATCGGCGACTTCGGCTGCCCCTTCGACGTTCCGGTCGGTAAGGACGACCGTCGCGCCCAGCGCGGCAAACAAGGTGGTCGTTTCCTTGCCGATGCCCGATGCCGCGCCCGTTACCAGCGCGATCTTGTTCGCAAGGTCGATCATCCGAAACCCTTCATACGTTGGAACGTGCGTGCCGCTCCGTCCCGTCAAAATCGGGAAGGAACGCCATGCGGCTGGCGCAGAACACTTCGACAACCGGTTGCAGGTCTTCGGTCGCATCTAGTGTGCCGGACTTGATCAGGACCAGGTCGGCCAAGGGTTCGATCCGCGACAGCACTGCCGAACCGCAAATGCCGCAAAAATGCCGCTCCAGCTTGCGACCTGTCTCGCTGGTGTCGTGGTACACCTGCGTCGGTCCGGACTGGTCGTAGGCGGCGACGGGAAACCCGGTGACGAGCGAAAAGGCACTGCCCGTCTGGCGCTGGCAATGGCGGCAATGGCAGATCGCCGTGAACACGGGCGGCGCGGACAGCGAATAGGTCACGCCGCCGCACAGGCAACTGCCGGTCACTCGCGTTTCGCCATCCATAATCCGCTCCTTGCAGAAAACCGGCCGGCCCCCGGGTGGAAAAGGGGCCGACCGTTCATGATCGCAGCCGTCAGAATTCGTAACGCGCGGTTACGCCATAGCTGCGTGGGGGAGCATGCAGCATGTAATCGTACCCGAATGCATCGCGCAGGTTCAGGCCGTACATGAACAGCTTCTTGTTGGTGAGGTTCGTGCCCCAGACGCGAAGCGAGAGGTTCTCGCCTTCCCATCCCAGCGTCGCGTCGAGCATGACGTTGGAAGGCATGTTGAGGTTCTGGTTCCCCGCCTTGTCGTTGAACGGAGAGAAGTACTGCTTGGAGGTGTAGACCGCGTTCGGAGAGAACACGAAATCGCCCGAACCCAGCTGCCCCAGTGTCCAGTCAAAGCCGAGGTTCACAGTCCAGTCCGGCGCGTTCGGCAGCGTGTTCCCGTCAAGGTTCACACCCGACAGCGTCAGCTTGTCGTATGTCGCGTTGAGGTAGGTCACGCC
Organism: Croceicoccus bisphenolivorans; assembly: GCF_001634625.1. Lineage (GTDB taxonomy): Bacteria > Pseudomonadota > Alphaproteobacteria > Sphingomonadales > Sphingomonadaceae > Croceicoccus > Croceicoccus bisphenolivorans. The sequence continues at coordinate 300,896 of NZ_LRSE01000005.1, read as the reverse complement.
CAGCGTACCCTCTATCGAGGAGACGGGCCGTGCGGTCAGTTCCAGTTCGACACCCTTGATCGTCGAACCCGGCGCGGAACGGATGAAGCCGGTGGTCCCGATCACCTCGTTCAGCTGCTGGTTCTTGTACTTCGTCAGGAATGCCGCCGTGGTCAGGTTGGCAAGCCCGCCGAACAGCCGGGTCTTGGCACCGATTTCATAGGCGTCCACCTTTTCCGGCGGCACGAAGTCGATCGGATTGCCGGCATAGAACTGGCTGGAGAACGAACCGGCACGATAACCGCGGCTGAAGTGGCCATAGACCATGGCACCGCTGTCGAAGGTGTAGTTCAGGCCGACCTTGCCGGTCAGGCGGCTGCTCTTCTTCTTGCCCTGATCGTCGGTGATGATCGTCCCGTCATCCTCGATGCTGCCATGGGTGAACGTGACATCCGCAGCCAGCGGATCCTGCGGATCGAAGGCGTAAGTCGTGAAGGTCGGCGAAGTGGCCGGATCGGCAAACGAGGTCAGGAATGAATAGGCGTCGTAGTGACGGTTCGTATCCTTGGTATACCGCACACCCAGCGTGAAGCCGAGGTTGTCGGTGATGTCCTGATCAATCTGCGCGAAGGCGGCGTAGGAATTACGCACCTGCTTGTAGTGCTGGTAGAAATAGAGAACGCTGACAAGCCGGTACTTGTCGTTGTTGTCGATCTTGTCCCAGCCGTAATAGACACCGGCCTGCAGGTTGGTGCGGTCGGTGTTGAACATGAACTTCAGTTCCTGGTTGAACTGCTTGTACACGTCTCCGTAATAGGTCTGCAGGAAGCCGATCACCGGCGTGCCCGAACCTTCCTGCGTCAGCCGCTGGCGCGACCAGTCGTAGGCCGTCAGCGTCTGGACCGACAGGGTATCGCTCAACTCGTAGTTCAACACGAATTGCGCGCCCGCGTTGCGAACCTCGTTGAAGCCAAGGTCGGGCTGGTCTGTTTCGAAGAAGCTCAGGTTGTCGACCACGAGATCCTCGTCGCCCTGAAATTCCGGCGCGATATCTTCGGGACGGCGATAGTAACGCGAGATGCCGGAATTGTCGTTCAGGTGATAGGCCGCGGCCTGCGTCGGCTTGCCCTTCGATCCGGTGAACTTCAGATACATGTCCAGCCGCTCGGTCGGCCGGGCACGGATGATCAGGCGACCGGCAAGCGAATCCTTGGAATTGGCATCGTCCTCGCCCGGATAGATATTTTTCACCCAGCCGTCGGCCTCGACGAAATTGGCCGATGCGCGGAAACCCAGCACGTCGTCGATCAGGGTGCCTTCGATCGCGCCCTGTCCGCGCACTTCGCTGAAGCGCCCGTAACCGGCCTCGATATATCCGGTGGTGCCGGGGTTCAGGCTCGGCTTGACCGAGATGAAGTTGATCGCGCCGCCGGTGGTGTTGCGACCGTAAAGCGTGCCCTGCGGACCGCGAACCGCTTCCACACGCTCCAGATCGTAAAGCTGCAGGCCGTGCATGGTGCGCGCGCTGAGGTAGTTGTCGTCGGTATAGACGCCGACAGGCGAAACCTGGTTGGCGCCGTATTCGTTGCCCACGCCGATGCCGCGCATCGTGAAGTTCGGCTGCGCATCGCCGAAAGCGCTCGTCACCTGAAGCGAGGGGACCGCACCGCTAAGCCCGAACGTGGAGGTCACGCCCTGCCGTTCGAGATCGTTGGTGGTCAGCGCCGAAACGGCAACCGGAACCTTCATCAGCGATTCCGAACGACGCTGCGCCGTAACCACGATCTCGGCAACGCCCTGGTTGCCGACTTGGGTTTGATCGCCCTGATCTGCGGCGTCCTGCGCTGCCGCGGGCATTGCCCCTGTCGCAACACCTGCAAGCAGGCCGACTCCGTAATACTTGAAGCCTCTCATCCTTCCCTCCACCATTTCGGGCTTTGACGCCCTTGTTGCCGAATTTTCGTTCGACGATTTGATACTCTCAACTTCCGGAATCGGTCACGGCAAGTCCAATAGAGGTTCGCGATCCATTCATCGGAAATCTGCATGGTTCGCGAGCATGGGCGGGAATCCCCGATCGCGAAGTGATATGAAACTATCCAATTTGCGCGCCGCGCGGGTCTGACGGATTCCCGTCACGGCACGTCCGCACGGTAACGGTCGCGCACGAGCCGTTTGAGCAGCTTGCCCGATGGGGTGCGCGGCAAGGCAGGATCGAAGTCGACCTGCCGGGGCACTTTCTGGCGGCCGACGCGCCCTTTCAGCCAGTCGATCAGTGCGCTGGCCAGTTCCGGCCCTGCCTTTGCCGGATCGACAGGCTGGACCACGGCAACGACCCTTTCGCCAAGATCGGGATCGGGCGCGCCGATCACCGCCGCATCCGCCACATCGGGGTGCAGCAGCAGCTGGTTCTCGATCTCCTGCGGGTAGATGTTCACGCCGCCCGATATGATCATGTAGCTCTTGCGATCGGTAAGGTAGAGGTAGCCGTCCTCGTCCAGCCGCCCGACATCGCCGATGGTCGTCCAGCCTTGCGCGTTGCGGCTGGCGGCGGTCTTTTCGGGGTCGTTGTGGTATTCGAACGGTTGTCCTTCGGCGAAATAGATCGTCCCCGTCTCGCCCACGGGCACTTCCTCTCCCGCCTCGTCGCAGATTTTCGGAATGCCCCACATCGGCAGGCCGACCGATCCGGGCTTGGCCAGCCACTGCTCCGGCCCGATGTTGGTCAGCCCGTTCGCTTCGGTGCCGCCATAGAATTCGTGGACTATCGGCCCCCACCAGTCGATCATCGCGCGCTTCACCTCGATCGGGCAGGGCGCGGCGGCGTGGAACACGTTGCGCAGCGACGAACAGTCGTAACGGTTGCGCGCGTCCTCAGGCAGCTTCAGCATGCGCACGAAGTGGGTGGGGACCCACTGGGCATGGGTCACGTGGTACCGCTCGATCGCGGCCAGCGCTCCTTCCGGATCGAACTTGTCCATGATGATGACCGTTCCGCCCAGCTTCTGCACGGCCATGCACCAGCGCAGCGGAGCGGCGTGGTACAGCGGCGCGGGCGAGAGGAAGACGGTGTCCTGCCCCATGCCATAGGCGGTGGAACCAAGGTTGGTCAGCCCGTTCGGTTCGTCCAGCGGACCATCGGGAAGCGGCGGCTGGATCCCTTTCGGGCGCCCCGTCGTTCCCGACGAATAGAGCATGTCGTTGCCTGTGCTTTCATCGGCAATGCGCACGGCGGGCATCGCGGCACGCTCCGCCAGAAAATCGCGCCCTGCCCCATCGCCGGTCCCCACCGAGAACAGCTCTACGCCATTCGCGCTGGCAACGTCGGCGATCCTTGTGTCGAGGCCGGGCGAGGCAAACAGGACTTTCGCGCCGCAATCCTGCAGGATGAATTCGATTTCCGCCGCCAACAACTGGGTCGAGATGCAGACGTAGTATAGCCCGCACCGGTTCGCGCCCCAGATGATGTCGAAAAAGTCCGCGCGGTTGTCGATCAGGATCGCGATGACATCGCCCCTGCGCAGGCCCAGCGCGCGCAGCAGGTGCGCCGTCCGGTTCGACCGGTCTTCGAGCTCGCGATATGTAACAACATCGCCGGTCGATGCCATCACGATGGCGGGTTTTGCCGGATCGGCGGCGGCATGGATGCTGGGATGCATGATCGCCCCCGTTCAGACGCTGAAGCGGATCGGCAGGCGCTTCAGCCCCGACACGAAGTTCGCCTTCACCCACGCCGGTTCGCCGTCGAGCGCGATGCCCTTCACGCGCGGCAGCATCTCCTCGAACAAGGCACGTATCTCCATCTTGGCAAGGAACTGGCCAAGACAGACGTGCGGACCATAGCCGAAGGCGACGTGGCGATTGGGCGAACGGTCTACACGAAACGCAAAGGGGTTTTCGAACACGTCCTCGTCGCGATTGGCGGAAGGGTAGCACATCATCAGGCTGTCGCCCGCCTTCACCGCTTTTCCGCCAACCTCGCAATCCGCGACGGCGGTGCGGAAGAAGTGTTTTACCGGCGATGTCCAGCGAATGAACTCGTCCACCGCCCTGGGCATCAGCGACATGTCCGCGCGAAGCTTCGCCATCTGGTCCCGGTTCCGGATCAGCGCCAGCAAACCGCCCGAAATGGCGGAACTGGTCGTGTCGTGCCCTGCGGCAGCAACGATCAGGAAATAGGCGTCGCGCTCGGCATCGCCGATGGGTTTGCCCTCGATCGTGGCATTGGCAAGGATCGTCGCCACATCGTCGCGCGGGTTCTTGCGCCGATCGGCCACGACATCGGCAAAGTACGCCTTGAAGTCGTCGAACGCCTCCAGCATCGAGGTCATGCCCTCGCCCCCGCCCGCCTCGGTATCGGTATTGCCGAAGATCTTCTGCGACAGGCGCAGCATCAGCGGCTCGTCCTCTGCCGGAACGCCCAGCACGATCATGATCGTGCGCAGCGGATACCACGCGGCGATGTCTGATACGAAGTCGCAGCGTCCGCCGTGGGCGATCATGCGGTCCACCGTCTCCTTCGCCAGATCGGCGATCTTTCCTTCCAGCCCGCGCACGCCCTTGGGCGTGAACAGGTCGGCGGTCAGCGCGCGGAAAGCCTTGTGATCGGGATTGTCCATCGCCACCAGATTGCGGGCGAACATGCCGTCGGGCGATTGCTGCTTCAGCAGTTCCTCGTCCGTGCGGGTGACGAGGAACTGGCGCGGGGCATTCAGGAAATTGGCCGCGTTCAGCTCTACCGCGGTCACATCGGCATAGCGGGTCACGGCCCAGAACGGGCGGTAATCGCGCGGCTCGCACCAGTGCACCGGATCATCCCTGCGCAGCCGGCTGAACGCATCGTGATAGGCGTCCTCGTCGGCATAAGTCGCCGGGTCCGTGATGATCTCGTCGATCTCGCGCGTCGCCTCTTGGGCCATGGCTTTCTCCTCTCCGGACCATGGCTACCCCCTCTCGCCGCAAAGGGTCCAATCAGGTTTTGGACGAGATCGATAGACGATCCCGATTGATCTGCTAGACTGCGGGCATCGGTCATCAGAACCGAAACGACAGGAGAGTATGATGCAGCACCTTGATCTCAAGCTGCTCCGCAGCTTCGCGGCCGTGGCCGACGAACGCTCTGTGACGCGTGCTGCCGGCAGGCTGAACCTCACCCAGCCCACGGTGTCCGGCCAGATCAAGGAACTGGAACAGATCCTCGGCTACCTGCTGTTTCACCGCACCTCTCGCCGCATCGCGCTTAGCGAACAGGGCAAGCGGCTTCTGCCGCTGGTGCAGACGCTGCTACTCAATGCCGAGGAAGTGCGACAGGAAGCCGAAGCGCTGCGCGATGCCGCCAATCGCCATTTCAAGCTTGGCGCGGCGATGTACACGATGGACCTGCCCGACCGGCTGGCCCTGCTGGACGCGTTCATGAAGGCGCGGCCCGAAACCAGCTATTCAATCGACAACCGGCTGCAAACCGACCAGGTCCGCGACCTCCTGACCGACAGGCTCGATATCGCCCTTTTGCTGGGCGTCGCCGTCGATCTGCCAGTGCAGAATTTCACGCGCGAACTCCCTTCCGGCTGCATCGTGAACGAAATCCAGTATCCCGACTCGCTGGAACGCGTGCTCCTGCGCCGTCGCAAGATCGGCTTGCTGGTGCCGGCAGACAGCGCGCTGGCGAATCTCGACACCATACCCGTGCAGGCCCTGTCGCAGCTGCGAATCGCGATGCTGGGCGGAGAGCACGGCCACGCAGTTGTCGACCCGATTGCCCAGTTCATCATGGAACACGGCGCGGCGCCCGTCGCCGTGGCCGAAGGCAACGCCCTTGCGATAGAGCGCTATGCCCAGCGCAACCGCTGCTGCGCCATCGGCATCGGCTGGTTCCCGACGCCGGATGGCATGGTCTGGCGCGAGGTCGAGGACATGGCGTTCCACCTCGATTTCGCGTTGGTGCTGGGCACGAATGCGAACAAGGCCGCCCGCCGCTTTTTCGATTTTGCGCAGGCATTCCAGGCCGAACGCACCGATTGCACGACAATCGCCGGTCCGGCGCGCTGTGTCAGCGTCGTCGCGCGGCCGGGGAACGAGGCTTCGTTACACTAGGACCCTCAGGTCATAGCGCAATTTCGAACGTGTCGAAGACATGCGCGGTATCGCTATATTCGCGCATCTCGCGGATCAGGTCGCCTTCGAACAACGCGACAAAGGCATAACGGTTCGCGTATGCCTTCCCGTTCTTCAACCGCGCCTGAGACGTCGCCTCGAAGAACAGCTTGTCGCCGCACACGGCGATGGGCCCTGCCGTAACCGCGATCCCGTGTTCGGTCTGTTCGTGCAGCGATGTCAGAAGCTGGTTGAAATCCGCGATCGGGATCGACACGCCCGCGTTGGACCACCATGCACCGTCGTCGGTGAACAGGCCGGTATCGACCCGCCCTTCCACGATTTGCGCAATCACGGTGCTGGCGGCCTGTTCCTTCGTCATCCTGTTCTCTCCGCTACGGTTTTGCAGGTAGAGCTATCGCCCCCGCCGATCGATCGGCAAATCGGAACTTGCACCCGATCCATCGGCATTGCCGATAGGTTCGTGGCAAAGGCTTATTGGACCCCTGCCCGTCGCTGCGCCAACTTTCCGCCAGGAGATCAATGCGACGGGCAACAACGCCCGCGAAACGAACCGGAGTTGGATGGTGCTGGAACAGCCGAAGGCCGCGACGGGCATGATATGGCAAGATGCCTTGCCGCGCCCCGAAGCAATGACGCCCACACTACTGGAAGACCTGCTTGCCGAAGGCGGGCGAGAGGTAGCGATTGCCGACCTGACGTGTGAGCGGGTGGGCACCGGCCAGATCGGCGACACTGTGCGTTATCGCGTTTCCTATCGCAGTGGCAGCGGGCCGGAAACGATCATCGGCAAGTTTGCATCCTCCGATCAGACCAGCCGCGCCGTTGCCGATGCGTGGTCGCTCTATCAACGCGAGGTCCGCTTCTATCGCGAACTGGCGCGCGATGCCCGGCTGGATACGCCGGAATGCTATTGCGCGCTGATGGACGAAAGCGGCGCTTTCGCCCTGCTGCTGGAAGATCTCGCCGGCGCCACGGTGGGCGACCAGTTTCGCGGCATGGACGATGGCGACGCACACCGTGCCATGAAAGAAGCCGCCAAGCTGCACGCCGCGTTCTGGCAGCGCGGCGAAGACCCCGATCTCGCCTGGCTGGACACCGGGCCGAAAGCCCAGCCGTTCTACGGGCCCGAAGTCTATCGCGACACGTGGCCCCGCTTTCGCGAACGCTATGCCGATCAGCTGGAAACGGCGCACCTGCGGGTCTGCGACGCCCTGTTCGAAGGTTACGATGCCTACAACCGCCCGCGCGACGGCATCCGCTGCGTGACGCACAACGACTTCCGGCCGGACAACATGCTGTTCTCCGCAGGCCGGCTGACTGTGGTCGACTGGCAAAGCGTAGCACTGGGCACGAATGCGGTGGACGTCGCCTATCTCATCGGCGGCTCCTATTCTCCCGAAGCGCGGCGCGAACACGAAGCTGCGCTACTCGCGACCTATCTGGCCGAGCTGGAAAGGCAGGGCGTCACCGGGCAGTCGCGCGATGCCTTCGAACACGAATATCGCCATTTCACCTTTGCCGGGATCAACGTCGCGGTAGGTGCGGCGATGCTGGTCAAGCGCACCGAGCGCGGCGACCGGATGTTCCTTACGATGCTCGACCGGCACGTTTCCCACGTGCTCGACACCGATGCGCTGACCCTCCTCGCGGAGTAGACAAATGCACCATTTCGACATGATCATCGACGGCAAGGCCGTCTCCTCCCCCGCGCAGATCGAGGTGATCGATCCCGCGACGGAAGCCGTTTGCGGCACCGTTCCCGACTGCACCCGCGACCAGCTCGACGCCGCTGTCGCAGCGGCCCGCGCCGCCTTTCCGGCGTGGCGCGCCCTGCCCCATGCCGATCGTCAGGATGCCTTGCGGGCCATCGCCTCGACGATCGTGGAGCACAAGGACGAGCTGCAGCAGCTGCTGACTGCAGAACAGGGCAAGCCGCTCGCCGCCGCGATGGGAGAGATCGAGGCGGCGGCGTGGTGGATTTCAACCGTTGCGGCATCCAAACTGCCGGTCGAGACGAACGACATGATGCCGGGCAGCAGGAGCATCACGAAGCGCGTTCCGCTGGGCGTTGTCGGCGCAATCGTGCCATGGAACTTCCCCGTGCTGCTGGCCGTGTGGAAAATCGGTCCGGCTCTGCTGACCGGCAATACGATGGTGCTGAAACCGTCGCCCAATACGCCGCTTGCCACGCTGCGGCTTGGCGCGTTGCTGCAGGACAAATTGCCGCATGGCGTGCTCAACATGGTCAGCGGCGGCGATATGCTTGGCCCGTGGATGAGCGCGCATCCCGGCATCGACAAGATATCCTTCACCGGCTCCACCGCGACGGGGCGCAAGGTGATGGAAAGCGCCGCCGCCAACCTGAAACGGCTGACGCTGGAACTGGGCGGCAACGACGCGGCCATCGTCCTGCCCGATGTCGACGTTGCGGCAATCGCGGAGCCGCTGTTCTGGGCCGCGTTCGCCAACAGCGGGCAGGTATGCGTGGCGGCCAAGCGGCTCTATGTTCACGAAGCCGTCTATGACGAGGTTCTCGCCGCGCTGAAGGACGTGGCCGCGCGGATGGCGGTGGGTGACGGGCGCGATCCGCAAACCGCGCTTGGCCCGGTGCAGAACCGCGCGCAGTTCGAACGCGTGCGCGAACTGATCCGCGATGCGGAAGCGAACGGCTACACCATCGCTACGGGTGGCGAACCGGCGAACGGCCCCGGTTTCTTCGTGCCGGTAACGCTGGTCGACAATCCACCGGAACAATCGCGAGTGGTGCAGGAAGAAGCGTTCGGCCCCGTCCTGCCGGTGTTGAAATTCAGCGACATCGACGAAGTGGTCGCCCGCGCCAATGCCTGTGAATACGGGCTTGGCGGTTCGGTCTGGTCTTCGGATATCGACAAGGCGGCACAAGTGGCCGCGCGGCTGGAAACCGGCACGGTCTGGATCAACTCGGCACAGGGGCTGACCCCGTTCGCGGCCTTTGCCGGGCACAAGCAATCCGGCATCGGGGCGGAAAACGGGCTGGAGGGCCTGCTGGAATTCACCGTGCCACAGACGATCTACCGGCCGGAGCCTGCGCTGTGAGCGGAGTTGGACTGCTGGCCGGCAAGGTCGTCATCGTCACTGGCGCTGCCTCGGGCATCGGGCAGGCAGCGGCCCGCCTGTTCGCAAGCGAAGGCGCAGCCACCTGCCTGTTCGACATTGCCGAGGCAGCGAACGAGGCCACTGCCGCAAGTATCCGCGAAGCAGGCGGCGCGGCGGATGCCTTTACGGTGAACGTGGGCGAAGAGGCATCGATCGCAGCCGCGGTAGAGGCGGTCATCGCCCGTCACGGCACGCTGGACGGAGCCTTCAACAACGCCGGTATCGAGATGGCGAACAAGCTGGTTCCCGATCTGTCGGCACATGAATGGCACCGGTTGATGGACATCAACCTCACCGGAGTCTTCCTCTGCATGAAGTACCAGGCACAGGCGATGGCCGAGCGTGGCGGCGCAATCGTCAACAACTCGTCCGGGGACGGCATCATCGGCCAGCCCTATGCCGCAGACTATGTCGCATCGAAGCACGGCGTCATCGGCCTGACCCGCGCCGCCGCGTGCGAGGCGCGCTATAACAAGGTGCGCGTGAACGCGGTTCTGCCCGGCCTGATCCTGACGCCGATGGTGGAGGAACGGCTGATCGGCAATCCCGCGTTCGAGAAGCAGATGGCCCCGATGGCGGAACGGCACTCCATCGGCCGATACGGCAAACCGGAAGATGTGGCAGAGGCTGCGTGCTGGCTGCTCAGCGACAGATCCGCCTTCGTCAACGGCGCGCTGCTGGCGGTCGACGGCGGGTACACTGCGCGATGATCGGCGCGGATCGTTTTGCGGGCAAGACCGCTATCGTCACCGGCGGCGCATCCGGCATCGGGGCGGCGACATGCCGGCGCCTTGCCGATGAAGGCGCAAAGATCATCGTCGCCGACATCCGGCCGGACGCCATCGAAACGTTTCTGGCTACCCTGCCGGACGGTTCGGCGAGCGGCCTCGTCATGGACATGGCCGATCTTTCGGCGGTCGAGGCGGGAATCGAAGAGGCGGCAATTCGCCATGGCGGTCTCGACATCCTCGTCAACAATGCCGGTGTCGGTTCGTTCGGGCGGATCACCGACATCGACCTGCCCCATTGGCGCGAGGTAATGTCGGTCGACCTCGACGGGCTGATGTGGGCCTGCCGCACAGCCATGCCGCACTTGCAGGAACGGCGCGGCTGCATCGTCAACGTGGCATCGATCGCGGGGCATCGGGGCGACTACGGCTTTGCCGCTTACAACGCGGCAAAGGCCGCCGTGATCAACCTCACCCGCTCGATGGCGCTGGACCATGCACCGTTCGTGCGCGTCAATTCGGTCAGCCCCGGCCTGATCCGCACGCCGCTGGCGACGGGGCTTTACGAGAATGGAGAAATCATGGCCGCGTGGCGCGACGGGCTGCCGCTCGGCAGGCCGGGCGAGCCGGACGAAGTTGCCGCCGCGATTGCATTCCTGGCATCTTCCGACGCCAGCTATGTCAACGGCCACGACCTCGTGATAGACGGCGGCGGAACGGCCCATACAGGGATGCCGAACTTCACGCGCATTTTGGGCGATGCCAGCCATCTCGAAAATGCCGAAACGCTGGTCCGGCGCGACGCTGTGAAGGAGCAACGACCATGATCCCCGCCACCCGCAAGGTCGTGCGCCTGCGCGAAAACCCGACACTCGAAACGCTGATCGTGACGGAGGAGGCCATGCCCCTGCCGGGACCGGGCGAGGTGCTGATGCAGGTCTACGCCAGTTCCCTGAACTTTCACGACTACCTCGTCGCCGCGGGTCACATTCCCCAGCCTGCCGGACGCATCCCCATGTCCGACGGGGCAGGCGCAATCGTCTCTGTCGGAGAGGGCGTTTCGGGCCTCGCCATTGGCGACAAGGTCATCGGCAGCTTCTTTCCCGACTGGCTGGACGGGCACGCAACGCGCCAGAATTGTGCTGCGGTATCGGGAGAGAGCATCGACGGATTTGGCGCAAGCCATGTCGTCGTTCCGGCCAGTTCGCTGGTCGCCATGCCCGAAGGATGGACGTTCGAGGAAGCCGCCACGCTGCCTTGCGCCGGACTGACCGCATGGCGCGCGCTCGTCGTGGAGGCGGAGTTGAAAGCAGGCGACAGCATCCTTCTTCCCGGATCGGGCGGGCTTGCCATATTCTGCCACCAGCTTGCCGAGGCGCTGGGTATTCGCGCATTCGCGATTTCGTCCGGGGACGCGAAGCTCGAACGGCTGAAGGCGCTGGGCGCCGATGTGCTGATCAATTACCGCACGACGCCGGAATGGAGCGTGCCCGTCGTGGCCGCGACGGACGGCGAAGGGGTCGATGCCGTGCTGGAAATCGGCGGGGCGGCCACGTTCGAACAGTCGGTGGCGGCGGTTCGCAACCAGGGGCGGGTCATCGTTGTCGGCACCACGGCGAACGACGTGCCGCCCGTGCCCCACCGCGACCTCATCATGCGGTCGCTACGGCTGCAGGGAATGGCCGTGGGCAGCGTCGCCCACTTGCGCGACTACATCGATTTCGTGGCCTCGCACGACCTGCGCCCGGTGATCGACGCAAGTTACCCGCTCGAACGGCTGGGCGATGCCTTCGCCTATCAGCTTCGCGGCGAACATTTCGGCAAGATCGTGGTGACCATATGACCGAACCAGAAGCCGAAAGCATCGTGCGCGCGTTCATCTCAGCATGGAATGCGAAGGACCGCGATGCGATCGGGCGGGCCTTCCATCCCGACATCCGCTGCACGGGCGCCAATTACCCCACGGCAGAAGGGCGCGAAGCGGCGATTACCCTGTGCGACCCCTTTCTGGTCGCCGATGCCATCGACTGGCAGATCCTGAACTGCGCGGTGCGCGGCACGACGGTCTTTACCGAGCGGGTCGACAGGTTTTTCTACACCGGAAAGCCGGAGCTTGTCGTGGAAGCCTGCGGCGTGTTCGACCTTGACGAATCCGGCCTCATTCGGCGCTGGCACGATTATTTCGACACAACGGACATTCGCGACACCTTTGGCGAGGATTGATTGCCCCTCTTGCATCGATGACAAAAACAGTACATTTTCGTCAGACGATTTTGGGCTGGGATGCATATGGAAACCGATAAGAGCGCTTCGCCGCGCAACGACTGGACCCGCAACGAGATTGCGGCCCTTTTCGAGCTGCCATTCACCGAACTGGTTTTCCGCGCGGCCGAAGTGCATCGCGCCAACCATCCAGCGAACGAAGTGCAATTGTCGACGCTGATGTCCATCAAGACCGGCGGCTGTGCCGAGGATTGCGGATACTGCTCGCAATCCGCCAGCGCCGACAGCGGCGTGAAGGCAACCAGGCTGATGGATGTGCAGCAAGTGCTGCAGGCAGCGGCACAGGCGAAAGACCACGGATCGACCCGTTTCTGCATGGGCGCGGCGTGGCGCAATCCGAAAGACCGCGACATGCCCCGCATCGTGGAGATGGTGAAGGGCGTTCGGGACATGGGTCTCGAAACTTGCATGACGCTGGGCATGCTGACCGAAGGGCAGTCGCAGATGCTCGCCGATGCCGGCCTCGACTACTACAACCACAACATCGATACCTCGCCCGAAAACTACGCCAACATCACCTCTACCCGCACGATGGAGGACCGGCTGGACACGCTGGCCAATGTGCGCGGCGCCGGAATCAATGTCTGTTCGGGCGGCATCGTCGGCATGGGCGAAACGCGCGACGACCGTGTCGGATTTATCCATACATTGGCGACGCTTCCCGAACATCCCGGATCGGTGCCGGTAAACGCGCTGGTGCCGGTGAAGGGTACGGTGCTCGGCGACATGCTGGCCGACACCCCGCTGGCCATGATCGATGAAATCGAGTTCGTGCGCACCGTCGCGGTGGCGCGGATAACGATGCCGCGATCGATGGTCAGGCTTTCGGCCGGGCGAGAATCGATGAGCGTTTCAACTCAGGCGCTGTGCTTCCTCGCCGGTGCGAACTCGATCTTTACCGGCGACAAGCTGCTCACCGCGCCCAATGCTGGCAACGACAGCGATGCCGCCATGTTCGAAAGGCTGGGCATCGCGGCAATGGCGGCGCAGAACGACCGTCCGGATATGTCACGGGCGGGCGGCTGCAGGACATTAGCCGCAGCACAATGAAACACGCCTTACCGTGTGGTACATTGCCTTCCCATCGGTTTTGATGCTAATTCTGCCTGCCTTGCAAACCTGATTGAAAGTGCATGAGCAGCCAGTCGCCATTCCGCAACCGGGAACAGAAGCAGGCGGATCGTGAGGCCAAGCGCCAGGCCGTTCTGCTTGCCGCTGTCAGAATGTTCAACGAACGTGGCTATCACGCCACTTCGCTGGATGACGTGGCCGCATCGCTCGGCATCTCGAAACCGACGATCTACCACTACCTCGGCAACAAGGAGCAGGTGTTGCTCAGCTGCCTGCGCGCGGGACTTGACCGACTGATCGACACGGCGGTGCAGGCCGGAAACGCGCCCGGCAACGGTGCCGACCGGTTGAAGACGTTCCTGATCCGGTACGCCGAATTCAACATGACCGATTTCGGCCGCTGCGTCATCCTGACCAACGACAACGAACTCAGCGCCGATGGCGCGGAACAGCTGCGTGCCGACAAGCGCAAGATCCACGGCATGATGCGCGACATGATCGAGGATGGCCGCAAGGACGGTTCGGTGGTTTGCGACGATGCAAACCTGCTTGCCTTCACGATCGCCGGCGCGCTGAACTGGCCATCCCGCTGGTTCCGTTCACGCGCTGATGGTGATGCGCGGCTGGTGGCCGGGAAGATGGTCGCGATGCTGGCCGCCGGGTTCGACCCCTGATTGCATCGAATTGCGATCACTAAGGCTGAGGATCGATCCAACAGGACATGAACGGCAGCGGCACCCTTACGGGGTGGCGTCAACTGTCACCAGCCTTCGGTATCAGGTCGGCGTGAATGTCGCCTTCAATGAGACCGGCGTTGCGAAAACGCCGTCCTTGTAGTTGTACTCCATCTCGTCAGAAGACAAACGGATGTCGGAAAGGCGTGAGAGCAGAACGCGAAACGCAGTGGCCATTTCTAGCCGTGCAAGCGGAGCCCCCGCGCAGAAATGGCGCCCACCGCCGAACCCGAAATGCGGCTTGGCCGGCCGGTCGGGATCGAATTCATCGGGGCGGTCATAGACTTCCGGGTCGCGGTTGGCCGATGCGTAGCAAAGCCGAACGGTCGCGTCCTGTGGCACCGTCAGCCCACCGATCTCCGTCTCCGTCGCTGTGGTGCGGTGGAATGCGTGGAACGGCGGGTTCAGCCGGGTTGCCTCTTCGATTGCCGCAGACAGGAAAGCCTTGTCCTCCAGCATCCGCTTGATCAGATCGGGGCGCTTCAGGCTGTGGAACAGCAGCGAGCCGAGCGTCGAAGTGGTCGTTTCGTGCCCTGCCGTGAAGAAGCCCACCATGAACCGCGCCAACTCGCCATCGTCCAGCTTGCGGCCGTTCAGTTCCGCATTGGCAATCTTCGAAAGGTAGTCATCGCTGGGTTCCGCACGCCGGCGGAGCAGTTCTTCCAGAACCAGTCCACCCAGTTCCATGATCACTTCCTGGCGTCGTTCGGGGCTCTTGCCGAACTCGCCGGAAACCGTCTTGATCCGTTCGACAGACACGTGCTTCACGCCGATTGCCGAACAGACGCCCAGCACGGGAAGCGGATGGGCAAAGTCGGCGATCAGGTCGCATTCGCCCTTGGCCGCGAACTTGTCGATCAACTCGTTTGCAATGGCGACGAGCCTCGGTTCAAGCGCGACAAGTGCCTTCGGGCTGAAGGCTTCCATGTACAGCCGCTTGGCCGCCATGTGTTCGGGCGCTTCCTGCTCAAGCGCGAAGATGCGCGGGGCATCGGGATCCGCCGGCAGAAGCACGCCCTTCAGCGACGACGAGAATGTCTTGCCATCGCGAACGGCGGAGGCGACCTCACCATAGCGGGTCACCCAATAGAATCCTCCCATCGCATCAGCGTGCTGAACCGGGCACTTACGCAGTTCCTCGTAGGCCTCGTAGCATTCATCGATGCTGGCGAATTCGCTGGGGTTCATGGAAGTTTCGGGCGGAATCGCCTTCGCGGACTGCTCTTGGTCGACCATGATCTCTCTCCATCCACCGGCATTCTTAACATAAACGATGCGGTTCGTTTCTATGGAAGATGGTAATGAAGATCGATATTTGTTGTCAAGACAACGATTGAGCCGATTGGCGACCGATATCAACTCTGGCACTGGTTAAAGGCATGACCACTCGATCCATGATCAATCCGGCAGAAAAGTCGCCTGCCAACACCGTCCCGCCCGATGGCAGTGCGTTCGATGCGTTCATCACCGTGCGTTTGTCCGCTGCTGCCGCGATCGTCGAAGAGTGCGCTCGCGCTATGCTCAGCGACGGTCACTTCCTCAATATCACGGAATTGCGAATTCTCGGCTACCTGAAAGCGCGATCGGAAGCATCGATCAGTACCATCAGCCGCGATCTCGGCGTCGACAAGGCCTGGATCAGCCGTCGTATCAAACCGATGGAAAAGCGAAAACTGGTAACCAGCAAGAAGGGGCAGGCAGACTCGCGCACCCTTATGATCTCTCTCACGCCGACAGGTGCCCGGTTCTACGACCAGATCCGCTCGGACGTCATTCCCCACTATGCCGCCATCGTCGATGGCATCGATATCGAGCTGCTGTTGAAACTGCTCGACAAGCTGGAGTCCAACGTCAGGGCCGTCAACGCGCAACTCCACAAGGGAAGGCGACCGTGATGGCGATCGGAGCGTGTGTTGCAGGTTCTGTGCAACCGGCCTCGCACAGAGGCAGCCGGCACTCCAACGGTGGTCGGCAGCAGGCGGGCTGAATACTGCCCGCCTGCTGCCGGATTTCTTCAGTCTTCCGGCGCAATCGTCACCGCCAGCCCGTCGAGCTGCGGTGTAAGCGCGATCTGGCACGACAGCCTGGACGTGGCGATGCGAAAATCGGAACTGTCGAGCAGATCGTCCTCGTCACCGCTAACGGGAGGAAGCCGATCCTCAAACCCCGGATGCACCTGGACATGGCACGTGGCGCATGAACAACATCCGCCGCACAGGGCCAGGAGTTCGTCGAAACCTGCGTCCCGAATTGCCTCCATCAAGGAGATGCCCTCGGCGGCCTGAATGGTCTTGGTCTGGCCTTCGCGATCTGTGACCTCGATGGAAATCGTCATTGCCGGATCTCCTTACACGAACGTGTAAGCGCAGACCTTGTTGCCCGCCGGATCACGCAGATAACCGGCATAGGCACCCGGCAGGTGACCGCGGGGGCCGCTTGCGCCCTCGTCACTACCGCCCGCAGCCAGTCCGGCGGCGTGGAAAGCATCGACATCGGCCGGCGATGCTGCCGCGAAACCGATGGTGACGCCATTGCCGCTGGGCGCTTCGCCATTGCCCGGCTTCAGCACGAGAAATGCGGGCTTTTCCTTGCCGTAAAGCACACAGGAATCACCGAACGGCCCCAGGTTCTTGACACCTAGCGCGCCAAGTGCCGCATCATAGAACTTGCACGATGCTTCCAGATCGGAAGCCCCGACACATGCGTGAGAAAACACATCGTTCCCGGAAATCACAGCATCAGCCACTTGAACTCTCCCTATTTACACCCGTCGGACGAGCTGCGGATCGGTCGTGTCGTGTGAGAAGGTGATCCGCACACTGAACGTCGATTCCGCGATCGCCCGAGCTATTGCACCATTACGATACGCATCGCATCGAATCCATAGCTGATTTTCATGCATTGCAATCAAAGCGGAACCGGTTTCCGTGAAAAGCGACAAGGCCTGCATTCGGCGGAATTGGAGCAGGGGTGGTATAAAAATTTCGGTTGCCCGCTGCCAGACAGCCTCCATCGCTTGACCTAAAATTGTTGGATATTTAGGATACGATAAGTTCATTATATAGCCCTGAAAGGCTGTTGAACCGAATGTGAAGACATTAACCGCCAAGGGCGGTCAAAAGTGTCGGATCGGAACACGAAGAGCCTGAAAAACAACAAAGGTTCCAAAATCCTGAAAGGATCGAGAGGATGCCAATCTGTTCAATCGAGCGCATCACATACGGCGTTTCCGATCTTGCCGCGTCGGCCCGTTTCTATGACGATTTCGGTCTGAAAGCCGTTTCGCGGTCCGACAGCAAGGTTGTCTACAGGCTCGACGAAGGATCGAAGGTGATCCTGCTGTGCGATGACGACCCTTCGCTGCCAACGCACCACTACGAAGGCTCCGGCGTTCGCGAGGTGACTTACGGGGTCGATGCGGTCGACGATCTTGAGCACTATGCCGCTCGTGTCGGTGTCGACCGGGACGTCCGCTGGGGCGAAGACGGCCAGTCGATCCATTTCATCGGCCCGGAAAACATCCCCCTCGCCCTTCGCGTCTGGCGGCGCAAGCCGGTTCTCTACGCGCCCGACCCGGTGAACGCGCCGGACAATGTGAAGCGCCTGAACCAGCATCGGCGCTGGCGGGTGCGGGCCAAGCCCAAGACGATCAATCACGTGGTCTGGCGGGTTGCCGACATGCACGCCTGCATGGAGTTCTGGCGCGATAGGCTGGATTTCAGGATGACCGACTATCAGGTCAATGCCGGGATCTTCGTCCGCCCGGAAGGTGCGAACCAGCATCACACCAACTATTTCCAGCGCGCCGAAGCCCTACCGCCCTTCACACTTGGCTTCGATCACGTATGCTTCGGAGTAGAGGATATCGACGAGATCCTCGCCGGCTCCAACTATATGGAACGGCGCGGCTACACGAGCCCGCTGAACGGCGTGGGCAGACACCGGATCGCATCGGCCCTGTTCTGCTATTTCGACAATCCGGCAGGTGGCATGGCCGAATACGGTGCCGATACCGACTACCTCGACGACCAATGGGTGCCGCGCGTGTGGGAAGCGCGTTTCGGTGCATTCAGTTGGACCAATCATATCCTGCCGTTCCTGCCGGAAGAGGTTCCATGGGAAGTCTCTTTCGACAAGACCCTGCTGCCGGACGGGTCCGTTCCGGAGAAGTTCGTCTATCCGGAAGCAGCGCAGGAAGAGGCCGCGAGCCATCCTGACGAACCGGCGATCGGTTGAGCGATCGGTTACCGGCGGCGTCCCGATGGCGCCGCCGGGCCGGAATCAGAACGCATCGGCAAGCAAGGCATATCCCCGTTGCAGCAGGTCCATGCTCTTGCCATGTGCAGCGAGTGAAGGGTTCTGCTCGTTACGGCAGATGGCAAGCGACGTTTCGAGGATCGGGCGCACACGCGGTTCGCGCCGGTTTTCGAAGCGGGCCAACGTCGCGGTGAAATCGCGTCCCGCCGAAATCTCCTCTGCCAGCACGACAGCATCCTCGATGGCCATCCCGCCACCAGAGGTCAGCTGCGGCGACATCGAATGGACCGCATCGCCGATCAGGACGATGCGCCCCTTGTGCCATGGCCGCGGCATCATCAGGACATCGAACGGACGATAGGACAGCGCTTCGGCCTGATGGGCATGCCTGACCGTCTCTACCAGTTCGGGTGCGGAGAACCCTGCCACCCGTTCCTGCCAGAGATCGGCCACTTCCGTTTGCGACAGGTGGCCCGGTCGTTCGCCGGTTTCGAGGATGAAGTAATAGCACTTCTCGTCCGACAGCGGGATCGCGCCCACCGCATTGCCGACAGTATCGCGATAGAACGTGACCCCGTTCATCTCTGCCGGTCGCAGCGCGGTGTAGCGCAGCCCGCCTTGCCCGCAATACTCCGGCTTCAGGGCCGTTCCGAACAGGCGTTCACGCATGGCGGAATTCGCACCGTCAGCACCTACGACGATGTCGGAGCAGACTTTCTCTCCACTGGACAACGCAAGCGTGACACCGTCCGCTGTCTCCTCCAGGTCTTCAACCGTCGTTTCGAAATCGATGGCCGCGCCAAGGCTTGTCGCCTCGTTCTCCAGGATCTGCGCGAGGACCGGCCGCATGATGCCGAATGCACCGGGTCGATCGGGACGAAACGTTCGGGGCAGCGCGATCTCGTCGAGCAGTTCACCCGCGGCATCGCGGGTCTTCAAACAGTCATAACCATAGCCGCGCGCAATGCAGGTATCGGCCAGACCGATCCGGTCGAGTGCACGCAAGGCATTGCCGAGCAGCGAAATACCGGTTCCTAGCCGACTTGCCCGGTCGCCCTTTTCGATGATGCGAACCTCGACCCCAATCTGCCGCAAGGCGACGGCCAGCGTCAGCCCGCCGATCCCGCCGCCGACAATCGTCACGCTCCTGATTGCTGCCATCCTCATCCTCTCTCGTATGGTGTGCCCGCGTGTGAGTCGGCCCTATCCGGGTGTTATCGCCGCCATCAGTTCGGCAAAGCTGGATACCCGCGCAAACGGGTTGAGATCCTTCGCCTCGTCTTCGAAAGCGCGGCGCTCGGTAAGGGTGCGGCGATAGAAGAAGATCACTTCGTCCATGATCGCAGGCAAAACCGATGGCGTGGCGCAGAATTCGTGGGTCTGCGAATGGAGGTAGTGGAACTCGACCTCCGCGCCTGCGGCAACATAGGCGCGCAGCAGGTCGAGCCCGGCATCCAGCGGCTGCATGAAGTCGGCCGTTCCTCCGATGATGAATGTCGTGGGCGAAGCCGCGTTGACATAGTGGACCGGACTGGCCGCTCGCGCCGCTTCCATTCCCCCGCCGTTCAGCAGCGCGGCAAAGGGCGGCATCTCTATCGCCTCCGGATCGCTGTCCAGCCGCGCGGCGGCGAAGAAGGACACGACGGCAGCAACCCCGCTGCCATCCGAAGTGCCGCCGACTTTGCCTTCATGGCCCGAACCGGGCTGCGTTCCGGAAACCATCAAAGCGAGGTGACCACCAGCCGAATAGCCCTGCAAGGCAATCATGTCGGGATCGATACGCAATTCTTCGGCGTGGGCACGAACCCAGCGCACCGTATCACGGATATCGTCGACCTGTGCGGGGAAAGCCGCCTCGCCCAGCAAGCGGTATTCCGCTGCAATGGCGACGAAGCCTGCTGCCGCCAGTGCCCTTGCATAGCCATGGGTTGCCGAACGATGGCCGCGCGCCCATCCGCCGCCATGTAGCAGGATGACTGCCGCGCCGTTCGCCTCGCCTGCAGGGTGGAACACGTCCAGTGCCAGGTCCCGGCGTCCCTCACCGGTAACCGTCATCGCAATCCAATCGTTCAACGCACCGAACTCCCAATCCAACATAGGTTTCACACAACGATGTGCCGCATCATGCGATCAGCATCGCAAAAGCATCGGACAACCGCTCGACACGTGCCGCGACGCAATCACGCGCCGCCTTGCGTAAAGAAACGCGGTCTTCGTCCGACAGGTATTCGAGCGGCGATTTGCCATCGACGCGGGCCAGTGCGAGTGCCGCCAGCAAGGATGCAGCGCGCGCCTCGACATCCGCCGGACGCTCCCAGTCGACGTTGGCAAGATAGGCATCCGTCAGGGCCGCAAACGATCCGGCCAGCGCGTCGCGATGGGGCAGGATCCTCGCCTTTATCGCAAGGTGGTTCAGGCAAAAGGCAAGATCGAATGCCGGATCGCCGAACCACG
Source organism: Croceicoccus bisphenolivorans (assembly GCF_001634625.1). GTDB lineage: Bacteria > Pseudomonadota > Alphaproteobacteria > Sphingomonadales > Sphingomonadaceae > Croceicoccus > Croceicoccus bisphenolivorans. The sequence goes on along the minus strand of NZ_LRSE01000005.1, from coordinate 280,138 downwards.
CGGTTTCGGCATCGATCAGGACCGGGCCTTCCGGACCGCAAAGGATATTCTTGGGGCTGACATCGCCATGCACGAGGGCGCGCTTCGTTTGCTGCGTCAAGCGTGCGGTTTGCGTGATGATCGGGGCAAGGTCGGGATGCGCGCGGGCCGTCGTAAGCAAATAGGGGTCGATGCGCAGTGCGTCGAAGTTCGTGTCCGTAGCAAAACGCTCCGGCACTTGGGGATCGCGCGCGCCAGCGGAATGGATCGCGGCGATCATCCGCCCGACCTGCCCTGCGAATTCGGGATCGACATGACCGGCAAAAATCCGCGCTTTCCATACGGGGTGATCCTCCGGCGGCAGGAACTCCATCGCGAACATACCGCGTGGCTCGTCATGCGCCAGCAATCGCGGCACGCGCACGCCTTCGATCCGGCCGACGAAGTCAAGGTAGTTCCACTCCACCGCATTGCGGTCGACCGGAGCTTCCCAATCACTGGCCACCCGTAATTTTGCGAGCGCCCGCTTTACGCACAAGTCTCCGCGCGAAGTCGACACGCGCCAGATTTCGGAAGAAATGCCGCCGGTCAAAGCCGACCAGCGACAGTCCTCGCCATCGGGGGCAAGCTCGTGCTCGTACAGGAAATCGGCAAGTTCGGGGGACGGCGCGCTCACAGCGGGGCAAGGCCCGAAGTTCCGGCCCACGGCAAGCCCGCTTCCTCGATCCGGAGCAACTGGTTGTACTTGGCCAGCCGGTCGGACGTGCGGACGGACCCCACCTTGATCTGTCCCCCGCCGCAACCGACGGCCAGATCGGCGAGGTAATCGTCCTCGGTCTCTCCGGACCGCGCTGAAACGACGATGGCATAACCGCCTTCGCGCGCGGTGCGCACGGCATCCAGCGTTCCGGAAACAGTGCCGTTCTGGTTGACCTTGATCAGCGCCGCATTGCAGATATTCGCGTCGATTGCCCGCCCGATACGACCCGGCTGCGTGGCGAAAAGATCGTCTCCCACCAGTTGGATACCGGGCAGCCGCCGTGTCATTTCAGGCCAGTTCGCCCAGTCATCCTCGCCAAGTCCGTCCTCTATCGAAACGATCGGATAGCGCGCGACCCAACCGGCCTGCATCTCGATCATTTCGGCCGAATTGTAGACCCGCCCCTGCCGCGCGAAAGGATAATTCCCCTCGGCATCGACCAGCGAGGACGATGCGATGTCCAGCGTGATGGCAACGTCGTCGCCAGCCCTCAGCCCGGCGCGGCCGATTGCATCCACCATCAGGTCCAGAGCCTGCTCGGCATGTTCGAAACCGGGAGAAAGCCCGCCCTCGTCCGCCAGCAGGGTCGGCAATCCCAGCGCAGCGCAGCAGCGCGCCGCCTCTGCCCGCACGCGGCAGATCCAGTCCAGCGCTTCGGAATAGGAACCCGCGCCGACCGGAACGGCAAGAAAATCCTGCACGTCCATGCCGCGTCCGGCATGCAGCCCGCCGGACAGGATGTTCACCATGGGCAACGGCATCGACGGCTCTGCACCGGCGAGTTCGGACACGCGGCGCCAAAGCGGTTCGCCCCGCGCCATCGCGCCGGCCCGCAAAACGGCAAGACTTACCGCAAGCGTTGCATTACCGCCCAGCCGCGACAGGTTCGCCGTGCCGTCCAGCGCAAGCATCGCATTGTCGATCGCCTGCTGGTCCATCGCGTCGAGCCCGCCGACCGCCCCTGCGATCTCGCCCTTCACGTTGGCAACGGCATCGCGCACTCCAAGCCCTTCGGCTTCGGCCCGTCCGTCGCGAAGCTCCACCGCCTCGGCCTTGCCCGTCGACGCGCCCGAGGGTGACGAAGCACGGCCCCTTATGCCGTTTGCCAGCGTGACTTCCGCCTCGACAGTGGGGCGTCCGCGACTGTCGAGAATTTGCCGCGCATGGACGGCGGCAATCCTGGTATCGGTCATCATCAGGTCCGGGCGTTGTTGCAGGGGTTTTCGGGCGCGAGTCCGGCAAGGACGCGAACGACCTCCTCTGCCGATCGCCGCCGCAGTTCGGCCAGCGAGGCCGCCGACGAAAAGGCGATGTGCGGTGTGACAATGACATCCGGCCGGTCGACCAGCGCGCGCGGAGGTTCGGGTTCGCCTTCGACAACGTCGATACCTGCGCCGGACAAGTGCCCCGCCTCCAACGCGGCCAGCAACGCATCGTTGTCCACCAATGGCCCCCGGCTGACGTTGATCAGGCATGCGCCCGGTTTCATCCGCGCAATGGTCTGCGCATCGAACAGGTGATGGGTCTGCTCCGTCAAAGGGGCGTGAACGATCACGACATCGCTTTCGCCCAGCAGCTGTTCGAACGGGACTGCGCGCACGTTGATGCCGGTTTCGTGCCCACGGTCCACCGTACCGACCGCGCAGCCAAAGGCGAGCAGCCTGCTTGCCGTGGCCTTGCCGATGCGGCCAAATCCGACGATCCCGACGGATAGGTCGGAAACGCGCCGCAACCGCGCGGCTGCCGGGTTCCAGTTACCCGCCTTGACGTCACGATCGAACACTACGGTGCCCCGCGCCCAATCCAGCAGCAGCGCGACCGCGTGATCGGCTACTTCGCCCACGCAATAGTCGGGGACGTTGGTGACCAGAACCCCGCGACGGGTCGCCTCCTCCATCGCGATGTTGTCCAGCCCCACGCCGATCCGCTGCACCATGACGAGGTCGGGTGCTGCCGCAATCGCTGCTGCCGACACCTCTGCCCAGCAGGTCATGATCGCATCGGGCCGATGCTTCGCGACCAACGCCTCAATCTCTTGCGCAGGTGCGGGAACCGACGGTCCCGCCACGAAAGCGTGCCCCGCGGCCTCGATCACGCCACGCTCTATCGACGTGTCCGGCCATGCATAGTCTGTCTGCAGAACCAGTGCCATCAGTCGAACCTGTCGGGATTGGGAGCGGTCAAAGGTCTTCCCCGTTGTGCAGGATCCGCGAATGGACCGGCGTGGGCTGGCGGATCGACTGCAAGGCAATGCATGCGTCCTGCACGCCGGTCACGAAGGCGCGAATGCGCTCCGACGGTTCGGGGCTGTCGATGATGATGCAGGTATCGAACCCTTCCGCGCCGCCCGCCGGCGGTTCGATCTGGCCGAAGAAACGCCCGCGCACCTCCACCTTGATCCGGTTCACCGCCAGTTTCGAATGCGCCAGCGCCATCGTGATATGGGTGAGCAGGCAGAACGCGATCCCCGACGTAAGATAGCCAAGCGGCGAAGGCGCATCGTCATCGCCGCCGATCGGGCCGCCCTCGTTGCAATAAATCTCGAACGGGCTCCATCCCGGCATCGGGGTGCCGACAATCGCCCGCTTGCCCTGCCCGCTTACCGGTTCGGCCACGGCCTGCATGTGGAAACGCACGGCATTGGCGGAACTGCTCTTTACGTGGGCAAGCTCGGTCAGACCCTCGACCGGCGGCAGGGCTTCCGCCTTGCGCACGGTCGGCCCTTCGGGCCTCACGACTGCCCAGGACATTGTTTCGTTCATGCCTTCATCCTCTTCCGCTTCGCTCTCACGGCGTCGCTGCTCACGCCTTGGCGGCTGCGCGTGCGGCCAGTTCGGCGCGGGCAGCTTCCGCCACGCCTGCACCGGCTGCCATCCGCGCCCTGATGCCCGCCTCGATATCCTCGTTCTCGTGCGCCTTGGCCAGAACCGTGGACACGTCCTGCGGTACGATCACGATGACACCGTCGTCATCGACAGCAACCCGGTCACCCGGCGATATGCGCACGCCGCCGATTTCCAGTGGAACCGAGGGGCGCCCCGGTCCGGGACGGCGATGGGCCATCGGGTAAAGCCCCCGCGCCAGAAACGTCACCCCCATCTGCGAAAGCGCCGCACGGTCGCGAATGTAGCCATCGACAATCACCGCGACGACACCGCGGCGCGCCAGATCGCTGGCCAGCATGTCGCCCATATAAGCGGAAGTGCCCGGCCCACGGATACATAGCACAGCGCCCGGCTGCATCCCCTCTATCGCCGCCCAGACCGCTTCCAGCGAGCCTTCGTCGCAATCGGCGGTCACGGCTGGCCCTGCCGCCGTTCCCGTGCCCGAATAGCGGATCAGCCCGGGGGCGAGCACACCACGACCGCCCGCAGCATTCGCCAATGCCGACACTGCAAAACCGGCCAGCGCCGTGCCATCAGCCTCGGCGTTCGTATTCTCGGACATGTCTGTCGTTCACTCCTCTCCGCCGTGCGCCAGACTTTGGCGTACGGCATGTCCTGTTGATCAGGCGACCGCTTCAAGCGCCGTCCTGTGGGGGTATTTTTTCTGCATCTCGCGATCGAGCATCGCCAGTTCGCGAGCCGTATCGCCGCGCTCTGCCGGGGCCACGTGATAAGGCGGTAGCGGCGGGCCGGCCTTTATGTAACCGGCGTGGTGGATCCGGGTCTTGAGCGCCATGATCTTGTTCATGTGCCAACTGTCCGGACCGCCAGCCGTGCTGAACTTGTCGCCGGGCCACGGGGACTCGTCGATCATCGCCTGCGCCCGGTCCAGCTCGCCCGCCAATACCGCATCGCGCACGGCCATGACAAAGCCCGGCGCGCAGTTGATGTAGCTCGACCAGCAGGCATCGACGCCGAACATCCGGTTTACGATCGGCCAGTCGGTTTCCTGCGTCAGCAACTTGATCCTGCCGCCCACAGCTTCGAAATCGGCGTTGTAGGTGCCGTTGCCAATCATGTTGCTGATGACCAGCACCGTGCGATACTTGCACGCGACGATCTGCGGCATCTTGGCAAGTTCACGGTAGACCGGCGTGGTGATCGGCCGTTTGAACGCCTGCGCATCGTCGTAGAGCATCACCGCCATGTCTGGGAACTCTTCGGTGATGTCCTTGTACCATTCGACGACCGCGACATCGTCCATGGCCGAAAGCATGCCACGCCCCAGGTTCAGGCCATGCGCGCCCATCTCACGGAACTTGCGCGCACGCTCTATCGTCTCGCGCGTGTTCAGCGTGGTCGCACCGGCGAAGACCGGCACGCGGTCCTTCACCGATTCGACGACGGCCCGGGTGAAATCCATGATCTCGTCCAGCGACAGCGAAGCCAGTTCGCCGAACGTGCCGTTCAGCACGATGGCGCTGGCACCATCCCTGACAAGAACATCCGCGGCACGCGCCGCCTCGTCCAGATCGACGGCATTCCTTGTATTCCGGTCGATCACGATATCGGTACGCACAGTCGTCGGCTGATAAGCGACTACGCCCTTGATATCATCGACACTGATCTGCGGCAGACTACCCATTTTCCTGCATCCTCCGGACTGGTTCACTTGGCTTATGCACACGTGTACATTGCCGGTGGATAGTCCGCAATATCTGCTACCACAAAAATTGAACGCTGCGGATCGTTATTTCGGATTTCAAGGATTAACGGCAGTAGAGCCGCGCCGGACCAGCTCAAAGGAAAGCATGGTTTCTCCTGCCGCGACATCCCCCTTTGCGACCTCTGCCACATACCGAGAGGCCGCATCGGCCAGATCGCGCACTGGCAGCGTGATCGAGGTCAGGCCGCCAGGCCACGCCTCATACCATGGCGAAACGCCGGCCACGACGACCGACATATCCGCAGGAATGGCAATGTTTTCGCGCATCAGGGCGCGCATTCCCGCGACACTGATCGGTGCGCTGGAGAAATAGAGGGCTGTCGGCCGTGGTTCCATCGCGAGCAGATCCAGCACGGCATCGAATGCGAACTCGCCATCGGCTGGGCCCAGCCGGACGCATGTCGGATCCACGGCCAACCCTGCCGCCTCCATCGCTGCGGTCACACCTTCCATTCGTGCCTGACCGATCGCATAGTCGAGTGTGGGGCCGACGAAACCGATCTGCCGGTGGCCCAGTGACAACAAGTGTTCGATCGCCAGCCGCGCGCCGCCACTCGCTTCCACCGTCACGCGCGGCCCTGAAAGCACCGGATGGGTCTGCATGAACTGAACACAGTGAACCGTGTTCAACAGCGCGATCGTTTCGGGATGCGGCTTGCGCGTCAGCGCCACAACGATCGCCGTCGGCCGCGATTCCAGCAGTGCCCGCACCTGCGCAAGCTCCCGGTCGGCGTCGTCGGCCGAAACCGAAAGGATCAGCTGCTGGTGCCGCTCGCTGCAATCGTCGCTCAGCTTCTTGGCGACGGCGGCGTAGAATTCGTTGGTAATGTCCGGCAACAACAGGCCGACGACATTGCCATGCCCCCGTTTCAGCATTCGTGCGCCGGAATTGACGACATAGCCCAGCCGGTCCGCAGCCTCCCGCACCCGTGCCTTCGTCTCGGCGCTGATGCTGGGATGGCCGGACAGCGCCCGCGACACGGTCGGGTGCGACAGGTTCAGTTCGGCAGCAATGTCCTTCAAGGTCGGTTGCGGCCTGCGCACTCGGTCCTCCGCTCGTCGACCGATCGACTATCAGCCACGAACCGACCTGTCACCTCAAGGTTGCGGGCCGGGAAACACGATCCCCGGCCCGCATGCCGGATCAGAAGTTGATCCGCCCGCGTACGCCGTATGTGCGCGGCTGGTTGATCGTCGGGCGGTTGAACGCACCGGACTGGATACCACCCGAATAATAGGCGGTTTCGGTGAGGTTGCGACCCCAGAGAGCAAGGCTCCACCGCTGTTGCGGTGCCTTGTACTCGATTTCGGCATTGAAAATCGCATAGCCGCCATCGAGCGTCGTCGGGCTGAAATCGATCGACGTATAGCGCTTCGACGCGAAGGTCATGTCGCCGCCCGCGGTCAGTTCGCCGCCGTCGGCCATGTCGAACACATGGCGATAACTGGCGCTGCCCGCCCACTTTGGGGTTCGCATCATCGGGAAGCCCGAACAGTCGATCGCAACGCGGGCCGGCGGCCCTGCCGACAGGGTCGTCGTGGGGCACAGCGTGCCGACCGGAGCGGCAGGCTGAACGCGCACGAAGTTGGAATATTCGGAATCGACATATTCGACACCGAAAGTCAGCCGGTCGTTGGGAGTCGGCAGCCAGATCGTATCGATGCTGAAGCCGACCGATTTCGAATCCGACGCGTTGGTCGTCTGGAATTTCGGCTGGCCGAGCGCGTTGAACCCGACGAAGGAAATCTGCTGGTCGGAGATGTCCCAATAGAACGCCTCGAGGTTCAATTGCAGCGTATCGTCGAAGAAGCGGTTACGCGAACCGAAGACATATGCGACGATCGTCTCCGGCTCATATGTCGGATCGACCGAGGCGATATCGACGTAGGAACCGCCGCCCTTGAAGCCCTTGCTGACAGTGGCGAAGACCGATGAATCCTCGGCAATATCGTATTGCGCACCAACCTTCCACGTAACGGCATCGGCGGTCACGTCTTCGTTGACGTAGAAGTCGCCGGGCTCGACACCGGGCAGGAATTCCTCAGTCGCAGTCGGCGAAGGATAGACCTGGTTCTGGTAACCGCCTGACGTCGAATTTTCCCAAGTGTAGCGCAACCCGCCAATCAGCCGGAAACTGTCGGTCACATCCACCGTCGTCTCCCCGAAGACGGCCCACGATTCCACTGCCAGCGGATTGACCAGCAGGTTGACCGCAGGGCGACCGGCCGCCGGATTCGGATTGATGATGTCGAACGTCTCGTCGTTGGTGGCTTTCAGGTAATAGGCGCCAGCGACCCAGCGAATGCCGCCGCCCTGATGGGCCAGTCGCGCCTCCAGCGATTTCTGCCCGATGTCGGCATCTTCGCTGATCCCGTAGCCGGGAACATAGCTGAGTTGCTTCAGCCGCTCGTGCCGGTAGGCGGGCAGCACCGTCATCGTGGCAAAGCCGAGATCCCAGTCGAGTTCGACGCTGGAGCTCCACTGGTCAAGCTCGTTGAACGGATCTCCCAGGGGGCGGAACCCGCTGACCGTAGTTGGCCCCGTATCGCTACGCGGATCGAGCGCACCGATCCACGGATCGTCGGCATCGACGCGCGGCACCACGACCGACCCCGGCCCCACACCCCGTACGCGGGCCGCATCGAAAGCGAACTTCACGCTGACCAGCGACGACGGCTCCCACAGCGCGCGGACGCGGCCAGCGGTGGTATCGTCATCGCTCGTTCCGTCGGACAGATACCCGTCATGCTCGACATGGTGGCCGGCCAGCCTGACGGCGAAAGTGTCGCTGACGGGCAGATTCACGACGCCCGTGAAATCGAAAAGGCTGTAGTTGCCGAGGCTACCTTCGAAATACCCCTCCAGCGAACCGATCCGTGCGCCTTGCGTGATGATGTTGACCGCACCGCCGCTCGCGTTGCGGCCATAGAGCGTGCCCTGCGGCCCCTTGAGCACTTCGACGCGGGCAAGGTCGAACATCGCGGGCGAGATCTGGCTGGTGGTGAACAGGTAAACGCCGTCCACGCTGTAGGCGACAGCCGATTCCTGCACCGACTTCGCATTGAACGAACCGACGCCGCGAATGTAGGTCTGCACCGAATTGCCGGCATTGGCGAATTGCAGCCCCGGCACCGCGTTGGCGAGTTCGCGCACGTCGGTAACGCCGCTCAACTCGTCCGCCGTCACCGTATCGATCACGACCGGCGCGCGCTGGGCCGATTCCTCGGTCCGCTGCGCGGTGACGATGATTTCGCCGATGCCGCCCTGCTGGTCTTCATCCTGGGCAAAGGCGGCGGCAGGCATAGCCGCAACGATGACCACACCGGTCAGAAGTCGTTCGCGAAAGCGTTTGTTCCTCATGTCTGATCTCCCTTTGTTCGATAATGCCCGGTTCTTCCGAGTTTCTTCAGTGGTTGACATCAAGGTAGTGCTGCCGCCTTTCCTCGTAGGCGTTGCGGCAGGAAAGACAGGCGACGAAGCTGCCCAGAATGATCGGCGTCAGGACGACGATCATTGATTTTCCGAGCGCATTCGGGTCCTTGAACAAGTAGTCGTTGACCAGCGCGACAAGCGTGACCGCAGCGGTCATGCCCAGCAATCCCGACAGCACGAAATGCAATGAAGTCGCCCGCCCCCGGAACTGGTTCGGCGTGATGTCGTGGATCGTCGGCGCGACGCTGGCGAGGCCGAGCCCGCTGCCGAAGAAGAACAGCCCGACACCGGCCAGTGCCGTCGACCGGCTGGCTGCGAAAACGATGACGACAAGCGCCGCAAGGGCCAAAGGCCACCAAGCCAGCGGCAAGACGAAGCGTCCGCCCCGCACGTCGCGCGCCACCAGCAAGTCGGTGAGAATTCCGCTCGATACGCAACCGGCCATTCCGGCCAGCGCGGCGACCGGCCCGATCATCATCCCGGCTTCGGCCACCTGCATTCCGAAAATGCGTACGAAATAGGTCGGGATCCAGCCTGCCACCGCATATCCGGTAAAGGCGGTAAAGGCCGACACGATGTGAACCGTGGCGTAGACTCGCGGCGCGTGGCGCATGTGTTCGATGAAGCCTTCGGCCGACCCTGTCCGGGACAGGGTGACCTGCCGCCGCTCCGGCTCACGGACAGTGAGCATCAGCACGGACAGCAGAATGCCTGGCGCGCCGATGATAATGAAGGTGCCCTTCCAGCTGGCAATCTCGCCGATGTAGGGAAGGTAAGCCGTACCCACGCCGCCAAGGGCCTTCAGCACCAGCCCGCCGATCAGCATCGACGCACCACCGCCAAGGTAGTTCGCCATGTTGTAGACGCTCATCGCCCTGCCCCGGCGCGACGGCGGGAAATAGTCGGCGATCAGCGAGAACGCGGCCGGCGCAAGACAGGCCTCTCCGATGCCCACGCCCGCCCGCGCGGCGAACAGTTCCCAGTATGTGTCGGCAAAGCCACCGGCAGCCGTCATCACACTCCACAAGGCGATCCCGAAAGCAAGCAAGCGCCGACGATTATAGCGATCGACCAGCGCGCCGAACGGCAATCCAAAGGCGACGTAGAACACCGCGTAAGCCATTCCCTGAAGAACGCTGACTTCGGTATCGGTCAGATCCAGATCGGCCTTGATCGGCTCCACCAGCAGCGAAACGATGTTGCGATCCAGATAGGAAGTGATGCCGATGACCAGCAACACGAGGACGACGTACCACGCATAGTGCGCACGAGGATATTCAGGGGAATGTTCCCGCCCCGCAGGTGACGCCACGGCCATGCCTTCTCCAACCCCGGATATACGATACACGCCGTATACCTTACCCTGTTAAAGCCCATTTCCGATCACATACACAGATAGGAAAAGCGCCTCACATTCACCTACACCCAATATTTATCATGTCAATCAACTTTCGAAACGGTGAGTTTATTTTTATCAATCCCGATTGACTGGCGAGAACCCTATTGTGAGGGAAAGTCGGGTTATGTACACGTGTGCGCATATCGACAATGGAGAGGTTCATGGCAGCCGAAAAAATTATCGGCCACGCAAGTGCGGTTCGCAGTCGCGGGTTGTTCATCGACGGGCGCGAAATGGCGCGGCCGGCTTGCGAAACCATCGCCGTGCTGTCGCCGAAGGACGGCACGACCATCGCGCACACGCTGAATTGCGGCGAAGCCGAGGTCGACATGGCGGTACGCAGTGCGCAGCGCGCTTTTCGCGATCCCGATTGGGCGAACATGTCGAACCGCACGCGCGCCAAGCTCGTCCTGAAGATCGCCGACGCGCTCGAACGCAACATGGACGAACTTTACGAGCTGGAGACGCTCAACAACGGACGTCCCTATCGCGAAACCCGCGCGCAACTTTCGCTGATGGCCGACATCTACCGTTATTACGCGGGGTTGATGATCGCCAAGCGCGATCCCCTGATCCCGGTTGATGGCCCGTACCACGCCTTTGCCAAGCGCGTTCCGGTTGGAGTCGTGGCCAATATCTCGCCCTTCAACCATCCCGTCCTGATCGCCTCGCGCAATCTGGCACCGACGCTCGCATCGGGTTGCACGACGGTGCTGAAACCATCCGAACTGACCCCGCTGACCGCCATCAGGCTTTGGGAGATCATGCACGAAGCGGGGCTACCGCCGGGCGTGTTCAACCTTGTCACCGGCGATGGTGCCAACGCGGGCCGCGCGCTTGTCGGGCACCCCGGCATCAACAAGCTGGCGCTGACCGGCGGCACCGAATCGGGCCGGTTGGCGGCACAGGCCGCGGCGCGCAATTTCACGCACACGACACTGGAACTGGGCGGCCTGACACCGGTCCTCACCTTCGACGATTTCGATATCGAACGCGCGGTCGATTACGCGGCATTCGGTTCCTTCATCGGCGCTGGCCAGACCTGCGTCTGCGCATCGCGCCACATCGTCCAGCGCACGATCTATGACAAATTCGTGGAGCGTTTCGCGGCCAAGGCAAAGTCGATCCGCGTTGGAGATCCCACCGACCCGCGCACCCAAATGGGGCCGATGATTTCTGCCCGTCAGCGCCAGATCGTTCTGGACTACGTGAAGATAGGCCGGGACGAAGGCGCAAGGCTGGTCGCAGGTGGCAACGTGCCTTCCCAGCTCGCCGATTCAGGCGGGTTCTACATGGAGCCGACCATCTTTGCCGACGTGTCGCCCGAGATGCGGATCGCGCAGGACGAGGTGTTCGGCCCCTATACCGTGGTGATCCCGTTCGACGACGAGGAGGAAGCCATCGCCATCGCCAACAACTCGCGCTTCGCCCTCGCCGCGGCTGTCAGGACCAACGACCTTACCCGCGCGCATCGCATCGTAGACCGGCTGGAGGCGGGCGTGATCTGGGTGAACGACCACCACCGTGCCGATGCATCCTTCCCGTGGGGCGGTTTCAAGGATTCAGGCCTCATGCGCGAGGGCGGTCAGGAATCCTTCGACTACTACTTCACGACCAAGGCTGTGATGATCAACAAGAGCAGCGACCGGTTCGACTGGTTCGAACCGGAAATGCGCGACATGCGAATGAACTGACCGCGCCGGCAGCGCGCGATACGATCAATCCCGGATCGTCTCGCGCGCCATCCAGCGTTCGACGGCGCGGCGCGCCTCCACCCCGGCGGCATCGGCCTTGACGCTGCGTTCCCCGGTGGACCCGCGGCGCGGCGTGCGGCTGATGGTCTGCTGCACCTTGACAAGGATCTCTTCGTCCTCCTTGAACCCGTGGACCAGCAAACCGGCGAAGTGATCCATAGTCGCATCGTCGTTCATCATGTCGCGGCCCACGACGTAGAAATACAGCATACTGGTCGCATCGATCGGCGTTGTCAGGTGCGCGAAGAACACCTGTCCGTTGCAATTGTCCGGCTGGTCGGGATCGAAAAAGGCGACCTCGCTTTCGTGGGATGCCGGAGAGAACGATTTTCCGGTTCCGACCCGCGTCCATATTTTGCCCGGTTCGAACCCCAACGGGATGGCATAGGCGGCGGGCAGCGGGCTGCGTTCGAACGCCTGCCGGTACATGACGACGTCGCCTTCGGTCGTTACTTTGGGCGGATTGACGAAGTCCATGATTCCGAAGCTGGAGGCATGGACATAGCCCAGATGCGTGAGGTCGAGCACGTTCTCCTTCAGCAGGAGGTAGTTCGCCGCGATCTCCATCGAACCCTTGCGCGCGTTGAAGGCCGGATCGGTCATCCAGTCGAATTTCGGCGGAGGCGGCACATCGTCGATCACCGCCTTGTCGCCAAGGTAAATCCAGACGAGCAAGCCTTCCTCGCGCACGGGGAAAGTCTCGACCCGGATCGGTGCAGGGCCATTCATCGACGGCACCCGCTGGCAGCGCCCGTCAGGCGCGAATTCAAAGCCATGATAGCCGCACTGGATCGCGTCGCCCTCGATCTTGCCCGATGACAGCGGCGCCTGCCGATGGGGGCAGCGGTCTTCCAGCGCAACAACCTCTCCGGCCTCTGTCCGGTAGAGGACGACCGGAGTATCGAGCAGCCAGCGTGCCAGCGGCGTGCGCCCGACTTCGTCGGCAAAGGCGGCAACCCACCAGCAATTGAGCGGATAGTTCCTGGCCTGGCCAGCACTTGCAGCGATCGTCGCCATCCTCGTCTTCCCGTCTGTTCATCTGGCCCTGCGGACCGGAAATGTTGTTGCGGCGGAACTGTTGGGGCCTTGCTCCGCGCTCTCGCCAAATTTAGCTAACACTGTTAGCCTTGATCGTCTAGCCGGTCACGGTATGGGAGGTCAACATGGATATCAGGCCACCGCAGCAAAGATTGAGCCGCCCGCGCATCGTCGACGAGGCCATTGCCCTTTTGCGCGACGAGGGGCTGGAAAACGTGACGCTGCGCCGACTGGCGGCACGGCTGAAGGTGGAGGCACCGTCACTCTACAAACACATCCGGGGCAAGGACGAGTTGCTAGGCCTCGTCACCGTGCGCCTCTTCTCGAATCAGCTGGACGAGATTGGACCCTGCGCCACGTGGCAGGAATGGCTGCGACAGCTTGGCCGCGTGCTGTGGTCTACCCAGACCCGCATTCCCGACAGCGGCTCGCTGGTCGCAACGACAGCGTTCACGCCGGACCAGATCGAGACGATGTCCGACCTTGCGGCAGCGCCGCTGCTCGCTTTCGGGATCGCGCCGATCGATGCGCGGCACATGCACCTTTCGGCCCAGGCCATCATCCTGGGGTTCAGCGCACTGATCGAAGGGCCCGGGACAGAAGCCTTCACCGCCGAAGTCCGGATAGAACCACTCGTGGCCGAAAGCATCGATGCCCTCGTCCGCGGATGGGAAGCGAAGCTGGCACCATAACGCTGGCCACGAAAGAAAAAGGGTGCGCCGGAATTGTCCGACGCGCCCCGTGATTTCGTCCGACCGGAACCGGATCAGAAGTTGTAGCCGACGCGAACGCCATAAGTGCGCGGCGGCGACAGCGATTCGAACACAACGCTGGTCGAGAGCGGGTGGAACGGCGTGTAGGTCGACGTTATCTCGTCGGTCACGTTGTTGACGAAACCTGCAATGTAGACTTCCGGCTCGTAGAAGGAGAGCTTCAGCTGCAGGTCGGCCATGAAGCTGCTCTTCTCCAGCTGGAAAGGAAGCTGTTCGTTGCCGACATAGGCCGACGAACGGTAGCGACCGTCGGCATTGAAGACGAGCCGTGCATTGTCGGACAGGTCGAACTCCTGCTCCAGCCCGGCGCTGATCGACCACTTCGGCGCGTTGATCGCCGGGAAACCCGAACAATCGACGACGAACACCGCGTCCGACGGCTCAAAGGGGCAACCGGTGGGCGGGGGACCGACAAGCGCCGGCGTTTCGTACACGAAGTTGCGCCGTTCGGTGTCGAGGTACTGGACAAGGCCCGTCAACGTGGTCGTCGGGGTAACCTTGCCCACCAGTTCAAGCTCGGCACCGCGGATGCGGGTTCCGCCGATATTGAAAGTGCCGAATTCGACGCCGCCCTGGCTGTTGAAGGCGAACTGCGAGATCTGCTGGTCCTTGTATTCCCACCAGAACAGTTCGAGGTTCAGCTGCAGCCGGTTATTCAGGAACCGGTTCTTCGAACCGAGCGTCCACGCATCGATCGTTTCCGGCTGGAAAACCGGATCGTCGACCGAGTTGTAGAAGCCACCCGCCTTGAAGCCGGTTTCGAAGCTGCCGTAGATCATCGACTGCGGCGCGACATCGTATTCGAAGCCAAGACGATAAGTGAACTTCTTGAAGGTTTCGTCAGGCGTGTTGTAGGCCGTTCCCACCAGCAGTGTCGCGTTGTTGCCATAAGGCTGCGCCGGGATCAGGTCGCCGTTGCCATCGAAAAAGATCGGCAGCGGATCGAATTGGACCGGCGACAACGGCGGCGTTCCGATACAGAACGGAGGACCGCTCAGGTCGTTGCACACGACGCGGGCGTTGTAGGCGAAGATTTCGGCGTTCTTCTTGTCCACCGTGTAACGCCCCGCCGCAGTCAGGCGGGCAGCGTCCGACAGGTGGTAGGTCAACCGGCCAAAGGCCGCGTAACTGTCGGTATCGTTCGAGAAATCGGCGAAGAACGCGTTGAAATCCTGATTGTAATTCGCCCGTTCGTGGGATTGCTCCGACAGGTAGAAGACACCCAGGATATAATCGAGCGGCCCGCCCGAGTTCGAGGTCAACCGCGTCTCGAACGAGTACTGGTCATCGTCCAGTTCCGTCAGGAAGCACTGGGTCGTGCAGGTCAGGAAGTCGACTTCCGCGCGGCGATATGCGGGGATGACCGTGATGTCGCCAATCGACGTGCTTAGGGTCGCCTCGACAGCGAAACCGAAATAGTCGTTGTCCTGATACGGCTCGAACCCGGTTCGCTCGCCAAGGAATGAGCCAGCCGGGAACGCAAGCGCGTGCAAATAGGGCTGCGCGACCGGATCCAGGCTACCGATGCGGTCGTCGCGGTCGATTCCCTGAATCGTGACGCCCGGCCCCACCCCGCCGACGTGGGCGTAATCGCCCATGACGTTGATCGAGAAGTTCTCCGTCGGCTCGGCGGCCATCTGGACGCGGAATGCGTACATGTCCTCGTCATTGGTGCCATCAGACAGATAGCCGTCATGCTCGGACTTGATGCCGGAAATGCGCAGCGCGCCATCGTCGCCCATCGCGAGATTGACGGCGCCTTCGACCTTTACCGCACCGAAATTGCCGAATTCGCCATTCAGGTAGCCGCCCGTTTCGCCAAGATCGGGCTTGCGGGTGATGACGTTGATCTGACCGCCGGTGGCGTTACGGCCATAAAGCGTGCCTTGCGGCCCCTTCAGAACCTCGACCCGCTGAAGATCGTAGAACATGCCCTGCACAGCCGAGCTACGCGCAATGGTCACGCCGTTGACCGCGACGGAAACAGCCGCGTCGCTGTTGGAGTTCGTGGTGAAGTTACCGACGCCGCGAAGATAGAACTGGGTCGCGGACCCGCCGATCGTCGAGATCTGCAAGGCAGGCGCCACGCGAACCAGGCCTGCCGTGTCGGTAATCGCGGCGCGTGCCAGCGATTCGCTGTCGACTGCGGTGATTGCGAGAGCGGCCTTCTGCAGGCTTTCCTCGCGCCGCTGCGCGGTCACCACGATTTCGGCGAGGCCGCCTTCCGCCGTGGTGTCATTATCATCCGAATCCTGAGCATAGCCCGTCGCGGGAAGCGCGACCGCCCCCATGGCCAAAATCGTGGAAACCAAAAGTGACTTGTTGATGGACACGTAGATCCTCCCTCTCGTTACCTCGGACCGTTCAGGCCCTTTTGCGTTCAGGTCGCAGGCTCCCGCCGGATCGGGCACCTGATCAATTATTTATCATGATAGGGATTTTATAAAACGCTGCGTATCATAATGGAAGGGGGAATTTGCAGCTGCAATGTATTGTCACCAATTGGCGAGTGGTTAGAGACCGCCGGAATGGCCCGTTTCCATGGAAAATGCGGCTGAAACGCGGACGAGGAGACCGCAACATAAGGTTTAAGCCTAGCGATCCGCTCCGTGTTGTTTATAGGTTGGGACAAATACGAAAGATGGGGAGATCGCGGTTGCCACAGGATACCCGAGGCCCGATTCGGGAAAGCTCCCGCGCATACGAAGCGGCGGTTCTCGCGATGCTGACACTGGCCTACGCGCTGAATTTCCTCGATCGCCAGATCATCAATATCCTCGCCGAATCGATCAAACGCGACCTGCAGATCAGCGACACTCAGCTGGGGCTTTTGACGGGCACAGCGTTCGGAATGTTCTATTCCATACTGGGCATTCCCATCGCCCGCCTTGCAGACCGCACACACCGGGTGCGTATCCTGTCCGCCGCCCTGATGGTGTGGAGCGTCTTCACCGGACTTTGCGGCCTGGCCGCCAGCTTCACGCAGCTTTTCATTGCGCGGCTCGGCGTTGGCATAGGGGAGGCCGGCGGCACACCGGCATCCCAGTCACTGCTTTCGGATTATTTCCCGGCCTCGCGGCGGGCGACGGCCCTGGCAATTTTCAGCATGGGCCTTCCGATCGGCACCGCACTGGGTTTCGTGGTTGGTGGATATCTCGACGCACTGGTCGGTTGGCGCCACGCACTTGCCATCGCCGCCATTCCTGGGGTTCTTCTGGCGCTGGTCATTCTCTGGTTCCTGCGTGAGCCTCACCGCGGGGCCGCGGATGGCATCGACGGCACGGCCATGGAACGCCCACCGTTCGGCCCCGCGATCCGCGAATTGTTGCGCAAGCGCGGGCTGCTCTATCCCGTCATCGGCGGTTCTTGCGCGATCTTCGTGAACTATGTCTGCAATGCCTGGCTGCCGGCGTTCTACATTCGCCTGCATGGAATGGATGTCGGGCAAGCCGGCCTCTGGATTGGCCTGTGCGTGATGACGGGCGGATCGGTCGGGGTTCTGGGCGGCGGCATTCTTGTCGACCGCTGCCGCCCAAAGATGCATTCCGCAGAGGTCATCGTACCTGCAGTGACGACCGTGATCGCACTTATTGCGCTGTTCGGCGTGCTGCTGGCCGAAACCACCCGCACCGCCATTGTGTGGATGTTCGTTTTCTACACCTTTATCACCGCATGGATGGGACCGACCAATGCCGTCGTCCAGCGTACGGCACCGATACGATCGCGATCGCTCGCAACCGGGTTGCAGCTGCTGATCGGCAACATCGTCAGTCTGGCCGTCGGTCCTGCGCTGGTCGGCTGGCTATCGGACACGTTCGGCCGGTCGCACGGCGTCGAAGGCTTGCGCCTGGCCCTGCTCTGCGTGCCGGCAGCGGGCCTGATCGGCGCCGGGTTCTATATTGCCGCCCGCCGTCACCTGCAGGCCGCACCGGCCACCGCGTAATATTTGCCGCGTCATGCCGCCGGCTAATCCCGACGGGGTTGGGCAATCCTTCCGGCTCTGCACGCACGCGTCAAAGTGCCTGACAGCCCCTAGCCGGTTGACCGGGACTCCAATTGGTGACATGGAGTAACTGAACGTGACGGACCGTAATTATCAGTGCGGGAAATGGGTGGATCGAAAAACATGTCCATAGTCGAAGAAAATACATATGAGAGGGCTGAAAATGGCGCGGTGATGCGGCGTACGCGGCGCATCGTAACCGGGGAAAACGAGGCGGGACGATCATATATCGTTTCCGACGGCCCCACACCGAATTACGTACTGCCCGCCCACTCCCCCACGCTGGCGCAGGTTGTCTGGGCCACGGGCGAAGGCGCTGCGGAAGGCGACGATCCGGCACCGGCAGGTCATGGCTTCGGCTTCCACTCTGCCAACGGCACGATCCTGCGCGTTGCGGACTTTCCGCCCGATGAGGAATACGATTATTCGAAGGTCGAGAATTTCCTCGACGAATATGGCGTGCGCGATACGGAAAAGCCGCGTCACTTCTGGTTCCACAAGACCCCGTCGCTCGATTATGCTATATGTCTCGAAGGCGAGATTTACGCGATGATGGACGATGGCGAAGTGCTGATGCGTCCGGGTGACATCCTGATCCAGCGCGCAACCAACCACAGTTGGTCCAATCGTTCGGGCAAGCTTTGCCGCATGGCTTTCGTGCTCATCGCCGAGGACGAGGAATCGCACGCATGAGCAAGGTCATCATCACATGCGCGGTGACCGGCGGGGCACATACCCCATCGATGTCACCGCACCTGCCCTGCACGCCGGAAGAGATCGCCGATCAGTCGATCGAAGCCGCGGATGCAGGCGCGTCGATCATCCACCTGCACGCCCGCGATCCCGACGATGGCCGGCCCACAGGCGATCCGGCGATTTTCCAGCGCTTCCTGCAACGGATCAAGGGCGCAACGGATGCGGTCGTCAACATCTCCACCGGCGGCGGCGGACCGACGATGACGGTGTCCGATCGCACGAAAGCGGCGCTGACCCTGCGCCCGGAAATGTGTTCGCTGAACATGGGGTCGATCAACCTCAACCTGTCCGAACTCGCAGAACGGGATCGAGACTGGAAGCACGACTGGGAAAAGCCGTTCCTGGAATCGACCAAGGATCTGGTTTTCAAGAACACCTTTGCCGACATCGAATGGATCATGGAGAATATCGGCGCCAACGGCACGCGCTTCGAGTTCGAGTGTTATGACGTGAGCCATCTTTACAGCTTGCGCTATTTCGCGGACCGGGGGCTGGTGAAACCGCCATTCTTCATCCAGACCGCCTTCGGCATGCGTGGCGCGATCGGCGCCCATCCCGAAGACCTGATGCACCAGAAGCGCACGATCGACCGGCTGTTCGGCGACGAATACCGCTGGTCGGTGCTGGCGGCCGGCGTGCACCAGATGCGGATCAACACGATGGCGGCGCTGATGGGCTCCAACGTTCGCGTCGGGCTTGAAGACGGCCTCTACATCTCACGCGGAAAGCTGGCGATTTCGAATGCGCAGCAGGTCGCCAAGATCCGCCGCGTGCTTGAAGAACTGGGCATGGAAATCGCCACGCCTGACGAAGCGCGCGATATGCTGCAGCTGAAGGGCGGCGGTGACGTCGGTTTCTGACCCGCCGTCACACCAACAAGCCAAGTCAAACGATGGCCAGCCTCCACACGAGGCTGGCCATTTTTTCATCCGCAGGACGCCGGCGGTCGAACCACGAAAAAGGCCGGATGCGGACCGCACCCGAAAGGATGCGGCCACATCCGGCCTTGCGTCACAAACCCGCCCGTCAGCGGATACGCGACCACTGCTTGTTGAAGTCGAAGTACCAGCCGCCTGTCACCCCGGCATTGTCGAATTCGCCCGCAACCCAGTTGTCGTCGACCTGATCCATGTCGGCGCCCAGTTCGAAGGCGCCGCCCATCGGCGTCTTGAAATACCAGTACCAGTTCGAACCCAGCTCGAACCGGCCCGGCCCGCGCGCCGTTTCGAAACCCGCCTTGTCCAGCTTGTAGCCGCCGGCAAACACGTCCTGCACGTCGCCGAAGGTAAATTCCGCATGTTGGAAGCAGTTCGGGATATCGTCCTGGAACGGCCGCATCAGGAACAGGCTGTGGTGGTCCGAATGCCCTTGCGCGCGGGCGAAGACACCCATGTTGTCAAGGAAGGAGTCGGTAATCCGGAAACCGAGACGATCGCGATAGAACTTGACCGATTC
Organism: Croceicoccus bisphenolivorans; assembly: GCF_001634625.1. GTDB lineage: Bacteria > Pseudomonadota > Alphaproteobacteria > Sphingomonadales > Sphingomonadaceae > Croceicoccus > Croceicoccus bisphenolivorans. The sequence goes on along the minus strand of NZ_LRSE01000005.1, from coordinate 260,177 downwards.
TTTGGGGTCTTTCGACCAGTAAACCACATGGCCCATCTGTCGGGCAGGGCTGTGATCGTCAAAATCAACGCGCTTGTTGAAACGTTCGTACTTGTTGCCAGCGATATTGCGTTCATAGCCCGGCGCTTCGTAGGCGCGGCGCTGCGACACGCGGAACCACAGCGCGTTGCCGTCGTCGTCAGCCGACTGCACCATGCCGTCGACGCGGCGCACCTGCCGGTCGCGCGAAAGTTCCTCTGCAATGGCATCCAGATCGGCTTCGCTTTCCACACCCCAGATCGATGCCCGCAGCGTCGGCCCGCGCACGTTGGCGGCGGGGAGCACGGGATCGTCCAGCAGGCGCAGCTCCACCCCGCTGCCATCCAGAGCCTCGAACGAAGCACCCTTGGCTCCGTGATCGAGTTCCTTGAGACCATAGAGGTTGAGGAACCGCCGGGACTCGGCGAGATCGTCGACACCCATAAGCAGGCTTTCGGGACCGGTGATATTCATTCTGTCATGCCTCGTATTCGCATCATCTCTGCACCATACGCTATAACCAATACGCATCGTATCGTAAAGGTGCCTTTCAACGAGTGCCGTTGACGCAAGAGCGCCGCGCCAACGGATTCGAGTGCCGGTTACAGAGTATCTCTTGCATCAATGAAATACGCATCGTATCGTATTTATCACTAAGGAAAGCATGATCCAACGGGAGAGACGACACCATGGCCAACCCCAAAATTCTCGTAATGCCCGGCTCCACTCGCGAAGGCTCGTTCAACACGCAACTCGCCAATGCCGCGGTGCGCAGCATCGAAGCATGCGGCGGCGCGGCAACACTGGTCAACCTTGCCGACTATCCGATGGATTTCGTGGATGGCGGCAACTCTAGCGGCGACATGCCGTCCGCGGTTGCCGAACTTCACGCAAAGTTCGCCGCACACGACGGAATTCTGCTGATCACGCCGGAATACAATTCCTTCCCCTCACCGCTGCTGCTCAACGCGCTAGACTGGCTGTCGCGGGTGCGGCACTACGAAGGCGGGATGGATGAAGTCTTCGGACGGCCCCTCTATGCCGTGTGCGCAGCATCGCCCAGCCCGATCGGCGGTTATCGCGCCTTGATGGCACTGCGGCAAAAGCTGGGCATCGGCCTTGGCGCCACCGTCATTCCGGCGATGGCGCATATCGCTGCCGCCTACGAGGCTTTCGATGCCAACGGCGAGCTCAAATCAGATGCGAACAAGGCCATGCTGGACAAGGTCGTGAACCAGCTCTGTGCCCGGTTGGGCGCCTGAGTCATGGACGCCGCCTTCGAAACCGTCCTTGCCCGTTATGAGGAGCGTGCCGCGCGCGAGGAAGAAATGCAGCGCGCCGGCGACCCGCGCACCGCGCTGGCGGTGCGTGACAATTATCTGCTGCACGTCGGACAAGACGTTGCGCGGATACTGCATGCGATGATCGTCGGGCTGGGATCGCGAACGATCGTCGAACTTGGCACTTCCTACGGCTATTCCACCCTGTTCCTTGCCGATGCGGCGCGGATTACCGGCGGGAAGGTTTTCACCCTGGAACTGTCCGCCGACAAACAGGAATATGCCCGCGAACAACTGGCACAGGCAGGGTTGGCCGATCACGTCGAATGGCTTTGCGGCGACGCGCTGGAATTGCTGTCGGGAATGACCGGCACGTTCGACTTCGTGCTCGTCGACATCTGGAAGGAACTTTATGTTCCCAGCCTCGAGCTACTCGCCCCCCAAATTGCGAACGGCGGTGTGGTCGCAGCCGACAACATGTTGTTTCCAGAGCTGGTTCGTGCTGACGCCGAGCGATACCAAACCGCAGTACGCGCAATACCGGGCGTTCTGAGTACGCTCTTGCCCGTAGGTCAGGGCATTGAACTTTCGACGTTCTGGCGAAACTGAGTCCGATTCGTCGGATAATAACGATACTTTGCGTATTGAAATTATTCGGGGGAGCGGATAGGTTCGTTCTGCGGAGCGTCAGCAAAAGACTGCGCGAGCATACGGAGTAGGACCAATGAAACCAGCAGCCGACAGCGGCATTCGATGCCAGCCCGAACAGGGTCTGACTCTCGATCGCAGGGCCCTGCTCGGTGCCGGTCTGGCGCTTGGCGCGGCGGCGATTGTTTCACCGATCTTGCGTGGCGGCGCAATGGAACCTTCCGGCCCGGTCCACGTCATCATCACCGATGGCCGCTTCGCTGAAAGTCGGCGGTTTGCCGCCAGCCTGTCGACCAACGGCGCGCAAGTTCTGGACGTACAGAACGGACTAACGGCCATATGGCTGAACCACCTCACCCCCCTTTGGCGCAAATCGAGCGGCGCGGTTGTAGGCCTCACCACTCGCGCTGTGTGGGACGGACTTTCACAACAAGCCATTGGCCAGTTCCGCAAACCCCGCATTCTGGGCATCCATGAAATTGCCGCCAACGGTCTGCCGCTCGGCCACAGCATCGACGTGCCGGCCAGCCGTCATGCGGCCTTGATGGGCGGTGCCATGAACAGTGCTGCATGGCCCGACAGGATGGCGCAGGCCGTAACTGGATGTCTCGCCAGCGAACGCCGCGAATTCAAGTCCTGCCGCCTCGGCGCACCTGCCGACCACTTGCCAGCCCGGGCCCAACTCGTTTCCTGGATGATTGTCTGAACCATGCGTACGCCAACCGGAATTTCGCCATCGGTCTTTACCACCGCCCTCACGGCATTCGCCGGCGTCGTGGGCGAGGACTGGGTCTTTACCAGCGATGAGGATCTCGACCTCTATCGCGACGCCTATTCCCCCTTGCGCGGTGATGAGGACGAACGCACCGCCTCGGCTGCGGTCGCGCCGCAATCGGTAGAAGAAGTGCAGGCGATCGTGCGCATCGCCAACGAACATTCGATCCCGCTTTACACGATCTCGACCGGTCGTAACCTCGGTTACGGCGGGTCCGCCCCCAACTACTCAGGTTGCGTGGTCCTCGACCTGAAGCGAATGAACCGCATCATCGAGGTCAGCGAAAGCAATCACTACGCCATCGTCGAGCCGGGCGTCAGCTATTTCGACCTCTATAACTACATTCAGGAAAAGGGGCTGAAAGTCTGGATCGATTGCCCCGATCCCGGCTGGGGCAGTCCGATCGGCAATGCACTGGATCATGGCGTCGGCCATACCGCATCGCGCTTTCGCAATCACTTCGACGCCCACTGCGGCATGGAAGTCGTGCTGGCCAATGGCGAAATCATGCGCACCGGCATGGGCGCCCTGTCCGGCTCCAACACATGGGCCCAGTTCAAGATGGGCTACGGCCCGGTGATCGACGGGATGTTCTCGCAGTCCAATTTCGGCATCGTCACCAAGATGGGCTTCTGGCTGATGCCGGAACCCGAAGCGATGCTGAAGGGCGAAGTCCTGGCCACGCGGTATGAAGACCTGCACGAGATGGTCGAGCTGCTCAAATGGGCCGAAAACAGCGCCCTTTGCGACGGTGCCCCGCAACTCGGCAGCCCGCTGCTCGGCTCGCCCGGTGACACCAAGGCACTGGTCGACATCTTTTACGACGGCCCGCCGCAATTGCCGCCCGAACAGATGAAGCTGATCGGAGAGGCCAAGGTCGGATATTCGCCGGAACTCGAACGATACGGCATCGACAACGACCTGCCGTACTGGAAACTGTACCTCAGCATGTACGGCCCCGAGAATGTCGTACAGGCCAAATGGGAAGCGATACAGACGCGGGCCAAAGCCCGTATCAAGGACGTCGCATTCGAAACCGGCCCCCTGATTACCGATTTCAAGAAGGCCGCCGCCGAACACACCGTGTGGGCGCAGGACATGGGCATCCCCAATCTGGAGTTCTTCGCCCTTGGTGCGCGAACGCCGGGCAATCCGGTGCAGATGACGGGCCACCTGTTCTTCTCCGCCGTCGTGCCGCAAACTGCCGATGCGATTCTGGAGGCGAACCGCGTGTTCGACGAGGCATCGCGCAGCAATCCGGTGCTGAAGGACATGCCGATCCTGGGTCTGCGTCCATTCGCCCTGCCGGCCGGTTTCCACGAGCGGACGTTCCTGATGATCTTCGGCATGCCCGTGGTGGAAGATCCGGCCATGAACGAGCAATTCATCAAGGCCTTCCGCGCACTGATCGACATCGGCGCCGAACATGGCTGGGGCGAATATCGCACGGCCCCGCTTTTCCAGGACCAGGTCATGGGCATCTACGATTTCAACGACGGCGCGCTGCTTCGCTTCCACGAAACGGTGAAGGACGCGATCGACCCCAAGGGCATCCTTTCGCCCGGCCGCTACGGCATCTGGCCGCGCCACCTGCGGAAGCAGTCATGATCCGCCCGGTCCTGTCGCTGGTCGCCGCTTCGCTGGCCCTTGCCGCATGTTCGCAGCGCGACGATGCCGATACCTCGCAAGTTGCGGGAGATGGCGGAACTGCCGAACTTGCCCCCACATCACCGGGGGAGCAGGTCTTCGACAAGTGGTGCGCCCCGTGCCATGCCGCCGGCCCGCGCTATCCCGGCACCGCATCGCTGGCGCAGAAATACAACGGCGAAATACCCGCTGCGCTGGAGGAGCGGGACGATCTGACGCCCGAAATCGTCGCCTATTTCGTGCGCAACGGGATCATGGTCATGCCGCCGTTCCGCAAGACCGAAATCTCCGACGACGAGCTGGCAGCGCTGGGCGCATACCTGAGCCATGAGCCGGAACCCGCCATTCCGGCCCGGCCCGACTGAAGACGCAAAGCCCCCCGGGAGGCAACAATATGAACAAGACCAACAGCATCGACCGCCGCACCGTTCTGGCAGGATTGGCCGCGACAGGCATCGCCGCCACTTCGCCCCTGCACGCCGGATCGGGCCGCAAGCAGCCCAACTTCCTGTTCATCATGGCCGACGACCTCGGCTATGCCGACTTGTCCTGCTACGGCCGCCGCGACTATCGCACGCCGCACATCGATGCATTGGCCGATCGGGGCATGTCCTTTACCAGCGCCTATGCCAACAGCGCGGTGTGCACCGCGACGCGGGTCGGCCTGATCACCGGGCGCTACCAGTACCGCCTGCCGGTCGGACTGGAAGAACCGCTTGCCCTGCGCAAGATCGGCCTGCCGCCCGAACATCCGACCGTGGCCTCCCTGCTGCGCAAGGCCGGTTACCGCACCAGCCTGATCGGCAAGTGGCACATGGGCCAATTGCCCGATTACGGCCCGTTGAAGAGCGGCTATGACGAGTTCTGGGGCATCCGCAACGGCGGCGTCGACTATTTCACGCACGATTTTGCGCACATGCCTGACCTGTGGGACGGTGAGACGCCGATCGAGGAAGCCGGCTATCTTACCGACCTGCTCGCCGACCGCGCGATCGCATCCATCTCTGAAATGGCGGCCACAGACCAGCCGTGGTTCATGAGCCTGCATTTCACCGCGCCGCACTGGCCGTGGGAAGGTCCGGACGACAAGGCCGAATCCGACCGCCTGAACGCCTTGCCGGGCATGTTCGCCATGATGCACTGGGATGGCGGTTCGCTAGCCACTTATGCGGAAATGGTGACACGGCTCGACTATCAGGTGGGCCGCATCGTCGATGCCGTGCGCAAACTGGGCATCGACGACAATACCGTGATCGTGTTCACCAGCGACAATGGCGGAGAGCGCTATTCCGATACCTGGCCGTTTTCCGGCAAGAAGGGCGAGTTGCTGGAAGGCGGCCTGCGCATTCCCGCAATCGTCGTCTGGCCGGGCGTGACACAGGCCGGAACGAAAAGCGACGCACCGATCATGTCGATGGACTGGCTACCGACCTTCGTTGCAGCCGGCGGCGCAAGCCAGGACGCTGCCTTCCAAAGCGACGGTCTGGACATCCGCCCCGCCCTGCAAGGCGGCGAGCTGCCGCAGCGCGACCTGTTCTGGCGCTACAAGAACCACGGACAGCAGGCGATGCGGCGCGGGCGCTGGAAATACCTGAGGATTGCCGACAACACCTTCCTGTTCGACGTGATCGCCGACCCGCTGGAGCGGGGGAACCACAAGCTGCGCGAACCGGCGATCTACGCCGAACTGGAAGCCGCCTGGAAAGCATGGGACGCAACGATGCTGCCCCTTGATCCGGAATCGACGACGCACGGCTTCGAAGCGCGCGACATGGCCGACCACGTGGGAGCCGTCTCCCAGCACTGAGAGCTGACGGATACAATTTATTTATCACAATAACTATCTTGCAATAGTTATCATGTTAATCCATTGAGGTGATCGAGACGAATCGAAGGTCCGTCGGGCGCAGCAATTTTCCGCCGCATCCCGGGCCGATTAGCCGGAGAGATAGATCCGATGCGTGAAACTGCGCTCAAGTCCGTGCAGGCAATGGCCGCCCAGTATAGCGACGGCACGTTGTCCCACTTCATCGACGGGAAACCGCGCGACGGCGCGGGCACCGCGTTCGATGTGTTCGACCCGTCGACCGGCAACGTGATCGGCCAGGCCCGCGATGCGACTGCCGATGAGGTGGATGACGCAGTGGCCGCTGCCCATCGCGCCTTCCCCGAATGGTCCGCGACACCGCCCGAAACGCGGCGCAAAATCCTGAACAAGGTCGCCGACCTTATCGTGGCCCGCGCCGACGAGATCGCGGCAGTCGAGTGCCTCGATGCAGGGCAGGCATGGCGCTTCATGTCGAAAGCCGCGCTGCGCGGGGCGGAAAACTTCCGTTTCTTCGCCGACCGCGCTCCTTCGGCGGCAGACGGTCTTGCCCTGCCCAGCGCAGAGCACCTGAACTACACATCGCGCAAGGCGATCGGTCCGGTTGCGGTCATCACACCGTGGAACACGCCGTTCATGCTGTCGACGTGGAAGATTGCGCCCGCCCTCGCCGCCGGCTGTACCGTCGTGCACAAGCCTGCGGAATGGTCGCCCTATTCGGCGCGCCTGCTGGTCGAGATCGCGCACGAAGCCGGCCTTCCCGATGGCGTGTTCAACGCGGTCAACGGCCTTGGCGAAACGACCGGAAAGCGGCTGACCGAACATCCCGACATCAAGGCCATCGCCTTCGTCGGCGAATCCTCGACCGGTTCCGCCATCATGCGGCAGGGTGCGGCCACGCTGAAGCGGGTCCACTTCGAACTGGGCGGCAAGAACCCTGTCGTCGTGTTCGATGATGCCGATATCGAACGTGCGGTCGATGCCGCGGTCTTCATGATCTATTCGTTGAACGGCCAGCGCTGCACTTCGTCCTCGCGACTGCTGGTCCAGCGTTCGATCTATGACAGCTTCACCGCCAAGGTGGCCGAACGTGCCAAGAACCTGAAGGTCGGCGATCCCTTCGACAAGGCGACAGAAGTCGGCCCGCTGATCCACCCAAAACACCTTGCCAAAGTCAGCAGCTACATTGAAATCGCGACCAATCAGGGCGCGACCATCGCTGCGGGCGGTGCTCCGGTCGAAGGTGACGGCTTCTATTTCCAGCCCACGCTGTTCACCGGCGCCGAACAGACGATGCGCGTCGCGCAGGAAGAAATCTTCGGTCCGGTGCTTACCGCGATCCCGTTCGATGACGAGGCCGACGCCATCGCCAAGGCGAACGATGTCGAATACGGCCTTGCCGGTTACCTGTGGACCAGCGATGTCGGCCGGGCACTGCGCGTGTCGGAAGCGATGGATGTCGGCATGGTCTGGGTCAACAGCGAGAACGTGCGCCACCTGCCCACCCCCTTTGGCGGAACGAAATCCAGCGGCATTGGCCGCGACGGTGGTGACTGGAGCTTCGACTTCTACATGGAGACGAAGAACATCGCGCTGGCGAAGGGCACGCACAAGATCCAGCGGCTGGGCGCCTGAAACGTGACGCCAGCGCCGCTCCTTGCAGTATCAGCCCCCTTCGCGGGACGATGCGGCATCGCTTGGCGCGAATGCGGAGAGGGCTTCGGACAAGGCGGCGGCTTCGGCGATGAAGGCCGCCAGCCGTTCCTTGCCAAAGGCTTCGCCGTAGCGGGACAGCATGATCGAGGTTTGCGCGGCGGTTTCGCGCACGAGCGCTTCGCCAGCTTCGGAGATCGTGATCACGGACCTGCGACGATCGCCCGGATCGATCGCGCGGCTCAGCAGTCCGCGTTCTTCCAGTTCGCGAACCACGCGCGTCACGCTGGGTGCGTGCAGCAACGCAGCCTCGGCCACCGTGCCCGCATCGAGCGGCCCGTCCGCTTGGGACAAAACCCTTACGACGCGCCATTGCTGGTCGGTCATCCCCGCGGCGCGAAGGATAGGGCGGATCGGCGCCATCACGGCCTCTCGTGCGGCAAGCAGCCGTCCGGCCAGGGATTGGGGATAGGGCGGCAGGACAGAAGGTTCGACCATCCGGCTGCCTTGCCATACAATTTGCAGCGACTCAAACTTAACGTAGTAAACAATTTGGAGAGTGCCTCGTGACCATCGCGGGCAATATCTATGGCGTCGTTCTGAACGACGCGCCGGAACGGGAAGCGCTTGCCGCCCAGTTCGACGAGAAACCCTATGCCAAGCCACCGGTTGCGCCTGTCGTATACATGAAGCCGCTGGCAAGCATCGCGAACGGATCGATCGCCGTGCCCAACGGCGGATTGACCGCTGCGACCACACTGGCGGTGCTTATCGCTCGCGACACGGGCGGCGTTTCGGCCGGTGAAGCGAACGACTGCATCGGCGCAACCGCGTTGGCGCTGGACCTGTCGGTCCCGGCGGACAGCTACTATCGTCCGGCTGTAGCGCAGAAAAATGCCGACGACCGGCTTTCGCTGGGCAGTTTCACTACTCCCCACGTCCCGGCCTCCATTCGGCTGATTTCAGACGGGACCTGCATCCACGAATGGTCTCTGGACCGGTTGGTTCGCCCGATCGCAACGCTGATCGCCGATCTCGGCGCGTTCATGACGCTGAAGGCTGGCGACGTATTGCTTGTCGGACTGCCCGGTGACGCGCCGACGGTCACAGGCGGTACAAGCCTGCGGGTGGAAGCGGATGGCATCCCGTCGCTCGAACTCACCATGCGGGAGATGGCAGCATGAAGCGGGCGAGGATCTTTCATCGCGGGCGCGACATCTGGGCCGAAGTCGTCGATGGCGACAGCGGGCTGCGCCTGCCGAACGGACAGGTCATCGCCGCCGCCGATGCCCACTGGCTTCCGCCCGTGCAGCGGGGGGCAGCGGTTTATGCGCTGGGTCTGAACTACGCAGACCACAACAAGGAACTGGGCTTTGCGCCCAAGCTGGCAACCCCGCTGGTCTTCATGAAGGGCGACAACTGTTTCGTCGGCCACGACGGCGACACCCCTCGCCCGGCAGACGGCAACCAGATGCATCCCGAATGCGAACTGGTCGCGGTGATCGGCAAGCCTGCCCGCAACGTGGCAGAGGCGGACGCACTTGATTGCGTAAGCGGCTACACCGTCGCCAACGACTACGCGATCCGCGAGTATCTGGAAAACTACTACCGCCCGAATGCGCGGGTGAAGAACCGCGATGCCACCACGCCGATCGGACCATGGGTTGTCGATGCCAGTCACGTGCCCGATCCGCAGGCATTGCGGCTGACGACTTCGGTCAACGGCGAGGTCGTTCAGAACGGCAGCACCGCCGACATGATCCTCAGCGTCGCGGGCCTCGTATCCTATCTTTCATCGGTAACCACGCTGATGCCGGGCGACATGATCCTGACCGGGACGCCGCAGGGCGTTCATTTCTGTAATGCGGGCGATACCGTCGTCTGCGAGATCGAAGGGGTTGGCCGACTGGTCAGCAATCTGGTGCCGGCATGAGCCTCTATCAGCTTTCCAAGGTCCTCTACGTCCTCAACCGTGACGATGCGGCCAAGCGACTCTGGCACACGGAACCGGCTTCGCTGCTCGACGGCTACGACCTGACCGACGAGGAGCGCGCCGCGCTGCTCGAACACGATATCGGCATGCTCTACGTATTGGGCGTAAACGGGCAGATCCTCATGCATTTCGCCGCTCTGTGCGGCATCGCATGGGCGGACTACATCCGCCTCATGCGCGAAGGGGTAGAAAAATACGGCCCGGTCCGCGCCGGGCTCTATGCCATGACCACACAGTTCAACGAAAAGGTGGCAGGAGTATGAGCCTTGTCTATTGCGGCGTGTGCAGCCATGCGCCCGGCATCACATCGCGTTCCGACATGGCCGATCCGGCCTTGCGCGATCCGTTCTATGCGGCGCTGGAAAACCAGCGGCAGGAAATCATGGCGACCCGTCCCGACGCGCTGATGATCGTGGCGGCAGAGCACTTCGCCAACTTCTTCATGAACAACATGCCCGCCTATGCGATCGGCATGGGCGAAAGCTACACCGGCCCGATCGAGGACCCGGACTGGCTGAAGGTTCCACTGCGCACGGCGAAAGGCAACCCCGATCTTGGCCGACGGCTCGTGGCCGAAATGCTGGAAACCGTCGATGTCGCCTATGCCGAGGAATGGCAGTTCGACCACGGCATTTCCGTGCCTCTGCATTTCCTCGACCCGAACAACGAGCTGACGATCATTCCCGTCAACATCAATTGCCAGGGCCCGCCGCTGACCCCGCTTCACCGCGCGTGGACGTTTGGCGAAGCGATCCGCCGCGCCGCCGACAGCGTGCCGGAACGGATCGCGCTGGTCTGCACCGGCGGCATTTCGCACTGGCCCGCAACCCCCGACAGCGGCAAGATCAACGAGGCGTGGGACCGCGAATTCATCACTCGCTGGGAAGCGAACGACCGGGCCGCGATGCTTTCGTACACCGATGCCGAAACCTATCGCGACGCCGGGCAAGGCGGGTTCGAGATCCGCACTTTCATCACCGCAGCGGCAGCCGGCGGCGGCAAGGGCGACGTGCAGTTCTTCGCCCCCATCCCGATCTTCGCCGTGGGCTGCACGGTCGGCCGAATGGAGATCGTCTAATGGCGCACGCGATCATCGAATGGAGCGCGAACCTTGAAGGCGCGCTCGATCTAAAGGGGCTGATGAACCTGATCGCCGACGACATGGCGAACCGTTCCGACGGGGTGTTCCCGATCGGCGGCATCCGCGTCCGCGCCTATCGCGCCGACGACTATGTCATCGCCGACGGCACTTGTGCCGAAGATGCTTTCGTCAATATCGACATCAAGATGGGCGTCGGACGCAGTGCGGAGTTCCGCAAGGCCTATTTCGATGCCCTGTCGGCGCGGATCACCGATTTCCTGGCCGACCTGTTCGAAACGCGCCCGTTCGCGTTTTCGCTTTACGTCACCGAAGTGGACGGCTGGAAGAAGAATTCGATTCACAAGCGGTTGAAAGGCTGATTCCGGATGGCGCTGGCATCTGACATTATCGAGCAACTGGCCGGCCGGCTTGACGAGGCGGAACGCACCCGTACGCAAGTCGGGCAGTTCAGCCTTGAACATCCATCAATGACGCTGGAGGACGGCTACCTCGTCAGCCGCGCATGGGTGGCCAACAAGATCGCCGCGGGGCGCAAGGTCATCGGCCACAAGATCGGGCTGACCAGCCGGGCCATGCAGCGTTCGTCCAACGTGACGGAGCCGGATTTCGGCACCCTGCTGGATGACATGCTGTTCCCCAACGGACAGGACATTCCAATCTCTCGCTTCATCGAACCGCGGGTGGAAGTGGAACTGGCCTTCATCCTGAAGGAACCACTGAAGGGGCCGGACTGCACGATCTACGACGCTTTGCGCGCGACAGAGTACGTGACCCCCGCGCTGGAAATCATCGACGCGCGGATCGAACGGATCGACAAGCCCACCGGAACGACCCGCAAGGTGTTCGATACCATTTCGGACAACGCCGCCAATGCCGGGATCGTGCTGGGCGGTCTGCCGGTGAAGCCCGATGCCGTCGACTTGCGCTGGGTTTCGGCCTTGCTGCACAAGAACGGCGTTGTCGAGGAATCGGGTGTTGCCGCTGCCGTCCTGAACCATCCAGCGATGGGTATCGCTTGGCTGGCCAACAAGCTTGCGCCCTATGGCGAATGGCTGGAACCGGGGCAGATCGTGCTGGGCGGCAGTTTTACCGCACCGGTATTCGCCAGCGCCGGTGACACGTTCCATGCCGATTACGGTCCGCTCGGCTCGATTTCGGTGCGCTTCGTATGACCGCTTTCAAGGACCGCCTTGCCGCTGGCAAGCCGCTGTTCGGACTGTGGCAGGCGCTGGCCAACAACTACACGGCCGAAATCTGCGCCCGCGCCGGGTTCGACTGGCTGCTGTTCGACGGTGAGCATGCGCCCAACACGGCGCAGACGCTGCTGGCACAGTTGCAGGCAACAGCACCATACCCCGTCGATGCCATCGCCCGCGTGCCATTGGCTGAACCGGTTGCGATCAAGCAGTATCTCGACATCGGGTTCACGACCCTGCTGATCCCGATGCTGGACAGCGCGCAGCAGGCCCGCGACGCCGTTGCGGCCAGCCGCTACCCGCCCGTCGGCATTCGCGGCGTCGCCAGCGCCACCGCCCGGGCGACCGGCTTTGGCGCTGATCCGGCGTACCTCAAGGAACTGGACAGCCGGCTCACCCTGATCGTCCAGATCGAAAGCCGCGCGGCGCTGGAAGATATCGACGCGATCGCGGCGGTTGACGGCGTGGACGCCCTGTTCATCGGCCCCGCTGATCTCTCGGCCTCGCTTGGCCATCTTGGCAATCCCGGCCATCCCGAAGTCCAGGCCGCGATCACCCATGCGCGGGAGAGGATTGCCGCCGCGGGGAAGCCGGCCGGCATCTTCGGTCTTTCGCCGGAAGATGCGCAACGAAGGGTAGAGGAAGGTTTTGCCTTCATCTCCATCGGAACGGACATCGGCCTTCTTACAAAGGGCGCGGCAACGCTACTCGCCTCTGTCGCGCGCTGACGCTTCGTCGATCGCGCGCATCCGGTCGTCGCGCCACTGGCGCGGTGTCTGGCCCGTAGCAGTCCGGAACGTTCGCGCGAAGTGGGCCGGATCGGGATAGCCGACAAGGGCCCCGATCTCGCCCACGTCCAGCACCGTGAACAGCAAAAGGCGCTTTGCTTCCTGCAAGTGCCGTGCGCGAACCACGTCAGATGCCCGCATGTCCAGACCCGCCTTGCATGCACGGTTAAGAAGGTAGGGCGTCGTGCCCAGCTCGTCGGCCAGCGCCTCGACACCCGGCCTTTCGCCCAGCCGCATTTCGACCAGCGACATGAAGCGAACCAGCAGCGAGGATTCGCCGCCCCGCTCCTCCGTTCCGCCGGCATGGTCTTCGGCCATGCGAAGCATGTCGACGATGACAAGCCGCGCCAGCGAACCGATCGACTGGACCTGACCTGGCCCGGTGGAGCCGTATTCCCGTTCCATCCGCGCGAACAGCGATCCGATCCAGCCGCGTTGTTCGGCATCGAACTTCTGGATCAGCCACGTGTGAAACGGCGTGAACTGCGACAGTCCGGCAAACTGTTCGCGGGCGAAGTCGTCGGACATGGAAAGGACGATGGATTCGCTCCCCGCCTCTACCGCAAAACCGTGGACAGCGCCGGCAGGCATCCAGCAGCAGGTTCCGGCACGGATCGTGCTGACTTCCTCGTCCGCGTAATATTCGCCGCTACCCGCGATCCATAGCGTCATCTGGTGCAGGTGCGGATGGCTGTGGCGCTCCACCAGTCCGGCATGGAGCTTCCAGCGGTCGCCGATCCGCTCCACATGGCAGAAGCGCGGTTCGACAAGGCCCGCCGGTTGGCCGAACAGGGAATAGGCAGGGATCGTTCGCGCCGACGTCATGCGGCCATCCTAACCCGATTTCAGGAAATGGCCAAAATATTTGAACGATGCGTATCGAATCTTGGGCACACCGTTGTTAGAATGCGGGCAACGAGATGCAACGGAGAGAAGACATGTTCATCCAGAACGCCTGGTACGCAAGTGCGTGGGCCCATGAACTTACCAAGGACGATTTCCTCGCCCGCAAGATTTTGGGCAAGGGCCTGATCCTCTATCGCAAGGCCGATGATTCCGTCGCGGCGATCATCGATCGCTGCAGCCACCGTTTCGCCCCGCTGTCGCTGGGCCGCCGCGAAGGCGATTGCATCCGCTGCATGTATCACGGCCTTGTCTTCGACGGCGAAGGCACCTGCGTGGAAGAACCGGGCCGCAAGGGCGTCAGCCCCAATACCGACATCCGCAGCTTCCCCGCAGTCGAACGTCACAAGCTGGTCTGGGTATGGATGGGCGATGCCGACAAGGCCGATCCGGACCTGATCCCAGACTGTCACCAGAACGATAGCGCCGAATGGGCCTGCGTGCCGCGTTACGCCAGCTTCAAGGCGAACTACCTGCTGGTGCTCGACAACCTGCTCGACTTCTCGCACCTTTCCTTCGTGCACGAGAATTCGCTGGGCGGATCGCGCACGATCGCGGAGGTCAATCCCAAGGTCGAGCAGACCGACAAGGGCGTGAAGATGACCCGCTGGTATCTGAACGAAGCTGGCTTCGCACCTTACCTGAAGGGTCACGAACGCTTCGAGGGAGCGGTCGATCGCTGGAACATCTATCACCTGTCGACGCTCAGCAATCACTTCTCGATGTCGTCAGGCAGTGCGCCTGCCAATACCGGCGCACCCGAAGGCAAGCTCGCGCCCGAAACGATGGTGTTCCATTCGAACCAGCTGATCACTCCGGCGGACGAACATAACACCCACTACTTCTGGGTCTATGCTCACAACTTTGCGCTGGACGACGCAAACCTGACCAACTCGCTTGCCGAGCGCGTTTCGGCAGGGTTCGTCGAGGACCGCACGATGATCGAGGCGCAGCAACAGGTGGTCAATGAAGCAGGCGAGGACCAGATGGCCTATACCCACTTCGACAACGGGTTGACGCTGGGCCGGCGCCTGATCGACCGTAAGATCGCCGAAGAGCAGGCTGAAACAGCCAAGGCTCCCGAAGCGGTCCCTGCGTGAGCGACCGCTACAAGGTAGCGCTTTTCCTGACCCGCAGTGATGCCATCAGTCCGAACGAGTTCCCGGACCGATGGTTCGCTGCGGGATCGGGCGTTATGGGTAATGGTCTCGTCAGCCACATCCACAATTCGGCTTGCGCGGTGGACAACCCGATCGAGAACGCCCCGCCCGCACCCTACGACACTGTGGACGAATACGAGTTCGAGCGGGCCGGTGACGCGGCGGCGTTCTTCGCGTCGACCGCTTTTACCGCCGACTGGCTCGGCCCGCGCAGATCGCTTTTGGCCGAACCGCCGCAGGTGGTGTCAGGTCCGGTGCGGCAGATCTGGAACGGGAAGCCCGCAACTCCGGATTCCGTGAAGATTCTTACCCTGCCCGTGCGGCGCGCGGGAATGACGATGGCGGAATTCTTCGAATACTGGACCGTGCACCACGCCGGTCTAGCCCTTGCCGGACAGGGCACGCGCGAACGGCTGGTCAACCTGGCATCTTGTGCCACTGACGGTCGGGTCATTGACGGGTTCGCGGCCGCCCCGTTCGACGGCATCGGCAATATTGTGTTCGACAGCGCCGCCAGCCTTGCGGCGGAATTCGCAAGCGATCACTACCGCCTGAACATGGCGCCGGACGAGCCGCGCTTTACCGACCCTGCCAAATCCCGCGCGATGATGGTGAACGCGCGGACAGTGGCGATCGGCTAACTTTCCGCGCGCGCCTGCGCCTCTGCATCGGCGCGTTGCAACAGGTAACGGCGCATCGCCACTGACGGGCCGTCGGTAGGAACGGAGATTTCGTAAAAGTCTTCCGGCGCGGTTTCTTCCAGCACGACTTCCAGCTTCGTCAGCGCGTCAACGTCCTCGCGGAAAGCGGTGAACAGCCGTTCGTGCATCACCTGCGTGGCAACCGCATCGTCCAGCCCGAAATTGCGCCCGTGCACGATGTGGTAGTGCGTGGACGTGCGGGTTTCGGGTGTCGGAATGTGCGACGTGCAAATCGTGCCGACGACACGTTCACTTTCGGGCACGGCAGAATCATAGAAACTCGTCGTCACCCTGTGCAACCCGGGGGATTCGAAGGCGGAAATGGCGATGCGGGCAGCCGTCGTCACACCGGTCAGTCCCATCGGATCGGCCCAGACCGGCGGCAGCACTGTGGGGATGACCTCGCGCCGGACTGTGAAACGCCCGTTGCCCAGTTCGGTCGTATAGGGTGCACGCGCATATTCGGGCGAACCGAAGCTCTTGGCGTGAATGTAGCTAAGGTGCGTCAGATCCAGCAGGTTTTCGTGCAGGCTGACGTAGTTGCCGGGCAGATGCAGATATTCCTTCGAACAGGCCCATTCAGGGCTGGTGTGGTACGAAGTATCCGGAATCAGCGCCGGATCGGCAGCCTCTGCGTTGCCCATCCAGATCCACAGCAGCGGCCCCCGCTCGACCAGCGCATAGCGCTTCACGCCGATGCTGCGCGGACACTTGGCCATGGCGGGAACTTCTATGCAGTCCCCTTTCGCATCGTAGCGAAAGCCGTGATAGCCGCAGACGACGGTGTCGCCTTCCAGCGTGCCGTCAGACAACGGGTAGGAACGGTGCGCACAGCGATCGTCGAGGGCCACTGCCTCCCCCGCCGATGTGCGATAGAGCAGGACATTCTTGCCAAGCAGCTTGCGGGGCAGCAACTCACGACCGACGTCGTCGGAAAAGGCGGCCACATACCACTCGTCGAAAATGAACGGGGTATCGCGATCGGCCATTCCTGACGATGCCCGCCGCGCTGCGCGCACCACTTCCGCCGTTGGCAAGGTCATGTCCTGTCTCCCATCTCCGGGCTGCAGCCCTTTCAGTAATCCTCTACGCCGGCCCAGCAGAGGTATTTCGCTTCGAGGAACTCATCGATTCCGAGATGCGAACCCTCCCGGCCAAGGCCGGACTGCTTGATCCCGCCGAACGGCGCGGTCTCGTTGGAAATGAAGCCGGTGTTGATGCCGACAAGGCCCGCCTCGATCTGCTCCGCCACTGCCCAGATGCGCGATGCGTTCTGCGTGAAGAGGTACGAGCCGAGGCCGAACTCGGTGTCGTTCGCCATTGCGATGACTTCCGCCTGATCCTTGAACCGGAACAGCGGCGCGACAGGGCCGAAGGTTTCCTCGCAAGCGACGAATGCGCCCTGCGGCACATCGGCGAGAACCGTGGGCAGGAAGAATTGCCCGCCAAGTTCGGACCGTTCGCCGCCGCACAGCACGCGCGCACCCTTCGACACGGCGTCGGCGATATGTTCCTCCACCTTGGCCACGGCACCCGGACCGATCAGCGGGCCGATGTCCGATGTCTCGTCCATGCCATCGGCCACTTTCATAGCTGCGACACGCTCGGTGAAGCGGCGGGCAAACTCTTCGTAAACGCCGTCCTGCACATAGATGCGGTTCGCGCCGATGCACGACTGGCCGGTGTTGCGGAACTTGGCCATCATCACGCCTTCGACCGCGACATCGAGATCGGCATCGTCGAAGATGATCGCCGGTGCGTTGCCGCCCAGTTCCATCGAACATTTCTTGATCGTGGCCGCCGACTGTTCAAGCAGCACACGCCCCACTCCGGTCGAGCCGGTGAAGGTCACCTTCCTCACGAGATCGTGGCCGGTCAGGCGGCCACCGATGGCGCGGGAATCGTTGCCGGTAACGACGCTGAACACGCCCTTCGGCACGCCTGCCCGCTCGGCCAGTTCGGCCAGCGCCAGCGCGGTCAGTGGGGTTTCGCCGGCCGGCTTTACCACCATCGTGCAGCCTGCTGCCAACGCGGGTGCGGCCTTGCGCGTGATCATCGCGGCGGGGAAATTCCACGGCGTGATCGCGGCGCAAACGCCGATCGGCTGGCGCAGCGTGACGATACGCTGGCTGGGCAGCTTGGCGGGAATGACGTCGCCGCGCACCCGGGTCGCTTCCTCGCTGAACCAGCGCATGAACGAAGAGGCGTAGTCGATCTCGCCGCGCGCCTCGCGGATGGGCTTGCCCTCTTCCAGCGTGATCAGGCGGGCGAGGTCTTCCTTGTGCTGGATCGTCAGATCGAACCAGCGGCGCAGGATATCGGCGCGGTGCTGGGCAGACGTACGGCGCCAGCTCTGGAAGGCGCGTTCCGCAGCCTCGATCGCGGCGTCGGTTTCCGCCTCTTTACAGCGCGGCAATTCGGCGATGACGGCGCCATTGGCCGGATTGGTCAGCTGGTAAGTGCCATGCGGCGTTTCACCAACCCATGCGCCATCGATGTACGCGGCTGTTTTCCAGAGCGAACGATCGTCGAGGATGTCCGAAGGGTGTCCTGACTGGGACATGGTAATTGCCTCTTTCAAAAATGGACGTTTGCGCCGGATCAGGCCGGATTGCGACCGATGAAGAATTCCTCGTCCGGCGATTCCGTGGGATTGAGCCCCGCCGCCTTCGTCGCGTTGCGAAGCAGGGCCATGTCCTTGGCATAGACGCGCATCGAGGGGTGACGGATCGGCCCGCCGTTGTAGCCCTGCAGCCAAGCCTGGTATTTCCACATCAGGCGGCTGGCGAGGCCCGGCCCGCCAAAGCCGATCTGGCCCACGGCGCGACGCATCGGGTCGATCTGGTAGAAGATCTTCGTGACCTCGTCGTACTTGCCTTCCTGCATCAACTTGTGCGCGCGCGGGATCGTGGGGCCGAAGAACGCGCTGTAGTTCGTGCCGCAGAACGGGATGTCGATCAGCTGCGCCATCGTCAGGTATTCGTATTCCAGCGGCGATGCGATCACGACTTCCTGATGGAATTCGCGGTGCACCTCGATCAGCGACATGACGTAGGGCTGACCGCCCTCGGCCTTGATCGCCACGATGTTCGGGCATTCATCGACCAGACGGCGCAGGACCGAGAGCGAGATGTCCGACGGGTCGAGCCGGGTGAAACCCCAGATCGGGATCGGGAACAGCATGACGGCAAGGTTCGTCGCGTCGCAGAACGCCTTGGTGTATGCGTAAATGTCTTCCATCGACTTGGGATAGAAGTGCGGGGGGTAGCCCAGCAGCACCAGCTCACAGCCGTTCGCCTCGGCCCGCTGGACCATCTCGATATTGTCTTCTAGCGTGTTGAACACCGCGTGGTGGACGACGATGAAGTCCTTGCCCGCCTCGTCGATCATGATCTTCTGGAAGATGTCGTGCTCTTCCTCGGAGATCGGCACTTCCGACACCGCCAGCGAGCCGATGAAGCCGTGCTCCTTGGCAAGGGCGACGTCGTGGCGAATCGCCTTTTCGTTGATACGCTTGAAGTCGTTGGTCATCGTCGGGATCGTCACTTGCGCGACGCCGTTCAACTTCTCCCGCGCCCATGCGCGTGCTTCGGATTTCGTATAGCTGGCCATTGCCGGTTCCTGACTTAGAGATGCTTGGGGTCGAAGGTCATCGGCAGCGGCTGGGCCAGCCCCTGCTCGATCGCCTTGGTGAGGATCATTTCAGCGACGACGACATCCTGAACGCCGCCGCCGACCGACTTGTACATCGGCATTGCCGCAGCCTGCCGCTGCGCCTCGATCTCGCCGCTCAGCAACTGGTTGAGCGAGAAGGACTTGGAACGCACGTCGATGCCTGCTTCCAGCGCGGCGAGCATGTCGCCGGTTTCGTCAACGACTTCGTGCAGGTTATCGCAGACGATGAAATCGGCGCGGTTTGCTACAGATACGTCGATCTCGCGCTGCGACGGGACGGTCGAGCCGATTGAAACCACGGTCGCGCCGGGCTTCAGCCAGTCGCCGAACAGGATCGGGACTTCACCGCGCGAGCGTGCCGCCGACAGCACGAGATCCGCACCATCGACCGCTTCCTCACCCGATTCCACGGCGCGAGCGGGGACGCCCAGATCGCGGGTCACCGCTTCGGCAAAGGCTGCGCGCTTTTCGGGCGTCGGGCTGTAGATCGTGACTTCGCTCAACGGCCGGACGCTTGCGAAAGCGCGGACGTGCATCGTCGCCTCCAGACCGCTGCCGATCACAGCCAGTCTGCCTGGTCCTTCCGGTGCCAGCTTGTCCAGTGCGGCACCCGATGTGGCGGCCGTGCGGAACCCCGTCAGCAGATTCGCATCGACGAAACCTGCGATCCGGCTTGTGGCCCGCTCGAACAGGACGACGACATATTCCACCGTGGGGTCGGCGGCCTTCATGTCCGCACCCATCAGTTTGGCACCGTAATAGCGGCCACCCGGCGGTGCAGCAGGCAGCGTGCGCAGCCAGGCACCTTCCGACTGGGCGATACTACGCGACGGAGCGGCCTGTTCCGTGAACGCGTGGCCATAGGCGGCCTGCAACGCGGCGATGGCATCCTTCCAGTCGAATACCCGACGTACAACATCGGCGGACACGAAAACGGGGCAGTCGGGTGCAGCTGTCACCAAAGTCATCCTCAACGACGGTCGCTTGCATTCGCGACCATTACTGAACCCTTCGTATCGTTTTATAGCCTGAAGTCAATCTGCATTTTAATTTGCATCAATCGAGTAATTGATGCATTTTGTGATTCAGGAGACAGAGTTGACCATCGCTGACGCGCCATTTGACCGGCTTTGCCACATCATCGAGAGCCACGAGCGCGAGGGCACCTTGCGACTGCCGCCCGAACCGCGCCTTGCCGAAGCGGTAGGCGTGACGCGGGCGCGCCTGCGTACCCTGCTGAAGCGGGCGGAGAGTGACGGGCTGATCTGGCGCCACGTGGGAAAGGGCACTTTCGCCGGTTCGCGGCCCATCGTCAGTGAAGATGCGGCCCGCGCCCTATCCGTCAGCGCGGACGACCTGTTCGACGCGCGCCTCCTCCTCGAATCACAACTGGCCGCGCAGGCGGCACTGCATTCGACCGATCGCGACATCGCGGCGATGTACGAGGTGATCGATGCGATGGTTCGCGCAGGCTCGTTCCAGGAATGGAAGCGGCTCGATGCGAGGCTGCATCGCCTGATCGCCATGGCGACACAAAATGCCCTGCTCCTGATGCTTCACGAATCGCTGCACGTGCCGATCCGCGTCGGGATAGAAAACCGGCTGGAGGAAGTGTTCGACGCGCCGCCGGTACCACGCGTTTCCACCAACGAGGAACACCGCGCGATCGTCGATGCCATCGCCGGTCGCAACGCCCCGCTGGCACAGCAGCTGATGCGCGACCACATCGGATCGGTCCGCGACCAGCTATTCGCCACTGCCTGAAGTTTCGCCGTCAGGCCATGTCGATGACGGCCAGCGACGACGTACCCGTGGCCACCACCTTATCGTCCCCGTCGATCAGGCGCGCGTGGGCGAAGGCTACGCGGCGGCCCATCCGTTCCACGCCCGCCTTCACGTAAAGCGTGCCGACAAGGCCGGGGCGCATCATGTTGACGTTCAGCGAGATGGTAGAGCACGTCTGCCCGGGTTTCAGGGCCGACAAGACCGCTACCGCCATCGCACTGTCAAGGAACCCTGCAAGCGTTCCGCCGCTGACGACACCATTGCCTTGCGCCGTGCCCTCACCCGCCTGAAAAGATACGAGCACATCGCCCGGCGTCCCCTCGACCAGTACGGCGCCCATCGTTTCAAACGCGGCATTGCAGGTAAGCGGGACGTTCGCCTTGCCGTCGGCAAGAGCATCCGCGATGAAGCGGCGTGTTTCGTTGTCGGGGCGTTCGGTCATGCCCCGCTGCCTTCCGCGACACAGCGGATACGCTGTGCACCAAGGCCGTCGATTTCGCCGACCATCAGGTCGCCGTCGCGCAGGAACCGGTTGTAGTGCGTGCCGTTTCCGGCCGGCGATCCGGTGCAGATGATGTCACCGGGCAGCAGCTTTGCATAACGCGTGATATATTCGATCTGCCGCGCGATATCGAACATCATGTCCCCGGTCGTCTCGTTCTGCATCAGCTTACCCTCGACGCTGAGCCGGATGCCGAGGTCATAGGGATCGGGTATGAAGGAGGCAGGCACGATATAGGGGCCGAACGGCAGGAAACCGGCCATGCCTTTACCGCGCAGCCAGTCCGAACCCAGCAGCTTGTAATCGGTACGAGGGATCAGGTCGCGGGCGCTGACGTCGTTCACCATCGCGTAGCCGGCGACGTAGTCCATCGCGTCCTCTACCGACACCTGATAGGCTTCCTTGCCGATAACGACGGCCAGTTCCAGTTCCCAGTCGGGCTTGGTCGTGACCTTGGGCAGGACCAGCGTGTCGTTTGCGCCGGCCAGGGTGCATAGCGGTTTGGTGAAGACATAGGGATCGCCATTGGCCAGGCGGTCGTCCATCATCTTCTCGGCCCACTTACGAAGCTCGTCGCCTTCCAGGCCTTCCGGTCCGGAATTGGTGTCGATGGTGAGATGGACGACATGCGTGCGATAATTCGCGCCGGTGCAGAAAATCTGCCGCGGTTCGACAGGCGGGTGATAGTGGACGGCATCAGCAGCATGCCAGTCGATCCCGTTCGCCGCTTCGGCACCGGCGGCGATGGCGTCCAGTACAGGCAGCAGCCCGTCCCAGTCTTCCAGCAGCGCCATAAGCGTGGTGCCGGGCGCGATCGCCGTATTCCCTTGCGCCGCGACAAGATTGTCCAGCGTCGCGACCTCGTCGCCAAGAACCATGGCCGCCGTCTTGGCACCGCCATCGACCGAAATTGTTGCCAGGGCGTATCGTGTCATCGATCAGGTCTTCCGTGGTTTAAGAAGCTGCCGCCGACCGTCGCGCGACTGCGCGCAGCAGCCGGTCGTCCTGCAGCGTAGTGGGATCGTCGTTGCCGCCCGGAAGGCCAAGCCTGCCGCGCTGTTCGACGAGGATTGCTACGCCCGCGCCGGAGGGCTGGAGCGTATCGGCGACGAATCCCGCCATTCGCGCTGCGATGGCAGGCGGCAGTCCGTTGGCCTCGAGCAAGTTCGTCGCCGCCGCAGGATCGCGACGGCACTCGGCCCGTGCCCGTTCGAGCGCGCACAGCCAGTCGGCAAGCGCCTCTTCCTTGCTTTCGATAATATCACCGCGCACGACGATGCCCTGGCCGGGAAATCCGGGAAATGCCTCACCGACCTCGGCCAGACGAGCCATGCCCATGCCGATACCCCGCTCGACAAACGGAGGGCCAAGCAGGGTGGCGGCGCCATCGCCTCTTGCCAGCCGCTCGAACCGATCGACGACACCCCCGGCTTCCACGATATCGCAAGCCGAATAGTCGACCCCGGCATCGGCCAGAATGGCGCGAAGCGCGATCACGAACCCGTTCTGCGCGGAATCGACCAGCAGGCGCGATCCGGCAAGATCGGCGATGCCCTTCGTGCCGGGCCGCGCCATCAGGGACAGCCCGGTATCGGCTTCGATCTGGGCCACGATGCGCAGGTTCTCCCCGCCGGGACGCCGCCTCCACATGATGACGTTGTCCATCGCCGTAACCGCTGCGTCGACCTTGCCGTCACGCAACGCCTCGAACTGTTCTTCCGAGGACTGCGTCTGGGTGCCGACGACTTCCAGCCCGACCCGGTCGAGGTACCCCTTGTGTGCCGCAACCGTCTGGATTGTCGGCGGCAGGAACCAGATGACATTCAGGGCCGCCGGCATCGCGCCCACGCTCAATAATCCTCTGCCAGCAGCTTGAAGCTGTCGACCATGATCCGGGTGCCTTCAGCGCCGTCCTTGCTACCCTCTTTCTCGATATCGCAGATGCGGCGCGAGTTGCGATAGACAATCCCGCAGCGTTCCTGCCGCCGCACACTATAGGAAGCCAGCGCCTCATCGACATCGTCGTGGTCGCGCAATTCCTGCGCCAGTACGACCGCATCCTCGATCGCCATGCCACCGCCAGAGGTGAGCTGCGGCGTCAGCGAATGTGCGGCATCGCCCAACAGCACGACACGACCCTTGTGCCAGGGTGCCGGCATCAGCAACACGTCGAACGGGCGATAGCTGACGTGCCACCCCTGATGCATCAGCGGCAGGAGGTCGCGTATCTCGGGCACTTCGAAGACGGACATGCGCTCCGACAGCATGTCGGCAGCCTTGTCTGTCGGCACCCACAGCGGCTCTTCCGTCGATTCCAGCAGGAAGTAATAGGCAAGGTCGGGCGCGAGCGGCAGGAAGCCAGTCGACTTGCCATCGGGGTTGCGGAACATCGTGAACCCGTCCAGCGTCTTTGACCGCGGCACAGTGAAGCGCCACACGCCCTGCCCGGCATATTCCAGCTTGTGCTCGTCGCCGAACACCATGCTGCGGATCTGCGAATAGGCTCCATCTGCAGAAACGAGCACATCGGCTCGGTCACGCACGCCATTGGTCAGCTCGACCGTTACGCCGGTACCGTCCTGTTCCAGCGATGCCACTTTCGTCTGGTAAGTGATCTCGACACCCAGCGAGAGCGCCTCTTGCGCGAGAATCTCGGCAAACGTGGTACGCATGATACCCATCGCCCCGGGAACCCCAGGCCGTTTGGGCCAGGGCATATCGACGCGGCTGATGATCTCACCCGTCAGTCCGTTGCGATTGGTGATCGTCTCCCACGGGAAACCCTCGGCCTTGCACTGCTCCAGCAGTCCGGCCTCCTGCAAGGCGACCAGCGCGTTGTGCTGCAGGTTGATGCCGGTGCCCAGCTGGTCCTCCCGCCGGGCTGCCTCGACAACATGGACCGCGTTGCCCTGCCGACGCAGCGCAACGGCAGCAACCATGCCGCCGATCCCGCCTCCGACAATGAGAACGCGCCTGTCATTAGCCATCGTGATCCATCCTCGTCCGTTGCGCCCTAAGCACGGCGTGCAACCGCCGGTTTGGGCATCTGCTTATTACTTAAACAATACGACGCGTTTCGTAAACCCCGCAGCTGCGGGTCGCGCGTCATTTTCACACGAGAAAGCGGCCGCCGTCGCAGATGATCCGGGCCCCCGTGGTGGCCGTAAGGTGAGTGATGCAAGCCATCACCGTCCGGGCCACATCGCTCGGTTCGACTACACGCTTCAGTGGAGTCTTGGCAGCGATGGCCTCAAGCGCGGCCCGGTCGCGACCGGCCACGAAATCGGTGGCGACGGCGCCCGGAGAAACGGCAAGTACCCGGATTTCCGGGCCAAGCGCACGCGCAAGTGACAAGGTCATCGTGTCCAGCGCCCCCTTGGAAGCGCAGTAACCGACGTTGCTGCCGCTGCCGGTGAATCCGGAAATCGAGGATATGTTGATGATGACCGCATCGCCGCTCGCCTTCAATGCCGGAGCAAAGGCGCGGATCGTGGCGAAAGGCCCCTGAACATTGCTGGCCATGATTTCGTCGAGCAAGGCATCGTCCAGCCCGTCTAGATCGGCATGCGGAACCGGACGTGTAGTGCCCGCGGAGTTGACGAGGATATCGGCCCGGCCATGCTTTTCCAGCACCCCCTTGGCCGCCGCGACCACGGAGGTCGGCTGATCGATCGCGATCTGGAAGACAGAATGTCCCTCGCCCGGCAGAGATGCCCGCAGCGCTTCAGCCCGTTCCATGCCACTGTTGTAGCCGATGGCAACCGTTGCCCCACCGTCAGCCAGCATGCGTACTGTTGCGGCACCGATGCCACTGCTGCCACCGACGACGATGGCGACACGTCCTTCGAGATTCATCACTATTCCAGCTCCATGGATGTCAGGCCGCCTGCGCAGTATCGGCAGGGCGATGCATGGCGACGATGTCACGGGCCATGCGGCGTATTTCGGAAACCTCGCTTGCCGCACCATAGACATAGCGGTCCGGTCGCACGATCGCTGCGGTCGCGTCGTTGCGATCGAGCCATGTCTGGATCAGACCTTCCGCATCGGCCAGCGATCCAACGCCGGGCGGGGCGGCACCATCACCGATGAGCAGCAGCACACCGCCGATCGCCGCCCAGGCTGCCGCAAGGTCGGTTCCAAGCTCAAGCATTGCAGGATCGCGGGAAACAACGAGAAACTCGGGCGGAACAACGTCGTCCATAAGTGACGCGTCGCCATCCTCGCCGCGGATGCGCGGTTGCACGAACAGGTCGCCCGCTGCTGCGGAAAGGTTGTCGAGCATGCCGCCGGCAAGGCGCGGCACGAATGCCTGCCGCTCGGTCGGTGCCGCGCCCGTGCGCAGCTGCTCGCCCAATACAGCGTCCCGTTCGGCAGCCGCAGCCGGATCGAGTTCGCCGATGATCAGGCCGAATTCCTTGGCATGGTGGATGATCCGGGCGACGTGTGGTTTGCGCTCGACCTCGTATGTATCGAGCAGGGCCGGGTCCGCACCGCGCAGCACGACTTGCGCCAGCTTCCACGCCAGGTTGCCGGCGTCGCGCATTCCGGCACAAAGTCCCTGCGCAAGGAACGGCGGCGTGGTGTGTGCCGCGTCGCCCGCGATCAGCAGGCGACCGTTGCGCCAGCCATCGGCAACCGCCGCACTGAAACGATAGACCGCGCTGCGCCAGATCGACAGGGCATCCACGTCGGCAAATTGCGACAGCAGTTCGCTTACGCGGGACTCGTCACGATAGCTTGCCGGATCCTCATCGGGCAGCAGCTTGATTTCCCAGCGGCGCAAATTGCGCGGCCCGACCACGTAAGTCGCCGGCCGCTTGGGCTGGCAATACTGCGTCGTCTTCTTCGGCAGGTCGATTTCGCCCGTCAGCCATGCATCGATGACGACCCACCATTCGGCAAAGTCCATCCCCTCCATGGCGAGTCCGGCGGTTTCGCGAACCATGCTGTTGGCGCCGTCCGCCCCGACGACCCACGAGGCGCGAAACGACACTTCCGCCCCTTCGCGATCGGTGCCGTTCACCATCGCTCCGTCGGCGTCCTGCGTTACGCTGGTGATATTCACGCCGCGCATCGCGGTCAGCGTCTGACACCGGTCCATCGCCCGCGCCAAGGCCTCTTCCAGCTCCGGCTGGATGAACATCACGTTCGGCGCCCAGCCGAGCTCGAACGGCGGTGCCTTCGGATCGAACAGCTTGATCAGTTGTCCGTCAACGCCGATGAAGTCGGTTCCGGTATGGGGTGTGACGGTGTCGAAAAACGCAGCTTCCATACCGCAGAACTGCAGCACGCGAAGCGCCTCGTGATCGAGCACGATCGCGCGCGGCTTGTCGAAAATGCCGAGTTCGCGATCAACGATCGCGACACTCATCCCAGCCCGCGAACACAGGCACGCCAAAGTCGCGCCGACCGGCCCCATTCCCACGATCACGATGTCGTACTTGCCGACCTCGGCCACTGCGATCTCTCCCCTTTCGGACGCATTCATCGCCCGCCTCAACTTTCGAGCCGATAAGTATCGTTATGTACTCGATATAGCAAGCCCAACCGGGCACGGATCTCACATTGCGGGTGCAGATTCGCGCTATTTACAGATATTAGAGCGTATTGCCCGTCGCTATGTGCTGGAACGACCCTTGCGTCTTGTTACGAAACTAAACGTAGCCTAATAATGCTGTAACGGCGAACGATGCCCGGGCTTGGCAATCGATTCGGCAAATGTGAGGGGATGACATTCAGTGACAGGTGCCACACGGGAATTCCGCCGCGAGTTCGGCGCAGGCTGGCGTTTCCTGCTGGGCGCGTTTGTCGGCATCGGCGGCGGCTTCGCCTCCCTATATTTCTATTCGGCCGGCCTGTTCATCAAGCCACTCTCGGCTCAATTCGGATGGTCGCGACAGGAAGCCTCGCTGGTCGCGATCGCCTTCATGATCGGCAATGTTTTCGCGCTCCCGTTTACCGGCAGATTGGTCGACCGGTTCGGTGAAGCGAAAGTCGCTCTCTTGTCCAGCTTCGGTCTTGCAGCGACGTTCGCCATGCTGGGCCTGTTCACCAGCAACCTGGTGACGTTCCTCAGTTTCACCCTGTTGCTGACTCTCGTATCGGCGGGCACGAATTCGGTAAGTTACAACCGCGTGGTCGTGCGCCATTTCGTGGCCAACCGCGGCCTGGCCCTCGGCCTCGCCCTTATGGGAACAGGCGTCGGCGCTATCATCCTGCCGCCGGTGTTGGGGCCCTATATCGCGACGCACGGCTGGAGAGCGGCCTACCTGGCTCTCGCCGTAGCGACACTTGTGTTAAGCGGCATCGCATGGCTCCTGCTGCGAGAAACACCTGACAGACGCGGCGTACACATCGCCCGGGAACCGCTGCCTTTCGCCGAAATCTTGCGCAACCGGTCTTTCTACTCTGTCAGTGCGCTCATCTTCCTGTCGTCGACCGCAGTGCTGGGCACGACGCTGCACCTGGTACCGATGTTGACCGACCGCGGCGTCAGCGCGGTAGAAGCCGGCGCGATCGCTTCAGTGCTCGGCATGTCCGTCATCGGGGGACGGCTCGTTGCGGGCGTTCTGCTGGATCGGTGGGACGCAGGATGGGTCACTTTCCTGCTTCTCACTTTTGCAGCGTTTGGCGCATTGATGCTGCGTATCGACAGTCCGGGCCTTGCCATTGCCGGCGCGGCCCTGATCGGCTTCGGTGTCGGGACCGAAACCGATCTGCTCGCATACCTTTTGGGCCGACGCTTCCCGATCAAGGGCTTCAGTAGCGTTTATGGTTCCATCTTCGCGGTTCACGCTTTCGGCGCCGGGATCGGCGGGATGGCTGCCGGCGCGCTGTTCGACGCAACCGGAAGTTACGAAACGTGGCTAATTGTCGCAGCGGGCGGCCTGTTCGGCGCTGCCCTGATCGCTTTTATGACGGAGCGCGGCGCAGTTCCGGTACAGGTGGGTTAATCATAACGACACCAGAGGATGGACATTTCGATCCGTCACGTTTACTAATTAACAACTCAATGGACCGGGCATTCATGCGCGCCGAACGAGCGCGCGACGAGGGATTTGTGATGACCATTCAGGACAAGATGCAGCATTCGGCGATCGTCGAAGGATATATGAGCGGTTTCGGCAACGAGTTCGCAACCGAAGCCGTGCCGGGCGCCCTGCCGATCGGCCAGAACTCGCCCCAACGCGTCCCGCTCGGCCTCTATGCCGAACAATTCTCCGGCACGGCATTCACCATGCCCCGCACCGAGGTTCGGCGGACCTGGTTCTACCGCATCCGTCCATCCGCCGCACAGTCGGCATTCGTTCCGTTGGCCCATGCGGGCGTCGATGCGGGCTACGCGAAGGCATCGCCCAATCGCATGCGCTGGGACCCGATGCCGCTGGTGCCGGGAAGCGACTTCATAGATGGCCTCGTCCCGATCGCCCGCACGGTCGACGCGCCCGATTGCGGCATTTCCGCGTGGCGCTATGCCGCCGATCGGGCGATGCAGCGATCCTTCTACAGTGCGGATGGTGAAATGCTGTTCGTGCCGCACGAAGGGCTCTCCCGGTTCCGCACCGAATGCGGCACGCTGGAAGTCTCTCCGGGTGAAATCTGTGTCATTCCGCGCGGCATGAAATTCGCGATAGACCCGGTCGCCGGCCCTGTTCGCGGCTACATCTGCGAAAACCACGGCGCCGATCTGCGCCTGCCCGATCTGGGCCCGATCGGATCGAACTGCCTTGCCAACCCGCGCGATTTCCTGACGCCCGTCGCCGCTTATGACGAGACGACCGGCGATCACGAACTGGTGGCCAAGTTCCAGGGCGCGCTTTGGACGACGACGCTGGATCACTCACCGCTGGATGTGGTGGCGTGGCATGGCAACAACGTGCCCTATAAGTACGACCTGTTCCGCTTCAACGCGGTCGGTACGGTCAGTTACGACCATCCTGATCCCTCGATCTACACGGTCCTGACCTCGCCCTCGCCGATTCGGGGGCAGGCCAACATCGATTTCGTAATCTTCCCGCCACGCTGGATGGTCGCGGAAAACACCTTCAGGCCGCCGTGGTATCACCGCAACCTGATGAACGAGCTGATGGGACTGGTGACGGGCGTCTATGACGCCAAGGCCGAAGGGTTCACGCCGGGCGGCGTTTCCCTGCATCCGCGGATGAGCGCGCACGGCCCCGACAAGGACACCACCCGCCGCGCGGAAGAAGCCGCGCTCGCGCCGCACAAGCAGGAAGGCACGATGGCCTTCATGTTCGAGACCCACGCCAACTTCGCCGCCAGCCTGGCGCCAGCCTGTGCCGCCACCCTGCAGCCGGACTATGACGATTGCTGGGCCGGTATTGAAGGGCGTTTCCGGGGGAGTGCGCGATGATCGATCACACGCACGATGCCGCGGTCTCCAGCTGGGTGGCGGGGGCTGATGATCATGCCGATTTCCCCGTGCAGAACCTTCCGCTGGGCGTGTTCTCGACGTCGGGATCGGCCCCGCGCATCGGCACGGCCATCGGCGATCATGTGCTCGACCTGAGCGGAGTTGCCGAGCTCCTTCGCGGCAAGGCGGCTGCAGCGGTTGCGGCGATCGAAGGCGCGCAGACGTTGAACGCCCTGTTTGCGCTCGAACACGTCGCTCGCCGGGATTTGCGTCGCGCCGTGTTCGCACTGCTGACGAACGAGGTGCATGCAGCCCACTGTCAGGCTGCATTGGTCCCCGCCGCACAGTGCACGATGCACTTGCCGTTGGCCGTGCGCGACTACACCGATTTCTATGCCGGGATACACCACGCCCGCAACGTCGGGTCGCTGCTGCGCCCCGATAATCCGCTGCTTCCCAACTATCGTTACATTCCCGTCGGCTATCACGGTCGTGCTTCATCTATCCGGGTTTCGGGCGGCGAAGTGCGTCGTCCATCGGGCCAGTTGCGCGCGCCCGATTCCGAAGTTCCGGTCGTCGGCCAGAGCCGCCGGCTCGACTATGAGGTCGAACTCGGCTTCTGGATCGGAGGACGCTCGGATCTGGGCGAGCCGGTGCCCATCGATCGGGCCGGTTCGCGGATTGCGGGGCTTTGCCTGCTCAACGACTGGTCGGCACGGGATATCCAGGCATGGGAATATCAACCGCTCGGCCCGTTCCTTGCCAAGAACTTCGGCACCACCGTTTCCCCGTGGGTGGTGACGGCCGAAGCGCTCGCCCCGTTCCGTGTGGCGCAGCCGGAACGGCCGGATGGCGATCCGGCACCCCTGCCCTATCTTGACGACGAACGCGACCAGCAAGAGGGAGCGCTTGCCGTGCGGATCGACGTCAGTCTGCGAACGCAAAGTATGCGCAATGCCGTCATGGAGCCGATGCGACTGGGACGGACCGCTGCGACGAACCTGTACTGGACGCCTGCCCAGATGGTGGCCCATCACACAGTCAACGGCTGCGATCTTGCCGCAGGCGACCTGCTGGGTTCGGGCACGATATCGGGTGCGGAGAGCGACGCCTACGGCAGTTTGATGGAAATGAGCCGGGGCGGGACTCAGTCGATTACCCTGCCCAGCGGCGAAACGCGCACGTTTCTGGAAGATGGCGACGAAGTCGTGCTATCCGGCACGGCAACGAAGGAAGGTTTCCGTTCGATCGGGCTTGGCGAATGCCGGGCGACCATCGCGCCCGCGCGATAACCGTCAGGCGACAGTGACGACCTTGTCGTTTTCGTTCAGAGTGATGCCGATCAGGCTCATCACCGATCTCGGATATTCGAGGATAAATTCATCGTCGAGCGGGGCATGGCCCCACAGAAGGCGCATGTAGATCGGCGCGTAGAACATATCCATCAGCTGTTCGCTGCCGAGCCCTTCCGGCAGCGAATGCACTGCCTTCAGGTTTTCGATCACCTCGCGCACCACGGCGCGGCGACCATAGTGGAAGCGTTGGCGGAATTCCCGCATGATTTCCGGATCGGACTGCCCCTCCGCCAGGATTTGCGCGACGATCCGCCCCGCGAACCCGCGATACTGGTCCGCCATCGCGCGCCAGTGGCGGATCAGCGCCTCTGCCGGATGGATGTCATAGGGCATCGGTGTCTTGACGAGATGGTTCTCGATGAAGGCATCGATGGCAACCGCCGTCTTGGAGCTCCACCAGCGATAGATGGTGGCCTTGCTGACCCCCGCCTCGCGAGCGATCGCTTCTACGGTGATCGATTGCAGGGATTCGTTCTGGAGCAGAGCGATCGTTGCGGAAAGGATCGATCGACGCGTCGACTCGCTACGCGGTCGCCCGCCTCCCTTGGCTTTCCGTTCGGTCTCTTTGCCCTCCATCTCACCTCCCCTACGGAGTGCCTGTGCACCGGTCAACCATCTCGACCGGCGAAACGCACCATCCGTTTCGCCGGACATCCCAGGCCATCACCCGAGGTGATTGTCGAGCAGTACCGACAGCGTCTGCGTCGCATCCATTCGCGGCAATTCGCGCGCGAGGAAATCCTCCAGCAACTCGAGCGGATGCCCCGCGAGTTCCTCGGACGTCGGAGTGACGAGGTCCCCGTCGCCAAGACTGGTGGCACGGTCGAAGCTGACCAGCGTTTCGGCATGGCTGCGTGGCAGGCCCGCGCCCACCAGATGCTCCAGAAACTCGTCAGGCGAAAGATCGACGTAGGGAATGTCGCGATCCAGCACTTCACTCGCGATCCGGGCGATATCCGGGTAAGAATAGGTTCGCGGACCCGTTATATCGAGCACCATGTTCTTTAACCGGTCTGCCGCCAGCATCGCGCCGGCATCGGCATCGGCACAGTCTTTGCGGCTCAGGAATGCATTGCGGCCGTCCTTCGCCGCGCCATGCCAGATGCCCGCCTGGATCGGCCCTGCCAGCATCAGCAGCACGTTTTCCGAATAGAGGAAGTTGCGAAGGATGGTATAAGTCATCCCACTGGCGATGATCTTGCGTTCCATCGCCGCATGTTCGGGCGCAACAGCCGACACCGAAGTGTCGGGGAACGAGTGCGAGGTATAGAACAGTTGCTGCACGCCCGCCGCCTTTGCGGCAGCCAGCGCCGCACCATGCTGGTCTACGCGCGCACCGACCGACTGTGTGCTGATCAGCAGCAGATGGGTCGCGCCGGAGAACGCCTCCACCAGACCTTCGGCATCGTTGAAATCGGCCTTGCGCACTTCAACGCCAGCCGCGGCCAGGTCGGCGAGGGAATCGGGTGAGCGCGTCGTTGCGATCACGCGTTTCGCGCCCCGCCGCAACAGCGATTGCACGATCGCCCTGCCAAGGTTTCCGGACGCGCCGGTCACGAGATAAGTGGGTTCGGTCATGGGGCGGTGTCTCCGTTGGATCAGAAGTGCCGACCTGACGACGGCAAATCCGTCGTCAGGTCGGGTCGACTATCAGAACTTGTAGCCAGCGCGTACGCCGTAAGTCCGCGGTGCCTGGAGGCGGACGAACAGCTGTCCCCCGGCAAAGTTGTGCGGCTGGGAGAACCCGACCGTCGCATTGTCCTCGATATTGTCGACGAAGCCGGCAATGTTGAAACGTCTGTCAGCTGTGGTGAAGCCGACTTGCGCTCCGGACGTGAAGAAGCCCGACTGGTACTGCGAGGGCAAGAGCTCGATGCCCGTATAGCTGCCGCTTTCATACCGCGTATTCAGGCTGACCGTGATGTCGCCGGTCTCGCCCAGCGGGATGCGCTGGTCAATGCCGCCCTGCAGCGTCCACTCCGGCGCCTTGGCCGGGCGGCTGCCGGTGCAATCGACATAGAACGGCGCGCCTCCCGGGCCGCCGAAGCCGCTCGGACAGCCCGTGTTCGGCGGCGTCGCGCTGCCGTACAGGAAATCGGTGTTGCGCGCATCGAGATACTGGACCGTGCCGTTCACTTCGGTGTTCGACATCACCTGCGCCCGCATTTCGAGTTCCACGCCGCGGAAGCGCGATTTGCCGATATTCTCGGTCGCGAACACCGGGGCCCCGAACACGGTGATGAAGTGACTGACCTGCTGGTCCTTGTACTCCCACCAGAACGCCTCGAGGTTCAGCTGCAGGCGATTGTCAAGGAAGCGGTTCTTCGAACCCAGAGTATAGGCAATGATCGTTTCCGGCTGGAACGAGTTGTTGGCCTGATCCGGCGTATTGAAGAACCCGCCCGCCTTGTATCCGGTTTCCACCGAGGCATAGAGCAGCGAGCGCGGCGCGACGTCGTATTCGACCGCGGCCCGCCACGTCAGCTTCTTGAACGTTTCCTTGCCCCTGTTCGGATTGGTCGTGATGTCCAGGAAAGAACCGTTAACCCCCTCGTACGCCAGCGGATCGCTGACTTCGAAGGACACGGGCAAAGTCGGCGTTCCCACGCAGGTCGTGGCCGGGCCGCCCTCGTAATTGTCGAAGAAACCGGGGCAATAGACGTTCTCGACGACGTTGAGGTCGTTCGTCGATTTCTTGTCGATCGTGTACCGCAATCCGCCGCTGATCCGCAGTTCGGGCGTGATGCTATAGGTCAGGCGCGAATAGGCGGCATAGCTGTCCACCTTGGGCGCGATAACCGCATGGAACGAGGTATATTCGAAATTGAAGTTATTCAGCGAATTCACCCGTTCGTTGAAGTAGAACAGACCGAAGATGTATTGCAGCTGGTTCTCGCTGGGCGAAACTAGGCGCAATTCAGCCGAAGTCTGCTTGTCCTTCTCGTTCGACAGGATGATCGGACTGATCGGCGACAGGTAATCGAGGGTCGCCTCGCGGTATGAAGGTATGAACGAGACCGTGCCGAGCGAAGTTTCAAGGTCTGCCTGAAGGCGGACACCCCAGAACTCGTTATCCTGATAGGAATCGACCCCTTCGATCTCGTTGAAGGGCTGCAGGATTGCGCCGGGAAGCGCCGCGAAGCCCGCAGCATTGAACGGATAAGGCGCAGGGCTGATGACCCGTTCGTAAACGTCTGCTCCGGCACGATCGTCCAGAACGCCGATGCGATCGTTGTAATCCAGCCCTTCGGCAGTCGAACCCGGACCCTTGCCACCCTGATGAGCGTAGTCGAAACTGGCCGACACCGTGAAAGTATCAGACACGTCACTTGCCACCGAAACGCGGAACGCGCCCAGATCCTCATCGCCGGTACCGTCGGAGTAATATCCATCACGGTTGGAGTAGAGACCCGCAATGCGGACGGCGGTATTCTCAGATACAGGCAGGTTGAGCGCGCCGTCGAGCTTCACCGCATTGTAATTGCCATACGAGGCAGTGATCGAACCCGATGTCTGGCCGATCTTCGGCTGTGCAGTGATCACGTTCACCGCGCCGCCGGTCGCGTTACGCCCGTACAGGGTGCCCTGCGGCCCCTTCAGCACTTCGACGCGTTCCAGATCGAAGAACATCCCCTGCACGCCCGTGGGGCGAGCGAGCGGCACACCGTCGATATTCACGACGACGGCAGGGTCGCTCGATGCATTGAGCACGAGGTTCCCCACGCCGCGAACGTAGAAGTTGGCAGCAGGGCCATAGACGGAATCGATGTGCAGGGCCGGCGCAAGATTGGTCAGTTGCTGCGCGTCGGTCACGCCCGCGCGGGCAAGGTCATCGCTTGATACGGCGGTGATCGCGACAGCCGCCTTCTGGGAACTTTCGGCACGTTTCTGGGCGGTAACGATGATTTCGGTCAGGCCGCCGGCATTGAATTGCCCCTCATCGTCAGCGGATTGAGCCTGGGCTGGCATGGCGGCGACCATCGCCACCGAAGCCAAAGCCGTGGAGCACTTCAAGACAAATCGATCGTTGAATAGCGAGTTCATGCCTATCCTCCTCTTGCTGCGCACCCGATCGACACCATGCGTCTCAACGGGCACTTTTTATTTTCAGCAAATATACGACACGTCACGTTTCGCTG
Source organism: Croceicoccus bisphenolivorans (assembly GCF_001634625.1). Lineage (GTDB taxonomy): Bacteria > Pseudomonadota > Alphaproteobacteria > Sphingomonadales > Sphingomonadaceae > Croceicoccus > Croceicoccus bisphenolivorans. Next base: position 224,655 of record NZ_LRSE01000005.1, on the reverse strand, counting down.
TCAATTCGCATAACGATACGAGTTGGAGGACGAAAATATAAATCACTGATTATACGTCATTTATATAGTGTTTTTGTGCAGATGCGTAAAAACTACCTTCCATGAAACAGCGGCTTTCGAACGATAATGGCAAACCTATCTTGCGATTTTCGATCCTTCGCGTACATTAATGACACTTCCTGCACGCCAAACAGAGTCGGTGCGGTTCCGTTTGAACCGGCACGGCCACCTGCAGGAGAGGCGGGAAAGGGGAAAAAGAGTATGCAATCTCAGGAAGCGCGTCGATACATCTGGACCGAGACGGCATTCAGCACGATCGGCTCGACAGTTGTGGGAACGGTGGTTTTCATGTTCGTTTTCGGCCTGTTCGAACCCGTGCCGACACGCGGCGTTGGCGCCTATGCGTTCGATTTCCTGCCCCAGGGATTCATGACCGCGCTTATCTGCGCTGTGGCCGGCGGCGGCATGACAAGGGCACGCATTCGCAAGGGCGCCATCGCGCCGGTTGCCGGACCTCCGCCGCGCATATCGTCCATCTGGGGCCGGGGCATAGTCTACGGCCTCGCCGCGCTGGTGCTGGGATCGTTACCGGTCATAGCCCTGATCCTGGCATCGGGCATGAGCATGATTGACTGGTCGCTCGCCGTGACAGGCAAGATCGTGTTCGGCGCGGCCGTTGCCATGATCGTCACACCGCTTGCGCTGCGCGACACACTTCGCGAATCCGCTGTGCAGTCCGTCGACTGACGCCAAGCCAATTTATCCAATAGGGACAAATTCATATGACCGATGCAACTAGCCTGGTAGACAAGGTGGCCATCATCACAGGTGGTGCCGGTGGAATCGGCAGCGAGACCGCGCGACTGATGGCGCGCCGGGGTGCCAAGGTGGCCGTAGCCGACATCAACCTCGCCGGGGCGCAGGAAGTCGCGGCGGATATCGGCGAACAGGCCATCGCGGTCGAACTGGACCTGGGGAGCGAAGCCTCCATCCGCGCGGCCGTGGCCAAAGTCGTCGAAGCCTTCGGCAAGATCAACATCCTGCACAACAATGCAGCGCTGGCCGGTCCGACGCTCGCGCTCGACGGCAGCATCGGCGACATGCCGACCGAAGTCTGGGATCAGATCTTCGCCGTCAATTGCCGCGGCACCATGTTGATGACCCGCGAATGCCTGCCGCATTTGATCGAGACGCAGGGTTCGATCGTGAATACCGTTTCGGGACTGGGCCTGCAGGGACACGTAAGGCAGGCTGCATACAGCGCGACGAAGGCGGCCATCATGCAGATGACGCGATCGACCGCGACGGCCTATGGCCCCAAGGGCGTGCGCTGCAATGCGGTCGCACCCGGCCTGATCCTGACGCCCACCACGGCCAAGGATTTCCCCGACCACTGGCGGCGCAATGTCGAGGCAGAAACGCCGCGAGGCATCGTCGGCGCGCCCGAGGATATCGCCGAACCGGTCGCCTTTCTGGCGTCGGACGCAGCACGCAATATCACCGGCCAGACGCTGGCATCCGACGGTGGTGTCTCGATCCACGTCCCCGGATTCTCGGCATATGCCAAGGCGGCCTGGGATTAAGCCGTTCGATCGGCAAACCAGCTTGACTTTCGATACGACTAGTTCACTAATTACGGCCCGCGCCACCAGATGCGCCGGAGAGGAACCGTCATGGCAGACCAACAACACAACATCCTGAGCACGCCTTTCGTCCTGAACGGACGGACGCTGGCCAACAGGATGGTCATGGGGCCGATGGCCGCCAACTCCCCGCGTGAAGACGGCGGACCCAGCGAGCAGACTACCGCCTTTTTCGAGGCGCGGGCGAAGGGCGGGATCGGCATGATCATCGTCGGCGGCATGGTCGGAACGGATCGCGGCGCGGCCGAATGCCCGGTTGCAAGCGTCCTGCAAATGCAGGATCCCAAGCACGTTGCCGATTTCCGCCGCATGACCGATGCGGTGCACCGCTACGATGTGCCGATCGTGGCAGAGATCATGCCGGGGTTCGGCGTGATGGGCGTACCTGCCGCTGATCGCCCGAACATCTCCGCCAGTGCGCGCAGTGTCACGATTCCGGAAAAGGAATTCCCGCGCGGCTTCATCGTTCCCGGCGGGCGCACGACCCCGATGGCAGTCGAAGCCTCGATCGAACAGATCAAGGCTTACGAAAACGAACTGATCGAAACGGCGGTCCTGACGGTCGAATCCGGCTTCGACGGGGTCGAAGTTGCCGCACACATGAGCTATTTCCTTTCGTCGTTCCTGTCCCCCCGCACCAACTGGCGCACGGACGAATATGGCGGCAGCGCCGAAAACCGTGCGCGCATGCTGGTCAATATCGTGTCGGGCATCCGTGCCCGCGTTCCTTCCGATTACATCGTCGGCCTGCGCATCACGGCCAACGACTACATGCCTGACGGGCAGGGCGCTCGTGGCTTCGCCGAAATCGCCAAGCTGGTCGAGGCGGCGGGCCTCGATTACGTCGCGCTTTCCTGCGGCTGCTACGAAACGATGAAAGCCAGTGCGCCTTCCGTCGACGGCGATCTGGTCGACAGCGGCGACGCGCGTATTTTCAAGGACCTGCTTTCGGTGCCCGTACTGATCCAGGGCATCCACGATCCCGAACGTGCCGGAAAAGCAGTTGCCGAAGGGCATGGTGATCTCGTCATGCTGGCCCGCCCGATGCTGGCCGACCCGGACTATGCCCGCAAGGTCAGTGAAAACCGGCCGCAGGACATAACCAGGTGCGTCCGCGACAACCTGTGCATGCGACGCATGGTGTTCGGCATGCCGGTCCGCTGCGAAGTAAACCCCGAAATGGGGCGTGAAAGCCGCAAGGGGCTGCCGCCGGTGAACCGGATGCTCAAGGCGCCGATCGAAAAGGCCGTTCTCGGGCTTACCGGATCGCCGGGCTTCATGGGTCTCGTCGGCAAGGTGATGCCCAAGTCCGACTGAGCCATCGCTTTTCCCATCGGGAGCATTACGACCAAGAGGAGCGGAGGATGAACGAGGCAAAGGAACTTGCGAAGGCCGATGCCGGGTTCGCAAAGCCACGCCTGCCGATCGGACCGGCCACATCAGACGCCAAGGCAGACGCGGCGATGGGGCCGATGATATTCTCGGCATGGTACGTCATCGCGAAAAGCACCGACGTAGGCGATACCTTGACCCCCATTCGGGTTCTGGGTGAACCGCTGGTTCATTTCCGCAAGGCCGACGGCACGCCTGTCGTCCTCGACGATCGCTGCGCCCACCGCCGGTATCCGCTGTCGCGCGGCAAGCGTGTCGGCGATACCATCGAATGCGGCTATCACGGCTTTACCTATGAAAGCAGCGGCAAGTGCATCTGGGCACCGGGTGCCCGTGCCGATGCAAACCTGAATTTCGGCGTCCGGGCCTATCCCTGCGCGGAACGGGGGCCATGGCTCTGGGTGTGGATGGGGCCACCGGAACAGGCCGACCCGCAACAGATTCCGATGCCGGACATGCTCGACCGCCCGGATGACACGGTCTGCGGCTATAAACTCAATCCCTGCAACTACCTGATGCTGATCGAGAACCTGCTCGATCTCAGCCATCTGCATTTCGTCCACGATGCTGCGGACCGCGACAGCGTATCCGTCGTCCCGGAAGATGCGCCTGCGCCACCGGATGGCGTGGCATGGCGCAAGGTCGTTGAAGAAGCCGAGGTGCTGCTTGCCGCGCATTTCGCAGGAGGCGACCCGAAACGCCGCGTACGGCAGGAAGACGGCACAACACAGTTCGGACCTTCCCTCTGCTTCGGCTATCAGCGCCGGGACCCTTTGCCGGATGACGACACGCCGGTCGTGCCCGCGCTCATCCAGATTGCCCACGCCGTAACCCCGCTGGACGAGCGGCAGACCCACCAGTTCTTCATGACGGTGATCAGCGACCCGCTCGTCGTCGAACCCGCTCAGATGCTGCACGTGTTGCAGGAAATCGTCTTCGAGCAGGATGTCGAAGTCGTCGCCGAGGTTCAGGCCAATGTCGATGCAGACCGCAGACAGGGCCGCACCGAAGTGAACATGCCTTACGACCGGTTCGGCCTGCGCATGAGGCGCATCCTTGCCGACATGAAAGCGCGCGAAATCGACTACGCCGCTTCTTCTCACGCCTGAAGCAGAAGGCCGAAATCCACATGTACAAGTTCGACATTGACAGCTTCCGCCGCGACTTCCTGACGCAGCACGACCAGCCGGATCTGCCGTTCGGGCAGGAACGTCCGCCAGTATTCACTTCTGCCGCCGCCGCGCAGGACAAGGTGAACGCCAGCCGTATCTGGCGGCGCTGGGGCGATACCTTCATCGCATGGCAATATGGCGAGTGGGTGGACGAAGCCTCCGCCGTGCATCGCACCGCGTTCCTCGGCGACTGGAGCGCGATTTCCAAAGTGATCGTGCGCGGCAAGGATGCGACCCGCTTCCTGATGCACATCGGCGTGGCCGATCTCACCCGCTTTCCCGTTGGCCGATTGCGCCATTTCGTGATGACCGACGCAAACGGCAAAGTCGCAACCGAAGGCGTGCTGGGCCGCATCGCGGAGGACGAATACTACTATACCGCCGGCGGCGGTGAATGGATCGTCTATCAGGCAACGCAGGGCGACTGGGACGTCAGCGCGCAGCTCGTCACGCCCGACTGGTTCATCTACGAACTGCAGGGTCCGGGATCGCTCGACATCCTGGAACGCGCGATGGGCACCCGCCTGCGCGAGCTGGAATTCAACCACTGGTGCGCCGGGCGGATCGCAGGCGCGGACGTCCGCATCCTGCGCACCGGGATCAGCGGCGAACTGGGCTACGAAATCCATGGCTCCACCCTTAACGGGGCGGACGTGTGGGAAACGATACTCGAAGCCGGACTGCCCGCCGGTATGGAGCCGCTGGGCATGCGCTGCCAGGTCCTTTCGCATATCGAGGCGGGCATCGCGACGGCGGGTTTCGACTATATGCCGGCATCGATCGGCGGACCGGGCGGCTCGAACATCTCGGTTTCCGGCGGCGGGCAGCGAATTCTGGGCACTTATCGCTTCAACGGGGTGGAGGACCTGTTCCGCTCTCCGTTCGAACTCAACTGGTGTTCGCCCAAGGTCGTCGCACGCTGCGACTTCATCGGGGCAGAAGCGCTGCGGGCCGAACTCGACGCTGGCGGCCCGGCGCGGCGGCTGGTCGGGCTGGTCTGGGATACCCGCGATGTCATGGACGTATATGCCTCCCTGTTCGAAGACGGCGAGATCGCACCGCAAATGGACATGCCGCGGCGCTATGCGGCCGAATATCTGGCCGTTCATGCCGATGGCGCTCTGGCCGGTTGCGCAACGTCGCGGGTCTATAGTCCGAAATTGCGCCGGATGATTTCGCTCGCCGCGATCGATCGCGAGGTGGCAGCGCCCGGGGCGGATGTCGAAGTCCTGTGGGGCACTTCGCCCGAAAACCAGCGGATCGTGCGCGCGAGCATCATCGACCTGCCGTTCAAGCCTGACAATCGCCGCACGGATGTCAAAGCGCTATGAAAACCGTCTATGTCCTCTCGCTATCGTGCGACGACCGTCCCGGCCTTGTAGCCGGGGTCTCGACCGGTCTGTTCGAGGCTGGATGCAACATTCTCGAGGCGCAGCAGTTCGACGATGCGTCAACCGGCCGGTTCTTCATGCGGATCGCGTTCGAGGCCGAAGTTGCGCGAGACGAACTGGAAGAAGTTCTGAAATCGCTGGCGGCGCGGGATGGCTGGGAATGGGAACTGCGCGCGCGGGACGAGCGGCGCAAGGTGCTCATCCTCGTATCGAAGTTCGATCACTGCCTTGGCGACCTGCTCTATCGCACGCGGATCGGCGAACTGGCGATGGATATTGTCGGCATCGTCTGCAACCATCCGCTCGAAGCCCTGCAGATCAGGGATTTCGGCGCCATTCCCTTCCATCACCTGCCGGTCACGAAAGAAACGAAAGCGCATCAGGAAGCGCGCATCAAGGCGATCGTGGACGAGACCGGCGCGGAACTGGTCATTCTCGCCCGTTACATGCAGATCCTTTCCGACGATCTTGCACAGTGGCTGTCGGGCCGGTGCATCAACATCCACCACAGTTTCCTGCCAAGCTTCAAGGGTGCACGCCCTTATCATCAGGCCCATGCCCGCGGCGTGAAGGTGATCGGGGCAACGGCGCACTACGTGACCGCCGATCTGGATGAAGGGCCGATCATCGCCCAGAATGTGGAGCACGTCAGCCATGCCGACACGCCCGAAGATCTCGTTCGCAAGGGCCGCGACATCGAACGGCGCGTCCTTGCCAAGGCTGTCAGCAGCCACCTTCAGCAACGCGTGCTGCTCAATGGAGCGACGACAGTCGTTTTCGGAGACTGACCGGTGACCCAATCCATTGCCCCGACCACGACCCCGCCCCCGCCCCCGCCCCCGCCCCCGCCCGGTATACCGGTTCTGGATATCGACCCGTTCGACTATCCATTCTTCGACGATCCTTACCCCCGGATGGAGGAGATGCGCGATGCCGGCCCCGTAGTCTGGCTGTCGCGCTATGGCTGCATGGCGCTGGCCCGTCATGCCGAGGTATACGAAGTCCTGCGCGACTGGGAACGGTTCACCTCCGCACGCGGCGTCGGCCTTGTCGACTATGCCAAGGATGCGCGTTTCCGGCCCAAGAGCCTGATCCTCGAAATCGATCCGCCGATCCATACCCGCACACGTTCGGCCATGATGAAGGTGCTCTCACCGCGCGTTATGCGCCAGTTGCGCGAAAACTTCGCGGTGCAGGCGGAGCTGTTGGTCGATCGCCTGCTCGAAATGGGCAGCTTCGATGGCGTTACCGACCTTGCAGAGCAGTTCCCGCTTACCGTGTTTCCAGATGCACTGGGCATGAAGCGCGAGGGGCGCGACAACCTGCTGCCGGTGGGCGCGCTGGTGTTCAACTCCTACGGCCCCGAGAACGAGATCTTCCTCGCCTCCAAGCCGCTCGCGGAAAAAGGGTTCGCGTGGCTTGAGATGCAGTGCAAGCGCGAGAACCTGTCGGACGACGGGTTCGGCAAGGCGATGTTCGACCTTGTCGACCAGGGCCATCTGGAGGAGCGCGAGGGCGAAGTCATGGTTCGCGCGATGCTGATGGCGGGCGTCGATACAACGGTGAACGGTATCGGCGGGGCGATCTATGCATTGTGCAGCAATCCCGACCAATACGCCCTGCTCCACGCCGACCCCGCACTTGCGCGTGGCGCGTTCGAAGAGACGGTGCGCTGGATGTCACCGGCTCAGTCCTTCTTCCGCACGGCTTCCGCCGATACGGAAATTGCCGGGGTTCCGGTTGCCGAGGGGACCAAGCTGTTCACACTGATGGCGTCGGCCAACCGCGACCCGCGCCGCTGGGACGATCCCGACCGCTACGACATCCGCCGCGACAGCGTCGGGCATCTCGGGTTCGGCTCCGGCATCCACATGTGCGTCGGCCAGAACCTTGCCCGGCTTGAGGGGGAACTGGTGCTGGCGGCCCTGGCACGCAGGGTGAAGGCGATGGAACTGACCGCAGCGCCGACGCTGCGCTACAACAATACCTTGCGAGGATATGCCGCGATGCCAATGCGGATCGTGGCGAGTTGAACGAGGCTGCATCGATACTGGCGGACCGGGACACGCCCCTGATCCGCAACTGCTGGTATGTCATGAGTTTTGCCGCAGAGGCGGATCGCCAGTTGCGTTCACGCAAGATCGCCGGAATCGCGGTCGTCTACTTTCGCCGCCTGGACGGTTCGATCGCCGTCCTGCGCGACCGGTGCCCTCACCGATCGTTTCCCTTGAGCAAAGGTGTGCTGGACGGTGACCGGCTGACCTGCCTCTATCACGGACTGACGTTCGATCCCGATGGCCTGTGCGTGGCCAAACCCACCAACCCCGACAATGCTGCCGAAATTCGCGCCGGCAGGTTTCCCGTCGTGGAACGGCAGGGCGTGATCTGGATCTGGCCCGGCGATCCAGCGCTTGCCGACGAAGCCGAAATCCCGGACCTGCCGTGGCTGGACCAACCGGGCTGGGACCACGTCAGCGGCTATCTCAATTTTCCGGCCAACTATGTGGCACTGCATGAAAACCTGATGGACCTTTCGCATTTCGCGTTCCTCCATGCAGGCAACATCGGCACGCCGGAATATGCCGAAGCGCCGTTCCGCGTGCGGGTCGAGGGCGAGCGCATCAACCTGCGCCGTGTGCTGGAGGACAGCCCCCTGCCATCGCTGCTGTCGGTCCCGACCGCACTGGGCAGCAAGCGCGTCACGCGCGAGACGGACACCTGGTGGATGTCTCCGGCCTTGAACCTGACCCATTCCAATGTCCACGACAATGCACCGGCGGCAGACCATCCTGGGGTTTATGCCTTCAAGGTCATCCATTTCATCACACCCGAAACACAATACACCACACATAATTTCTGGGCAGTGGCGCGCGATTTCCGACTTGGCGATCCCGCAATTCCGGCCCACACACATGCCTCGTTCAAGGTCGCCTTCGAAGAAGACCGCGAGGCGCTGGACTGGATCGAACAACGTCAACGCGACGAAGGTCTGGAATTTGGCGAAGTACATTTGTCGTCGGACAAGGGCGGCATCCTGATGCGTCGCCGGATGAAGAAGCTGGCCTTGGCCGAAAGCGACAGCCTGTCACCAACCGGTTGAAGACTTTGCGGGCACTGCGTTCAGAAATATGACGCAATCCTGTCAAAACCTGAGCACTGCCTTCCGTCCATGCCAGAGATGGTTCGTTCACGCTGCAGTTTCACGCAGCAGATCATGGCAATATTATTGAACGTTGCGGTTGCAAATCCCCTTGCATCCTAGTAACGAAACGCTGCGTATCTCTATTAACGCTGGGAAAGGAACTCCTCATGAAATTTGGACGCATTTTGCGTGACGGTCCGGATGGCAAAATCGCACGGCTTGTCGTCGTCGAGCCGGAAAAGGGCCGGGTGATCGACCTCGCCCGCGCGGCTGCGCTGCACTACGTCGCGACGCGCAATGCGACGACCGACGCGGCTCGCACTTTCGCCAATGCCGCCTATCCCGGCAGCATGGCGCTGGCACTGTCGATGGGCAATTACCTCACCGACCATGCACCCGCCATCGTCGCCTCCACCGGTGACGATGCCTCGCTCGACATGAACGAGGTCGAATGGCTGCCGGCATCCGATCCGCCGGTCCTGCGCGACGGCCTGAACTTCATGGGCCATATCACGGGCTGGAGCGCCAAGATGGGCCGCACCGTTCCCGATGCGATGGAACGCGTGGTTCCCTACTGCCAGAACTCGCCTGCAATGGTGATCGGCAACAACGCCACGGTTCCCTGGCCCGGCTATATCAACCACATGGACTACGAGCTGGAACTTGGCTGGGTCATCGGCCGCAAGGTCAAGAACCTGACCCCTGAAAACGCTCTCGATGCAGTGTTCGGCGTCACCATGTACAACGACTTCAGCGGCCGCGACCTGCAGCAGGATGAAGTTGCCATCGGCATGGGCGGAACCAAGGCGAAGAACTTCGCCCACGGCATCGGCCCGTGGATCACGACGATGGACGAGTTCAAGGACCCCTACTCGATCGAGATGGAAGTCCGCCTGAATGGCGAAACCAAGGGCAAGGGCGTGAGCTCGGACGTCCTCTGGCGGGTCGAGGAAGTGCTTTCGTTCGTGTCGCAGGGCGAATACCTGCAGCCCGGCGAAGTGATCGGTTCGGGTACGCTGGAAAAGGGTTCAGCCCTCGAACACGGCATCAAGCTGCAGCCCGGCGACGTCGTCGAACTGGAAGCCAAGAACATCGGCATCCTGCGCAACGTGCTGGGCGAGCCGGAACAGGGCATGTGGTGGCCGACCGCCCAGCCCGGCAAGCTGGTTCCGACGTCCTGATCGAATATCGCTGCGCCGCCCTTTCCAGGGCGGCGCAGCCCCTTTTTGACTATAATCCCAATTGCGCCGTCATACCGATGGCGATGGCGCGAAGCCCTGATTCGAAATCGGCTTCAACGTCCAGGTTCTGACCCATGAACCGCGCCATCTCCGGCTGCTGTTCGTAGTGGACCCAGCCCAGCACATAGGAATTCAGCACCGCGGCAAGGTAGGTCACCTGCCGGCGGTCCAGCCCTTCGATCCGATTCAGCATCTCGGCAAACTGCGCGTCCATCGTCGGGTTGATCGTCGCCTCGGCGAACAGCCGGACCGAATCGCGGATCGCGTGCAGCATCTGGCGGAACGCGATGCCGCGCGCCAGAATCCAGTCCCCCGTCTCGCCCCGTGTCATCGGAACCGGCGTAACGGGCACCCGATCCTGCAATTCCGCCACCATCGCTTCCAGCAGCGCTGCGCGATCGGCGAAGTGCCAGTACAGGGCCGGCGCCTGCACGCCCAGCCTCGCCGCCAGTTTGCGCAAGGTCAGGGCCTCGTATCCAAGCTCGTCCATCAGCGTGATCGCATTTTCGACGATTTTGGCTCTTTCAAGCTTCGGACGGCCTTTTGCCGTTTGCATCGACATCACCTTTGACACACCTATTTAACACCGTTAAGTTAGCGACAAGAATTTGGGAGAGCTACAATGCATTATGTGCGAAACGCGTGGTACGTTGCGGCATGGACCGCGGATCTTGACGGGGCGAAGCCCACCGGCCTGCGAATACTTGGTGAACGGATCGTCCTGTTCCGTACGGAAAGCGGCAAGCTTGTCGCCCTTGAGGATCGTTGTGTGCATCGCTTGGCCCCCCTGTCGCTGGGCCGCTGCGAAGGCGAGCGGCTGCGCTGCATGTATCATGGCATCCTGTTCGATAGTGACGGCGCCGTCACGGAAATTCCGGGGCAGGATATCGTACCGCGCGATGCGAAAGTGCGCGCCTATCCGGTGGTCGACCGCCACGGCTGGGCCTGGGTGTGGATGGGCGATCCGGAACTGGCCGACGATTCGGCAATCCCCGCCACGATCGGCACCGATCATCCCGACTATCTAATGGGTCACGGTTTCCTCGATTACGATTGTGCTGCCCAGCTGATCAGCGAAAACCTGCTCGATTTCAGCCATATCGGCTATGTCCACGCCGACAGCTTCCCGCAAGGGGACCAGATGGCCAAGACCCATGCCGACATCCGGCCGATCGACCGTGGCATCCGCTATCGGCGGTGGGTGGAGAATCTGGCGTCCGATGCCGCGGGTTTCCCGGCCGCGCCGCTCGACCACTACATGGAATACGACTACGTGGTGCCCGGCATCCTGATGATGCACATCGCCGGGTTCCCGCTGGGTACGGCGAAGAAGCTGGAATTCGGTGAGCCGGACCTTTCCGACGCGGTTCGCGATCTGACATTCACCGGACAGGCGGTAACCCCGATCGACGAGCGCACTACCCGCTATTTCTTCTGCTATGGCATGCATCGCGCCCATGGCAACGAAGAGATGATCGAACCGATGATGCAGCTGGTGCAAAAGGCCTTCGCCGAAGACAAGGTCATGATCGAGGCGCAGCAGAAGGTGATCGACGAAACGCCCGAACCGCGGATGATCCCCACGTCCCACGACCGCAGCATCACGATCTACAACCGCATGCTGGACAAGATGATCCGCGAGGAGACCGAGCGTCAGGCCGTGGCCTGAACGGCTGGCAAGTGTTCAGTTATACAGCTGGGGAATGCCGTGCTGCGGCTCGCATCGCCGGTGCGGGATAAGCTCGATCAGCTTGCTTGCCGCATAGGGCATTACCCCGCTGTTACGGGAATAGATGAAGAACTTGCGCTGGCTGGTCAGGGCGGCGTTGGGCAGTGTCGCGATCAGATTGTAGCGTAGCGGAAGCTCGATAAGCGAACACGGCAGCCATCCTATAAGATCGGAGTCGAGAACACTCGATATGCACAATTCCGGCGACATGGTCTCTACCGACACCACCGGTTGCGGCAACATCGCCTGATGGAATGCGGAATTGAACAAGTGACGCGGCGAACTCTTTTCCGGTGCCAGTGCCCAACGCTCACGCGAAAGCTCGTCTAGAGTCACCTCGTTACGTGCGTCCAGACGGTGACCAGCGCGACAGAACGGGCGGAAAGCGTCGACGAATTCGCACTCCCCGATCATCCGCAATTCGCAATTGCGGGGCCAGATGCTGCCAACCGCCACGTCGATTTCGCGATGGAGCAGCGCTGAATTCAACATATCGTCGCTGCCTTCCATGATCTCGATCCGGATGTTCGGCCCGATTTCCAGCAGCTGCGATGCCACGCCGGCCAACACCTTTCGTGCGAACGCTCCCGTGGCGCCGATCCGCACGATGCCGCGCTTCAGGCCCCGAACTTCGTCGATCGCCTGACTGGCCTGTTCTGCGTCGAACAGCAGGCCCCTGGCATAGGGTATCAGCGCCTCGCCGGCGGGGGTCGGGTAAGTGCCACGGCTGTTGCGTTCGAAAACCTTGACGTTGAGCCGGCCTTCCATCCGGGCGAGGATACGGCTGATGGCAGGCTGTGTCAGATGGACAACGTCGGATGCGGCCCCGATGCTGCCGCAATCGACGACGGCCATGAAAACCTGCAATTCCTTCAGGCTCAGCTTCTGCATACCGGTCCTTCCCGTCGGCCGCCGTTGGCTGGTGGCCGCGCACGCGCGATCACCGCGTCAGGTCCTGCATCTCCCTTGCATTGTATCTGTCACAACCGGCCCGGTTGGCAACGACATATCCCTCATGTTTTCCGGTGCAGCTGCCAGCCATGGCCGGTTGCTACCACCAGGCCGCTTCGTCTTCGGCCCGATGGATATCATCGTGTGCTGTCAGAACCCTTTCGGCCGGTCCGCTTCGGTGGCCGGACGGAATGCGTCCCAGTGCTCCTTCAGCATGCCGTCCTCGATCCGGAAGATATCGATCAGCATGCCGCGCGCTCGTACATCCTGCCGCACCACCAGATCGCCTTCGGCCATGATGTTGATGTAGATTGATTCCCCGCCGTTCATCCGCTTGATCGGCAGCGGCATGAACGAGGTGAAGAATTCGCGCAGCCCTTCGCGGCCCTGCCCGGCAAAGGGGTTATGCTGGATGTAATCCTCGGCCACGATCTCGTCGAGAACGTCGAGATTGTTGCCCGGCCCGAACGGGATCAGTCGGAAGAACCTGGCTACCAGTTCCTTATTGCGCATCAGTTCGGCTTCATCGGCCATAAGTCACTCTCCTTGAATATTTTCTTGGGACCGGCGTGGTTCAGGCCGATGCCCCCTCTCGGCTCCAAACCAGCGGGAACAGCGGCACGTCCAGCTTGTCGCCCAGTTCAAGTGGCGGCATTTCGAAGCCCTTGCGCCCCTTCAGCGCGCGCATGAAATTGGGCCGCGTGTCGTTCCAACGCGCATCGTCGCCCAGCCACCGCGTGGCTATCGCGCGTCTGCGCATGCCCGTCGAACTGTTGCCGCTCGATCCGTGAATGGTCAGGGGGTGGTGAACAAGGATATCGCCCGGTTCGACCGACCATGACAGGAATTCGTAGTTTTCCGGGTGGTCGCGGATGTCGGCAAGGTTCCTGGGCTGCCCGCGCGCCTCGGCATCGTCATAGACAGGAAGGCTGCGTTCCCGTTCCGACGATTCCCGGTACTTGTCGGAAAACGCCTGCATCGAGAAGAAGCGGTTCCAGCGGTGCGATCCCTTGACGTAAGTGACGACGCCATTTTCCGGCGTCGCCCTGTCGAGCGCGACCCAGAACGAGATCACATGCTCTCCGTCAATCGGGTAATAGGGCAGGTCCTGATGCCACGGGGTGCGATCCGCGGTCCCCGGTTCCTTCACCAGGATCTGGTCGTAGAAGAACCGGACTTGCGATGACTGCATCATCTCGCCCGCGATGCGGCCTAGATCGCTGCGGAAGACAAGATCCTGCAGATCGGCATTGCGGCGATAGGCGAAGTTGCTGTTGAAGAAGCGCCCGCCCTCGTTTGACAGGTTCTCGCCGTTAACGAAATCGGGCTCGGCGGATCCGGGCTGCATGATGTGATCTACCGCCCGGCCAAGCACTTCCACCTGCTCCGGCGACAGCACCTGCCGCATTACCGTCGCGCCATCGCGTTCGTATTCTTCGCGCGCCTTTGCGATGGCTGCGTCGTCGATCATGTGCATTTCACTCTCCATATGGAACCACGCCGCCGAACCGTGGCGGCGCGCCCTGTGTCAAAAACCGGGAAGCCGGACACCGCCGGGAACGGGGCGGAAGGCATCCCAGTGCTCGACCAGCATGCCGCCCTCGACGCGGAACACGTCGATCAGGAGACCGATCTTGCTGATCTCCTGCCGCACGACGAGATCGCCCTCTGCAAAGTAGTTGGTCGCAAGGATCCGCTCTTTCCCGAAGCCCGGCGGGCGGGGCACGATTTCGTGAAACCACGCCTTCACTCCGGCCAGTCCCTGCCCCGCCTTGGGGTTGTGCTGGATGTAGTCCTCGGCAACGATCGCATCGAGATCGTCGATACTGCTGCCGTCGCCATAGAGCACGTCGTCGAACAGGCGCGCGACCAGCGCCTTGTTACGTTCAAGGTCCATTTCCGCTTTTCCCATCGTACCGGGTTGCTGATCGTGGCTCCGCTCAGAAGCTGGGCGGACGTTCGGTGCCGGGGTTGGGGCGGAATGCGTCCCAGTGTTCCTTCAGCAGGCCGTTATCGACGCGGAAGATGTCGATCAGCATGCCGTGGGTCCTGACCTCCTGCCGCACGACGAAGTCGCCGTCCGCGATGAGGTTCACCGAAACGGTGCCCGACGCATCCAGCCACGCCGGGATCGGCAGGGGAATGACGTTGGTGAAAAAGTGCTTCAGGCCCTCGCGCCCCTGTCCGGCGTCCGGATTGTGCTGGACGTAGTCTTCGGCCACGATCTCGTCGATCACGTGCAGGTTGTCGCCGGGGCCATAGGGGATCTCGGCAAAAAAGCGGCGCACCACCTCCTTGTTGCGGGCTTCCTTGGTGTCGGTCATCGATCTTCTCCTGGGTTTGGTTCTTGCATTGTTGTTGCGATCAGAGCGCCAACGCACCGCCGTCGACCGGCAGCATCACGCCGTTGACGTAGGATGCGGCATCGGACGCTAGGAACAGCACGGCGGCGCTCGCCTCCTCGACCGCGCCTGCACGGCCCATCGGCACGCGCGACAGGATGCGGTCGTAGACTTCGGGGATGGCCTTCGCCTTGCGCGACATCGGGGTGTCGATCAGGCCGGGCGCAATCCCGTTGACCCTGATCCCTTCGGGCGCGAGCGATACGGCCAGCGTCCGCACCAGATGGCACACCGCCGATTTCGATGGGCCATAGGCGAACAGGTCAGGCGTCGCCATCAAGCCTCCGGTCGATGATACGAACACCATGTTGGGGTTGGTGCCCCGCCGAAGCAGCGGAACCATTGCCTTTGCCGCCATGAAGCTGCTCGACGTGTTCAGACGCAGGCACGCCTCGAAGTCCTCAAGCGTCGTCTGTTCGAAACCCGCCGGAATGCCGCCGCCTGCATTGTGGACGAGGATATCGAGCGAGCCTTCGGTGTCGGCGATCGACCGGATCGCATCCTGCCAGCCGCCTTCATCCGTGACGTCGAGCCGCAGGAAGCGCGCCTTGCCTCCCGCATTGCGAATGGTGCGGGCCAGATCCTCGCCCTCCGCATCCGCGACATCGGTCATGACGACGCTGGCTCCGGCGTGCGCGAATGCCCGCGCATGGGAAAGCCCCATTCCGGATGCGGCACCGGTGACGATGACTGTTCGTCCCGATAGCGATGCGTTCATTTTCATCTCTCCGTGAGTTTAGGGGAACCCGATCCTTGCAACCGAATTCCCCGTGGCTCGCAGCGCTGGTCAGAAGCCGGCGCGGACGATGACGCCATAAGTGCGCGGCGGCCGCATCGTGGCCGTGATCAGCCCGTCAGGTCCGGTCAGAGGGTTGTTGCCGGAGATGAATGCGTGACGGAATGCCTGCGACATCACCGCCTCGTTACCGATGTTGCGGACATAGGCAGTGACCGAGATGGCATCGCCCGCATCGCGATAAGTCAGCGATGCATTCACGATCGCATAGGCATCCTGAATCTGGCCGACCGCATAGTCGAAGCCCATGTAGGCCTTCGACGCGAACTGCGTGTCGACACTGGCGTCCAGAGTGCCCGATCCGCCAAGGTCGAAGACGTGGGAATAGCCGGCCGTCCCGCTCCACTTTGGCGTACGGATCAGTGGATTGCCCGAACAATCGACGACGCGCGGCAGGCTTTCGGTCGTGGTTGAGCAACCATAAGTCGCCGGAGCGTACTGGGTGAACTGGAACTCGTCGTACTTGGTGTGGATGTATTCCACCTTGGCGTTGATCGTGTCCGCGTCGCTCAACTTGGCAACGATGTCGACGTCGCCACCGGTGATCTTGGCGCGACCGGCGTTGAACGTCGCCTGGGTCACATAACCGCTGGCCAATGGCAGCAGGGCGCTGGTCTGCTGGTCCTTGTAGATCCAGTGGAACGCCTCGACGTTGAACTGCAGCCGGTTGTCGAGGAAGCGGTTCTTCAGCCCGATTTCAAACGCAGTCAGCTTCTCGGGGTCGAACCGGCCCACACCGGGAATGTTCGATGGGAAGAACCCGCCCGACTTGAACCCGGTGCTGATCGAGCCATAGGCCAGCGACGCGGGGCCGACATCGTATTCCGCGCCGACTTTCCAACTGACGTTGTTGAATTTCGCGCTGTCATCCTGCGTGAACGAGAACTGGCAGAACTGACCCGGGAACGGAGGGTTCTCTATGGCCACGTCAGGTTCTGAACAGGTCCCGTCCGGCGAGAAGCCATAGCGGAAGCTCTGTTGGTAGAAATCCTTTGTCTCATGCGTGTAGCGCAGACCGCCTGTCAGGCGAAAAACGTCCGTCACGCTGAACGTTGCCTGTCCAAAGGCAGCGATGCTTTCGGTGGCAAGCCGGAAGGGCGGGCCGATAGCGATCGAACCAGGTCCGAAGTTGACGGTAAGGTTGGCAGCATCGCCCTTCGGCGTCTGTCGCTCGTCGAACCAGAATGCGCCGAGGACCCATTTCAGGCGATCACTCTCATTCGAAAAGCGTGCCTCAACGCTGGTCTGCTTCGCATGTTCGGTATCGCGTACCCGGTAACCGGGCACGTAGCTGAGATCGGAATACTTGCTGTCGCGATGCGACGGAATAATTGTCAGCGTGGCAGGGCCAAGATCCCATTCCAGCTCCGCGCCGATCTCGACACTCGTGAGGTCAAGGAAGGAATCGGTGCCGGGCGTAACGAGCAAGGGCCCGATCTCCGGTTCAGCCGCGTAGACTTCCGCTACCGAAGGATCGCTGTTCTGCGTCCAGCCATCGCCCGACAGGTCGGGATCGACCACCACACCGCCCGCGCCGACACCGCCGACATGTTGATATACCCCCCGCAACAACAGGCGCACGTCAGAGCCGGAATCGAACAGGATCTGGAGGCGGGCAGCCTGGCTTTCCTCGTCGTCCGCTCCGTCGGACAGGTATCCGTCACGATCGATGATCTGACCGCTGACACGGGCCGCAACTGTCTGCCCCAGCGGCACATTGAGTGCAGCCGATGCGCGGCGCATCTCGTAGTTGCCGACTTCTACTTCGCCAAAGCCGGACACTTCGCCCAGCTTGGGGCGAACGGTGATGATATTGAGTGCGCCGCCACTGGCATTCCGACCGTAGAGCGTGCCTTGCGGGCCTTTGAGCACCTCGATACGCTCAAGATCGAAAAAGGCGCCACGAACGCCCCACGGGCGCGATACATATACACCGTCGATGTTCGTCGCGACCGCGCCTTCGGCGAAGGAATTGGCCGCAAAGTTGCCGACGCCGCGCACATAAGTCTGCGGATAGTTGCCGGCGGTGCCAAGCGTCACGCCGGGTGCGATTGCGTTCAGGCCCTCTGGTCCGAAAACGCCCTTGGTGGCCAGTGTGTTCGCATCGATCGCCTGAATCGAAACCGCCGCGCGCTGCGCCGATTCCGCACGGCGGGAAGCAGTGACCACGATTTCCGCGATACCGCCATCGGCAGGCCTCGCATCCTGCTCGGAACCTTGATCGCTGGTTTGCGCATAGGCCTGAGCCGACATGATCTGCAGGAAGGTCGCGCAGCAAACACCGCGCAGGAAATGCGTTTTCATAGGCCTCTCCATGACGTTTTGAGAACGGACCGTTTCCCGTTCCAGACCTTCTTTGAGGTCCGACGACATGGCTATCGCGCCCGGTCATGATGAGGAATTACCGATTCAAGCAGATGTCATCACAATTTGTAATGACCAGTCTGTCGTATCAAAACTCGTGTGATGTGTGACAGATGTGAACTCGCATTGAGCCAGCGTCTGTTGCGCCGGAGAAGCATGGCCCAAGCTTCGCAAAAGAAGCGTTCAGAGGACAACATATGGAGGGTAATGACCGGATGGTGGAGCCGAGGGGAATCGAACCCCTGACCTCGTCATTGCGAACGACGCGCTCTCCCAACTGAGCTACGGCCCCGTTCCATCCTTGGCCCGCCATGCGGGCGAGGCGCGCTGTTAGCAAACGCGGCTCTCGAAACAAAGGGGGAAATCGAGCTTCCCCGGCAATCAGGCTCAGGAGCCCGTCGTGCCGCTACCCTGACCGGCCACCGGGACGGGAGTAGCCGTGCTTGCATCCGGGCCATAGGGGACGTTTGCCGCCGGTGAGAGCGGGTTCATGCCGGGCCGGCGATAAGGAACGCCATAAGTGGCAAGGTAGCTGGCATCCCAAGCCGTCGCAGCGACGCGATAGGCTTCATATTCGCTGAAGAAATTCAGGAACACCGATTCCAGCTGCGGCAGCAGGTTGGCTGCCGCCACGTCAAGGTTGCCCTTCTCCACCGTCGCCAGTTCGGAACTGACATTCAGCGCAGCCGCGCAGAACCGTTCCAGCGCGGGCGGAAGGGCGAAATAGTTGTAGACCTGCGTCATGTAACGGTCCCGCACGTCCTTGTAGCCGGGGCCGTATTTCTGGCGGAATTCACTGTCGAGCGCACGGTTCGTCGCCGAAAGCTCACGCGTATGCTCTTTCAGGAAAGCACCATAGCGTTCGGCCATGGCCGCGTTTTCCGGCCCCTGACAGTTCAGCGCCGCGACGTTGTAGGCGGACCGCAGATTCCACGTCGTCTGCGCCGAAGTCAGCCCGGTATTCACCGTCTGGCGAATGCCCATCGCATCGGTTGGCGGAACTGCGAGATTGTCCTGCGCATAGCCGGGCGCAAGCGGACGGGCGGGAAACGCCTGCACCACGGGCGGCGGGGGCGGCGGAGGTGCGGGCGGCGGCGGCGGAGTACAACCCGACAGCGTGGCGATCCCGGCCACGGCACAGGTCTGCACGATCTTTACTATTTTGGACGCCACCTGATCGGCCCTCTTTCCCGCAAAATTGAATGTCTTGCCAGTGTGCATGAACCCGGCTTGCGGCAGGATTAAGACGCAAGCTGGCGCTGCCCCGATCATGCATCGCCGCGAACCACGGTGCATCATCCCTGCCCTGATGATCCACAGGCAAAAAAGACGAGCCGACGCGAATTACCGACGGGCTGTGAGAGACGGGCAAACGAAAACGCCCGGCGTGGATGAACCGGCCGGGCGTCATCTTTTCTCGGTCACGATCCGGCGGGAATTTTCCGCCGGGCCGGTCATGCTCAGTCGCGCTGGCCCATGAAAGCAAGCAGGAACTGGAACATGTTGATGAAGTCCAGATACAGCGACAGTGCGCCCAGGATCACGGCCTTGCCGATGAAGTCGGTTCCGGCGAGGTGATAGTACTGGGCCTTCAGCCGCTGCGTGTCATAGGCGGTGAGGCCTGCGAAGATCAGGACACCAAGGAAGCTGATTGCCCAATACAGTGCGCTGCTCTGCAGGAAGAGGTTGATCACCGACGCGATGATAAGGCCGATGACGCCCATGATCAGGAAGCTGCCGAAGCCCGACAGGTCCTTTTTCGTGGTGTAGCCGAACAGCGACAGGCCGGCGAATGCACCAGCAGTGGCGAAGAACGTCGCCGCGATCGATTCGCCGGTGTAGACGAGGAAGATCGTCGACATGCTCATGCCCATCAGCGTCGCGAACGCCCAGAACAGGATCTGCAGCGTACCTTGCGAAAAGCGGTTTGCGCCGAAGCTCATGGCGAAGACAATCGCAAGCGGAGAGAGCACGATCAGCCACATCAGCGGCGACGTGATGATGCCAACCCCGAACGCGGTGTTCGCCATGACGATGGCGACGATGCCCGAAAGCAGCACGCCCGATGCCATGTAGTTGTAGATCGACAGCATGTACTTGCGCAGGCCGGCATCGAAGCCGGCGCGCGTGCTCGGCACACTCGGATTAAGGCCCGGAGCTGCGCCGAAGCCCTGTCGTGTGGGCTGGGGGTCGTTCCAGTTTGCCATGTGTTCCTAAAACTCCTTTTCAGCCCTCACAAACGGGGCCGTCTCCGACAATATCGCGATTGTGGGAGGTAAATTCAAGGAAAACCGGTCATTGCACCGCGGCCGCCAAATCGTTCAGGGCAAACGAAAACAATGCGTTAAGTATTGTAACAGAATGTTTCAGCTCTGCTTTCGCGCTTGTGCCGCCATTTCGGCGCTGCGCCGGGCCGCATCGCGCAAGGTGTCTGTCACAAGGCCGACAAGGCTCCCATGCAGGTCAAGTGTGCGCAGTCCCGCTTCCGTCACGCCGCCGGGCGAAGCCACCCTTCGGGCCAGTTCGCCGGGGGAATGTTCGCTGATGGCGGCAAGCGCTGCCGCGCCATCGACAGTGG
Organism: Croceicoccus bisphenolivorans; assembly: GCF_001634625.1. Classification (GTDB taxonomy): domain Bacteria; phylum Pseudomonadota; class Alphaproteobacteria; order Sphingomonadales; family Sphingomonadaceae; genus Croceicoccus; species Croceicoccus bisphenolivorans. The sequence continues at coordinate 203,854 of NZ_LRSE01000005.1, read as the reverse complement.
CAAGCGCCAGCCGGTGGGCCTGCTCTTCAGGTAGACCAAGCTCTGCGGCAGCCGTACCCAGCGCATCGATGAAACGGTAGACGAAGGCCGGACCCGATCCCGCCAGCGCGGTAACGAGGTCGAAGCTTTCCTCCTCGATCCACTCGCCCTGACCCAACGGCGCGATCAGCGCATCGACCATGGCCGTGCGATCAGCGGCAAGGCCATTGCCCGCGAGCGCCACGGGCGACTTACCGAGTGCGGCCGAGAGGTTGGGCATCAATCGTACGATGCCCTCGGCGCGCGGGAAGCATTCGGCCAGCGTGCTCAATTCAACGCCTGCCAGCAGCGAAAGTACCAGCGTATCGGGGCCCAGCACCGGCTCGATGTCGGGCACGGCGGACACCAAACCCTGCGGCTTGATCGCCAGTTGCACGACATCGAAGGTTTCCTGCGGCATCGTGCGCAGGAGCCGCACGCCATCCGGCACACTTTCGACATAGGGGTCGACGACGGTGAAGACATCCGCCGCAATACCGCCACGCAGCCATCCGGCCAGCATCGCGCCACCCATGTTGCCGCAACCGATCAGCAGCATCCGGCCATGAAAAGTGCCCATCGCTCAGGCCTCTCCCGCTGCGTCGATCAGAGCGCCGGCCAAGGCGTCGGCAGGAGTGCGCCCGCCCCACAGCACGAACTGGAACGCAGGATAGAACCGGTCGCATTCCTCAACCGCGTGTTCCACCGCCATCTGCGCCTGGCTGATCGACAGCAGGCCATCGTCGCCCAGCATCAGGCCGTGGCGATAAAGCAGGACCGAACCCGCCGACCAAAGATCGAAATGGCCGAGCCAGATCTGTTCGTTGACGAGGCTGAGCAGCTCGAACATCTGCGTTCGCTTGTCGTCCGAAACGCGCACTTCGGGCAGGCACAACAGTTGCAGGACATTGTCCTCCCGTCGCCAGATCGCGCGCAGCTGGTACTTCGCCCAAGCGCCTTCGACTTCGCCGGAAACCTCGTCCTCGCCGATCAGTTCGTATGGCCAGCCGCGCGCTTCGAACAGCGAGACCAGCATGTCGACCGGCGCGGCATCATCGTCGCGTTCGTCCTCGTGCCGGTCTGTTCTCATATGCGTCCGTCCGTGAATTGGGGTTGGTTAACGATCCGATGGCCTTCATGAATCGTTACGCCCATGTTGCACAATGCAGGCTTCGCAACTGGTCGGGCATAAGTCGACAGACATGTGCGTAGCTTGTGGACAAGGCCGGTATGGGCCGTGGAAAGCCGCCCGCTATTCCTCGTGATCGTCCGCTTCGGAGCGTGCAGCATCGTCGAGAAAGTTGCTGTCGATTCCGGACTTTCGCCCTTCTCTCGCGCTGGTGCCGAACACCGGTGCAGCATCGGGCCGGCGGCGCGGAGCGCGGCTTGCCATGGCGGGCTGACCGGCAACCCCTTGCGGCAAACCGGCAAGCGCCGGAAACAGGCCGAGATTCGCTGCCGCTGCCTGCTGCGCGCGCGACAGGCGCGGCATCGCGTCCATGTAGGGGCCAAGTTGCGTTGCAAGTTCGGCAGGCAGGATCGTGGCCAGCACGTCCTTCGCCTCCGCCGCGCGGCCGTTAATCGCCAGCATGAAGGCGTGGATGCGCCATGCCGGCCGGTCCTGCACGTTGAGCAAGGGGCGCAGCATGGCATCGCCGGTGTCAAAATCGCCGATGATCGCAAGGCTGAGCGCATAGCGGCGCAGCACCTCGTCATCCGGAGACTGCCGCCGCGCCACGGCGTAGTAGTATTGGGCCGATGGCTGGTCACCGATCAGGTCGTAACCCAGCGCGCGATCGGCGACGAAGGCATCCGGCGCCACGCCCGCCTTGTCGGCCTGCGCGAACAGGGCCAGCCCTTCCTTCGGTCGCCCCTCGTGGATCTGGATCGCGCCGCGCGCGGCCATGATCACCGGATCTTTTGGCGCAAGCTGCTGGGCGCGCAGGGCGTAGAGACCTGCCATGTCCAGCTTGCCCAGCCGCATTGCCGCCTGGATCGCATCGCGCAGTGCGGCAACGTCGCCGGCGTTGCGGCCCAGCCGTTCGCGGGCATCTTCCAGCGCGCGTTCGTTCGAATCCGCAACCGTCCGCACGGCCTGCGCTGCCGCCGGATTCGCAAGGCACGCAAGCAGAACCGCCGCCGCGAGCCATTTCGGCCCACGGCGGCGGCTGCTGTACCCTATGGCGCGATCAGCGGTTATGCCGGCCCAGGAAACGCGGGATGTTGAGCGTCGCGCTGTCGTCATCGTCATCGTCCCGCGCCGGTGGTTCGGAAGACTGCGGGCGCGAGATGCTGGCCATCCGTTCGAACAGGGTGCTGCCGCCGCTGGTCACTCCGGTGGCGCGCGCCGGCTGTTCGTCGTTGGCGGTGGTCGGGTGCCAGCCGCCGGTGACTGCCGGACGCTGCGAGGCATCTTCAAAATCGCCGCCCAGCAGCAATTCGTCGGTCCGCGACTGGGGTGCGGGTTCCGGCTCGGCTTCCTCTGCCAGTTCGAGCGGCAGGTCGAAAGGCTCGTCTTCGACTGCAGGCGCTGCAGGTTCGTTGCCGTAACCCTGCGGCACGGCGGCAGGCTGTTCGGGTGCAGGTGCGGGCTGTGCCGCCTGCGGTGCCGGAGCCATGCCGGGACGCATCGGCGCGCGGCCCGATCCCAGCGAAAAGCCCTGCGGCGCGGCGGCTGGCTGTGCGCCCTCTGCCGACTGGTCGATGCCGGTGGCGACGACCGAAACGCGGATCTTGCCGGCAAGGTCGGGATTGAAGGCCGAACCCCAGATGATGTTCGCGTCGGGATCGACCAGTTCGCGGATGTGGTTCGCGGCTTCGTCCACTTCCATCAGGCGCATATCCTCGCCCCCGATGATCGAAACGATGACGCCCTTCGCGCCCGCCATCGACACGCCGTCGAGCAGCGGGTTGGCGATCGCCTTTTCGGCGGCTTCGAGTGCGCGGTTGTCGCCCTCCGCCTCTCCGGTGCCCATCATCGCCTTGCCCATCTCTCCCATCACCGAACGCACGTCGGCAAAGTCGAGGTTGATGAGGCCGGGCATCACCATCAGGTCGGTGATCGAACGCACGCCCTGCTGCAGCACTTCGTCGGCCAGCGCGAAGGCTTCCTTGAAAGTGGTGTCGGGGCTGGCGACCAGGAACAGGTTCTGGTTCGGAATGACGATCAGGGTGTCGACGTGCTTCTGCAGCTCCTCGATCCCCGCCTCTGCCGAGCGCATGCGGCGCGAGCCTTCGAACATGAAGGGCTTGGTCACCACGCCGACAGTCAGCACGCCCTTTTCACGCGCCGCCTTGGCGATGACGGGGGCCGCGCCCGTGCCGGTGCCGCCGCCCATGCCGGCCGCAATGAAGCACATGTGCACACCGTCGAGCATCCGGTCGATCTCGTGCAGCGTTTCCTCTGCCGCAGCGCGCCCCACTTCGGGCCGCGATCCGGCGCCAAGGCCCTGCGTGATTTCAGGCCCAAGCTGGATGCGGTCTTCCGCGATGGAATTGTTGAGTGCCTGCGCGTCGGTGTTCGACACGACGAAATCCACGCCCTCTATCTCGGCGCGGATCATGTTGGCGATGGCGTTGCCACCTGCCCCGCCCACACCGATGACGGTGATGCGTGGCCGCAGTTCCTCGACTGCCGGTGGTCCGATATTGATGCTCATGAACGTCTCCGCAAAATCGCTGCGTCCAGCGTGCCCCCGAAATTGACCCTCTTTGTGCCACAGAACGAATCGGCGGGGCAAAGGATTTGCGGGGATTTCCACACCTGTCGTCGGGATTTCGGCGCACCACGGCGGCAACTGGCCGCGATCGGCGAATCATCGGCGCGAACAGGGTGACAAAGGTGACACCCTGTCACCCGCCAAAACCGGCGCGGACTGACGGGTTTGCGCGGGTTTCGGCACATGGCGTCAAGGTGACAGGTTGCGGCGGCGGCGTTCATGGCGCGGATTCTATGCCGCGTGGAAGCTGTAGGAAAATATCCGCTTCGCCCGGCCACATGGGACTGGCTGGCGGGAAAAACCGGCATTAGGCTCCCCTCCCCATGGAGAAGGACGAATTTAGCGACGCGCTTGGCATCGGGCCGGATTCCGACATGGGGGTCCACCACCGCGAGAAGAATTCGTTTCGCGGCATCTCGACCCGCCGGAACCTGAAGTTCCTTGTCGCCAGCGCGGTCAATCAGGATTTCCTCGACGAGATCTGCGAGTTGGAGAACCTGACCGAACTGAAGCTGGAATGGCCGGTAACGGCGAACACGATCGAGGGGCTGGCGCGGCTCAAGAAGCTGAAAAAGCTGCGGCTCGATTCCCCGCGCAACATCACGGATTTCACTCCGCTGACCCGCCTGCCGCAGCTCACCCATCTCGATATCGAGAATGCGAAACACCTGTCGGACTTGCGCTGGATCCGCCCGTTGAAGGACCGGCTGGTGAAGCTGAACCTCGACGGGTCGATCAACACGGCGCAGAGACTGGAAAGCCTCGACCCGCTGGACGGCTTCACGTTCGAGGAACTGTGGCTGGTGAACACCACCGTCGCGGACAAGGACCTGTCCCCGCTGATCACCTGCCGCAACCTCACAAAGCTGCGCTGCGCAAAGTCGGTCTCGACCTTCGAAGGTTTCATGGCGCTGGCCGACGCGCGCCCCGATATTGCGTGTGACTGGTTCAGCCCGGAACACTGGCCGGGGCGGAAGTGGCGGCGGTAGGGGGTCGCCCGGTAGGCCAACTGTAAACTCGCGCCATGCTCGCTTTTTGTCATTCCCGCGAAGGCGGGGAACGCAATGTCCCGAGGGACAATCCAGCGTGAGGCTGCAACGTTCCCGTCTGGATCCCCGCCTTCGCGGGGATGACGATCTTGGGATGTCAACTAACGACCCGGTTGCGGACATACCGGGTAGACACTAACAAAGATCGATGTCCCATGAAGTGATGTTCAGTGCAGGCCTGCATTGATTTACCTCGCACGTCTCACTGTGCTGCTGTTGGTATACACCGGCTCGTTTCTGCTAGCAGAGCGCACAGGCTATCTCATAATTGCGGTTGTCGGGGGCGCTATCGCCGGAGTGCTTGAAGGTCTTATTCAAACGGACCGCATCTTCGTGACGCCGACACCGACATCAACGCTCGCTAGGGTATTAAGTGCAGTCCCTTTTTTCGCCGCCATTGTTGTCGTGGTGGTATCGGGCATTTCTTGGCCGATCATAATAGCGTACGCGGTGCCGTGGTTTCTAGGGACAGTCGCAGCTTACACATTCGATGCTTATAAGCTCGGGGTCTGATGACTGCTACCCACCCCATGGCGGAGACGGCAGCGCTCTCACCAACCAAGCCAAAGTACCACTTTGGCTTGAGCGCTCTAGAAATATTCCCGAATAGCCCGCATGACCCGTCCGGCGAGGTTCATCCGCCCGAAGCGGCTCGTCGTCTGCCATGCCGAACCGTGGGTGCGGATGTCGATCGGGTCCGCCGCCGCGTAAAGCACGAGGCCCGCAAGCGCGGCAAAGCCCGGTGTCGCGTGGGCTTCGGGAAGGCCCTTCATCGCAGGGGGGCGACCGGTGCGCACGGGTTTGGCCAGCGCCTGCTGCACATAGTCGGCAAGGCCTGCCAGTTCCGCGCCGCCGCCGGTGATCACGATCTGCCGCCCGTTGCCGCCGCGCCCCGTTACGAAACCCATGCCCTTCAGCGCGCGGGCCACGTCGTCGGTCCAGCGCGAAAGCTGGCCGTTGATGGTGGAGATAAGGTCCGCGCGCGGCACTTCCTCTCCGCCATCGGTGACGGGGATTTTCTCGCGGTGGTCGGTCGGGCTGGCGATGGCAGAGCCGAAGACGCACTTCAACCGCTCCGCCTGCGTGCGGCGAACGCCGAATGCGCCGGCAATGGCGTCGGTCAGTTCGTTGGAACCGTAGGGCAGGACCGATACGCCAACGAGCATCCCGCCGACATGGACCGAGACATGCGTAACCTCGGCCCCGAAATCGACGACCGCGACGCCAAGCTCGCGCTCTTCCTCTGTCAGGCAGGCATGGCCGCTGGCAACCGCGGCGCCGACGACGCCCTCTACCTCCAGATGCGCGTTCTGCACCGCTTCCATGAGGTTGCGAAGAGGGCCAGCCTCCGCCTCCATCACGTGAACGGCAACGGCAAGGCGCTGGGCATGTAGCCCGCGCGGGTTCGACACGCCCTGCGCCCCGTCCAGCACGTAATGCGCGGGCTGGGCGTGGAGGACGACCTTCGGCTCGCCGATCTGCGGCACGATACGGTCGCGCGCTTCTGCCAAGAGGTATTCGACATCGTCCTGATCGATCCGGCGGCCGCCGATCTCGATATCGACTTCGCGGATCTCGCTCATCAACCCCGCATTGGCGCAGCCGATCCAGACGGAGGAGACTTGCGTATCGGCGGCGCGTTCGGCGCGTTCGATGGCATCGCGAATGGCGTGGCTGGCCGCATCCATGTCGGTCACGTAGCCGCGCCGGATGCCGTCCGCCGCGCGGTGGCCGGAACCCAGCACGATCATCTCGCCATCGCCCGTCAGCCCGGCGATCATCGCCGAGATGCGGAAAGAACCGATGTTGATCGCGCCGAAAACCTTTTCGATCCGTAGGTTCGCCATCATTCCGTCCCCGCCTGTGGTCCCGTATTCGCCGCTTCCTGCGCGGCCAGCCGCTTTGCTTCTGCCCGCGCCTCGGCCTCGTCCGCCGCGCGGCCCGGCACGCGCATGTAGATCTTGCTGGGATCGCGCATGTCGAACACCGCGACCTTGCCGCCAAGCAGGCGGTTCATCCCGTCCATCTGGGCAAAGGCGATCAGCGCCTCGCTCGATTCCTCGTCCCCTTCGGGAAGGGCGACGACCTGTCCGGTGGAGAAGGTGAGGTTCCAGCGCCGGTTGCCGATCCATTCGGCCCCGCGCACCTGCTTTTCCAGCGCGGGCGCAGAATCGAGCAGTATTGCCAGATCGGCGGCACGGTCGGCCGCGCCCTCGCCCTTCAGCACCAGCATGTTCTGCGCCTTGGCGGGGGCGACAGGTTCCAGCCGGTGGCCGGTCGGGTCGATCAGCACGAATTGCTCGCCCTGCTGCAGCACGGCGTGGGGCGTGCGTTCGATCACGTCGATCACCAGCGTGTCGGGCAGCTGGCGCGAAACACGCGCATCGCGCACCCATGGCAGGGTGATCAGCTCGTCACGCAGGGCCGTAACGTCCAGCCGCGTCATCGGCTGCGCCTGCGCGGCGATGGCACGGCGGTAGATTTCCTGCTCGTCCATCCGCTCCACGCCGTGAACTTCGACGCGGCGCACGGCAAAGCCGGTGTCTGCGGCAAGATTGCCGATCTTCTCGTCCGCAAAAGACGGCAAGCCGGCGACGACCGCGATGCCCCATGCGGCGGCGATGCCGACAAGGGCGATCACGCCGGTAAACGTGCGCTGCAGTGCGGTTTCGGACAGGCCGAGCGAAGCGAAGAGGCCCGATACGAACCCGCCGGTTTTCGCCCTTGCACCCGCAACCGCGCGCTTCTTGCCGCGCGCCGATGCCGCGCGCCTGACGCCCTTGCCGCCGCGCTTTATCGTCGTGCTCATAAGGCCGGCACCACTTGCGTCGCGCCGAACTTGCCGACGCGGCGGATTTCCCATTCCAGCGTCACGCCGCACTTGTCATGGACGCGGCGGCGCACTTCCTCACCCAGCATCTCTATATCCGCGCTGGTCGCCTCGCCACGGTTGATGAGGAAGTTGGTGTGCTTTTCACTGACTTGCGCGTCCCCGATGACAAGGCCGCGGCAACCCGCTTCGTCCACCAGCTTCCACGCCGATGTGCCTTCGGGGTTCTTGAAAGTGGAGCCGCCGGTCTTGGTGCGCAGCGGCTGCGAGGCTTCGCGCGCTTCGCTGATCCGGTCCATCTCCGCCTGTATCGCTTGCGGATCGCCCGCTTCCCCGCGCATCGTGGCCGATACGACGATCGCGCCTTCGGGCAAGTCGGAATGACGATAGGTATAGCCCATGTCCGCCAGCGACATCGTGGTCAGCGTGCCATCGCGCAGTACCACGTCGCATTCGGTCAGGATGTCCTTCACCTCCCGCCCGTATGCGCCGCCGTTCATCCGCACGAAGCCGCCGACAGTGCCGGGGATCGACTTCAGGAATTCCATGCCCGCCACGCCGGCATCGCGCGCGGTGGAGCTGGCCAGCACGCCGGACGTGCCGCCGCCGAACTTCAGCGTGCAATCGCCAACGTTATCCGCGCCCGCAAAGGCCTTGCCCAGCCGCACCACGACGCCCGGAACGCCGCCATCGCGCACGATCATGTTGGAGCCGAGGCCAAGGCCCATCACCGGAACATCGGTCGGAAGCGCGGCAAGGAAAGTGCAGAGGTCTTCCGTGTCCTCCGGCTCGAACAGCAATTCGGCAGGCCCGCCGGACTTGAACCACGTCAGCTTGGCAAGCGGGGCATCGGCCTTCAGGCTGCCGCGCGGGGCGGGCAGGGTGAAGCCACCGCTTTCCAGCGTTACCTCAAGCATTGAGCCATGACGGGCAATCGTTGCCATCAGCCAGCCGTCCGCCCGTTCACCGCATCGGCCAGCCCTGCCGCCCATTTCGTGATGTCGCCTGCGCCAAGGCACACGACCTGATCGCCCGGCTGCACCGTTCCGGCCAGCACATCGGCCAGCGCGTCGGCGTTTTCCACCACGCTGACGGTGCGGTGGCCGCGATCCTTCAGCCCTGCGACCAGCGCTTCGGCATCCACGCCCTCGATCGGCTGCTCACCTGCGGGATAGACGGGCGTGACATAGACGACATCGGCGTCGTTGAAGGCCTGCTGGAAATCGGCCATGTGATCGCGCAGGCGGGTAAAGCGGTGCGGCTGGGCAACCGCGATAACGCGGCCCCCGCCGTTGATTTTCGGCGCCCCTTCGCGGGCAGCTGCCAGCACGGCGCGGATTTCGACGGGGTGATGGCCATAATCGTCGATAACCAGCGCGGGATCGGCGCCGGTCGCGATCTCGCCCACTTTCGTGAAGCGGCGCTTGACGCCCGAAAAGCGCGAAAAGCCGTCCTGGATCGTGGCATGCGGGCACTGCATTTCCAGCGCCACGGCAATCGCGGCCAATGCGTTCTGCACGTTGTGACGGCCCGCCATGGGCAGGTCCACGCCCTCGATCCGGTCGGCATGACCGTCGCGGTGCTGGATCGTGACGTCGAAGCGGTTGCCGCCGGGATAGGGCTGAACATTCTCTCCGCGCACGTCGGCCTGTGCGGAAAAACCATAAGTCACGACGCGGCGGTCGCGGATCTTGGGCAGGATCGCCTGCACTTCGGGATGGTCGATGCACAGCACCGCCGCGCCGTAGAACGGCACGTTCTCGATAAATTCGACGAAGGCGTCCTTCACCGCATCGAAACTGCCGTAATGGTCCAGGTGTTCGGGATCGATATTGGTGACGACCGCGATCTGCCCGTCGAGGCGCAGGAAAGATCCGTCGCTCTCGTCCGCTTCCACCACCATCCACTCGCTCTCGCCCACACGGGCGTTCGAGCCATAGGAGTTGATAATGCCGCCATTGATGACCGTGGGATCGACCCCGCCCGCATCAAGCAGCGCGGCAACCATCGATGTCGTCGTCGTCTTGCCATGCGTTCCGGCGACGGCAACCGTACGCTTCAGCCGCATCAGTTCGGCCAGCATTTCCGCGCGGCGCACCACCGGAATGCGGTGTTCCAGCGCATAGATCACTTCGGGATTGTCGCGCTTCACGGCGGTAGAGGTGACGAGCACGGCGACCCCTTCGAGATTCTCGCCCTTCTGCCCGATCATCACGGGGATGCCCTTCTTGCGAAGCCCTTCGACGACATAGCTGTCGTTGATGTCGGACCCCTGCACCGAATAGCCGAGGTTGTGCATCACTTCCGCAATGCCGGACATGCCGATGCCTCCGATGCCGGCGAAATGGATCGTGCCGATATCGGTCGAAACGCCCCTCACGCACCTGCTCCCACGGTCTGGCCGGAAGCCTCGGTCGCCGAAGACTTGCCGACACGGATCACATCCATCAGCGGCGCGCCGCCGAAACCTTCGACCAGATCGGCAAGGTCTTTCGCCGCATCGGGGCGGCCGCAGTTCCATGCCATGTGCGCCGCATTGGCCAGCGCTTCGGGATCGGCGGCCATCGCCTCGATCTGACGGGCCAGTTCGTCGGGCGTGAACTTGTCCTGCCGGATGGCGCGCGCGCCGCCCGCACCCGCCATGTCGCGGGCGTTTGCGGACTGGTGATCGTCCATCGCGCCGGGCAGCGGGATCAGGATCGCGGGGCGACCTACGGCGGTCAGTTCCGCAATGGTCGACGCGCCCGCACGGCCGATGAACAGGTGCGCGTCGGCCAGCCGCTCGGCCATATCCTCGAAATAGGTGCCGAGTTCGGCGGGGATTTCGTGTGCCTTGTATGCTTCGCGCACGGCATCGATATCGGCGGCGCGGCACTGCTGCGTAACCTGCAGGCGGTGGCGGATCGATTCCGGCAAACGGGCCAGCCCGTCGGGCACGACTTTCGACAGGATCGATGCCCCCTGGCTACCGCCGGTTACCAGCACGCGCAGCAGGCCGTTCGCCGTGAACGGGGGATAGGGCCGTTCACGCAAGGCAAGCACCGCAGCGCGAACCGGATTGCCAAGGACGTGCACGCGGCCCTGCGTTCCGGCAGGCATCCGCTCCACCGTTTCGTAAGCGGTGACGATGGCCGCCGCCCGCTTGGCAAGGAAGCGGTTGACCCGTCCCAGCACCGCGTTCTGTTCGTGGATCACCGCATGCACACCAGCCGCGCGCGCGGCCAGCAGCGAAGGCAGCGCGGGATAGCCGCCGAAGCCGACGACGGCGCTCGGCTCGAACGATCGCAGCAGGCGCAGGGCCATGCCGCGCCCCTTCCAGATCGCGAGCAATGCCTTCAGCCGCGCCAGCACCCCGCCCTGCATCCGCCCGGCGGGCAGGACATGCACGTCAAGGCCATCGGGAACGCCAGGGATCGCCTCGCCCCGCTCGTCCGTGACGAGCGCGACCTTGTGCCCGCGCGCAAGCAGTTCGCTTGCCAGCGCGAATGCCGGAATCATGTGTCCGCCGGTTCCCCCGGCTGCCAGTACGTAATGGCGCGAGATGCTCATCGCCTTCTTCTTATCTCCTGTGCCCGATCGGCAATCCGTCGCGCGTAAGGTAGGGGTTTCGCCGCGTGACTGCCAGCAGCAGGCCCACGGTAAGGCACAGCGCGATCATCGAAGAACCGCCATAGGATATCAGCGGCAGGGTCATGCCCTTGGACGGGAACAGTTGCAGGTTCACCGCCATGTTGATGAACGCCTGCCCGCCCAGCAGCGCGGCAAGGCCGGTGCCGGACAACAGCGTGAACAGGTCGTCCTCGCGCGAAAGCCGCCACAGCACGCGCACTACCAATGCGCAGAACAGCATCGCGATCCCCGCCACCGCGACAAGGCCGAACTCCTCCCCGATGACGGACAGGATATAGTCGGTATGCGCCTCTGGCAGGATGTTCTTGCGCTCTCCCATCCACAGCCCGCGTCCGAACCAGCCACCGTTGGTCAGCGTCTTGTTGGCAAGGTCGACCTGGCTATAGGCCTCGCTTCCGCCCAGAAACGCATCGATACGGTGGCGGGCGTTGTCATAGAAGAAGTAGGCCCCGACGACGAGCGCGACGATCCCGCCCGCGCCCCAGCCGACCCGCTGCAACGGCAGGCCCACCGTCACCATCAGCACGAACCAGACCCCGCACAGCAGCATCGCGGTGCCGAAATCTGGCTGAAGCATGAGGAACAGGCAGGACAGCCCAAGGACAGCGCCTGACAGGATCATCACCGGCAATTGCGGATCGCGCACCCGCCACGAAATGATCCATGCGCACAGGATCGTGAAAGCGGGTTTATAGAATTCGGATGGCTGGAACCCGAAGCCAAGCCTGATCCAGCGCCGCGCGCCGTTCACTTCCGCGCCGACGAAAGGCACGGCGACAAGCAGCACGAACATCCCCGCCGCCAGCAGGATCGCAAAGCGCCGCGCGGATTCGCGGGGCAGCAGACTGACGGCCAGCATCACCGCAATGCCGACGGACAGGAACGCCAGATGCATCCAGAAGAAGTGCAGGTCCGACAGGGTCGTTTCCGCCGTCGACAGGCGCTGGGCGCTTGCCGCGCTGCCCGCGGCGACGCCGATAACGCCGGCCATCATCAGGGCGGCCACGATGGACAGCAGGACCTTGTCGATTTCCCGCCACCAAACGGCCAGTTCGTGCCAGCGACCGTTGCGTCGGGGCGACTGGCGGCGGGCGATATGGACACCCCCCGCGCCGCCCTGGAACGACCCGCTTTCGAACTGCGGCGTCACGCTCATTGCGCGTCTCCCCCAAGCGAATGGACCATGCTGACGAATGCCTCGCCCCGCTTTTCGTAATCGCGGAACTGGTCGAAACTGGCGCAGGCGGGGCTTAGCAGCACCACATCGCCCGGCCGCGCAATGGCGGCGGCGGCGCGCACGGCTTCTGCCATCAGCTCGCTGCGGGTGATCTGCGACACCCGACCTTCCAGCAGGGAGGCGAACATCTCGCCCGATTCGCCGATGGTATAGGCAGCCGCGACATTGCCGAGATACGGCTCGATCTCGCCCAGCGTGTCGCCCTTGGGCAATCCGCCCACGATCCAGTGGATGCGCGCCCTGCCTTCTTCCGGCGCGAATGCGGCCAGCGCGGGCGCGGTCGACGCGGGGTTGGTCGCCTTGGAATCGTTGACGAACAGCACGCCGCCGATAACCGCCACCCGTTCCATGCGGTGCGGCAGTCCGGGAAAGCTTTTCAGCCCGGCCTCGATCTCCGCATCGGTCAGCCCCAGCTTGCGCGCGGCGGCGACGGCGGCGGCGGCATTGCCCATGTTGTGCGGGCCCTGCAGCGCGGGCCAGTCGGCCTGGTTTCCGGGCACGGTCACGTCTTCGATCAGAACGGGCGCGCGGCCATCCAGCGCGCGGGCCACGGGCCGGATTTCGTGCAGCGAATGCCGGTCCACAATGGCAAGGCCATGCCCGTGCTGCATTTCGAACAATCGCGCCTTGGACGCGGCATAACCGGCAAACCCCTCGTCATACCGGTCGAGATGGTCGGGCGACAGGTTGAGCAGGATCGCGACATCGCATTCAAGGCTGCGCGTCAGGTCGATCTGGTAGCTCGACAGTTCCAGCACGTATGTGCCGCCCGCCGGAAGGGGCTCTGTGCCAAGGATCGGGATACCGATATTGCCGCCAAGCCGCGCGATGTGCCCCGCGCTTTCCAGCAAGTGGTGGATCAGCGCGGTCGTCGTCGATTTTCCGTTCGTGCCGGTAATGCCCACCACGCGGTGCGGGGGCAGCGCCTTTCGCGCCAGCGCAAACAGTTCGATGTCACCGATCAGCGGCACGTTCGCCGCGCGGGCGACATCGGCGATGGGATGCCGGTTGATCGGCACGCCGGGGGACACGACGATACCCTTGCAGCCGGCCACGCTTTGCCGCGTCAGTTCTTCCATCACGAAGCAATCGGAACCGGCCAGTGCCGCCTTTGCCATATCGCGCGCGGCATCGCTGCGATCCCACGCGATGACACTCGCGCCGGCAGCACAAAGCGCGCGAACCGTGGCAAGGCCGGAACGCGCAAGGCCCAGCACGGCATAGCGCGTTCCCGCAAAAACCTCTTGCGGGAGGATCGAGGCAGCCTCTTCGCTCAACGCAGTTTCAGGGTGGCAAGACCGATCACGGCCAGCACGATGGACACGATCCAGAACCGGATGACGACGGTGCTTTCAGCCCAGCCCTTCTGTTCGAAGTGGTGGTGGATCGGTGCCATGCGGAAAATACGCTTGCCCGTCCGCTTGAACCAGAAGACCTGCACGATGACCGAAACCGCCTCTAGCACGAAGAGACCACCCACGATGCCGAGCACGACTTCGTGGTGCGCGGCGACGGCGATCACGCCCAGCGCCCCGCCAAGGGCCAGCGATCCGGTATCGCCCATGAACACGGCGGCGGGCGGCGCATTGAACCACAGGAATGCCAGCCCCGCCCCGATGATCGCGGCACACAGGATCGCAAGCTCGCCCGCGCCCTCGACATAGGGAATGCCGAGATAGGTGGCAAAGTCGGTCCGCCCGACGAGATAGGCGATGATCGCGAAAGTGCCGCTGGCGATGATGACCGGCATGATGGCCAGCCCGTCCAGCCCGTCGGTCAGGTTCACCGCGTTGCCCGCCCCCACGATCACGAAGGCGGCGAAGAGGTAATAGACCGGACCCAGCGGAATGCCGAAAGTCATGAACGGCAGGTAGAGGTTGGTGTCATCCACCACCAGCCACGCGGCAAGCCCCGCGATCGCGAACTCGAACGTCAGGCGCACTTTGCCGGATACGCCCTTGTGGCTGCGCTTCGTCACCTTGTCGTAATCGTCGAAGAAGCCAATTGCGCCGAAACCCAGCGTGACCGCGATGCAGGCCCAGACCATCCAGCTCGTCAGATCCATCCACAGCAGCATGGAAATCAGCACCGAAGTCAGGATCAGCAAGCCGCCCATCGTGGGCGTGCCGCGCTTGGCAAGGTGGGTCTGCGGGCCGTCCAGCCGGATCGGCTGGCCCTTGCCCTGGCTGACGCGCAAGTAACCGATGAAACGCGGGCCGATGACCATCCCGATGACCAGCGCCGTCAGCAGGCAGGCGCCTGCGCGAGCGCTCTGGTAACGGATCAGGTTGGCCAGCCCTTCGAATTCGAAAAACTGGGCAATCAGGTAAAGCATCGGCGCTCCTCAGGCGTACGGGGTGCTAGAACGGAAGCGGGCGCGGATAGACCAAGATGTCCCGTATGTCAGCAATGCGCCAAGCGGCCCGCCTTGTGAAGCGGGCCGCCCGTCCTGTCCCCAATGGGCCGAAGCCCGCTGGAACATATTTCCCCTGCCGTTCACCACCGGCAGGTTACACCGCGATGGCGCGGGCCTCGTCCTGTGCCGGACGCGGCTGCATCACCAGTGCCGCGCAGCCGAGCGAGGCGCCCGCCGCGCGCATGGCACCCAGCACGGCAAGGCTGGCGCAGGCTTCGCCGAAGCCGTCGTCCAGCGCAAAGCACATGCGCTGGCCCATCATCTCTGCCGTGACCAGCCAGCCGGTGCTGCCGCAGCGAACGGAATCGAGCAGGCAGATGTCGGCGCTGGCCTTGCGGCCATAGCCATAGACCTGTGCGCCCGCATCCAGCGCGGCGGCGCGCCAGCAGGCGAAGTCCGGATGATCGGCGGAAAGCACCGCCGCACCGCCGGATTGCAGGGCACCTCCGGCGCGCAGGCCTTCGTTCCGGTCAAGATCGCGTCCGCCGATGAAGATATGCGGGCGCAGCCGGTCGATCTGCGGGGCATGGTCGATGGCGAAGATCGCGTGGCTGCGATCGGCGGCAAGCCCGGCAAGACCCGCATCGACACAATCTTCGGGGCAAGGCGCAAAGGCCAGGCCGCGGCTTGCCTTGTCCAGCGACGCGAACAGGGCATCGGGCACCGTGCTAAGGGTAAAACCCGCATGGGCGATGATCGTGGCGCGTGCACGGTTGCGGCCCGCACGGGCAAGGCGGGCCAGCGCATCGTCGATATCGTCGACCAGTACGTGGGGCCCGCGCACCGGACGTGTGGAGACGACGCCCACCGCGCCGCGCGCCAGTGCCGCGACCGCATCGACTTCGCCGCGCGCGAAATAAAGCGCGCCGGGCACGACTTTCGCGGGGCTCATCGCGATGGAATGGGCGGCGAAATCGCCATGGGCGATGCCGCCCACGGACAGGGCCACGGTATGGGCCCGCCAAAGCGTTCGATAGGCTGTCCCCTCCGCTTCCTCGATAATCGCGCGGCGGGTATCGTTTGGAACTGGCATGTCGTTAGAGGCTGGTTGGGCACTCATGCTGCGCACTCCCTGGCTACGGTGACATCGTCGAATGGGTGGACGCGCATGGCCTCTGCGCGTCCATAAATCTGGCCCTGTTCATGGCCCTTGCCGGCGATCAGGACGATGTCGCCCTTCCCGGCCTGTGAAATCGCGGCGGCGATGGCGTCGCGGCGCCCGCCGATCTCGGTAATGTTGTCGGCATCGCCCGCGCCTTCCATGATCGCGGCACGGATGGCGGCGGGGTCTTCGCCGCGCGGATTGTCGTCCGTCACGATGGCGATGTCGGAATGGGCGGCGGCAATCTCGCCCATCGGTCCGCGCTTGCCGGTGTCGCGGTCACCGCCCGCGCCGAACACGGTGATCAGGCGGTTCGTGACATGCGGGCGCAGCGCGAAGATCGCGGCTTCCAGCGCATCTGGCGTATGGGCATAGTCGACATAGACCGGCGCGCCCGCGCGGTTGATCGCGGCGCGTTCCAGCCGCCCACGCACCGGTTGCAGACGCGACAGGCAGTCGAAAACCTGCTTCGGTGCCGGCCCGTCGTCGTTCGCTGTCGCCAGCACCAGCCCTGCGGCGACCAGCGCATTGGCCGCCTGATAGGCCCCGATCAGCGGCAGCTTCACCGTGAATTCCTCGCCCCTGCAGGCAAGCTTCAGGTCCTGCCCCAGTTCGGTGGGCGTGCGATCGAGCAGGCGGATGCCGTCGTGCGCCACATCCGCCTGCTCGCCCACTGCAAACAGGCGCAGACCCCGCCGACGCACATGTTCGCAGACCGCGCCCGAGCGCGGATCGTCCATCCAGACCACTGCCGAACCGCCGTCGGACACAACCTCGTCAAAAAGGCGCATCTTGGCGGCGAAGTAGGCCTCCATGTCGGCGTGGTAATCCAGATGGTCGCGGGAAAGGTTGGTGAAGGCGCACGCTGCGACATCGAGCCCTTCGTTGCGATATTGGGACAGCCCGTGGCTCGACGCTTCGTAGGCGACGTGCGTCACGCCTTCGCGGGCAAGACCGGTCATGTTCGACAGGAACGTGACGATGTCGGGCGTGGTGAGGCCGGTCGAAACGCTCTCGTCCGGCGTAGTGACGCCCAGCGTGCCGATGGAGGCGGCGGAAAAGCCGCACATGCGCCAGATCTGGCGGGTCATTTCGACCGTGCTGGTCTTGCCGTTAGTGCCGGTGACGGCAACGATCGTGGCCGGAACCGGAGTGAAGAACCCTGCGGCCAGCAGGGCAAACGCCTTGCGCGGTTCCTCGCTAGCGATGTGGATCGCGCCGGTAACGGTAACTTCGGGGCGGGCGACGATGGCAACGGCGCCGGCAGCGACAGCCGCGGGAATGAAATCCTCGCCATTGACGGTGCCGCCCTGAAACGCGCCGAACACGGTGCCGGGCGCGACCTTGCGGTTGTCGATGGCAAAACCGGTTACGTCCGCTTCTCCGGCAATCCCGTTACCGGTCTTCTGCACCAGGCCTGCCTTTTCGAGGAGCACGGAGAGTTGCATCAGTGCGCCCCTCCCTTGTCGATCAGGGGGCGCACGTCGGTCAGGTCGATGTCGCGGTTCTCGTCCGGATAGACGCCCAGCATCGGGCCGATGCGCGGGACGATCCGGCCCACGGCGGCGGCCGCGTTCCATGCCGCGGTGCGCTGGTAGCTGGTGGCCGCGGTACCCTTCGGCTCGTCATACATCGTGATCACGACGTACCGGGGATTGTCCATCGGAAAGGCGGAGGCAAACGTGGTGACAAGCGCGGTCCGCTTGTACCCGCCGTCAACCGGCTTCTCGGCGGAACCCGTCTTGCCGCCAAGGCGGAAACCGGGGGCATCGGCCTTGCGGCCCGTACCGTCGGTCACGATCATGCGCAGCAACTGGCGCATGCGCGCGCTTGTCGCTTCCTTGAAGACGCGGCGACCCTTCGGCGCTTGGCCCGGCTCGATCTTGTGCAGCGTGGCCGGACGCCAGATGCCGCCGTTCACCATCGCGGCATAGGCGGTGGCAAGGTGCAGCGGGGTCACCGCGATACCGTGGCCGTATGACACGGTCATCGTCGTCAGGCGCGGCCATTCACCGCTGCGCCAGATCGGGAAGCCGCGGGCGGGAAGCTCGATATAGGGACGCTCGTTAAAGCCGAGCATCTCCATCTTGTGTTTCATCCGCTTGCTGCCCAGCTCGTCCGCGATCTGCGCGGTGCCGATGTTGGACGAATGGATCAGGATTTCCGGCACGTTGAGGTGGGCGCCGATGGTGTGGCTGTCGCGGATCGAGAACCGGCCCACACGCAGCGGCGCGCCGGCGGGATAAGTGCGCGCAAGGTTGGTGATGACGCCCGCATCGATCGCCGCGGCCACGGTCAGCGGCTTGAAGGTGGAGCCAAGCTCGTAGACCTGGTTGGTCACGCGGTTGAACATCAGCTTCATGCCGGCTTCGTCGATGTGGTTGGGGTCAAAGCTGGGCAGCGATGCCATGGCCACGACTTCGCCGGTATCGACATCCAGCACGATGCCGCCCGCGCCCTCTGCCTGCGCCAGACCCATGCCGCGCAGCAATTCATCTTCCAGCGCGGCCTGCACCCGCGCGTCGATCGACAGGACCTGTTCGGCTCCGCGCGTGTCCGGATCGGTCAGCAGTCCGTTGTAGACTTCCTCCATGCCGACCCGGCCCTTCCCGTCCGCGCCGACATAGCCCAGCACGTGGGCGGCAAGGTTGCCTTCGGGATAGTAACGGCTGGGTTCGGCAGGCGGCGACAGGGCCGGTTCGCCGATCTGGAACACCTTGTTCGCCTCTTCGGGCAGGATGCGGCGGCGCAAGTACTGACCCTTGCCGCTGGCGAGCTTCTTCTCGAGGTCCGCCTCGTCCATGTCGGGGAAGATCGCGACCAGCTTCTGCGCCACTTCGCGCGGGGAACGGGTCAGCGGGTCGCCGCCCTCCATCGCCTTGGGATTGAACCACAGGGCATAGGATTTGAAATCGCGGGCCAGCGGCACGCCGTTGCGATCGACGATGGTGCCGCGATCGGGCAGCAGGGCATTGCCGGTGGGCGTGAACGAACCGGCACCGCCGAAAATGCCGATCATGCCGACGCGAAGGACCAGCACGGCGGTTGCAAGGGCGAAAGCGAAGGCAACCAGCGCCACGCGCTTGCGCGCAAGCGTCAGCGTGGAAACGCGAAGATCCGCCCGACGCGAAGGCGTGGAGCGGGACGGGGGCGGGGAAAGATGCCGTGCAACGCGGTGCGCGCCGCCGGGCCCGGAAAGGCCCTGGGCCGTTCCGAGCGGGATCGATGCCATCAGTTCCTGCCTTCCGCGATGACGGTGTCGATGTCGAACCGCTCTGCGAAGGAGCGGGTGCGTTCCTGCGCCTTGGGCGCCGGTTTCGGCTTCACGGTGTCTACCGCGACAAGCTGGCGCATCATGGCAGGTGCCTGCGCCAGCCGGACGGGCGCATCCAGCTTCGCCGTATTGGCGGCCTTCTCCGGCTCACCCTTCAGCGCAGGCTTGCTGTCGGCAGCGCTGGCCGTGCGGACGGGCGCGGCCTCTTCTACCACCGGCATCGTCGCGGCCGCGCCTTCGGCCATGCGGATCGGTTCGTCCTCGATGATCTCCACCTGCTTGCCAAGCGCGGCAAGCTGGGCGCGGCCATCGAGGAACTGGTCGGCGCGCGGCGCGACATAGCCGAAATCCACCTCGTTCCAGCGGACCAGCTGCTGCTGGCGTGCGCGGGTCTGGAATTCGGTTTCCAGCACCGCGATCTGCTGCTGGGTGGAAACGATCGCCTTCTCGGTCTCGGCGATCTCGCTGTTCACGGCCTTCACCTGCAGCATGAGCACGAGACTGAGCGCGGTCGCCAGCACGACGGCCCCTGTCCAGAGCAGCGACGATATGCGTGTGCGGCTGGTCATGCGGAGATCCTCTCGGCTTCGGGACGGGCGGGTGCGGCGGTGCGGGTGGCGGCGCGCAGCACGGCGGAACGTGCACGCGGATTACGGTCCAGCTCGGCCTTGCCGGCGCGGACCGCCTTGGCAGGCTTGCGGAAGACGGGCTGGTGCGACGGGCCGACGTCGGGCATGTGGCGCGAAGGCGCCGCCCCGGAATTCGACGCATCGCGCAGGAAGTGCTTCACGATCCGGTCTTCAAGGCTGTGGAAGCTGACGACGGCAAGGCGGCCGCCTTCCTTCAGAAGAGCCTCTGCCGCATTCAAGGCTGCGGCCAGTTCGTCCAGCTCGCCGTTCACGTGAATGCGGATTGCCTGAAAGCTGCGGGTCGCCGGATCCTTGGGCGCACCGGCATGATAGCCCAGCGCCTTGCGGACGACGCTGGCCAGCTGACCGGTCGTTTCCAGCGGACGCGCGGCGACGATGGCGCGGGCCACGCGGCGCGACTGGCGTTCCTCGCCATACTCGTAGAGCACATCGGCGATCGTTTCCTCATTCGCGGTGTTGAGGAAATCGGCGGCGCTCTCACCCTCCTGGCTCATGCGCATGTCGAGAGGGCCGTCGGACGAGAAGGCGAAGCCCCGTCCGGGCTGGTCAAGCTGCATTGAGGAGACGCCGATATCCATGACGACTCCATCCACTGCCGCCACACCAGCTTCGTGCATTGCGTCCAGCATTTCGGAAAAGCGACGGGGGTGGAGGACCAGACGGGGGTTTTCCCCGGCAGTTTCTTTCCACAGTTTCGCCGCGCGAATCGCATCGGGATCGCGGTCGAACCCGTGGACGGTTGCACCCGCATCCAGCAGGGCGCGCGAATAGCCGCCGGCGCCGAACGTCGCGTCAATGATGACGGAGCCGGGCTTGGGATCGAGCGCGGCGATCACTTCGTCGAGCAGGACGGGAATGTGGGGACCATGGCCGGAAGCAGCGCTCACTTCGCACCCCGCTTCGGCTTGACGCCTTCGGCCATCATCGCCTTGCACGCTGCTTTCGCAGCGGCCCAGTCGTCGCCCATTTCCATGAGCTTTGCCGGGTTCCAGATCGTGAAGAACGCACCGCCGCCCTGGAAGAACACCTGTTCTTCCAGCCCGCCGAGTTCGACGAGGTATTCGGGCATGATGAAGCGGCCGGAATCGTCGAACGGCACTTCCATGAAGCCGTAAAGCTGGGCCGAGCGGGTATCGCGGTCGAAATCGGTGCCAAGGCGGATCGAACGCTCTTCCTCACGGTCCAGCTGTTCTTCCAGCTCGTCCATACGGGAAAGGCCGAAACCGGTCAGACAGTCCCAGCGATCATGCTTGGCGACGCAGAGGACCTTGGTGTCGTGACTGCTGTCGCGGACGACCTTGCGGAACGCGGGAGGCAGCACGAAGCGTCCCTTTTCGCCGCGAAGCGAAAAGCCCTGCCCCCTGTAGCTGAATGGCCGTCCCGCCACGAAAACCCCGAACCCAAGTGTAAAACCCCCGAAACACACGACTTTCCCGTACCCGGCCGTGCCTTGGCACTGCCCGGAAACGCCCGCTGGGGGCGCGGCAAATCATGCGTTCCATGAATGCTGGAAGTAATACCTCGGGTTTATCGGGGATGAAAGGGGAAATTACGGGAAATTACGGCTCAGCGCCTGTAACCAGTGGAAATCCGTCATTCCAGGCAGCCTTCCTTCGCCCAATCGAGGCCCAGAATCGGCCAAATGCGGGCCGGATTCAAGCCGCTTCCCGTGTTTTCCCGGCAGAATCGCCTGACTGTCCCGCAAAATTCCCGCAGTTTCCCCGAATCAGGGTTCACCGCCCGTGAAATCCCCGGTTCAGGGGGCGGATGGCGGCGTTTCGGCGGCTGCGATCAGGTCGGCCAACAGGCCCGCACCGTCCGCTCCCGCATTTTCCCCGTGGGCAAGGAACGTCGCGTCGCCCAGCAGCATGACCTTGCCGTTGCCCACGTTGCACCGCGCGATCAGGGCATCGTCCACCAGATGGCACACGCTGTCGTGGCCGCCGCTCGCCAGTTCGAAGCGCCCGCCTTCCTCCACCGCGAAAGTGCGGGAACCCCACTGCGCCTCGTAAGCCTCCCGCCCGTCCGGCACGAGCCGGAGACCCCAGCGGGCAAGGATCGGGGACAGCATCGAGATCGCCTCCGGCCGCCGCCTGTCGCCAAGGCCGTAGGCCGAATGCGCATCCAGCATCGGGTCCACGATCAGGACCACCCTTCCCCCACCGCGCACATGATCGTCCAGCGCTACGTTCTCCTCCGCCGACAAGGCGCGCGGCTGGGCCATCAGCAGGGTGCCGTTCGCGGGAAGCGATGTCAGCGTATCGACGGGGACGAGATCGTAGCGCGCCTCCAGCGCCGTTCTTGCCCAATGGACCGGCGCATCGGCAGACAACATGTCGCCAAGCCCGCCTTCGGACCAGTAGATCGGCAGGCTGGTGAACAGCAGCAGGTCGGGCTTTTCGCCGCTATCGGCCAGCGCCGTTTCGGTTGCAACCGGCGCAGGGTCCGTCGGAGAAGCCGAGCATGCGGCCAGCATGACCGGTGCGGCGAAAACGGTGGCAAGCGACCTCACCGTGAAAATCACTCGCCCGCGGCCTCTTGCGCTTCGGGCGGCATCTGTTCGGCGGGAAGATCGGGGACGACAACTTGCGTTTCGCCCGGCAGTTCCGGCGCGACGCCGATGTCGACCAGCGGATCGTTCGCCGATTCCGTCTTCACCTCGGGCTTTGCCACCGCGGTGCCGGTATCGTCGGCATCGATCGTGCTCTGGATGACGGAGCTGGCGGTCGCCACGACGAACAGCACCGCCAGCAAGCCGCCGACGCCGACCTTCAGCCGCTGCATCGCTTCTGCCCGCGTGCCCATCAGGCCGGATGCTTTGAGGCCCGATGCGTTATCGGCGGGCGCTGCTTCCGGCGTGGCCATGATCAGTTGCCTTCCTTCAGCCAGGGAAAGACCGGCAGGCCCTTCTTCTCCAGCCATTCCGCGTTGTAGAGGCTGGACAGGTAACGGAAGCCGGTGTCGCACAGGATCGTGGCCACCCGCGCCGGACGGCCCAGCCGCTGCGTCAGTTCACGGCCCAGCAGCACCGCGCCAGCCACGTTGATGCCGCTGGACAGGCCAAGACACAGGCCTTCCTCTGCCAGCAGGCGGCGCACCCATTCGAGGCCTTCCTCATCCGAAATGCGGTACTGCGTGTCGACCGGCGCACCTTCCAGATTGGCGGTGATGCGGCCCTGGCCGATGCCCTCTGCCACCGAAGACCCTTCGGATTTCAGCTCGCCATGGGCGTAGTATTCGTAAAGCGCCGCGCCATAGGGATCGGACAGGGCGATGGTGACATCCTCGTCCTTCTCCTTCAGCCCCATGCCTACGCCCGCCAGCGTGCCGCCGGTGCCGACCGCACAGGTAAAGCCGTCGATGCGGCCCTCCATCTGCTCCCAGATTTCAGGCGCGGTGCTATCGATGTGCGCGCGGCGGTTGGCGATATTGTCGAACTGGTTGGCCCAGACCGCGTTCTCCGTCTCCTCCGCAATGCGGCGGCTGGTGTGGACGAAGTGGCCGGGGTTGGAAAACGGCGCAGCGGGGACGAGGACGAGCTCGGCGCCCAGTGCGCGCAGGGTGTCCATCTTCTCCCGGCTTTGCGTTTCCGGCATGACGATGACCGTCTTGTAACCCAGCGCGTTGGCGACCAGCGCGATGCCGATGCCCGTGTTTCCAGCCGTCCCTTCGACGATGGTGCCGCCGGGCTTCAGCACGCCGCGCTTTTCCGCGTCGCGCACGATCCACAGCGCCGCGCGGTCTTTCACCGAAGCGCCGGGGTTTGCGAACTCGCACTTGCCAAAGATGTCGCAGCCGGCAGCCGCACTGGGGCCGGCAAGGCGGACGAGCGGCGTATTGCCGATAAGCGAAAGGGTGTCGGATACGGTAATCATTGCGGGGCGAGAGGTAAGACGCCGAACCTGTCAGGGCAATGAAGAAAAGTTTGCGCGGGGGATGCCTGCCCCTATCCGCGCGCCTACTCTCGGGCTGCGCGCAGCGCCGCGCCCGCGGCAAAGGGGCTGAGCGCGACGAGCACGAGACTGGCCGCCCCCGTCAGCGCGATGCCGCCTTCGCCACCGGTCGACAGGCTGCCCGCGCCGAAGATCAGCAGCGGCACGGCCAGCGGCAGGATCAGCAATCCGGCCAGCGCCGCCCCGCCGCGCAGGCCCGCCGTTACCGCCGCAACCGCGACGCCGAGTGCCGCCAGCCCCGGCGTTCCCGCCAGCAGGCCCAGTTCCAGCGTCATCAACTGCGCGCCCGACAGGCCCAGCAGAACCGCCGCGATCGGCGTTGCCAGCATCAGCGGCACGGCAAAGGACAGCCAGTGGGCAAGGATGCGGATCGCGCAAGTCACCTCGTCTGCCATGCCGCGCAGGGCCAGCTGGTCGAAGACACCGGCTTCGAGATCCGGCTCTATCAGCCGGTCGAGCGGCAGGATCGCCGCCAGCAGCGCCGCGACCCACACGACGCCGCCGCCGGTGCGCGCCAGCAGTTTCGCATCCGGCCCCACGGCAAAGGGATAGAGCATGGCGACCGCAAGGAAGAACAGGATGGGCAACATGGCTCCGCCCCGCCGCCCGCCGCCCAGCAAGAGCGCAATGTCGCGTTTGAGGATCGCCCCGATCATGCTGCCCCGATCATGCTGCAAAGTCCGAAAGTTCGAGCCGCGCAAGGTTCGGAACGGCGACCGGCTGGTGCGATGCGAGCAGGCACAGGCCCCCGCCCGCGCAATGATCTGCAACCAAAGCCTCAACCGTGGCGACCGATGCCGTGTCGAGGCCGTTGAGCGGCTCGTCCAGCAGCCATACCGGCGCGTCCTGGGCGATGGCGCGGGCGAGCGCGGCGCGCTTCCTCTGCCCCGTCGACAGGAAGCGCACCGGCACGTCGAGCAGATCGCCCAGACCGACGGATTGCGCCACTTCGTCCAGCCGCGCGGGCGCAATGCCGTCCACCCGCCCCCAGAACGCCAGCGCCCGCCCCAGCGGCAGATGCGTGTCAAGCGCGGGGCGTTCGTCAAGCAGCGCCATCGCGCCTGCCTTGTGCACGGAACCTTCGAACGGACGCAGCAATCCGGCAAGGATGCGGATCAGGCTGGACTTGCCGATCCCGTTCGCGCCCGAAAGGTGCAGCGCCTCTCCCGCATCGACCGACAGCGACAGCCTGGCGAACAGCAGCCTGTCCCCACGGCGGCAGGCCAGGTTCTCGGCGCGCAGAAAGGGGGGGCTCGCGTTCATGCTTTCGCTGCCCTATGGGATCGCGAAGAATCTGCCAAGAGATGAGGAGAATACGCATGGTGCAACAGCTGACGGGAGACGTGCTTCACGGCTGCTTAGCGGATCTCGACGGCTGGGAACTGCGCGAGGACGGGCTGGCGATAGTTCGTACCTTCATGTTCGGCGATTTCAGCGAAGCCTTCGCCTTCATGACCCGCGTGGCGATTCTGGCGGAAAAAGCGGATCACCATCCCGAATGGTTCAACGTCTACAACCGCGTGGAGATCACGCTGACCACCCACGACGCGGGCGGCGTTTCGCAGCGCGACATCGATATGGCGCAGGCGATTGCGGGATTGGTGGGGTAAAGAGCCGCGGCTGGTTTTGACGCTTCGATGCCGCAAGCGGACTGACGGCTAACGACCGATTGCGGACTTTGCGGCAAATCGGCAAATTCACGGAATGAGTGAACTATACGAACCTACATCAGTCTTCCTACGATCGGTAATGGCCGAAGAGGTTCCGCTTACAGGCAGCAGTTTTGCCCGGGCAAATCTTCAACGTCTGATAGAGATGATGCGCGATGATGAACTATCTAATCGGGACTGGGCGACCATGTTGCTTGCTCAGCAAGAGATTGACACCCCTGAAGTGAGGGACGCACTGCTTCTGGCGGCATTGGACGAGAACAATGTCGTTAGGGCAGAAGCTTTGTTGGGCCTCGCCCAAAGAGATAAGCAACTCGCACTACCGTTGGTCAGGGCGGAACTAATGGGAGATATTGCTTGCATGCCGCTTTTCGAAGCAGCCGAAACAATTGCCGATCCCGCACTCGCGCCTGTTCTGAAAGCGTGGGTCGAACCGTCAGACGACAAATTTCTTGATCGCTGCGCGCTTGACGCCCTTACTGCGTGTCAGACGGGCAATATTTAGTTCTGATCAGCAGGCAACCAACATTGGCGAACGTCCGCTAGCCCCCCCTTTCCGCCATCGCACAAGAAAATTCCCGCATCTCCAACCGGCCGGACGCCCACGCCCGAAATGTCACCTCAATCGGGAGTCACAGCGCCGCGTTCTGGTAGTAGTGCCAGATGAACACCGCCGCCGCGCCGCGGTGCGGGCGCCAGCTTTCGGCAAGGGCGCGGGTTTCCTTTTCCGATGGTCTTTCAGTAAGGCCCAACAGCTTGCCCATGCCGACCTGCACGGCAAGGTCTCCGGCGGGCCAGATGTCTTCGCGCCCTTCGGCGAACAGCAGGTAGATTTCCGCCGACCAGCGCCCGATCCCCTTGATGCGGGTGAGCTGCTCGATCGCTTCCTCGTCATCGGCGGGCAGCGCGGCGAAATCAACTTCGCCTGCCGTAACCAGTTCGCATAGCGAGCGGGCATAGCCCTGCTTTTGCCGCGACAGGCCGCAGGCGCGAAGGGCATCGAATTCGGCGGCGAGGAGTTCCTCCGGCGGGATCGCATCGCCCAGCAATGCCTCCAGCTTGCGCCAGACCGAATCGGCGGCGGCGACGGAAACCTGCTGGCCCACGATGGTGCGCAGCATCGTGCGGTAGCCACGGTCGCGGATGCGTTCGGCGGGATAGCCGACCTTGTCCAGCGCGCGCGCAATCGCAGGTTCTTGCGCCGCGATCGCATCCAGCCCCGCCTCCAGCCTGTGTCGCGAAATTCCCACGCCGGACATCTCCTTTGCTGCAGCCCGCGCAGCATTCGCTTGCCAATCGGGCTTCAAACCACTAGCAGCCCCCGCGATGACCGGAAATGGCATTGCCGATATCCGGTAAAACAGGACAGGGAATTACGCTGCATATGCCGAAGCTGATCGTTGTGAACCGTGATGGCGCCGAAACGACCGTTGATGCCGATAGCGGCCTGTCGGTCATGGAAGCGATCCGCGACAACGGCTTCGACGAATTGCTGGCCCTGTGCGGCGGCTGTTGCTCTTGCGCGACCTGCCACGTTTATGTCGACCCCTCCTTCAAGGACAAGCTGCCTGAAGTGAGCGAGGACGAGGACGACCTGCTCGACAGTTCGGATCACCGCAACGAAAATTCGCGCCTTTCCTGCCAGCTCATGCTGAACGACGATCTGGAAGGGCTGAAGGTTACTATCGCGCCGGAAGACTGAGCGCGTTTACCGCATTCGGCGGCACTGGCCGCCGCTCGCGTTTGGAGAGGAGTAGCCCCGGTGCCGCGCAGCACCGGGGCACTTTCCGTTTTGGGCCCGCGATTTTCGAGGCCGGCAGAATCCTGCCCCCGCGCCCTCAGGCGTAGGGCGGACAGTCCAGCCCTGCCGGACTTTGCGTGAAGATCTCGCAGCCCGTCTCGGTAATGCCGATCGAATGTTCGAACTGGGCGGAAAGCGAACGATCGCGCGTCACGGCCGTCCAGCCATCTTCCAGCAGCTTCACCGACGGCTTGCCGAGGTTGATCATCGGCTCGATCGTGAAGAACATGCCGGGCTTCAGTTCGGGGCCGGTGCCGGGGCGTCCGGCATGGATCACTTCGGGCGCATCGTGGAACAGGCGGCCAAGGCCGTGGCCGCAGAAATCGCGCACCACGCCGTAACGATGCCCTTCGGCATGTTTCTGGATCGCGGCGCCGATATCGCCCAGCCGGTTGCCGGGTTTCGCCAGTTCGATGCCGATCATCAGGCATTCGTAAGTCACGTCGACCAACCGCTTCGCCTTCAACGGGGCATCGCCGACGATGAACATGCGGCTGGAATCGCCGTGCCACCCGTCCAGCAGCGGGGTCACGTCGATGTTGAGGATGTCGCCTTCCTTCAGCGCCTTCGGCCCAGGAATGCCGTGGCACACGACATGGTTGATCGAGATGCAGCACGAATGGGCATATCCGCGATAACCCATCGTGGCCGGAACCGCCCCGCCCTGCAGCGTGAGGCGGCGCACTTCGTCATCGATCTGCCCTGTGGTCACACCCGGGCGGATCAGCGGCACCATCGCATCAAGGATTTCTGCGGCAAGGCGCCCGGCCTTGCGCATACCTTCGAAAGCGGCGGGGCCGTGCAGCTTGATCGCGCCGTCGCGCGGCAGCATGTCGTGTTCGTCGACTACCATGTATTCGGTCATGCCTGACCATGTAGCGATTTACGCCCCGAAATGCGAGGGGCTGCAACCGATCCTAGGGCACATGGAATGCGCGGCGGTATTCCGGGCGCACGGCATCCAGCAGCGCGGGCGTGACCGGCAGGGTCACTTCATACGATCCTTCGGCATAAGGCCCCGCGTTGTAGGCGGGGATGAGGAAGCCGACACGATCGAACGCGCGATTTCGGGCGGAACCGACGATGATCGTCGAATTGGCGACGGGCGCGATGCAATCGTTGAACGGATCGCCGGTACGTTTGACCGGCCCGCCCCGCTTCCTCTGCCGGGCCTTGTCCAGTTCGTTGCAGAACGCGTCCTGCGTCGCGCTGTCGATCGCCTCGGCAGACCGGAACATGTCGATAGGCTTCACCGCCACGCCCTTCTCCCGATCCCAGACCAGCGCGTCGAAAACCGTGCCGCCGTGCGCGCCGCCGGTGTAGGAATAGACCGTCGCGGAAAGCGAAAGCCAGCGCGGCAGGTCTGCCACGATTTTCCATTCCTTGTCATAACCGCGGCTGCGGCAGGATACGCAATCGGCAGGCTCGCTACTCTGCGCCTCGTCCCACTCCGCCTTCCACTTCGCGTATTGCGCCTTTCGCTCCTCGTCAAAACGCTGCGCAAGCGGCGCGATGGCGGTGACTTTGGCGGGCCATGCATAGGTGAATTCGAAGCTGCCGGTGGCGCGGCTCTCTGTCACTTTCTGCTCGAAAGCCTTCGCTTCCCCTGTTTCCGGGGTGTCGCTTGATGCAGAGGCGGTCGCGGCAGGTTCTGTCGTCGCCGCTGCCGTGGCGTCTGGTCCGGCAGTTCCCGCCTCCGTTCCGCAGGCGCCGAGGAACAGGGCAAGGGCCCCGACCGTTAGAAGGGCACAAGATTTTCCTCGCAAAACCGATCTCCCGCAGGCTAACCACGTCACCATGAACGACAAAGATGCGCTGATCCAGCCGGATCGCGGACAGGACGCAATCCCCATCCACCTCGTCAACGGTGAGGGGTTCGAGAAATGGGCCAAGGGACTTTCGGCGCCGCAGCGTGCCGCGCTGGCGGGCCAGAAGTTTACCGGCAAGGGTTACCAGACCGCGATCGTGCCCGATGGCGACGGCTGGTTTGCCGCCGGCGGCGTGGCCGATCCTGCCGACTTGTCCAGCTGGTGCCTTGCCAAGCTGGCAGAGGTACTGCCCGCCGGAACATACCGGCTGGCCAAGGGGGAGCCGGGCCCCGCCCTGTTCGGCTGGCAGACCGCGCAATACCGCTTCGACCGGTACCGCGAGGAAAAGGACGGCGAAGGCGCGCGCATCCTCCTTACCAAGGATGTAGCCGCAATCAGACCCATAGTGGCGGAGGCGGACGCGGCGAACCTCGTGCGTACGCTGGTCAACACGCCGGCAGAGGACATGGGGCCGGAAAGCCTGGAGATAGAGGCATCGCACCTTGCCAAGGCGCATGGCGCGAAGCTGATGGTGACGCGCGGGGACGCTCTGGAAAAGGGCTATCCCATGATCCACGCCGTGGGCCGCGCCGCCGCGCGCAGCCACGCACCCCGCCTGATCGAAATCGAATGGGGCGCAGAAGACGCGCCGCGCGTCGCCATTGTCGGCAAGGGGGTCTGCTTCGATTCGGGCGGGCTGAACATCAAGCCCGGCAATTCGATGGCCCTGATGAAGAAGGACATGGGCGGCGCGGCCCATGCGCTGGCGCTGGCATCGCTGATCATGGAGCAGCGGCTGAAGGTGCGGCTGCACCTGCTGATCCCGGCGGTGGAGAATGCGGTATCGGGCAATTCCTTCCGCCCCGGCGACGTGCTGGCAACGCGTAAGGGCCTGACGGTGGAGAATACCAATACCGACGCCGAAGGGCGGCTGGTGCTGGGCGACGCCCTCACCAAGGCGAGCGAGGACGGCGCGGCGCTGATCATCGATTTCGCCACGCTGACGGGCGCGGCGCGCGTGGCGCTTGGCCCCGATCTTCCCGGCCTGTTTACGCGGACCGACGATACGGCGACCGATCTGCTGGAAGCGGGCGTCGCCAACGACGACCCCTGCTGGCGCCTGCCGCTGCACGATGGCTATCGCGAGATGCTGAAAAGCGACGTCGCCGACATGGTCAACGCGCCCAGCGGCGGATTCGCGGGGGCTACGACGGCGGCCTTGTTCCTCGATCGATTCGTGGGGACGCAGGACGATGGAACACCCATCGACTGGGCCCATTTCGATACGTTCGCATGGCGTCCGGCGGCCAAACCGGGCCGGCCCAAGGGCGGTGCGGCACTCGGCCTGCGCGCCGCATGGCACATGCTGAAAAAAAGATACGGCGGTTAATTCCGCCTTATCGCCTGCCCGGTGCGCAATACGATTTGCGCTACGCTGCGGCATTGCCTGGTTAACGGGTGTGCAGGGACTGTTACAGCACTGCGTATTTCAGTGAAAAGTGCAACTATTTCATATAGTTAATAATAGTATAATTGACGCCGGTCAAAGTCTGTCCGCGCCGCTCTCGCCTATCTCCACGTCGTCCCATTCAACGACAGGAGGTACAGATGGCGGCTGCTCCCAACGGCAAGTTTCACGAGGTCGGCATCGACGATCTCTTCTTCTCCACAACCGATTCCAAGGGCGTGATCGAACAGGCGAACCAGGTGTTCGTCGACATGGCCCGCACCCCGCGCGAAGGGCTGGTGGGCGAACCCCACAACATCATCCGCCACCCCGACATGCCGGGCGGCGCATTCCGCATCGTGTGGGAAACCATCGGCGCGCGCGAACCGGTCTGCGCCTATGTCCTGAACCTTGCCGGCGACGGATCGAGCTACTGGGCATTCGCCACGATCACCCCGCTTGAAGGCGGCTATATCTCCGTCCGCGCGCGCCCCTGCCATGCCCAGACACTGGATGTCGTGGCGCAGATCTACGCCCGCGTCCGCGAAATCGAACGTAAGACGATGGCCGAAGGCGGCAGCGCGGCACGTGCAGCGCGCGTGGGGCAGGATGCGATCCTGGAAGAACTGCGCAAGCTGGGTTACGACAGCTACGCCGCGTTCATGCAGGACGTGATGCCGGCCGAAGCCGCCGCCCGCGCCAGTGCCGGTGCGAAACTGCCGGTGCGCGATGGGGCAACCGGCTTCCAGCGCATACTGCTCGACAGTTCGACCGACATGGACCGGCGCGTGTCGCAGCTGGCAAGCGATCTCGGCTCTGCCGACGACCTTGCCGCCGATCTCGACGATCGGGTGAGCCGGACACTGGACAGCCTTGGCGCGCTGGAACAGGCGGTCCGCTCTGCCCGCGCGGTTGTCGACGCGCACGAAGACGATGCCCCGCTGGTGGCCAACGCCGCCCCCGCGCTGGAGGTGCAGTGCCACAAGGTTGCCGACACGATGCGCGGCGTGCTGGCCCATGTCGACCAGATGTGCGCGCTGCGCCATGCGCTGCGTTTCTCGGTCTGCATGGCCCAAATGCAGGCGGAAACCGTCTGCCGCTTCACCGCCGCCACCATCGACGGCAAGGAAGATGCGGCCACGTCGGCAGCGGCCAACGATTCGCTCGTCCGCTCGCTGGAAGCGGGGATCGGCGCCGTGCGCGGCAGCCTGATGCTGGACCGCGAGAAAGTCGGCGCGATGAGCGAGGAGATCGAGCGGGCCGAAGCAGACTTGCGCGTCACCAGCCTGCTGCTCGGCCGCTGGCGTTCCCTGATCGAGAAGTACGGGCTGGCCGAACAGATGGCCGATGCCCTGCCCATGCTGGACGATGCGCTGGCCAAGCTCTCGGCCAATCTGGCGGGCCTGCATGAAAGCGCCGGTCGCTTCAATTCCAGTGTCGTCGCCTTCGATGCCGACGGGCTGGAACAGCGCCTGCACGACATCCAGTCGCAGAACGCGGCACTGGCCTGATCGCCAACCCCCTTTCGATACCCACACCAATACAAGGAATCCGGAAAATGCTCGCCAATCGTCAAGTCCCTTTCCAGGAAAAGCTGGAGGAATGCCTTGAGATCAACGGAGCCATGGCCGCCGCCATCGTCGATGGTGCCAGCGGCATGGCCGTCGCGACCGTCGGCGATCTGGGCAAGTGCGACATCGACCTTGCCGCTGCCGGCAACAACGAGGTGATGCGCGCCGAACTGAAGCTGCTCAAGCTGCTCAAGCTCGACGACGGGGTGGAGGACATGCTGATCTCGCTCGGCGACTGGTACGAACTGATCCGCCCGATGACCGACAAGACCGGCGAAGGGCTGTTCGTCTACATGGCGCTCGACCGCAAGAAGGCGAACCTGGCGCTGGCCCGCATCAAGCTGCGCGACGTGGAACAGGCGCTTTCGATCTGATCACTGCGCTCATGCCGCGGAGCGACCGCCGGCATCGTCCCACGCGAGGATACCGGGTCGCTCCGTTACCGCGCCTGCCGAACGCCTAGAGGTCGGTCCAGCGCGAGAACACCGCTGCCTGTCCGTGCCGTTCGCCATGTTCGTCGATCATGTTCCACACCGTCGCCTGCTCTATGCGAAAGCGCTGGCCGGTCGCGGCGATGCGCACTCCGGCGTAATCGTCGATGTATCCGTCCGCATCCACCCGCCTGAACAATGCCTCGCGCTCGCTCCGTTCCGGCATTTCGGCCGAAAGGCGCGACGGCATCGCGACGATCGCCTTTCCCGTCAGCACAAAACGGTCCAGCGCCATGCGGTTGGCATAGAAGAACACCGGATCGTCCTCCGTCCCGTGGGCAAGGACCACGGCGGGCAGGTTCCACAACGCATGCGCCATATCCCCCTGAAACGGCACGAGTTCCCTCCCCGTCAGCCGCGCAAAGCTTTCCGCGACAAGGGCGATGCGCCGCGCGCCTGCATGATGTTCGATCAATTGCCTGTCGGCATCGCGATCCATCTTCCCGCGCACTCCTTCACCATTTCTGCACGACAGTGTGCGACCATCTCCGCCTTGCCTACCGCTTCCGCGCGGTTTAAGCGCGCGGCTCCCTAACAGACAAGAATGCCCGGACAGCCTTGACCAGCCCAGACCAGACACCTTCGGAAACCGCAAGCTTCGCCCTGTCCGGGCCGTCGCGCCATGCGCGCGATGCCTATCTGCCCGTGCGTGGCGATCTTGCGCATATTCGGCTGGCCGGATCGGTTTTCGTGCCGCACTACGCCGTGCCGATGCCGCACAGGCTGACCGGCGATGCCACGCTGCTGGGCGCGGCGCGCGCGGATGCCGCCGTGCTTGATCAGGTGGCTGCGGGCACGGGTTTCGACGTGCTCGACATCGCGGGCGAATGGGCCTGGGGCATCGTGGGCGGCGACGGCATTGTCGGCTACCTGCCGCTGGGCTTGCTGGAGACGATCTGATGGCGGCAAGTGTATTTATCGACGGTGCGGCAGGCACCACCGGAATCGAGATTGCCGAGCGGCTGGCAAGCCGCAGCGAATTCACCGTGATCGCGCTGACCGATGACCGGCGCAAGGACGATGCCGCGCGGGCAGAAGCGCTGAACGATGCCGATTTCGCGATCCTGTGCCTTCCGGACGATGCGGCGATCGCGGCGGTCGGCATGATCCGCAACGATCGCACCCGCGTTATCGATGCGTCGACCGCGCACCGCGTGGCTGATAGCTGGACATACGGCTTTCCCGAACTCGTCGGCACCGACACGGTTGCTGCCGCGCGGTTCGTTGCCAATCCCGGCTGCTATCCCACCGGCTTTCTTGCGCTCGTCGCACCGCTGGTGCGCGCCGGGTTGATCCCGACCGACTGGCCCTATGGCTGCCATGCCGTGTCCGGCTATTCCGGCGGGGGCAAGGCGATGATCGCGCAGTACGAAAATGGCGAGCCGGCGCCCGCTTTCCGCGCCTATGGCCTGCATGGCGGGCACAAGCACCTACCGGAAATGAAGGCCCATGCCGGATTGCTGCGCGAACCGCTGTTCTCGCCCGCCGTCGTGCCCGCGTTTCGCGGCATGGTGGTCGAAGTGGCCCTGCCCGCGTCCGCCTATCTCGGCAGCGATGCCGATGCCCTGCGCGACACGCTGGCGCAGTTCTACGCCGGCAGTCCGATCGTCACGGTAAAACCGGCCGATCCGGACATGAACCAGTTGCTGCTTCCCGAAACGATGGAGCCGTGGGACGGCATCGACCTTCACGTCTTTGCCGGCAAGCGCGGCGAACAGGCGCGCCTGATCGCGGTGCTGGACAACCTGGGCAAGGGAGCGAGCGGCGCGGCACTGCAGAATCTGAACGTGATGGCGGGCCTTCCGGGGGAAACCGGACTGCGGCTCTGACTGTCCAGTTTCGCCGGGCCGATTTACTGCCTGAAAATTAGGCACCGCCTCTATTTTAGGCAAAAGTTGCCCGATCGGATTCCAGTACGGTCCAATCGTTTCGCAATTGCGGCAAATCGCGCAGCAAAAACGTCTCCCCCGGCCCGCAAACCCCTTTCGCGGGCCGGTTCCATGTCCTAGGTTGCATCGCACGCAAGAGATGGCACGATTCTTGTTTCGGGCATGGATGCGCGGTTGCATCCACCTGCGAAAGGGTGCCGCCGCTCATGCCGGGAAGGACAGGGTCCCGGCATGATGACAATGCCGGAACGTAACTGGCCGAACGTAACACGGGGGCACAAGAAGTACTGACGTGAAGAAGATCGAAGCGATCATCAAGCCCTTCAAGCTCGACGAGGTGAAGGAAGCGCTGCACGAAGTGGGCGTGACCGGCATCACCGTAACAGAGGCGAAGGGCTTCGGCCGACAAAAGGGCCACACCGAACTCTATCGCGGCGCCGAATACGTCGTGGACTTCCTGCCCAAGGTGAAGCTGGAAGTGATCGTCACCGCCGACATGGCCGAACGCGTGATCGAGGCGATCGCCGGCGCCGCGCAGACGGGCCGCATCGGTGACGGCAAGATCTTCGTCTCCCCGATCGAGACGGCAGTCCGCATCCGCACCGGCGAACGCGACGCCGACGCGGTCTGAACCATCTTCGGGGACGGGTTCCCGCCCCCATTCACATTGCCATCCCCCGGCACGGGCCGGGAACATCAAGTCGAAAGGGATGAAAATGGCCTCTGCAAAGGACATCCTCAAAAGGATCAAGGACGAAGAGATCGAATGGGTCGATCTCCGCTTCACGGACCCCAAGGGCAAGTGGCAGCACCTCCAGATGCTCGCCGCCCCGCTTGGCGAGGACGAGCTGGAGCAGGGCCTGATGTTCGACGGTTCGTCGATCGAAGGCTGGAAGGCCATCAACGAATCGGACATGATCCTGAAGCCCGACCTTGACGCGGCCTACATCGATCCGTTCTCGGCAACGCCGATGATGGTCCTGTTCTGCGACATCGTCGAACCGTCGACCGGGGAACTCTACTCGCGCGATCCGCGTTCGACCGCGAAGCGCGCAGAGGAATACCTGAAGACGACCGGCCTTGGCGACACCGTCTATGTCGGCCCGGAACCGGAATTCTTCATGTTCGACGACGTGAAGTTCTACGACGGCTACGACGGTTCGGGCTTCCGCATCGACGACATCGAACTGCCCGGCAACACGAACAAGGAATACGAAGGCGGCAACCTCGGTCACCGTCCGCGCGCCAAGGGCGGCTACTTCCCCGTTCCGCCGGTCGACAGCTGCATGGACATCCGCGGCGAAATGGTCTCGACGCTGGTCGAAATGGGCCTGCCGATGGACAAGCACCACCACGAAGTGGCCGCTGCCCAGCACGAACTTGGCATCACCTTCGGCACGCTGACCACCACGGCCGACCGCGTGCAGATCTACAAGTACGTCGTGCAGATGGTCGCCCAGGCCTATGGCAAGACCGCGACCTTCATGCCGAAGCCGATCCGCATGGACAACGGTTCGGGCATGCACACGCACATGTCGATCTGGAACAAGGGCAAGAACACGTTCGCGGGCAACGGCTATGCCGGCCTGTCGGACACCTGCCTTTACTACATCGGCGGTGTCATCAAGCACGCCAAGTCGATCAACGCTTTCTCGAACCCGACGACGAACAGCTACAAGCGCCTCGTCCCCGGCTTCGAAGCGCCGGTCCTGCTGGCCTACTCGGCCCGCAACCGTTCGGCATCGTGCCGCATTCCGTACGGTGCCGGCGAAAAGGCGAAGCGCGTCGAATTCCGCTTCCCCGATCCGCTGGCAAACCCGTACCTCGCCGCGGCAGCGCTGCTGATGGCCGGTATCGACGGGATCAAGAACAAGATCCACCCCGGCGACGCGATGGACAAGAACCTCTACGACCTTCCGCCGGAAGAGCTCGCCGAAGTTCCCACCGTCTGCGGCTCGCTGCGTGAGGCTCTGGAATCACTGACCGCGGACCACGACTACCTGCTGGAAGGCGGCGTGTTCACCAAGGACCAGATCGACGCCTACATCGAACTGAAGTGGGAAGAAGTCTATCGCTTCGAACAGACGCCGAGCCCGGTCGAGTACGACATGTACTACTCGTCCTGATCCCCCGGGTCAGTCCAGATACGAAAGGGGCGTCCGGGAAACCGGGCGCCCTTTTTCATGGCCCTTACGATCATGACGTTGTTGCATTGCAACATAAACGGGCCATATTGCGGTGATGGCGACCGGCAAGCCCCTGCCCGCGGATGAAAGCACCGTCCTTGTCCTGCAGGGCGGTGGCGCGCTCGGTTCCTATCAGGCCGGTGTTTACGAGGCGCTGGCGGAAGAAGGCACAGCCCCCGGCTGGGTGGCGGGTATATCGATCGGCGCGATCAACGCCGCGATCATCGCCGGCAACCCGCCCGAACGCCGCATCGAACGCCTGCGCGCCTTCTGGGATCTGGCTTCATCGCGCCTGACCATCCCGTCCCCCACGCGGGAGGGCGAGCCGAGGCGCTGGTTCAACGAGATGTCGGCGGCGCTTGTCGCGGCGGTCGGCATTCCGGGTTTCTTCGAACCGCGCCTGATCCCGCCGGGGATCTTCTGGCCCGACGATCCCGCCGCGATCAGCTTCTACGACACGGCGCCTTTACGCCAGACGCTGCTCGACCTCGTCGATTTCGACCTGATCAACGACAGGCGCGGCGTGCGGCTGAGTGTCGGCGCGGTAAACGTCCTGTCCGGCAACTTCGTCTATTTCGACAGCCGCGAACGCACGATCGGGCCGGAGCATATCATGGCCAGCGGCGCGCTGCCGCCCGGCTTTCCGCCCGTGTTCATCGACGGGGAGCCATATTGGGACGGCGGGCTCGTTTCCAACACGCCGCTGCAATACGTGCTCGACACCAGCCCCGATGGCGGGTTGACCATATTCCAGGTCGACCTGTTCAGCGCGCGCGGACGCATGCCGCTGACCCTTCCTGATGCGCTGCAACGGGAAAAGGACATCCGCTATTCCAGCCGCACGCGCCTCAACACCGATCTCAACAAGCAGATGGAGAAGCTGCGCGATGCGGCGAAGCGGATCTGCGAAAAACTACCGGACGAAATGAAGGACGATCCCGACGTCCGGATGCTGGCCGACCTGCCTTCGCACGGTGGCGTTTCGATCATGCATCTCATCAATCGCGGCGAGCTGAACGAGAGCCATTCGAAAGACTACGAATTCTCCCGCTATACCATCAACGAACACTGGGCCGACGGGCACCGCGATGCGCACCATTCGCTGGCGCATGACCGATGGAAGCGCCGCAATCGCAAGGCGCGAGGCATCGTGACGTTCGACCTGACCGGCACCATTTCCTGATCGCCTGAACCCGACCTAAACCGCCCGTTCAGCGAGACCGGACAGTCTTGCCGATTGCTCCGCCTGTCGCTGCGCCTGATCCGATCTGTCGCCATTACGGAACGTAGCGCCGCCTTTGCCGTTGAGCGCAAAAGGAGAATCGAGATGCGCAATATTGTTATGGGCGTTGCGGCCATTGCGCTGGCCGCGGGCGGTGCCTACGCCCAACCCGGAAATGGCAATGGGAACGGCAACGGAAAGGGTAACGGCAATGCCGCTGCCTCTTCCAGCCAGGGCGGCGGCAATGGAGCCAAGAATGCCGATCGCGGTAACGGCGGCGGCAACGGCAATGCCATGCGCGGCAATGGTAACGGAAACGGCAATGCCAAGGTTGCCCAGAACAACGGCAACGCCAAGTCCGATAATCGCGGGTCCGACAATCGCGGCAATGGCAATGCCAAGCCGATGAAAGCGACCGGCAATGGAAACGGCAACGGCAACAGGGCCGATGTCGTGAAAGTGCGCGACATGAGCCCCGGCAATTCGGGCAAGGCGAACGGCAACATGCGCGATGGCCGCGATGTCGTGAACCTGTTCCGTTATGACAGCCGCGATTCGCGCGCTCGCGATTACGGGCTGATCGATGGCTGCCCTCCGGGCCTTGCCAAGAAGCAGAACGGCTGCAACCCGCCCGGCCTCGTGAAGCGGGACTACTACGGTTATGACCGCAGCAGCTGGTGGGGCCTGCCCGGCCTGATCGACGGGCGCTATCGCTATTACGACAACAATCTCGTCCGCCTGTCTCCGGCGGGGGCCATTCTCGGCTACTATCCACTGCTGGGCGGTGCGCTTTCGGCCGGCAACGTCTGGCCGTCGTGGTACGATTACGAGCCGGTGCCCGGCTATTACGAGAGCTACTACGGCCTCGGCCCGGCGGGCAGCTACCGCTATGCCGACAACGTGCTTTACCGCGTCGATCCCGACACTGCGGCGATCACGTCTATCGCCGCGCTGCTGACCGGCGACACGATCACGGTCGGCCAGCCGATGCCGATGGGCTACAGCGTCTATAACGTGCCTTACGGCTATCGCGACCGCTACGTCGACGGGCCGGACGCCTATTACCGCTACAGCGACGGCTACGTCTATCAGGTCGACCCGACGACGCAGCTGGTTGCTGCCGCGATCGAACTGCTGCTGTGATGAAAGGGACGATAATGACGAACCTCGCGAACAAACGCGGCTCGCTGATGCTGGCCGCCTCGCTCGCCTTCGCACTGCCGCTGGCGGCCTGCTCCGGCAGCGAAGAGGCCGCGACCGGCGAAACGGTCAGCAACGACACGCTGGCCAGCGAACTGGCCGATGCCGGATCGCTTTCCACCGTCAGTTCCGCACTGAACGATACCGGCCTTGCGCAAGTCTTTGACGGCAGCGCCAGCTATACCCTGCTGGCGCCGACCGACGATGCCTTTGCCGCCATTGCGGATCAGAAGCTGGCCGATCCGGAGAACCGGGCGCTGCTGGCCGAAGTGCTGCGCGATCATGTCCTGCCCGGCGCCTTCAGCGAAAGCGACATCGCCAAGGCGATCGAGGCAAGCGGCGGCCCTGTCGAAATGACGACGATGGGCGACACGACCGTCACGTTCAGCATGGAAGGCGAAACGCTTACCGTAACCGGAGAGGACGGTAACAGCGCGCACGTTTCGGCTCAGCCGGTGCTGGCCACGAACGGCGCGGCCATGCCGATCGACGCGGTCTTGCGCAAACCCTGACACCCGCGCATTCCAGCGCAACGCAACACGAAACGCCGGCCAGCAATTGGCCGGCGTTTTCGCATCAGTAATCCTTGCTGATCTCCGCCTCCAACGCGTTGTTGCCCAGCGAGGAAACCGTCGCCAGCAACGAGAGCCACGCAGTCACGCGGTATTCCAGCTCGGTCGCGCTATAGCCCTGCCCGTCGGTGACGAGTTCGACATAGAGGTCGCGGCCAAGGTATTCGCCCACCGCGACACTGGTTCCACGGCCCAGTGCCTCGTCCGCGCCGACAACGCGCAGCCGGTCCAGCCCGATGGCACCGCGCAGCTTGTTGATCGGGTCCAGCCCGCCGCCCCCGCCGCCTCGCATGGAGGCAAGCGCCGCGCCAAGCTGCAATGCTTCGGGCGCGGAGATATTGGCGATGGAATCCCCGAACAGCAGGCGCGACAGCACTTCCTCTTCGGGCAGGGCAGGGATCGAGCTGAACGCGATCTGCGGCGCAAGGGCCGTGCCGGTGATGGAAATGCGCGCGTTGATGTCGCTGATGTCGGCCTCTGCCACCACATCCAGACGCGGCGCGGGCGGGTTCTCGCCCGAAAAGCGGATACGCCCGCGCGTCAGTTCGAAACGCTTGCCCGCAAATTCGTAACCACCGCGCACGAGGTTCGCTTCCCCGATGATGCGCGGCGCATCGGTATTGCCGCGCAGCTGGACATCGGCGCTCCATTCGCTGTCGAGGCCCATACCGGTGACGGTGAAGCGGTTGTTCGCCTGCACGTCGATCAGATAGCGCCACGGCTTGCTGGCGACGGCACGCTCCTCCCGGTCGGCAGGGGTATTGATCTCGCGCTTGGCGATATTGGGCAGCATCGCCACCGCGTCGGCATTGCCCAGCTTCCACCGTCCACTGACGACATCGAGCCGCCCGGCCAGCGTGCCTTCGTTGTTCTTCGCCACCACCCGCAGCGGGCCGGTCACCGTCGCGGCCATGTCGTCGCGGTCCAGCAATCGCGCATTGCGCGCGGCGATGCGGATATCCATGCCGACACCGCTGGTGACGATGTCGGACAGGTCGATCGACCCACTGCCCGATACGGTTCCGCCGTTCTTCGCCGTGCCGGCAAAGCGCGATATGCGCAGGACCGATCCGTCGAAACTGCCCCGCGCATCCAGACCGGTAATGTCGGTGCCGGTCAGCGTCGATTGCAGGCGCAAGTCGCTGGCCTTCATCGTGCCGCGCACGACGGGGTTGTCCAGCGTACCGCGCACGTCGCCCGCGATCTCGATCGGGCCGGTCAGGTCGAACACCTCTATCGCGGCAAGCCGCCACAGCGCATCGGCAGGGCCGGCATAGCGCATCTGGCCATCAAGATCGCCGACACGCAGCCTGTCGATCAGCGCGCCGCGCGCGGGCAGACCGGAAATGCGCGCCTGCATCCGCCCGTTGCTCTTGCCATCGTCCTTGAACACGGCGCGGGCCTGCAGATCGCTCGCCCCCAGTTCGGCCACAAGCGCGATGTCGACCGGACGCGAAGTCAGGACAAGGCCCGAACGGGTCAGATCGTCGAACTTCAGCGTCGCCTTGCCCGTCGCCAGCGTGCCGGGCGTATCGGCATATTCGACAATGCCTGAAACCGTGCCGCCCAACCCCAGATCCGGCATGAAGAGATCGGCAACCTCCAGCGGCATCTTCGCCACTTTCAC
Organism: Croceicoccus bisphenolivorans; assembly: GCF_001634625.1. Classification (GTDB taxonomy): domain Bacteria; phylum Pseudomonadota; class Alphaproteobacteria; order Sphingomonadales; family Sphingomonadaceae; genus Croceicoccus; species Croceicoccus bisphenolivorans. Next base: position 162,492 of record NZ_LRSE01000005.1, on the reverse strand, counting down.
CGTCATCGCCGTGGCGTCGCCATAGCGGCCCTCCGCCTGTATCGCGCCGCCTGCAAACCCGATCTGGCTGCGTTGCAGCACCCAGTCGTCGCCATCCTTCGTCAGCACCGCGCGGCGCGGCATGGCGATGCGTTCACCGGCATAGCGGCCGCGCGCGCCGACGGAGATGCGATCGGGCGCGATATCGCCGACCAGCCGAAGGTTGAAGCGCGCCGTGCGCCGGCCGGCAATCTGCGCGCTGAAGCTGCCCGCCCCGTCCTTCATCTGCCCTTCGGCGGCAAGCCGCCCGATGAAAAGGTTGCCACGTGAAATGCCCTGCGCATTGACCGCAGCCTCTATCGTGCCGCCTTCGCCAAGGGTGCCGTTGGCAACGAGGTGGCCGATGCGCACGGTGATCGGTGTCGGCCCGTCGAAACGGGCGTTGCGCAAGATGACGTCGGCCGCGATCCCCTGCCCCGCCGGTGTCGGCGTCAGGTCGATGTTACCTTCGACGCCCCCGCCTGTCAGCGCCAGCGAACCGGCCGCGCCGCCGTCCTGCAGTTCGAGAGTGCCCGCAAGCTGCGTGTCGGATATCGTCAGCCGCTCTATATCGATGCGGGTCGGGCCATCTGCAGGCATGACGAGGAACAGTTCGCCATCGAAGGGGCCAAGCGTGCTGTCACCCTCCGTCACGATGGCGAAACCGTCGCCCGTCGGGTCCACGGCGACGCGCACGTCGGCAAGGCCCGCGGCGGGATAGGGATTGGCAAAGACGAGCACCGCGTGCGGCCCCGCGCCATCGATCGTGCTGTCGACGGTGAAGGGGCCATAGTCCGCCTGCTCGCCCCGCCCGGTCAGCTTTACCGTGCCGTCAAGCGCGCGGCTGCCCGATACGTTCATCCGCAGGTTGCGCGAAGTAACGCGCGCACTGCGCACGAGCACGGGGGCATTGCCCGCCGTTTGGACATCCGCCGTGACCGCAATGGCGGGGCCGGCAATATTGGCGAGCGTCGCATTCGTCACGCGCGCAATCTTTCCGTCGACGCGGGCATCCACACTCCACCCCTGCGGCCCGCCGATCACGGCGCTGACATCGGCGCGGGCGTTCGCACTGCCCAGCCCTTCGAGCGGCAGGTTCTGCATCGCAACCGGCCCGTTCAGCGCATAGCGCCCTGCCGAAACGTCGCCATCCAGCGTCATTCGCGCATCGATCCCCGGTGCGGCAAGGACAAGATCCTGCGACTGTACGCGGCCAGCGCCGTAAACGACGGTTCCGGTCAGTGCCGCTCCGGCAAGCCGCGGGTCCAGCAACGCCACGCCGGTATCGATCCGCTGCGCCTTCACGCCAAGCGGCAGGACGAGCTTCGCACCGTCCCAGCTTGCCTCTCCTTTCGCGTCGAGACCGTCGATCGCGGCGCTTCCCGCAGCGATCCGCGCGGCCCTGACATGGTAGCTGATGTCCAGTTCGCCCAGCGGCCCGTCCAGATCGAGATCCGCGACCAGCCCGTCGGTTTCCACACCAAGCAGCCCCGGATCGGTGACCCGCGTGCGCAGGGACAGCCCGTCCACTTCGTTGCCCGCCAGATCGACGATCCCGTCCGCCGCCAGCCACGCACCGCGCCCGACAAGGATCGCCTTGCCGTCGAAAACGCTGCTGTCGAACGTGGTGGTCAGCTTCACCGACAGCGCATCGCCCACCGCCTGCGCGGGAATGCCGGTCAGCACGTCGCCGGGAAACACCTGCCCCAGCGCGCCATAGACATCGCCCTGTTTGGACAGGCGCATCGCGGCAAAATTCTCGCCGCCCTTGGTGACAAGCAGGCCACCTTTCCAGTCACGCCATGTCCCGTCACCCCTGATCAGGGCGGAAATGTCATCTTCTGCCCCGACCATGCCCGCCAGCAGCCCGCCCGCCGGCGCGCTGTAACGGAATGTCAGGTCAAGGATGTCCTTCCTTTCCGATGCGTCGAGATTGACGAACAGCTCGTCCTTGCCGCCCAGTTCGCTGACGAGGTTGAGCTTGGCCCGCCCCTTCGCGATATCGACGCTCGCCTTCAGGTTCACCGTGCGGCCGATACCGGCCACGGCCTCGTCCACGTACAGCCGGTCAAGCTCGAACCGGTCCACCCGAATGGGAAAATCGGGCAGCAGCGGCGCATCGGGATCGCCGGGCTCAAGTTCCGGCAAGCGCAGCAATGTCCCGCGCCGCGCGACCAGTTTACGCACGTCAAGGCCGCTGGTGAACCAGTGCAGCGGGCGCCAGTCCAGCTCCGCCTCCGGCACGGTGAGGAACTTTCCCTGTGGGTCATAGAATTCGACATCGCGCAGCGTAGCGCGCGACAGGACCGAACCCTCTATCCGCCCGACCTTGATGCGCAGGCCCGATGCCGGTGCATAGGAAGCAAGGCTGTTCACGATGAAGCGGTGGCCGATCGGACTATCGATCAGCAGCGCGCCAGCGCCTGCCAGCAGGATGATGCCCAGAACGAAAGCGGCGAAGCGGCGGCGCCAGTACTTGCCCCAGTCGCGCTTCGCTGGCGCGGGCGCGTCTTCACCGGCAGGTTCGATGATGTCCTCTTCCGCCATCAGAACGCCTGACCCAGCGCGACGTAGACGGCGATGCGGTTGTCACCCGGGCGGCGGTTGATCGGCGTGGCCAGATCGACGCGCAGCGGGCCGAAATTGGTGTGATACCGGATGCCGACGCCCGCACCGAACTGCAGATCGCGCAGGCGCGGCGTTGTCGTCGTATCGACCGCGCCCGCATCGATGAACGGCACGAAGGACAAGGCGCCGTCGAACATGCCGGTCCTGACCCGCGCTTCAAGCGAGAATTCGGACAGCGAGCGCCCGCCGGTCGGATCGCCCAGATCGTCCTTCGGCCCGATATCCTGATAGCCGTAGCCGCGTACCGAACCGCCGCCGCCCGCGAACAAACGCCGCGAAGGCGCGATATGGTCGAGGGCGGTGCCCTGGATCGTGCCGATCTTGGCACGCGCGGCGATCACCACGCTTTCGCCGAACGGCTTGTAATAACGCCCTTCCAGTGTCGCGCGACCATAAGTCGATTGCGTGCCGTTGTTCGTGGAGATTTCCGGCGACACCCACGCCTCCAGCCGCCAGCCTTCCGTCGGGTCGAGCAGGCTGTCGCTCTGGTCCAGAGTGACCGACGCGGGCACGGCGGCGACAAGGAACGTCTCGCGCGGGCCGGTCTCTCCATCCAGCGTGCCTTCGCGTTCCTGCGTGGCAACGAGTTCTAGGCCGACCGACCACGCAATCTCTTTCTGGAAGATCAGCGTTGAAAGCCGTTCATATTTGGCGATCGCCGACAGCGTGCGCGCTTCATAGGCATCGCGGTCGATCGTATTGGCGAACACGTCCAGCGAGATGGCCTTGTCGCGCCCGTGCCAGTTGTTGCGGCGCAAGGTCGCGCCGACCAGCTGTTCCTGCGTTCCCACGATACCGCGCACGCGCAGCATCCCTTCGGGCGGGAAGAAGTTGCGATGTTCCCAGCTGACTTCGGTGCGGTATCCGTCCGTCGTCGAATAACCCAATGATCCGGCGATCGTGCGCAGCGGCGCTTCGGTCAGGTCGACATCCAGCGCCACCGTGCCGGGCTGGCCTTCTGTTGGTGCCTCCACTTCGCGCGGCTGGATCGACAGGGTGGAGATGAGGCCGGTGGCAAGGATTGCGCGGCGCAGATCCTCCACATCGCTTTCCTTGTAGATATCGCCCGCGTCGAAGCGCGCGATTTCGCCAAGGTGCTTGCCCGACAGGAACTTCGGCTTGGAACTGACCACTTGCCCGAAACGGTACTTGCCGCCCGGCGCGACAGGGATGGTCAGGTCCGCCTCGTCCCGCGCGTGATCGACCAGCAGATCGGGCGCGCCGACTTCGGCAAAGGCATAGCCGTTTTCACCGAGTGCAACGTCCAGATCGAGCCGCTCGAAAACGATCGCATCCTCGTTCACCGGGTCGCCGCTCTTGATGCCGAACGCCTCGCGCAGCAGCGGATAGTCCGCCCCCGTCGTCTCCAGCGTGGCAAGATCGATCGCGCCAAAGGCATAGCGCGGGCCGGGATCGATGGAGAAGACGAAGCGCGCGTCGCCGGGCTTCACCTCTCCGTCCTCGCCCGAACCGCGCCCTGCGGCAGGCGTGCGCACACGCTGCGTTACGTCCGCATCGTAGTAGCCATAGACCGACAGCAGCGTTTCCAGCAGCTCCTGATCCGCCCGCGCGCGATTGCCCAGCTGGGCTAGGTTGTCGTCGCTATCGGCAAGGTTGACGAGGTCGGACAAGTCGCGGAACCGCTGCCGGAATTCGCCGATCTGTTCGAACTCGGCAAATTCGGGCGGGAAGCGCAACTCGATCCGCTTGGTGATGTCGACGCTTTCCTGCCCGTTTCCGCCACGTTCCTCACGCGCCATTTCGGGCAGGGCGATGTCCTGTGCCGGGCGACCGGCCTCCCGCGACAGCGCTTCGGCCAGTGCGGGGTCTTCCTCCAGCGGTTCGAAGGCGACGTCGATTTCCTCGTCCGGCCAGTCGAGCGTGAAGGCGCCATTGTCGGCCAGTGGTGTTTCGGGATCGGGGCCGCCATCCTCGGGCGTGCGCGCCGCTTCGGTATCCACGGCCCAGCTTTCCGGATCGGCGATGGCCGAATCGGGAATCAGGTCCTCCAGCTCCGCATCGGCGTCCAGCGACTGGGCACTGGCCAGCGATGGCGCAAGCGCCGACAGGGCAAGTGCCATCGCCCCGCAAAGCAGGGCGGCACGGCGCGGGAAATCAGCCTTGGGAAACGGGATCGGAATGCGGCTGCGAAGGCTGCAGGTTCCGATGATCGGCGATGCCGTCTTTTGACATACCGTCCTTGGAAAGACCGTCCTTGGACAGGCCGTCGCCTTCGCTGCCCCTTCCGGGACTGGCGGCAACGCCTGCGATAAGAGCGTTCTGGCGACCGGCATCGAAACGCTCCCACCCGTCGGCGCCCAGCTTTTCCAGGGGGCGGTAACGGATCTTGTACTGCATGCGCGACGAACCCTCGATCCAGTAGCCGAGATAGACATAGGGCAGCCCAGCGCCGGACGCCCTCTGGATGTGGTCGAGGATGATATAGTTGCCAAGCCCGGACCGCTCACCATGGTTCGGATCGTAAAACGAATAGATCATTGAAAGACCATCGTTTTGCCGGTCCGTCAAGCATGCACCGACCAACCGGCCCGGTGTTTCTCCGTCCGAAGGCTCCCGATATTCGATGACGTAGCTGGTGACGGGCGTCTGCTCGATCATGTCGGCATAGTCCATCTCGTCCATCGCGGACATGCCGCCGCCGGGATGGCGGGAGGCGAGGTAGCTCTGCAGCAGTTCGAACTGTTCCACCGTGGACCACGGGCGGCAGGCCGTGGCGACGAGGTCGCTGTTGCGCGAAAGAGTGCGCGACTGCGACTTCGACGGTTTGAATTCGGATGCGACGACACGCACCGAGACACAGGCATTGCACCCCGCGCACGACGGGCGATAGGCGACCGTCTGGCTGCGGCGGAAACCGATGCGGCTGAGAGCGTCGTTAAGGGCGTCGGAATCGGGGCCGGACAGTTCGGTGAAAACCTTCCGCTCCTGTCGTCCCGGCAGGTACGGACACGGCGCGGGCGCGGTCACGTAGAAGCGGGGAAATCGAACCGGAGCGGTCACGAAACTGTCTGTACCTCTTTTATCTGGTCCGGGGTGGGATGGCCGGCCCGGGCATCGGGCCGACCGTCCATCCGGCGCATCGTGCGGCAACCAGGAAAGCTGCATCGCTGCGCTGCATCCCTTATGCCCCACAAGGACAAAGTGTTAAAGACCCTTAACCACGTTAGTTCCGGTGCCCAGCCGCCTTTCCCGTACTGCACCAGATTGGAACGGGATCAGGCGAGCTCCGCTTCGGACACGTTGTAACCCTGCCCCGTCAGGTCGGCAATCAGGGCATCGATTTGTGCACGGTCTCTTGCCTCGCACTCGATATCGGTGATCAGGCCCTTTGCCGGCAGCGTCGTGAAAATGCGCTGGTGGTAGATTTCAAGGATGTTGACGTTGTGTTCGTTGAACGCGTGCATCACCTTGAACAGCGCGCCGGGGCGATCCTGCAGCGTCAGCCGCAACCGCGCGAGGCGGCCGGAACGGGCCAGATCGCGCAGCAGCACGTTGGCCAGCAGGCGCGTGTCGATATTGCCGCCGCACAGGACCAGTCCGATCTTGCGTCCGGCAAACCGTTCGCGGTGGCTGAGCACGGCGGCAAGCCCTGCCGCGCCAGCACCTTCAACCACGGTCTTTTCGATCTGCAGCAGCAGCGAGACCGCGTTTTCCAGCGCGCTTTCATCCACCAGCACGATATCGTCGACCAGCGCGCGGATGACCTGCGAGGTAAGCTCGCCCGGTTCCTTCACCGCGATACCTTCGGCCAGCGTGTCGCCGCCGCAGGGCAGTTCCTCGTGCTTTATCCGCGCGAACATCGAAGGATAGAGCCGCGCCTGCACGCCGATGATCCGGATGTCGGGATTGATCGCCTTGGCAATCGTGGCGATGCCGGAAATCAGCCCGCCGCCGCCGATCGGCACGACCAGCGTGTCGAGTTCGGGCACATCGTCCAGCATTTCCAGCCCGACGGTGCCCTGCCCTGCCGCGACCGTCGGGTCGTCGAACGGGTGCACGTAAGTCAGGCCAAGCTCCTTCGAAAGCTTGTGCGCATGGGCCGACGCGTCGTCGAACGTCTCACCCTCCAGCACGACCTTGCCGCCCACGCTTTCGGTCTGCATGATCTTCACTGTCGGCGTCGTGCGCGGCATGACGATCGTAACCGGCACACCAAGGCGGGTGCCGTGATAGCTGAGCCCCTGCGAATGGTTGCCCGCCGATGCCGCGATCACGCCGCGTGCCTTCTGTTCATCGGTCAGGTGCAGCAGCGCGTTCAGTGCGCCGCGTTCCTTGTAAGCGGCGGTGAACTGCTGGTTCTCGAACTTCAGCCAGATGTCGGCGCCGGTAATCTTGGACAGCGTCTTGGAATGGAGAATGGGCGTGCGCACGACCTGCCCGGCAATATTGTTTGCCGCGGCCCGAACGTCGTCTGCACCGAACGGCAGAGCGTTGTCCGCTGCTGCCGTATTCTTCGTCGCTGTGCTGTTCTCTGCCATAGACCGCGCGCCCTATCGGATATGGCGCGCGAAGGAAATGGCGTTTAGACGGTGGGCCATGAACGGTCGCACCACGATTTGCCGGCTTCTTGCCGGATCCATCCTTGCATTCGCAATTCCCGGGGCGGCACTGGCCGACACGCTGGTCGACGATGTGAACGGCATCCGCGTCGATGCGGACGGCAATGTCGAGCGGTTTGCAGCGCTGCTGATCGATGACGACGGGCGCGTGAAGGAAACCTACCGGCAGGGCGCGAAGAAGCCGAAGGACGTGCAATACCGCATCGACGGACAGGGCCGCACGCTGCTGCCCGGCTTCATCGATTCGCATGTCCACTTGTCCGACATCGGGTTCAACGCCATCGGGCTGGACCTGTCGGGGACCACTTCGCTGGCAGAGGCACTGACCCGCGTGGCCGATTATGCGCGGCGCAACGGGAACAAGCCGTGGATCGTGGGGCGCGGCTGGAACGAGGTGACGTGGGGCATGGACCGCCTGCCCACTGCCGCCGAACTGGATGCCGCCGTCGGCGATCGCCCGGTCTGGCTGGTCCGCGCCGACGGGCACGCGGGCTGGGCCAATAGCGAGGCACTGAAGCGCGCCGGCATCACCGCTGCGACAAAAGCACTGGCTGGCGGACGCATCGTGCAGGCGGGCGGCAAACCCGGCGGCGTGCTGATCGATGCCGCGACCGCCCTTGTCGAAAGCAAGCTTCCCCCGCCCCTGCCGGAGGAACGCGACATCGCCTTTCGCAAAGCGCAGGACCTGCTGCTGGCGCGCGGCATAACCGGCGTTTCCGACATGGGCACGACCTTGCTGGACTGGCAATCGATCCGGCGCGAAGGCGATGTCGGCCGGCTGTCCCTGCGCATCGTGTCCTATGCCCACGGCATCGACGATATGGTAACGATCGCCGGTCCGGGGCCGAGCCCGTGGCTCTATGGCGACAGGCTGAAACTGGCGGGCGTGAAGCTCTATCTGGACGGCGCACTGGGTTCACGCGGGGCGTGGCTGGGCCGCCCCTATGCCGACGCGCCGGACACCACCGGCCTGCAACTGATCACCGGCACGCAGCTGCGCAACCTGATGAGCCGCGCGGCGATGGACAATTTCCAGATCGCCATCCACGCCATTGGCGATGCCGCCAATGCCGAAGCGCTGGATGCCGTGGCGGACATGAAGGACAGCTATCCCGGCGACCGGCGGTGGCGGATCGAACATGCGCAAGTCGTCGCGCCTGCCGACATCCCCCGCTTCGCGCAATTGGGCGTGATCGCATCGATGCAGCCCCACCACATGTTGTCGGACCGCACGATGGCCGAAGCGCGCCTAGCCCCCGACATGCTGGCCGGTGCCTATGCGTGGCGCTCCATGCTGGCGAACCGCACGCACCTCGCCTTCGGATCGGACGCACCGGTCGAAGTGCCGAACGTGTTCGAAGGGTTGGCCGATGCCATCACCCGTCAGGATGCGGGCGGCGAACCGTTCGGCGGGTGGCAACCGCAAGAAGCGATCACGCGCGAACAGGCGCTTGCCGCCTATACGGCTGGCGGTGCCTACGCGATGGGTGCCGACGGCCGCTTCGGCACTTTGGCCAAGGGTGAGTGGGCCGATTTCGTGCTGGTCACGGTCGACCCGCTACTGGCAGAGCCGGCGACATTGCGGCAGGGGCGCGTGCTGGAAACGTGGATCGCGGGGCGCAAGGCGTGGTCTGCGACGGCTGCCGTGTCGGTGGAGATGGGCAAACCCGTCGCCGACGGCGGGCGTTAGCTTTCCATCGCCCCGGTTTCGGCCCCGGCCTTTACTTCTGCGCCCTTTGCCTCGGCACCTTCTGCCTCGTCCTCAGGGGGGCGCTTGCGGTCAGTGAACCACATCAGCAGCAACGATCCTTCGAACAGCACCAGCAGCGGCAAGGCCAGCATCAGCTGGGAAACGACGTCGGGCGGCGTGATCACCGCGGCCACGGCAACGATGCCGACAATGACATAACGCCGCGCCTTCACCATCTGCGCCCGCGTGACAAGCCCCGCGCGGTTCAACAGCAGCATCAGCACCGGCAGCTGGAAACTGGCCCCGAAGGCAAGGATGAACTGCATGACGAGGCTGAGGTATTCGCCCATCGCTGGCAGCGCTTCCTGCTTCAGCCCGCCTGCCGTTCCTTCAAACCCGATGAACCACTTGAAGGCCGTGGGCATCACCACGAAATAGGCGAGTGAAGCCCCCATGATGAACAGCACCGGCGAAGCGATGAGGAAGGGCAGGAACGCCTTCTTCTCCTTCGCGTAGAGGCCGGGCGCGATGAAGGCCCAGAGCTGGTTGGCGATGATCGGAAACGCGATGAAGAAGGCCGCGAAGATCGCCACCTTCACTTCGACGAAGAACGCCTCGTAAAGCTTGGTATAGACCAGCCTGCCCTCACCCGCCGGGAAAGCCTGTGTCAGCGGGCGGACGAGGAAGCCGAAGATCTTGTCCGAAAGCGGCAGGCAGATCGCGAATGCCACGATCAGCGCGATGACCGCACGCAGCAGTCGGCGGCGCAGTTCGATCAGGTGATCGAGCAGCGGCGATTCGGTATCGTCGAGATCGGAAACCTTGAAGACCACGGATCAGCCCTTCGACGTGTCGCCGGTGGCGCCGTCATCGAACAGCGGCAGCGTCTGCGCATCGGACACCGGTTTCGCAGCCGGCTTTGCGGCAGGTTCGGTAGCGACGGGTTCGGATGAGGCTGCAGGCGCAACCGGCGTCGTTTCAGTCACCTGAGCCGCAGGGGCGGCGACTTCCGCGCTCGCATCGGCCAGCTTGCCGGTTTCAGGATCGGTCGCGGGATGCTTCGCCATGATATCGGCGTTACGCTTGTCCCACTCCTTCTGCATGTCCGCCAGCTCCGCCTCTCGCACCATGGCATCCAGGCCGGAGCGGAAATGGCCCGACAGGCGGCGCATCTTCCCGATCCACCGGCCTGCGGTGCGCAAGGCCATGGGCAAATCCTTCGGTCCGATCACAATCACCGCGACAACGATGATCAGGAGCAGCTCGGTAGCGCCGATGTCGAACATGGTTCAGCAGTTATCCGTATCGCGCCGGCTGGCAACGCAGGCCGTTTGGCGCGGACAGTCAGGCGTTCTTTTCGCCGTCCTTCGTTGTGGTGCTTTCGGTGGCAGAGGGGTCCGCTTCCTTGGGCGGATCGAGGCGCATCATTTCCTTGCCGCTCTCGTCGTTCATGCCCTGCTTGAAGCTCTTGATGCCCTTGCCGAAGTCGCCCATCATTTCGGAAATGCGGCCACGCCCGAACAGGACGAGGATCACGAGCGCGATAATGATAAGCTGCCAGGGGCCGACGTTCACTTTAATTCTCCTGAAGAGTCGCGCCCTGTCTAGGCGCTTTGGTCGCCCATATCCAGTGATCGCGTAGGGTCTGTTACAGTCTCCGGCACGATATCCGGATCGCTGTCCGCTTCAGCCGGATTTTCTTCGTCCGGCCGCGCCTCCATCTCGCGCTCCATGGCCTCTTCCACCGGGTCCAGCAGGCCGGCTGCGCGCAGTTCGGCAAGGCCGGGCAGGTCGCGGCGGCTGGCAAGGCCGAAATGGGTCAGGAATTCGGGCGTCGTGGCATAGATCACGGGCCGCCCCGGCACTTCGCGGCGGCCGGCGGCGCGTACCCAGCCTGCCTCCATCAGCACGTCCAGCGTGCCTTTCGCCGTCTGCACACCGCGAATCGATTCGATTTCCGCACGGCTGACCGGTTCGTGATAGGCGATGATGGCAAGGCATTCGGTCGCGGCGCGCGACAGGCGGCGCACTTCCTCCCGCTCCCGCCGCAGGAAATTGGCCATGTCGGGCGCGGTCTGGAAATGCCAGAGCTTGCCGCGCTTCACGAGGTTCACACCGCGCGTGCGGTATGTTTCCTCCAGCTCCGCCAGTGCATCGCGCACGTCCGCACCGTTCAGGTACTCGGCAATGTCCTCGCGCGTCAGCGGTTGTTCGGCGGCGAACAGGATGGCCTCTACCGCACGGACCAGGTCGTCAGGATCGGAACTGGCGCTGCTCAATTCCCGCCCCGCTTCATCGAACGCAGCCGCAATGGCCCGAACGTCTCTTCCTGCGCCAGTTCGGCCTTGCCCTGCTTGGCCAGTTCCAGCGCGGCAACGAAGCTGGAGGCGAGCGCCGACTTCTTCAGTTGCGGATCAGCATGGGGCGGCAGGAACTGCTTCAGCTCCATCCAGTCCAGCGCAACGCCCAGCATCGAGGATACGCGGCTGAGCGCGCTTTCCAGCGTCATCACCAATCGTTCGCGCACCATGTGGACGACAGGCGCAGTGCGGGCCTTGACCTGTCCGTAGGCCTGCACGAGATCGAACCATTCGCACTGCCACGCGCGTTTCTTCATCACCCGCAGCCCTTCGGGCGCGCCGCGCATGAAGACATCGCGGCCCAGCCGGTCACGCGTCATCAGCCTTGCCGCAGCCTCGCGCATCGCGGCCAGCCGCTGCAGTCGCAGTTGCAGGCGCAGCGCGAGTTCCTCCGGGCTGGGATCTTCCTGCTCTTCCTTGGGCAACAGCAGCGCGGATTTGAGATAGGCGAGCCACGCCGCCATCACGAGGTAATCGGCGGCCAGTTCCAGCTTCATCTCGCCCGCGCGGTCGATGAATTCGAGATACTGGTCCACCAGTTCGAGGATCGAGATCCGGCGCAAGTCGACCTTCTGCCGCCGCGCCAGATCGAGCAGGATGTCGAGCGGGCCTTCAAAGCCGTCTATGTCGATATAAAGCCGCGCCGGATCGTCGCGATCGATTTCGGGTGCTGGTGCATCCCAGTCGATATCGGAGGGCGCGGCAGGGCCGAGCGGCAGTTCCTGCGGCTCGCCCCCTGCGCTCATGCCGAAACGCCTGCTGCAGCCAGCAAAGCATCGCGCTTGGCGATGGCTTCGGCCCGCTCTTCGCCGCGCGTGAACGGGCAAGCGACGTTCGCACCCGCCATCGCCGCATCGAGCCGCCGCCGTGCATCCGCGCCCATGGCGGGCAGCGCGGCGCAGATGCCTTCCATATCGTCCATCTTCGCCCAGCAGTTCAGCACGACATCGCAACCCGCCTCCACCGCGGCGAGCGAGCGTTCGGGGATCGTGCCCGTCAGCGCCTCCATATCGATGTCATCGCTCATCAACAGGCCGTCGAAGCCGATGCGCTGGCGGATGATCCGGTCGATCACGAAGGGCGACTGCGTGGCGGGTCGCTTGGCGTCCCACACCTCGAACACGATATGCGCGCTCATCGCCATCGGCGCGCTGCGCAGCGCTTTGAACGGGGCAAGGTCGACAGCCAGTTCGGCATCGCTGGCACAGACGGTTGGCAGGTTCTTGTGACTGTCGCACAGGGCGCGGCCGTGGCCGGGGATATGCTTGACGATGCCGGCAACGCCGGCCTGCGCCATCCCGTCCAGCACCGCGCGGCCCAGTGCCGCGACGCGCATCGGATCATAGCCGAAGGCGCGATCCCCGATGACGTCGTGCGCGCCCTTCTGCCGCACGTCGAGCAGGGGCAGCGCATCGGCACTCACCCCCGCCTCGGCAAGGTCGAGCGCGATGGCGCGGGCATTGCAGCGCGCCGCCTCTATCGCGCTGGCGGGTGCGATGTCGTAAAGCCGGTCGAACACACCCTGCGGCGGATAGGCCGGCCAGACGGGCGGCTTCATGCGGGTGACGCGGCCCCCTTCCTGATCGATCAGGATCAACAGGTCGTCCCGCCCGTGCAGTGCGCGCAAATCGTCGGTCAGCGCCCGCATCTGTGCGGGGCTTTCGCAGTTTCGTCCAAACAGGATGTAGCCCGCCGGATCGCAGGAGCCGAAGAAGGCTCGCTCCGCATCGGTGAGCACGAGGCCCGACAGGCCGAAAATCGCTGGCGTCATAGATTCGCAAGGTTTGGCCAAGCCGCCGCCAAGCGCAAGAGGCAGAGCGCCATCATGCCCCGATTCACGCTAGATCTGAATGTACCGATGATTGGTTCAGGGTGAGCCGAGGGTGCCGTCGCCGCGCAAGCCGGAGCGCAGCGTACTTCAGTACGTGAGCACCGGAAGTGTGCGGCGATGGTGCCCGCAGGCCGCCATGGGCCGATCAGCGGTGCATTCAGCGTTTCACTTGGCACTCGATGCCGTTGCGGCGCATGTCGTCACATAGCGCAAAGGCCGCCGAAGTCGAACCGGCCACCGCCTGCAGGCGATAGACGACGCCGATATCGGCCCGCCCCTGCACGATGCGCCGGTCATATCCGCCCAGCGGTTCGTAGCGCGAGCGGATCGTATCCCAGCCCTTTCGCGCATCGGCCTCTGTCGAATAGGCACCGATCTGCACGGCAACGCCCGAAAGCGGTGGCTCCGGCGCGGACGACGGCTTTGCACTGGCCGAAGCGCTGGGCGTGGGCACCGGCACCGGATCGCTTTGCGCCAGCGTCGCCTCGTTATCGACGCCTTCGCCCACTTCGTACGACGTGTCGCCCGTGCCCGCGACGGTCATCCCGCCCGGATCCTTCGGCCGCACCTTGTATGGTGTATCGGGTGCTTCGATCAACGAACCGTCCCCTTCGGGCGGGGCCGACATGTATTCGCGCAGCATGAACACCGACATCGCGACGATCAGCAGGACAATGACGAGCGCGGCGGCAAACTTGCCAACGCGGCTCCAGTCCAGCCCCTCGTCCGCGTCCTCGTCCGCCGATTCCAGCCACGGCAGGCGCAGTTCGGGCTCGCCCAGAGCGAGTTGCCCTTCACTGTCGCCCGTTTGCGTGTTCACTGCCTGCAACCCACCATTTATGGCCTCAAAGCTGCTCCGCCGCTTCCACGCCAAGGATGGCAAGGCCGTTGCGGATCACCTGCCCGACTTGCGAGGCGAGATGGAGCCGCGCTGCCGACAGGTCCGCATTGTCGGCGACCACGAACCGCTTGTCGAGCCGGTCGTTGCCGATGTTCCAATACGAATGGAAGGCAGCGGCCAGATCGCCAAGGAAAAAGGCAATGCGATGCGGCTCGCGCGCCCGTGCTGCAGCCTCCACCATGCGGGGGAACTGCGCAGCAACCTTGATCAATTCCAGCTCTTCCTCTCCCAGCAGGGCAAGGTTTGCGTCTGACGGAGAGAAACCCGCCTCGGCACCCTTTTGCAGGGTCGAGCAGATGCGTGCGTGGGCGTACTGGACGTAAAAGACCGGATTGTCTTTCGACGCCTCGACGACTTTCACGAAGTCGAAGTCCATCTGCGCTTCGGGCTTGCGGGTCAGCATCGTGAAACGCACGACGTCCTTGCCCACTTCCTCGACCATGTCGGCGATGGTGATGAAATTGCCCGAACGCTTGGACATCTTGGCCGGTTCGCCGTCGCGCAGCAGCTGCACCATCTGCACCAGCTTCACGTCGAAAGGCTTGGCACCGTCCGCATCGCCCTCCGTAAGCGCGGCGACTGCGGCCTTGATGCGCTTCACCGTACCGGCATGGTCCGCGCCCCAGATGTCGATCAGCGCATCCGCGCCTTGCGCCTTCTGGTAGTGATAGGCGAGGTCGGCGCCGAAATAGGTCCAGCTGCCGTCCGACTTCTTGATCGGGCGGTCCTGATCGTCGCCGAACTGCGTGGAACGGAACAGCGGCAGCTCGACCGGCTCCCAGTCATCGGGCGTCTTGCCCTTGGGCGCTTCGAGCAAGCCGTCATAGACAAGGCCCTTTTCGCGCAGGAACACTTCCGCCGCTTCCGGCTTGCCCGCGGCCTGCAGCTCCGCTTCCGAAGAGAACAGGTCGTGGTGGATGCCCAGCAGCGCAAGGTCGGCGCGGATCATGTCCATCATCGCGGCGACCGCACGGGTGCGGAACAGGGTCAGCCATTCGCTTTCGGGCGCGGCGGCGTACTTGTCGCCGAATTCTTCGGCCAGCGCGTTGCCGATGGGGACCAAGTAATCGCCGGGATAAAATCCCGGCGGGATCTCGCCGATATCCTCGCCCAGCGCTTCGCGGTAGCGGAGGTGGACCGAACGGGCGAGCGTCTGCACCTGCGCACCCGCGTCGTTGACGTAGTATTCCTTGATGACGGCAAAGCCGGCATACTCCAGCAAGCCCGCCAGCGCATCGCCGACAACCGCGCCGCGGCAGTGGCCCATGTGCATCGGGCCGGTGGGATTGGCCGAGACATATTCGATGTTCACCGTCTGCCCCGCGCCCATCGCACTGCGGCCATAGGCATTGCCACGGCTCGCAATCGCGCCAAGTTCCCCCAGCCATGCGGCGGGGGACAGGCGCATGTTGATGAAGCCCGGTCCTGCGATGCTCGCCTCTGTCACGGCGGGATGCGCGGAAAGCTGTTCGACCAGCGCCTCTGCCAGAGTGCGCGGATTCGCCTTGGCGGGCTTGGCCAGCACCATCGCGGCGTTCGTGGCCAGATCGCCATGCGAAGGATCGCGCGGCGGCTCTACCGCGACGTTGGCGCGGCTGATGCCTGCAGGCAGCGTTCCGGCAGCGACAAGCGCATCAAGCGCGGCATCGACCGCGCGCGACATCGTTTCGTGAAGTGCATTCTCAGTCATGGCCGCGCGCCTAGCCGAGTATCGCGCGAAGGAAAAGCGCGCTGCGTCCGATACAAGAATGATCGTACCGGATTCCGGTTCAGGGTGGTGCGAAAACGGTGGAATCCGAGAACCGGCGCGCAGCGTACTTCAGTACGTGAGCACCGGAAGCGCAGGAGAACGCCGTTTGCAGCCCTCCCTGAGCCGGAAGGCGGTGCGATCACCGCGTAGCGTTATACGCCAGCTGCTCCTGCGTCAGCTGGAAGCCGATCAGCACCTCGAACGTGGCGCGGGCAATCGCGGCTTTCACTTCCGGATCGGCCAGCGGGTCGAGCGCGGCATCGGCATCGCCCGATTTGCGGCGCTTGGTGATGCGGTCGCGAATCTCGGCAGGCAGGGTTGCCGCGGCGGCATCGACATAGGCACCGGCCTGCGCGGTCGTCGTGGCACGATCCTGTCCTGCGGCGAAATCGAGCCGCACGGTGCCGACCTGCTTCGAAACGACGGCGGAACCGCCCTGAAGCACGGTTACGAAATAGGGCAGATCGACGCTGCGCGCGGCAGACGTGTCGCGGCGCATGCCGATCACGTCGAAGCTCGCCTGCGAATAGACCTGCGAGCCGCTATCGTCGCAAGACGGGCGTACGTTGGTGATCACCGCCGTCACGTCGAGAGCGGATTGCGTCTTCGTTCCGGGCTGGTTGAACAGCGTGACATCGCCGGTGTAGTCGGGCACGCCGACCGCCGGGCACAGCGAACGCACGGCGGATACGCCGACGCCCTGGTCGATCACCAGTTCGCCTTCGGACTTGCAGCCGGCCAGCGAAAGGGCGGCAACCAGCGTCATTGCGGCGGCGGGGCGGAAACGGAATGTCATCGTCTGGCGTAACCTTTGGATCGGAAACCTTTGCGCGCATGCCCTAGCCGCCCAGTGCCCGAACGGCAATGCGCGGATGACACATGTTCCCCTGTTGGCGCGGGAAACCTGTCTCCAGCGTTTACGGCACCCCAGCGCTTTACCTTTGGCCTGCGCTTTACTGTCCGGCCTCCACGCGGTTAAAGGGCACGCGATGACCAGCGCCCAACTTGCCCATGCCGACACCGCGGCCCGCCCCCTGCGCCTGCTGATCGCGGCCCCGCGCGGCTTCTGCGCCGGAGTGGACCGCGCGATCGAGATCGTGGAGCGTGCGCTCGCGCGTTACGGCGCGCCGGTCTACGTGCGGCACGAAATCGTGCACAACCGCTTCGTGGTCGATTCGCTGAAGGCAAAGGGCGCCGTGTTCGTAGAAGAACTGGACGAGGTGCCCGATGGCGTGCCGGTCGTCTTTTCCGCGCACGGCGTGCCCAAATCCGTGCCCGCCGATGCCGAGGATCGCGGCCTCGACTATCTCGACGCTACCTGCCCGTTGGTCAGCAAGGTCCACCGGCAGGCCGAACGGCAGGTCGAACATGGCCGCCACATCGTGTTTATCGGGCACAAGGGGCACCCCGAAGTCATCGGCACATTCGGGCAGGTTCCCGAAGGCTCGATGACGCTGGTCGAAACGGTGGAGGATGTCGCCGCACTGCCGTTCGGGCCGGATGACAAGCTGTCCTACCTGTCGCAGACCACGCTTTCGGTCGACGATACCGCCCAGATCATCGCCGCGCTGGAAGAACGCTATCCGCATGTCATCGGGCCGAAAGCGGAGGACATCTGCTATGCCACCTCCAACCGGCAAGCGGCGGTGAAGGCGATTGCCGAAGATTGCCAGCTGGTGCTGGTGATCGGCGCGCCCAATTCGTCGAACTCGCTGCGGCTGGTGGAAGTCGCCGAACGGATGGGCTCTGTCGCCAAGCTGGTGCAGCGCGGCAGCGAGATCGATCCGGCTTGGCTGGACGGTGTCGATACCGTGGGCCTTACCGCCGGTGCGTCGGCCCCCGAACTGCTGGTGCGCGAAGTGGTCGATGCGCTGTCCGCGATTCGGCCGCTGACCGAGGAAGTCGTCCGCACCGCGCACGAACGCATCACTTTCAAACTGCCGCGCCAGTTGCAGGACTGATCCGGTCATGGCCGTTTATACCCGCATCGGGGCCGAGGCGATGGCCACGCTGATCGCGCAGTTCGACGTTGGCGAGCTGACGAGCGCCAAGGGCATTGCCGAGGGCGTATCGAACAGCAACTGGATCATCGAAACCACGCAGGCGCGGTTCATCCTGACGGTCTATGAAGAACGGACCGAGGTGGAGGAACTGCCCTTCTTCCTCGGCCTGCTCGACCATCTGGCCGCCGCCGGATGCCCGGTGCCGAAAACGATGCACGACCGCAGCGGCGCCGCGTTTCGCGAGTTCGCGGCCGACACGGGCGAGACGAAGACGCTTGCGCTGATCGAGTTCCTGCCCGGCGTGTCGGCCGACAATCCCACGCCCGCGCAGGCAGAGGCGGTGGGACACGCGCTGGCGCAGATCCACCTTGCCGCGATGGACTATCCGCGCAGCCGCGCCAATTCGATGGGGCCGGATGCATGGCGCGGCTTCGTGAAAGGTTGCGCCGGGCGCTGGCAGGAAATCGACGCGCGGCTGGCCGTGGTGCCCGATGCGGTGGAAACGGTGATCGCGGGCCTGCCCGAAGACCTGCCCGGATCGGTCATTCATGCAGACCTGTTTCCCGACAACGTCCTGCTTGTCGGTGACGAGGTTTCGGGCCTGATCGACTTCTATTTCGCCTGCACCGGGCCAATGGCCTACGACATCGCGGTGACCCACGCGGCGTGGAGCTTCACGCCGGACGGAAAGTCTCAGGATCCCGCCATCGGGCAGGCGATCCTGCGCGGATACGAAGCGGTTCGCCCGCTGTCGGATGCAGAGCGGGAAGCCCTGCCGCTGCTGGCCGAAGCGGCTTCGCTACGCTTCCTGCTGACGCGGGCCTACGACTGGCTCAACACCCCTGCCGATGCGCTGGTCACCCGCAAGGACCCGATGGCCTTTTTCGAACGGTACGAGTTCTATCGTATGCAGGGCGCAAAGGCGTTCGGGTGAACAAGGTAGAGATCTTCACCGACGGCGCGTGCAAGGGCAATCCCGGCCCCGGCGGCTGGGGTGCGCTGTTGCGCAAGGGTGATATCGAGAAGGAACTATCGGGGCGGGAGCGGGATACGACCAACAACCGCATGGAACTGACCGCGGTGATCGAAGCGCTGGGCGCATTGAAGCGCCCTTGCGAAGTCGACCTCTATACCGACAGCAAGTACGTGATCGATGGCATCACCAGCTGGGTCTTCAACTGGCAGAAGCGCGGCTGGAAGACGGCCGCGAAAAAGCCGGTGCTGAACGAGGACCTGTGGCGCGCGTTGCTGGATGCAAGCCGCCACCACAAGGTCACGTGGCACTGGGTAAAGGGCCACGCGGGCCATCCCGAAAACGAGCGCGTGGACGCGCTCGCCAGCGATCAGGCGCTGATCGCCGCCGCGATCTGAGCAGGCTTATTCCGTCGTCGTATCGACGACTTCGGCAGCAGGGCCGTTCTTGATAATCGATTCGATGGCGTTCTTCGCACTGGCCTTGGACGAATAGCCTTCGGTCCAGAACATGGTTTCGGCGTTGTAGCAGAAATAGGCGACGAACTCGCCCTTCTTGTTCTTACGAATCTCGAAACGATGAGCCACTTGCGACACTCCCCTTTGGTCGTTGCCGGGGCAGGTTAGCGAACCGGGGCGGGGGCGCAACCCCGCTAACCTATTCGAACCGCGTCGGCGCGTAAGTGGCCGGATCGATCCCGTCTGCCATCCCCGGCCCTGTGCCCAGCAGCAGCCCCGCGGCCAGCGCCGCACCGGCAGGCGCGGTCTGGATGCCGAATCCGCCCTGCCCTGCGCACCAGAAGAAACCGGGCACCTTTGTGTCGAACCCGTAAACCGGCAGCCTGTCCGGCGCGAAGCTGCGCAGGCCCGCCCACTTGCGTTCCACCGCCTCCACCTTCCAGTCGACCACGCCTTGCAGCCTGTCGATCGCGACGGCGACATCCATTTCCTCTGGCGCGGCATCGCAAGGGGCGGTCGGCGTCTCGTCATGCGGGCTTAGCCAGATGCGGCCGCTCTCCGGCTTGAAATAGAACCCCTCGTTTATGTCCAGCGTCAGCGGCAGGGTGCCCGGCGCAACAGGCACAGTGCGTAATTGCGCAACCGTGCGGCGCAGCGGCGTGATGCCGCGCGGGGCCGCCCCCGCGATCCGCGCGACCGGATCGGCCCATGCGCCGGCGGCATTGACCAGCACTTCGCAGTCCAGCCGCGATCCGCCCTCCAAACCGAGTGTCCAGCCGCCAGCACGGCGTCCGGCTGCCACTAGCCGCGAACGGACGCGCACTTCGCCGCCGTGCCGTTTGGTCAGGGCGAGGAAATGGGAATGCAGCCCGCCCACATCGATATCGGCACAGGATGGACCCCACGATGCACAGGTCCATTCGTCGCGCAGGCCGGGAACGCGGGCTTCCATCACGTCGCGCTCGACCAGTTCAATCCCTGCGCCCAGCCCTTCGAACCGGCGGACGAAGGCTTCCACCTTGGCCCTGTCGCTTTCCCGCCCGATGTTCAACGCGCCGCGCGGGGCAAGGAAACCGTTGTCGCGAAGATAGGGGCCGGACTTTTCGGTCAGCGGGAAAACGCCCGGCCCGCCGTAAGTTTCTTCCCAGAACGCCGCCGAACGCCCTGTCGCGTGGTATCCGGGCTGATCCTCCGCCTCCAGCAGGACGACGGAGGCGTGCGGCGCGATTCTGGCGGCAAGGCTGGCTCCCGCCATCCCTGCACCGACGATGACGATCTGCGCGCGGCTCATGCGGGAGCCTTTTCATCGAGGAAGGTGCGGATCGCCGTCAACGCGCGATCGCGCACCGGATCGGCCTCTCGCAGGATTTCGTGCGCCGATTCCCGTCCGAATTCCAGCAACGCGGCATCGGGCAACAACCGCGCCGCCTTGCGAATCGCGCCGGGCGATACCAGCCGGTCGGCCCGCGTGGACAGGATCAGGACCGGCGTTTGCACGCGCTGCAGAGCCGGTGCCGACATGACCTTGTGCATGGAAACTGCCGCCGCCTCCAGCCAGCCCCAGCTGGCCGGCCCCATCACCAGTTCGGGCCGGACATCGCGCCAGTACTGTTCGTCGGAATAGCGGCCGTCGTCATGGGTCAGCAGCGCGCTACGCCCCGCAGGGAACTGGCCGGGCTTCTCGCTCCATTTCCAGGCCGGCCGGCGATGATCGCCCATCCGTCCGCGCAGGCGGGCAAAGGCGCGCATCAACCGGTACGGCAGTGGCACGCCCGCAAAGCCGAGCATCGGCGCAACCAGCACGGCCGCGACGGGATCGATCCGCCCTTCCTCCATCGTCCGCAGGACAAGGTGCCCGCCCATCGAATGGCCGACGATGACGCGCGGGCCTTGTGCGCCTGCCGCCCAGTCTCGCCAGAACGCAGCAAGGTCGTCGACCCAGTGGGCGAAATCCTCCACATGGCCGGTCGTCGCGTCGATCCCCAGCCGCCCCGACCCGGCCTGCCCGCGCCAGTCGAGACCCGTCACGCGCCAGCCTTCCAGATGGAAGCCGTGCAGCGTCTCAAGATACTTTTCGTAGTTATCGCCGCGCCCCGGCAGGAACAGCAGCGAACCGCGCGCCCGCGAATCGGCACCGGGCCAGTCGATCCGGCGCAGGCGATGACCATCGGATGCCGTCCACGCACTCTCTGTCGCGACCTCGGGAATCGAGCGGCGAACTTCGGACGCGGACTGGCTCACTTGGCTAACGGCTTCCTCTGCTGCGTTGGTTACTGTTTGGTAAGCCATCACGCCTAGACCCGGCCCATCAAGGTAAATTTCCACAGGCCGGAGCCAGAGAGCCCGCCTGCAAAAAACCGAACGAGGGCCCCAGATGAACGCAGGACTGGTCACTTACGTTTTGCTCGCCGGATTGGCAATCGCGGTGCTTTACGCCGCCTTCACCGACATCCGTTCGCGCAAGATCACCAACCGGCTGACGCTTGCGGTCGCGGTATGCTCTCCGGGGTTCTGGTGGGCATCGGGCCTTTCGGTCTGGCCCGGTGTCGCCACCCAGCTCGGGCTTGCCACCGCGATGTTCTTCTTCGGCGCGCTGATGTTCAAGTTGCGGCAGATGGGCGGCGGCGACGTCAAGCTGTTGACCGCGATCGCGCTGTGGCTGCCACCGGCCGTGTTCCTGACGCTGATGCTGATGATCTGCCTCGCCAACGGCGTTCTGACGGTGGTGATGGTTACCCGTTACCGCCGCATCCAGCGTGCGGGTCTGGAAGCGAAGAAATTGCAGATTCCCTACGGCGTTTCGGTGGCCGTCTGCATGCTCGCGCTGTTCGCGGCGCTCTACGGACCGGACCTGCACACGGCCCTTACAGCGAATTCAATGTTGTCTTGACCTGATTTTAACCATTGCCGGCCAACCTGCCGGACATAGCGAGTGCCAAGAGAATCGGGCGAGTGCCCGGCGAATCGGAAAACGGCATCTCGCAACGACATGACAAGGGGCGACTAGAGCCATGGACAAGAAGAAGCTGATACTGCTGGTGGTAGCGCTGGTCGTCGCGGTGGGAACCGCGCTGATGGCCCGCTCGATGTTTGCCGGCAACGCAACTCCGACTGTTGAGGCCGCCACGAAAGAGCCGGAAGGCCCGCGCGTGCTCATCGCCACGCGCAAGCTGCCGATCGGCACGATCATCACGGCCGATGCGCTGCAGTTCAAGCTCTGGCCCGAGGAAATGGTGCAGGACGCCTACTTCGTCGAAGGACAGGCCGACATGAACCAGCTGCTCGGCACTGTCGCACGCTTCCCCATCACCGCCGGCCAGCCGGTGACACAAGGCGCGCTGGTAAAGCCGGGTGACCGCGGGTTCCTTGCCGCGGCGCTTGGCCCCGGCATGCGCGCTGTCACCATTCCGGTTTCGGCCAAGACCGGCGTTGCCGGCTTCATCTTCCCGGGCGACCGTGTCGACCTGCTGCTGACCCAGAAGGTGAGCGGCGAAGGCGAAGCGTTCAGCGCGACCGAAACCGTGCTACGCAACTTGCGCATCCTTGCCACCGACCAGCGCACCGAACCCAAGGAAGTGGACGGCAAGACCGTCGTGTCGAAGACCAGCCTCGTCACGATCGAAGCCACCCCGCGTATCGCCGAAAAGATCGCGGTCGCCCAGAATCTGGGTGCGCTCAGCCTCGCCCTGCGTCCGCTTGCCGATACCCGGGCCGAGCTGGATCGCGCCATCGCCCGCGGCGAAGTCGTCGTCCCGAACGGCGCATCGCCGGAAGAGGAAGAGGAAATCCTGCGCCTCGCCATGAACAAGCCGCAGGAAGGGCGTTCGACCTTCCAGACCGGTGGCGACGTCTCTCGCTTCCAGTCGCGCTTCGGCGGCGCGCCCAAGGCCAGCCCCGCCGGTTTCAGCGCCCCGCGCCCTGCCGCTTCGGGCCCGGTCAACGCGATGCCTTCCGGCCCCGTGGTCCGCGTGACCCGCGGCACCAACACCCAGGCCGTTCCGGTCAGCCGCTGAACGCACTTAGCCAAGGACCGGACGAGATGAACAAGATCATTCATTCCCAGGGGGGAACCAAGATGAAACGCATGCTCGCGAGCATCGCCTTCGCCGCCACCGCACTGGCGCCGATCGGCACCGCCGGCCTCACCGGCACCGCGGCAGCCCAGTCGCTGCCCAAGCCCAGCAACGAGGTCGTCCTGTCGGTCGGCACCGGACAGCTGGTGAACGTCGGGGGCCGCATGGCCGACATCTTCATCGCCGACGACCAGATCGCCGATGTTCAGGTGAAGTCGACCAACCAGGTCTTCATCCTTGGCAAGAAACCGGGCGAAACCACGCTCTATGCCAGCGACAATGCCGGCAATATCGTGTGGTCCTCGGTCATCCGGGTCGGCAACAACCTGTCCAGCATCGACCAGATGCTTGGCCTCGCCATGCCCGAAGCCCGCATCCAGACGGCAACCATGAACAACACCGTGCTGCTGACCGGCACCGTGGCTGCGCCGGAAGACGCGGCCGAAGCCGAACGCCTCGTCGCTGCCTTCGTCGGCAGCGGCACGCAAGTCATCAGCCGCCTGCGCCTTGCCACCCCGCTGCAGGTCAACCTGCGCGTCCGCTTCGCAGAAGTCAGTCGTTCGCTGGTTCGCGTGCTGGGTTCCAGCATCAATACCTATGACGACTCGACCAGCGGCCTGCGCTTCGGTGTCGCGCAGGGCCGTGACGGCTTCCTGCCCGAATGGGCCGTCGGCAGCGGCCTCTTTACCGGAGGCAGCACGACTGCCGGCGCCGATGGACAGCCGACCGCAGCACTAATCACACAGAATACGCCCGGTTCCACCATCGGCGCCATCGGCAAGTTCCTCGGCCTGGACATCGCGGCAGCACTCGATGTCGGCGAGACCTCCGGCCTCGTGACCACGATCACCGAACCGAACCTGACCGCACTTTCGGGCGAAACGGCGGACTTCCTGGCAGGTGGCGAATATCCGATCCCCGTCAGCGAAGGTCTCGGCTCGACCTCGATCGAGTACAAGAAGTTCGGCGTCAGCCTGTCCTACACCCCGACGGTTCTGTCCAACGGCCGCATTTCGCTGCGCGTCCGTCCGGAAGTGTCGGAACTGTCGAGCCAGGGCGCCGTCACCATCGGCGGCTTCCAGATCCCCTCGCTCACCGTACGCCGCGCGGAAACGACGATCGAGCTCGGCTCGGGCCAAAGCTTCATGATCGCCGGCCTGCTGCAGAACCAGTATAATAACGCGCTGGAAAAGACCCCCGGCGTGGGCGACATCCCGATCCTTGGCCAGCTGTTCCGTTCGAGCAACTTCCGCAAGGGCGAGACCGAACTGGTCATCGTGGTGACGCCGTACCTGGTGAAGCCGGTGGACGACAAGGACATCGTCCTGCCGACCGACGGCCTGCGCACGCCGGGCGAGATCGAGCGTATTCTCACCAACAAAATCACCGACGGCAAGACCGGCACGACCCGTCCGATGCCCAGCGCGGCACAGGATACCGTGTCGCCGGGCATCAGCGCCGTGTCGCCGAATGCAGGCCCGAACGCAGGCAAGCAGCCGGTGCGCAGCGCCGATGCGGGCAACACCGCTCCCGGTTTCTCCTTCTGATCGCCCCCAGGACAAAGGTGACGACGATGAAAAATATCGAGCCCAAATTCACCCGCACCCTGCGCCCTGTGGCGTTCGCGCTTCTGGCAACCGTGGGACTGTCGGGATGCATCGGCGGCGTGGCTACGAACCGCACGCTCTATTCCGACAACCAGCCGGTCGTCAGCCGCACGAACTACGTGTTCGACGTGCAGACCAGCGCCTCGGGCGTTCCGGCAAGCGAGGAACGCCGCCTGACCGACTGGTTCGACGCGCTTGAACTCGGCTATGGCGACAAGGTTTCGGTCGACGCCGGCAACGTCTCGATCGCGGCGCGTGACGATCTGGTCGAAATCGCCGACCGCGAAGGCTTCATCCTCAACATGAACGCCCCGGTGACGGAAGGCGCAGTCGGCCCCGGCGTGGCCCGCGTGGTCGTCACCCGTTCGGTCGCTTCGGTTCCGAATTGCCCGAACTGGGAAGCCCAGTCCGACGCCAATCCGAACAACGCCACGAACCCCGGCTACGGCTGTTCGGTCAACAGCAACCTCGCCGCGATGATCGCGGACCCCGAGGACCTGCTGCGCGGCCAGCGCGGTTCGGGTGAAACTGTCGTGATGAGCTCGACCAAGGCGATCGATGCGTACCGCGAAGCCGCGCCCACGGGCAACGGCAACAAGGTGTCCGAAGTCAAGTCCGACTCCAAGTAAGCGAGGATGAAACCGATGAATGCTCCCTGGAATCCCGGAATGGGTATGGCTGGCAACGGCGATCGCGATACCTTTGCTGCCTTCGTGTGTGACGAAGCGACGATGGATGTCGTGCGCAATGCCGCGTCCGAACTCGGCATGAGCCACGAGAAGTGCAACAAGGGCGGCCTTCGTAACGCGGTCCAGACGCTGTCGGTTTCTGCCAGCCCCTCGATCCTGGTCGTCGACCTGTCCGAATGCGGCGATCCGCTCAGCGACATCAACGCCCTTGCCGAGGTTTGCGAACCCGGCACGGTGGTGATCGCGATCGGACAGGTGAACGACGTTCGCCTCTACCGCGACCTTACCGCCAGCGGCATCCAGGACTACCTCCTGAAACCGCTGACCGAGGAAGCCGTGCGCGATGCGCTGATCCAGGGCCAGGCGGTCTTCAACGCCCCCCGCTCGTCCGGCGATAGCAGCGCCGCGCGCGATCATGTGATGACGGCGGTTGTTGGCACCCGCGGTGGTGTCGGTGCATCGACCATCGCGACATCGCTCGCATGGCTGTTCAGCACCGAACACAAGCTGCCGACCGCCCTGCTGGACCTCGACGTCCACTTCGGCACCGGCGCGCTGACGATGGATCTGGAACCGGGCCGCGGCCTGACCGACGCCATCGACAACCCCAGCCGCATCGACGGACTGTTCATCGAACGTGCGATGGTGCGCGCGAACGACCATCTCTCGGTCCTGTCGGCAGAAGCCCCGATCCATACGCCGCTGATGACGGACGGTTCGGCCTTCGTGCAGCTGGAAGACGAGTTCCGCCAAGCTTTCGACATGACTGTCGTCGACCTGCCGCGCAACATGCTCATCAACTTCCCGCACATCCTGAACGGGGCGGATGTCTTCGTCCTCGCGACGGAACTGACGCTGGCGTCGGCCCGCGATGCGATCCGCATCCTTTCGTGGGTGTCGAGCCATGCCGAGCACATGAAGCCCATCGTCGTCGCCAATCGCGTCGCGCAGGGTGCCGGCGAAATCAGCCGCGCCGACTTCGAAGCCTCGATCGAACGCAAGATCGACTACGTCATCCCGGCCGACATCAAGGCCGCGACGCAGGCGGCCAAGCTCGGCCAGGTCTTCGTGGACGCCAACCGCTCCAGCAAGGCTTCGGTCGCGCTGCGCGATCTTGGCCGTGCGATCGTTTCGGCCGGCGGGCAGGAAGCCCAGAGCGGCGGCGATGGCAAGGCTTCGCTGATGAACAAGTTCGACCTGCGCTCGATGCTGGGGTCCAAACAGAAGGCTTGAAGCCCCACTCGCCCTGCGCAGGCATGACGAACTGCTGACGAACGGATTACTGAAGGACGCTCACGATGGATATCGCGCAAATCGGCATTATCGCCCTCGGCATGTTCGCGATCATGTTCATCGCCTACATCGTGCTTTACGGTTCTGCCGCCACACGTCAGCAGACCAAGCGCCTCCAGCAGATCCGCTTCCGTCACTCGGAAAACGGCGAAGCGAAGGTCGAGGCCCAGTTCAAGAAGGCCGTGGCCGCGCGCCGGGTGAAACCGCACCATGCCGCAGGATCGGATTCCAAGATCGCGGCGCTTGCGTTGCGGCTTGACCGGACGGGCAAGGACATCACTGTCAACCAGTACCTTTATGGATCGGCCGGTATCGGCATTCTCGTCGCGCTTCCGATCATGTTGATCTTCGGCGCACCGCTGCTCGGCCTTGCGGTGGGAGCGATGGCGGGCGCAGGCGTGCCGCACCTCGCCGTCAAGTACCTCATCGCCAAGCGGACCAAGGCGTTCAATTCCAAGTTCCCCGACGGCATCGAACTGCTGGTGCGCGGCCTGCGCGCAGGCCTGCCGGTGACGGAGACGATGGCCGTCGTCGCCGGTGAAGTTCCCGGCCCGGTGGGTGAGGAATTCCGGGCCGTGGTCGACCGGGTGAAGGTCGGCAAGTCGCTGGACGATTCGCTGCAGGAAACCGCCGACAAGCTGGACCTGCCCGAATTCAAGTTCTTCTGCATCAGCCTTGCCATCCAGCGTGAGACGGGCGGCAACCTGGCCGAAACGCTGTCGAACCTTGCCAAGGTGCTGCGCGACCGCATGCAGATGAAGCTGAAGATCCGCGCGATGAGCTCGGAAGCCAAGGCATCCGCCTATATCGTCGGTGCCCTGCCCTTCGTCGTCTTCACGATGGTCTACATGCTGAACCCGAAATACCTCGGCGGCTTCTTCACCGACGATCGCCTGATCATCGCGGGTCTGGGCGGGCTCGTCTGGATGAGCATCGGCGGGTTCGTGATGTACAAGATGGTCAGCTTCGAGATCTGAGCGGGAAAGGTAAGAAACAATGGTCAACAATCCCGCAGGTCCCACGCTTCTCGGCTTCGACGTCATCCTCGTCGGAACCTTGCTGGCCGGTGTCGCCGCCCTTGCCGCGATGATGGCGGTCTATGCCGCGGTTACCGTCCGCGATCCGATGGCAAAGCGCGTCAAATCGCTGAACGCCCGGCGCGACGATCTGAAGGCCGGGCTGATGGGTACCGTCAACGTCCGCCGCTCGATCCGGCGCAGGACCGACGTCACCAACAAGATTCGCGACGTTCTCGGCTCGCTCAAGATGCTGCAGGATTCGCAGATCGCGACGATCGAACAGAAGCTGATGCAGGCCGGCATCCGTCGCAAGGAACTGGCTTATGTCGTGGTTGCCGCGCGGCCGATCCTGATGATCGTGCTCGGCCTGCTGGCAGCCACGGTGATCTACTGGACCGACATGTACCCCAGCTGGGGCAGTATACGCCGCTTCAACACGTTCGCCGCGATCCTGGTGTTTGGCTACAAGGGCCCGGACATCTGGCTGAAGAACCTGATCGACAAGCGCACCAACCTCATCCGCAAGGGTCTTCCCGATGCGCTCGACCTGCTGGTCATCTGCGCAGAGGCCGGCCTGACCGTCGACGCCGCCTTCGGCCGCGTGTCGAAGGAACTGGGCCGCGCCTATCCCGAGCTTGCCGACGAATTCGCACTGACTTCGATCGAGCTGTCGTTCCTGTCCGAACGCAAGCAGGCGTTCGACAACCTCGCCTATCGCGTAAACCTGGAAGCGGTGAAGGGCGTGACCACCACCATGATCCAGACAGAGCGTTACGGTACCCCGCTTGCCAGCGCACTGCGCGTGCTCTCGGCCGAATTCCGCAACGAACGCATGATGCGTGCAGAGGAAAAGGCCGCCCGTCTTCCCGCGATCATGACCGTGCCGTTGATCATGTTCATCCTGCCGGTTCTGTTCATCGTGATCCTCGGCCCGGCGGCCTGTGCGATCTCCGACACGTTCCTCAACCGCAGCAAGTAGCCGCGAGAGGGAAACGGCCAAACGAAAGGGCGGGAGAACCCAATCGGTTCCCCCGCCCTTTTCGATTTCGGAAATGCAGCGCCGGAATATCCGGCGCCCGTTCAGTCCCGGTCTGAATCGCGAACTTGCGCGAACAGCTTGTCGAGGATCTTGCGCAGGGACCGCTGCTCCGCCGCAGTCAGGCATTCGAGAAGCTGCGCTTCCAGCCTCAGCGCCAGTGGCATGATCTGGCCATGCATCTCGCGACCCGAATCGGTCAGCTCCAGCAAGTGCGAACGCCCGTCGCTGTCATTCGGACTGCGCGCCACGAGTCCACGATCGGCCAGAACCTTGCAGGCACGGTTCACGGCAACCTTGTCCATGAAAGTGGCACCCACCAGCTGGCGCTGAGTCAGCGCGCCGACATCGCCAAGCACCGCCATCACGCGCCATTCCGGCACGTTGACGCCGAACCGGGCCTTGTAGTCAGCCGCGATCCGGTTGCTGACCGCATTGGATGCGACCGACAGGCGGTACGGCATGAATTCGGCAAGACGGGGCTGAACCTTGGTCATGAGGCACGTGATACGCAAATGTTCCCCAAACGCAAAGAAATAGTAACATCCCGAATGTCGTGTTGTGAAAAAGACACATTTAGTTACGAGAGAGTCTATCTCCGCGGCATTGCGCTGCGCCACTCGTAACGTTCGCAACCGAGACGGTTACACTGGCAACCGAAGCAACAACCGTTCGCATGTGCAACAGACGGTTTTTTCGGGAAAATGGGTGGAACAACGGGAACTTTCGAAAAGGTCGCGCTTGGCAACTTCCCCCAACGCCCGTCTCCGATCGGCCCATCGAAACAGCCTGTGTTCATTACGCAACAGTTTGCCTGAAATATTCTCAATTGAGACTATCTGGTTTTGCAATGTGGGGGGCGATGTTGGATGCCTCTTCAATTCCCGAAGCGCTGAAAATGCACATGCGGGGAGATATCCCGGCCATTGGGAAACGGCCGGGATCATAAAATGCAAAGGGACTGCATCACATGAAAATCACCACCATTCGCAAGCGTGCGCTGCAGGCGGGCTCGGCCCTCAATGCGCTCGCTCTGGTCGGCATTGGCGCGACGGCAGTCGCCCTGCCGACTGTCGCCTCTGCGCAAGATTACACCAACGTCACCGCCACTGGTCGCGTGATCGATGACGCTGGCGCGCCGATCGCCGGTGCGACCGTCACCATCACTTCCGACTCGCAGGGCTTCTCACGCACTTCGACGACCGACTCCTCGGGTTCGTACCGTATTCCTGCCCTGCCCCAGGGCGCGTACACCTTCACAGTGACTGCCCCGTCCTACGGTACGTACATCGAAAAGGGCATCACGCTCAATCAGGACACCGGCGGCAACTCGTTCCAGCTGGTCCCCGCGAGCGGAGCAACTGCTTCGGGCAACGAAATTATCGTCACAGGAGCACGCATCCGCGTTTCGGACTTCGACCGCACGACCGTCGGTGCCGTCGTTGACGTTCAGGAACTCAGCGACCGTGTTCCGATTGCGCGCGATCTTACATCGGTCGTTCTGCTGGCTCCCGGCACGACCTCTGGCGATACCGCATTTGGCAACCTTCCCGCCCTTGCCGGCGGTTCGGTTTCCGAAAATACCTATTTCTTCAACGGCCTGAACATCACCGACTTCCGCCAGGGTCTCGGCTCGGTCGAAGTGCCGTTCTCATTCTACGACACCGTCGAAGTGAAGAACGGCGGCGTTCCGGCAGAATTCGGCCGCTTCACCGGCGGCTTCGTCAACGCGATTTCCAAGTCGGGTTCGAACGAGCTGCACGGCGGCGCCCTCATTTCGTACGCGCCGTCATGGGGCTACGAACAGGCTCCGAATACGCTGATCGATTACAACGCCGCAGACTATAACGAAGAAATCGAATCGACTTTCTACCTGTCGGGCCCGATCATCAAGGATCGCCTTTTCGCCTATGCGTTCTATTCGGTTAACTACAACCGCAATGACGACATCCTGACCACCAGCAACCCGAACACTGTGCTTCAGCCTGAAAGCATGGATGACGAAGGCAACACGATCCCGGCGGACATCGATCCGGTGACCGGACAGCCGGTTCTGGTGCCGACCACGGTGGCTCCCTACGCTACCGGCTCGAACGCGCTGCGCCGCACGTTCAACAAGCCCTATTATGGCGGCAAGATTGATTTCCTGCCGTTCGACGGTCACCGCTTCGAACTGACCTATTTCAATTCCAGTCAAAGTCGGAAGGACAAGGCATACGACGTCGTCGATGCAGACGGCGGTGCTTACGACAGCCGTCTTGATGATGCAGCTTACTATGGGCCCTACACATCGACTTCAATCTACGAATCGGGTGGTGAGAACTACGTCGGTCGTTACACGGGCCAGTTCACCGACTGGCTGACGCTTTCGGCCGCATACGGAAAGAACAAGCGCCGCGACAACGTGTCGTCAACACAGCCGGATTATGCCTTCATTCTGGACAGCAGCGGCGATTTCACGCCGACTCTGTCTGGTAATCCCGTCAACATCATCGAAACCAACAATGACACACGTGAATTCTATCGCGCGGACGCCGACGTGTACGTCGACTTCGTGGGTAAGCACCACTTCAAGTTTGGCTATGACCGGGAAAAGCTGACGACATTCTCGCTCACCAGCTACACCGGAGGTGTTGCCTACGAATACTTCAACTCGGGCTCAGGTGACACATACACCTCCATTCCCGATCTGACCTACGTGTCGGCTCGTACGTTCGAGAATGGTGGAACGTTCAAGTCCGATAACGAAGCGTTCTACATTCAGGATAGTTGGTCGCTTCTCAACGATCGTCTGACGCTGAACCTGGGCATTCGTAACGACCGTTTCTCCAACGATAACGTCAACGGCGAAACCTACTACGAATCGGGCGACGCATGGGCACCACGCCTTGCGTTCACCGCCGACCCGTTCGGCGACGGTCGCACCAAGGTCTACGGTTCGTTCAGCCGGTACTACCTGCCGATCGCGGCGAACACCAACATCCGCCTTGCCGGTGCAGAACTCGACTACACGCGTTACTTCGCCGTGGCCGGTGTCAATCCGGACGGCACGCCGATTTACGGCGATCCGCTTCTCGGCTTCGAAAACGCGCAGGCTTGCCCCGACTCCGGCGTTGAAAACTGCGAGTTGATCTCTGACGGTGTAGCAACGCCAACCGAAGCAACCGTTGCCAAGAACCTTAAGCCCCAATCGACCGATGAGTTCGTGCTGGGTCTTGAGCACTCGCTCAGCAACCGCATCCGGGTCGGCCTGTTCGGCATCTATCGCAAGCTGAATGAATCGCTCGAAGACATCGCGGTCGATGCTGCCGTCAATGCCTATTGCGAAGCCGAAAACATCGAAGGCTGCGATTCGGTCTGGACCGGTTTCCATCAGTATGTGCTGGTAAACCCGGGTGCGGGCGCGACCATCACGCTGAGCGACCCGATCGATGGCGAGGACGGCCTGCGCACAGTCGACTTCAGCGCCGAAGATCTGGGCTATCCGAAGGCGAAGCGCACCTACAAGGCGATCACTGCTACGTTCGATCGTTCGTTCGACGGCAAGTGGGGCGCAGGTGCGAACTACACCTACTCGGTGCTCAAGGGTAATATCGAAGGCGGCATCCGCTCGGATAACGGCCAGACCGACTCCGGCCTGACCACCGCGTTCGACCAGCCGGGTCTGACCAACGGGGCCTATGGCTACCTGCCGGGTCACTCACGTCACCAGTTCAAGTTCTACGGCTCCTATGCGCCAACGGAATGGTTCACGCTGGGTCTTCAGGCGCAGGTGCGTTCGCCGCGTAAATTTGGCTGTATCGGTCGCGTTCCGCGACAGGTCGACCCCTATGCTGGGGCCTATGGTGCGGCAGGCTTCTACTGTAACCTCGATGAGAGCGGAAACGTGATCACCGATCCGAACTATTCCGGCTTCTCTAATAACTATGTGGACCCGACTTCGCTGTCGGTCACGCCGCGTGGTTCGAGGCTGGAAAGCGACTGGACGACATTCGTGAACCTGTCGGGCATCTTCAAGGTCCCGAGCGACGACATCAACGCGACGTTCCGTATCGACGTGTTCAACCTTTTCAACTCGCAGGCGGTCACCGATATTCGCGAACTGGGCACTCAGGATTCGGGCCGTCCGCGTGGTGACTACGGCTACCCGCTCGGTTACCAGACGCCGCGTTCGATCCGCTTTCAGTTCGGTGTCGATTTCTGATCGATTGCCACGGGCAAACACAGAGGCCCGGGAACTTCGGTTCCCGGGCCTCTTCTTTTGCGGGTCGGCCGGATAGTTACTCCACCCGCATCTCCAGCGCGCCGTCTCCCTCGTCGATCTTCACCGTGCTGCCGTCGGGGATCTCGCCGGCCAGCAGCTTTTCGGCCAGCGGGTCCTGCAGGTAGCGCTGCACCGCACGCTTCAGCGGTCTTGCACCATAGACGGGATCGTAACCGACACGGCCCAGCCACTTCTTCGCGCCGTCTGTCAGGTCCAGCACGATCTTGCGGTCCTTCAGCAGCTTCTGAACGCGGCCCACCTGTATTTCCACGATCGGGGCCATGTGCTCTGCCGCAAGGCGGTGGAACAGGATGATCTCGTCCAGACGGTTCAGGAATTCCGGGCGGAAATGGGCGCGCACGACTTCCATCACCTGCGGCTCGACATCCTCGACCTTTTGCCCTTCGTCCAGATTGGCAAGGTACTGGCTGCCAAGGTTCGAGGTGAGGATGATCAGCGTGTTCGAGAAATCGACCACGCGGCCCTGCCCGTCGGTCAACCGGCCGTCGTCCAGCACCTGCAGCAGTACGTTGAACACGTCCTGATGCGCCTTTTCCACCTCGTCGAACAGCACGACCTGATAGGGTCTGCGCCGCACAGCCTCGGTCAGCACGCCGCCTTCCTCGTACCCGACATAGCCCGGAGGCGCACCGATCAGTCGGGCGACGGCGTGCTTCTCCATGAACTCGCTCATGTCGATGCGCACCATCGCGCTGTCGTCGTCGAACAGGAACTCGGCCAGCGCCTTGGTCAGCTCGGTCTTGCCGACACCCGTGGGGCCGAGGAACAGGAAGCTGCCCAGCGGACGGTTCGGGTCCTGAAGCCCCGCCCGCGCACGGCGCACCGCCTTTGATACGGCGACCACGGCCTGTTCCTGCCCGATGACACGCTTGCCGATCACCTCCTCCATCTTGAGGAGCTTCTCGCGCTCGCCCTCCATCATCTTGTCGACGGGGATGCCGGTCCATTTCGACACGACGCCGGCGATGTCGTCCTCGGTCACTTCCTCGCGCAAGAGAGCGTTGTCGGCCTGCCCCTGCGCTTCCTCAAGCTGCTTTTCCAGCTGGGGGATCTTGCCGTAGGAAAGCTCGCCGGCCTTGGCGAGATCGCCACTGCGCTGCGCCTGTTCCAGTTCGATGCGCGCGGCATCCAGCGCTTCCTTGATCTTGCCCTCGGCCGCGATCTTGTCGCGCTCGTTCTGCCAGCGGGTGGTCAGTTCGCTGGACTGCTGCTCCAGGTTCGCCAGCTCGTCGCGCAAGGTCGCAAGGCGATCCTGAGAGGCCTGATCGGTCTCTTTCTGAAGCGCCTGTTCTTCGATCTTCAACTGGATGATCCGCCGGTCGAGCGTCTCGATCTCCTCGGGCTTCGATTCCACTTCCATGCGGATGCGGCTCGCCGCCTCGTCCATCAGGTCGATGGCCTTGTCGGGCAGGAAGCGGTTGGAGATGTAGCGGTTCGAAAGCTGGGCGGCGGCAACGATCGCGCTGTCGGTGATGCGCACGCCGTGGTGCAGCTCGTACTTTTCCTTCAGGCCGCGCAGGATCGAGATCGTGTCCTCCACCGTCGGTTCGTCCACGAAGACGGGCTGGAAGCGGCGTTGCAGGGCCGCGTCCTTCTCCACGTACTTCTGGTATTCGTCCAGCGTGGTGGCCCCGATGCAGTGCAGTTCGCCGCGGGCCAGCGCGGGCTTCAGCAGGTTGCCGGCATCCATGCTGCCTTCGGACGCGCCCGCCCCGATCAGGGTGTGCATCTCGTCGATGAACAAGATGATATGCCCCTCGGCGCCCTTCACCTCGTCCAGCACGGCCTTCAGCCGTTCCTCGAACTCGCCGCGATACTTCGCACCGGCGATCAGGCTGCCCATGTCGAGCGCCATGAGCTGCCGGTCCTTGAGGCTGTCGGGCACGTCGCCGTTGGCGATGCGCAGGGCAAGCCCCTCGGCAATGGCGGTCTTGCCGGTGCCGGGTTCGCCGATCAGGACGGGGTTGTTCTTGGTACGGCGGGCAAGGATCTGCACGGTGCGGCGGATCTCCTCGTCGCGCCCGATCACGGGGTCCAGCTTGCCCTCGCGCGCGGCGGCGGTCAGGTCGCGCGCATACTTCTGCATCGCGTCGTAGCTTTCCTCCGCGCTCGCCGTATCGGCACGGCGACCGCCACGCAATTCGGTGATCGCAGCCTCCAGCGCCTGCGGCGTGAGGTTGGCGGCCTTCAATGCCTGTCCGGCAGACGTGGTCGTCGCCAGCGTCAGGGCAAGCAGCAGGCGTTCGACCGTGACGTAAGCGTCGTTCGACTTGGTGGCCAGCTGTTCGGCCTGATCCAGCACGCGCACGGCATCGTTGTCGAGCCCCGGCGTCTGCTGGGCACCGCCGCCGGAAACGGCAGGCACTTTGGCCAGAGCCTTGTCGACTTCAGTTTGTGCAAGTGCGGGGTTGCCGCCGGCGCGCTGGATCAGGCCCGATGCCATGCCCTCGCCGTCTTCCAACAGGGCCTTCAGGATATGATCGGGCGAAATGCGCTGGTGGTTCATGCGGATAGCCGCGGTCTGCGCAGCCTGCAGGAAACCTTTCGCGCGGTCGGTGAACTTTTCCAGATTCATGCAAGGTCCTTCGCTGAGTACCGACTTCAGATAGTGTTGTAATTTTACAACACAAGGACTGGCGCACGAATTTTCGACGTTGCGATCGTGCGTCGCCTCACCCGTCAACGAAACATAGGTTCGTGCAGACGCAATGCAATTGATGCAGGACAAACCGCGCGGTAGATCGTCTGCAAACGATCAGGAGGAACCAGCAATGTCGGTAGGCGGAACCTACGAAGTCACCACGAAAACCCCGATGGGCGACCAGAATGGCACGTTCAGCGTCGTGCCCGCCGATGACGGGAAGACCTTTACCGGCGCGTTCACCGGCCCTCTCGGCTCCATCGATATCGAAGACGGGCTGATCGACGGCAACGACCTCACCTTCAAGGTCACGATGACCGCGCCCATGCCGATGACGATCGACGGCAAGGCGACAGTCGATGGCGAAGCGATCACCGGCACGATGACCACGCCCTTCGGCGCGATGGCGATGACCGGCAAGCGCGCCGGCTGACCCGCGCTGACCGCACGCGAAAAAAAGGGCCGCAGGTGCAATGCCTGCGGCCCCTTTTTCATGGCCTCCGGCGAAGCGGCCAGATCAGCCCAGCTTCGCCTTCAGGATCTCGTTTACGACGGCGGGATTACCCTGCCCCTTCATGGCCTTCATCGTCTGGCCGACGAAGAAGCCGAAGAGCTTGTCCTTGCCGCCGCGGTATTCCTCGACCTTGTCGGCATTATTCGCGAGAACCTCGTCCACCACCGCTTCGATCGCGCCGGTGTCGCTGTTCTGCTTCAGGCCCTCGGTCTCGGCAATCTCGTCGGGTTCGCGGCCCGTCTTGAGGACGATCTCGTAGATCTCCTTCGCCTGACCGCCCGAAACGGTGCCCGCAGCCGACAGCGCGATGATTGCGGCATTGGCAGCGGTCGTGTCATGCGCATCGATCGCGCCTTCCGTGGCGTTCTTCACGCCCGGTGCGACCGAAAGCACCCAGTTCGCAACCTGCGTGGCGACATCCTTCTCGCTCTTGCCGGTCTTGTCCGATGTCGCGTCGAGGATCGCCTCGTAACGCTGGTACACATCGACATCGGCGGTAAGCTGTCCGGCGTTATAGGCGGTGAGACCCAGCTCGTTCTCGTACCGGTGCCGCTTGGCATCGGGCAGTTCGGGCAGGCTGTCGCGGCATTCGGCGATGAAGGCATCGTCCAGTTCCAGCGGCAGCAGGTCCGGATCGGGGAAGTAGCGATAGTCGTGCGCGTCTTCCTTCGAACGCATCGTGCGTGTCGTGCCGGTGTCGGGGTCGAACAGGCGGGTTTCCTGATCGACCTTGCCGCCATTCTCGATCACGTCGACCTGCCGGTTCGCCTCGTACTCGATAACCTGCATGACGAAGCGGACCGAGTTCACGTTCTTCGTCTCGGTGCGCGTGCCGAACTCGTCACCCGGCTTGCGGACCGACACGTTCACGTCCGCGCGCATGGAGCCTTCCTCCATGTTGCCGTCGCACGAGCCGACATAGCGCAGGATCGAACGCAGCTTGCGCACGTAAGCACCCGCCTCTGCGGGCGAGCGCATGTCGGGCTTCGACACGATTTCCATCAGCGCGACGCCCGAACGGTTGAGATCGACGTAGCTCATCGTCGGGTGCTGATCGTGCATCAGCTTGCCCGCGTCCTGCTCGACGTGGATGCGTTCGACACCGATGCGCTTGGTGTTTTCCGGATCCTTGTCGTCCAGCGCAATGTCCAGATACCCCTCACCCACCAGCGGGTGATAGAGCTGGCTGATCTGGTATCCCTGCGGAAGATCGGCGTAGAAGTAGTTCTTGCGGTCGAACCGGCTCCACTTGTTGATCTGCGCATCGATGGCCATGCCGGTGCGGACGGCCTGACGGATGCACTCGCGGTTGGGCACGGGCAGCATGCCCGGCATCGCCGCGTCGACAAGCGAAACCTGCGTGTTCGGCTCTGCACCGAAAGCGGTCGCAGCGCCCGAAAACAGCTTGGCTTTCGAGGTGACCTGCGCGTGAACCTCGAGGCCGATCACGACCTCCCATTCGCCCGTCGCGCCCTGGATACGATATTCGCTCATTCTAATCCTGCATCTCTACGGCTAGAAGCGATGATTTCCTTTACCTCGTTCCTCACCATATCACGCTCTTTGTCAGTCATTTCAGCCTGACTAAGCTCGTCAAGAACATCATTCACGAGCCTCTCAAAACCACCGAGATATGAAGGAGGGAACGACCCTTCCCTCGCCAGCATCCGCGCCAAAAATAGGACTGGCTTCATCATCGTGAAGGCGGTGGAAGGGGCGCTAGATTTAATGCTCACCACCATTTCTCCGGCTTGGCCGTAAACCCGGCGCGCTGTTCGATTGCGAGGCCGGCGTTCAGCACGCCCTGCTCGTCAAAGGCCTTGCCGATGATCTGCAGGCCAAGCGGCAGGCCCTCGCTGTTGAGGCCCGCAGGCACGCTCATCGCCGGAAGACCGGCCAATGAGGCAGGCACGGCGAAGACGTCGTTGAGGTACATCGACAGCGGATCGCTCGTCTTGTCGCCAAGCGCGAAGGCCGCGCTGGGGCACGTGGGGGCGAGGATCACATCGCACTGCGACCAAGCCTGTTCAAAGTCGCGGGCGATAAGCGCGCGGACCTTCTGGGCCTGGTTGTAGTAGGCGTCGTAAAAACCTGCCGACAGCACGTAAGTGCCGATCATGATGCGGCGTTTCACTTCCGGCCCGAAACCGTCGGCGCGGGTCGCGGCGTACATGTCCTGCAGGCCTGCCCCTTCAGGCAAGTCGCGAAGGCCGTAACGCACACCGTCATAGCGCGCGAGGTTCGACGAAGCCTCTGCCGGCGCGATGATGTAGTAGGCAGGAAGCGCGAACTTCGTGTGCGGCAGAGAGATGTCGACCACCTCTGCGCCTGCATCCTTCAGCCACGCGATGCCATCGTCCCACGACTTGAGGATTTCGGGGTCCATCCCGTCCATCCGGTATTCGCGCGGAATGCCGACCTTCTTGCCCTTCATATCGGGATTGAGGGCCGCTTCCCATGCGGGAACCGGCATGTCGAGCGAGGTCGAATCCTTCGGGTCGAAGCCTGCCATCGCCTCCAGCATGATCGCGCAGTCGGTAACATCGCGCGCCATCGGGCCTGCCTGATCGAGCGAGGAGGCAAAGGCCACCACGCCCCAGCGCGAACAGCGGCCATACGTCGGCTTGATGCCGGTGATGCCGGTGAAGGCCGCAGGCTGGCGGATGGAGCCGCCGGTATCGGTGCCGGTCGCCGCCGGGCATAGACGCGCCGAAACGGCAGAGGACGAACCGCCCGACGAACCGCCGGGGGCGAGATCGGCGTTACCGCCGTCCTTGCGCCGCCACGGGCTGATCACGTTGCCGAAATAGCTCGTCTCGTTCGACGAACCCATGGCGAACTGGTCAAGGTTCAGCTTGCCCAGCATGCCAGCGCCCGCGTCCCACAGCTTCTGCGACACGGTCGATTCGTACTGGGGAACGAAGCCTTCCAGCATGTGGCTGGCCGCCGTGGTCTGCACGCCGTTGGTGGCGAACAGGTCCTTCATGCCGATCGGCACGCCGCCCATCTTGCCAAGCTCTTCGCCCTTCGCGCGCTTGGCATCGACGGCCTGCGCCGCCTCTATCGCCTTTTCCGGCGTCGCGACGATGAATGCGTTGAGCTGGCTGGCCGCGGCGACATTGGCGTTGAACGCTTCTGCCACTTCGACGGCGGTGAAATCGCCACCTGCAACACCCTTGCGGATGGCGGCGACGGTGAGTTCGGTAAGTTCGGTCATATTATTCGATCACCTTGGGCACGCCGAAGAAACCGTGTTCCGGCGCGGGAGCGTTGGCGAGAACCTTGTCGCGCACGCCGCCGCCGGTCAGCGGATCGGCATCGACAACATCGTCCCGCAGGCGGAGCGTGTTGGGAATCACCGCCGTCATCGGCTCTACGCCGGTGACGTCGACTTCGCCCAGTTGCTCCACCCAGTCCAGGATCTGGTTGAGTTCAGGGACCATCGCCTCGACCTCTGCATCCGTTACGCGGATGCGGGCCAGCGAGGCGATCTTGGCGACCGTTGCTTTATCGACAGACATGGCGCGCGGGTTAGCGCGCGCCTGTGCCCTTGCCAAGCGGGAGAGTGGGGCTTGGCCCCGCCCGCATGAAATTTATTCGGTCGGCGCGCCCTGACCGGCACCTTCGGGAGCGCTCGGCATACCGGGCATACCCGGCATTCCGCCCATCTGCTGCAACTGGCGCTGCATCGCCTCGATCTCGGCCTGCGTGCGGAAATCGACCAGTTCGACGGTGAAGTAGAGGTCGCTGTTGGCGGGAATCGTGCCGCGTGCTTCCCCGCCGTAGCCGAGCGCGGAGGGGATGAAGACTTCGTAACGGCCACCCTTCTGCATCTTCTGCAGCGCCTGGGTAAAGCCGGGCACGACCGCGTTGACGGGGAACGGCACGCGCTCACCCGAATCGAAGACGGTGCCGTCGGCAAGGCGCCCTTCGTAGGTGACGAGGACCATGTCGTCGCCCGACGGGCTGGCACCGGTGCCGGCGGACAGCGTATCGACCGTCACACCCTTGTAGGCAGTGGCCCACGCCGCACCGGCGGCCAGCAGGATCGCGACGGCGACGCCCAGCCACAGCTTGCCCAGAATGCCCTTGCCGATCGGCTGCAGGGGAACGCGGGTGACTTCGGCCATGATCGTCCTCTTTCGTGATTCGCCCGCTTGCGGGGAAATTCTGCGGTAGTCGGGCAGCAAAAAGGGCGCCCGACGAATGTCAGGCGCCCCTTTGGCTCAAGCAGGCGGGCGCGGCAAGAGTGTTTGCGCGCGTCCGGCCTTCGGCTGCGCCTTAGCGCGAACCGTCGCGTTCCATGCGCTTGCGCTCCAGCTTGCGGGCGCGGCGAACGGCGGCTGCCTTTTCACGGGCGCGCTTCTCGCTCGGCTTTTCGTAGTGGCGGCGCAGCTTCATTTCGCGATACACACCTTCGCGCTGCAGCTTCTTCTTGAGAGCGCGGAGGGCCTGGTCGACATTGTTATCGCGAACCATGATTTGCATAAAAAGCTTCTACCTCGGTTTCCGTTTCGACGGCGGGCTGGCGTGATGAAGGTGCCGCGTGCCGACATGAAAAATACAAAGAG
This sequence comes from Croceicoccus bisphenolivorans, assembly GCF_001634625.1. GTDB lineage: Bacteria > Pseudomonadota > Alphaproteobacteria > Sphingomonadales > Sphingomonadaceae > Croceicoccus > Croceicoccus bisphenolivorans. The sequence goes on along the minus strand of NZ_LRSE01000005.1, from coordinate 121,572 downwards.
GCCGAATCCCGCACGGAATCGGCCAGAACGGCGGGGCGGCTACCAGCGATGGCCGGGAAAAGCAAGCACCCAAAGCCCGACAGAGCCACATGCCGCGCCATTCGATGTTGCCTATATACCACAGACCGTTACCCTTTCGCAAATCGCACCGGACCGCTAGGGGAGCGGCAATGATCGTTCCGTCTTCCTTCTCCGCCTCGCTCCTCGTCGCCCTTGGCGGCGGAACCGGCGCGCTGATGCGTTTCCACCTTGGCCGCATGGTGGGCAAGCTGTTTCCCGGCGCGTCGCTGGGCTTTCCCTATGCGACGCTGGCCGCCAACGTGATCGGCAGCCTGTGCATGGGCCTGCTGGTCGGCTGGCTGGCCCGCCACGGCAGCGATCGCGGCATCGGTTCGGAAGGGCTGCGCTTGCTTCTCGCGGTCGGCCTGCTGGGCGGCTTCACCACGTTTTCATCGTTCAGCCTTGAAATCGTGACCCTGTCGCAGCGCGGCAGCCTTGGCCTTGCCCTTGTCTATGTCGCGGTTTCGCTGGCCGCGGGCATCGCGGGCCTGCTTCTGGGCCTTTCGATCATGAGGATTTCGGCATGAACCAGCCAGATACCGAAGTCCGCCAGTTCACAGTCGGTCACGACGATGACGGCGTGCGGCTGGACCGCTGGTTCAAACGGCACCTGCCGCAGATCGGCTTTGCCACGATCAGCCGCTGGGCGCGCACCGGCCAGATCCGTGTCGACGGCAAGCGGGCCAAGCCCGAAGACAGGCTGGCGACGGGCCAGCAGATCCGCGTACCGCCCGGCGGCGCCACGCCCGACCGTTCGCCCCGCCAGCGGGTACCGCTGACCGAGGAAGAGCTGGAGCAGGCAGACGCGATGCTGCTGCACCGCGACCGCGCCGCCATCGTGCTCAACAAGCCGCCCGGCCTTGCCACGCAAGGGGGCACCGGCACGAACATCCACGTCGACCGGCTGCTCGATGCATTCACCCGTTCGGATCGCGATCCGCGCCCGCGCCTTGTCCACCGGCTGGACAAGGATACCTCCGGCGTCCTGCTGACGGCGGCGACACCGGGCAGCGCGGCGTTTTTCTCAAAGCGGTTCTCCGGTCGTTCGGCGAAGAAGATCTACTGGGCGCTGGTCGTCGGCGTGCCGGATATCGCGCATGGCACGATCGACCTGCCACTTGCCAAGCAGCCCGGTACCGGCGGCGAAAAGATGATGCCCGATGAAGAGGGGCAACCGGCAAAGACCCGCTACCGCGTGGTCGACCGGGCGGGCAATCGCGCCGCGTGGGTCGAACTGGAACCGCTGACGGGCCGCACCCACCAGCTTCGCGTGCACATGGCGGCCATCGGCCACCCAATCGTGGGCGATGGCAAGTACGGCGGGCAGGCCGCGTTCCTGACCGGCAGCATCAGCCGCAAGATGCACCTCCACGCCCGCCGCCTGATAATCGACCATCCCGACGGCGCGCCGCTGGACGTGACCGCCGCCCTGCCCGAACATTTCGCCGCGAGCATGGAGCAATTGGGCTTCGACGAAGCGATGAGCGATGCCGAACCGGAAACCGGCCCGCCCCCGCTCACGCGCGAAGACAAGAAGCAGGTCGCCAAGCGCCATGCGAAAACCTATCGCAAGGAACGTCGGGGCGAGCGGCGTTCGCGCAAGGATGGCGGCCCTCGCACCGGCAAGGCCGCGCCGAAAAAGGGCAAGACCGGAGCGAGCGGCAGGCCGGGCACGAGCGGCAAGCCGGGCGCGAAAAAGCCAACCGGCACGAAGCCGCGCGGCACCGGTCGTCCGGGCGCCAAGCCCGCAGGTGGCAGGGGCGGGAAACGATGATGGGCAGACCGGCGTCACGATGAAGCGGCTGGCGATCTTCGACTGCGACGGCACGCTGGTCGACGGGCAGGCGAACGTCTGCCTCGCGATGGAGGAAGCCTTTGCCGAAACCGGCCTGACTGCGCCGTCCCGCACGGTCATCCGGCGCGCGGTCGGCCTGTCGCTGCCGCAGGCGATGGCAATGCTGCTGCCCGAAAGCTCGTCACAGGATCAGGACATGCTGGCCGAACGCTACCGCCTCGCCTTTCGCCGGCAGCGCGATGCGGGTCTGGTCTACGAACCCCTGTTCGAAGGGATGGAGGACCTGCTGCGCCACCTGCACGGATCGGGCTGGACGCTGGCGGTCGCCACCGGCAAATCGGACAGGGGCCTTGCCCACTGCCTTGCCGAACACGGCATTACGGGCCTTTTCGCCAGCCTGCAGACGGCAGACCGGCACCCGTCGAAGCCGCATCCCGCGATGATCGAGCAGGTATTGTTCGAAACGGCGATCACCGCCGCCGATGCGGTGATGATCGGCGACACCAGCTTCGACATGGTGATGGCCCAAAGCGCGGGCGTGACGGCGCTGGGCGTGGGCTGGGGCTATCACGACGACGACGAACTGTTCGCCAGCGGCGCGCGCGGCGTGGCGCAGACGATCAACGAACTGCGCACCATGCTGGAGGCCGTGCAATGAGCCAGCCCGATCCCGCATTCGCCCGCTGGGCCGCGATCCAGTCGATCCGCGTCGCCGGCATCGCCCTGTTCATCTACGCGGTGCTGGCCGCGAACGGGCGGGCGCCGTGGTTCGAAGGAGTGCCCACCGATTGGACCTGGGCACTGGCCCTGATCGGGGCGAGCGATGCCTTCCTTGTCCCCGTCCTGCTGGCCCGCATGTGGAGTTCTGACAAGTCGTGAAGCGTTTCTACAGGGAAGCGACCGTTCTCGGGGTGGAGGGCGGCTGGCAGGTCGCGCTCGATACCCGGCCTCTGAAAACACAGGGCGGCAAGGCGCAAGTCGTGCCGACGCAGGCGCTGGCAGACGCGCTGGCAGCCGAATGGAACGCGCAGGGCGAGGAGATCGACCCGGCCACGTTTCCGCTGCGCGACATGGTGGATTACGCGATCGACCGGGTGGCCACCGATCCGGAAATCGCGATCGCGGCGATCCTGCCGTACGGCGATACCGACACCTTGTGCTACCGCGCCGATGCGGGCGATTCCCTGCGCAAGCGGCAGGAAGAGGCGTGGGAACCGGTGCTGCGCACGATAGAGGAGCGCGAAGGGCTTGCCTTCACCCGGGCCGAGGGCGTGCTCCACGCCCCGCAGGCAGAAGCGACAATGGCGCGGCTGCGCGCAATAGTCGCAGCGTTCGATCCCCTCACGCTGGTGGCAGTGCAGAACATGGCATCCATTGCCGCATCGCTCACCATCGCGCTGGCATCGCTGGAAGACGGGGCCGACATCGACGCCCTGTTCGCCGCCGCCAATCTGGAGGAAGACTGGCAGGCGATCCAGTGGGGCTGGAACGGCGATGCCCTTGCCCGCCGCGACGGGCGGCTTGCCGGCTTCACCCTTGCCGCGAAACTGGCGCAGCTGGTGAAGGCCTGACGCCAGCTTTGGTTGGTTACTTACCCGTCAGCCAAGTCACCGTCTGTGAAACGACATCGTTCGCCGCGTCGTTGAGCGCGGGCGCGACCGATGCGGCATCGGCAGGCACACCCTCCACCGTGGAGGCGAAGCGGCGCTGGCGCATCTTGCCATCGGGCGCGATCGCAACGGCGTCGTAGATCACGCTGACGCTGGAGCGTTGCGCGTCGTACCCTGCCTCTATGATGCGACCGAACAACCGCGTCGAAACCAGAACGCCGGGATCCTCGCCCTCGATTACCAGACCGCCCTTGCGGGCGCGCAGCGTTTCGGCAAGCAGGTGCTGGAACAGGCGCGCCGGACGGTCGACGTAGACCGCGTCCTTAAGGTAAGCGACGCCTGTTGCATCCACCTTCACCGGCACGCGGTTCACGTCCAGCCTGTCCTCCACCTCCGGTTCCAGAACGACGATGGCGTCGGTCACTTCACCTGTACTCGATGCTCCGGCAGGGGCGGTTTCGCGGGCCGTGAAAGTGATCAGCTGCTCCGGCGGTTCGGCACTGCCGCCGATCGACACACAGCTGGCCAATGCGGGCAGCAGCGCGAGCGCTGCGAAAGCGGACAGGCGCTTGAACATCAATTTCATCTCCATCGGGGCCAAACCCGTCACGGCTCATATTCCGGCAGCTTGCCGCCGCCGCCGATCAGTCCGCCGGCACCTTCGTCGTCAAGCTTTTCGGTAAGATTGCGCAAGGCCCGCGTCGTGGTTCGCAAATCGCGGATCGCAGCCTCTGCCGCGGGCAGCGTGGATTCGGAAATCTGGCGCGCGGCCGGCCGCGTGTCGCGGGCCACCGCCTCGATCTCCTTCGCCGCACGTTCCGCGGCGGTAAGCGTATCGCGCATCTGGTCTGCCAGAGAGGCGCCTTCGCCGTTGATCAGCTGATCCGTCGACGTCGCGACTTTCTGGAATTCGGCCAGCGTCATGTTCGCCTGCCGCAAGGTCGCCTGCAATTCGGCCATCGTCGCATCGATGCGCGGGGTGGCATCGGCCAAATCGCGCGTCATGCGGTTGGTATTGGCCAGAATCCCCTCGATCGATTGCTGGTTCCTGTCGGACAGCACCATCGTCAGCCGTTCGGTCAGCGTGGCCAGCCGCTCCATCAGCAATGGCGCGTTCGCCAGCAATTCACCAAGCCCGCTGCGCTTGGTGGGGATGACAGGCACACCTTCGGGGCCCATCTTGGTCAGCTTCGGCGCTTCCTTGGTCGCCCCTTCCAGCAGGATGGTCGACACACCGGTAAAGCTGCCCTGGATGCTGGCGGTGGTCAGCGTGGTGACGGGCACTTCCTCGTCGATCTGGATGCGAACGCGCACGAACTGCGGGTCCTTGGGCCACAGCTCGATCCGCTTCACCTGTCCCACCGGAACGCCGGAGAAGGCGACTTCGGAACCGCGCGCAAGGCCGCTGACCGATTGCTTGAAGAAGATGTCGTATTCGTTTTGCGACCCTTCGTTCAGGCGCGCGATCCAGATGATGAACGCCGCCAGCGCCACCAACAACGCCAGCGTGACCGCCCCGACCCACAGATGATTTGCCCGTGTCTCCATGCCAGTCGTCTATGCCTCGCCCCTAATCACTTTGTCCATCGTGGCCGGCCTTGTCCGTCGTGCCGCTTTCGGTCCGGTGATAGCTTGCCTCGGCCGCACGTCCGCGCGGGCCGTTGAAATATTCCTGTATCCACGGATGATCGGTCGCCAGCAGTTCGGGGATCGTCCCGACCGCGATGACCTTCCTGTCCGCCAGCACCGCCACCCGGTCGCAGATCGCGTAAAGCGTATCGAGATCGTGGGTGATCAGAAAAACGGTAAGTCCCAAAGTGTCCGCAAGTTCCCGCGTCAGGCTGTCAAATCCCGCCGCGCCGATCGGGTCGAGGCCCGCCGTCGGCTCGTCAAGGAACAGGAGTTCGGGATCGAGCGCCAGCGCACGGGCAAGGCCGGCGCGCTTCTTCATACCGCCCGAAAGCTCCGACGGGTACTTGCTCGTCGCTTCTTCGGGCAGACCCGACAGGCGCACCTTGTAGCGGGCGATTTCGTGGCGCAGTTCATCCGACAGTTCGGGATAGAACTGCTTCAGCGGAACCTCGACGTTTTCGGCGACCGTCAGCGTGGAGAACAGCGCGCCGCCCTGAAACAGCACGCCCCAGCGGCTGCGGATGTCGATATCCTCGTCTTCCTCGGCATCGGTGATCGACTGGCCCAACACCTCGATCTCGCCCTCTGCCGGGATCTGCAGGCCGATGATCGAACGCATCAGCACCGACTTGCCCGTACCCGATCCGCCGACGACGCCGAGAATCTCGCCCCGCTTTACTTTCAGCGACAAGTCCTCGTGCACGACCTGCTGGCCAAAGCGGTTGGTGATGTGTTCGACCACGATGGGATATTCGCCGTGGAATTCGGGCGCGCCCTTGTGCGCCTCCCCCTGCGCTTCGCGGATCAGTTCGCCTGCTCTCTCGCTGCCCATCAGTCCCACCCGATTTCGGTGAAGAAGACGGCGAAGAAGGCATCGAGCACGATGACCATGAAGATCGCCTGCACCACGGCCAGCGTCGTGCGCAGGCCCACTTCCTCGGCATTGCCGGAAACCTGCATGCCCTGATAGCACCCGCTCATCGCCACGATCAGGCCGAAGACCGGCGCCTTGACCAGCCCGACCCAAAGGTCCGTCATCGGCACAACTTCGCGAATGCGCGAAAGGAAAGTCCAGAACGGGATATCGAGCGCGAAATTGGCGATGAACGCACCGCCGATGATCGCGATGACGGAGGAATAGAAGCCGAGGACCGGCATCATCAGCACGGCGGCAAGAATGCGCGGCACGACCAGCCGCTCCATCGGCGAAACGCCGATCGTGCGCATCGCGTCGACTTCCTCGGTCAGCTTCATCGTGCCGATCTGCGCGGCAAAGGCACTGCCCGAACGGCCCGCGACCATGATCGCCGTCATCAACACGCCCAGTTCGCGCAAGGTGAGGCGACCGGTAAGGTTGATCGTGTAGATTTCCGCGCCGAACTGCTGCAGCTGCACAGCGCCCTGCTGTGCCACCACGATGCCGATCAGGAAGCTCATCAACCCGATGATGCCCAGCGACGACACGCCGACCAGTTCGATCTGGTGGACAAGGGCAAGGTGCGGAAAACGGCGGGGATGGCGGATCAGCGAACCGAAGGCGGCGATCGTCGTGCCGAGGAAGCCGACCATGTCCTTCACGCCGGTGCCCATTTCGGCGACCCTTTCGCCCACCGCTTCGGGCACGCGTTCCAACAGCCTTGCGCGGTGGGGCGTGATGGCGGCGGTATTCTCCGCCTTCTGCACCGCCTGGATCAGGCGCGTCGCTTTCTCGCTCGCGCCGTCGATGCGGGCATCCAGTTCGCCCGAAGCGCGCCAGACCGTCCATGCACCCACGGTATCGATCTGCGTCACGGCGGAAATGTCGATCGCGGCCAGCGCGTCGATTTCGCGCAAGCGCCGGTCAAGCGGGGCGATACCCGCAACGGTGAGAGGCCCGCTGACCCGCAGGACCGGGCCGCCTTCCCCCTCAACCGTTTCAAAATCCGCCCATTCGCGCATGACAGGCCTCATGGGCGAAAATATGCGTGGCGACAAGCGCCTGTAATCACGCCTGTCCCGCCCTTGGCCAATCGGCGTGCGCAAATGCGGCCCCGCGCCCTCTTGCCCATCCCCTGTGGCACTGGCAAAGGCCGAGCCATGAGCGAGACCAGCAATACGAGCGCCGATCAGGGCACCGAAACGCAGATGGCCAAGACCTTCGACCCGGCCGGGATCGAGGCGAAGTGGTTTGCCCACTGGGAAAGCGAAGGGCTGTTCCGCCCCGAACGCCCCGACGCGGCCCCCTTCACGATCGTGAACCCGCCGCCGAACGTCACCGGCAGCCTGCACATCGGCCACGCGCTCGACAACACGCTTCAAGACATCGTGATCCGCTATGAACGCATGCGCGGCAAGGACGCGCTGTGGGTCGTGGGCACCGACCATGCGGGCATCGCGACGCAGATGGTGGTGGAGCGCAACCTGAACTCGCAAGGGATCAAGCGCACCGACATGACGCGCGAGCAGTTTCTCGACCATGTCTGGGAATGGAAGGGCCAGTCGGGCGGCACGATCACGCGCCAGCTGCGGCGCCTTGGCTGTTCGATGGACTGGAGCCGCGAGCAGTTCACGATGGACCCGCACTTCACGAAGGCCGTGCTCAAGGTCTTCGTCGACCTATACAACAAGGGCCTGATCTACCGCGACAAGCGACTGGTGAACTGGGACCCTGCCTTGAAGACCGCGATTTCCGACCTTGAGGTCGAGACCCGCGAGGTTCAGGGCGGCTTCTGGCACTTCCGCTATCCGCTGGCGGACGGCGTTAAGCTGGATAACGGTCAGGACTACATCGAGGTCGCCACCACGCGCCCCGAAACGATGCTGGCCGACATGGCCGTGGCCGTCCATCCCGACGACGATCGCTACAAGTCGGTCATCGGCAAGGACATCCTCCAGCCGATAACGGGCCGCCGCTTCAAGGTCGTCGCCGACGAACACGCCGATCCCGAACTGGGTTCGGGCGCTGTGAAGATCACGCCGGGGCACGACTTCAACGACTTCGACGTAGGCAAGCGCGCCGGCATCGCGCCGGGCGACATGCTCAACATGCTCGATGGCGATGCCCGCGTGGTGCAGACGGCTGATGGCCTGATCCCCGAAAACTACCTAGGGCAGGACCGATTCGAAGCGCGCGACATGGTCGTTGCCGAGATGAAGGCGCTGGGTTTCCTGATCCCGCACGTGGTGAAGGACAAAGAGGGCAACGAGACCGAACACGACGCCGAACCGCGCACGATCCAGACGCCTTATGGCGACCGTGGCGGCGTGGTCATCGAACCGTGGCTGACCGACCAGTGGTACGTCGATGCCGAGACTCTGGCGCAGCCGCCGATGCAGGCTGTGCGCGACGGGCGCATCGAGATCGTGCCCAAGACCTGGGAAAAGACCTTCTTCAACTGGATGGAAAACATCCAGCCGTGGTGCGTCTCGCGCCAGCTGTGGTGGGGCCACCAGATCCCGGCGTGGTATGCCGAGGACGGCGAAGTCTTCGTCGCCGAGAGCGAGGAAGAAGCGCAGGCTCTGGCCGGCAACAAGTCGCTGACCCGCGATCCCGACGTGCTCGACACGTGGTTCTCCTCCGCTCTCTGGCCTTTCGCCACGCTCGGCTGGCCGGACAACACCGATCTGGTGAAAAAGCACTACCCGAACGACCTGCTCGTCTCCGGCTTCGACATCCTGTTCTTCTGGGATGCGCGCATGGCGATGCAGGGGATGGAGTTCATGGGTGAGGTGCCGTGGAAGAAGCTCTATCTCCACGGGCTCGTCCGCGCGGCAGACGGCGCGAAGATGTCGAAGTCCAAGGGCAATGTCGTCGACCCGCTCGGCCTCATCGACCAGTACGGCGCCGATGCGCTGCGCTTTTTCATGGCCGCCATGGAAAGCCAGGGCCGCGACGTGAAGATGGATGAAAAGCGCGTCGAGGGTTACCGCAACTTCGCGACCAAGCTGTGGAACGCGGCCCGCTTCTGCCAGTCCAACGGCATCGGCGCATCGGACACGCTGGCGGCCCCTGCTGCGACCAGCGCGGTCAACAAGTGGATCGTCGGCGAAGTCGTCGAAACCGCGGCCGAGCTCGACAAGGCGATGGCCGACCTGCGCTTCGATGCGGCGGCGAACATCATCTATCACTTCGTCTGGGACCAGTTCTGCGACTGGTACATCGAACTGGTGAAGGGCAACTTCGACGAAGAGACCAAGGCCGTCGCCGGCTGGGTGCTCGACCAGATTCTCGTCATGCTGCACCCGTTCATGCCGTTCATCACCGAGGAACTGTGGCACGCACAGGCCGCCGCCTCGGGCACGACGCGCCCGTATGAACTGATCGTCGCCAAGTGGCCCGAACCCGACGCCAGTGTCGATGCCGACGCCAAGGCCGAGGTCGAGTGGTTGATCGCCCTTACCTCCGCCCTGCGCGCTGCGAAGAACGAACTCGGCCTCGCGCCCGGCGCAAAGCTGGAGGCATGGCTGACCAGCACGGCAGGTCCGGCGCACGGCATTATCGAGCGTAACTTCCCCGCGATCGACCGCGTGGCGCGGCTGTCTGCCGTGCATTTCGGCGAAGCGCCGGCAGGGGCGGCAATGCAGGTCAACGTGGGCAACGACATCTTCATCGTGCCGCTCGAAGGGCTGATCGACGTGGAGGCCGAAAAGGCACGCCTCACCAAGGCGCGCGAGGCTTCGATGAAGGAGGCCAAGTCGCTGGAGGGTCGCCTGTCGAACCCGAACTTCGTCGAGCGCGCCAAGCCCGAAGCGGTCGAAAAGGCCCGCGCCGACCACGCACACCACAGCGCCGAAGTCGAACGGCTGGGCGCTGCTTTGGCGCGGCTGGGTTAAGGGCGCAAATGTCTGTCACGCTCGCCACCGACGATACGGGCGGGCCGGAGATTTTCGCCTCGCTGCAGGGCGAAGGGCCGTCGGTCGGGCGGCCCGTCGCCTTCGTGCGGCTGTCGCGGTGCAACCTTGCCTGCCAGTGGTGCGACACGGCCTATACGTGGCGTTTCGAGGGCGACAACAGGCCGCACCGCAATGGCGTCGCGTTTGACCGCAAGGCCAATCAGGTCACGCTGGACGAGGCCGAAGTGGCAGAACGCATCGCGGCGCTGGGGCAGGACCGGCTCGTCATCACCGGCGGCGAACCGCTGCTGCAAGGCGCGGCGCTGGCGAAGATGCTGGAGCATTTGCCGGATATGCAGGTCGAGATCGAGACCAACGGCACGGTAAAGCCCCCTGCCCGCCTCGACGTGCGGGTGGACCAGTACAACGTCAGCCCCAAGCTGGCGCATAGCGGCAATCCTGCCGATCTGGCGCTGATCCCGGAAATGCTGGATTTCTGGGCCGACGACCCGCGCGCCTTCCTGAAATTCGTGGTGGCTCAGCCGGCTGACCTCGACGAAGTCATGGCGCTCGTCGAAAAGCACCGCCACCCCAAAGCGCGGGTCTATGTGATGCCCGAAGGCACCGACAGCGCCACGCTTCGCGAACGCGGAAAGTGGCTGTCAGCCGCAGCGCTGGAACGTGGGCTGCGCATGACGGACCGGCTGCATATCCACCTTTACGGCGACACGCGGGGGACTTGATCGTGCGGCCTGTTCAGGGCGCGCTCCCCTCTGTGGAATTTCGCTTGGCTGCCTTGCGCTCGACAGCGCGGAACACCGCGTCGAGATCGTCGACATCAATGTCGAGCACTTCGTCCCAGTCGCTAAGGACCTCTTCGATATCCGACCTGCGAAAGGTGCCCGGATGGGGGAACGGCACCGTCCGCCTCGGCACGGGATATTGGACATGCGGCCATCGGTGTCCGGTGCAGTTGTTGTAAAGCCACCCTATCAGGACGAGCGTGAGGACATTGGCGGCAATCGGCACGATGTAGGCAAAGCCCCACCCGTCGGCACCGGTAGCGCCCAATGCACATAAAAGCGCACAGGCACCGCCCGGAGGGTGCAGGCATCGCGCAATCGTCATGATCCCGATCGCCGCGCCAACGCCGACCGCGCAGCTCAATACCGGATCGCCCAGAAGCAGGCCCGACGCCAGGCCAGCCATCGCGGAAAGCAGATCCCCGCCGATCACCGGCCATGGTTGGGCCAGCGGGCTGGCAGGTATGGCAAACACCAGAACGGCCGATGCCCCCAGCGGCGCGATCAGGAAAGGATATCCTCCGGCGGACGGACCGGCGACCAGCAACCCGACCCAGCCTGCTATGGCAATGCCGACGGTCGCACCAATCGCCCCCCGCAACCAGCCCAGATGGCCAGTGCTACGCTGGGGCTCAAGCCTGACCGTATGTTTAAAAAGCGTTTTCAGCAAAGAGGCACCTGTTGCCGGCGCCTTTAGCGCGCTTGCGATCCCTTGGCCACGCAGGAGTTTCGCCGCACCCGCCCATCAAGGCAGGGTGCGGCGAGATATGGACGGCGCAGGTTGTGCGAGAAAGCGTTTTCCTACTTCGCGAGGGCTCGCCATGATGCGCACGCTCTTTGCCATCGTCGGATCGCCACCAACCTGTCACCCTGACCGGACCGGCCAAACTCCAGCTTTTCCGCCGATTTTGCGGCAGAATGCAGGGTTACAGGGTGTCACCTTTGTAACCTTGTTTGTTTGGGGCACTCAGACGCCGGGCTCAGCAAAAACTACCTATGCTGCGCCCGCCACCGCGTCACGATGCGCTCGACCGCTTCTTCCTCGCCGCCGCTCTCGTTCCACAGTTCGCTGAAGCTCGGGTCTTCCGATGCCGGGCGCTTGCGTTCTTCAAGATCGTCGAACGTCACGCGCATCGGGATGGCCGTACCCTCGCCGCAGACGATGCATTCGCGGTTGCGCAGCGCCGGAATCGTGTCGAGGAAGCCGCGCGCGCCTTCGGGCATGGCCGCTTTCACGAAATCCTGGTCGCGTTCGTTGTTGAGACGCATCGACAGGATCGTGCCGCACTGGGAAAGGACGCCTTCGGCCAAATCCGACGGACGCTGCGTGATAAGGCCCAACGAGATACCGTATTTACGGCCTTCCTTGGCGATACGCGAAAGGATGCGGCCCACCGATGACTTGTCGGCGTTCTTCTCGTTCGGAACGTAGCGGTGCGCTTCTTCGCAGACGAGCAGGATCGGGCGCGTCTTTTCGTCACGACCCCAGATCGCGAAGTCGAACACCATGCGCGACAGCATGGCGACCACCGTGCTGGTAATTTCGGACGGCACGCCCGACACGTCGATGATCGAGATCGGCTTGCCGTTCGAAGGCATGCGGAACAGGCGCTGGATCACCTCGCTCATGGTATCGGCGACAAGCATGCCGGAGAACATGAACTGGTAGCGCGGGTCGGCCTTGATCTCCTCGATCTTGGTCTTCACGCGCAGGAACGGGGCAGTGTTGGTCGCCTTGTCCAGCTTGCCCATCTCGTCCTGGATCGCGGTCGTCAGGTCGGACAGCAGGTAGGGAATCGGCGAATCGACCGTCAGGCGGCTCATCTGTTCTGCCATGCGGTTCTTCGCACGCGCTTTCAGCAGACACTTGGCAAGGATGTCCATGTCGGCCTGCCGGTCCGTACCCTCGTTCGTGACGAAGACTTCGCAGTGTTCCTCGAAGTTCATCAGCCAGTAGGGAACCTTGAGGTTGCCGACGTCGAGAATCTGGCCCGTACCCCGGAACGCGGCGGAATATTCACCGTGGGGGTCGATCATCATGATGTGGCCTTCGGGGGCCGATTCCACGATGCGGTGCAGGATCAGCGCGGCGCTGGTCGACTTACCGGTACCGGTCGATCCCAGCAACGCGAAGTGCTTGCCCAGCATGGCATCGATGTAGAGGCCCGCACGGATGTCTTTGGTGGGGAAGACCTTGCCGATCTGGATGTTGGAGCGGCCGTCCGATGCATAGACTTGGGCAAGGTCGGCGTTGGTCGCGGCGAATACCTCTGCACCGGGCACCGGATAGTGCGTGATACCGCGCGTGAAGTTGCGGATGCGGCCGGTCAGCTTCTCTTCCTGCCCCTCACCTAGGAAGTCGATTTCCGCGATGATTTCACCGGTGGCGCGGTCCAGCGTCTGGGTGCGGACGGACGCAAGCAGCCAGATCTGGCCGACGCGAACCTTGATCTGCGAACCGACGAGACCGGCAAGCTGGACCGAAGGATCGGCTTCCTGCGCACACTCGGCTAGACGCTTGGGATCGAGCAGGGCGCGCGAGGACGATCCGGCGATCTGCAGCACTTCACCGATCGCGCGATGCGCTGTGGAGCTGCGGGTTTCGGGCGCTTCTTCGGCTTCGTCGTCATGCGACTGGTCAACTGCGGGGGCAGGTTCCGGCACTCGTTCCGCTTCCGGTTCGGGCTGACGTGCGACCGGACGGGGCGGTTCGGCGTCATAACCGCCCGGAGGTGCCGGCGGATCGATCGGCCGGTAGCGTGCTTCGGCGGCGGGTTGTTCGGCTGGCTCGGCATCGAACGAGGGCGGAGCGGGGACTGCCGTGGGACGCCCCTCGTAAGGATCGGCTGCCCTTGCTTCGGGTTGCGGGAAGGCAGGTTCGGCAGGCGCAGGTTCAGCCACGGGCGGCGGCGGAACCGCGTGGCCCGCGCCGAAACCGGGAGGCGGCGAACCAGCACCGAAGCCGCCTGGAGGGGCAGGCGGCCGGGTGCTGGCCGGGGGAACGTCGGGGGGAGAAGCGAACCGCGCCTCGCCCTGCGGCGCGGCAGGCGGCGTCTCGGCGACCGGAGGTGAAGCGGAAGCAGGCACGTCTTCGCCCAGCGAACGGCGCTGGTCGGGGCTGACCCGTTCGAAAGGTCGACGGAAGGGATGACCGCCCGAGAACCGGTTCATGTCGTTCATGTACAGCGCGCCTCTTGCTATGCCGCAGGTATTCCACCGGCATCGTAGAGCGACAGGGTTAACGTCCCGCTAAAGAAGGCGCGAAAGGGATGCGGACGGGGTACCGGATCACCCCGAGGAGAACAGCCGTCCGGCGATCCAGCCCATGCCCACCGAAAGCATGATCGCCACGATGCCGTAGAGGAACGAATCCTCGCGGCTCCACACCTCGACAGCGCGTTCGAAGCCGCGTTTTTCGACCATCACCTCGCTGGTGGCGGAGGCAACGACCCGCCCCTCCTTCAGCGCGAAAGTCTCCGCCCGATAACGCCCGGTGATAACGCTGGAAGGCAAGGGGATACGGGCCTGATACAGCACGTCCTGGCTGATCGTGACGCCGCTTTCGTCCTGCCGGTAGAGCCCGGCGGCAACGCGCTTGTCGACAAGCCCGCGTGCGAAATGATCCTGCTCGGTCGGGTCGATCGAACCGATCGGGGACAGTTGCAGCCAGTCCAGACCCAGCTCGTAGATCGCGCGGGTCTTGCCGTCCGTAATGTCGTCCAGCGGGCGGGATGAGGCCAGCGCATAGAACGAGGGCGCGGAACGGAACGACGTGCTGTCGGCATTGATCCACATGCCCAGCCGCCGCTTTTTCTCGCGCAGGGTGATCGGCTGGCTCGGCCCCTTCAGCACCACGATGATGTCATAGGCCGAACCTTGCCCCGCGCGGGTTCCATCGGGTTGCAGCACCGCGCCGTAGAGCAGCAGGTCCGCACCGGTAAAGCCGGTGCGCACGACAACCTCGTGCTGGGAAACTTCGGGCACCAGGATCGGGTCCCGCGCCGCCGTGGTGCAGGCAAGGATCGCGCCCAGCACGGTTACGCGTGCCAAGAGGCGCAAGGCCTTCACAGCGGAACCACCGTGAAGATCTCTTCGGGCCGGTATGTCAGCCCCACCGCCATGCGGATCGCGATCATCAACACCAGCATGGCAAGAATGAAGCGCAGCAGTTCCGGCCTGACATCGGATGCAAAACGTGCGCCGATCTGCGCGCCCGAAACCGAACCGATCAGCAAGAGCGCCGCCAGAACGACATCGACCGCATTGGTGGTCAGCGCGTGCATCATCGTCGTGGCGATGGTAGTGAACAGGATCTGGAACAGCGACGTGCCGACGACGACATTCGCGCTCATGCCCAAAACATAGAGCATGGCGGGCACCAGCAGGAAGCCGCCGCCGATGCCCATCAGCATCGTCAGGATGCCGACCGCCATGCCCAGGAACAGCGGCGCGAGCGGGGAGATGTAGAGGCCCGAACGATAGAACCGCCAGCGCAGCGGCAGGTTGGCGACGATCGGGTGGTGACGGCGCTTGCTGGGTGTCTTGCCCAGTTTCGCCAGCCTGCCGCCGAACAGTTCGGGGATCGCCTCTCGTGCCATGATCACGCCGATCGAGCCGAGGATGACCACGTAGAGCACGCTGATCGCGACATCGATCTGGCCCAGCGCCGTCAGCAGGCGGAACAGCAATGCGCCGATGCCGGTGCCGATGATGCCGCCCGCCACCATCACTCCGCCGATCTGGAAATCGATCCCGCCGCGCTTGTGCTGGTAGATCGCGCCGGAAACGCTGGCGCCTGTCACCTGCGTTGCCGCCGATGCCGCGGCAACCGTTGGCGGCACGCCGTAGAAGATCAGCAGCGGTGTCGTCAGAAATCCGCCGCCAACGCCGAACATGCCCGAAAGCAAGCCCGTCAGCCCGCCCAGAAGGACGATGACGAGACCGTTGACCGAAAGGTTGGCAATGGGAAGGTAGACGTCCATGACTTCCCGGTGGGCTTAGGCAGATGCAAGCTTAATGCAAGATAGCGCGCGCCATGTCTGCCCCTTCAAACGACTTACTCTCTAAAAACCCGCAGAAAGCGTGAATACCGGCCCCGATCCGGGTTCCGCATCCCCGGCCACGCGCTGTCGCCAGTCGAGACTTGCCCGCCCGAAGACCTTTTTGCCTATGGGAAAGCGCAAGGCCGCCGTCGGGCCGACATCGACACGGTGGACACCCTTTTGTGCCCCGCCCCATGCGCCAAGGCCCGCCTCCAGCCGGTATTTGCCGGGCGCAAGCAAGGGAACATCACGCACCACCCGCACCTGCCCGTCGGCAAAAGTGCTGGCCCCTTCCCCGCCGACATAGCCGACTTGCGCATAAGCCTCCGCCCTTGCCCCTGCGACGAGCGGGAGCGGCGGCGGTCCGGCGACGGCCATCACCGCCGGACGCACGCGCGTTTCGCTGGGGCGCAGCTTCTCGTCGCCGAAGAAATGCAGCACGCGCCCCTCTGCCATCAGGTCGACCGGCAAACGCGCAAGCGGGCGGACCGCAATGCCCGCTGCGCCCTCGACCTCGTATTCCGGCGAAAGCGTCGTCGTGGCACGGAAATAGGCGCGCGGGTCGAATCGGCTGTCAGGCGCGATGCGATAGCGCAGTACGGCACCGGCCTGGCTGGCCCCGTATGTTCCGCCACCGACCAGCGCCGCGCCAGCCCGGCCCTTCTCGCGCCAGAGCACCCACGCATCGGCCGACCAGCGTCGGCGCGCGCGCACTTCGGGGGGAACGGCACCGAACGGAACTTGCGCGGATGGCAGGGTCTTTGGTTCGGGCGCCTGTTCATATTCGGGCGGCGCGGATTGTGTCGGCACCGGCGCAGGCGGAGCTGTTCGCGCGAGTACGACGGGGGCGACTGACCCGGTTTGCAGGAATTCGACAGGCGCAGCTGCCACCGCATCCGGCTTTGCAGGCCGGGATATGGCGACGGGCTGAGAAATGTCGTTCACCGGCCTTTCAACCGGCATCGCTTCCGCGGCAGGTTCCACACGCCCCGCAACCGTGGGCGGCAGCGGTAGCGGCGCATCGAGCAGCGCGTCCATCGGCCCCCATGCGCGAAAGCCGACCCACGCCACCATCACACCGGCAAATGCCACCAGTGGCTGCCCGCGCCTGCGCCCTTTCATGCCGCGTCCCGCGACTGTTGCCGAACCGCGCCGTTCCCCGCGACGACATCGACGACATGGCGGTCATGGTCGGTCTTTTCCCATCTGGCCGGTTTCCCGAACAGCGTCGCCGCATAACGGAATACGGCGCGCCGCGTGGCGATGATGGCGATGACATTTGCCACCGGAATGCGCAGCACCGCCGCCAGCCCCTCGCCCCAGCCGTATTCGCGCCCTACCAGAACGAAGCGCACCAGCGCCCGCCACGCAAAGGCCAGCGTGGTCGCGATCA
The DNA here is from genome assembly GCF_001634625.1 of Croceicoccus bisphenolivorans. GTDB lineage: Bacteria > Pseudomonadota > Alphaproteobacteria > Sphingomonadales > Sphingomonadaceae > Croceicoccus > Croceicoccus bisphenolivorans. The sequence goes on along the minus strand of NZ_LRSE01000005.1, from coordinate 104,425 downwards.
GCACCCAGTAAACGATCACCGGCAGCTTGCCCGCCGGATACCAGCCCATGGCATCGGCCAGCCACAACACGCCGGTCAGCAAGACCAGAAGGTAGGCCGCTGCAAGGACCAGCGCCACCAAGGGCCCGCGCCGGTCGCGAATGCGCATCCACAGCTCGACAGGGCTCATGCTCCACCCCAGCTGGTCCCATCCGTCGAAAGCGATGCCGTGAACCCAGCGCGACTTCTGACGCACCGCCGCGTCGATGCGCGCCGGGAAATAGGCCCGCGTCGCAACCAGCGAACCGTTCGCCGCGCGAACACGCAGGAAGCGCCCGCCCTTGCCGCCGGGAAAACTGCCACGGCGTCCGATCAGCATGCCCAGTTCATAATCCTCGGTCATGGCCAGCGGGTCGAACGGCCCGTCCGCATGGGCGCCACCGCGCAGTTCGGCCACCTTGTCCAGAGCATCGCGGGCAAAGGCGCAGCCGACGCCAGCGGCGGGCAGGCCCGCGCCCAGCCGGTCGCGCACCACCATTTCCCGCGCGTGCGCCTCCGTGAACTCGTCGGCGTAGTGATTGCCTACCCACGGCGAATCGATCTGCATTTCCGGTCGCACTGGAATCTGCACGAAATCCGCATCGTCGAGCGCGCGGTCGATCAGGGTCAGTGCATCGGGGTGGACCATGTCTTCCGCATCGTGGAGCAGGACCGCGCCGAAGCGCCTGCCCTCTCGCGCTTCGTCTTCCTGCATCGCGCGGAAAAGCCGGTTGAGGCATTGCCCCTTCGTCGTCGGCCCCGGCGTTTCGTTCACCACGATCGTGACGCGCGGATCATCCTCCGCACCTGCCTCCATCGCCGCGCGGGTCGCAGGATCGTTGACATAGCAGCCGGCATAGACCCTGAGATCGGCGTGCGGCCACGCGGCCAGCGTGTAACGGATCATCGCGCCGATGACGCGCGCTTCCTGCCACGCAGGCACGAACAGCGCGATCGGACGGGAAAGCCGCGTGGCCGTCGGCGCATCGAGCCGGGGCGTGCGCGCCTTGCCGGTCAGCAGCAGCCAGAACCACGCACAGTCGATAGCGATTTCGTCGATCGCACCAAGGACGAACCAGAACGCGGCGAAGAGCAGCAGCTCCAGCCGGGCGGATTCGACAAAAGACATGAGCGGAATGAACCACCCCTGGGCTGCGACCCCCATAAACCCCTCAATTCACGTATCAATTGCCCCCGGAACCACGGCAACCTGCATATGAGCGGAAGGGCTACCTTGCAACCGAGGTCGAATTGGGGAAAAGGAGCGACCATGACCAAGGCGCCCCTTATCCCCAATCGCGTTAGCTGCTTTCGCGACGCAAGCCCCCGCCTACCCCGGACGGAGGCACGGGCATGAAATCGACAGCCAAGGCGATCAACAAGACCCTGAAGGCGTTCTTCGACAACGAGGCGGCGTCGGGCATCATCCTGATCGTGATCGCGGTGCTGGCGATGATCGTCGCCAATTCGCCGCTTGCCCACGACTACCACGACCTGTTCCACGGCACTCTGGCGTGGACGCCGATTGCCAAGCTGGACAACCTGCACCTGTGGATCAACGATGCACTGATGGCGATCTTCTTCTTCGTCGTCGGGCTGGAGATCAAGCGGGAGGTTGCCGATGGCGCGCTGTCCGATCCCTCGGCCCGCCGGCTGCCTGTGATCGCCGCAGCCATGGGTATGGCGATTCCGGCCGTCGTCTTCCTTGGCGTCATCACTGGCGAGGGTGCGGACAACCTGCATCGCGGCTGGGCCATTCCGGCGGCAACCGACATCGCCTTCGCGATGGGTGTCATGGGCCTTCTGGGCAACCGCGTACCATCCTCGCTGCGCCTGTTCCTGCTGACCGTCGCCATCGTCGATGACATTGGCGCAGTGGCGATCATCGCCGTATTCTACACCGCCAACCTCAAGCTGATGTGGCTGATTGCCTCGCTCGTCGTGCTGGCGGTGATGATCGGCCTCAACCGGTTCCGCGTCGACCGCTGGTGGGCCTATGCCTTCCTGTCGCTGGTGCTGTGGTATTTCGTGCTGAACTCGGGCGTCCACGCCACCATCGCCGGCGTACTGGCCGCCCTGACGATTCCGATGCGGCTGGATTCGAAGGGCGACAGCCTGCTGCTGCGTTTCGAACACGGGCTGCTGCCATGGAACGCCTATCTCGTCGTTCCGCTGTTCGGCTTTGCCAACGCGGGCGTCGCGATGGAAGGGATCGGCATGGAGGGCTTCCTCGATCCCCTGCCGCTCGGCATCGCGGCGGGCCTGTTCATCGGGAAGCAGGTGGGCATCTTCGCGGCAATCTTCGTATCCGACAAGCTGAAGCTGGCGCCGCGTCCCGAAGGGGCGACGTGGGTCCAGTTGTGGGGCACGGCGGTCCTGTGCGGCATCGGCTTCACGATGAGCCTTTTCATCGGCGCGCTGGCCTTCCCCGGCTATCCGCACCTGATCGAGGAAGCGAAGCTGGGCGTTCTGGGCGGATCGCTGCTCTCGGCCCTGCTCGGCTATGCGATCCTGCGTTTTGCCAAGGGCGTGCCTGAAGAGGGCGAGGAAGGCTCTTCCCAGGCTGCCTGACGCTTTTTACGTCAGGGCAACGACCGCGCCCCAGATCACGAACCCCGCTCCTGCAAGAAGCGCGATCTGCCGCCCCCACGGCAGAAGTTTTTCTGCGGCGACGAACAGTGTGAGGATCGCGATCCATGCAAGATTCATCACGCCGCCGACGAACAGCAGCGCCATCAGCAGCCAGCAGCACCCGACGCAATAAGCACCGTGGCGCAGCCCCATGGTCAGGGCGCCAAGAGATCCGGGCCGGAAATGCCGTGAAAGGAAATGCGCCGGGCTGCGGCAGTGCTTCAGGCATGCCTCCTTCCACGGACTCAACTGGTAAAGCCCCGCACCGATCAAGACGGCGGAGGACAGGTATCGGTTTTGCGAAGTCATCGTCATGTGGCCGATCTGACCCGCATTTTCGGCCACCATCTGTAGCGCGGTAGCCAGCAGTGAAAAGGCGCCCCAAGCGATAAGGTAACCGGCAAGGAACGCCGCTGTCGCGGGCCTCGTCCCGCTCGCATCGGCCCCTGCCGCACGGGCATAGAGCAGGATCGTGGGAGCCGCGGCCGGAAGCATCATCGCGACCATCATCACCCACCACATCGAGAACGCGAGCGCAAACCAGCCCGCAGTCCCCGTCGATCCGGCCGTCATGTCCGGCGTCGCCATACCCGGCATCCGCTCAGCCGGTGCCATCGCATCCATGCTTGCGTCCATCCCCGCGCCGGAGATGATCCAGCCCCATGCCAGCAGGGTCAGCAGGCCCAGCGCAGCGATCGTGACCGTGCGGTGGTGCCGCAGCGCAACTTGCGCCAGCGCCATCAGGCCGTCCTCACGACTCCGTGGCTGTCGAGGTGCAAGTGGGCAAACTGGCCGTAGCTGTTGGCATGCTCCAGCGTCATCGGCGCGATAGACCGGCTGGTGCCGGAGCCTATCTCGGCCACTTCATATTCGAACCCGTCGGGCAGGTTGATGCGCGCGCGTACTTCTGCCCCGTTGACCGGATTGCGGATCGGCTCCCCGTCCATCTCGACATGCCCCGGCACACGCAGGCGGCCCGTGCGCGCCTCGACGTCGACATCAAATTCGACCGGCCCGAACATCGGCGGATGCATGTTCTCTATCGTGGAGGCAAACACGGCAAAGACCGTTGCCATCGGATCGGTATCGCCGCCCGTCATGATCGTCAGCAGGGCGTTGCGCTGATCCTCGCTCGCCCGCTCGTCGACGAAGGCGGCGCATTCGCCCTTCCCTTCATGGATCGGCCCCGGCCAGCGGAACACTGCGGCGATGTTGAGGCCCGACAGGTCGGTATCACCGTGGTGCCCCTCGTCTATCGCCATGCCGAAAACCGCCTGGCAGCCGCCCTTGTCCGGCAAGCCGCCGAACTGGCAGTTGCATCCATACTCGCAGTTGCAGTTCGCGAGTTCCCGACCCTTGAGCTTCCAGTAAGTCACGATCCGGCTCCATCCACCACGGCGCGACCCAGTGGGGATGGAGCGTATCACATTTCACCGCCGGCGCGAATGGATCGCGGATGCGGCCTTACCAGGTGCCGGTGTTTTCCATGCTCGCCCATGGCTCTTGCGGCGGAAGGTTACCGTCCTGCAGCAATTCGACCGAGATGCCGTCCGGCGATTTCACGAACGCCATGTGCCCGTCGCGCGGCGGGCGGTGGATGACGTGGCCGGCATCCATCAGTGCCTGGCACGTCGCGTAAATATCGTCGACGCGGTAGGCCAAATGCCCGAAATTGCGCCCGCCTGCATATTCTTCCGGCGCGGAGCCGTCTTCGGGCGGCCAGTTGTAGGTCAGTTCGACTTCGGCAACGTCCTCCTGCCCCGGCGGGGCGAGGAAGATGAGCGTGAAGCGCCCCTTCTCGCTTTCCATCCGGCGCACTTCGCGAAGGCCGATCAGGTCGAAGAAGGCGATGGTCGCATCCGGATCGGTGACCCGGATCATGGTGTGCAGGTACTTGGTCATGGCAGGCAACGTAATCACCCGCGCGCGGTGCACAAGCCCGGTCCGTCCCGACCAAAACAAAACGGCCCGCACCATGGGTGCGGGCCGCTCCGTTTGGCTTTGCAGCCACCTTGTCGGTAAAGCTTAGAAGCTGGCCGACAGGGTGGCGACGACGGTGTCGTCGGTGCGGTACGGATAGCTGTCCGGCCCTTCGACTCCGACATAGGCTACGCCCAGCTCGAGGCCCTTGAAACCGACCGAAGCGCCAACCGACCAGTCGAACGAGGTGTCGTCGTAGTCATAGGAAAGCGCGCCATCGGTGTAACCGAGGTGGGCCGAGAACGAGACCGGGGTTTCGGGAATGCCGAAGCCGAGGTCACCGTAGATGTAGAGGTTGTCGTCGGTGCCGCCATCAGCGCCGAAGTCGAGCGAGTTCTGGTCGAACGCGTAAGCAACGCCAACCGTCACTTCGGCCGGGCCGACTGCGCCGGTGACCGAAGCATAAGGCTCGAGGTAATCGAAATCGCCTGCGCCCGAGTTCGGGTACATGTAGTACAGGAGGCCGACGTCGACCGAAACGGTGTCGGTGAGCGCGCCACTCCAACCACCGTAGATGTCGACTTCGGTCGAACCGTAGCCGCCGTCTTCCTCAAGCGACGAAGCCCAGGTGCCGACATAGAAGCCGCTGGAGTGACCGACATCGACGCCGCCCTGCACGGCGAAGTCACCGCCCGAGAACGACACGCCGCGGAAGCGGTAGTCGGTGGTCAGTGCCACGTTGGCCGAAACGGTGATGTCGCTGTCCTGTGCCAGTGCGGGAGCCGCGGTCAGCGCGGTGCCGGCAAGAATGGTTGCGGCAAAAATGCTGCGGAAAGAAATGGTCATGTTGTTTTCCCTCATGTTGTCTTCAAGGATCCCCACCCCTCCTGCAATCCGTTCCGGCATCGTTCATTGCGCGCCTGGTTACGAATGCGAAACAAAACTGCAATGTAGTGGTGCAGTGCACAAGTGACATTTTCCGATGACCGTCAAAGCGCGGAAGATGTGTGGATTTTTTGCAACGGCCCCGTTGCCGCAACGCAACCGAAACCCCACACCCCTATCAGGAGTTGAGTACTGGGCGCCGCACAACTAGAAGGCGCCACCAAAGCGAAGTCATCTGTGTTGAAAGCTTTCTCCAACCTCCTGGCCAGAGCCGGGCAGCGCCATGACGCAAGCGCAGGTATGCCACGCCTGCCGGATAACACGCGCGTCTATGCCGTTGGCGACATCCACGGGCGGCTGGACCTGTTCCGGCAGATGATCGAACGCATCGATGCCGACGATGCCGCGCGCGGCAATGCGAACAGTCTCGTCATCCTGCTCGGCGATCTTGTCGATCGTGGCCCCCACAGCGCAGGCGTTATCGCCGCCGCCCGCGAATGGCGGCAAAGGCGGCCGGTGCGCATCCTGATGGGCAATCACGAGGAAATGTTCCTGCGCGCGATGGACGATCCGGTCGCGCTGCGCCACTTTCTGCGCGTTGGCGGGCGCGAAACGATCCTGAGCTACGGCATACCGCTCAGCGAATATCGCGGCCTGTCGATCAAGGAGCTGCACGAACGGCTGCCCGCGCTCGTCCCGCAGGCCGACATCGACTTCATTTCGGGGATGGAGAACCTGATCGCGCTGGGCGATTACGTCTTCGTCCATGCGGGGATCGATCCGTCGCGCACGATCGAAACACAAGTGGCCGGCGACGTGCGCTGGATCCGCGAGCCGTTCCTGAGCCATCCACAGTCATTCGAATTCTGCGTCGTTCACGGCCACACCATCCGCGAGACAGTGGACATCCACGCCCCGCGCCGCTGGCCCAACCGCATCGGCATCGACACCGGCGCCTTCCGGACCGGAAACCTGACGGCCATCGGCTTGCAGGACACCGACCGCTGGTTCATGGAAGCGACCGTCTGATGATCCATAGCGCGGCGACGCCGCAACCACATGCTCTGCAAGTTCGTATCAGGGGAATTCAATGAAGATCGCGATGGTAGGCTCGGGCTATGTCGGGCTTGTTTCCGGTGCGTGCTTTGCCGATTTCGGTCATGAAGTCGTCTGCGTCGACAAGGACGATGCCAAGATCGCCGCGCTGGAAAAGAACATCATGCCGATTTACGAGCCCGGCTTGGCCGAGCTGGTGGCATCCAACGTACGCGGCGGTCGTCTTACTTTCTCGAACGATCTGGGATCCGCGATCAAGGGTGCGGACGCGATCTTCATCGCGGTCGGCACACCTTCGCGGCGCGGTGACGGGCATGCCGACCTCACGTTCGTGTACCAGGTCGCCCGCGAAATCGGCGAAAAGCTGTCCGGCCCGGCGGTCGTGGTCACGAAGTCGACCGTGCCCGTGGGTACGGGTGACGCGGTGGAACGCATCCTGACCGAAAGCGGCACGCCGCACCGCTTTGCCGTCGTCTCCAACCCCGAATTCCTGCGCGAGGGTGCGGCGATCAGCGATTTCAAGCGCCCCGACCGCATCGTCATCGGCGCAGAGGACGAGTTCGGCCGCGAAGTCATGCGCGACGTCTATCGCCCGCTGTTCCTGAACAAGGCGCCGATCCTGTTCACCGGCCGCCGTACGAGCGAGCTGATCAAGTACGCGGGCAACGCCTTTCTTGCCACCAAGATCACCTTCATCAACGAGATGGCGGATCTTTGCGAGCGCGTCGGCGCTGACGTGCAGGACGTGGCGCGCGGCATCGGCCTCGACAACCGGATCGGTTCGAAGTTCCTCCACGCCGGCCCCGGCTATGGCGGATCGTGCTTCCCCAAGGATACGCTGGCGCTACTGAAAACGGCGGAGGACTTCGACAGTCCGGTCCGCATCGTGGAGGCGGTGGTCAAGGTCAACGACAGCCGCAAGCGCGCGATGGGCCGCAAGGTGATCGAAGCACTGGGCGGAGCCGAAGGCGCGCGCGGCAAGAAAGTCGCGATGCTGGGCCTGACCTTCAAGCCGAACACCGATGACATGCGCGATTCACCCGCCATCGCCATCGCGCAGGCGCTGGACGACGCGGGCGTCGCGATCGCCGCCTATGATCCGGAAGGCATGGACCTTGCCGCGCCGATGATGCCTTTCGTCACGATGACCGGCAGCCCCTACGAAGCGATCGAAGGTGCGGACGCGGTCGTCATCGTGACGGAGTGGGACGCTTTCCGCGCGCTGGACCTCGATCGCGTCAAGACGCTGGCCAAGGCGCCCGTGCTGATCGACCTGCGCAATGTCTATGACCCGGCGGACATGGCCCAGGCCGGTTTCGCCTACACCGGGGTCGGCCGGGGCTGACGCGCCCCGGCGTCGGGCATTCGCCTAGCGCTTGAGGAAACGGTCCACGGCCGCGCGGTGTTCGGCCGTGGTGTGCATCAGCGCCTGCGCCGATGCGGCATGGTCCAGCACGTCATCCAGCGATGCGTCGCGCCAGCGTTTGAGCAGACGCTTGGTAATGCGTGTCGCCTGCGGCGGGTTTGCCGCGATCCGGCGGGCCAGGTCCAGCGCCATGTCCATCAGGTCCGCATCCGCCACCACCCGCGAGACGAGGCCCATCGCCAGCGCCGCTTCGGCACCGACCCAGTCGCCGGTCAGCGCCATTTCCGCCGCCTGCGAATAGCCGACGACGGCAGGCAGCAGCCACGCACCGCCATCACCGGAAATCAGGCCCAGCTTGACGAAGCTTTCGGCAAAGCGCGCCGATTGGCCCGCGATGCGGATGTCGCACATGCAGGCAAGGTCGCACCCTGCGCCGACGGCAGCGCCGTTCACCGCCGCGATCACCGGCACCTCGATCGATTCGAACAGGCGGGGCAGGCGCTGGATGCCTGTACGGTAATTGTCGCGCGTGCGGGCCGGATCCTCGCTGACCAGCGCCCCGCCGGGCACCATGTCGTTAAGATCGCCGCCGGACGAAAAAGCGCTCCCCGCACCCGTCAGCACGACGCAGCGCACCGCATCGGCGGCATCGGCTGCGCGCAGCGCGTTCTCCAGCGCGTCCAGCATCGCGGCGCCCGTCAGAGGATTGCGTTTGTCCGGCATATTGAGCGTGATGACGCGGATCGCGCCTGCATCGATATCGCTGACCAGTACCGGATCCCTCATCGCCCTTATCCTTGCCGAATGACCCCTGAATGCACCGGGGGGCCTGTAAGCCGGGTTCTGTGACACAGACGGTATGCCATGCGGCACCGTATCCGTGACGGCAGCCATTCATCTCGGCCCTGCGTTGCCGCAGCGCTCAAGCAGCCAACCCGGACGGTCACGGGGCGAAACACCCCTGCCCTGCACCTTGCGGCCGGGCGCGCCGTCCCTATTCGGCCTTGCTCCGGGTGGGGTTTGCCATGCCGCTTCCGTTGCCGGTCGCGCGGTGCGCTCTTGCCGCACCCTTTCACCCTTGCCTGTGAGGTTTCCCTCCATCGGCGGTATACTCTCTGTGGCACTTTCCCTTGCCCATCCGAAGATGGACCGGCGGGCGTTACCCGCCACCCTTGTTTCGTGGAGCCCGGACTTTCCTCGGCGAGCCAGAGAGAACCCAGGCCCGACGCGGCTGCCCGGCCCCCCGGTGCGGGATGCTATCTAGCGAGACCGCGATCGCGTTCCAAGAGCAATCCGAACAGGATCGCACGGATCTCCCCGTCGATCTCTCCATCGATGCGTTCCGGCCGGAACCGGCGCTGGAATGCCTTTACCGCCGCGTGGCCGTCGGCAATGTCATATCCGAAGCGTTCGAGGCCGAGGTAGAACGAACCGTCATTGTCGAACGGATCGCCCAGTCGGATGTCGGGCTTGCTCAACGCCAGCCGATGCTTGCCCAGCCGGTCCCAGTCGAACTTTTCGCCCGGATCGTCCTTGCGCGCGGGAGCGACATCGGAATGGCCGACGATGTTGGCGCGCGGGATGTCATGCCGCTTCACGATGTCGTTCAACAGGCGGATCAGCACCTGCATCTGGTCTTCGGGAAAATGTTCATAGCCCCAGGTGTGGCCGGGATTGTCCAGCTCGATCCCGATCGAGGCGGAGTTCACGTCGGATTGCCCGCGCCAGTAGGAACGGCCCGCGTGCCATGCACGCTTTTCTTCCTCCACCATCTGCACGATCTTGCCGCCGCGCGTGATGCAGTAATGCGCGCTGACCTTGCTGTCGGGATTGCACATCTTGTCGATGGCATCGTTGACGTCCGGCATGTCGGTATAGTGCAGCACGACCATCGAGATCGGCAGCATCCGTTCGTCCCAGTTGGGCGAGGGACATTCGAGGTCTATGTCGACCCGCGGGCGGAAGCGCCGCCGCTCAGGCATGGGCACCATGGGTTGCGGCGGCACCGTAAGGCAGGATCGCGCCAAGAATCAGCGCATCGTCCGACCGGGCATGCTGCACCCCGCCGCCGCAGCCCGCGCTGACCAGCCGGACCAGCTCCGCCGGGGCCGTATGGGCATTCAGATCGTCCATCGCCACATTCCCGTCCATGGCCTCGCCCACGTGGGGGTCGAAGGCGATGCGCATCCCTTCCGCGCGGACGGCGATTTCGTGCGTGGAGCCGCTATCCTCCACCGCAAGGGTCACCGTGCCGCCGCGCGGCAAAGCCTCGATGGCGAGAAGCGCGAAATTGAGCAAGACCTTTACCGCAGCCTTGGGCAGGGTTTCGACATTCAGCGTCCACTGAACCTTTACCTCGCGTGCTTCGCCGGCCAGCGAATCGACCAGTTCGCGCACTTCCTTCACCGGCAGCTCAGCATCGAAACCGCCCGCCGCGCCAAAGGCCAGCCGGAAGAAGCGCAGCTTCGTCGCCGTGCGCCGCGCACCCTGCGCCAGCAGTTCGATGCATTGTTCGCGCATCGCCGGATCGGTCTCGTCGGCCAGCAATTCTATGCCGTTGGTCATCCCGCCCACCGGGGACAGCAGATCGTGGCACAGGCGCGAACACATCAGGTTGGCCAGAAGGGTCGGGTCGGTGCTCATCGTGCGGCTCTCCAGTCAATCTCGGGGGCCGATAACCTGAAATCGTTGATGAAACCGGCACAGGCAGGAAAAAATCTTCCGGCTTCGAGAACCGGTTTGCCGATCGCGCGCAGGGAATTGGCGCCACGGAGGAAGGAAAAGACGAAGCGTTGCGGAAACTCGACCATAGGCGGCCAGTGCATAGCGCCGCGATGCGGGTGAGGAAAGCCGGGTAAGGACAGGGTTTGCACCGGAACCAACCACGGTGGCCGGGAGGTGCCGGTTATGGCACACTGCACGGCTGGCGCATCCGGCCACAGGGTGGCGCTGCCTGCAGGGATGCGGGCCTGAACGGGAAGGGACAGCTTTGCACGAACCGATCGGCGCTGCACGCTTGCGCAAATTCGCCGCCTTGGCAGGCCTTGCCCCTGCGCTTCTCGTCCTGTCGGCCTGTGACGGGCTGGCCGACGACAGCGACCGGTTCGACAATCTGAACCTGACGAGCGAGGAGCTGGAGGTTGCACAGGCACTCGTCACCGGGTTCAAGAAGGAAACCGGCCTGCCCATCCTGCGAAGCCGCGAATATGGCCGCGCAGCCTGCTATTCCCGTATGGTCGAAATGCCCGACCACCTGAAGCGCGCGCATCTAGCCTATCTTGCCGACTATCCCGAAGCGGACGCCGACTATTACGGCTATTTCGCGAAGATGGGCGTGAGCGAAACCGACGCTTACGAGGTGTATCAGCGTTTCGAGGTGGCGGACGAGAAATGCTCTGCCGACGCATTGGTCAGGAAGCTGTTCGGCGAATAGCCCCACGCTTGCGTCAGATCGAAAATTACCTAAATTTATCATAGTTTTGTGATGCGATGAGCCGCCCGCAAGCTGCGCTGGCTGGCGGACCTTCCCCCGCGTCCAGCCGTTGATCCGGTACAGCCACCCGCACTCTGCGGGACGCCGGTGCCGGGCAACGCTGTCGTCCGCACCGGTCCAGGACAACCGGCAGCACATGGAGAGACGCCATGAACAACCGTTACGAACGACACTCCGACCTGCAAAACGACTACGAACAGGACACGAAGCAAGCCCAGCAGTGGGATCAGACCGGGGGACAGCCCGGCGACACGGCGGTAGATTACGAACGCACCGAAATTCGCGGTACGGGCCATTACGGCGGCGCAGACTATGGCAGACGGGAACGCGCCCCGGAAATGCGGCAGCAAAGGCGCAATCGCTATTACGACGACAGAGCTGACGAAGGACGCCGCATACACACAAGAAGCGAGCGTTATTCCCGCGATCCGGATGTAGGGTACGGTCGCTTTACCAGCGAAAGTTATGGCGGCCGGGACTATGTCGACCCTGCGCGAAGCCAATATGGCGTTACGCCATATGGGTTCGGGTATGGTGGCATGGGATACCGTCCCGACTACGACGATGATCGCGACCCGCGCCGCCCGTTTCTCGAAAGGGCGGGCGACGAGATAGCGAGCTGGTTCGGAGACGATGATGCTGCCCGCCGCCGGGAAATGGACCATCGCGGTGCCGGACCGCAGAATTACACCCGTTCCGACGAGCGCATACTCGACGATGTCTGCGATCGCCTGACTGAGGATCGTTATGTCGATGCCCGCGATGTAACCGTCACAGTACAGGAACGCGAAGTCACTCTAGACGGAACAGTCTCTTCGAAGGCGGCAAAACGCCGGGCGGAAGACTGCACCGATCTCGTCAGCGGAGTGACCCATGTGCAGAACAACCTGCGCGTCAGCAACCGGTACGAAACCGATATGCGGCAGGCGCAGGGCATAGCCCTCGACGCGGTCTGAACCCGATAATATGACCAGACCATGACAGATTCACGAATAATTCAATCCGTTATGGTCTGGTTATAAGTTCTTTTAGGTTTTCAAAATGCCAGTTTCCCGCGATAAGTCCGGCACGAAACACCTCACGGTTCTGTTCCAGGCCGTGAAGACATCGATTTCGTCCGGATCGATGTCACGGGAGCGATCCTTCGGGGGATGGATCGCTCCCGTGTGGTTTCTGGTCCACCAGCACATCTTCATTCCCGATCTTGCAGCGGATTGAATGCTCACACCGGTGGGTCGAGTTGCTCGAACCCTTCGGGCAGGTCCCGCCACCAGCCGATCCGCTCCCCCGCCACGATGGCCCATATCCTACCGTCGCATGCCGATTGTTCCCTGTCGGTTAACGAGGGTACCGGCTCTCCCATGGGATGAGAGTGGTAATAGCCTAGCACTGACGCTCCCCCCTCGCGCGCCGCGCGATGCGCCGCGATCAGCACCGCCGGATCGATCTCGAAATGGTGTTCGGGATCGGCATGGACGTTGCGGCAGGGGCGAATCTCCCCGATGCATGCCGTGCTGATCCGCGCGGCTTCGTCCGTGGCCGTCCCCAGCAGCAGCCCGCAACATTCGCGCGGATGCGCCGCCCGCGCCGCCGCGATCAGTGTTTCCCTTATCGAACTTGCCGTTTGAATGCGCATTTCCCATTTATCATATCATGGGGGGCGACGAAGTCATTCACGGCACGATCGAACGTGGCGGCCAGCGGCTGGACAAGGCGCTTGCCGACATCACCGACTTGTCGCGTGAGCGGATCAAGGCGCTGATCGCCGAAGGTGCCGTCATTGTCGGAGGCACGGTTGCCACCTCGCCCTCGACCAAGCCGCCCGCAGGCAGCGCTTTTGCGATTGCCGTACCCGAAGTCGCGCCAGCCGAAGCCATCGCACAGGACATTCCGCTGAACGTCGTATTCGAGGATGCGTACCTGATCGTGATCGACAAGCCTGCGGGCATGGTCGTCCATCCGGCCGCGGGGAATGCCGACGGTACGCTGGTCAATGCCCTGCTGCATCACTGCGCCGGGCAGCTTTCCGGCATCGGCGGGGTGGCCCGCCCCGGCATCGTGCACCGGATCGACAAGGACACTTCCGGGCTTCTCGTGGTCGCCAAAAGCGATGCCGCACACGAAGGGCTGGCCGCGCAGTTCGCGGTTCACTCGATCGAGCGGGTCTACAACGCGGTTGTGAAGGGGCACCCCACCCCGCCAGCGGGCACGATTACCGGCATGATCGGACGCAGCGACCGCGATCGCAAGAAGATGGCCGTGCTCGACGACAATTCGAACAGGGGCAAGCGCGCCGTTACCCATTACGCGACGTTGCGGCGGCTGACCGGCGCAGCGCTGGTCGAATGCAGGCTGGAGACGGGAAGAACCCACCAGATCCGCGTTCACATGTCGTCAATCGGCCATCCGCTATTGGGGGATCCTGTCTATGGAAGACCCGATTCGCGTCTCAGGCCGCTTCTCCAGCGGCTCAAATTCTCCCGGCAGGCGCTTCACGCCGCCGTTCTCGGCTTCGATCATCCAGTTACCGGCGACCGGCTGCACTTCAGCAGCGACATGCCACCCGACATGCGGGAACTGATCGAGGAAATCGAAGGTTCAGATTGAGAGAATCATCAACACTTCGGGCGCGATACGGTCTAATAAGGAAAGACGTGGCTCGCATCAGCGGATGCCCAGCAGGGGTCCCGGCAGCGGGTTGGCGGTAGAAAGGTTCGGTAGGACGTGACGAATAAACCAAAGGTACCGGCGCTTGGCGGAGAGCAGAGCCTCAACCGCTATCTCGCCGAAATCAAGAAATTCCCGGTGCTTAAACCAGAGCAGGAATACATGCTCGCCAAGCGCTATCAGGAGCACGAGGACCCCGAGGCCGCGGCCCAGCTGGTCACCAGCCACCTGCGACTCGTGGCGAAGATCGCCATGGGCTATCGCGGGTACGGCCTCCCCGTGTCCGACCTCATCTCCGAAGGCAACGTCGGCCTGATGCAGGGCGTGAAGAAGTTCGAGCCCGATCGCGGCTTCCGCCTCGCCACTTACGCGATGTGGTGGATCAAGGCCTCGATCCAGGAATATATCCTGCGTTCGTGGTCCCTGGTGAAGATGGGCACCACCGCCGCGCAGAAGAAGCTGTTCTTCAACTTGCGCCGGATGAAGAAAAACCTCGAGGCTTTCGAGGATACCGACCTGCACCCCGACGATGTCGCCAAGATAGCGACCGATCTCGGCGTGCCGGAGCAGGAGGTGGTCAACATGAACCGCCGCATGCTCATGGGCGGCGATGCCTCGCTCAACGTCTCGATGCGCAGCGACGAGGAAGGTTCGGGCCAGTGGCAGGACTGGCTGACCGACGATCGCCCGCTGCAGGACGAAACCGTGGCCGAGGCCGAAGAGGCCAAGGTGCGGCATGACATGCTGGTCGATGCGATGGACGTGCTGAACGACCGTGAAAAGCACATCCTTACCGAGCGCCGGTTGACCGAGAACCCGCAGACGCTCGAAGAGCTGTCGCAGGTATACGACGTCAGCCGCGAACGCATCCGCCAGATCGAGGTTCGCGCCTTCGAAAAGGTTCAGAAGGCGATGCAGCGGATCGTTGGCGAAAGGCTGCTGCCCGCCAGCGCCTGACGCCAAGGCACATGAATTGACAGGACGGGGGTCGCCACATCGGCGGCCCCCGTTTTTTATCGACCACGGATTGATGCCAGAAACCTGAGGCCCGCAATTTAGGAGTTGCCGCCCACCGGCAAAGCGGTATCACCTGCAACCTTTGGCGCATGCCCGCGCCGGAGCCATGCAGATGACGGTCCATATCGAAGCCGAGTCCGGCGAAGACGAAATTCACGCAAGCCCCGGCACGATCCGAAATCCGGTCATCTTCGCCCCGCTGTTCGCGCCCTTCGGCGTAGGCAGTGGTTATGTTTCCGTCACTCTCGCCTACCTGTTGGGAGAGGCGGGACTGTCTGTTGCGGTGATCGCCACGCTAATCGCGGTCAATGCCTGGCCGCAGACGGTGAAGATGCTGTGGGCGCCCTTCGTCGACACTATCGGCAATCCCAAGGCGTGGTACGCCGTGGGCGCATTCAGCGTCGGCCTCTCGATCCTTGTGATGTCGATAATGCCCAAGACGCAAAGCGAAATTCCGATCTTCATGGCGCTCATCGCCATATCCTCGGTCACGGCGACCTTCGTGTCGATGTCGGCCGAAATCTTCATGGCCAACCAGGTCCCGCCCGAAATGCGGGGGCGCGCAAGCGGATGGTCGCAAGCGGGCAACCTTGGCGGTGCGGGGCTTGGCGGCGGCATCGGGTTGCTGCTGGCCGAGAACCTTGCCCAGCCGTGGATATCGGGCGTCGTGATCGCCGTGTTCTGCATGGCGTGCTGGTTCGCGACGCTGGCCTTGCCGCGCTTCGTGAAGACGAGCGCGGAATTGCATTATGTCGGCGAACTGAAAGAAGTGATCCGCAATGTCTGGGCCGTGGCGCGCTCTCGCCTCGGCTATCTGGCGCTGCTCATCATGTTGTTGCCGATCGGTTCGGGCGGCGTGCCATGGTCTGCGATTGCCAACGAATGGGGCACAGGCGGCAATACCGTAGCGGTGGTCAACGGGCTTGCCGGTGGCGGCGCTTCCGTGCTCGGCGCGCTGGTCGCAGGGTTCGTCTGCGACCGGATGGACCTGAAACGCGCCTATTCGCTGTTCGGCATCTTCGTCGGCGCGGGAGCGGCGGCGATGATCCTGTTCCCGCGCACCCCCGAAGTCTACGTCGTCGGCGTCTTGCTCTACAACTTCACGGTCGGCATGGCCTTTACCGGTTATGCCGCCATCGTGCTGGAAGCGATCGGCAAGAAATCGGCGGCGACGAACTTCAACCTGATGGCCGCGCTGTCGAACATCCCCATCGCGGTGATGTCGATGGTCGACGGCCACATGCACGACACTTACGGCACCGATGCGATGCTGCTGGGCGAACTGGCGTTCCCCGCCGTCGCGATCGTCCTGTTCTGGCTGTTCGTCGCCGCCACCGCGCCCCGCCGCCTGGCTACTGGCTAGGGGCGCTGGCGTTTACATGCTGGCGAGCCGGTCCAACACCTCGTCGTAGTGCCCTTCCGCTTCGGCATCGCGCAACAGCCGCACGGCGGGCACGCAAACCTCGGCAGGGGGATTCCCGGTCTCGAACTGGCTCATCGTCTGTTCGATGAAAGTATCGAGCGGCAGGTAGCCTTCACGCGTCGACTGGCCCGGCGTCAGCTCGGTCTGAACCCCCGGCGGGATCACTTCGATCAGCTCGATCTTGCCCTCCAGCTGCTTGCGAAGCGCCACGGTGTAGGAGTGGAGCCCCGCCTTTGTCGCCGAATAAGTCGGCGTCTTGGGCAGCGGCACGAAAGCCAGTCCCGAACTGACGTTCACGATCGCCGCATCGGGCTGGCCCGACAGATGCTCGACCAGCGCATCGATCATGCGAATGGGGCCAAACAGGTTGGTGGTGATCGTCGCTTCGGCATCGGCAAGATCGCGCGCTCCGGTCAGGTCCTCGACACGCATGATTCCGGCGTTGTTAACCAACACGTTGAGTGCCGGAAAGCGAGCAAGGACTTCGGCGGCGAACCGGGCGATATCGGCGGGGTCGGTCACGTCGAGGGTCATCGCGTGGATCGAGGGATGCCCTTCGGCGGTTTCGGCAAGATTGCCTGCCGAACGCCCCGCGACGATGACCGTATTGCCGTTGTCGGCCCAGCGCTGGGCCATGGCTTGCCCGATCCCGCTGCCGCCACCGGTAAGAAGGATGGTGTTACCGCTGTTCTTCATCTCAAATTTTCCTCGCAGTCTCGTGTTGCCATGGCCATCTGGAGCCTGCGCGAACGCATTGTAAGAAGGCACCGAAAGGTGCGATAGGCACCGCGAGGTAACCCATGACCCGATCCCCGATGACCGATCACCCCGTAACGCAGTATTCCGACGATCCGCGCATCGACCGGCTCGTGACAGAAACGATCGGGCGGGTGGCCGACAAATGGACCTTCCTGCTGATAGAGGCGCTGGAAGAAACCGGACCGGATCGCGGCGCGAGGCGATTCAGCGACCTTGGCCGCGCGGTGCCCGGCATCAGCCAGAAGATGCTGACCCAGACCTTGCGCCACATGGAACGCGAAGGGCTGGTCGCGCGCACGATCTATCCCGAAGTGCCGCCGCGCGTGGAATACATGCTGACCGAGATGGGGCACGAACTGGCCGAGGCATTCTGCAGCGTCTGGAAATGGGCCGAACGCAACCTCGACCGGATCGAGGCGGCACGGGCCGAGTTCGACACGGAAGACTGACGGTTCGGGGCCGCAAGGCCATCCCCCGCCTTACGCATTCCCTACACGCTTTGCCGGATGGACGAGAGATGGCGTCTCGCAATCGCAAGGGCAATCGGCTAGGCGCTGGGACATGGCCAAGGCAAAGGCGCGCGGGTTCGGCGCGCGGACGATCATCACCCTTTTCAAGCTCGCGTTCGCCGCTGTGGTGTTCAGCGTGGTGTGGGTGCTGGTCTATGCCGTGGTTCCCGTCCCCGTCACCGTCACGATGCTGCTGGACGAAAAGGGCATCACCAAGGACTGGGAACCGCTGACCGATATCGACCGCGACATGGTGCGCGCAGTCATCGCAGCAGAAGACGGCAAGTTCTGCAGCCATGATGGCTTCGACCGGGAAGCAATCGAAAAAGCGATGGAGCAGAATGCCAAGGGCGGGCGCATCCGCGGCGGCTCCACCATCAGCCAGCAAACCGCGAAGAATGCGTTCCTGTGGCAGGATGGCGGCTATTTCCGTAAGGGGCTGGAAGCGTGGTTCACCTTCCTGATCGAGAAGATCTGGGGCAAGCGGCGGATCATGGAAGTCTACCTCAACGTGGCGGAAACCGGCATCGGCACGTATGGCGTGGAGGCAGGCGCGATCCGCTATTTCGGCCACAGTGCCGACCGCCTGACAACGACAGAGGCGGCGCGCATGGCCGCCGCGCTGCCGCTGCCCAAGAAGCGTTCGGTGAAGAACCCTTCGGGCTGGCTGGCCCGCCACGGCAACACGATCCGCAGCCGCATCGGCGTCGTCGCACGTGACGGTCTCGATGCATGTGTCTACGAGTAGAACGATGGGTTCCAATCACGCGCATTCTCACGGGCATGGCCACCATCACGGCCATAGCCACGCGCCTGCCGATTTCGGCCGTGCCTTTGCCATCGGCATCGTGCTCAACACCGGCTTCGTCGTGGTGGAGGCTCTGGCGGGCTATCTCTACGGCTCGATGGCGCTGATTGCCGATGCCGGCCACAACCTGTCGGACGTTCTCAGTCTGCTGATCGCCTGGGGCGCGAGCATATTGGCCAAGAGGCCCCCGTCGGCCCGGTTCACTTACGGCCTCAAATCCAGTTCCATCCTTGCCGCGATGGCGAACGCGGCGTTGCTGCTGGTGGCATTGGGCGCAATCCTGATCGAAACCCTGCGCCGCCTGTTCTCTCCCGAACCGGTCGAGCCGGGGCCGATCATGATCGTGGCCGCGATCGGCATCGTGATCAACACGGCGACCGCCCTGCTGTTCGTGCGCGGTCGCAAGGGCGATCTCAACATCCGCGGGGCCTACCTCCACATGGTTGCCGACGCCGCGGTTTCGGCCGGCGTCGTCATTGCCGGCCTGCTCATCTGGCTGACGGGCATGGCGTGGATCGATCCGGTGACCTCGCTCGTCATCGTGGCGATCATCGCCGTGGGCACCTGGGGCTTGTTGAAGGACAGCGTGAAAATGGCGCTTCTTGCCGTTCCCGACGGCATCGACGAGGCGAAGGTAAAGGCCCACCTTGCCGCCCTTCCCGGCGTGGCGGGGGTCCACGATCTGCATATCTGGCCGATGAGCACGACCGAAACGGCACTGACCGCGCACCTGATCCTGCCCGGCGGCCACCCGGGGGATGCCTTCCTGCACGAAGTGGCGGAAAGCCTGCACCATCACTTCGACATCGAACACGCAACCATCCAGATCGAACAGGATGCGGAGGCCTGCGCGCTTCATCACGATCATGTCGTGTGAAGCCTGACCGGCTGCAAATAGCCCGGAACTAATCGCGCAGTTTCGCTAACGAACATGACAAATGCTGCCATCATCTTGCCGCGAAGGCGGGACTGAAATAGAATCGTGCCCGTAGAGGGGCGTCTGCCCGCTACGACGGGGGATTCATGAACAGCGAGCGGATTAAAGGGATTCTGCTGCGTACCGGTCTTGTGATCGGCATCATCGCGTGCCTGCTCACGATGTTCGTGAACCTGGCCACGCTGCGCTGTTTCAATGCCATTTTCGATGCGACATGCAGCGTTTCCACAACCCGCAACGTCGTCGCGCTGACCTTCAGCGACGGGCCAAGCTCCTATGCGGACGAGATCATTGCCGACCTTGCCCGGCACGATGCGAAAGCAACGTTCTTCTTTTCCGGCCAGAAGCTGGAGAACGACATGGCGGTGGCCAAACGCACGCTGGCGGCGGGGCATGAACTCGGCAGCCTCGGCTGGTCGAACCAGGTGATGGAGGACCAGCCGCAGGCGTTCTACGCGCAGGAAGTCGCAAAGACCGACAAACTGCTGCGCGAAGCCGGTGTGAAAAAGCCGAAGCTGTTCCGCCCGCCCTACGGCGTGCGATCGGTCGGCCTGCTGTGGGAACTGCACAACGCGGATTACCACCTGGTGATGTGGGACGTATCCGACAATGGCCGGCGAGAGGCTCCGCCCGAAGCCTATGCAAACGCCATCCTTGCGCAAGTCCGCCCCGGATCGATCGTGATGCTGCATGCCCTTGGCGCGGACGACGACGAAGCCCGCGCCGCCCTGCCGCTGATCCTTGCCGGATTGAATGAAAAGGGCCTGAAATCGGTGACCGTCAGTGAACTGCTGGAAGCGCAGGGTAAATAGTGTCACGCTGCGGGTGACAAAGGTGACACCCTGTCACCCTGCGTGATCGCGAGCAAACACCTGAAAAACATAGGGAACGCGGATGATGTCACGGGTGACACATGTCCGGCGACAACCAACGATGACAAAGAGCGGCGTGGATTGTGACGCCGGATGCGCGTGTAGGAAAATGTTTTTGGTGAAGAGGGAAAGTGCCGCTTTCACCTTACGCATAGCGGTGGCGGAATAGCAGCTATTAGGGTGGGAAGCCGACGTTAGCGTTGCCAGACGATGAACGTGGCATTTGAGGTGCAACCCATCGCTTTGATCATCTCTTGCTCGTCGAAGCCGGGCAACTCCATTAGGGCATCAAGAACTTTCTTCTCGCCCGTGGCGCCTTGAGGAAAGCCACAGGCAAGTTGGCCATCTGCACCATACAACAACCACCACACATCCGCGCCCCAAGGTCCGCTATCATTGGTTGCAATAGCGACGGTTTTTAGGTCTTCGCGCGGCGCGAAGACTGTTTTGCCGGTTTGATCGGTCGCGCGAAAGCCGGCCTCGTTAGCGGAGACGATCCACAAAGATTCGGGATGAAGCCCCCTTGGCTTTCTGAACCGATCAATGAAAGACTTCAGCCAGTTCATCGTTGTCCAATGGCACGACTACCTACAGTCCGCAACGTAGTCGCTAGCCGACTGTCCGCTACAAGCAACCAACGGGGCGCCGAAGGCGACTCCCGCAAACGCAACCGCGCCGCGCCTTTTTCAAGCGAAATCAGAGCTAAGCGAGATGGCCGAAGACCAACCCAAGCGTACCGGATGGTCCGCGCCCGGCGTTTGAGGGTGCCCGAAGTCAGGTTGACCCACCAACGACTCCTCTTCGTCAGTTCGTCCGG
Source organism: Croceicoccus bisphenolivorans (assembly GCF_001634625.1). Lineage (GTDB taxonomy): Bacteria > Pseudomonadota > Alphaproteobacteria > Sphingomonadales > Sphingomonadaceae > Croceicoccus > Croceicoccus bisphenolivorans. The sequence goes on along the minus strand of NZ_LRSE01000005.1, from coordinate 83,247 downwards.
GCGAAGTCGAAAACGTCGAGCTTGCGAGCATCGGCGCGCAGCGTACTTCAGTACGTGAGCACCGACGCGCAGCAAATCGGCATTTGCAGGCCTGCACGGGCGGGCTGGCGGACAGGCGTTAAGCGGCCGCTTCCTTGCCCTTGTGGACCTGCACCGGTTCCTTGCGACCTTCGACGACGTCCTTGTCGACAACGACTTCGGTCACGTCTTCCAGTGTCGGCAGGTCGAACATCGTGTCGAGCAGGATCGCTTCCACGATGGAACGCAGGCCGCGTGCGCCGGTCTTGCGCTTGATCGCCTTCTCCGCGATCGCTTCAAGCGCGTCGTCGGTGAAAGTGAGCGCCACGTCCTCAAGCTCAAACAGCTTCTGGTACTGCTTCACCAGCGCATTCTTCGGCTCCGACAGGATCTTCACCAGCGCCGCGACGTCGAGGTCTTCCAGCGTGGCGATGACCGGCAGGCGGCCGACGAATTCGGGGATCAGGCCGAACTTCAGCAGATCTTCCGGCTCCGCCTTGCCCAGCAGTTCGCCGACCTTGCGCTTTTCCGGATCGGCGACATGCGCGCCGAAGCCGATCGAACGCTTCTGCAAACGGTCGGAAATCAGCTTTTCAAGGCCCGCGAACGCGCCGCCGCAGATGAACAGGATGTTCGTCGTGTCGACCTGCAGGAACTCCTGCTGCGGATGCTTGCGACCGCCCTGCGGCGGGACGGAGGCGGTGGTGCCTTCCATCAGCTTCAGCAAGGCCTGCTGCACACCCTCGCCCGAAACGTCGCGGGTGATGGAGGGGTTTTCGGCCTTGCGCGTGATCTTGTCGATCTCGTCGATGTAGACGATGCCGTGCTGGGCCTTCTCGACGTTGTAGTCGCTGGCCTGCAGCAGCTTGAGGATGATGTTCTCGACATCCTCGCCCACATAGCCCGCTTCGGTCAGCGTGGTGGCGTCGGCCATCGTGAAGGGCACGTCGAACGTGCGCGCCAGCGTCTGGGCCAGCAGCGTCTTGCCCGAACCGGTCGGGCCGACGAGCAGGATGTTCGACTTCGCCAGTTCGACGTCGTTGCCCTTGCCGCTGTGCTTCAGCCGCTTGTAGTGGTTGTGCACGGCGACGGAGAGGACGCGCTTCGCACGATCCTGCCCGATCACGTAATCGTTGAGCGTCTGGAAGATCTCGGCCGGCGTCGGTACGCCTCCGTCCTTCTTGCCGGCGATTCCGGCCTTCGTCTCTTCACGAATGATGTCGTTGCACAGTTCGACGCATTCATCGCAGATGAACACGGTCGGCCCGGCGATCAGCTTGCGCACCTCGTGCTGCGACTTTCCGCAGAAACTGCAGTAAAGTGTGCTCTTGCTGTCCGATCCACTGACTTTGGTCATATTCCGTCCTGAAGCACCCGGACTCGGGCCGCTTTATTCGAATTTACGCGTGGCCCCGTGAGAATCAACCACGCAGGCACCTGTGCGTGCAAGGTCGATGCATAACTGCAACGCCCTGTCCGCGCGGTTAATCTACCGTTTGCCCGCTTCGCCCCGCACCGCAAGCCGGTGTGAAGCAGCGTCCCGTTACGGAGCGAAAGCCGCGTCAGCTGCCGCTCTCTGCATCGGTGCGGCTGACGAAGACCTGGTCGACAAGGCCGAATTCCTTGGCCTCGTCCGCTTCCAGGAAGGTGTCGCGGTCCATCGCCTTCTCGATCGTGTCGAGGTCCTTGCCGGTGTATTTCACGTAAAGGTCGTTCATCCGGCGGCGGATGCGCAGGATTTCGCGGGCCTGAATCTCGATATCAGAAGCCATGCCGCGCGCGCCGCCCGAAGGCTGGTGGATCATGATGCGCGCATTGGGCAGCGCGATGCGCATGCCCGGTTCGCCGGCGGCCAGCAGGAAGCTGCCCATCGATGCGGCCTGCCCGATGCAGACGGTGGAAACGCGCGGCTTGATGTACTGCATGGTGTCATGGATCGCCATGCCCGCCGTGACGACACCGCCCGGCGAGTTGATGTACATCGAGATGTCCTTGTTGCTGTCCTCGCTTTCAAGGAACAGCAGCTGCGCGACGATGAGCGACGCCATCGTATCCTCGACCTGGCCGGTCACGAAGACGATGCGTTCGCGCAGCAGGCGCGAGAAGATGTCGAAGCTGCGTTCGCCGCGGCTCGTCTGCTCTACCACGACGGGGACGAGAGCGCCGGTTGCCGGATCGGTGGTGAATTGGCCCTGAGAACCGAAGGCAGTCGCGCCGGTGGCGCCAAACAGGTCGAGCATGGACTTCCTCTTGAAATTGCCAGCCCTATTTCGGCGTTGGGTTTGCGGACTTCAAGGGGGTTAACCGATGCGGGGAAAAGTCGTGCCGCTGCGGGCCATGCCGCGCGGGCAATCCAGCCAACCCGCGCCGATGGCCAGAGCAAATGGCCAGAGCAAAAATGGGAAGCGCCCGGAGGAAAGGGACTGGTTTTCCTCCGGGCGCCTGTATGCAACGATAGGTGATGCGTGGTGGTGGCCCCACGTTTCAGGTCGCGATACCGACCGTTGCTACAGCTGAGTAACCGGCGGCGGCAGAACCGGTGGCGATCATGGTCATCGCCTCCTTCTGCGCGGCCGTATTGTCTCCGAATACGTTGTCGGTGGCGATGGATTCGCCCACATAGTTGGACTTGCTCGTCGCGTAGGCGGATGTGGCATAGACCGCCTGGTTCTCCGCATCGGGCATCGCGAACTGGCTGATCAGCAGAGCATAGCGACCCGATGTTGCATTGGCGAGGCTCGAATAGACTTCGAAATGGATGTGCGGGAAGCGACCGTTGTAGCAGCCCGGCCAGATCGTGGTGAACGTCACTTGCCCGTTGGCATCGGAAACCTGCACGCCGCGCAGGTAGCTTTCGTTGGGCAGGTCGTAGAGCGAATAGTCGCCCTCCACGTCGCAGTGCCAGATATAGACGGCATATCCCGCCAGCGCCGCACAGGCGTTGTTGGCATCGGCAAGCGTGATCGTGATGGTCAGCTCGACGCCCTCTGCCACACTGGTCGAACTGCCGAGGAAGCTGGGGCGGATATCGCTGCGCACCACGCCGCTTTCGACCAACACGTTCGAACTGAGCCCGCGCGAGGTGTTCGTGCCATCCGCCGGATAGGGGCCGTTGGTTTCCGAGGCATAGGTGGTGCAGGCGGAAGAGGTCGAGCCCGTCGCGCTCACGCTTGACGAAGGCGTCGGCGTTGTCGTGGCGACGGTCGTGCCGGTGCTGCCCGACCCTGACGAATCCGAACCGCCGCAACCGGCCAGCAGCGCCGTCGCGCCCACGCCGCCGAAAAGGCCCAGCGCCCGGCGTCGACCGATCGCGACGCGCTCCATCGCGGCAATATCGCGGGCCAGTTGCTGTCCGTCGTGGTGATGATGGTCGCTCATCGGATAATCGTCCTTGTTCGCATTACCCTGTTGTCGAGGCAGGGAAAGCCACGCGAAACGGACGATTGCAATGCCCCGGCGGCCCGGTGCGACAATGTGCGACAAAGTTCGACGAAGCGAATACGAACGTTGCCATCCTGATACCGGGAACGCCTTCTCGCCACCGGCGACCGGCGCGCAAACGCAAAGGGCCGGGGAAGGACGAACCCTCCCCGGCCCTGCAATGTTTGTCGCGATTCGCCCCGTGAGAGGCGGCTGCGCTTACTCGGCGTCGGCCTTCTTGGCCGGAGCCTTCTTGGCGGCCGGCTTCTTGGCAGGAGCCTTCTTCGCAGCAGGCTTGGCTTCCGCGCCGTCAGCCTTCTCGGCTGCCTTCTTGGCGGGAGCTTTCTTGGCCGGGGCCTTCTTCGCAGCAGGCTTTTCCTCGGCAGCGTCTTCGGCTGCGTCGTCGGCCTTCTTGGCGGGGGCCTTCTTGGCCGGAGCCTTCTTCGCAGCCGGCTTCTTGGCGGCGGGCTTGGCTTCGGCCTCGCCTTCGTCAGCCTCGATCGCGGCCTGCAGCTCGTCCTTGGTCACTTCGCGTTCGGTGACATCGGCCTTGTCGAACAGGAAGTCGACGACCTTGTCCTCGTAAAGCGGGGCGCGCAGCTGTGCAGCGGCCATCGGCTCGTTGCGGACATATTCCATGAACCGTTCACGGTCTTCGGGGCGATACTGCTGCGCGGCCTGCGCCATCAGCATCTGCATTTCCTGGTTCGAGACTTCGACGCCGTTGGCCTGGCCGATTTCCGACAGGAGCAGGCCCAGACGCACGCGGCGTTCGGCGATGCGACGGTAATCGTCCTTCTCGCCCTCGATCTCCTTCAGCGCGGCTTCGGGATCTTCCTCGCGAGCGGCTTCCTGCGTGAGCTGGTTCCAGATCTGCTCGAACTCTGCTTCCACCATGGTCGGCGGAACGGCGAAGTCGTGGCCGGCGGCCAGCTGGTCGAGCAGCTGGCGCTTCATCTGCGTGCGGGTCAGGCCGGCAGTTTCCTGCTCCAGCTGGCCCTTCAGCAGTTCCTTCAGCTTGTCGAGACCTTCGAGGCCGAGGTTCTTGGCGAACTCGTCGTCCACCTTGGTCTCGGTCGCGACTTTCACTTCCTTGACGACGATGTCGAAGGTCGCTTCCTTGCCCTTCAGGTGTTCAGCCTGATAGTCGGCGGGGAAGGTCACGGTGATGGTCTTTTCCTCACCGGTCTTCGCACCGATCAGCTGTTCCTCGAAACCGGGGATGAAACGGCCCGATCCGATTTCCAGCGCCGCGTCTTCGGCCTTGCCGCCTTCGAATTCCACACCGTCAAGCTTGCCGGTGAAGTCGATGATCAGCTGGTCGCCCTCTGCGGCCTTCTTCGTCTTTGCGGCAGCCTTGAACGACTTCTGCTGGCCGGCGATACGCTCCACCGCTTCCATCACTTCGTCGTCGGAAACGGGCACGGTCAGCTTTTCAAGCTTCAGGCCGTCGATGGCCGGTGCCTCGATCTCTGGCAGCACTTCCAGTTCGACGGTGACTTCCGCGTCCTTGCCCTGTTCGTAACCTTCGCCAAGCGAGACGGCAGGCTGCATCGCGGGGCGCAGCTTGTTTTCGGCCATCACCTTGTCGACCGATTCGCGGACAACAGCCTGCAGCGCGTCGGCGTGGATCGCCTCGCCGTGCATCTTCTTCACCAGGTTGGCGGGCACCTTGCCGGGGCGGAAGCCGGGCATGCGCACTTGCGGTGCGATGCGCTTCACTTCGGCGCTGATGCGCGAATCAATCTCGGAAGCGGGAATCTTGACGGCGTAGGCGCGGGCCAGCCCGTCGTTCTTGGTCTCGGAAATCTGCATGGGGTTCCCTTTCAGGGGTATCTCTCGTCAGGCGTAACAGTGAACGCCGCAAGTATCCGCGCCGGTTGCCGCCATTTCGGCCTGGTGCGGGCGAAGGGACTCGAACCCCCACATCTTGCGATACCAGAACCTAAATCTGGCGCGTCTACCAGTTCCGCCACGCCCGCGGCGACCTTCGCAAACCATTACGGCATGAAAATCGGCTCGCGCGCCTCTATCCAAAGCGTACGAAAAGCGCAAGCATTGCGGGATATCTTGCAGCACAGGAGCGTTTCAGGATCATGGCAACGCAACCCGATCCCAAACCAGACACCGTCGAACCGGTGTCTCCCCCCGAAACCCCGCCGGTGATTACACCGGACGAACAGCCGCAGATCGACCCGTCGCCCGGCCCCGGCATTGACGAGCCCGGACCCGACATCATCGAACCGGCCGCCCCGCCGGAAACGCCCGCGGAGTTCTGAGGGTCAGGATACTAAGGGCCTAGCGGCTCGCCAACGCCTCGAACGCGGCGAGCCAGTCTTGCACCTGCGCGCCCGATGGTTGGGGCGCGGCAGAACCGACCAGCGGCGGACAGGCCATGCACCGTGCCTGCACCGACGGACCGGAAAACAGCATGAGCTGCATGTCCCGCACCATCGCGGCAAAGGCCGCGTCGCGCCCGGCCACGGCCATTTCGGCAAGGCCCACCGGCTCTGCCGCTTCTTCCTCCGGCGCGATCAGGCCTTGTACGAAGGTGGCAAACCGGTCCGGCTCGGGCTCGATATACTGGGCGTGCCACTCGCCGTCCTTCAGTCCGGCCTCCTTCGCGGCAAAGGCCACCGCATCGTTCAGCCCGCCCAGCCGGTCGACCAGCCCCACCTGCCGCGCAGCGCCGCCGGGCCACATCCGCCCTTCGGCCACTTCCAGCATCTGGTCGCGCGTCTTGCCGCGCGACTTGCCGACGAGATCTAGGAACCGGTCGTACTGGTTCTCGGTCTGCATCTGCATGATCTCGTCCACCTCCGGCGACAGGCCACCGAGGAAATCGGGCTGTCCGGCAAGTGGCGTGGTGCGCAGCGATTCGGTGCGCACGCCGAACTTATCCAGCGTCCCCTCCACACTCGGCATCACGAGGAACACACCGATCGAACCGGTTACCGTCGAAGGTTCGGCGAAGATCGTGGTTGCGGGCGTTGCCACGTAATAACCGCCGCTGGCCGCCGAATTGGCCATCGACGCGACGATGGGAATGCCCTTCGCCTTGTGCCGCAGGATCGCCTGCCGCATCCGTTCGGCCGCCGAAACCAGCCCGCCGGGCGAATCGATACGGATGACCAGTGCGGCCAGATCATCGTCCAGCGCATCGTCGATCAACGCGGCGATCCGGTCTCCGCCCGCAGTGCCCGGACCGGCATTGCCGCCGACCATTTCGCCCGCGATGGTGACGACGCCGATGGCCTTGCCCGCTTTCTTCGCAGGCTCCGCCTTGTTCCACACCTGATAGCCCGTGTGCGCGAAGGCGGCGGGGTTGTCGGGTTCCGACTTGTCCTTGCCGACCAGCTTGGCAACCCGCGCGGCGAAATCCTCCCGCGTGCCCAGCTTGTCGACCAGTCCGTAAGCCAGTGCCGCTTTCGCCGCATCGCCGCCAGCCGCGCGGATCGCGGCGACGGGGTCTTTCGCGATATCGGCAAACTTCGCCTTGGGCCGCGCCTTGGCGACATCGTCCTGCCGCACCTGCCACACGCCATCAAGAAGTGCGGTCAGGTCGGCGCGGGCATCGTCCGAAAACGAAGTGCGGGAATAGGGTTCGACCGCGCTCTTGTACCGGCCCGCCTTGTAGACATGGACGTTCACGCCAAGCTTTTCGGCCAGTTCGCCATAGAACAGGATCGTGCCGCCCGGCCCCGTCACCAGCGCGCCGCCCATCGGGTCCAGCCAGATCTCGCTGGCGTGGGCGGCAAGCTGCATCGTGGGGCCGGTATAGACGATGGCATGGGCCAGCACCGGCTTCTTCGCGGCGCGAACCTTGTCCAGCGCCTCGCCCAGTTCGCCGGTATGGGCCGGGCCCGCGCCAAGGAACTCGTCCAGATCGAGCACGACCGCCTTGATCCGGTCATCGGTCGCCGCACCCTCTATCGCGCGCAGCACATCGCGGAAGCGGTGTTCGCGGGTGGGCACCCCGCGCGAGGCGAGGACGGCCAGAGGGTCGAACGCCTGCGGCTCTTCTACCACCACGCCGTCCAGCTTCACCAGCAGCGCGCCGTCCACCACTTCATGCGCGGCGGGGCGCATGGAAAGCAGGGCATAGAGCCCCATGAAGAACATCAGGATCAGCAGGAGCACCAGCCCGTCCTTGATCGCGACGAGCATTTTCCAGACCTTACGAGCGAACGTCATTCGGACCCCTGTTTTCATCTGCGACGCGCAAGGCCGTATTTGCCACGCGCGTTCAGGCGCATAGCTAGGGCGCGCAAGGCCGGCGGCAAAGGGGAAATCGGCAAAGGGCGTGGGTTCATGTCGATCGGCGGCTTGCCCTTCGCCGCGAAGGTGACTAGGGCACCGGTCTCAAGATGAGCGACGCCCCCTCCCCTTCCTCCACCCGCTATCCCGCCGGTGGCGAGGCGTTTCCCCACAAGGACCTGACCGGCATTTCCGAACTCGCCCCGTGGCAGATCCTCTATCTGCTGGACGAGGCGGAGCAGTGGGTGGAACTGAACCGGCGCGCGACGAAGCATGTCGATGCGCTGGCGGGCCTGACGATCATCAACGCCTTCTTCGAAAATTCCACGCGCACGCTGCTTTCGTTCGAAATCGCGGGCAAGCGGCTGGGCGCGGACGTCGTGAACATGCACGCCGCACAGTCCAGCGTGAAAAAGGGCGAGACCCTGATCGACACCGCCGCGACGCTGAATGCGATGCAGGTCGATGCCATCGTCATCCGCCATGCATCTTCGGGCGCGGTGCGGCTGATCGCGGACAAGGTCGACTGCCCCGTGCTGAACGCGGGCGACGGGCGGCACGAACACCCGACGCAGGCGCTGCTCGACGCGCTGACCATGCGGTACTGGATGCGTTCGCGCGGGTTCGAGGAATTCAACGGGCTGAAAGTCGCGATCTGCGGCGATATCCTGCACAGCCGCGTCGCGCGTTCCAACGTGCTGCTGTTGACGGCGCTGGGGGCGGAAGTGCGCGTGTGTGCGCCACCTGCCCTGATGCCCGCCGCGATGGAACAGATGCGCGTGACGCCCTTCGTCAATTTCGACGAGGCGATCGACGGCGCGGACGTGGTGATGATGCTGCGCCTGCAGAATGAACGGATGAGTGGGCCTTTCATCCCCTCTGCCCGCGAATACCGTTACCTCTACGGCCTGACCAAGGAGCGGCTGAAGCGCGCCGCGCCCCATGCCCTTGTCATGCATCCCGGCCCGATGAACCGCGGGGTGGAGATCGACAGCGACGTTGCCGACATGCCGGAAATCGACGGGATGTTGCGCAGCGCGATCACGCGGCAGGTGGAAATGGGCGTGGCGATCCGCATGGCCTGCCTCGACGTGCTGACCCGCCGCGCGCGCGGCGTTGCCGGTTGGGAGCCGAACGCATGAGGCCGTTTGCCCCCCTTACCATCACCGGCGGCCGTTTGTTGACCGGATCGGGTGAGGCGCAATCCGGCGCCATCCGTTGCGAAGGCGACCGCATCGTCGCGGTGGGCGACATCGCTGCATCCGATGGCGACCGGACGCTGGATGCGAAGGGCAAGCTGGTCATGCCCGGCATCATCGACCTTGGCGTGTTCGAAATCGACAAGCCCGCCTTCCACTTCGGCGGGATCACCCGCGCCGCGCTGATGCCGGACCAGAACCCGCCGCTGGACTATCCGGCGCGCGTGCGTTTCGCGGCCAGCTTCGGCAAGCCCGATTTCTGGGTCCACCCCGTCGCCGCCGCGACGCGCGGGCTGGAAGGGAACGAACTGCCCGAACTGGGCCTGATGCGCGAAGCGGGCGCGCGCGCCGTTTCATCAGGCCGCAAGTGGATCGGCGATTCGGGCGTGATGCTGCGCGTGCTGCAATATGCCGCGATGCTGGGCCTGCCCTTCATCGCCCATGCAGAGGATGCGGGGCTTTCCGGCGGCTCTGTCGCCACCGATGGCGAAACCGCAACGCGCCTCGGCCTTGCCAGCGCGCCTGCAGAGGCCGAAGCGCTAGCCGTGGCGCGCGATATCGCGCTGGCCGAAATGGCAGGCGCGCACCTCCACATCCGGCAAGTGACGACGGCTGCCGCGCTCGATCTCGTCCGCGCGGCCAAGGCGCGCGGCGCACGCGTGACGTGCGGGGTGACGCCGGCGCACTTCATGCTTTCCGACATCGCGGTGAACGGGTTCCTGACCTTTGCGCGCCTCTCGCCCCCTTTGCGGGCCGAAAGTGACCGTCAGGCCGTGCGCGCCGCTCTGGCGGACGGGACGATCGATGTCATCGCATCGGGCCACGATCCGCGCGGGCCGGAAGACAAGCGCCTGCCCTTTGCCGACGCGGCCCCCGGCATGGCGGGCGCGGAAACGCTGCTGCCGCTGACGCTGGGCCTCGTACGCGACGGCGTGATCGACATGCCCCGCATGGTCGACCTGCTCTGCGTCAATCCGGCAAAGATCCTCGGCGTGCCTGCGGGCAGGCTGGAAGCGGGGCTGGAAGCCGACATTGCCGTGATCGATCCGGATCGCCCGTGGATCGTCGATTCCGACAGGATGCAGGCGCAGGCGGGCAATACCCCCTTTGACAAGCAGCCGGTACAGGGCCGGACCATCGCCCTGTTCAAGGGCGGGCTGGAACTGAAGCCCTGAAGCCGGCTCTGGCCGCCTGCAAATCGCGATCTTGCACGCTTCCGGTGCTCACGACCTGAAGGTCGCTGCGCTCCGGGTCTTGCAATATCACAATTTTCAGCAGGCCATCATCCGGCTTCACCGTTCGGATTCAATCCGCCTCGCGCGCGGCTTCGGTCAGCGAGGTGTCTTCAGGCGTCGGGATCGTCCAGATCGCGACGTTCAGCGCCATGACAGCGGCGGCGATCACCATCAGCACGGCGCGTTTCCGGTCGCCCTTTTTCCACGCGATCCATCCGCCGCCCAGCATGGCCAGCGCGCCGAGAACCAGCAGGGACAGGACGATATCGCTCATGGCCTGATTGTGCCGCCGCCCGTTGCTGTTGGTGCTTATTTCTTGCCAAAGAAGCCGGAAGCCATGCTCGCGATGTCATCAAGCGGATTGCCGTCGCCATCGCGGTCCAGCATCTTCAGGATGCTGGCAGCCTGCGGGCTGTCGAGCATGCGGGCGAATTCGCCCAGCGAACCTTCGCCACCGATCTGCTGTACGATCTGGCCAAGGATGCCGGTATCCAGCCCCGTCTTGCGCGCAGCCAGTTCGACCGTATCGCCGGGTTCGGCATGGGACTTGCCAAGGGCGGCGATCGCCATTTCGGCCATGGCCGGATCGATGCCCAGCTTCGCTGCCATGTTGGCAACGTCGGAATGTTCGCCCAGCTGGTTCAGGATACCGTCGAATGCGCCCATGTCATGCTCCTTTTGGTGGCCACACCCGCTCTATCAACCAGCATCATGGCGCGGGCAAGGGGCATGCATCGGATTGCGGGAACATAGCGGCGTCTCGCTCGCTGAAACGGAAAGGACCGCATCGAGAGGTCCGCCCGAACAGGAGCGATCGCATGAGCATTTTCGGCAAGATCAAGGATGCCATCTTCGGCAAGAAAAAGGACAAGCCCGACGTAGAGATCATCGTCGATGGCAAGACCGTCGGCAAGGACGGCCAGTACCATGCGCCGCCCGCAGGCGGCATGCCGCCGCCCACCGCGACCACGACGAACGGCGGCGTAATGGCCGATGTCGATGTTGAGGAACAGCTGGCGGCGATGCCGGGCGCGAAGAACCTGAACTGGCGAACCTCGATCGTCGACCTGATGAAGCTGGTCGGCATCGACCCCAGCTACGAAAACCGCAAGGAACTCGCCCGTGAACTGGGCGACACCGACTATTCGGGCAAGGCGGAAGAGAACATTGCCCTGCACCGTGCTGTGATGAACGGGCTGGCGAAAAACGGCGGCAAGGTGCCGGCTTCGATGCTGGACTGAACCCGCGCACCGCAGACACGAAAAAGCCCGCCGGTCCGTGATGGACCGGCGGGCTTTTTTCCGGGCCGAAGCCGCTTTCCCTTAGGCGGGGAGAGCCTGCTTCGCCTGTGCGATGATCGCACCGAAAGCGGCGCTTTCGTTCATCGCGAGATCGGCCATGACCTTGCGGTCCAGCTCGATCCCGGCGAGCTTCGCACCGTGCATGAACTGCGAGTAGGTCAGGCCTTCTGCGCGGACAGCGGCGTTGATGCGCTGGATCCACAGGGCGCGGAAGTTCCGCTTCTTAACCTTGCGGTCGCGATAGGCGTACTGACCGGCCTTTTCGACAGCCTGACGAGCAACGCGGATCGTGTTCTTGCGACGGCCGCGATAGCCCTTCGCCTGTTCAAGAAGCCGCTTGTGCTTTGCGCGGGTGGTTACACCCCTTTTGACGCGTGCCATGTTCCGTTACTCCTCAGTTCAGCCCGTAGGGCGCCCACTTCTTGATCGTCTTCGCGTCTGCGTCGCTGATCACGGTGGTGCCGCGGTTCTGGCGGATGTACTTGCCGTTGTGGCTGATGAGGCGGTGGCGCTTGCCGGCGACGCCGTGCTTGACCTTGCCGGTGGCGGTGAGCTTGAAGCGCTTCTTAACGCCGCTCTTCGTCTTAAGCTTGGGCATTTTCATCTCCTTGTCAGAGACACGTCCAAACCAGCCCTGGCAGCCCTTTTGGCCAGGCCGGCGGTGAATCACGTGTCGTTGAAGTGCGCGCCCCTACAGCGCGGCGGGCCGGATGGCAAGACTCTATGCTGGCGGAAGCGTCAATCCAGCGATTGCAGGATGAACCACGACAGGCCGGTGCCGCCGATGAACAGCATCCACGACCACGGGAAAGAGACGTTCTGAATGTGCATCGTATGCACGTAGAGCGCCCCGCCGGTCGTGCCGCCGTTGTGCAGTACCATCGACACGATCCACGAAAAGAGCGCGCCCGGTATCAAGGCCTTGTAAAGTGCAATCATGATCCAATCGACCTCTACGTCGCAGTTTCGGTCGGGAGGCAGATTCGCGCAGCAGGGTTAATATTTCGCTTAAAAGCGGGGCCAACTGGCCAATTGTCATGATTTGAACAGGACTGGTGCCCCGCAAAATCGGCGTCAGTGTCCGTCCCGGCTCGTCACGATCAGCTTGTCAGTATCTGATGGCCGCCACTCTCCAGCCAGCGCAGAAAATCGCCATCGGGGATCGCCACCGCCGCAGCGGGCAGCGGCCCGCGCCAGATCCATGCCTGTGCCACAAGCGTCGCATCTGCGGTGCGCGCCCGCATCGCCTTGCGCCGGTATTCCGTCCCCTCGTACCGGTCCAGCCGCATAAGATCGCGCCGCTCCAGCGTGCAATCGGCGACTACGCCGCGCACCCTGCCGGGGCCGCGCAGCAGTGCCGGATACCAGCCACTTGGCGAAGGCACGGCATAGATCACGCCCGGCACCGTTGCCGTTTCGACAGACAAGGTTCGCTCCCGCACGAAGCGCGACATCGCGGTATCGGCCTCGCCCATCAGCGTGCCGTAGAGGAAGAGCTTCATCTCAGTGAGAGCAGGCCAGCGCTTCGACGACATCTTCCAGTCGCGCCGGATCGCCCAGCGCAATGACATGGCCGTCGCTGTCGGCGTTCAGCGGCTCGCCATGCCAGTCCGCCATCGTCCCGCCCGCACCTTCGACCACCGGAATCAGCGCGGCGAAATCGTGCAGCTTCAGCCCCGCCTCGCACACGATGTCGAGCTGGCCCGAGGCAAGCATTGCGTAGTTGTAGCAATCGCCGCCCATCACCATGCGCTTGTGATCGGTCTGCGCGGCAAGAGCCATGAAATGCTCGCCCTGATGATCGTCGAAATAGTGCGGGCCGGTCGTGGCCAGTGTCGCGCCGGAAAGCTCGCGGCAGGCGCGGGTGCGGATTTCGGCGCCGTTGAACAGCGTCGGCATGCCCATCGCGCCGACCCAGCGCTCTCCGCTGATGGGCTGGTCGATGATCCCGATCAGCGGCCATCCGTCCACCATCAGCGAGATGAGCGTGCCGAAGATCGGCCGCCCGGCAAGGAACCCCGCCGTACCGTCGATCGGGTCCAGCACCCACTGGCGGCTGGCGCCGGTATTCTCGCTGCCGAATTCCTCTCCGATGATGCCGTCGGTCGGACGTTCGGCACCAAGGATTGCGCGCATCACCTTCTCCGCCTCCCGATCGGCGATGGTGACGGGCGTGGCATCGCCCTTGCGGTCGCTGTCCAGCGCGGTGCGGAAATGCGGGCGGATCGCCGCGCCCGCCGCATCGGCAAGGCGCGCGGCAAGCGCAATATCGTCAGTCAGGTTCATGGCGCCAGCCCATGCCACGCGCGCCACGCGGGTCAAGGGGTTTGCTGCGGTTCCCCGCTCTCGCGCGGGACGGGAATGCGTTCGGGCTGCCCCTTCACGTGCACGCGAAAGACGATGGCCCGCGCCCCTTCCGGCCCGCCGATCGGTTCATGGATCGCACGCGGCGGGATGACGCGCGCATCGCCCGCCTTCAGCAGCACGTCGGGCACGCCTTCCTCTATATGGATCGCCGACCCTTCGATCACGTAGAGGAACTCCTCCCCCGGATGATAATGGCGCGGCACCTGTGAGCCGGGCGGGATCACCACGTCGGAGATGATGACCTCAAGTTCAGGAGCAGCCGTGACCGGCGCGCGCAGCATCTCGTTCGAGCCGGGCGGCATGCCGTGATCGCCATGCGCATGGGCCGGCATCGCCATGCCGGCAAGCGCAAGCGGCAGCAGGATCGTTCGCATTTTCCTTCCCCCGTTGTTTGCGAGGGCGGAAGGCTACGCTTAATCGAACAGCGAGGAAACCGAGCTTTCGTCCGCGATGCGGCGGATAGCCTCGCCGATCAGGGTGGCGATGGAAAGGACACGGATCTTGTCCGATTCCTTGGCCGCCTCGGTCGGCTGGATGGTGTCGGTGATGACCAGTTCGGTCAGGGCGGAATTCGACACCTTGGCCACCGCGCCGCCCGAAAGGACGCCGTGGGTGATGTAGGCGACGACCGATTTCGCGCCCTGGTCCAGCAACGCCTGCGCCGCGTTGCACAGCGTGCCGCCCGAATCGATGATGTCGTCGATCAGGATGCAGTGGCGATCCTTCACCTCGCCGATGATGTTCATCACTTCCGATTCGCCGGGGCGATCACGGCGCTTGTCAACGATGGCCAGCGGCGCATTGTCGAGCCGCTTGGCCAGCGCGCGGGCGCGGACCACGCCGCCCACGTCGGGCGATACAACCATCAGCGACTGGTCGCCGTAACGGGCCTGGATGTCGGCCGCCATCGCGGGCGCGGCGAACAGGTTGTCGGTCGGGATGTCGAAGAACCCCTGGATCTGCCCGGCGTGCAGGTCCACCGCCAGCACGCGGTCGGCACCCGCGCGGGTGATGATGTCGGCCACCAGCTTGGCGGAGATCGGCGTGCGCGGTCCCGGCTTCCGGTCCTGGCGGGCATAGCCGAAATAGGGGATCACGGCCGTGATGCGGCGGGCCGACGCGCGCTTCAGCGCATCGATGCCGATCAGCAGTTCCATCAGGTTGTCGTTGGCGGGAAAACTGGTCGACTGGACGATGAAAACGTCCTCGCCGCGCACGTTCTCGTGAATCTCGACGAAGATTTCCTCGTCGGCGAAGCGGCGCACGCTCGCGTCGGTCAGCGGTACTTCCAGATAACCCGCGATGGCGCGCGCCAGTGGCAGGTTGGCGTTGCCCGACATGATCTTCATCGCGTGACTCCCGTTTGGCCGATTCCCGATGCGAGCGGCCTTAGCGACGAGTCCCGCGATTGCAACAAAAGGCTGGCCCGGCGCGGTGGATTTCTCCCGCCCGCGCCGCGGCCGATCGAACGGCGATCAGTCTTTGTGGTGATGTTCGCCGCGAACCCAGCGCACCGTGCCCGAAGATGCGCGCATGACAACGCTTTCGGTCGTGAACTTGCCGCCCTTCAGGTGTTTCACGCCGCTCAGCAGCGAACCGTCGGTCACGCCGGTTGCCGCGAAGATGCAGTCGCCCTTGGCAAGGTCCCGCAAGCTATAGATGCGGTCGAGATCGTCGATCCCCCACTTGCGCGCGCGCGCGCGTTCATCTTCGTTGCGAAACAGCAGCTTGCCCTGGAACTGGCCGCCCACGCAGCGCAGCGCGGCACAGGCCAGCACGCCTTCGGGCGCGCCACCGGCACCCATGTAAATGTCGATCGTGGTTTCCGGATTGGTCGTCGCGATCACGCCCGCAACGTCGCCATCGGGGATCAGCACGATGCCGCAGCCCAGCGCGCGCAATTCGGCGATGATATCGGCATGGCGCGGACGGTCGAGAACACAGGCGATGATCTGGTGCGGTTCGACGCCCTTGGCAGCCGCCAGCGACTTCACGTTTTCGGTCGGGCTCTTGGTCAGGTCGATCGTGCCTTCGGGATAGCCGGGGCCGATCGCGATCTTCTGCATGTAGACATCGGGCGCGTTCAGCAGGCAGCCTTCTTCGGCAGCGGCCAGAACGGCCAGCGCGTTGGGGCCGGCCTTTGCCGTGATCGTCGTGCCTTCCAGCGGATCGAGCGCGATGTCGATCTTCGGCCCCTTGCCGATCGCGCCGCCGACCTTTTCGCCGATGTAGAGCATGGGGGCCTCGTCACGCTCGCCCTCTCCGATGACGACGGTGCCGTCCATGTAGAGTTCGTCGAAAGCCTTGCGCATCGCTTCGACCGCGGCGTGGTCCGCCGCCTTCTCGTCACCGCGACCGATGAGATAGGATGCCGCGATGGCGGCCGCTTCGGTCACGCGAACCATTTCGAGGACGAGAACGCGGTCGAGTACGTCGCTTGCTGTGGGCACTTGTCTGATTTCCCCTGATCGGATTTTCGGCGCAAGCCCTAGCCCTGCCCGACCGGCTTGTCGAGCAAGGCGCCGGGCCGACGATGGACGATTATTGTTTCAGGATATGCATCACCAGCGGCGGTTCGGTCAGGCTGTCCGATCCGGCAAGCAGGTCTAGCGCCTTGACCACGCAGGCTTCCTCGCCCTCGTGCGTGACCATGGCGACCATGACCGAACCGTCGGCGCCTTCGCCCTTCTGGATCAGGCTTTCGATCGAAACCCCGCCATCGCGCATCGCCGCGGTCAGCTCGGCGAGAACGCCGGGGCGGTCGGCGACCATGAAGCGCAAGTAGGCTTTGCCCACGCGGTCGCCGGTTTCGGCGGGCACTGTCGGATCCAGTTCGGTAACGGGGATGGAGAACGGCGGGTCGATCTCGTTCTCACTCTCCCACAGGCGGGCAATGTCGATGATGTCGGCCACCACAGCGCTGGCCGTCGGCCCGTCGCCCGCGCCCGCGCCCTGAAACAGCAGGCGGCCGGAGAAGTTGCCCTCTGCCACGACGGCGTTGGTCGCGCCGTCGACATGGGCCAGCGGGTGATCGCGCGGGACGAGGTAGGGATGGACGCGCTGGAACAGCAGTTCCTTGCCGTCCTCCGTCCCTTCCACGCGGGCCATGCCGATCAGGCGGATGACATAGCCCAGCGAATCGGCCTGCGCGATGTCGGCAGCCAGCACGCGGCGGATGCCGTTAGTGCTTACCGCATCGAAATCCAGCTGGGTGCCGAACGCGATCGACGCAAGGATCGACAGCTTGTGCGCGGCGTCGATGCCGTCGATGTCGAAGGTGGGGTCGGCCTCTGCGTAACCCATCGCCTGCGCTTCGGAGAGGACGTCGGCGAAGTCGCGACCCGTGTCCTCCATGGTGGACAGGATGTAATTGCAGGTGCCGTTAAGGATGCCGTAAACGCGCTCGATCTCGTTCGCGGCCGCGCCTTCGCGCAGCCCCTTGATAACCGGAATGCCGCCCGCGACCGCCGCTTCGAAGCGCACCGGAACGCCCGCGCCTTCCGCCTCGCGCGCCAGCCCGAGCCCGTGGTGAGCGATCATCGCCTTGTTCGCAGTGACGAAAGCCTTGCCGCCGGCAATCGCCTTGCGCGCCAGCGTCAGTGCCGGACCGTCGGACCCGCCGACAAGTTCGACCACCACGTCCACATCATCGCGCGAAGGCAGCGCGGTCATGTCGTCTTCCCATGCATAGGGCGACAGGTCCACGCCGCGATCCTTGCCGCGATCGCGCGCGCTGACCGCGACTATCTTCAGCGGCCTTCCGCAGCGGCGTTCGATCAGGTCGGCGTTCGTCTCGATCAGGCGAATCACGCCCGCTCCGACGGTTCCAAGACCCGCCAGGGCCAGGCGCAGGGGTTGTTTGGTCGTCTCGCTCACAGCTCTTCCGTCTCTCGCCGTCATGATCGCATGTATGCGCGCCCGTTAGGCGAGGAGAGCGCCAAAGGCCAGAGCCAAGCGCGAACAGGTGTGATCAGAACACGCGCTGGCGCCCGCATTGCCCCAGCTGCTGCACAACCAGAGCATAGTCGCGCGCCGCGGCCTGCCGCAGTGAGGGATCGGTCGCGATCTGTGCCGATGCCGGCAGCTGCGCCGGCAAGGCGCAGGCAAGGCGATACCATGCCAGAGTGTTTGGCGCTGGCGGCGTCGCCTCGATATCGACCAGCTCGCCGGTCGACAGGCCCCAGCGCGGCGGACCGTTCGGGCGGCGCACCACCGCGATGGATGCGGGATCGCCGTTCGCGGTTTTCAGGAAGATCTGCGTCTCGCCCTCACCGGCCAGATTGCCGGGCGTGTGATAGGCATCGCGCACGCCCGTCACTTCAGGTGCGGCATCGGCAGAAACGATTTCGGCCAGCAGCGCCCTGACGCGGGCCTCTCCGGCATAGGCCAGCGGCACTTGCGCGTCGGGCGCAACCAGCTGCAATTCATCGACCCGGCCCGCGACGGGGCGGGCGAAGACGACCATCGTCTGCTTCCTGATACGCGGCATCTTGCCCCGCGCGTCCAACTTGATGTCGGCAAGATACTTGACCTTCCCGCCGATCGCGGCCTTGCCGGCCAGCAACGTTTTCGTCTCCGCCTCGACATAGGCGCGGGCCCATCCGGCCTTCACCGGGCCGGTGCGTTCGGGATCGAGCCGCGAGGCTTTCTTCACCTCCACGATCGCGACCATCGGGGCAGCGGTGGCAAGGTCCGCAAGGTCCGAAAAAGCCATGACAGGCACCGATTCGCTCGAAACGCCCGGCGCGGACTGCTGTGCAAATGCAGGCAAAGCCGTAACCGCACCTGATGAAAATGTCAGGGCAAGCGCGCCGATCGCGGATCGGGAAATGCGAATATTCATATTTGCGTCCATGTCTTTTCAGCTTCGTGACCACCGGCCCCTAAAGGGCCGATAGCGCTGCACGACCCCAAGCACAAAGCGGTGCAATACGTTTTGCAGCACATAACGATTCGGTCGGTGAATCGGTCCTTAATCACAAAGCAATTGCGCGCTTCGGACAACAACGCTAACAATCCCGAAAAAAGGGGCTGGGCACGATCCGGCTCATCGACGAGTGCGTGCTCAACGGTTTTCTTCCGTCCGGTGTCAGGTCGGGTGGAGCAAAGCCGGTAACATGCATCCCGGAAACTTGATCCGGCAGGGTGGAAAAGATGAGGCGTCCGATCCGGCAGGCGACTGTCGGTTTGTGCGTGTGTTGGGGTGCGCCCAATCGGGTATACCTGTAAGTTTTTTGGAGTGATCCGTCTGAATGGCCTATGCTGACCAACAGATGAGCGGCAACAAGATTGCCGCGATTGTCATCGTTGCGCTGATACACATCGCGGCTCTCTACGCTCTCGTCACCGGACTCGCCTATGAGGCGATCGAGAAGGTGAAGGAGACCGTGACGGCTGTGAACATATCGGAACCGCCACCACCACCGCCGCCGCCGCCGCCGCCGCCGCCGGAAGATGCTCCGGTCCTGCCGCCGCCGCCGGTTGCCCCTCCCCCGATGGTCCAGATCACGCGCCCCGCGCCGCCGATCCAGACGATCCCGACGATCCCGCCGCCGGCTCCGCCCGTGCTGCGCGTTCCGCCGCCGGCTCCCGCCCCGCCGCCCGCGCCTTCGCAGGCCCGTGGCGCCACGCCGGACAACCAGCGTCGCTGGGCTGGCCGAATCCAGGAAAACTATCCCAGTCGCGCCCTGCGTAACGAGGAAGAAGGCCGCGTCGGCGTTCGCGTCGTCGTCGATTCGAGTGGCCGCGTCAGCGATTGCTCGGTGACCAGTTCCAGCGGATCGTCTTCGCTCGACGAAGGTGCTTGCGACGGTATGCGCCGCTATGCCCGCTTCAATCCGGCGCTCGATCGTGACGGCAACCCGACTTCGGGTTCGTACAGCACGACGATCGTCTACCAGCTCAATTGATCAAGGGCCGGGCGCACATCCCATGCACCCGGCCAATCCCTCTTTGAACCAAACATAGCCAATTTGATTGAAGGATATCCCGTAATGCTCATCGAAATCATGGCCGCAGCCGCCGAAGCGGCTCCGCAGAACAAGTTCGGCTTTGCCGAAGCACTGGAACAGGGCGGTTTCATCGCCTACGCAACGGTCGTCATTCTCGGCATCATGTCGTTCGGCTCGTTCTACATCCTGTTCACGAAGTTCTTCGAACAGAACAAGATTCTTCGCCAGGGCCGCGAAATCCGCACCACTTTCTGGCGCGCCGGTTCGCTGCGCGAAGGCGCCGGCAAGCTGGAAAAGAACTCGGCCTATCGCCAGATCGTCGATGACGGCATCGCCGCTGAAGAACAGCACGCCAAGATGACCGACAGCCTCGAAGCCCACGACTGGCTGCACGGCTCGCTCGCTCGTTCCGAAGCGCTGATCAACGCCCGCCTTGCCGGTGGCCTTCCGTTCCTCGCAACCGTCGGTGCGACCGCACCGTTCATCGGTCTGTTCGGTACCGTGGTCGGCATCTACCGCGCACTGATCGCGATCGGCATCGCCGGTTCGGCCTCGATCGACAAGGTCGCCGGCCCCGTCGGTGAAGCTCTGATCATGACCGCGCTCGGCCTGCTCGTCGCCGTTCCGGCCGTGCTTGCCTACAACTACCTGCAGGCTCGCAACAAGCGTATCGCAGAGCACCTGTCGGGCTTCTCGACGGACGTTCTGGCCAACATCAACTCGGGCGGCGCCGTGAAGCCGGCCGTCGTTGCTGCGGCTGCCAAGAAGCCCGCTCCGGCAACCACGGCTGCCGGCGCTCCGGTCAAGAAGTAAGCGTACGTGAAAGGGGCGCGGCGTCAGGCGATACCGCGTCCCTCCCTCCCGCTACGGCGGCAGGGAGCCTTTCAGGCATGAAGGCCCGGCTTTCGGGCAAAGTACGAGATAGGATGAGATAATGGCGATATCTGCGGGATCCGGCGGCGCTGAAACGCCCATGTCGGATATCAACACCACGCCGCTCGTCGACGTGATGCTGGTTCTGCTGATCATCTTCCTGATCGCGGTCCCGGTCGCGATCCAGTCGATCGAGCAGCTGAAGGTGCCGATCCTCGTTTCCGAGGAATCGAAAGACAAGGTCGAGAACCTCTCGATCTCCATCACGGCGACGGACGCAAATGGCATCAGCCCGGGTGAACCGGGCTACCGCGGCGCGGTGCGCAACGGCGAATGCCGCGTTTACATCGGCGCAACCCCGGTCGATTCGGCCGAGTTGAACAAGAAGGCGTTCGACCGCCTCGACGCGATCATCAAGCGCGAGGGTGGTATCGAGGCGCTGGCGGAAGATCCGGAAAAGATCCCCGAAGTCCACATCCGCGGTGACGTTAACACCCCGTGGAAGTGCGTGGCCGGCACGATCTACCAGATTCAGACCGCCGGTTACCCGACCGTCGGCTTCATCTCGACGCCGGTCGACCCGGCCGGCTAACGCCGCAACCAAGATAAAGGAGACATTCCATGGCAATGTCAGGCGGCAAGGATGACGGCTCGCCGATGATGGAAATGAACACGACGCCGCTTATCGACGTCATGCTCTGTATGCTCATCATCTTCATCCTCTCGATCCCGGTGGCGACTCACGCGGTCAGCATCGATCTTCCGGCTCCTTCCGATGTCCCGTCGGAAGTCGTGATGGACCCGATCAAGAACAAGGTCGTTCTCACCCAGGACGGGCTGATCCTCTGGAACGGCACGCCCTTGAACGAAAACCAGTTCGTCGCAACGCTTCAGCAGTCGCTGGCGATGCCGACCGAACCGGAACTCCAGTTCCAGCCCGAGGAGTTCGCAAGCTACGAACTTTCGGCCAGCGTTCTGAAGATCATCAAGGGATCGGGCGCGACGAAGTTCGGCTTCGTCGGCAACGAACAGTACCGCGATTTCGCGGCTGGTCCGATGGGTATCAACCCCACGACCCATACCGAATAAGCGATCTCACGATTGCCTATGTGAAGAGGGCGGGCCGAACGGTCCGCCCTTTTTCGTTGCGGCGCGTAAATGGCCGATCGCCCTGATCTAATCCGGGCGCATCGCCAAACCACCCAGACTCTCGGCTTCCAGCAGCAAATCATCGTCGGCGGAGCCAGCGGGCAAAGTCTCCCGCCCGATCACCACCATTACCGGCACGGCCAGCGGACTGACCCGCTCCAGCCGCACATGGACGAGTTGATCAGCCGCGCGTTCAAGCACATCGGCAAGGCGCCCCACATCGGTCATACGCGTTCGCGCTTCTGCCCAGGCCGCCTCGATCAGCACATGATCGGGTTCGTACTTTTTCAACACATCGTAGATGAGGTCGGTGCTGAATGTGACCTGCCTGCCGGTCTTGCGCTTGCCGGGTTGTTGCCGTTCAATCAGCCCACCGATCACAGCAGCCTCCCGAAAAGCGCGTCGCAGCAAGTGCGATTCCTGCACCCAGTCGACGAATTCGTGGGCCATGATGTCGGGTGACAGGACGGAAACGGGATCGGCGATCGGCTTCAGGCCCCAGACTGCGAGAGAATAATCGTTGGCCACGAAACCCATCGGCGAAAGGCCCCGTTCCTCCATCCGCCGCGTGACAAGCATGCCGAGCGACTGGTTCGCGTTCCACCCCTCGAAAGTATAGAACACGGTGTATTCCCGCTGCGCATGGGGGAAGCTTTCGACCAGCAGTTCGTCCGGCCCCGGCAGGCGCGAACGCCAGTCCTGCACCTCCAGCCATTCGCGCACATCATCGGGAAAGCGCGCCCAGCCCGCACGGTCGACCAGCATGGCCCGCACCCGCCGCGCCAGATGCGTGGTCAGCGGCATGCGTGCCCCGCCATAACTCGGGATCATCGCGGACTTCTTTGCCGCGCGGACTATGACTTCGCTTTCGCGGATTGCCTCCACCTCCAGGCTAAGTCCTGCGAACTGGAACGTATCGGTGGGCCGCAACGCTGCGGCAAACCGCTCCTCCACCTTGCCCAGCGAGCGTCCGTTGCGAAACCGCACTGTCAGCATCTCGCTATCGACGATGATACCGGCGTTAAGACGGTGCCGCACGGCCTGTTCAGGGTGTGTCAGGCGCCACACGAAGCCACCTTCCCCGTCATCTTCCCGCGTGATCCGCTTGAACCGGTCATAGGCACGCAGGGCATAGCCGCCATCGGCGACGAAGTTCACCACTCGCGCGAACACCGCCTCGTCCACCCTGGCATAGGACAGGCTGGAGCGTATTTCGCGCAGCAGCGCTGCTTCGCTGAACGGTGCGGCACAGGCGCAGGCCATGACATGCTGGGCCAGCACGTCGAGGCTGCCGGGGCGGAAATCCTCTCCGTCACGCACGCCTTCCTCAACCGCATCCTTTGCCGCCTGCGCTTCCAGGAACTCGAACCGGTTGCCGGGAACAAGGATGGCCCGGCTCGCCTGATCTAGCCGGTGATTGGCCCGCCCGATCCTCTGCAAAAGGCGCGACGATCCCTTGGGTGCGCCCATCTGGACCACGCAATCGATGTCGCCCCAGTCGACACCAAGGTCGAGGCTGGCCGTGGCCACAAGCGCGCGCAGTTCGCCCCGCGCCATCGCGCCTTCCACCTTGCGCCGCGCCTCCACGGACAGCGAACCGTGATGGATGCCGATGGGCAGAACATCGTCGTTCACGTCCCACAGCAGCTGGAAGATATATTCGGCCAGAAACCGCGTGTTGGTGAAGATCAGCGTCGTCTTGTTGCGGCGTATCTCCTCGTAAAGTTGCGGCACGGCCCAGGCGGCGGCATGCCCGCCCCAAGGCACGCGCTCCTCCTCCGGCAGCAGGATGTCGATCACCGGCTCCGCGCCCGGCTCGCCGATGACATGCGCCACGCTTTCGATATCGCCCCACGGCGCCAGCCACTCGCGGTATTGCTCGGGATCGGAAACCGTCGCCGACAGGCCGATCCGGCGCATGTCGGGGGCAATCGCCTGCAAGCGCGCCAATGACAGGGCGAGCAGATCGCCGCGCTTGCCGGTGGCGAAGGCATGGATCTCGTCGATCACGATCCGCTGCAGGCCGGCGAACATGGTGAAGCTTTCCGGATAGGACA
This sequence comes from Croceicoccus bisphenolivorans, assembly GCF_001634625.1. GTDB lineage: Bacteria > Pseudomonadota > Alphaproteobacteria > Sphingomonadales > Sphingomonadaceae > Croceicoccus > Croceicoccus bisphenolivorans. The sequence goes on along the minus strand of NZ_LRSE01000005.1, from coordinate 59,420 downwards.
GCAGGAGCGAAAGCGATTCCGGCGTCGTCAGCAGGACATGCGGCGGGCGGGCGCGCTGTCGTGCCTTTTTCTGGGATGGCGTGTCGCCGGTCCGGCTCTCCACCCTGATGTCCAGCCCCATCTCCGCGATCGGGGTCATCAGGTTGCGCTGCACGTCGGTCGCCAGCGCCTTCAGTGGCGAGACGTAGAGGGTGTGGAGCCCCTCCGGCGGCTGCCCGCCCGCTCGTTCGGATGTAAAGGCAGCGATCGTCGGCAGGAACCCGGCCAGCGTCTTGCCGGCCCCGGTATCGGCAGTGAGTAGCGCGCTCATCCGCGCATCGTCGGCGGCCAGCATTTCCGCCTGGTGCCTGCGCAACCGCCAGCCGCGCCCGGCGAACCAGTCATCGATTATCGTGGGAATCGGGCGCGTAGCGGACATCGTCCGATCCTAACGCGCGAACCGCGCTTGCCGTGCCGAAACCTGCATCGGAACAGAAAAAAGGCCCGGCAGGACAAGCCAGCCGGGCCATTTAAGTTTGGGAGAGGATGCCTGAAAGGCAGGTTCTTTGTGCACCGCAACACGCCGCATTGCAACTGCGAAAAAGACACTTGTTGATGACTTTTTTGCAATGATGTCAGTAAGCACCCAAAATCAAGGGGTTATCACCTGAATCAGGTTTCAGAAAAATATAAGCCCTTGGAAAGCTGCATTTAATTTAGACACACTTTGTGTATTTTACATACTTTTGTCCGGATTCGGACGACCTAACGCCGCCCGATATCCATGCTGCACTGCACGAATCAATGAGCCGCCTGCGGCCCGCGTTCCAGCCCCGATAGCGCCAGTTGCCCGTCGATCTGGTCCATCAGGCGGGCCAGCCCTTCCTCGCTATCGCTCTCTGCGCGGGCGACCAGCACGTCCTGCGTGTTGGAAGCGCGCAGCAGCCACCAGCCGTCCGCATTGGTAACCCGCACCCCGTCGGTCGCGTTCACCTCGTCAGGGCTGTCCTTCAGCCGGTCCTTCACCTCGTCGATCACGGCGAACTTGCGGCTCTCGTCCACCTGAAACCGCATTTCCGGCGTATTGATCATGTCCGGCATCGCGCCGCGCAGTTCCGTCACCGACTTACCCAGCCGGGCACTGGCCACAAGCAGGCGGATACCGGCGTAGAGCGCATCGTCGAAACCGTAGTATTCGTGCGCGAAGAACACGTGCCCGCTCATCTCTCCGGCCAGCGGGGCACCAGTTTCCTTCATTTTGGACTTAATCAGCGAGTGGCCGGTCTTCCACATCAGCGGCTGGCCGCCATGTTCGGCAATCTGGTCGTAGAGCGCCCGGCTGGCCTTCACGTCCGCTATGATGGTGGCACCGGGGACAAGCTTCAGCAGGTCCTCGGCATAGATCATCAGGAGCTGATCGCCCCAAATGACCCGCCCTTCGCCATCGATCGCGCCGATCCGGTCGCCGTCACCGTCGAAAGCCAGTCCGAAGTCGAGGTTCTTGTCCGCGACAAGCGCACGCAAGTCGGCGAGATTCTTCTCCTCGGTAGGATCTGGATGATGATTAGGAAAATTCCCGTCGACATCGGTGAAGAGGGTAAAGTGCTCCCCTGGAAGCTTGGTGACCAGCGCTTCGATGGCCGGCCCCGCCGCGCCGTTCCCCGCGTCCCACCCGATTCGAAGAGCGGACAACCGATCCTTGCCTGCCGCGTCCAAAGTGGCGAGGGGGGCGAGGAGCCGCTCGATATATTCATCCATGATCTCGCGGACCTCGACCGTGCCCGACCCGTCGAGCCAGTCGCCGGCCGCCGACATTTCGCCAAGCCCGAGGATGTCCGCCCCGAAGAACGGCCGACCCTGAAATACCATCTTGAAGCCATTGTAATTGGGGGGATTGTGGCTGCCAGTTATCTGAATGCCGCCATCCACATCTTCGGCTGAGGCTTCCGCGTAATAGAGCATCGGCGTCGGCCCCATGCCCACGCGCACGACATCGCAGCCGGTCGCGGTCAGCCCTTCGCACAGCGCATGTTCGAGGATGGGGGAACTGACGCGGCCGTCGTAACCGATAGCGACCTTCTTGCCCCCCGCGCGGCGCAGCAGGGTGCCGAAGCTGCGCCCGATGGCGCGGGCGTCGTCCGGCCCCAGCGTTTCGCCGATGATCCCGCGGATATCGTATTCACGCAGGACAGTTGGGTGGAAGCTGTGGGTCATTCTCGGCCTTTCGCTGCTGGCAGTTCACCGGCACGCATCAGGACGAGCGCGCCGCTTGGCTATAAGTCCTTTGTGGGGGCAGTTTGTTCCAGCAGCAAGTCGCGGGCGGTGTCTATCCGGTGTACCTCGTCAGGCGAACCGCCCTTGTCCGGATGCGCCGCGATCAGCGCGCGGCGGTGCGCGGCCAGAATTTCCTCCCGCGTGGCGAAGCGCGACACGCCCAGAAGCGTGCGGGCCTGAGCCTGCTGCTGCGACTTTTCCGATGCCGACCATGCCTGCCACGGCCACTGCTTGAACAGCATCCGGAATGCGATCCCCGCCACGATGACGAGGATGATGAGCTTCATCACGCCGCGCGCGCCTCTTCGGTATCGGCCTCATCGGTCGCGGGCCGATCGGGCACCGGCAGGTTGAGCCCCCTGACCAGCGCGCGCAGTTCCTGCCGCGCGACGAGGTGGCTGGTGGCAAGATCGCCAAGATGCCCCTTGTCCAACAGGGTCAGGCCGGACGGGAACAGTTCGCGATAGATGACACGTTCCGAAAGGCCGGGCGTCACGCGGAAACCGACGCGGCGCGACAGTTCTGTCAGCGCTTCGTCGATACGGCGCATGTTGCGCGCCTCGACATGCTGGACACGGTTCCTGAGGACCACCCAGTCCATTTCCCGCTTGCCCTCGTTCACGGTGGCAAGGCCGCGTTTCTTGCGCGCTTCCCAGATCAGTTCGGCATAGAACGACAGCTTCTTCACCTTGAACGTCTCTGCATCGACCTGCCCGATCAGGTCGAAGTCGACGAAGCTGTCGTTCAAGGGCGTCACCAGCGTATCGGCCTGCGTCGCGACGTGGCGGGCATACTTGTCATCGCGGCCCGGCGTATCGAAGACGAGAAAGTCGAGACCGTCGCTGATTTCGGCGATCATTTCGTCCAGCGCATCCACGCTCGGCCCGCCGAACACGCCCACGGCAGCGCCGGGCAGTTCGATGTCGCGGCGCTTTTCGGTGTCCAGCCGGTTCTCGAAATAGCGGTAGAAGGTGCGCTGGCGCGGATCGAGATCGATCGCGCCGACTTTCGCGCCCTGATAGGCGAGGGCGACGGCGACGTGGACGGCCGTGGTCGATTTACCGGTGCCGCCCTTTTCGTTGGCAAACACGATCTTGTGCGGTTGGGTCATCGGTCCTCGCGAGCAAATGGGCAACAAATTGGCCATGCAAACCGGGCACGCCCCTTGCCGAACGGCAGGCGGGCGCTAGAGCTTGCGGCCTCAGTTTACCGGAAGGGCCGAGACAGATGCAAACAATCCGCGCGCTCAATCCACTGCGGGAAACGACAGCGGCCCTGCGCCGGGCGGCTGGCACGGGTGCGCGCCTTGCCCTGGTGCCCACGATGGGCGCGCTTCATGACGGGCATCTGACGCTGGTGCGACGCGCGCGGGAAATGGCCGAGATCGTCGCCGTATCCATTTTCGTGAATCCCAAACAGTTCGGCCCGAACGAGGATCTGGACGCCTATCCCCGCCAGCTTGAACGGGACAGCGAACTGCTGGTGGCAGAGGGCGTGGACCTGCTCTGGGCGCCCGATATCACCGCCATGTATCCCGAAGGTTTCGCCACCAACATATCGGTAGAGGGGGTGAGCGCAGGGCTTTGCGGCGCGGACCGCCCCGGCCATTTCGACGGCGTGGCGACGGTTGTGTGCAAGCTGTTCAACCAGGTCGCGCCCGATATCGCCCTGTTCGGGGAAAAGGACTGGCAGCAGCTGGCCGTCATCCGCCGCATGGCCCGCGATCTCGACCTCTATGCCCCGCTGCCCAATGCCATCGTCGGCGTGCCGATCGTGCGGGAAGCGGACGGCCTTGCCATGTCATCGCGCAATGCCTACCTGTCGGCCGATCAGCGCAAGGCCGCCGCCGCCCTGCCCCGCACGATGCGCAGTGCGATCGAGCGGTTGACCATCGGGCATCCGGCCAAAGACGTTCTCGGCACGCTATCGGCAGACGTGCTCGCGGCTGGTTTCGACAATGTGGATTACGCCGAACTGCGCGATGCGGCATCGATCGAACTGCTGGCCGAACCGAACGACAATGCCCGCCTGTTCGTGGCCGCGCGCATCGGCGGCACGCGGCTGATCGACAACATGGCGGTTGGCTAGGCCGCTCCCCTAATCGTGCAGGATCCGCTTCTTCAGGCGGTGAATGCCCAGCCACATCGCGATCACAACGAACGGGGTCAGCGCGGCCACGATGATGGTGGCCGGCACATGCAGCGGCGTCTTCTCCAGCCCCTTCAGCATGTAGGACAGCAGCCCAATCCCGTAATAGCTGAGCGCCACGACGGACAGCCCTTCGACCAGCTGTTGCAGCCGCAGCTGCGTGCCGATCGACTTTTCCATGGAATGGAGCAGCCGCCCGTTCTGGTTCTCGATCCGCGTTTCGACACGGGTGCGGAACAACGAGATGAACTGCGCGGTGCGCTGCGCCAGCGTTTCTTCCCTGCGGCGGTGAGAGGCACAAGTGCGGATCGCGGGCAGGAAGCGTCGCTGGGTAAAATCCGCCAGCGACTGGAAACCGGCAATGGGCCGGATGCACAGGTCTTCCAGCCGTTCCTCCACCAGCGTGGCATAGGCCGCCGTCGCGCTCAGCCGGAAATCGGACGATGCCGCCTCCGTCATCAGTTCCATCGACAGGCCGGTGACTTGCTGCAGCAGGGCATCGTCGGTCACGTCCGCGCTTCCCACCCGCTCGCCAAGCCCGGCCAGCTCGCGTTCGATCTTGTCCAGCACCGCCCAGCCGCGCTGCGCCACTGGCAGGCCAAGCAGGGCAAGGTTGCGGTAATTGCCCAGTTCCTGCAGCCGCTGGACCGTGCGCGACAGGTCGCCCGCCGGCATGCCATTCGCCGCCACCAGTACTGCCCCGAAACCGTCGTCGTGCAAGTGAAAGTCGGACCAGATGCGCGCGCCGGCGCCGGTGCCGACGTGGCAACTGACGAGATCGTTCGGTTCGAACGCGAAGCGCCCCAGCAATTGCGCCGCCGCCGCTTCATCGGTCACGATGGCCATCCGCGTCGCCCGCATGATCTTGCCCGGAAAAGTCATCATCCAGGCGATCGCCTTCGCCACATCGGGATCGCCATCCGGCTCCAGCGCGGCCATCGCCCCGCGCGCGATGAACAGGGTGCTGGCACTCGCCTCGCTATGCCGTTCCCAACCGAAAGATATGCCCGGTGCAATCTGCGCCTGCATGTGCCGGGGATTGGGCGACGGTTGCAGCTCCGCCCCGACAGGCAGCGCCGCGATCGCTACGTGTTCGGCCTCACGCTCATCCGGCGAAACCTGCCGCAGAATCTGGATCACGGTGCAATCGGGCACCAGCGCTGGCCAGCGCCGCAAATGCATTTCGCTGACGACGGATCGCCGCAATTCGTGTTCGCCCTGCATACCCCTCCCGATCACTGCGCCACCCGTGGCCGATGCGCATCCTGCCGCAAAGCACCTTCGGGCGGCAAGCACCTGAAAGGATAACTCCGCGCTGCGCGGCAGTGGTAATGCCGGACGCAGGCATTAAGAGAAGGCGACCGCCCGTCCATGCATTCAAGGCAGACCAATGGCTCGCAAGCACTCCAGACACGATTCCTACGACGATCCTGAGCGGGATGATGACGCTCCGGCGCCTGCGCACACCTGCTGGCTTTGCGGTCGGCCGACCGGCAAGAACATGGTCTGGCATCACCCCGTCCCCAAAAGCAGGGGCGGGAAGGACGTGGTGCCCATGCACCCCATTTGCCAGCAAACGCTGATCGCCAATTTCACCAATTCCGAATTGCAGCGCTATGGCATGGACGTGGAGGGCTTGCTGGCCAATCCGGCCATCCGCAAGTTCGTCGACTGGGTGGCCAACAAGGATCCGGATTTCACCGCGACCACCGCCAAGAAGAAGCGCTGATCGGGTTTCGCCCATTCAGTCATTGGGGCCGCCGCGCACTGCTGCTATGGGCCGCGCATGCTTACCATCGACGACATCACCGTCCGGCTTGGCGGCCGGCCCATTCTCGAACGCGCCAGCGCGACGATCCCGCATGGCGCGCGGGTCGGGCTGATCGGCCGCAACGGGGCGGGCAAGTCGACCCTGATGAAAGCCGTCATCGGCGACATAGAGCCGGACGAAGGCCAGATCGGCAAGCCGTCGCGGGCGCGGATCGGCTATATCGCGCAGGAAGCGCCCGATGGGTCGATCACGCCGGAGGAAGCGGTTCTCGCCGCTGACGTGGAGCGCGCCCGCCTGCTGGTCGAAGCGGAAACGTGCACCGATGTCGACCGCCTTGGCGAAGTGCACGAACGCTTGCTCGCCATCGACGCCTATAGCGCCCCGGCACGCGCGGCCAAGATCCTGAACGGCCTGGGTTTCGACGAGGATATGCAACGCCGGCCGCTCTCCAGTTTCTCCGGCGGCTGGAAAATGCGGGTGGCCTTGGGTGCGCTGCTGTTTTCAGAGCCCGACATCCTGCTGCTCGACGAGCCTTCGAACCACCTAGACCTCGAGGCGACGCTGTGGCTCGAGAATTTCCTGCGGTCCTATCCCGCGACGCTGCTTGTCATCAGTCACGAGCGCGACCTCCTCAACAATGTCGTCGACCACATCCTGCATCTGCAAGGCGGCAAGCTGACGCTCTATACCGGCGGCTATGATGCTTTCGAGAAGCAGCGCGCAGAGCGCGCGGCGCAGATCGCATCGGCCAAGGCGGCGCAGGATGCCCAGCGGGCACGGCTGCAGGACTATGTCGCGCGCAACAGCGCCCGCGCCTCGACCGCGAAACAGGCACAGGCCCGTGCCAAGATGCTGGGCAAGATGCAGCCGATCGTCGCACTGATCGAAGATCCCTCGCTCAGTTTCGAATTTCCATCGCCGGGGGAACTGCGCTCACCGATGATCTCGCTCGACGGGGCTGCCGTGGCCTATGGCGATGCGCCGCCGATCCTGCGCCGGCTCGACTTGCGGATCGATGCGGATGACCGGATCGCGCTGCTGGGCCGCAACGGCAACGGCAAGACCACCCTTGCCCGCCTGTTGTCGTCGCAGCTCCAACCCGTCGAAGGTGCTCTGGCCGCGCCGGGCAAGCTGAAGGTCGGTTATTTCACCCAGTATCAGGTGGAAGAACTGGCGAGCGATGCAACGCCGGTCGAACTGATGACCCGTGCGATGGAGGGCAAGACGCCTGCGGCGGTAAGGGCGCAGCTGGGCCGGTTCGGATTTTCCGGCCCACGCGCCACGACGCAGGTCGACAAGTTGTCGGGCGGGGAGCGGGCCCGGCTCGCCCTTGCGCTCATCACCCGCGATGCACCGCACCTCCTCATCCTTGACGAACCGACCAACCACCTCGACGTCGATGCGCGCGAAGCCCTTGTCCAGGCGCTGAACGACTATTCGGGCGCGGTGATCCTGATCAGCCACGACCGGCACATGGTGGAACTGACGGCGGACCGGCTCGTGCTGGTCGATGGCGGGACCGCGCGCGAATATGCGGGCAGCATGGACGATTACATCGACTTCGTGCTGGGCCGGAACAAGCCAAGGAAAGAGGCGAAGCCCGGCCCGGCAAAGGCCACTTCGGCCGACTCTGCCAAGTCACGCGCCAAGGCCCGCTTCCTGAAATCCGAACTGGCCTCGGCAGAGAAGGCCATGAACCGGCTTCAGGCCAGTCTGAACGAAATCGATCAGGCGATGTACGAACCGGCAAAGGCGCCTGCACATCTGGCCGATACATCGATGAGCGACCTGCTGACCCGCCGCGCGCAAGTCAGCGATCAACTGGCGGCAACAGAGGCGGAATGGCTGGCACTGGGCGAACAGCTGGAAATGCTCGAACCCGTGTAATTCTGTGATCGTAGTCACCCTTTTCGATCATTTTCACGACAAGCATTGCAGACAGTAAGTGGGCCGGAAACAGTCAGCCAGCTTTACCAAAGATATGAGGCCTCACGGGACATCAGAATGGTCGTCGAGCGTCGGGGCAGCTATCGGTTCGCGAATGATTGACGAGATGCTCTTCAAAGGGAACTGGCGCGACTATCAGGCGCGCGTACTTGAAGAGATGGACGAGCATTTCGGCGACGGGAGGCTGCATGTCGTCGCCGCCCCCGGTGCCGGGAAGACGGTGCTCGGCCTCGAGATCGTCCGACGCACCGGAAGGCCTGCACTGGTATTTGCGCCGACAATCGCCATTCGCGAACAGTGGGCGCACCGCCTCTGCCCCCTTTTTCTCGAAAAGCCGCCCTCAACAGGGGCGATCTCCCGCAACCTCGAAGACTTGCGAGAATTGACGCTGACCACCTATCAGGCGCTCGATAGCCTGCGGCGCGGCGAGGAACTCGATGCGCTGATCGAGGCGCTTAATGGTCGAGGACCACTGACGCTGGTTCTGGACGAAGCACATCACCTGCGGCGGGAGTGGTGGAAAAGCCTCATCGAGCTGGTCAACCGGCTGGACGATGTCCGTCTGGTCGCACTGACCGCAACACCGCCTTATGATGCCAGCTTCGCCGAATGGTCTCGCTACGAAGAACTTTGCGGACCGATGGACCTTGAAATCGGCATTCCCGAGCTGGTGCGCAACGGCGATCTCTGTCCCCATCAGGATCACCTGATTCTGTCGGAACCAACGGAAGATGCGCTGGCCCTGCTCGATAGAAGGCGTGCGGCCATTGGTCAGTTGCATGTGGAATTGCACGAAGATGACGGGTTGCTGGACTGGCTGGCGGCGCATCCATGGCTGACGGATTCGGAAGCGCATGTCGAACAGATCCTCGAAGCGCCCGAGATGTTATCGGCAGCACTGGTTCTGCTGGCATCAGCTGGACGTGAACTGCCCCGCCCCCCGCTCAAACTGCTTGGCGTGTCATCGCGTAGTGTGCCTCCACCCTCTCTGTTCTGGCTCGAACGCTTTCTGGACGGTGTGGTATCGCAACACACGGCCACCTTTCCGCTTGGTACGGCACAACTCAAGAGCCTGCGCGATCGGTTGAATCGTCACGGACTGATCGAAGGCGGCCGCGTTCGGCTGCAGCACACACGCTCTGTCTTCAAACTGATGACCTCCAGCCTCGCGAAGCTGGACTCGATAGTGGACATTACGAAAGCCGAACAGGACGCGCTGGCCGCGAATCTGCGGATGGTCGTGCTGTCGGATCATATTCGCGCTGGCGAGCTGCCGAACCGGCCCGATGCGCAGTTCAGGCCTGCCAAGCTTGGCGTGGTGCCGATCTTCGAGAAGCTGCGGCGCTCTGGCATGGCGAATGACTATCTTGGCGTCCTGACTGGTAGCCTGGTGATCCTTCCCAGGCGCGCGCTATCCACGCTGGAGCAGATTGCCGACGAATTGCACTTCGATCCCCACGCATTTCGATCAGGCGATCTGCCGGGTTGCCCGGAACACGTGCGTATCGAATGTAGGACCGGTGGCACCGCTGAACTGGTGCGCCTCGTCACGGCCCTATTCACGCGCGGCGATGTTCGGATACTTGTCGGCACGCAATCGCTGCTTGGCGAGGGATGGGATGCGCCCGCGCTCAACAGCCTTGTCCTTGCGAGCAATGCGGCGTCCTTCATGCTGTCCAACCAGATGCGCGGACGAGCAATCCGGGTCGATCCGGCCAGGCCCTGCAAGGTAGCCAATATCTGGCATCTGGCGACGGTCGATCCGGTGGATCGTGAAAGCTGGGATGCGGTTGCCGCGAACTTCAACTGGGGCTTTCTGGGCGATGGTGACGCGCCCGGCCTGTCAGACATCGAAGTGGTCGCGCGCCGCTTCAAGGCGTTCGAAGGGATTTCCAACGGAGCCTCCAGACTGATTGAAGACGGCGTTGCCCGCCTGGGACTCGATCCATCGAAACCGGCGGCATTCGCGAACCTCCAGACATTTGCAGTCGCAGCCGACCGACCAGCCATTGCAGAGCGCTGGAAGGTGTCGCTCGGTGAAGGGGACGAGCGAGCGCGAGTGCGTGAGACGGCGGCCCCCCGCCACGCACCGCGTGCGATAAGCTGGTTCGATACTTTACAGGCGCTAGGCTGGAGTGCCGCAGGCAGCGGGGCGTTTGCAGCAGCAAATGAATTGCGCGGGTTGGCGTCATATGAAGGAATTGGCGTCATCGCGATGGGTGTTGCCGGTGTGGCGACACTGGCCAGCCTGCCGAAACTGGCAAAGGCGGGCAGACTCGTCTGGCGCAATGGATCGCTCGAAGGCAGTCTTGAAGCGGTTACCGGGATTGTCCTGCGCTCGCTGGTCGATGCCGACATCATTAGCGGGCGCGAACTGGATACTGCCCACGTTGAAATCCGTACAAGCCTGGACGGGCGCAAAGATATCGTCCTGACCGGAGTGAGCCGGGCCGCCGAGCGACAGGTTATGCAGGCGATCGCGGAAATCCTGGGGCCGGTGCAAAACCCGCGCTACCTCTTGGTGCGCAATTCGTGGCTCGGCCTCAAGACGCGAGTCGATTATCATGCCGTTCCCACTGCGCTGGGTGCCCGAAAGGAATTTGCTGAACGCTTTGCCGAACTCTGGCATGGCGATGTCGGCTCCTCGAAGCTCGTATTCACACGAACTGCGGAAGGCAGACGGGCATTGCTAAGGGCACGCGCGTCCTCGTTCGCGGCGGGATTTCAGCGGATCGTGGATAGGCGGTCTGTATGGTTGTGATGGGCCGTTAGCGGAGTAACCGCTGTTAGAGGCATGGACCGTAAAAGCGGACACTCGATGGATGTTCGCCGGGCATTCATCCGGTCGTCAAATGGCTTTCCCGCGACCGGGGTTCAGTAAATACTGTCGGCCATAATGGCATGATACACCTGATGACGTCGGCAGAACCGCCCGGATGACGGCAGGTATCCAGGCGATCTTATCCGCTGCAGTCTGTCGTGAACGTCAGGCAGGTGCTGTTCCTGTTTCGGGATCATAGCCGGGTGCATCAGGATCCTGCGGGCGGTGCGGCCCATTGCCCTGCGCAGCGCTTTCCAGCCAGGCGCGATAGAGCAGGTCACGCAACATCCCGGCGCCAAAGGCGGCACGATCATAAGTATATTCGCGCGCTTCCTCGTCACGGTTGTGCAAGGCGCCGTTCTTGTCGAACCGGAAAATCGCTTCGACGTGGCTGTTGCTCTCAGCAATGTAGTCAAGAACGGCGTCAAACAAATCTCCGTTCTGGCGCGATGGCGCAGAGATGCGACCGGACAGATTCTCAGGCGTCAGTCCGATGGCGTCAACGAACTGCGATTCAAAGCGGCCATGAACTTCACCATCCGTTGCATATCCATTTGGATTTGGGCCTACCCACCCCTCGCAATGGATCGAAACATGCATCGGATTGGCTGCATCGCCCACGTAATGACCCATCCAGGCCGTGTAAAAGGCAATGGTCTGCTCGATCCGGCCCGTATCCTGTCCGGCATCGCGCAGGCGGCGGTATTCACGCATCGCGCTGACAATGCGACCGTACCCCTCTGCAATTGCGTAAGGCATGGTGCCGGTCCAGCGCACGTTCAGCCGTTCGGCCGCTTTCGGATCTTCTGCCGCCACGGCCTGATGTTCGCGATAAAGGGCAAGAACGAACGCGTAGCGCGACCGTGGCACGGGATCGAGGAAACGCAGCCTTTCGATAAACCATGTGTGGTTGGGGTCCTCGGCGATTTTCGAAAACGGTTCCGATGAACCGCGCCATTTGTCCGGCGCCGTGGATGCCCCGGCGATCGTGGCGAGATTGTCACGCAGAAAGACCGGGCCATCTTCTGGCAGTGCTTCGATCGCTGCGATGTCGATGGCCGAGTGACCGCGTTCGCCCCATGCATGCGCTGTCGCCGGAACAACAAAAGGGGCCACGAACCAGAGTGATTTGGCAAGGGCGCAGATTGGCTTGAGCATCGTGGCGGTCTTTCGCTTTCGTATTCTTGGGAAGGATTTCAAGGATCGAGCGGGTCCATGGCATCTACATGGAAAGAGATGGGCAACGGCCGGAAGGTCAGGGAAAGGGTGTCCGGTCCAGGCGCGATGACGCCGGGCTGGTATCCCAGTTCCGAAATGTTGCGGCGCATCAGTTCCTCTCCGCCGATATATTCTATGGTCTCGGGCGTGGAGAGGATAAGCGCGTCGCGCTCTGCCGACATGCCGGCAGACAGCATCAGGCGTGCGACATTGCGCAAATTGGTCGTGGTGTGCCGGGCATGCGGTTCCATCAGGATACGGTCGGCGGGCACTCCATATTGTTCGATCAGTTCCCGCCGCATCTCCGCCGCTTCGTTGAAACGGGTGCGCGCCGGGTGGACGGCGCCGCCAGACACTATGATGACGGGCGCAAGGCCCCGGCTTAGCCGGTCGGCCGCAAGGCGCAGGCGCAAATGGCCAAGGGGGCCGGTGCTGGATAACGCATCGTCAGGACCATGACCAAAGACCAGCAGCGCCGTGTAGGGAAACTGCTCCCGGGCGTCTCTCTCAAGTCGGGCAAGCGTGACCGCATTGTCGCCGCCGAGCACCGGGCGGTGTTTCGTGGCATCGGTGCGCTCGTTCACGATCAGCAGGGTTGTTGCCTGACGAACGGGCCCTTCGAAGAAGAGATCGTCCGATCTGCCCTGAGCCAAGGTGACGGTATCCAATGCTGTCAGCAACGTGCCGTAGTCCGGTCGGGCCGTATCGAAAATAGCCGGGTCGATATCGGGATAACGCGGTGCGTCGCCGCCGGCATAAACCTGCATAATCGCGTTCATGCTGCGTGCCGCATCGGTCCAAGCCGCTTTCAGCAGGCCTGTATCGTCCAACCCCTCATGCAGGGCGAAACGACGGGAAGGTCGCAACACGTTTTCGACCAGCAACAGGCGATCGTCGGTTTGCGCCAAATGCGCCAATCGCGCGCCGACAAGGGCGATGTCTGCCTCTGTCCAGAGCCACGGCGTGACCCGACATCCCGGCAAAGGCATGCAATCCGCAGCCCCCGTTACGCGCTGTGCGCGTTCGCGGGCAAGATCGACCAGCGGTCGGTCATTGCGCAATGCGGATGCCCAGGCCGGATCAGCCCGAAGCGCGACCAAAAGCGGAAAATTCAATGCTGCCAGTGGAGAACGGGCGTCGACCGGCACGGCGGTGGCGGAGGAATTTTCCTCTGCCAACGCAGGGGAGACGGTTTCAAGCGCGACCCCCGCCGCGACCAGCGCGGCGGAGGCAAACAGCATTCTGGTCAAGCGGCGCACTTACCAGCTCTTCTTGACGACCAGGCGTACGTTACGACCGAAAATCGGGCGGCCGTAAATTGCTTCGGTCGTTCCCTGTCCGCTCAGGATGTCACCGCGCGGATCGCCTTCGGTCAAACCCTTCTCGTTGAAGAGATTGTCGCCCACGACCTGCACCTGCCAGTTGTCGCGGCGAAGAGTGATACCCGCACCGACTGTCCCATAGGCAGGAAGCGCGGTGTTGTTGTAAAGGTCGGTGTAGCGGCGGGACTGATAGGTGTAGCGACCGTAGACCGAGATATCGGTATCGCCCGCCATGAAATTGAAGCTGGGGCGAAGGCTGCCATAGACCTTGGGCTGGCGAGGGATCTGATTGCCTTCGGCAAGGCTCGGATCGGCGCCGTTTGCGTTCTGGAAGTTCTTGTACTTCGGATCGCTGACCGTCAACGCACCGTTGAGGGTGAACCAGTCCGTCAGGGCCGCGGCTCCGTCGAATTCCACGCCGAGCACCTGTGCCTCGCCGATGAAAGGTATGCTCACATCGTTGCGGCCGGTTACCGGATCATAGGCGAAGAAGGACGAATTGATCGGATCGTAATAGGTGTAGAAACCGGTGACGTAGAGATAAGACCGGCCCGATGCGAACTTCAGACCGACTTCGTACTGGTCTGCCTTCGACGTTATGATCGTCGGATTGATGCTTGTCACCGTCTGCGAGTTCGGCGGCGTTTCCAGGTGCGATGCGCGACCATACATGCCGAACGATCTGGAGAAATCGTAATTCGCGCCCACCGTCCAGTTGGTGACATTCGTCTTGTGCTTCTGGTTGATCGTTACCCCGCTGAACGCCCGGGTCGTGTCATCGGACAGCGTCGTTTCATCACCCAGGTTCACTTCCACGGTTTCGACGGCGTACCCCCGATAGTCATAGCGTTCGTGACGGATACCGGCATCGATCGTCAGACCGGGCGACAGGTCCCAGGTGTCATTCGCGTAAAGCGCGAACATCGTGGCGTCGGTTTCACCGCCGCTCAGCGAAGCCGCGCGGTTGACCACTCCGTCGTCTGTGACCCGACCAATCACCGCGCCCGAGGCATCATAGGCGACAAGGTCCAGCGTTCTGGGCTGTCCGGCCACCTCGATCAGGTAATTTTGATAAACGGCGAACTTGTCCTGCCCATAGGCAGCGGCATAGGCACCAATGTTCACGTCATGGCTGCCAAGACCTGTCTCGATCCGGCGGGCGACAGAAAGATCGCCTTGCGCGGAATAGAAACTGGATTCGATATCGCGATACTGGCCGGTCATCACCAGGCCTGATGCGGCATAAGGGTCATAGGCCGTATCGGTACCAGCCAGCGTATATCCGAACGAGGCGACCGGCCCGAATGCCGATGTCGCGCGATCAAGGAATCCGGCCGCATAGGCATCAGCATCGGACGGATTGGTGGTCGAATAGAAAGCCTGGAACTTCACCTTGCCCTGCGTGTAGCCGGCCTTTGCCGATACCAGCCAGCCATCGAAATCCGCTTCATAGCGGAGGCCGACATTCATCATTTCCATGTGGCGACCATCTGCAAGATCGCCGGTCCGGCTCTGAAGCTGGCCATTGCCGTCGCGGTAGAACAGATTGACGTTGCGCAGCGAAGGCGAATTCATCGTGCCGTCGAAGTAGTCGATGTACTGGTCCAGCGATTTGCCTGGATTGTTCGGGTCTGCGATCGGAATCGGCAGATAGAACACGTTATGGTCGTTGACGTAATTGACGTTCAGCTTGATCGAGCCATTGTTGGTGTCATGCCGGATATTCGCACGGATCTGCCCACCGCGATCATTGGGAAAGCCGTTGTCGCGATAACCGTCGTGCTGACGGATGAACCCGCCCACCGCGACGGACGCTTTTTCTGATCGTTCCTGAATCGTCGATGCCACTGCCGCTTCCGAAGCGGTGAATGCGAGGATCGACGCATTGAATGGCAAACCTAAGTCCCGACGCTTTTGCTCAAACATCACCTCGATCTCGAACGCGACTTTCCGACTCAATCTAACGGCAAGCGCACGGCTGTCTGTCCTAAGCGAACGACCCACATGAACGCAGCCCATTGCATCCCGCAAA
Source organism: Croceicoccus bisphenolivorans (assembly GCF_001634625.1). Lineage (GTDB taxonomy): Bacteria > Pseudomonadota > Alphaproteobacteria > Sphingomonadales > Sphingomonadaceae > Croceicoccus > Croceicoccus bisphenolivorans. The sequence continues at coordinate 43,908 of NZ_LRSE01000005.1, read as the reverse complement.
TCAGAAGGGACACGAACCCGATATTGATAGATCGACCCTCGCAACCACAGTCCGCGCACAGATGGTTTGTATGACGCTCGTGTATGACAGTTGCTGAGACGATTTATTGAACGATTTGAGAGCGTTGCCTCTGATTCCGACGCACAAATGTATGACACCTGTGTAGCACAGACGCGTGAATCCGCGCCTTGGCTGGCGGATTTTTGTGGTTTTTCAGGATGTTATTGAGGATTGGAGCGGTAGCGGGAACCTCAAACTAGTCTAGAAACCTCGTATTTTAGCCATTCTCTTAAGCACTGTTCAGATAGATACCCCCAATCATACCCCCAAATGTGCTGGCTAGGTGGCTTTCAGAGCGGCTGGAGCGTTGCCCGGCCCGCGTATCCCAAGGTCCGGGTGACACATAACCGGCAGTCCGATTCGGGCACGATAGCCGGTCTGACGAGCGAGCGAATTGCCCCCCACACCCCACGCGACAAATCGCAGGCGCAAAGCCAGCAATTCCGCGGCTTTCGGGAAATGGCAGCTTCTCAATCAAATTTAATGTGCAGCCAGTTTCCACCTTGATTTCAATTCACAGTCGGAAAATTGCGCTTTGTTTCCATGACTTGCGCTGGCTTGAGGTGAGCCAGGGCGAGACTTGGAAATGATTTATCGGCGGCAGCTGGTATCAGCCCAGCCCGGCGGCTGGCGGTGAGCGTTGTGGGATTGCTCTCCAATTGGCGGGAACAGCGGGAAATTGGGAGCACGTCGCCTAACCGTCTGTCTTCTCATTCGAAATTCTGTTCCCAGCGTTTGCAAGACTTGTTCCCCGCTCGCTTGCTTGGGAACAGATGCCGGCTCCGGCTTTGTGGGAAAGACGTGCCGGCGGGATCGGCCATGAATCCCGCCGGCCCCGCAGCACCCCTAAGGCGAGGATGCCACGGGAATTCTCGACGCATACTCCCAGCCGCACCTATGGTTGCAGCTCATGCCAATAATGATGTTTGAATGTGGGGGTTGATATGCCGATCAGCTTGGCAACTTCGGCAGGCGTCATTCCCCCCTCGATCGCGCGCAGGACTATTCGCCGACTAGCCGGTGTCGGGGAGTGTCGGCATCCGCTTGGAAAATAGTGCCGCCCGAGAGTATTCTTCGAAATTCCCAAGACACGGGCGATTTGCGGCATGGTCGCGCCAGCCGCTTTCATTTCCTTTACCAGAAGAATTCCTTCCAGTGTCGGCTCGTGCGGCGGTCTGCCCACTGGCCTAGAGGGGCTATCCGGCGACGTTTCGAACAAGTCGAGTTGACAAAATGGCAGGGCGGCAACCATCTAATCGCTGCCTTCCCAATCCGCCAGAGGATCGCTCGACGCCTCACCCCAATCATGGGCGGCTGGGCGTTCGGGACGCGATGGCACCGCAACACCACCAGGTGGATTATCTGGACGGGCGTTTTCGCCAACACCCCGCTTTCCAAGGTCGCCCGAATCCCATTCCAGAATGCTTGCCCGGACGGTGTAGAAGCGGGGGCTTTGATCTCCTACGCGCTGCTTGCGTTTGGGCCGCCCGCCATCGCCGGGCACCAAGAAGCCATGCGATTGCAGGACGGTCGCCGCCTCCCTCGGGTCGCAGCCGGTGAGAATTTCATTCCAGCCGCTATCGTGGAACAGATAACACGGCTTGCCCGGCTCAATGTCGTGGAGGTAGCCGAGCGTCGATAATGACCGCGCCTCCCCTTCGCGGTTGCTTATGGCGGCGCGATCGCTCGGCTCATCATCCTCATAGGATGAATACACCTTGGCCTTCGGAATATGGGCGAAGCGGGATTGACCTGCCTGTATCGCGTTCCGCACTCGCTCCAGAATCTGCCGATGCTCCCGCAATCCGGTGCGGCCAAAGCCAGCCGCCCACGCATTGAAACACGCCAGCGCCGCCGCCTCTGCCTCACCGGATCGCCACGGCACGATACCAAGCGCCGCTGCCATTTCTCCAGCCGCAGCGACGGCAGCGAAGCGCAATGCTCCACGATGTACCTGCCCGCTATCCCCGTCTTGCTTAGCCGAGCTGGCGAAAGCCTTTGCCAGTCGCCTCGCTTCGCCCTGCCAATGCAGACCATCCGCCACAAGGCCGCGCACGAAGGCAGGCCCGGCATGGCCGTAGTGTGAAGTGCAAGCCGCCTTGATCGCATCGGAAAAGGCGGCTGGGCTCTCCACGTTGTGCAGGTTTTCCCATGCCCCAAAGCCCGCGCCCGCATCAGCTGGCAGATCGAGCAGGCGCAGCTCCTGCCCGGCCATCGTCCGTTCGCCTCGCTTGGCCGCGCGCATATGATCGGCAAGCCCTATTTCCCCAGTGCTGCAAACCATCACCCGCCATTCTGCCCGCCGCCGCAACGCACCGCTCTGTTGCGCGCGCGCCTTTCCTTGGCCGCTGGCGAGCGCATAGGCCGCGCTGCCCGCCTCTTGCGGATCAACCAAAGCCAACTCGTCAAGGATCAGCAGCGTTTCGGTATGACCGTGGGCAACGCCTTCCAAGGCGTTTCCGGTTGCCCTCCAGCTTGAGGCGAAGCCCAGTGAGCCGCCGCCGCCCCACACGCTGCCAGCCGCCATCGCCAGCGAAGTTTTGCCGGTGCTGGAGGCCCCGCGAAAGTGAAAGCCGCCGCCCTCCATCTCGAGCCAGCGCATGATTGGCCCGACAAAGGCCAGCGAAATGGCGAAAGTGAGGAGACTGTTACCCGGCGCCAGTGCAGCCAAGTCGCGTCTCCATCCGTCCAGATTGCCCGACTGACGATAGTGCAGAGCCGACGCCGCTCCGTCGAAATGCACCGGCTCCGCGCCCGGCGGGGCGATTACGGCATGTGGCAGGACAAAGCGGCTGGCATCAACCCAGCCAGTTCTTTCCGCCAAGGTGAGGCGCGCGCTATGCGTCACTGCCCGCAGGAAGCGAATGAAGCGATCACTCTGGCCCGTCGCGGACAGGATCAACATGCCCGCGCCGGCCAGCTCGGCCCGCACTGCGCCAGCATCGGACGCCAGCGCAGCCCGCTTGACGGTTTTGCGCTTCTCCACCCCATCGCGGTCCCGGAACCGGATAAGCAAGCCCCAATCTCCGCCCTCGCCATCGCGCGCCTCGCCCATGATCTCGAACGGATCGGACAAGCGCACGCGCCTTGCGTCAGCGCCATCCTTGCCCGGCTCCAGCCAGGACAAACCATCATCGTCCAGCTCATAGCCAGGCGGGGTTTCGAGATGCCCGGCGTTCGCCGCCTCGATCGCCGTGCCGATGCGGTCCAGCAAGTCGGGCTGGGCGAAGTCAGACGGGAAAGGATCCGCGCAATCCCATGCGGCTGGCAACGAGGCGGGCAGCTCGACGATAGCCGCCCCCTCTGCCCCAGCCGCCAGCGCGGCCTTGCGGACAGCTTGAGCGGCTTCGCGTCCCGGTGTGTCGGCATCAGGCAGGATCGCCACCCTGCGGCCCGCCAGCGCTGCCCAATCGGCCTTGCTGACCGCCTTCGACCCGCCCGACCATGACGCCACCGCGAAACCGGGAAACAGCCCAGCCGCCGCGTCCGCCGTCTTTTCGCCTTCCACGATCAGCACGGGCGCGGCTGGCACCATAGCGAGGCGATCTAGCCCGTAAATCGGGCGAGGAGCGGGCGGCGCAGCCCAGCGCCAGCTCAGCCGCCCGGCATCACGCCATAGGGTTTGAGGCAGGATTTCCTTAGCGCCGTCCGGCTTGTCGAAGCGGCACACCCAATGGATCAGCGCGCCAACCCCATCGCGATAGGCCCACGATGCGGAGGGCTTGCCATGGCGATTGTGCGAAGTCCGTGCGTCTGGCGCATCGGCGGGCACCGGGGAAACCCATTCACCCTTGGGCTTGGGCGCGCTCTTGCGTTTCGCATCTGGCACTTTCCCGGCTGACAACTCGCTCCCGCCCGCGATCGACTTGGAGACATTGGCGAACGGGTCATCAGGCTTATCATTCATGCCCATGGAGAAACCCCCATGGATTCCGCCAGCCGAATTGCGGCCTCGCGCTGGGGAAGCCCCGATACAAAGGCGGCAAGGCTCACCAGGTCGCCGCCGCCGTCGCCGGTGGCGAAATCAGCCCATCGTCCGGATGAGATATTAACCTTGAAGCTGCCCAGTTGCCGATCGGGACGCAGCGGATTGCGGGCGACGTACTCGTGACCTTCCAACCTTCCCTCTGGCAACAAGCCCCGAACGACAGCGACGGCGTTGCCCAGCGCAACTTGATTCACCCGCCCGAAATCAATTCTACCCGATCGCACGGCACCACCACCGCCGATCACTGATCTCCCTCCAGCAGCTTGTGCAGGGCCTGGGCCGGGATCAGGGTGCGGCTACCGACCTTGACGGCTTCCAGCCGCCCGCTGGCGATAAGCTGAAAAATTCGTGTTCGCCCCAGCGAGGTGGCACGGCAGGCCTCTTTGATCGAATAGGCGAGAGGTGCGCCTGCAGGTGTGTCATGCATTTCCAAAACTCCCCTTGGTTGTGGGAGTTCGCTAAAATGCACATCAGTTCAGAGCGGGCAGCAAGTTTCTTATGCGGTCAATTCTCCGAATTACCTGCATCGCGGCTGGCGCGGGCCCGGCGCAGCTCGGCCAAGGCACCCGCGACAGTCCGTTCGCCGATGCCATATTTGTCCGCTACCTCTCCGATTGCCGCCTTTCGCACCATACCATCGGCAATGCGCCGCTCGACAGCACTGGCCATCATGAGATTTCGGATCGCGAGGAGGTCTTGATTTATCGGCTTACCCGGCTTTCGGTCCAACACCAGGTCAGCCCGATAATCGATCAGCGTTCTCGGCTGGGCATCGAACAGCTGGGCCACTAGCTCAAGGAAGCATCGAGCATCATCGATCGCAACGGCCTCGCCCAGCTGGTCGAGGGGAACGCGCGGCAGTTCACGGGGATGCGACGTATCGTATGAGGCAAGGCTTTCCGCAATGATCGCAGCGGCCCTGCCTACCCACTCCAAGGACACCTCACCTTGAAGGGCCAGCATGGCCATATTGGCCGGCCCAAGGGCCACTGGATCAGGCTCGCCTTCCATCACTCACCCCAATTGGTCGAGAGAGGCAGGGGGGATGCCACACGCGCGCGGATTTTCCACGAACGGCATAACCGGCCCAGCCGGCGGCGCTGGAAAGGTCTCTAGGCTCAACGGCGGACCGCACCGCCTTGCGATCGCTCTCGACGGTTGCCGCGCTGTTCCCATGTTCCCAAAGATCGATGGCCGATTGGGAACAGCCCGATGGCTTCCGGATGCGAGGCAATCTGCGGGTTTCTGATAGCTTGTTCCCATGTTCCCTTAGTTCCCATGGAATTCATTGCGCTCCAAGTGGCAAACGGGCCCCTTTTTGCCACGTCGACGCAAAAGACAAATCCAATCAAAACCGCGAGGCGCTGCCGGAAATGAGAAAGCCACGCCCCACGCGCTGCCGCACCCCATTGTAATGAAAGGCTTTTGGGAGGACCCACGAGGGGGGGAGGGGTGCTCCAGGCAAAAGGTCATGATGCAGCTGGCCATGGCCATTCATCAGCCCATGCACTGCGCAGATTGGCATTGAGAGTTGCGGGGTATCGCGCGCGCGTGTGGCATCCCGATCCCCCCAGCGGCGCGCTGCTTTGCCGCTTCGCGGTTTGTAAGCGCCATCCCAACCTCGCGGGACTTTGTCTGTTCGGTGGCTAGGCAGCCTCTGCCACTGGCGGGTGGATCAACTCACGCACGAGCAACCTGCGGTAGTATTCAAACTCGGCAATGCCTTCCGCTGGATCAGCCTTGAATGTGAACGCTGCCCGCGCCAGCAGCGCACGGCGCAGCTCCCATGCTGACACTCCATCCGCCAGCGCCTCCCGCACGACCTCGTTGATGGCCTCAAAAACCGCCGCCAACTTGGCTTCGCTTTGATCCTGTTCTTTCACTTCGCTTTCCCCTTCGCTCGATTGATCGGCACAACGTCCGCGCCCTTGCGCAGCGTATCGAGATTGTCGCTCCACCATTGGGCCATCTCCACCCGCTCTTGCCAGTATGCGCCCCGTGTGTAGGCGGCGCGCACCTTGTCGGCATCGCCATGGGCAAGCGCCCGCTCGATTGCATCGGGATGCCACTTGCCGCTTTCGTTCAGCAGTGTTGCAGCCATGGCGCGGAACCCGTGGGCGGTCATCTCATCACTGGCATAGCCCAGCCGCCTCAGCCCGGCATTCAATGTGTTCTCACTCATAGGTCGGGCACGGGTTCGGACGGAGGGAAAGACATAGCCAGCCGGGCCGGTGAGGGCGTGAATCTCCCGCAGGATCGCCACGGCCTGCCGGGACAGCGGAACGCGGTGATCCTTCCGCATCTTGGTTTTTTCGGCTGGGATGGTCCAGAGCGCCCCGTCCAGGTCGATTTCATCCCAGCGGGCATGGCGCAATTCACCGGGGCGCACAAAGACATGGGGAGCCAGTTGCAGCGCCAGCCGGGTCATCCCCAAGCTTTCATAGCCGTCGATCGCCCGCAGCAGCTCGCCCACCTTCACTGGCTCAAGAATGGCCGCGTAGTGTGTCACCTTGGGCGTCGCCAACGCCCCGCGCAGATCGCGTGTCGGATCGGACGCCAGCCGCGCCGTTGCTACGGCATAGCGAAACACCATGCCTGCAAGCTGCAATGTTCGGCGGGCGCTCTCCAGCGTTCCTTTGGCTTCGATCTTGCGAACAGCGGCCAGAATGTCGGCAGGTTCGATCTCGCCAATTGGCAGACTGCCCAATGCTGCATTCAGGCGGGACAGCAGGTATTCGCTCCGCTTGGCCGTGGCGGGAGACCAGCCGCCATGCCCGTCCGCCTTGCGCTTGGCGCAATACTCGGCAGAGATGATGGCAAAGGTGTTCATGGCCTCCGCCCGCTGACGGACCTTGGCGCGGCGCTTTTCTCGCGAGGGGTCCTTGCTGGCGGCAATCTGTTCTCTGGCTTCATCCCGGCGCTTCCGGGCATCGGCAAGGCTCACATCGGGATAGGCACCGAAGGCCATGAGCTTCTCTTTACCTGCCAGTCGGTATTTCAGCCGCCAGAGCTTGCCGCCCGCTGGCGTGACGAGCAGATACAGGCCTAGCCCGTCCGCCATCTTGTATTGTTTCGGTCCCGGCTTTGCCTGCCGGATTGCAACATCAGTGAGCGCCATGGCCTGCCTCGCATACCCCCAGCGCCGCAATCCGTACCCCCTGCTTCAATCGGCTTCCCCCAATCATACCCCCAACGATGGGTGGTTAGATATGGACGCGGCTGAACGGATGCGGCCCGATAAGCTGCTAAATACCGTGGATTTCAGGGGTATGTCCAGACTGATACGAACATCGCTGGACGGGAAGTTGGAGCGGGTAGCGGGAATCGAACCCGCATAGCCAGCTTGGAAGGCTGGAGCTTTACCACTAAGCTATACCCGCTCATCGTTACGCGATCGCGTGCGGCGTTGCGCTTGCCATCTTGCAGGCTCGTTCGTCAACGCCTGTTTGCATGCCCCCTTCCCTTTCGGCCAGTTTTCTTGTCCCCCGCGCGGGCGCATCCCCTTGTCCGTGCAGACAAGGGAGAGAACGAATGCAGGTTATCGTCGAAGGTTGGATCAGGATGGAGGGCGAAGCCGGTCCGGTCCTTCTGGAGGCTGCACCGCTGATCGACGCCGCTCTCGCCGAAAAGGGCTGCCTTGCCTACGAATGGGCGGTCTATCCGGGCAAGGCCGATACCATCCTCGTCTTCGAACGCTGGGAAACGGTCGAGGATCTTATCGCGCATCTCAACGATGAACCCTACTTCGCGATGGGCGGGCATCTTGCAGCTGCCGGAATTGCCGAAGCCGATGTCCAGTGCCACGCGGTTTCGCGCAGTCAGGGCATCTATGGCAATGACGGGCGGATCGCGGCCGATATCTTCGGCGTCGCCGCGCGCTGATCCGCGCTGCCGCCGGGGCGCACCGCACACAAAAAGGGCCGCCGGATCGAACCGGCGGCCCCTTTTAAACCCGGGTACTACCCCCGTGGAGCTCAATGCTCCTTGTTACGCCACACGTTACGATAGGCGAGATAGGACAGCACGGTCAGGATGATCAGGAAGAGCACCACCGGCCAGCCGGTCTGGTGACGCTTCGCCAGCGTGGGCTCTGCGGTCCAGACGAGGAAGGCAGCCACGTCCTGCGACATCGAATCGAGGTCGTTCGGCGAACCGTCGTCGAAGTCGACCTGACCGTCCGACAGCGGCTTGGCCATCGCGAGGTTCAGGTTCGCGAAGTACGGGTTGTAGTGAAGGCCGTCCGGAGTCTTTGCTTCGGGGAATTCCGTCAGCAGAGCCTCGGGCTGTTCCTGATAACCGGTCAGCAGCGAGTAGACATAGGCGGCGCCGTTGTGGCGAGCCTTGGCCATCAGCGAGAGATCCGGCGGGATCGCGTTGTTGTTGGCAGCGCGCGCGGCGACGTCGTTCGCGAAGGGCTTCGGGAAGTAGTCAGTCGGCGTGCCGGGGCGCGTGGTGGCTTCGCCGGTAACCGGATCGATGCCCGGCACCTGCCACATCGCGGCTTCGGCCTTCACCTGCGCTTCGGAATAGCCCAGCTGTTCCAGATCGCGGAAAGCGACGTGGCGCAGCGAGTGGCATGCCGAGCAGACTTCCTTGTACACCTTGTAGCCACGCTGCACCTGCTGCAGGTCGAAGTGGCCGAACGGGCCATCGCTGGCCAGATGCAGTTCCTTCGGATGTTCGTGGAACACGTGTTCGGCCGTTTCCACTTTCGGCTCGCTAGCCCAGGTGAAGAAGCCGACCGCGAGGGTCACGAGCAGCCAGCCGCTGAAGAAGATGCCGACTAGGATACCAATAAGGCGGACCATGGTTTTCGTCTTTCCCTGTTATCGGCCTGTTATTCGGCGGCTGCGGTTTCGCCATGCTTGGCGAGCACCGCTTCGGTGATGGAGTTCGGCAGCGGCTTCGTCTTCTCGATCATCGACACGATGGGCAGGATGATCAGGAAGTGCGCGAAGTAGTACGCGGCGGCCAGCTGGCTGAACATGACGTAGGGTTCTTCGGCCGGTGCGCCGCCCAGGTAGAACAGCGCGGCCATGCAGGGCACGAAGCCGAACCAGATGAACTTGCGCAGCAGCGGGCGGTAGCGCGACGAACGGACCGGCGAGGTGTCGAGCCAGGGCAGGAAGAACCAGACCAGGATGGCTGCGAACATCGCCAGCACGCCAAGCAGCTTTGCCGGAACGAAGAAGAAGTCGAACGTGAAGGCGCGCAGGATCGCGTAGAACGGCCAGAAGTACCATTCGGGAACGATGTGTGCCGGCGTGGAAAGCGGGTTGGCCGGGATGTAGTTGTCCGGGTGACCCAGCGCGTTCGGCATGAAGAACACGAACGCGGTGTAGATCACGAGGAACGCGGCCAGACCGAAGCCGTCCTTCGCGGTGTAGTAGGGGTGGAACGGCACGGTGTCCGATTCCTGCTTCACTTCGACGCCAGTCGGGTTCGACGAGCCGGGGATGTGCAGCGCCCAGATGTGCAGAATGACGACACCGGCAATCACGAACGGCAGCAGGAAGTGCAAGCTGAAGAAGCGGTTCAGCGCGGCGTTGTCCGGGGCAAAGCCGCCCAGCAGCCAGATCTGCAGCGGTTCGCCGACCAGCGGGATCGCGCCGAACAGGCCGGTGATGACCTTCGCACCCCAGAAGGACATCTGGCCCCACGGCAGCACGTAGCCCATGAAGGCGGTTGCCATCATCAGCAGGAAGATCACGACGCCCAGCAGCCAGATCATTTCGCGCGGCGCCTTGTACGACGAGAACAGGAAACCGCGGAAGATGTGGGTGTAGACGACCACGAAGAACGCCGAAGCGCCGTTGGCGTGGGCGTAACGGAGCATCCAGCCCCAGTTGACGTCACGCATGATGTGTTCGGTCGAATCGAAGGCGACCAGCGCGTTGGGCGCATAGTGCATCGCCAGGATCACGCCGGTGACGATCTGGATCACCAGGCAGAAGCCGGCGAGCACGCCGAAGTTCCACCAGTAGTTCAGGTTGCGCGGAACGGGGTAGCCCGAACCGATCGCGTTATAGACCAGACGCGGAAGCGGAAGCTTTTCGTCCATCCACCGCATGAACGGGTTGGTCGGCTGGTAGTGGTTCGCCCAGGGGAAGCTCATCGTCTCTTATCCTCAGCCGACTTTGACGGTGGTTTCGGAAGTGAATTCGTATTCCGGAACCTGCAGGTTCAACGGAGCGGGACCCTTGCGGATGCGGGCCGCGGTATCATAGTGCGAGCCGTGGCAGGGGCAGAAATACCCGCCGAACTCGCCCTTCACCTCGCCCTCGCCCGCGCCAAGCGGCACGCAGCCAAGGTGGGTGCAGACGCCCATCGTGATGAGCATGTCGGCATGGCCTTCCTTCGTACGCTCTTCCAGCGTCTGCGGATCGCGGAGGGAACCGACGTCGACGGCATTGGCCTCGGCGATTTCCTTGGGCGTCAGGCGGCGCACGAACAGCGGCTGCTTGCGGAAAACGGCCTTGATCGCCTGACCGGGCTGGATAGCCGACACGTCGACTTCGGTGCTGGATTCGGCCAGCACGTCCTTCGACGGGGCCATCTGGCTGATCAGCGGGTAGAGAGTGGCAAGCGCGCCAACGCCCCCGAAAGAAACCGCAGCGATTTCGATGAAGTCGCGGCGGCGGACGCCACCTTCATCACCGTCCGCAAGCGCGGGGTTGTCGATCGTCGCCTCTGCCATGCCTGGCTATCCCTGATCTGGCTGCCCGACGGAAATGTCAGGCAGGAAGGTTCGTAGTCCACCCGGAGAGCGTCCGCCCCCGGACCCGCACGGATACGCCGCACGCATGGGCATTTCGCCCCATGCAGGACCCGTCTTGGCGCGCCTCATAGACATGGTACGCGAAATTTCCAACAGGCATTTTACCCTGTTTCCGCAACCGCGAACCCCGCACTTTCGGGCCATGCAGGGTGGACGGCAGCGATCACCTTGAAAAGCGACCCCATCGCATCGGGTGCAGTGAGGCGTTGCAAGGCGGCAAAAACGTCTTCTGCGCCCTGCGGATTCGCTCGTGCCAGCGCGGCCGCGCGGTACCCCATGCCCAGCGCCATCAGGAACGCGCCCTGCGCCGTAATGCCGTCTACCCGCAGCCCCGAACCGCGCGCGGCATCGGCCAATGCGCCGAAATCGACATGCGCGGTAAGATCCGCCGTGCCGGGCGCCGCGAAAGGATCCGCCCGTTCGTGGCGGGCCACGGCCTGAAATGTCGAGCCGTGGGCCAGTTCGGCATAGCCATAGTCGATCGCGAGAATCGCCCCGCCCTGCCGCGCCACGCGCGACGCAAGTTCGCGCATGATCGCCGATGCCGCCGGACAGGTTTCGAGAATCGCGCCCTCTGCCGCATCAGCAAGCCGTTGGGGAACAGCGGCATCCATCGGCCTGTCGCCCGAAACGGGAACGAGCCTGTCGTCTTCCAGCCCGACCATCCGTTCCCGCCAGCCGCTTGCCGTGCGGACCAGCTGGCGCACCGGCAGGGCATCGAAGAATTCGTTGGCAACGACGAGCAGCGGGCGATCGTCGGGCAGCGAAGCGATATCGTCGTGAAACCGCGCATCGGGCAGCAACCGCGCCTGCTCAGCCCGCAGCGCAGGCGACCCTTCGACGAGGTGAACCTGCGCCGCGCCGCCCGCCATCGCCAGCACCCGCAACGCATCGCGCGCCAGCGTGCCGCGCCCGGGGCCGAGTTCGACATAGGCAGCGTCCTGTGCACCGGCGTTCCCACCGGCCCGCGCCCGCAGGTCCGCGAGCCAGCCGCCGATCATCTCTCCGAACATCTGGCTGATTTCGGGCGCGGTGATGAAATCACCCTTCGCGCCCAGCGGATCGCGCGCGCTGTAATAGTGTGCGTTCGCCTCTGCCATGAATTGCGCAAGCGGGATCGGCCCGAGGTTGCGAATCAGGCGGCGGAAATGTTCGGCAAGGTCCTTTCGCGCCACGCCGCGCAGCCTCTCCGCCCCTCAGGCCGCGTCGGGTGCGGGAGCGCGGGGCGCCTTCTGCCCGATGGCCGGACGGCTAAGCGCCCATGCCGCCATGCCAAGGCCCACCGCGATCATCGGCAGGGTAAGCCACTGGCCCATCGACAGGCCGGTGCTGGCCGCGAATTCGGCCAGTTGCTCGTCCGGTTCGCGGAAGAATTCGACCGTGAAGCGGCCCGCCGCGATGCCCGCGGTAAACACGCCGACCAGCAGGCCGGGGCGATAACGGGCGCGGGTCAGCCAGAACAGCGAGAGCATAATCACCATCATCAGTGCGCCTTCCAGCGCGGCCTCGTAAAGCTGGCTGGGATGGCGGGGCAGCGGCCCGGCGCGCGGGAATACCATCGCCCACGGCACATCGGTGGGGCGGCCCCACAGCTCTCCGTTGATGAAGTTCGCGATACGCCCGAACAGCATGCCGAACGCGACGTTGACCGAGATGTAGTCGCACACGCGGATGAAATTGAGCTTGCCGCGAAAACACACCCACGCGATCGCCAGCAGCACGCCCATCACCCCGCCGTGGAAGCTCATCCCACCATTCCACAGCTGCACCAGCTGGTCCGGATTGGCCCAGAGCGAGGGTTCGTAGAACGTGGCATAGCCCAGCCGCCCGCCGATGATGATGCCCAGCGTACACCAGAAGAACAGGTCTTCGGCATGGCGCTGCGCCATCGGCGCGCCCGGCTGCTTCAGCATCTTGGTCAGGTGGAAATAGGCCAGGACAATGCCGGCCAGATAGGCGAGCGAATAGAAGCGCAGCGTGAAACCGAAAATGTCGATTCCCGGTCTCAGGCCAAGGTCCGCCCAGTGGATCGGGGTGTTCGCCGTGTCGGCGGCGGCAGCAAGCATCTCAAGCAATTGACCGGACTTTCGTTTCCGCGCGGGCGGGGGCCACGGCGCATCGGGCGCGCTTGTGGCACAGGCGGTGCGGCGATGGTAGTGGGTGTCGCAAGCATCGGCAGCAGGCATTTGCGCCCCCGATGCCAAGCTGCCCCTTCCCTTGCATCGCGCCAAGCCAATATAGGGATGAGAGACGAGTAAGCAGGCAGGATTGCCCGGTAGCGCGAACGCCCATACGAACGAAGGACCCCAATTGGCCAATCCCACGATCCCGAACCAGCGCGCCATTATCAACCGCCGCAAGGTCGTTGCCCGGCTCGACTCGCTTGTCGAGGGCATGGAAACGTTCGACCGCAAGCCGATCGTCGCCCTGCTGCGCGAAAGCCTGCAGAAGGGGCGGGACGAGATCGCGCACCGGCTGATGGAGGAGCCCGCGGCCGGGCACAAGGCGGCGGCTGCGCAGTCGTTCCTGATCGACCAGGTGGTGCGCATCATCCACGACCATGTCATCACCCACGTCTACCCGCTGGCCAACCGTTCGTCGGGCGAACGGCTGACGATCGTGGCCGTGGGCGGCTATGGCCGGGGCGAAATGGCGCCGCAATCCGACGTCGATATCGGCTTCCTCACCCCGATGAAGAACACCGCGTGGTGCGAACAGGTGATCGAGGCGATGCTCTATTACCTGTGGGATCTTGGCCTGAAGGTCGGCCATTCCAGCCGCACGCTGGACGACATGGTCCGCATGGCAAAACAGGACCTGACCATCCGCACCGCCATGCTGGAATCGCGCTTCCTGTGGGGCGACCAGAACCTGTTCGACCAGGCCCGCGACCGTTTCTGGAACGAGGTGGTAAAGGGCACCGAACGCCAGTTCGTCGCGGATAAACTGGAAGAGCGCGACGCGCGGCACAAGCGCATGGGCGATTCGCGCTATGTCGTCGAACCCAACGTAAAGGAAGGCAAAGGCGGCCTGCGCGACCTGCACACGCTCTACTGGATCGGCAAGTACATCCACCGCGTGCGCAGCGCATCCGAACTGGTGGATGCGGGCCTGCTGTCGCAATCTGAATACCGCGCCTTCCGCCGGGCGGAAAACTTCTTCCTCGCCGTGCGCTGCCACATGCACATGATCACCGGGCGGGAGGAAGACCGCCTGACCTTCGACCTGCAGCGCGAGGTTTCGGAGCGGATGAACTTCGTCCACCGCCCGGGCAAGAGCGCGGTGGAACGCTTCATGCGCTTCTACTTCCTGCAGGCGAAGCGCGTCGGCAACCTGACCGGCGTGTTCCTTGCCCAGCTGGACGAACAGTTCGCCCGCCGGTCCAGCCGCAACCTCATTTCGCGGCTGCGCGATCGCAAGCGCACGATCAAGGGGTTCGAAATCGCGGGCGGGCGCATCAACGTGCCCGGCGACACGTTCTTCCAGAAAGACCCGAAGCGGCTGATCGAGATTTTCGCGCTGGCCAATCAGGAAGGCGTGGAAGTCCACCCCGAAGCGATGCGCAAGGCGGACCGCGATGCGGTGCTGATCGACCGCGCTGTGCGAACCGATCCGAAGGCCAATGCCCTTTTCCTCGAACTGCTGGCCAGTCAGGACAATCCCGAACTGGCGCTGCGCTGGATGAACGAGGCGGGCGTGTTCGGTCGCATCATGCCCGAATTCGGCCGCGTCGTGGCGCAGATGCAGTTCGACATGTACCACCACTATACCGTGGACGAACACACGATCCGCGCCATCGGGATGCTTGGCAACATCGAAAGCGGCGAAGTCGCCGATTCGCACCCGCTGTCGACCAAGCTTCTGCCCAAGCTGAAACATCGCCGCGCGCTTTATGTCGCCACGCTTATGCACGACATCGCCAAGGGGCGCGGCGGGGACCATTCGGTGCTGGGCGCCGAACTTGCCAAGCGGGTCTGCCCGCGCCTCGGCATGGACGAGACGGAGACCGAGCTGGTTTCATGGCTGGTGCGATACCACCTGCTGATGAGCGCCACCGCATTCAAGCGCGACCTGTCGGACCCCAAGACGATCGGCGATTTCGTCGAAGTGGTGCAATCGCTGGAACGGCTGCGCCAGTTGCTGATCCTGACCGTGGTCGACATCGGCGCGGTGGGGCCGGGCGTATGGAACAGCTGGAAGGGGCAGCTTCTCTCCGACCTCTATTTCGCGGCGGAGGAACGCATCAGGCTGGGCCACAAGGGGCATGGCCGCGACAAGCGGGTCGAAGCGAAAAAGCACGCCGTTGCCGAACTGCTGGGCGATGAGGCTGCGCTGGTCGAGGAACTGGGTTCGACGCTGCACCCATCGTACTGGATCGCGGAGGCCGAGGACGTCATCGTGTCCAACCTGCGCCAGATGAAGGCGATGGGCAAGCAGCCGCTGTCGATCGAGACACAGTACTATTCGGCGCGCGGGGCAACGCTGGTGACGGCGATGGCCGCCGACCATCCCGGCCTGTTCAGCCGCATCTGCGGCGCGATCCACCTTGCCGGCGGCAACATCATTGATGCGCGCATCCACACCACGCGCAACGGCCGCGCGGTCGACAATTTCCTGGTGCAGGACCCGCTGGGTCGCCCGTTCAAGGAGGATGGCCAGCTGGAACGGCTGGTAAGGGGGATAGAGGACGCGCTGGCGAACAAGGTGAAGCTGGTGCCGCAACTGGCCGCCCGCCCCACCGCGCGCACCCGCGCCAATGCGTTCGACGTGCGCCCGCGTGTCAATTTCGACAACGATGCGTCCAACCGCTACACCGTTGTGGAAGTGAACGCGCGCGATCGGCCCGCCCTGCTTAACCGCCTGTCGCGGGCGCTGTTCGAATCCAAGACGCTGGTGAATTCGGCCCACATCACCAACTATGGCGAGCGCGCGGCCGACACGTTCTACGTAACCGACCTTCTGGGCGACAAGATCACCAGCGAGAGCCGTTTGAACGCGCTGGAAAAGCGGTTGCTGGAAGCGGTGGAGGCGACCGAAGAAGCAGCCAGCTGACGTTCGCGGTGTTTGTTACACGGCTCATCCGGTGTAAACCTGGTGAACGCCGCGTTAATCCCGCGAATTAACACGGCGTTAATTCGCGGGGTGGAGTCTGGCCCGGCAACAGGGAGATCCACCAAGGCGCCATTTCAGGCGCGGGGAGTTGAGGACATCATGAAAAAGACAATTTTCGCAAGCGCAACCGCGCTTCTCGCCGTAGCGGCGGTCACCGCCCATGCGCAGGACGCCGGAGAAGGCACCGACACGCCCGAGGTCGAGGAAGTCGAGACCAGCACTGTCGTCGGAGAGCCGACCGCCGGCGGCAACGGCGCGCAAGTCCTGCGCGAACAGACCGAACTGACCGAGCAGGCAACCGGTGCCGATGGCGAGCCGCTGTTCGAAACCAACGAAGACGGCACGCAGGGCGCGCCGGTGATGGAAGTGGTGGGCACGCAGTACACCCAGACCGTTTCCACGCCGAGCGGCAACGTCAACACCCTGATCAAGACCACCGACCTGGACGGCAACACCACGACCACGGTCGAGCACTATCGTCCCGCAAAGGCCGAACGGGTCGCCAAGGCCGAACGGGTCGAGCGCCCCGAAAAGGCGGAAAAGCCCGAAAAGCCGGAGCGTCCGGAAAAGCCGGAACACGCCGGTCGTCCCTGACATCGGGCACATGACATGACATGCAGGGCGCCGCAGCGGTGATGCTGCCGCGCCCTGCATGTTCTTTTGCAGAATAACGGGAACATGAGGGTTTTCGATGAGCGAAATTAATCTGCGCAAGGCGTCGCATCGCGTCGCAGCGGGCGCAGCCATGGCCCTTGCGATGGCGGCAACGCCCGCAATGGCGGACGAATACTGGCAGTTCAGCCTTGGCGCCGACTATTCCAGCGGCGACTATGGCGACGTTGCCGATACCGAGATGCTGGCCGTGCCGGTCGGCGTGAAATACCAGGGCGATAACGTCTGGTTTCGCGCTTCCGTCCCCTACGTCCGCATCAAGGGCCCGCAAGGCGTGATCCCCGGCGATGGCGGCGTCAGCCCCGGCAACGGTAACGGGAATGGCGGCGGTGGCGGCGACACCGTCGTCATCGACACGCGCAGCGGCGTGGGCGACGTGAACCTTGCCGCCGGCTACACCCTGCCGATCGGCGATGCGACGTGGTTCGACGTTATCGGCAAGGTGAAGCTGCCGACCGCGTCGAAATCGAAGTTTCTCGGCACCGGCACCACCGACTTTACCGCAGAAGGCGAACTGCTGCACAGCTTCGGCGCGGTCAGCGCCGCCGTGCGCGGCGGGCGCCGGTTCAACGGATCGAACGAACTCTACCCGCTGCAGGATGTGTGGCAGGCCGGCGCAGGCATCTATGCCAAGGCCGGGCCGCAGCTTTCGCTCGGCCTCGATTACGAATGGCGCGAAGGCGCGCTGACCACCTCGCCTGACCGTAGCGAGGCGACGGCCTCGGCCACTTACAAGGTCAGCCCCGCCCTGCTGCTTCAGGGCTATGGCTATACCGGCTTTGCCGACGGCAGCCCCGATGCGGGCGGCGGCATCCAGATCCTCTACCGGATCGGCGCGAACTGACCGCGCCACACTTGCGACCCCACGCCCGTTTCCCGGTCCGCCACCGGTGAAGCGGGCGGCGGGGGCGGACGTTATTTTCCTACGCGGGAGCCGCCTGCCATTGTGCGGGCGGCTCTTTCATTTCCGTCGATAAAATCCGTTTCGCCCGCGCAACGTGTCACCCTGTCCGATGCGGCTTTAAGGCGCGGAACAGTGCGGGTTCGCGGCCGCGATCACAGGGTGACAGGATGTCACCTTTGTCACCCTGCGGTTCGGCGAATCAGGCGGCGGCGGTCAACCGTTCGATGGCCCGTTCCCGCCCGATCAGGGGCAGCAGCGCGTTCATGTCCGGCCCGTGGTCGATGCCGGTCAGGGCCAGCCGCAGCGGCAGGAACAGGGCCTTGCCCTTGCGGCCGGTGCTGTCCTTCAGCATCGCGGTCAGCGTCTTCCACGCATCCGCATCCCACGTCATCACACCAGCCGCCTGTGCAGCCGCGGCAACGAAGGCGCGGTCTTCTTCGGTGAGGACCGGCGCGGCAAGATCGCCCGCGATCACCTGCCACCACTCCTGCGCCTCGCTCGCCTTTTCAAGGTTCGGGCGGACGGTCAGCCACGCTGCCTCGTCCATCCCTTCGGGCAGCAGGCCGCACACTTCGGCATAGTCCATCTGGTGCACGATCTGCGCGTTGATGCGCAGCAGCTCCGCCTCGTCGAACCGTGCCGGCGCGCGGCCGAACGTCGACAGGTCGAATCCTTCGGCCAGCGCCGCCATCGACGTTTCGGCGACGACAGGCTGAGAAGTGCCGATGCGGGCGAGCAGCGAATTCAACGCCATCGCCTCCAGCCCCTGTTCGCGAAAGGCATCGACGCCCAGCGATCCCAGCCGCTTCGAAAGCTTGCCCTCGCTGCCGGTCAGCAACGCTTCGTGCGCAAAGGCGGGCGGGGTTGCGCCAAGCGCGGTGAACATCTGCAACTGGACGGCGGTGTTGGAGACATGGTCCTCCCCGCGCAGCACGTTGGTGACGCCCATGTCGATATCGTCCACCGCGCTGGGCAACATGTAGAGCCACGAACCGTCGGCGCGGCGAATGACGGGGTCGGACAGGCGGTCGCCCTCGAACTTCTGGGCCCCGCGAATGCCGTCGTCCCACGCGATCGGCTCGTCCCGGTCGATCAGGAAGCGCCAGTGCGGGGCGATACCCTGCGCCGCCTTTTCGGCATGGTCCGCCTCGGTCAGGGCCAGTGCCGCACGGTCGTAGATCGGCGGCAGCCCCCGGCCCAGCAACACCTTGCGGCGCAGTTCAAGTTCCTGCGCGGTTTCATAGCAGCGGTAGACGCGGCCCGATGCCTGCAGCTTCTCGAACGCGGCATCATAAAGCGCAAGGCGGGTCGACTGCCGCTCCTCACCATCGGGGGCAAGGCCCAGCCACGCCAGATCGCGGCGAATCGCCTCGACATATTGCTCCTCCGACCGTTCGGGATCGGTATCGTCGATACGCAGCAGGAAACGCCCGCCGGCCTGCCGCGCCAGCAGGCAGTTGTGCAGGGCCGTGCGGATATTGCCGACGTGAAGCCGCCCGGTGGGCGATGGAGCGAAACGGGTTACGGTCATGCCCGTCCCTATAATGCCGTGGCGGCGAAGCGGAAGGGGCCGGTTTCAAACGCGTCGGACCCGGGCAGGCGACCCGCAAGGTTAACGCCGGATTAATACCTCTTGCCGAGTTCCATGCTGCGCAGCATAGTGCGGGAATCATGGCAGCCTGGATCACTGCCGTGAACAAACGGACGAGAGGGAATTGGATGGTCGGAACAGTCCAGGTCCGGTGGTGCCCCCGCTGCCGAACATGGGGTCAGGCAAAGCGGGTCATGGTCGACCACGCGCAGGCCTTTGTCGACGGTCGCGAAGCTGCGCCGGTCGCCTTCGAATATGTGCGCGAGGATTATCGCTGCAAAAGCTGCGAAGACGAATTCGTCGCAACACGCATCACCAGCTGCCCGCCGGCTTACGTGTGGTCTGCCCGCAACGTGCTGGCCAAGCTGCACACCGCCGGCGGGAGGAACCGCAGCAAGCGCGCGATCCCGCTATCATGGTACGGACATCCCGAACTGGCCGATTTCTCAGCCGTATTGCCGGCAGCGCCACCGCTGCACTGACTTCGGCTTTTGGGTTTCGCCGGTTACTGGCGGAACAGCAGGACCGAACGACCACCGCCTGACAGCCGCACGCCGTTTTCGGGTGTCCGCTCGACCTGCCCGGCGGCATCGATGGCCTGCACCATAGCTTCGATCTGTGGGGGAAAGGCCATGGCGCAGGGCAGCGGCTTCGGCACGATGTCGATGGTAATCGCAGGCGTACGCGCCGTTTCGATCTCCGGCGCATTGTAGGTATAGGACCAGGCGATCTGCTGGCAGTTGTCGAACTCGATGCGGTCAGGCCCGATGTGGATCGCAACGCCCACCTGGCTCTCGAACGGCTTGCCATCGACGCCGGCAAGACGCCACTCCCCCTTAAGCGTATCGGGCGACGGATCGGCGGGCTGCGGGAACTCCTTCGCAATGCGCCCTTCGGCGACAGCGGCCGGATCGCCCATCGGGTGTTCTCGCTCCTCGCCTTCGGGCAAGACCGGACCGCAAGCAGCAAGCGCGATGATCGCAAGACTGACAAGTACTCTCATCCCGAACGGAACCGGTGAGTGATCGGATAGCGCCGGTCGCGCCCGAAGTTCCGCGCGCCCAGTTTCACACCGGGAGGCGCCTGCCGCCGCTTGTATTCGGCAACGTGGAGCAGCCGTTCGATCCGGGCCACCGTCTCACGCTCGAATCCTTCGGCCACCAGCTGGTCGACGCTCTTCTCGTGCTCCACCAGCCCCAGCAGGATACCATCCAGCACGTCATAGGGCGGCAGCGAATCCTCGTCCTTCTGGTCGGGGCGCAGTTCGGCGCTGGGCGGCTTGGTGATGATGTTGTCGGGGATCACCTTCCCCACCGGACCAAGGCCCAGCTTCGGCTTGTGTTCGTTGCGCCATTTCGCGGCGCGGAACACGGTGGTCTTGTACGCGTCCTTCAGCGGGTTGTACCCGCCCGACATGTCGCCATAGATCGTGGCATAGCCGACGCTCATCTCGCTCTTGTTGCCGGTTGTAACCAGCATCGGGCCGAACTTGTTCGACAGCGCCATCAGCGTCACGCCGCGGATGCGCGACTGCAGGTTCTCTTCCGTGATGTCGACGTTCATATCGGCAAAGTCGTCTTCCAGCATCGCGTCGAAACCGGCGACGGCGGGCTGGATCGGAATGGTGGAAAGGCGGCAACCGATAAGCCGCGCACACTCCGCCGCGTCATCCAGGCTTTCCTGACTGGTGAAGCGGCTGGGCAGCATGACACACCACACCCGATCCGGCCCCAGCGCATCGGCGGCAATCGCGGCGCAGATCGCACTGTCGATCCCGCCGGACAGACCGAGGACGACGCCGGGAAAACCGTTCCTGTCGACATAGTCGCGCAGGCCGACGACCATCGCGCAATAGATATCCTCGGGGTGGTCGGACAAACGGTGCAGCGCGCCGGGAATGCAGGACCAGCCGTTCTTGCCCTTGATCCAGCGGGTCGTGACCTCGACCTCTTCCCAGTCCGGCAGCTGTGCGGCCAGCGTGCCGTCTCCGTTGATGACGAAGCTGGCTCCGTCGAAGGCCAGTTCGTCCTGCCCGCCAACACGGTTGAGGTAGGCCATCGGCACGCCGGTATCGATCGCGCGGCGCTTGGCCACGCCCTCGATACGCAGCACGTCCTTCTCGATCTCGTAAGGACTACCGTTGACGCAGACGAAGATCTGCGCCCCCTGTTCGGCCAGATGGCGGCAAACGGCGGGATGCCAGATATCCTCGCAGATCGGCAGGCCCAGCATGACGCCGCGAAACAGCACCGGATCGGGCAAGTCGCCGGGTGCGAACAGACGCTGTTCGTCGAACGTGCCGTAATTGGGAAGCTCGTGCTTGAACCGCGTGGCGGTGATCCGCCCGCCGTCCAGCAGGGCGACGCCGTTGTGCAGCGCGCCATCGCGCACGAAGACCGATCCGACGAGCATCGCCGGCCCGTCGTCGTCAGTCGCTTCCGCCAGCTTCTCCAGTTGCTCTGCCGCACGCTCGATCAGCGAGGGCTTGAGCACCAGATCCTCCGGCGGATAGCCGATCAGGTTCATTTCGGGAAAGACGACAAGGTCGCTTTCCATCCGGGCCGCACGGGCTCGCGCTGCGAGCATGGCGTCGGCATTGGCGCGGATGTCACCGACGATCTGGTTGCACTGGACTAGCGTGATGGCGAGCGTTTCGGTCATGGCGTGGTGGCGGTGTTCCCGTCGGCGTCAGGGCCGTGAATTGATGACATTGCCAAGGCCGACAAATCGCGAGAACCGATTGAACCAGCTCATATCAATCGGATCGACCGATCGGTTGCAAGCAACAATGCCGGAACAGGTTCGAAGCGATGTGGCCATGGCTATCCATCCGGCTAGCGCAATTGACCGCGCCAGAACAGGGCTTTGCGCACAGCGTAGATCAACCGCCCATCAGGCGCGCCATGCGCTGCTGCAACGGTTGTTCCAGCGTCGCGTGCAATTGCGCCATCACTTGCGGCGAAAGCGGCTTGCGATAGCTGATCCCGATAAAGGCCCCGTTCTGCCAGCGCACGTCGGCAACGATCGGGCCGACGTCTTCCAGCATGATATGGAACACGTCGCCTTCCTCACACGTCATCGCATGGTCGCGGATGCGACAGCCGGTGTCGGAAAATTCGACGACGGACACGCAGCGCCCGACATAAGGGCCGGACTGGATCCGCGCAAAGGCCATGGCCCGCCACCGCTCTTGCGAGCGGGTGTCGAGCGGTGACAGCGGCCTGTATGCCATGCTCCTACGCCATGCCTCGCGAATACCCCATGAGACCTCCCGACAAGATCCCTCGCGCGCATTGATATATGTAAATTACAGACAAGCGAGAGAATTCTCGCAAATGCAGCGAAGTTATCGGAGATTGTAACGGGCAGCGCCAACCCGATGCCGACCTTCGTCGCATTGGACGTGGGCGCGAAGGCGCGTAACATGGCGCAACGATGGCCATGGACGACGCGCCGGAAACCGCAGAAATCGCCGACTTTCTTCGGCAGCATCCGCCTTTCGGCGGACTGTCGGACAGCGAGCTGGCGACGCTGATCCGGGCCATGGAAATCCGCTATTACCGGCGCGGCTCAACGATCACGAGTGCGGGCGAGCCAAATGAATGGTTTTCCATCGTGCGTTCCGGCGCGGTGGAGCTGCGGCTGGGCGGCAGCGATCTCAATGCGCGGCTGGGGGAAGCGGGCTGCTTCGGCTACCCATCCCTGCTGCGCGGCGGACATGCCCAGAACGAGGCGATCGCGCTGGAAGATGCACTGGTCTACCGCGTCGCAAAGCCGGCGTTCCTCTCGCTGGTAGAGGCGCATCCCGACTTTCGCGCCTATTTCGAGATCGACGAGGCTTCGCGCCTGCGCCGCGCGGTCGATTCGCTGCGCGCCACGGCCGCCAGCGGGCGCGAACTGCAAGATCTGGGCGCCCATGCCTCGTTGCAATCGCTGATCGGGCGAAGGGACCTCGCCACGGGCCGTCCGGACATGACGGTCAGCGATGCGGCCCGCCTGATGACGCAAGTCGACGTATCCACCCTGCCGATCTGCGACGGGGAAACACTTGTCGGCATCGTGACCGACAAGGACTTGCGCCGCCGCGTTCTGGGCGTCGGGCTGGACCTGTCACGCCCCGTCAGCGAGATCATGACGGCCAGCCCGGTGACGGCAGTTGCCGAAACGCCGATCCTGACCGCGCTGATCACTATGGCCGAACGGCACATTCACCACCTTCCCGTTACCGATACGGCGGGCAAGGTCATCGCGGTCGTCTCTTCCAACGACATCCTGTCGCAACTGGGTTCCAACGCCCTGCACATCGCCAAGGCGATCGGCGCGGCGTCCGATTCGCAAGGGGTGGCGCAAGCGACGGGGCAATTGCCGCAGGCGCTGAAAGGACTGGTCGGCGCGGGTGTCGATGCCGATCATGTCTCCCGCTACGTTTCCACCATCGGGGAAAACGCGCACCGCCGCCTGCTGCAACTGGGGGAGGAACGGCTCGGCCCGCCGCCCGTGGCATATGCGCTGGTCTGCTTCGGATCGCTCGCCCGCGCGGAACAGGCACTGGGTTCGGATCAGGACAACGGCTTCGTCTTCGCACCCGGCTACGATCCGGCCTTGCACGACGGATATTTCGAGGATCTGGCCCGCCACATGTGCGACGGGCTGAATGCCGCCGGTTACCGCTATTGCCCCGGCGACATCATGGCGACCAACCCCGTCTATCGCCGCACGGCCGGCCAATGGCTGGACGTGTTTCGCGGCTGGATCGAAAACCCCGACCCGCAAGCGGTGCTGGAAAGCACGATCTTCTTCGATATGCGGGCGATATCGGGCGAAGCCGCACTGGTTGACGACTTGCGAAAACAGGTGTTCGCCGCGGCTGCAAGCGATCGCATCTTCCTGTCCTTCATCGCCCGCTCTGCCGCGACGACGCGGGTGCCGCTGGGCTTCTTCCGCAACTTCCTGCTGCATGACGATGCCGACGAAGGCCGCGTGCTGGATCTGAAGAAACATGCCATCGCCCCCATCGTGGATATTGCCCGCACCCATGCGCTGGCGCGCGAGCTGACCGCGACCAACACGGCAGAGCGCCTGAAGGCCGCAGCCGATGCCGGCAGCATGAATGCCGAGGTGGCGGACGACCTGATCGCATGTTTCGAATTCGTGCGCGACGTGCGCTTTCGCCATCAGGCAGAGCAGCTTTCGCGCGGGGAACCGCCGTCGAACAACCTCGATCCGGCAAGGCTGTCGCGCTTTGATCGGGAGCATCTGCGCGATGCCTTCCGCCTTATCCGCGACCAGCTGGACAAGTTGCGCGGCACATTTGCAGGAGGGGTGGCTTGATCCTGCAGCCCCTCTCGAACTGGCTGTCCGGAAGCGGGCGCTTTGCCCGTCGCTTCGAAGCTGCGCGCCGCCTTGCCCCCGATGGTCCGCTGCGCGCGTTCTACGATGCCGGATACCCCACCTTTTCCACCCCACTGGCGCAAGTGCCGCTGGTCGCGCTCGATCTGGAAACCGACGGGCTCGATTTCCGGGGCAGCGCCATTCTGGAGGCGGGTCTGGTCGAGATGGCGCACGACCGGATTTTCGCCGGAACCGGCAAACGCATCCGCATCCGGCCCCCTGAAGCGCTTTCGGAACAGAGCGTTGTGATCCATCGCATCACCGACGATGCGCTGGCAGGCGAGCTGGACGAAGCGGAGGCGCTATCCCGCCTGCTGCCGTTGCTGGCGGGCAAGCCCGTCGTGGCCCATTTTTCAGAAATCGAATCGGGGTTCCTCGATGCGGCATGCAGGCGTGTGTTCGGCGCGCCTTTCGTTGCCCCGTTCATCTGTACGATGGCGCTGGAAAACCGCTGGTTCCCGCGCCAGCGCGCGGCCGATGGCCTGCGCCTTGCCAAGCTGCGCGCGGGCTATGGCCTGCCTGCCTATCGCGCCCATGACGGGCTGGTCGATGCACTGGCCTGCGGCGAGCTTCTGGTTGCCCAGATCGCCGCGCACGGCAACGCGCCGACGCTTGGCGACGTGATCCGCAGCTGATCCCCCGCGTACCATCCCCGCACATCCTACCTTGCACTCAGGCACACCTGCCCGCGCAATCCTACGACTAATGTCGCGCGTGTGCAGCTGACGCCCCGCCTATAACGTTCAAGGGTCCGCAAAGTCGCTTGCGGCTTCGATAACGACTAGGAGGGGAGGACAGCCATGTCCGAAGACAATCCCGATACGTCTGCCGCGGCGGGGGCGTACTGGAAAAAGAACATCCGCCTGCTCATCACCCTGATGGCGATCTGGTTCGTCGTGTCCTTCGGATTCGGCATCCTGCTTCGCCCGTTCCTCGACCAGTTCATGCTTGGCGGCTTCCCGCTCGGCTTCTGGTTTGCACAGCAAGGTTCGATCTACGTCTTCATCGTGCTGATCTTCTACTACGCATGGAAGATGAAGAAGATCGAACGCGAACACGATCTCGACGATTGAGGAGGGGCAAATGTCTACGCAAGCTCTGATTTACCTTTTCGTCGGCATCAGCTTCGCGCTGTATATCGGCATCGCCATCTGGACGCGGGCCGGTTCGACGAAGGAATTCTACGTGGCCGGTGGCGGTGTCCATCCGGTCGTCAACGGCATGGCAACTGCGGCGGACTGGATGAGTGCCGCATCGTTCATTTCCATGGCCGGCCTCATCGCCTTCATGGGCTATGACGGTTCGGTCTACCTGATGGGCTGGACCGGCGGTTACGTGATGCTCGCCCTACTGCTTGCGCCGTACTTGCGCAAGTTCGGCCAGTTCACGGTGCCCGACTTCATCGGCACGCGCTACTATTCCAAGGTTGCGCGCACGGTGGCGGTGGTCTGCCTCATCTTCATCAGCTTCACCTATATCGCCGGGCAGATGCGCGGCGTGGGCATCGTGTTCAGCCGCTTCCTCGACGTCGATGTGACGATGGGCGTCATCATCGGCATGGCGATCGTCTTCGTCTACGCGGTGCTGGGAGGCATGAAAGGCATCACCTATACCCAGGTGGCGCAATACTGCGTGCTGATCTTCGCCTACATGGTTCCGGCGTTCTTCCTTTCGATGATGATCACCGGCAACCCGATCCCACAGATCGGCCTCGGCTCCACCGTCAATGACGGGTCGGGGATGTACGTGCTGCAGAAACTGGACGAATCGCTCCAGATGATGGGCTTCGGTCCCTATACCGACGGCTCGAAATCGATGATCGACGTCTTCTGCATCACCGCGGCGCTGATGATCGGCACGGCCGGCCTGCCGCATGTCATTGTCCGCTTCTTCACCGTTCCCAAGGCTTCGGACGCACGCCGTTCGGCAGGCTGGGCGCTGATCTTCATCGCACTGCTCTACACCACGGCCCCCGCGGTCGCGGCGTTCGCACGGTTGAACTTCAACGATTCGGTGAACAACACGGCCTATGCCGAAGCTCCGGCATGGTTCACCAACTGGGAGAAGAACCACCTTATCGCCTGGACCGACAAGAACGGCGACGGCGTGATGCAGGTGGCCAAGGGCGATCCGTTCAAGGGCGCGCCCGAATATACCGGCGAAACCGGCGCGGCGGGCGAACAGGCGGTCAGCAATGAAATCCTGACCGACAACGCTAACGAGGTCTATGTCGACAAGGACATCATGGTCCTCGCCAATCCGGAAATCGGCAACCTGCCGGGCTGGGTCATCGCGCTGGTCGCCGCAGGCGGTCTCGCGGCGGCGCTCTCGACGGCGGCGGGCCTGCTGCTGGTGATCTCGACGGCGGTCAGCCATGACCTGATGAAGTCGACGTTCAAGCCCGACATCTCGGAAAAAGGGGAGCTACTGGCTGCCCGCGTTGCCGCCACCTGCGCCATCGTGGTCGCCGGTTTCCTCGGCATCTATCCTCCGGGCTGGGTGGCACAGGTCGTCGCCTTCGCCTTCGGTCTTGCCGCGGCATCGCTCTTCCCGGCCATCTTCATGGGCATCTTTTCGAAGACCATGAACAAGGAAGGCGCGATTTCGGGCATGGTCGTCGGCCTTGCGTTCACGTTCCTCTACATCGCTTACTTCAAGCTGTGGAATCCGGACGCGAACGTCGCCGAAAACTGGCTCTTCGGCATATCGCCCGAAGGGATCGGCGTGGTCGGCATGGTACTCAACTTCGTCGTCGCGCTGGTGGTGATGAAGATGTCCGCTCCGGTCCCGGCCCACGTCGGCCAGCTGGTCGAATCTATCCGCGTACCGCGCGGCGCAACCGGCGCGCACGCGCACTAAGGCTTCCCCCTCCTGGGGGTCCCTCGGGCGGGGGGCGGCGGATCTTCCGTCGTCCCCCGTACTCTTTCATGGCCAGGCGTTTCATCGGGCAAGGGGAACGCAGGCCACTTTGAGTGTGGATCGCTTTGCCGTAACAAGAACGAACCGGCTGAAAGGGGGAGACTGACAGGCCCGATGTCGATGCTCGTCATCACGATGCTTGCCGTGCTCTACGGGGCATTGCTGTTCCTTGTCGCCCATATCGGCGACGACGACCGGATGGCGGACTTTGCCCGCCGCCACAAACGCGCGATCTTCGGCCTCAGCCTCGCGGTCTATTGCACCAGCTGGACGTTCTATGGCGCGGTCGGCACCGCCGCGACGAGCGGTTGGCAGTTTCTGCCGATCTATCTCGGCCCGATCGTCATGTTCACGCTGTTCGGCCCCTTCGTCAGCCGCATCATGCAGGCCGGCAAGGCGCAGCATTCCACCTCCATCGCCGATTTCCTGTCGGCGCGTTACGGCAAGAGCGCGTGGGTCGCCGCGCTCGTCACGATCATCGCACTGTTCGGTGCCCTGCCCTACATGGCGCTGCAGCTGAAATCGGTCAGCCAGACGATGACCGCGCTTTCCCCCGGACTGTCGAACCTGCTGCGCGGAGAGGAAGTCGCCATCACGGTGGCCGCAGCAATGGCGGCCTTCGCCATGCTGTTCGGCACCGGGCGCATCGATCTTACGCAGCACAATCGCGGGGTTGTCATCGCCATCGCGTTCGAAGCGGTGGTGAAGCTGGTCGCGCTCGTCACCATGGGCGTGTTCGCAGCGATCCTGCTGATGACGGAAACACCGACCGGCACGGCATCCGCCATCGCCGGACAGGCATTCTCCGTCGAACAGTTCGATGCCCGCTTCATTGTGATGACGTTCCTGGGCGCGATGGCAATTCTATGCTTGCCGCGACAGTTCCACATGCTGGTGGTAGAGGCGCGGGAAGACCGGCTGACCCGTTCGGGCCGCTGGCTGTTTCCCGCCTATCTCGCCGTGGTTTGCCTGTGCATCGTGCCCATCATGCTTACGGGCAAGGCGCTGCTGTCCGCCGATGCACCGGCCGAAATGCACATGCTGCAACTGCCGCTCAGCTACGGTGCGGACTGGCTGGCGCTGCTGGCATTCATCGGCGGGTTTTCTGCCTCCACCGGCATGATCATCGTTACCTCGATCGCGCTGTCCAGCATGATCACCAACGATCTCATCGTCCCGCTGTTCTTCCGCAGCCAGATCAGGCGCCGGGGCGAAGTGCAGGTGCTGGGCAATGCGCTCATCAACGCGCGGCGGCTGGTCATCGCGATCCTGCTGGCCCTTGCCTACGCCTATCACCGCTCCGTCGGCAGCGGCGCGACACTGGCGGGACTGGGCGAGATCGCATTTGCGGGCGCGGCGCAGTTCGCGCCGGGACTGCTGCTCGGCTTCTTCTGGCGCAAGTCCAACCGGGCCGGGATGATCGCGGGCCTGCTGGGCGGTTTTGCCACGTGGCTGATGCTGCTGGCGATGCCCGTGTTCGGCCCCGACATCGTTCCGCCGGTTGTGGGCAGCGACCCGCTCGTATCGGGCGTCGTGCTGTCGCTTTCCGCAAACGTCCTGTTGTTCGTCGTCTTCAGCATTGCCGCCGAACCGAACCTGCTCGACCGTGTGCAGGCCGTTGCCTTCGTGGACCGTTCGCAGGCCGACCTTGGCCGGTCGCGGATCGCCACGAACACGCGCGTCGTCGATTTCCGGCTGCTGCTCGAACAGTTCGTTGGCGAAGGCACCGCGCGCGACGCTCTCAACCGGCTGCGCCTCGTCACCGCACGCCCGTACCACGACACCGATGCGCCGGACCCCGACCTGATCGACACGGTCGAAAGGCTGATCAGTTCCATCATCGGCAGCTCGTCGGCGCGCGCGCTGGTGCAATCCACGCTGGAGGGGGAGCCCGTCAGCGTCGAGCGCGTGGTCGCCATGTTCGACGAAACGAGCCAGCGCCTGCAGTTCGGGTCGGACCTGCTGCAAATCGCGATAGAGAACATCGATCAGGGTATCTCGGTCGTCGATTCCGAACAGCGGCTGGTCGCATGGAACACGCGCTATCGCGACATGTTCGACCTGCCGACCGAACTGGTGGAGGTGGGGCGGCCGATTTCCGAACTGATCCGGTTCAACATGCGGATGCTGGGCACGCCCGAAGAAGCGGTGGAGCGGGAAGTGACCAAGCGGTTGTACCACTTGCGCGCCGGTCGCCGCCATTCCACCGAACGCGAACTGCCCGACGGGCGGGTGCTGCGCATCCTCGGCAACGCCGCGCCCGGCGGCGGCTACGTCACCACCTACACCGACATCACTGCTGACAGAAAGGCGGAAGCCGCGCTGGAAAACAAGGTGCGCGAACGCACCGAACAGCTGGTGGAAGCGAACCGCGCGCTCGAAGCGGCGACGAAATCGAAAACCCGCTTCCTTGCCGCCGCCAGCCACGATCTCGTCCAGCCGATGAACGCCGCTCGGCTGTTCTCCAGCGCATTGGCCGAAGACATCGGGCCGGAACGCAGGCACGAAACGGCGCTTCTCGCGCAGATCGACCGTTCGATCGAAACGGCGGACCGCCTGCTGCGCGCCCTGCTGGACATCTCGCGCCTCGATGGCGGGAAGGCGCGGGTCGAACCGCAGAAATTCGCCATCGACACCGTGTTCGAGGAGATCGAGAATCAGTTCGCGGTACAGGCCGAAGCCAAGGGGCTGGGCCTTGTCGTGCGGAGATCCGGCCTGTGGCTGGAAACCGATCGCGGCCTGTTCATTTCCGTCCTGCAGAACCTCGTGACCAATGCCGTGCGCTATACGGACGAGGGTCGCATCCTCGTCGCGGCGCGCAAGCGGGGCGAGTTTGCAGAGATCGTCGTCGCCGATCAGGGGCGCGGCATCGCGGAAGAGGATGTGCCCCGCATATTCGAGGAATTCACCCGCGTCGGCGAACGGCGCAGCGACGAAGGGCCGGAACAGACCGGCCTCGGGTTGGGCCTTGCCATCGTCAGGCGCATTGCCGCGATGCTGGGCACCGACATCAAGACACGGTCCCAGCTTGGTCGAGGCACTGCGTTCCGGTTCCGCCTGCCTGCCGCAGAGCCCGGACAGGTCGCCGCGCCGCCCCCGCGCACCCGCGCACCAGTATCCGCCGGCCAGAGCCGCGAAGTCGTGTGCATCGACAACGATGTCGGCGGCCTTGGTGCGGTATGCGCGCTGCTGGAACGCTGGGGCTTCCACGTGTCCGGTGCCGCCGGACCGGAGGGTGTCGACACCGGAAACGCGCCCGATCTGGTCTTGCTCGACTACCGCCTTGACGATGGATTGACCGGCGATGTCGCCTACGACCTGCTCTGCGCCAGGTGGGGCACGCGGCCGCATGCCATCCTGCTCACCGCCGAGGAAACTGCCGAAACCAAGGCCGCTGCCGAAAGGATGGGGGCGGAGCGCATGATCAAGCCGCCCTCCCCGCCTGCACTGCGCGCGCTCGTCAACGCGCTGCTGTCACAGCCTGCCTAAAGCCCCTCGGCGCAGGCGACGGCGCTCGCCCATGCCCACTGGAAGTTGTAACCACCAAGCCACCCCGTCACGTCGACCGCCTCCCCGATGAAGTGCAGGCCGGGGACGGACTTGGCCTCCATCGTGCGTGACGACAGGCCGTCGGTCGATACGCCGCCGACGGTGACTTCGGCCTTGGCGAACCCTTCTGTGCCGGAGGGGTGAAACGCCCAGCGCTTCAACCGCTCGCCCGCCGCGCGCAGGGCCTTGTCCTTCGTATCGGCAAAGGGAGCATCCAGCCCGATCCGTTCCGCCAGTTCGGACGCCAGCCTTTCGGGAAGGCTGGCGGAAAGCGCGGAACGCAGTGTCGCCTTCGGATTCTCGGCCTTCCACTCGATGAACCGGTCCGCCGTTGCATCCGGCAGGAAATCGATGTGGATCGGCTCGCCCGGCTGCCAGTATGATGAAACCTGCAGGATCGCCGGACCCGAAAGCCCGCGATGGGTAAACAGGGCCGCCTCGCGGAAACTCGCCTTACCGGCAGAAGCGACAACCTCGGTCGCCACGCCGGAGAGGTCACGGAACAGCAGGTCCTCTCCGCCAAGGGTCAGCGGGACCAGCGCGGGGCGCGGCTGGACCACCTTCAGCCCGAACTGGCGCGCAAGGTCATAGGCAAAGCCGGTCGCGCCCATCTTGGGGATAGACGGCCCGCCAGTGGCGACAACCAGCCGCGGTGCCACGAATGTTCCGTTTGCCGTCTCTACCGTGAAGCGGCCGTCGCCATGGCGCACGGACCCGATCACCGCACCGCAATGCAAATCGACCGCGCCGCCTGCCGCCTCGCTACGCGCGCACTCCTCCAGCAGCATGTCCACGATC
The DNA here is from genome assembly GCF_001634625.1 of Croceicoccus bisphenolivorans. Classification (GTDB taxonomy): domain Bacteria; phylum Pseudomonadota; class Alphaproteobacteria; order Sphingomonadales; family Sphingomonadaceae; genus Croceicoccus; species Croceicoccus bisphenolivorans. The sequence continues at coordinate 12,146 of NZ_LRSE01000005.1, read as the reverse complement.
TGCCGTGCGGAACCGTCGCAGAACAGCTGGCCCAGCGTCTTTTCGTGCCAAGCAATCTGGTAGCCTTCGACAAGGCCAAGAAAATCGCGCGAAGTGTATCGCGCCAGTGCCGACTTCGCGAAATGGCGATTGGCAGAGAGATAGCGATCGGGCGCGACGTGAAGGTTGGTGAAATTGCACCGCCCGCCGCCCGAAATCAGGATCTTCTTCCCCGGCCTGTCCGCCGCTTCCAGCAATGCCACGCGCTGGCCCTTCTGCCCTGCGCGGGCAGCGCACATCAGGCCCGCCGCCCCTGCGCCGAGCACGATGACGTCGTGCGTCATGCCCTCAATTTTTCGCGAAAGGGTTCTTGGGGCTGCGCAGCATGATGCGCACCGGCACCGATCCGAAGCCGAGATCGCGGCGCAAACCGTTGACCAGATAGCGGCGATAGGATTCGGGCAAATCGTCGAGACGCGTGCCGAAAATCACGAATCGCGGCGGGCGGGCGCCGGTCTGGGTGATGTAGCGCAGCTTGATCCGCTTGCCGCCGGGCGCTGGCGGCGGATTGGCGGCCAGCGCATCATCGAACCAGCGGTTCAATGCGGCGGTCGGCACGCGCCGGTTCCAGATCTCGCGCGTTTCGAACGCGGCGTTCAGAAGGTTGTCCAGCCCCTTGCCGGTGCGCGCCGATACGGCAACCAGCGGCACGCCGCGCGCCTGCGCCAGCCCTTCGTTCAGCGCCTCGCGTATGCCGTTGAACAGGCCGGAGGGGTCTTCGGCCACGTCCCACTTGTTGATCGCGATGATCAGGGCGCGGCCTTCCTCGATCGCGTGGCTGGCGATCTTCAGGTCCTGCACTTCCAGACCCTTGGTCGCATCCAGCAGCAGAACGACGACTTCGGCATAGTCCACCGCGCGGCGCGCATCGGCAACCGACAGCCGTTCCAGCTTGTCGATCACCTTGGCCCGCTTGCGCATGCCCGCCGTGTCGATCAGCTTCACCGCACGGTCCTCACCCAGCTTCGGGTCGTGCCATGTCCAGTCGATCGCGATCGAATCGCGGGTGATCCCCGCCTCCGGCCCCGTCAGCAGGCGATCTTCCTTCAGCAGCTGGTTGATCAGCGTCGACTTGCCCGCATTGGGGCGGCCGACGATGGCCAGCTGCAACGGGCCGAGGGGCTTTTCCTCGTCATCCTCGAACGGGGCGAACTCGTCCTTTTCGGGCTGCAGCGGTTCGAGAATGGGCAGCAGCGCCTCGAACAGGTCGGCAATGCCTTCGCCGTGTTCCGCGCTCAATGCGACGGGATCGCCAAGGCCAAGCGAATAAGCCTCGAAAATACCCGAATCGCCAGCCTTGCCCTCGGCCTTGTTGGCGATGACGGTGATCGGCACCGACGAACGCTGCAGATAACGGGCGATTTCCTCGTCCAGCGGGGTCAGGCCGGCACGGCTGTCGATCACGAACAGCGCGGCGGCAGCGCCCACCAGCGCGGCCTCGGTCTGCTGGCGCATCCGGCCCGGCAGCGTCTCCGCGTCTTCGTCCTCCCAGCCCGCCGTGTCGACGATCTGGAATTTCAGGCCCAGCAGTTCGACATCGCCGAAACGCCGGTCGCGCGTCACCCCCGGCTGGTCATCGACCAGCGCGAGTTTCTTGCCGACGAGCCGGTTGAACAGCGTCGACTTGCCCACATTGGGGCGACCGATGATGACGACTTGCGGAAGCATCCGCGCCAAGTGGCGGTTCAGCGCGGTTTACGCAAGGAAATTACAGACTCGCCGTACTAGAGCGTTTCGAAGATCGAACCGAAATCCTTGCCGCCCAGCCCCGCCTTGTCGGCAGCTTCGTAGATCTCCGTCGCCTTGCGGCCCAGCGCCACGTTGGCATCGCTGGCATCGGCAGCCGCCATGGCAAGGCGCAAGTCCTTCAGCATCAGCGCAACCGCAAAGCCGCCCGCATAGTCGTTGTCGGCAGGGCTGGCCGCGCCGACGCCGGGAACGGGCGTGTAATCGTTGAGCGACCAGCAATAACCGGTCGATTTCGAGCTGATCTCGTAGAACTTCTGAGGATCGAGGCCGTTGCGTTCGGCCAGCTTCATCGCCTCGCACGTGCCGATCATGTGGGCGGCGAGCAGCATGTTGTTGCACATCTTGGCAACCTGCCCTGCCCCTGCCTCGCCGGCGCGGATCACGGCCTTGGCCATCGGCTCCAGCACCTTCTGCGCCTTGCCGAAGGCAGTCTCGGTGCCGCCGACCATGAAGGTCAGGTTGCCGCCGTTGGCAGCCGCGATGCCGCCCGAAACCGGCGCGTCGACCATTTCATAGCCTGCCGCCGTCGCTGCCTCGATCATCTCGCGCGCGGTGGCGACATCGATGGTGGAACAGTCGAGCAGGAGCGAACCCTTGGGCGCGTGGCCGATGACATCGTTCGTCAGCACGGCCTTCACGATGCCGCCGTTAGGCAGCATGGTGACGACCGATTCCGCGCCCGCAACGGCTTCGCGCACGGTGGTGAAGGTGGCGCAGCCGTTGTCCTTGGCGCGGGCCAGTGCGTCTTCGGACAAATCGAAGGCGGCGACTTCGTGGCCGGCCTTTACAAGGTTCGCGGCCATGCCGCCGCCCATGTTGCCAAGGCCGATAAATGCGATTTTCATGTCAGTATCCTCTCGGGAAAAAGCGCTTCAGCGCCCCTTCCAGTTGCCCGCGCGCTTTTCGACGAAGGCGGCCATGCCTTCGGCCTTGTCCTCGGTGGCGGTAAGCACCTGGAACATGCGGCGTTCGGCGACCAGGCCCTGATCGAGCGTCGTTTCAAACGCGGTGTTGACCATTTCCTTGTTCATCATCGCGGCCAGCGGCGGCATCGAGGCGATGGTCGCGGCAGTCTTCATCGCGTCTTCGACAAGATCGGCCAGCGGCACGATGCGGGTGACGAGGCCGGAACGTTCGGCTTCCTCGGCGTCCATCATGCGGCCCGTCAGGCACATTTCCATGGCCTTCGACTTGCCGACCGCCTTGGTCAGGCGCTGCGATCCGCCCATGCCCGGCGCGACGCCCAGCTTGATTTCCGGCTGGCCGAATTTCGCGGTGTCGGCAGCGATGATGAAGTCGGCCATCATCGCAAGCTCGCACCCGCCGCCCAGCGCGAAGCCGTTCACGGCCGCGATCCACGGCTTGCGGACCTTCTTCACGATGTCGGCGGTCCAGCCTGCGAAGAAATCCTCAAGGTAGAAATCCGCAGCCGGCTTTTCGGACATTTCCTTGATGTCGGCGCCGGCGGCGAAGGCCTTGTCGCCGCTGCCGGTAATCACCGCGCAAAGCTGCGTCTCGTCCGCCTGAAACTTGCCGAAGGCGTCGGTGAGTTCGGCAAGAACCTGCGAATTCAGCGCATTGAGCGACTTGGGCCGGTTCAGCGTGATCAGCGTTACCGCATCGCGGGTTTCGACAAGGATCGTCTCGTAACTCATAGCGGTTTCCATTCCTGATCGGCGGGCAGCGGGGCGAAGAGGGTTTCGACCATCTCTTCACTCACGCCTTCGGGCGTGGCCGGCTGCCACTGCGGGTTGTTGTCCTTGTCGACGAGCAGAGCGCGCACGCCCTCTACGAAATCGTGGCGGGTGATGGCCCGCGAAGCGCCGCGCAGTTCCATCTTCATGTTGTCTTCGAACGTCTCGCAGGCGGCGCCCAGCTCAAGTTGCTTCAGCACGTTCTTGCAGGCCGACGGGCTCTTCGAACGAAGCGTTTTCAGCTCCTTTGCCGCCCATTCGCCGCCATCGGCCTCCAGCGCGGCAACGATATCTTCCAGCCGGTCGGATGCGAACAGGCTGTCTATCTTTGCAAGGTTGCCGCTGATCCGCGCAGGCGGCGGGGCGAAGGACTGGCCTTCCAGCGTCGCCTCGATATCGTCGGGGTGCGATATGATCCGCGCCTTGGCTTCCGACAGGCGTTCGTGCGGGATGTAGTGCGTGGCAAGTCCCGCGGCGAGGCATTCCGCCCCGTCCAGCCGCGCACCCGTCAGGCCAAGGAACTGGCCAAGCCGTCCGGCAAGACGCGGCAGATACCAGCCGCCGCCGACGTCGCAGATGAGGCCGATACCGGTTTCGGGCATGGCGAACTTCGTGTTCTCCGTCGCCACGCGGTATTTCGCAGGCTGGGAAATGCCTACACCGCCGCCCATCGTAATGCCGTCCATGAAGGCGACGATGGGCTTGGGGTACGTGAACATCAGGTGGTTGAGCTTGTATTCCACGTCGAAGAAGTGACGCCCGCTCGCGCCCTCGTCCTCCAGCGCCGATTTGCGCAGCAGGGTCACGTCCCCGCCCGCGCAGAACCCGCGCCCTTCGGCATGGTCGACGATGACCGCCTTGATCCCGTCGTCGTCCTTCCACTCGACGAGCGCGGCGATCATCGCCTCGCACATGCCGAGGGTGAGCGAATGGATCGCCTTGGGCCGGTTGAGCGACAGGTGGCCTACCGCGCCGTGGCGGTGGATGTGGATGTTGTCGGTCATTGGCGCGTCAGCTCCCGTCCCACGATCATGCGCATGATCTGGTTCGTTCCTTCAAGGATCGAGTGCACCCGCAAGTCGCGGTACAGCTTCTCGATCGGGTATTCCTTCAGGTAGCCGTAGCCACCGAACAGCTGCAGCGCACGGTCGACGACTTTCGAACCGGTCTCGGTCGCGATCATCTTGGCCATCGCGGCAAAGCGCGTCTTGTCGGGCGCGCCGGTCGTGACTTTCACCGCCGCCATGTAGAGCAGGGCGCGGGCCGCCTCCAGCTCTGCGGCCATGTCGGCCAGTGTGAACTGCGTGTTCTGGAAATCGGCGATGGGCTGGCCGAACTGCTTGCGGTCTTTCGTATAAGCGATCGCCTCGTCCAGCGCGCGCTGCGCACCGCCCAGCGAGCAGGCGCCGATGTTGAGCCGCCCGCCATCAAGGCCGGCCATGGCGATGGCAAAGCCCTGCCCTTCCGCGCCGACGAGGTTCGCCTTCGGCACTTTCACGTTGTCGAGGATCAGCGCTGCGGTCGGCTGGGAATTCCAGCCCAGCTTCTTCTCCTGCGCGCCGAAGGATACGCCCGGCATGTCCTTGTCGATCACGACGCAGGAAATGCCCTTCGGCCCGTCGACACCGGTGCGGACCATGGTGACGTAGACCTCGTTCTCCCCGCCGCCGGAGATGAACTGTTTCGAACCCGTGATTTCCCAGTGGTCGCCCTTGTCGACCGCCTTCGTTCGCAGCGCCGCAGCGTCCGAACCCGACGAAGGTTCGGTAAGGCAGTAGGACGCGATCCGTTCCATCGACACGAGGTCGGGCAGATAGCGGTCCTTCACGTCCTGCGATCCGAACCGGTCGATCATCCACGCCGACATGTTGTGGATCGAGATGAACGCGCTGGTCGAAGGACAGCCATAAGCCATCGCCTCCATGATCAGCGCCGCTTCCAGCCGGCCAAGGCCGATCCCGCCCGCGTCTTCCGACACATAGATCGAGGCGAAGCCGAGTTCCGCCGCCTGCTTCACCACGTCGCGCGGGAAAGTCTTGTGCTCGTCCCACTCGCCCGCGTTGGGGGTGATCATGTCGGCGGTGAAGCGCTGGGCCATTTCCTGAATGGCCAGCTGGTCCTCGGTCAAAGAAAACTGGTCGCTCATCTTGTCAGTTCATCCCTCCCGATCGGGTCAGCCGCAGCTGATCCGGTCGATGATCATGGCGTCGTCGTACGACACGGTCAGGCGGTCGGCCCGATAGTCCATCGTCACCGCCGTGCGCGGCGGAACCCAGCGCAAGGTGCGCGCGCCGGTCTCTGCCAGAAGCTGCGCGCCGGTTTCGGACGAAGCTGTCCGTCCTAGCATCGATTGCACCGATGTCGCATCGCACTGCCCCTCCGGCCCGACGCGGACCGGCTCGTTCATCGTCGTCGCGCAGCCGCCAAGCAGCGGTGCGACGGCAATGGCAAGCGGTAGGGCGAACTTGGCGGGGAATGCGATCATCGGGCTACTCCATCGGATCGGGCGTTGACGGCCGTGTTGGTATTAGCCGTTCAACGCTCCAATCCGCAAAGGTTGCCATTTAATCCGACCCGTTACCCCATCGTCGGGATGACGAAGGCGTTCGAACCGTCGCCGCCGCCGTCGGGCCAGCGCTGGGTCACGGTCTTCACCTTGGTCCAGAACTTCAGACCTTCCGTGCCGTACTGGTTGGTGTCGCCGAAGGCCGAACGCTTCCAGCCGCCGAAGCTGTGGTAGCTGACCGGCACCGGGATCGGCACGTTGATGCCGACCATGCCGACGTTGACGCGGGATGCGAATTCACGCGCGGCGTGGCCGTTGCGGGTGAAGATCGCGACGCCGTTGCCGTACTGGTGCTGGCTGGGCAGCGACAGCGCTTCCTCGAAATCCTTGGCGCGGACCATCTGGAGGACGGGGCCAAAGATCTCTTCCTTGTAGCTTTCCATGTCGGTGGTGACGTGGTCGAACAGGCTGGGGCCGATGAAGAAACCTTCCTCGTAACCCTGAAGCGAGAAGTTGCGGCCGTCGACGACGAGTTCCGCGCCTTCGTCCACGCCCTTCTGGATCCAGGCCTCGACCTTTTCCTTGTGCTGCTTGGTCACGACGGGGCCGTAGTGCGCTTCGGGATCGGTCGAGATGCCGGGGCGCAGTGCATCGATCGCGGGGATCAGCTTCGCCTTCAGGCGTTCGGCGGTGTCTTCGCCAACCGGCACGACAACCGGCAGCGCCATGCAGCGTTCGCCGGCCGAGCCGTAGGCCGCGCCCATGAGGTCGTTGACCGCCTGATCGAGATCGGCGTCGGGCATGATGATGCCGTGGTTCTTTGCGCCGCCCATGGCCTGCACGCGCTTTCCGGCAGCAACGCCGCGCTTGTAGACGTAGTGCGCGATGTCGGACGAACCGACGAAGCTGACGGCGGCGATATCGGGATGGTCCAGGATCGCGTCGACCATTTCCTTGTCGCCGTGGATGACCTGCAGCAGGCCTTCGGGGGCACCGGCCTCAAGAAACAGTTCGGCAAGGCGGTTCGGGACCGAGGGATCACGCTCCGACGGCTTCAGAACGAAGGCGTTGCCCACCGCGATCGCCATGCCGAACATCCACATCGGGATCATCGCCGGGAAGTTGAACGGCGTGATGCCCGCACCGATGCCGAGCGGCTGGCGCATCGAATAGACGTCGATGCCCGGGCCTGCGCCCTGCGTATATTCACCCTTCAGCACCTGAGGAATCCCGCAGCAGTATTCGATCACTTCAAGACCGCGCTGCACATCGCCCTTGGCGTCGTCGATCACCTTGCCATGCTCGTTCGAGAGCTTGTGCGCGAGATCGTCCATATTCTGCTCGATCAGTTCCTTGAACCTGAACATCACGCGGGCGCGCTTCTGCGGGTTGGTGGCGGCCCAGCCGGGCTGCACTTCCTTCGCCGTGGCAACGACCTTTTCTAACAGAGCGGCATCGCCAAGGCGAAGCTGCGCCTGAACCTGACCGGTCGAGGGATTGTAGACGTCGCTGGTGCGACCCGTGTACGTTCCGGGAACTGCACCGGCGCCGCCGGTGATGAAATGATCGATAAGGCGCATGGGCTCATCCTCTCATGGGCTGCCGGATCGGCCCGGCAGGCGGGTTTGGCGCTCGTTTACCGAACCGCGAATTTGCAGGCAATGTTTACATATGCAAGATTGACCTGCATAAATGCAGTTCTGTAGAACGCCTGCATGAACTGGAGCGACCTTCAGGATTTCCTCGCCATCGCGCGGGCCGGAAAGCTGGCATCGGCAGCCGAAGCGGCGGGCGTCGACCCGACGACGATGGGCCGCCGCCTGCGCCGGCTGGAACGTGCGCTGGGCCAGCGCCTGTTCGAACAGACCCGCGAAGGTCAGGTCCCGACAGAGGCGGGCGAAGCGCTGCTGGTGAAGGCAGAGGCGATGGAGCGCGCCGCCGCCGGGATCGGCGAAGTGGCGGGCGGACATGGCGACAGCATCACCGGCACCTTGCGCGTCGCCCTGCCCGAAGGGTTCGGCTCGGCCTTCCTTGCACGCCACCTTGGCGAATTTGCGCAGACGCATCCGCGCCTCGTCATCGATCTTGCCATCACGCCCGGCCTGCTCAGCCCCACCAAGCGGGAGGCCGATCTTGCGATCGTGCTGTCCCGCCCGCGTTCAGGGCCACTGATTGCAGGCAAGCTGACCGACTATGCGCTGCGCCTCTACGCCTCGCGCAAATATCTGGAGACGCATGGAACGCCCCACCGCACCGCAGATCTTGCCAGCGGGCACCGGCTCGTCGGCTATGTGCCCGACTTGCTGCACATGCCGGAATTGCGCCATCTGGACCGGCTGCACCCCGGACTGGAGCCCGAACTGCGTTCGTCCAGCATCAATGCCCAGCACCAGCTCGTGCTGTCAGGCGCGGGGCTGGGCGTGCTGCACTGCTTCGCGGCAGACCTCGATCCCGATCTGGTGCCAATCTTTCCGGACGAGAGGATCACGCGGACATACTGGCTGGTGACGCACCGCGACACCCACCAGCTGGAGCGGGTGCAGGCTTTCCGGAACTGGTTGCTGCGGCTGGTAAAGCGCGAACGCGCCGAATTGATGCCGGACTAGCTCAGGCCTTGGCGACCGGCGGTTCGTCGCCGAGATCCTCGTACCATGCCTCGACCGGGCCGTTCAGCTTGATGGTCAGCGGATTGCCTTTGCGGTCCATCGACTTGCCAGCCTGCACGCGCACCCAACCTTCGGAAATGCAATATTCCTCGATATTGGTGCGAACCGTACCCTTGAAACGGATGCCGACGCCGCGGCGCAGCTTGTCCGCATCGAAATGCTGGCTGCGCGGATTGATCGCAAGCCGATCGGGCGGCACGTCGTTTGCGGCGGGAGCTGCGTTTTCGGCGGGCGTGTTGTCGTCTTCGCTCATGAAAACGAGCCTCTAGAGCCAAGCCAGCGCTTGTCAATCGCCCCGCTTGCCAAGGTGCCTTCACTCTGGCAAAGGCGCGCCTCTGTTGGCGGACACCGCGATTCTGTATCGCATAACCACACCGCAACGGGCGCGTAGCTCAGTGGTAGAGCACACCCTTCACACGGGTGGGGTCGCAGGTTCAATCCCTGCCGCGCCCACCATCTTTTCAAAGACTTAGGCGCGATGGCTTTGCGTTCCATGGAATATGCATGGAACAGGCACCACGGACTGGTCTTGAAGCTGGGCGTTTTTCCCCTTGTCAGCTGATTATAATTTCGGCCGCGATGCAGAAGGGCTACATCCCGACGTCGGGGCAGATCATGGACGCCGGTGCTGTCAGTGTAACGCTAACCTCTCTCCACCTGCGGCGCTTCGTCGACTAGTGGAACCTGCATGAAACCCATTTGCTTCAAACGACACCGCTTCCCGCCGGACGTCATCCGGCTCGGGGTTTGGCTCTATATCGGTTCACCCTCAGCTTACGCGATGTCGAGGATCTGCTCGCCGAACGCGGTGTCGAGGTGACCTATGAAACCGTCCGGTGCTGGGCCAACAAGTTCGGTCCTGCCATCGCCGCCAACATTCGCCGCAAGCGGGGGCGCGCGGATTCCGTCTGGCATCTTGATGAGATGGTCGTCCGGATCAATGGCCAGCGCATGTACATGTGGCGCGCCGTCGACAAGGAAGGCGAGGTCCTCGATGTCCTTGTCCAGAAGAGACGAAGCAAAGAAGCGGCACTGAAATTGCTCAGGAAACTACTGAAGAACCAAGGTGCCGCTCCCGAAGCCATCGTGACAGACGGACTGCGTTCGTACCCAGCTGCGATGAAGGTGCTCGGCTGTATCAAGCGACATCAACCCGGTCGACTGCGCGACAACAATCGTGTGGAAAATTCACACCTTCCTGTCCGAAGACGCGAGCGAAAAATGCAGCGCTTCAAATCCCAAAGCCAGGCTCAACGCTTCACCTCTACCCACTCAGCAATCTACAACAACTTCAATATCGAGCGTCACCTCGTCTCCAGAAAGGCAATGCGAAAATACCGAGACCGCGCTTTCGCGCAGTGGCATGCCGCGTCCGCCGCTGCGGCCTGAGATTTCAGGCTCGGGCCTTCGCTCACCTACAGGCAGTTAACGTGACAATGCCGCAGCGCCGCATCGCCACCCGCTATGACAAGACTGTCCTCTCGTTCGAGAGCTTCCTCAACCTCGCCGCCGCCCGGCTATGGCTGAAGTCTTTTGTCAACGCAGCCTAGCAGCGCCGACCCTGCTCGGCCATCCCTTTGACAATGCCCTGACAGCCCCAATGCGGTGTCCGCTGCTGCTGCGTGAGGCTTCAGGTTCGGGCCTCCGTTCGGCCAGCGTTAGTCATCCTGGCAACGCCAATATACGCATTCTTACTTATACAATCCCGAATTAACTGCTATTTTCACTACTTCAAATGTGCTTCCAACATCAAACTTTCTTGTCATATTCTTGCGGTGTATCTCGACAGTCCGCAATGCCATACCAAGATCCTCAGCAATTTTCTTGGATTTACGGCCCATTACGATCAAATCCAGAACCTCCCTTTCCCTTTTGGTCAATTGTTCCATCAATCTTCTTGAAGATATAACTCTTGCTCGATCAATCTTAACTTTGTCAAATCTATCCAATAATAATGGAATTCTCGCAGTCATATTTCCAATGTCGAACGGAAACTGAAAATAATCCATTGCTCCTAAAAATATTGCGTCGGAGACCCTATTTGAATCCACTACAGACGCGTAAGCTACTACTGGCAGAAGCACAGGCGCATCCTCACTGAGCTTCAATATATCAGCGAGAACGTGGTCAATGTCATTTACTAGGATAATCCCATTATCAGGGTAGTGCGCCGCCAACTCACTAACGCCGGAGCATGGCTCATAATGCGAACACAACGGACCGAGCATGGATATAAAATCACTCCGCAGGCGTTGATCTGGTTCAACCACGGTAACGCGAGTTTTTTTAAGCGAGGAATTCGAATTGTTCACAGCAGAAAGTCGGCCTCGTTTTTGAGAAAAATTGTCTCACCGTTTCGGGTGGAAAGCGATGCGGTGCACATTATCCTGCAAGGATCATAAACTGCAAATAGTCAATATCTCGAAGGTAGGACCACACATGCATGCGCTCAGCTTTTGCGCGACATTCGTCAGCGACGCCTCGGTGCCGCCCCGGATCGAACGTCAAGGCTGCTTCCGTTCACCCCACCTCCATGAGCGATGGACTAAAGGCTGTAGGGCACTGGACGCAAGGCCTATGACATCGGGCGGAGTAAAAGCGGGCCGATACGCTAAAATAAGCTTTTTGGGTACCCGCCGATTTTGAACATCCACCCGCCTGCAGAGCCAGCGGCGATGCCCGCCGCCAACATCCTCGACTGGTCCGAATTGACCAAGAAGCGACCTTTCGCAATGTTTGTTCTTCAGTAAATTTGGTGATGATGGAAACGCGCAAGCCATCTAGACAATCAAAAATTTGCAGTATCAGTGATCCGCAATGACATCCATTGGGACTCGCGCGCGCGCGCGTGACCTTGACCTCTCGACCTGCAGAAGCTTCTGAGTGAACTGACATTGCCTCCATAAACAGCCATAGGCTGCGAGACAGTTGAGCAATGTGACGAAAAGCATTAAATCTGCGCATCAGTGTGATGTAACGGCAGCATCGGGATTCGCCGTTCAAACGGCGCACAGTGCCACAATTCATCGAGACCATGTTATGCTAGATGATTATGATACGCCTGGACCTAGAGAAAGTTCGAGAAATTTTTCGTGGGAGCACATCGCCATAGTTGGTATATACATTGCGTCGATAATCTTCGGGTTATCGGCGCTGTCGGAATTTCTGAGCAATTGACTTCAGTTCCCGTTCAATCTCCATGAACAGGGAAATTTTATGATTCGGGATTGATGCCGTTGAGCTGGGATTAGTCGGATCGCTCCGACCTAGTGCGACTGCAGTCACTCGGAATACCGGCCTTATATCTCCGACAGTTTTCGAAACCAATCGATGTGATCGCGGGCACCGGCTGCATCGCGCTGCGTGATTGCCGGAGATATCTCCCATGCACTCCGCGCCAGATTTTTCATGTTTCTACCAGCTGACAAATTTCTGTCCGCCGATGGAATTGCCTCGAGATGCGTAAGCGCTGTCGCGGTCCCACCTTGCGCG
>NZ_LRSE01000049.1 GCF_001634625.1 Croceicoccus bisphenolivorans | reverse complement strand
ACGGGCAACGGACGATTTAAATAATGCGGACGACGATAGAGGTGCAGTATAAAGGAGTATGTCGTTAGAACCAAAAAGGATAATTAATGAAAGTTTATTATGATCAATCTCCTGCTGGTGCAGGAAAAACGAAAAGGCAGGTGGAAGAAATAACATCTAAACTCGGAAAGTTTCTATTCTTTACCGAGAGAATCGCGAGCTTCGCCGAACTCGCCGCTCGGATCGGCGCGGAAGCTGCTCGCAATGGCATGTGCCCAATTATCGACTATGTGCATAGTGGCGAGCGTTTGGGGTCCGTTTCGCGCCAGATCGAGGAACTTCCTACACGACATCGAAATCACGATCATGTCATTGTCTTGGCAACGCATAGCGGGATGAAGCGCAGCGACCTGTCGGGGTTTATGGGTTGGGAAGTGATCGTTGACGAAGTTCCGCAGTTCCTCGACTTCGAGCAAAAATGCACTGGCTTGGATGTCCTGTTTTTTCAGCAACATTACAACCTTCACCCGCTGATCGGTTCATGGTCCTGCATAACGGCTAATCGCGCGGGGCTAGCGCTTACAGCACAACAGGTTCGGGCGTGCCAGTCGCATGATCATCTGGTCACATTCCATGAGAGAGTTCTTGAAGCATCCAAGGAAGGATCGAGTCGCCATATTTTGTGCAATCTCCCCGACTGGACATCGATGGCTGATGATAAAGTGGAATGGTGTTGGGCCAGCGCTTTCTCGTTGATGGAATTGTCCGCCTTCGACAAAGTTACGCTTCTGGGCAACCGCTTTCGAGCGGATATCGGAAGCAAGATTTCTGAGGCACTTACAGTCGAACCAATCGAATGGATTGAGCTTCCCAAGCTCACCGCGATGTCCAACTTCATGAGCCGTGTAGTCCACATCAGATACTTTTCCGAAGAGCGCGCCGCTTCCTCAAACCTGTTCAAGGGCAAAGACGGTGCGGAGATGCTCCCGGAAATTGGCAAAATCATTTCTCAAGAGATCAAAGATCAGGAATATATTTGGACAGCCAACGATGGCGTATCGCGCGCAGCGCTTGAAGCGGGTGGCATGAAGGAGGCCAATTACCTTTCGCCTCGGCAGGCGGGCACTAACAACTATCGTAATGTCAGCCACGCCGCCGTCATCTTTTCGGCAAAAGCTTCGCCAATGCTTGAGAGCCTGCTCAAATTTATGGGTATCGATCCAAGTGTCTGGGATGACAGTGTCGAGTGCGAAACCATCTTACAGTTTGTAACCCGAACCAGCGTGCGCGTCGAAGGGAACATGTCACCCGTCCAACTGTGGGTCTTTGATCGCCAGCAGGCGCAATACCTCAAAGATTATTTTGACGGCCTACCTTACGCGACCGCCACCCTTGAACGAATGGACAGCGGCCCGCCTGTGCCCGCGAAAGCCACGCCGGGGAGGAAGAAAGTTAAGCGATCACCTGAGGAGCATGCCGAGTATAAACGCGAACGCAGGCGCAAGGACGCAGAACGCAAACGCCGAGCTAGGGCGTTAGAACGCGAAGCGAAAAAAGCAGCCTAATTAGAGAGGCGAAAAAGGAGCGCGTCAGTGGCGGATTCGAAAGCAATCCTCACCGCGCGTTTCTCCCAACGCTCCATGGGCTGCCATGGTGCTTCGCAGTTTTCAGCACACCAGCGGCGCGCTGTCAACGGCGGCGTAAAAGTCGTCCAT
>NZ_LRSE01000048.1 GCF_001634625.1 Croceicoccus bisphenolivorans | reverse complement strand
AATCACATCGGTTAGTTTTGAATCAGACTCTAATACACGCCCCGATCCTTTCGCATGACTGAAATCGGCCAACAGTTAGGTTCCATTTGCAACTAAGTTTGTGATTGGTTGCCGAGTTGTTAACAAAACTTTTTATTTTTAGGACATTGACTGGATTCTATGCCGACTCTAACGGCCTCCCCACCCGCTTCAATGCGGGATCAAAATGGGGAAACTAATGAAAAAGATTATGTTGAGCGGAGCGGCAATCGCCGCTGCGATGGCTGTTGCGACTTCGGCTCATGCGAATGATTTTGACGGTGCCTACATCGGCGCTGGCGTTACGCTGGACAATGTTCAGGGTTCGGGTGACTTTGAAGGCTTCGGCGTTTCTGGTCCGGGCGCGACGATCTTCGCTGGCTTCGACATGCCGCTCGGTGGGGCGTTCATCGGCGTTGAAGCGAATGCTGATGTTTACACCGCTGATGTCGCTGGCATCGACGCTCAGTGGGGGTGGGGCGTTGGCGCTCGTCTCGGCACCAAGCTGAACGACAGCACTGGCCTCTATGCTCGCGGCGGTTATGCTCGCGGCAAGGTCGAAGGCTTCTGGGGCGACGGCCTGCGTTACGGCGTCGGCGTCGAAACGGGCGTGTCGGACTCGCTGTCGCTGCGCGCTGAATTCAGCCAGTTCAATTACGAAGACGACATCATCAACAACCAAGGCAGCCTCGGGCTCGTCCTCGGTTTCTGATTACTCGATAATCATATTGAAGGGGGTGGCGCACATGCGTCATCCCCTTCTTGCCGCGCAGATTTGCGAGGCCCCTCATGGATTGCGCCCCTTAAGGCGGGGCCGATTCACCCGTCCGCTGAGGCAACGGCAATAACGCCAGAACCTCAGCGGATACGCTGCTTTCTATGAGCTTCAATTGTCATTCGCGTTCTTCATCCGCACTGCACCGAAACGACGCAGAGTGCGGCGCATGTCTGAGACTGCGTTCTTCAACGCACGGTGGTCGCCGTCAGTTGATGCAAATGTCCGCTTGGCTTGCTTCCCCCGATACCTGATGATCAACTTTTGATGCTTCGCCGTTTTGGCGAATGCGATCTTCGCACGCGGCCAATGCAGGATTTCGCGTTTAAACGCTTCGCGGTATTCGCGCACGGTCGTCATGCCGCCACCCCGAGGGTTTCGGCGTCAATGCGGGCGACGGCATCAGCGGCATACTTCTCATCAAGCTCAATGCCGATGAACTTGCGACCGAGGCGAAGTGCAGCAACTCCCGTGGTTCCGCTGCCCATGAAGGGGTCGAGGACAACCTTCGCATTCGTATGCTGAATCGCGTTCATTGGCAGTTCGACGGGGAACGGAGCGGGATGATCGTTATTCCGTTCAAAATTGATCCGCCAGACATCGCGTGGCTTGCCCTTGGTCATACGAAACTTCGGCTTTGCGTAAATGCTGATCCACTCGTGCGACGGCGTGTAAAAACCGCTGCCATGGTTAAAGCCCGAGCCACGGTCCCAGATCACGATCTGACGCAGAGGCAGATTGAGATTGAGATCGAGAGGTGTCCAAAGCTCACGCTGCTGGATACGGGGCTTGTGGTTCATGAAAATCGCGCCGTCGTCGGACAGCAGTCGCCAGCTTTCGTGCATAACATCGCGAAGCCATTCGATATATTCGTCGTGAGGCATCGCGTCGTCGAAGCTGCGATAGCCGTTAGCCAACTTGGCGTTCGGCCAGAGGGTGTTCTTCATTCCGCCACGACGCTTGAGCCCGAGGTTATACGGAGGCGAAGTCACGATGAGATCGACAGACCCGCTCGGCATGGCCTTCATGACATCAAGGCAGTCGCCGTTGTAAATCTCAGTATCGGCGGTCTTCGAGATCGGAACGGCAAGCGGTTTCGCGATCCCGGTTTCGCTAGTGGCCATTGAGCGCTCAACGCGCGCCGAAGCGATCTCAAACCAGTCGCGATCCTTTTCCATTCCAATCGAGCGACGCCCCGCATTCATTGCTGCGATGCAGGTGCTACCGCTGCCCATTGTGTTGTCGAGAACCACCTCACCTTCATTGTGAAGCGTCCCGGGTTTTCCGGAGGCTCCT
>NZ_LRSE01000047.1 GCF_001634625.1 Croceicoccus bisphenolivorans | reverse complement strand
TACCACTCAACTTAATTTCGGATCAGGCTCTAAGCAGCGCCTTTACATGTCAGCGACACTTGGTGCTGGCGGAGACCTTGAGCG
This sequence comes from Croceicoccus bisphenolivorans, assembly GCF_001634625.1. GTDB lineage: Bacteria > Pseudomonadota > Alphaproteobacteria > Sphingomonadales > Sphingomonadaceae > Croceicoccus > Croceicoccus bisphenolivorans. Next base: position 2,092 of record NZ_LRSE01000047.1, on the reverse strand, counting down.
CCTAACCGGGCGCACATCGATTGCTCGCATTCCCGCTCCAGAAGATTTTCAAAAATCGGGCGTTGGCCGACGATTTTTCATCTTTGCGGGACTCTCCCTCGAAGCAAGCGAGTGTGAGAAACTGCGCAAAAAAATGCAAAAGCACGCAGGTCGTTCAGTCGTTCTTACGCCAGATGGTGCATCTGCTGGCGCAATTGGCGCGCAATTTGAAAATGAACATGAGTTTCAGATATTTAACTCGGATGACATAGAGCATTCTAAGGAAGATTTTGTCAAAGCGGACAAGGCCGTCGCGATCATGGCTGGGCGCTTCGATGGGATTGATTTCCCTAACGATGAGTGCCGCCTTCTATGTCTGGATGGTCTGCCAAAGGCGACCAATGCTCAGGAGAGATTTCTTATGAGCAAGATGGGCGCAAGCGCCCTTCTTAACGAGCGAATGCAAACTCGAATTCTTCAGGCCGCTGGACGCTGCACGCGGGCATTGCAGGACCGATCCGCTGTATTCATCACAGGGCATGAGCTCCTCGATTATCTCGCTGACGATCGAAACTGGCGCCATTTCCACCCTGAACTCCAAGCAGAGCTCGCATTCGGTGTGTTCCAATCAAAAGACGCCTCAGCATCAGAAATGATGTCCACATTCAAGAGCTTCATTGCCAACGACGCAGATTGGGATGAAGCAAATCGCTCGATTGTTGATGACGCAAATGATCTAGACCAAGAGCCATATCCGGCAATGGATGAACTGCAATCGTCCGTTTCACACGAAGTGCGATATCAAAAGGCGATCTGGAGCGGGGACTACGAACGCGCACTTGAAGAAGCTCGGTCTGCGACTGCGAAGCTAACTGCTCCCGAATTGGGCGGATATCGAGCTCTGTGGCACTATCTTGCGGGCTCCGCGAGCCAGAGATTGTCAAAGTCTCCCGGGGACGGACCGGCAAAGCTCGCATTGGAACAGTTCCGAGCTGCAAAAGATGCTGCACCGAATGTGCCTTGGCTCGCCCAGCTCAGCCGTGGAGAGGCGACTGACGCAGTGAGTGCTGAAATCGGCGCAGATGCAGAAATCAATGTTCAAGTTGAGCGGATTGAGGCCATGCTATTAGCACTCGGCACAGCCAGCAATCATAAGTTTGAGAAGCGGGCCAAGGAAATCCTTGACGCAATAGCTGATCCCGATGCCTTTGAAGAGGGGCAACGCAAGCTCGGGGAATTGCTCGGCTTTACCGCTGGAAACGGCAAAGGTGATGCGGACCCCGATCCTTGGTGGCTCGGGGAAGGCAAGGGCGTTGTCTTTGAGGATCATGCAAATGGAAGCGCATCAACGATTTTTGGTGCCAATAAGGCAAAACAAGCGGCGATGCATCCTGATTGGATAGCAGAAAATATTCCTGAAGCTAAGAATATGAACATAACGGCTATTCTGGTAACCCCATGCACAAAAGCAGGAAAAGGTGCCAAACCGGCTCTAAAAAAGGTTCTTTATTGGAATCTTTATGATTTTCGTATTTGGGCAAAAAATTCGATAAATACGATACGGGAGCTAAAGTCTGTGCTTCCTCCCGGTGGTGACCTGTTTTGGCGTATGAATGCTGTAGAGAAAATTGCTTCTGCGGGATTGACGCTTGAGGCCATTGTTCAGTCTTTGCCAAAAGCAGCCGATGCAATGGAAATCGCCGAAAAATGACCACTGACCCAATACTCGCAGCTTCGCCGACGCCCTAGCCTACGGTTTTGCAAGACTTGAGACATCGATGTCCGCAAACTTGAGCCGACTAACTGCTTCGGCAAGTGTATGGATGCGATGGCCGTTGCCGTAGGCTTCAGACGCACTCGATTTGCCCCCAGTTCCATTCGTCCAGCCACCCAGAGCCATCGCGATGTCATGATCGATACGAGCAGCCCTCAACTCATCTCGGAAGTTGTGGCGGAAGGAATGGAAGCAGGTCCGCTCTCGGTAGGCACCGCAGGCTCTGAGAAACTGGGTGAACCACTTGGAGAATGCCACGGCCCGAATGCCCTTTGTGCCGGGATCGATTTCACCAAATAGCTTCTCTTCGTAAGCGCTGTCGCGGTCCCACCTTGCGCG
>NZ_LRSE01000046.1 GCF_001634625.1 Croceicoccus bisphenolivorans | reverse complement strand
GTGCGACGTGCAAGTCGCATGAAAGGAGTAATCTCAATGATTTAGAACAGTGTCCAGTTCTATCGCTACTTCTCCTGTGCGATCCGAGTAATCGGGTGGTGCAAAGCGGGGATGAAAGCCCAAGAGGACTTCCAGCCATGGGAAGAAATCGGGCGAGGCGAAGGTCGGACGGATGAAGTTCATGAACCTATAACGACGTGTCGTGAGGTAGTAAGGTGCCGAAATCGTGGCTGATACGGCATTATTGGGCGCATTGCGAAACAGGGTGTGCTTGGCCCTGATGCGGACACCGCGCCCCGGCACAGCATAGGCATCCACCCCGACCGTATCTCCTTCATGTGGAACACGGAAACCCCGATGGGGACTGCTGGCAACAGCAGTAGGCCAACCGCAAGGGACCGCCGATTACCCAGCGGGAACAGGAGAGTCCGAGAAGCGAATGCCGGCAAGCCGAAAGGCAATGGAAATCCATAACCCGCCGGATAGGGCCATGCCCAAGCCGAAAGGCTGCTGACGCGGACTTGGTGAACTGCCCGAAATCATCGTTACGAACGCTAACCGACGGAGAAGTTGGATGCAGGTGCTACCTGTAAACGGACTGGAGGAATCCACCGAATGGCGCGCCATCTACTGGCGTAAGATCAATCGGCGGGTTCGCAATCTGAGACGAAGGATATTCCGGGCGTCCCGGGAGGGCGACCACCGCAAGGTTCGGTCGTTGCAGAAACTTATGCTGCGAAGCCGCGCCAACGCCGTCAAAAGCGTCCGGCAAGTCACGCAGATCAATAAGGGGAAGCTGACTCCCGGCGTGGACAAGCTGATAGTAAAAACGACCGAGGCGCGCTCACGTTTGATCGACAAGGTTATGTCGCATCAGCCGTGGCGCGCGTCGCCGGTCCGAAGAGTGTATATCCCGAAGGCAAACGGGAAACTCCGCCCCTTGGGCATTCCTACGATACTCGACCGTGCTATGCAGGCGGTCGTGAAGAACGCGCTTGAGCCTGAATGGGAAGCGCGGTTCGAGCCGAGCAGCTACGGCTTCCGGCCCGGACGGGGATGCCACGACGCGATCAGTCTGATCTTCAACATCGCCCGGCCTACAAACCGGCGGCGTTGGGTTCTCGATGCGGACATTGAGGGAGCGTTCGATAATATCGGACACGATGCCCTGCTCAAGTCATTGCGCGGCTTCCCAGCCACAGAGCTGGTCCGCCAATGGCTCAAGGCCGGGTACGTGGAGAAGGGCGTCCTGAATCCCACCGACAGCGGCACGCCGCAAGGTGGGGTCATCAGTCCCCTGCTTGCCAACATCGCGTTCCACGGCATGGAAGCGGCGATCGGTGTCAAACGCATCGCTCGTGGCGACAATGTCGGAAAACGCGCGCTGGTCAGATACGCAGACGACTTCGTGGTGTTCTGCGAGACCGAGGAAGATGCCTATGCCGCCAAGGCCGATATTGAGGCTTGGTTGCAGCCGCGAGGGCTTCGGCTCTCCGAGGCCAAGACGCGGGTAGTTCATCTTGCGGACGGCTTCGACTTTCTTGGCTTCAATGTGCGTCATTACCCGACCCCGGCATCGAGCCGGACGGGGTGGAAGCTGCTAATCAAACCAAGCCGGGACGCGGTAAAGCGGTTCAAGCACCGGATGCGTGATGAATGGGCGGCGCTCAAGGGCATCAATGCCATCGGCGTCATGACCCGCCTCAACCCGATCATCCGAGGCTGGACCAACTACTACCGCACCGTTGTATCGAAGAAGATCCTTGCGCGGCTCGACAGCTGGATGTTCGATAAGGAAATCCGCTGGGCGAGAAACCTGCATCCGCACAAGCCTTGGTACTGGTTGCGACGGAAATACTGGGGAAGGCTCAATCCTGCGCGGAGAGACCGATGGGTGTTCGGCTTGGCTGAACGCGGATCGGGTCAATACCTGCTCAAGCTCTGTTGGACACCCATCGTCCGGCACGTGATGGTCAAGAGCCACGCATCGCCAGACGATGGTTCCTTGGCCCACTACTGGAAACAGCGGGAGACCAAGCGGCACGAGGAGCTTAAAGGGAGACAGCGCGCCTTAGCGAAACGCCAGAATGGCGAATGCTTCTGGTGTGGCGAAACCGTCCATAATGACGAGTATCTGCACGTCCATCATCTCGAGTCACGACGGCTTGGGGGATCGGATGAGCTCTTCAATCTGCGGCTGATGCATCTCTACTGCCATCAGCAACTTCATGCCCGCGAGAAATCTGACCGGGAACGCGAAGCAGTTCGCTTGAGCCGTGTGCCGTGAAAGTGGCACGCACGGTTCTGAGGGGGGCGGGACGCAGCGATGCGTCCCGCCTACCCGAC
>NZ_LRSE01000045.1 GCF_001634625.1 Croceicoccus bisphenolivorans | reverse complement strand
TATAGCGCGACGATCTGGGTGAGAGGTCAGCGACTATCAGGATGAGAACAGATTGTCGCGGCGGGTTCATGGTGCCGGGTTAGATTGTCGCTGGCAAGGGCGATTCTTCGCTCTGATTGTCGCTGATCGACATTTTCTCGATGGATTTGATTGTCGCGTATTTTGGGGTCCTTCCAGCCCCTGTCTGTCGCTGGAGGGCGGCCCTGCGACGATAGCTCTCGACATTCATCTCGAAGATGGTGGCGTGATGAACGAGACGGTCGACGGCCGCGAGCGTCATGGCGGGATCCGGGAAGACCCGGTTCCATTCGCCGAAGGGCTGGTTGGCCGTGATGAGCATGGATCGGCGCTCATAGCGTGCGCTGATCAACTCGAAGAGCACGGAGGTTTCAGCCTGATCCTTGGCGACATAGGCGAGGTCGTCCAGGATGAGCAGGTGGTATTTGTCGAGCTTGGCGATGGCGGATTCGAGCGCCAGTTCGCGGCGCGCGAGCTGAAGCTTCTGGACCAGCTCGGACGTGCGGGTGAACAGCACGCGCCAACCATTCTGGACAAGTTGCAGGCCGATGGCTGCCGCCAAGTGGCTCTTTCCTCCGCCCGGCGGGCCGAACAGGATGAGATTGGCGCCCTTTTCCAGCCATCCGTCGCCCGAGGTCATGGCCGTGACCTGCGCCCGCGAGACCATCGGCACGGCGTCGAAGGCGAAGCTGTCGAGCGTTTTGCCCGGTGGTAATCGTGCGTCGCTCAGATGACGTTCGATCCTACGCCGGTCACGTTCGGCCATTTCATGCTCGGTAAGTGCAGCGAGCAGTCGGGTGGCGGGCCAGCCCTCCTTGTCGGCACGTTCGGTAAACTCGGGCCAGATCACCTTGATGGCAGGAAGCCTCAACTCGTTGAGGATGAAGCTCAGGCGCTGGGCATCGACGTTATGGGCCTTGGTCATGCGGCCTCTCCCAGCAGCAGGGCATCGTAGTCGGTCAGGGGGCCAAGCTCGACCACCACCTCGGGCAGCGCGGCCGGATCGGGCGAGAAGCGCGTTCGCAACGCGGCGATGTCAGGCAGCCGGCCTTCGTCAAGGTCCTGGGCGAGAAGATCGGCAAGCTCGGCCTCGCAGGCCCGTTCATGGGCCATGGACAGCAACTCGACCATCTTGCGGCAAGCGTCACGCTCGGACATGGCTTCGAGCAGCCGTTCGAACATGAGCCTGTACGCCTCGCGCGGGAACAACTGGTCGCGATAGGTCAGCTGCAGCAGGGCCATCGGCTTACGCCTGAGGCTATGGATCACGTGACGGTAATCCACCACATAGCCATGTTCGGTAGCGCTTTTCGGGCGACCGCGTGGCCGGGTCATGAGATAACTGCCGCCCAGGAACAGATCGAGCCGATCATCGTAGAGGCGCACACGCAGTCGATGCCCGATCAACCGTGACGGCACCGTGTAGAACACCTTGCGCAGAACGAAGGTGCTGGACGAGGTGACGGGAAGGATATGTTCCTCGTAGTCGCTGGTGCGACGATCAGGTAGCGGTTTGAGCGTTGCCCTTTCGGTGTCGATGCGGGCGGCACTGCGCCGGTTCTTTCGGGCAACGATCTCGTCGATGAACCTGCGATAGGCCGCGAGGTCCTCGAAGTCGGTCGATCCACGCATCGCCAGCGCATCCTCCACCGCCGCCTTGAGATGGCCGTGGGAGCTTTCGACGCTGCCATTCTCATGCGCGATGCCGCGGTTGTTGCGGGTCGGCGTCATGCCATAATGTTCGCACAAGGCGTCGTAGCGTGTGGTCAAGTCCGCACGGGCATCGGCATCAAGGTTGCGAAACGCGGCCGACAGACTGTCGCTGCGGTGTTCGCCCGGCGCGCCTCCCAGCATCCAAAGCGCGTTCTGCAGCCCCTCAGCCAATGCGACATAGCTCTCGCCGCCCAGGATGACATGGGCATGTTCGAAGCCTGACCACACCAGGCGGAAGTGGTAAAGCAGGTGATCGAGGGGCGCACCCGCGATCGTGACTTTGAGGCTCCTCATGTCGGTGAAGTCCGAAAGGCCCATTCGCCCCGGCTCATGAGTCTGGCGGAAGATCACTTCCTGTTCCGGGCCATGAACGGCCCGCCAGGCACGGATACGACGCTCCATCGTGCGGCGAACCCCAAAATCGAGATCGGGATGGCGACGGCGCATCTCCTCGAAGATCGCCACCGCCCGCAAGCCAGGTGCCGCCTTCAGCATTGGTACGATCTCGCTCTCGAAGATCGATTCCAACGGATCAGGTCGCCGTCGGCCGCGGGGCGCTTTACGGTGTGAAGGAAGCACCGGATCGCTCGCGATCCGGTAGCCCGTCGCGGTGCTGAACCCGGCCTTCGCCGCAGCCACCGGGACCGGGTTGGTCTGTCGCAATTTCATGAAAAGCCTCATTTGATGATCGTTGACTTGGCAACCCGGCACTCACGGCATCTCCCTCCAATCTGGATATGCCAATGAATATTGGGTCGGCCCCGACGATCTACGGCTCCTCCATTAAAGGGCCATCGGTTGTTGGGGTCTCGGCTACGGGCTTCGGGCTACGCCCTCCGCCCTTCACCGACACCCCAACAACCGATTCTCATCTTGATTGTCGCTACGCTCGCATCCTGTCAGTCGCCGCGCA
>NZ_LRSE01000044.1 GCF_001634625.1 Croceicoccus bisphenolivorans | reverse complement strand
GGGGCGACGTGGGCTGAAAACAGCGCTTACGGATTTCCTTTAGCGCAGGCCAGTTTTCATCATCAAGAATGCGACGGGCACCCTTCTCATCACCGTCCTTGATCCAATAGGGTTTGTAACGAGCAACCCGCGCCAGGAGGTCGAACAGGCCAAAATTGCGGAGGGCATCGGATAGGCTTCTTCCCGACCTGAAAACCGACGCACTATATTGATGCTGTAGCCAGCGCTCGATCTCTGCAGGGTCATAGGTGGTTCTGTCAGGCAGTGACACCACAGTTGGCATTGGGAAAGTAGAATGTGGAATAGTAGACCCATCGGCAATTAGCGAATAGACTGCGCACGCCCCGTCAAAGTGCAGCGCCCGCATGTCCGCCCCTGCCGCTGACAATTGATTTATAATTGTGTTTTCAAGATGCACGTGGGCGACGGTTTCTGTGAGGAAAACTTCGTCTATTGAGACGTTCCGAAGCACGGGAACCCCAGATGGCGTGAACACGCAACATGCGCTGAGAACGAGGGACGCAATATTCTGCTTGGCACGATCTTGATCGCCTAAGTTGGAGAAACTCTCCAAGGCTTTACGGATGAAATTTTCAGAATCATCGCCGCTTATTGAGCGAAAAACTTCAGAGAAAGCCTCAAGAAAATCCGATCCGAAAATATTTCTCCGAACGAACTTAGGAACCTCCCCCTGCGAGATGGAACGGATCGTAACGCGAGAAAGGAAATAGTTATAGACCTGTTCGTGGGCGAAGTTCTTATAGCCGCGCCTATCGTCATCCTTGAGAAAGGCGAGAACCCCGGACCGGTTTTTCAAAATCCCGGACAAGCTAGGGGGGACGATCTCTTCTGCTGAAATCTCAGCCAGCCAAGCAAGCGTGTCCGAGGGGATCGCGCTGGACTGATTCTCGGCCAAATCCCGCGCCACCTCCTCCATCACTCGAATAACGAACTCGGCTCGGCTTTCTGGCGTGGTGACCGCTTCAATATCCTTGCCAAACTTCGTCGCTTCTCGGTCTATCATCGCAGTTATGAGGAATGATAGCAGATCGCCGATGTCGCCGTTCTCAATCTGCTCCGCCACTCCGTCGCGAGCCAGCTCAGATAGGAAAAATGGACGAAGAGCATACGAGTCGCGCTCAAACAACGAACTGGCCGTTTCCGAATACAGTAAGTGTTCCGTCCAGCCCTTTTGTGCGAGCCATTCGCGAGCGGTATTCGGTTCAATCGGGCAAAGTGTAAATGCTTCAAGGCGATCAAGATTTTCGTCGAGCGCCGTGAGCGCCTTTTTCATTCGCTCTCGCCCGATGAACGTTTCTCGGCCCGCAAGGATTATCTGTCCTTGGCCTCGAGATTCAATGACAAGATCGTTCACTTGCGCCCAAGCTAAGTCATATCCGTTCGGGTCGCCAAGCTCATCAAATCCATCAATTGCAAGTGTGATGAGGCCATGTCGGACGAGGACGGGCACCTGATCATAGGTGACTGAAAGACGGAGGGTTTGCAGGCTAAATGCCATCAAATCGGTGATGTTCTGCAGCATCCTTCCTCGGCTTTCGACGTGAAGAATGAGCGGTCGCTGATCGCGACGGAAATTTACTGCTCGTTGATAAGCGAGTGAACGAATAACGCTGGTCTTCCCGATACCCGCCGGCCCGTCAATCAACAGGACATGAGTCCGAGGTACAGTCCCACTGGTTGCGCTGGGTGTGAGGGCGTTGTCAATAAGCTCTACCCCTCCCGTTTCTTGGCTGTGGGCCATGCGTCCTGAAACTGGAATCGTATCTCCGGCAACACGGTCATGTAGCAAAGTACGCTGGCTGTCGGCCCATTTGCCAAGGTTTGCCCAATTGACCGAAGCCAATAGCGCTCGAAAGCTTGCGTGATTGCGCTCGTCTGCTTCAACTCTTTCGCGAACACGGCCATCTGCTGCTATGGTAACCGTTACAGGCACCCCATCCCGCACAAGGCGGATCACATACGAGCCATGCGCCTCAACCAGTTGCGGTGCGGAAGTTCCGAGATCCGCGAACATTGAGAGGTCATTCACAATGGCTTCGGGAGTCATGATGGCGCGTACCTTAATTGATCTAGTTTGAGGAACGGGGTGTCGTTCCGATTCCGGACAAGCAGCACTTTGCCGCCCTGCCCCCCACGAATTCCTTCGGCTACATAGGCCGGCGGTACAAGGTCATCGTCTTCACCGACAAGCATGAGCCAGCGTTCGGGTTCCCGGTGAGCGAGGTCAACGAATTCGCTGGCAATCGCCGTGTCGACCATCTTCTCTTCGCTTTCATCCTTGTCGACGAGGTCTTTGCGCAAGGTGTTGGGAATATGGCACCCAAGCTTTTGGTGGAAGCGAGCCGCAGTGGCCGATAGCAGGGCGTCACCAAAGTGCAGTGCAGAGCGGATTACCACGTTCGAGTGGTTAGACAGGGTCGGGAAGTCGGCAGCGGCGAAAACCTCCCTCATAGCCTTTCGTCTCGGCGTCGGCTCAAAGCCCCGATACCATCCGTGATAAAGCCTCAAGGTCACGTCGAAGCGGGCAGTGCTGTCAACACCAACAAGAACCCGTCCGATTACACGTCCAACATAGCGAAGTGTATGATGCCCAAGTTCCACAGGTGACACGCCGGCGGCTGTGAAGCGTCCCGGGTTTTCCGGAGGCGGTTT
>NZ_LRSE01000043.1 GCF_001634625.1 Croceicoccus bisphenolivorans | reverse complement strand
TAGGAGCCTCCGGAAAACCCGGGACGCTTCAGCATGGGGTTTACCTAAGCGGGTATGTCGCTCAGGGCGTTTGCCGGCTTTCCAGCCGCCACGAAGGCTTCGCCCACGCTGTTCTGTGACACAACGAACACCACTCACGAATGGCGATAAGACCGTGGTCTTCACCGCGTGACCGTCAATGGCTTGGGCGGCGCAGCCACCGTTGCGGTCCGTACGGGCGCTTTCCCGAGGCCGGGCGAACGATAAGCGGGAGCATCATCGGACGTGGGCGCGCGCAGGCGGGACATCGCTTATGAAATGCGCCAACGCCGGCGGCTCGCATTCGGTGGATCGACGCAGAAAGGCCGAATTTTCCGTCCGTTTTCCAACATCGATACCGACTTTGGCTTCACTCAGCGGGCGTTGAATACGCTAGTGTTTCTGTTGGCGGAGTGGAAGTCAGATGCCCATTGTCCGGCCAGCCAGTCTGATCCAGCCACCCCTGCGGTTTTGCTTTGGTCAGTTACTGTAGAGCCAGCGCAATCCACGGCTGAAAGCTGCACCGCCGATAGATTGGTGGGTTTCGTCGGGCAGCACCAGTGCCTTCACAATCACGCCGCTCCGTTTCCCAAGCACGCGCGCAATTGCATCAACATCGCCCTGCATATCCACGTCCGGGAAGATCACGTTCACGACTTCCAAGATTTTCGATGACAGCCCTGCTTTAGCAGCTTTTATGTGATCGAGACTCTCCAGTTCGCCGACGCACAGGAAAATGCGGGCATCCGCACTGTCTGTGCCGCTCGCCTCCTCGGCCCGGCGGAGAACCAGTTTGTCATCCCACCACACCGATGGACTGATCGACAGATACCGGCGGAAGCCGTGCGGCCTCTGCAGGTAAGCATGTAGTGTAAAGAGCCCCCCGAGAGACGCGCCCGTCAGGGTCATGTCGTCAAGGTCCATGGCAAATTCTTCGGCCAAAACCGGGCAGAGCTCGTCCAGAATAAACGCCAGGAATTCGTCCGCTCCGCCACTGGCTACGGGATCACTGCCGCCCATTAGCAGCGGCGCCTTTTCGTCGAACGCCGGCATGGTAGAGGGCGTGAAATCGCGATTTCGTAACAACAAGTGGCTTGGTGCGCTGTCGAGAGGATAACCGATGTTCACCGACCAGAGTGGAGGGAAGCCGCCACCCAAGCCCAGATTGCGCAGCGTGCTGATTGCCGTTCCCGCAGAAAGATCGCCGTCCGTGCTGATCACGACACCGGCCCTGACCCCTTCTGGCAATGGAACGCCTGGTGATGATATCGTTACACGGAACCGCGCTCCAACCGCATCGGACTCTACGACCCACACCTGTGTGTCAGAGAAAAAGCCCGTATGCTCGCGTGAAAGCACTTTCATTTCTCAATCCTCAATTTGTGTGACGCACAAGACTTCTTCGCGAAAGGTATAAAAACAGTAATGTATATTTATGGTCGTCGCAGCGGTATGGCCGTCTGCCGCAAACACGGGTCAGTCGGCATGAAGGGGACTTTAGTGACGGCGGATCTTGCAGGCCGTCGGCACACGAGTTGCAAAAACCCTGTGCCGTATGGCGTTCGTCAGAAGTCGAACTTTACGCCTGCGCCGATGCTGCGCGGGCGGATGCGGTTTCCGATAAGCCCTTCGAATGGCAGCAGGACGTTGCCCAGATATGCCGAGGAACCGGGTTCGCTCGCCACCGTGGGGTTCACCCGGCCATCTTCGTTGAATGCGTTCTGGATGAATACGAAAGCCGCCCACGCATCCTTTGCCACCTCGAACCTGGCATCGGCACGGGTGATGGCGTCGCCGACGATCGGCGCTAGGCCAAGTTGCGACAGCGACCGGTCACCTGCGTACTGCACACTGCCGGACAAGGTTCCTTCGAGGCCCGATGTGCCGATATCGAACCGATAGGCGGCCATTGCGCTAAGGATGATTTCAGGCGTCGAATTGAGCCGCTGCCCGTTGAGGAAGAAAGGCTCGCCGTCATCGCCGCGGATTTCCGCTTCAAGCAACGAGCCTGCCAGCGAAACGGTCAGTCCCTTGGCGAAGAGTTCATTGAACCGGAAAAGCAGCTCCACGCCCTGCGTGCGCGCCTGGCCAAGATTGCTGGTGATGTTCGAAGCGACCCCGGAATCGGGTTCCACCACGATGGAGCTTTGCTGGGTATCGCTTAGGTCATTGCGATACAGCGCGATCTCGCCATAGATTCGATCGTCGAGAAAGCTGCCCTTGGCGCCAAGTTCGAACGCCTCGATATCCTCGGCCCTGACTTCTCCGGTGATGAAGCTTGGGTCGCCACCGGCCCCGGCCAGGGCAAGTTGGGCGAACAGCGTTGACAGGCCGAAGTCGTTGTAACCGGTCCGGAAACCCTGCGCATAGCGAGCATAGAGCGTGACATTCCTGCCTGGGTGATATGCAACACTCACGCTGGGGCTGAACTTTTTCGTTTTCAGCAGGTTTTCCGGGGTCGACGGCGGCACAAGCAGCGATTCGTCAACGCCGAGATCGACCAGTTCCTGGCCTGCCGAATTGAGGAAGAAGACAGAGTTCTGTCGCGACTTGTCGGAGAACTTGCTGGCGCCTGCGGTCACTTCCAACTTGTCTTCAAGAAGGGACAGCGTGGCTTCACCGAAGAACGACTGTCAACGGCGGCGTAAAAGTCGTCCATTG
>NZ_LRSE01000042.1 GCF_001634625.1 Croceicoccus bisphenolivorans | reverse complement strand
CGCAAGGTGGGACCGCGACAGCGCTTACGGAGTTAACGGCTTCATGCCTGAAATATCTGCTGAATATCTTGCCAAGTTCAGGGAGGAACAGTCACTCCATCCTCGCATGCCTTGGGGGCAGGTGGGGCAAGAGGGGACCAGTTTTCGTGCCTTGCTTGCTGCGCTGCCGGATGAGGAGGCTTGCATCGAGCACGTCTTCAACGTCCGATTTGGCCAATGGCACCCCTGCCTGAAGTGTGGGAAACCGTGCAAGTGGTTCCGGATCAGGTCATATCGTCGATATGGCAATAACTGTTGTGGTGGTGCATCCGTATCGCCGACCGCCAACACAGTTTTCAACAGGACACAAATTCCGTTGACCGACTGGTTTCATCTCATGCTGCTGTTCACAAATAGTCGCACCGGGATTTCGACCCATTTTGCGCAACGGCATTTTGGCATTGCTCAAAAGGCGGCCTATCGTGCGGTCGACCGAGTTCGTACGCATCTGGCACTGCTTGAGGGGGTCAGGATGGTGGGCGGCCCGGGTGTCCCGGTTTATGTAGACGAGACACTGTTGAATGGTGTCCGCACGCTATCGCGTTCCGGGAAAGGGAAGGCGATCTTGATGGGGCTGACCGACGGCGATGTAGTGACGACGGCGATCATTCCAGACCGACGTTCGGATACGTTGTTTTCCGTGATTGATCAAAGGGTTCGGAAAGGCTCGATAATCGTCACCGACAGCTACAATTCCTATAAGCGCCTGGCCGATCTCGGGTGGGCGCGAGAGACGGTAAATCACTCTAAAGGCTTCTGGGTGAACGAATCGGGCTTCAGCCAGAGTCGCATCGAATCTTATTGGGCTGTTTTCAAGAGGATGATCCGCGGGACACACCTGCACGTCAGGCGGGACAAACTTTGGAAATATGTGAACGCATTCAATTTCTGTTATAACAGGCGCATGCGTTCTCATGAGACATTCTGGGATATGATCTCTGCCTTCCCTGAATTTCCACCCAAGATCACTCCTCCCAAAGAGCTGCATCTCGTTCCACATCGTTACCTCGAAAGCTAAACAGGCGTGATGATCGAACAATCCTCAGACGAGCTGCCTCGCTACGCTTGAACTGGAGCGAACGTCCCCTTTTGTTATGGTTCCGGTCGCGAGGTGTGATGCACTCACGTCGAGTGTCAAACCTACCCATCGGGCGATGGTCACGCCGCGAGAACGAGATCCTGTTTCGGCGCTTCAGCCATTCTGAAGCTGGCTTTCCCGTTTCTCTTCACGCGGTACATAATTTGATCGGCTTCAGAGAGAATGTCATCGAGGAGATTGTGTGACGGGCTCTCGAGCAAAATTGCTCCTATACTCGCCGTGAGATTTGGCCGCACCGTCCCTACTGCGTGAGTGATTTGCCGTCCGATCGACGAAAGCTCCTGACGATCTTTGACATCGCGAATAACGATTGCAAACTCATCTCCGCCCAAGCGCGCGATCAAGTTGTTGCTCCCAATTATTTCGCCAACTTTTGTCACCAGGAGTTTCAGCACTGCATCGCCGGCGGCATGCCCTTGCGTATCATTGATGGACTTAAAATCATCGAGATCCAAGAATAGCAAAGCTATTGCTTGCCCTCCCAACCTCAGGTTTTCCAGTTCTTTGGTCAAGATCCTCCTCGCCGCATAGCTGCTCGCCGCTCCAGTTAACGCATCGTAGTCGGCTGCACTCTTCTCTGCCTCAAACGACCGACGCAACGACCCCATCCACTCCGCTGAGGCCAGCAGAACCGCGCCGATGCTCGTCATATCAAGCAGTGGTGCGTCCTGCAGCAAAGCTGTAAATATGATCAAAGTCGCGCCGACAAATGAAACCACCCTGCCGGCCAGCTGGCTGCTGTTCCAGCGGATCAACAGAGCAGCCGCCATCAGGCATACCGATGACACAATCGAGGGGATCAGGCCGTTTACAGCAAGGACCGACAGCAGCACGAACGTGGTGCCGGCTATGATGAGAACGTTCTCAGGGCGGACCCGACGGCTGATGCCGCTGGGAAGCTGGGGGGCTGAAGCCTTGAGGCGTTCGGAAATATGGTGGTGGGGCCGCATCCGCACAATGTGAATGCAGAAGGTTAATATTTTGTCATATGCCGGTGATCATGCAGCGCAATACGGCGCGAATGAACGTTAAATGCACGGCGGTGTTATTGACTCGTGGTGATCGCTATCGCCAGTGAATCAACAGCATTAATGGGTTTTTAGTGTTTGAAGAGGAAAGTCGGGCAAAGTTACAACCGCGAGAAGTGATACGATGGCCTATCATCAGCATTCCGATTTCCAGGAAATTGTCGAGAGACGGCGCGAAGACGATCCTCGTACGCAAACTGTCTACCGTCCTTGCGCACTCGAAATTGCTGAGAATCTATACCCAGGCCTGCTGCGCAATATTTCGGAACATGGCGCTCAGATAGATGTGTTCCACGATCTCGAAGTTGGTGACATGGTGATCTATGACGACGGCGTCCGTGGGGCTATCGAAGGGCACGTCCTTTGGCGGGAAGGTGATCGTTACGGCATTCGAAACTCAGAGAAAGCGTCAGTCTACACCAGTCGGTATTTCGAGCGTGGGAATGCTTATCGGAGCATCAGAATTCCGATCGAACTGGCTTCGACGACCTGGATACGCGGTAGCGCGAATCCATTTGTGATCTCGAATATTTCACTTTCCGGAGCGCAAATCAGCGGCGCCGTTCCAAATGGCGCTGAAGTGGGAGAACTATGTACCGTCAGGATCGGCAAAGTCGGAGATATTTCCTGTAGCATTCGCTGGATCGACAATGGGTGTTTCGGTGTAAAATTTTCACGGCTTTTGACTGTACGGGAACTGACCGAGTTGTTGGTCATCAACGATGCTGGAAATTCGAGAAAGTTCGAGCCTTCTTCGTGATTTGATCTGACCTTCGTGGGCGAGTAAACTCGAAGACGGGTAGGTGCATCAGGCGTCACGGGACATTCCGTGGACGCTGTAAATTTGGCTGAACCAAGGTACATCGAGTTCTCTTGTGCGAGAAGCCGTCGACGCATCTCGGTAAGCGCTGTTTTCAGCCCACGTCGCCCCA
>NZ_LRSE01000041.1 GCF_001634625.1 Croceicoccus bisphenolivorans | reverse complement strand
CAATGGACGACTTTTACGCCGCCGTTGACACGACCGACGATGCCCTCGCGTCGAGCGGAGCGTAGCCGAAGCGGCGGCGGAAGTTGCGGCTGAGGTGGGACGAATCGCAAAATCCGCATTCGACCGCGATCATCGCCACGGACTTGCTGGTAGTTTCCAGCAAATGCCGCGCAAACGCCAGACGGACATCCATGAACGCCACCTGCGGCGACATGCCGAGAGCCGACTGAAAGCGCCTCTCGAGCTGGCGCTTGCTGATCGTCATCCGCTTCGCGACATCCTCCACCGACAACGGCGTATCGATGTGCTGCTGCGCAACCAGCAGCGCGCGCCGCACGATCGGATCGGTCGTCCTGATATCCATCGGGATGCCCGGCTGAGGCTTTTCCGCGGCCAGGGCATCGTCGATCATCATGATGTGCAGGCTCTTGCTCGCCTGTGCACGGCCGATGTGGCGATCGACCAGATAGGCCGCAAGATGGGCGGAACTGGCCCCGCCCGAACAAGTCAGGCGATCCCGGTCGACTACGAAGATCTGGTCGGAAACCGGATCAAGCCCGTCGAACTGTTCCAGAAAATCGAGGTGGTGGAACCAGCTGACGCAGCATTTGTAGCCATCAAGCAAGCCGGCCCGGTGAAGGACGAAAGCCCCGGTACAGACCCCGACCAGCGGCACGCCCAAGTCCGCCGCCCGCCGGAGATAGCGGACATAGTTGCTGTCGAAATCCTCGATCTCGTCGATCAACCCACCGACGATGACGATATAATCGAACTTCGCGGGATCGCCCAGCGGCTCGTTCGGCTGGACGGTGACTCCCGAACTCGACGCGACGGGCCGCATCGTGTCCGACAAGATGTTCCAATCGCACAAGATATGCCGGCTACGGTCTCCTTCGTCGGCGGCGAGCCGCAGCACGTCCACGAAATTAGCAAATGCGCACAAGGTGAAGCGGTTAGTCAGGATAAAGCCGACCGACAGCCGCGGTCCGCCAGCCTCACGGCGCCTCGACGTCCTGACCGCAGCCAGGAGCGGCGAATTGGCGTCGGTTTGCGATGCGGTTATGTAACCCCTCCCCTTTGCCAGGGCAGTTGTGCCATTTGTCGTGGTGATCTTGGGAATATGGCGCAAATGTTCTTTTTCGCAAGCTGATCGTGTCGCAAAACTTCTTGCTGCCGAAATTGTCGCGCTGTGGAGCGCAGCCACGTCGAATGGCCGGCATCGCTGCAAGAGGAACTCGGATGACTGAAAAAGCCTATATTCTCAGGCTCACCTGTGACGACCAGCCGGGCATCGTGGCGGCAGTCACGACAGCGCTTGCCGCCGATGGCGCAAACATCATAGAATCCAACCAGTTCTGGGACCGGCAGACGAACCGTTTCTTCCTGCGCATTGCGTTCAGCGCGCCCGCAGCGGTCACGCGCGCAGCGATAGAGCGCGCGCTTCAGCCGGTTGTCGATCGCTTCGATATCGACCTGGGCGTGGGCGACCTGTCACGGCCGTCGAAAATCATCATCATGGTGTCGAAGTTCGACCACGCGCTGCAGCATCTGCTCTACCAGATCAAGGTTGGCTGGCTAAACGCAGAGGTCGTCGCGATCGTTTCCAACCACGATGCTTCACGCCAGCTTGCAGAGGGTGAGGGGATTCCCTTCCACCATTGGCCACTGACCCGCGAAAACAAGGCGCAACAAGAGCAACGCCTGCTGGAACTGGTCAAGGAAACCGGTGCGGAACTGGTCGTCCTGGCGCGTTACATGCAGGTACTTTCGAACGACCTGGCCGAGCAGCTGTTCGGCATGGTGATCAATATCCACCATTCCTTCTTGCCCAGCTTCAAGGGCGCGAAGCCTTATCACCAGGCATACGATCGCGGGGTCAAGTTGATCGGGGCAACGGCCCACTACGTCACTCCCGATCTCGATGAAGGGCCGATTATCGAACAGGAAACCCAGCGGGTCAGCCACAGCATGACGTCCGAGGATTTCGTAGCAACCGGGCGCGACATCGAATCGAGGGTATTGGCTCGGGCGGTCAAGTATCATCTGGAAGGCCGGGTGATGCTGAACCAGCAGCGCACTGTCGTGTTTTCTCCCTGAGTTGCACGCCGGAGTTGGTGCCAGACGTGCCGGTTTCAACGCAACCGCTGGATCCCCTGAACCTTGCTTTGACGATTACCGCCCGTTTGGTTGAGGCTGCT
The DNA here is from genome assembly GCF_001634625.1 of Croceicoccus bisphenolivorans. Classification (GTDB taxonomy): domain Bacteria; phylum Pseudomonadota; class Alphaproteobacteria; order Sphingomonadales; family Sphingomonadaceae; genus Croceicoccus; species Croceicoccus bisphenolivorans. The sequence goes on along the minus strand of NZ_LRSE01000041.1, from coordinate 1,112 downwards.
GCGAATGCTAGCCCGGACGAGAGCCGTGCGATCGTCGAATGACCGTCCAGCGTTAATTGGCATGATAATTTTGAAAAANGGGCTCGAACCTAGGACCCGCTGATTAAGAGCCATGATCAGAGGGTCCTAGCGCGTCCGCATGGGTCCAAGAATGGCGGAAATCTGCGATTCATAGTCCGCATTGTTCTTGAAATGTTCGCCAGTATCCACTACAAAAAGCTACCTAAGGTAGCAGGTACATATGGCGAACAAAGTAGGTTTGACGGATGCGAAGATCGCAGGGCTGAAGGCGCCGACTGCGGGTCAAATTGAGCTCGCCGATGGTATCGTACCCGGACTTAGGCTCCGCATGGGTGCCAGTGGTATCAAGACGTACATTCTGCGCAAGCGGGTTCAGGGCAAATGGTTGAATGTGACAATCGGACGCCATGGGCCAAGCTTTACGCTGGCCCATGCCCGAAAGAAGGCGCGCGATCTGCTTGTCGATGTCGAGCAGGGCAAGAGCATCGCCAGAAAAGCGGGCGCAAAAAGGAAGGGATCAAAAGGCGTCGGGACAGTCGCGGAGCTCTACGAGACGTACCTTGCTCAGCAGATCGAGGGCAAAAAACGGAGCGCGAGGGAGTTCGATCGGGTCTTCCGAAAGTACATTGAGCCGGAGATTGGAGACCGGCTCGCGGACTCCATTACCCGAAGTGACGTGAGCCGCTTCGTTGAGAAGATTGCATTCGAACGGGGCAAGGAAACCCTGACGATGGCACGCATCGTGTATCGCCATCTTTCGACCTTCTACACGTGGGCGCTCACCAGACTTGAGCATATGCCCGCCAACCCCTGCCGAGATGCGTGGCGGCCGAAGCGGAATGAGCCTCGCGACCGTGTACTCAGCGACCGTGAGCTTGCTGCGCTTTGGCAATCTGCGGTCGAGGATGGCTATCCATTCGGCCATCTCGTGCAGATGCTTATCCTTACGGCTCAACGCAGAGGTGAAGTGCTTGATGCGGCGTGCGACGAGTTCGACTTCAAAGCCAAGGTCTGGACTGTCCCGGGTGATCGAGCAAAAAACGGCAAGGCCAATGTGGTGCCTGTCAACGGCGGCGTAAAAGTCGTCCATT
>NZ_LRSE01000040.1 GCF_001634625.1 Croceicoccus bisphenolivorans | reverse complement strand
ATCTGTGCCATTGGCGCTGACGCCGGACAGTGGGAAGCAAGATGTTTCTGCATCGTCGGACGCAAGAGTTGACTTTCCCGGGTCGTCCGTACGTATTGAAGAGAACTGACTGTTTTACAGATCGAACCGTCGGAGCACGTAATGCCCCGTTCGCCTTTGAGCCTAGGTTGATGCCACGATTCTAATATTTCCAACTCACACACGCAGACCGCGCAAGTTCTGATTGGAACGAAATATTGCAACACGCTGTCAGATACGGGGAGATGCACTCACCCTGCAATCGCTTCTTCGATGAGGTCCAACGCGCTGTCGATCGCATGTCTCCGAACCCGATCCCGTCCAATCGGGCCAAAATGCTTTTCCCGATGACGCAGGCTTTGAGCGCGCGCACAGGCGAGGTGTACGAGACCTTCTTCGTCCGCTTCTCTACAGGGACCCGCAAAGCCGGTGATTGCGATAGCGATACTCGCTCTCGATCGCCGCAACGCGCCGCCAGCCATCGCATCGGCAACCTCTCGGCTCACTGCGCCGAAGTTTGTCACCAATACCCTGTCGATGCCCAGAAGGTCGCACCTGGCTTGATCAGAATATACGACGAAGCTGCATTCAAAAACATGACTCAAGCCCCGCAAGTCAGTTAGGATTGACGCAAGCATACCGCCGGTGCAGCTTTCGGCCGTAGCTATCGTGAGCTCATGCTGTTTTAGGGTTTGCATTACCCTTTTTGCCCGGCTCAGCTGAGCGTCAGAAGCAGCAATCATCGCGCTATCCTTGCGCCTCTCCACTCGGCAACGCCGCTCGCACCTAATCCAGCAGGATCCTACCCTGGCCGTTGCCAGAACAAATCACGATCGAGAGCGCCATGGCCATCTGCCTTCGATTTCGACTTCGAGACTAATCGACAAAAACGTCCGGATCAGAACGATCAATCCGAGTACCATCGCGTTTCTGAGTGTTGGCTCAATCGCCACAGTGCGGATGATATCCGCCGCGACCAGCAATTCCAGTCCCGCCAGAATTGACCGTCCAAGCGTGCGGCGGAAGACCGGCGCCAAAGCCGATTGAGGTTTCTGCGAGGAACTCTTGCCGACGACCAGGATTACAACGGTACGGGCAAAAGCTACCAATGTACCGGCAATGATGACGGCAATACCCGCCAATTCAAACCAGCGCGCCGCGCCTGTTGCTATGGTCAACATGATTGGATCTGTCAGCATTAAACGATAAAATGAACCGTCATGCGTCTCGGTTCCTGCATACGACCTGACATCGACTGGAAACTTTCACTATGCCCGATGTTTAAAATATATGACCCGACAAATGACAATCATCTTCGGCCTACTCGCCGCGGTGCTTCTTATCATCTGGCTGACGAACGTCCTATAGTGTCCGCCCAAAGCAGAGAGTGATCACGCCTGCGGCCCGGACTCCGGACTAGATCTGTCCGAATGAAATGAAATGCATACCCACAGGGGCGATGCCGCAAGCGCGCTTGTCTAGTCCACAGGAACCTATCCTGCGAGCGGTCCGGCGAAGTCGAGGAACGGTTTCGCTCTCCGACCGTCATTCATAGTGAAGATCACACCGAAAGGCATTCGCAATGGGTCAGTATGAACCTGAGGATGCTGGCGAAGTCACCCGCAACTCCCGGGACAAATTTAGAGAAGCTGCGAAAACCGGCAGCGGCGATTGGAAGCCGGCAAACCAGACAAGGGCCCGTACCGAATCAGAACAGCGCACAAGCCATGAGCCCATCGAAACGGACGTCCCCCAGGGGAGTGAGCCGGCGACCTGCGGTTCCAGCAGGTAACGCTGATGTCTTGATCGAAAACGGCTCCGCTGAACCCGGAAATCGACGATCCATCCCAAAATAGCCAGCTCCACAATGCCACCCGCAAGCAAGGGGTGGTGAAGCCTGAAGACTATCCCGAAGAAGATCGGAGGAAAGGGAACGTGGCACAGAACGCGTAACCGATGATTCAGCGAGCGCAAGGCCGGAATGACCAGGAGAAACTCGATCAAACAAGCAGCCAGATGCCTGCCAACAGAATGAATGATCCACCTCCAACCACGACTGCAACAATGCGAAGATTCATGCGGCGGACCGGCTCAACGGCGTGTGCGTCAAGCTTTTTCAGCAATGCTCGAGAATTGCGCTCTGCAAGGTAGAATATGGTTATACCTGCAAGGATGAAGCATGTGGAGATAGCGCGGGGCAGCCAGGAGGGCTCCATTTTTTCAAAAAGGGCATGGAAGCCCAGTCCAATACCAACTGAAGCAAGCCCGGTTCTAACCCATCCCGCAAACGTCCGTTCGTTTGCGAGCAGGGTCCGATCCTCCGCAAGATCGGTTTTACGCTCGGCATGGTTATCTGGAAGGTTATCGTCAGTCACTGTTCGGGACCCCTAACGAGTTTTCTGCCGATAGATCAGTCTCACTTCACTGCGGCGGCCAAGCCTGCGCTTCATTGTCCGCACATCTTATCCGCAAGCTCAGGCTGTCATTTCCCAAGGCTCTAACATCGATATTCTCGATTTTAGTATATTTACAAAGCTTTCGGACCAGTGAGAGGCATCGGTTCGTTCCACAACTTCGAGACATTTTGCATGGCGTTCTCGCCGTTCACCCAAGGGCATTGTGAAGGCTGCATGAATTGCTCTCGCAGTCTCATCGATATCGTAGGGGTTTACCAGCAACGCATCTGTCATGTCCTCGGCTGCCCCGGCGAAGCGCGAAAGAACAAGGACCCCAGGATCCTCGCCATCCTGCGCAGCGACAAACTCTTTAGCGACAAGATTCATTCCATCAGCCAGAGAGGTGACGAGACCACAGTGCGACAACCGATAGAGACGTGCCAGCTTTGGACGTGGAACCGAACGATTGATGAAGCGGATAGGCGTCCAGTCAAGTTCTGCAAACTGGCCATTAATCTTCCCGGTCAGGCCTTGGAGTTCATCTGTAACTTCCTGATACGCAGAAACCTCCTGACGTGTCGGCGGAGCTATTTGGATTAGGCACGGCCGGTTCTCGCTGTCACACAATTCAAGATAGCGGCCAAAAGCCTTGAAGCGGTTGGGCAGGCCCTTGGTATAATCGAGGCGATCGACGCCGACAGCGAATTTCTCAGGCGCGCCGCTCGACCCGAAAGGATTTGATTCATCGCATTGCGCCTCGGTGCGGAACGCCGCGACATCGATGCCGATTGGGAAGGAGCGCACGGTCGTTATTCGATCGCCGAATTTGATGGAGCCGTCGCTGAGAAGTTCGGACCTGTAATCGGCACGAAACATTTCGAGGCACCGCGCAACATCGCCACGCGTCTGTAGCCCAATCAGATCGTAGTGAGCGATGTTGGCGGCAAATGTCTCCGGCTCGGGGAGAATCGATAAATCGCTCAGCACCGGGAACGGAACGTGCAGGAAAAAACCGATCCTGTTATGAGCCCCTAACTTTCTCAATTCACGCGCCAGCGGGAAAAAATGATAGTCATGTACCCAGATCAGATCATCGGAGCGAATCTCAGCTGCTATCATTTTTGCGAGCCGCTGGTTTACCGCCTTATAGCCGGGCCAATAACTTGGCGTCATGCTCACGCGGTCAACGCGGCGGTGGCATAGCGGCCATAGTACCGAATTTGCGAATCCCAGATAATAGTTCTCGACTTCGTTTTGCGTCAGCCGAAAAGCCAATTTACGATAGTGGCTGCCTTCAACGTCCTCAAACTTCCCGGTATCGCTCCCCGCTTCGGGGTAAGCGCCTATCCAGCAGCCTCCGCGCTTCTCCAATGCATCATGCAGAGCGACAACTAGACCTCCTGACGAGGCGTCGCCAATGGGTAGCCGATTAGATATAACGACAAGTCTCGACACTATTGCGAACCTCTGCTGTCCCTCAGCTGATATGATTAATTAATCTCATGGGATTGCTTGCGTTCCCGAGAAAGGGGGCACTGAGTTGTCTATCGTCCACTTCTTCTAGATCGCAATCATCCAGTGCAGAGTTCTGGCTGTTTGATTATAGTGTTGCGCGCCAAACCGCGTGATCACGGCCTTATCCATCGGCGGTTCGGGGTGCCGATCGCCTCTCCCCACCGATCGATTTGCCGCTGCCTGGACGAGACAAACGTCCAGGCAGCGCGAAACTACGCGTTCTCGGATTGCATTTCAGTATCTTCGTGTTCGATGAGCATATCTTCCGATTTGTCAGAAGCGGACTTGCCCTTCCCCAATGGAATCTTCCGGCCGCGTTCTTTCTCTTCGGTCTTCGGAAGGGTGATTGAAGCGTCCCGGGTTTTCCGGAGGCTCCTA